>DASZBX010000028.1:0-96294 GCA_035943635.1 Actinocrinis sp. | reverse complement strand
CAACGGCTCGGCCAACAGCTACCGCGCGGACGGGATCGATCTGGAGACCACCGCCGACACGCAGGACACCACCCTCGCCGGCGGCGCGTACGACATCGGCTGGACCACCGCAGGACAGTGGTTCAAGTACACCGTCAACGTGGCCACCGCGGGCAACTACAGCATCGCCTTCCGGGTCGCCTCGCCGTACGGGCTCACCGACGCGCTGCACGTGGCCAACGCCGCCGGCACCAACCTCTCCGGCGCGGTCGCCATCCCGAACACCGGCGGCTACGAGACCTGGACCACCGTCACCGCCAGCGTGACCCTGCCGGCCGGTCAGCAGACACTGACCTTCGACCAGGACTCCAACGGCTTCAACTTCCACTACATGACCTTCACCGGCGGCACCGGCGGCGGCAGCCCGCCGCCCGGCGGAGGCGGCAGCCCCTTCGGCGGCAGTCCCGCCGCGGTGCCCGGCACCCTACAGGTGGCCAACTACGACACCGGCGGCCAGGGCGTGGGCTACAGCGTCACGTCCAGCAACGGGTCGGCCAACAGCTACCGGTCGGACGGCGTGGACCTGGAGACCACCGCGGACACGCAGGACACCAGCCTGCCCGGCGGCGCTTACGACCTCGGCTGGACCAACCCGGGCCAGTGGTTCAAGTACACGGTGAACGTGGCCACGGCCGGGATCTACACGGTCAGCCTCCGGGTCGCCTCGCCGTACGGGATCACCGACGCGCTGCACATCGCCAACGCCGCCGGCACCAACCTGACCGGCTCGGTCGCCATCCCGAACACCGGCGGCTACGAGACCTGGACCACCGTCACCGCCAGCGCGACCCTCGCGGCCGGGACGCAGACGCTCACGGTCGACCAGGACTCCAACGGCTTCAACTTCCACTACTTCGCCATCACCTCCGGCGGCGGCACCACTCCGCCCCCGCCCCCGCCGCCCCCGGGCAACCCGACCGAGTACTGCGGCACCCAGGACATCGCCCTGGACCAGCCGACCACTGCCTCCTCCACCCAGGACGCCACCGACTACCCGGCCGCCGACGCGACCGACGGCGACCCCGGCTCGCGCTGGTCCAGCGCCGCGACCGACCCGCAGTGGCTGGACGTGGACCTCGGTTCGCCGCAGCAGATCTGCAGCGTCAGCGTCCTGTGGGAGGCCGCGTACGCCTCGGCCTACCAGATCCAGGTGTCCAACGACAACGCGACCTGGACGACCGTCTACTCCACCACCACCGGCACCGGCGGCACTCTGACCTTCGCCACCTCGCAGACCGACCGCTACATCCGGATGTACGGCACCGCCCGCGGCACCCAGTTCGGCTACTCGATCTTCGAGTTCGACGTCTACGGCCTGACCACGGTGGCCCCGGTCACCGGCGGCAACGGCAACGGCGGCAACGGGGTGTGCTCGTGGGTCAACTCCACCGCGCCGGTCGCCCAGCGCGTCCAGCAGGTCCTGAACACCATGGACCAGACCGAAGAGGTCACCCTGGCCTCCGGCGACGGCACCTCGGGGTACATCGGCCAGGTCGCGGGCATCCCGAACCTGTGCATGCCCTCGCTGAACATGGAGGACGGCCCGTCCGGCGTGGGTGACGGCAACGGCGGGGTGACCGCGTTCCCGGACGGCGAGAACGCCGCCGCGACCTGGGACCCGGCCCTGATCCAGCAGGAGGGCACGGCCAAGGGCGCCGAGTTCGCCGGCAAGGGCGCCAACGTGGCCCTCGGCCCGACGACGAACCTGGTGCGCGACCCGCGCTGGGGCCGGACCTACGAGACCTACGGCGAAGACCCCTACCTGGCCGGCCAGATCACCTCGGCCGAGGTGACCGGCATGCAGGACCAGGGCGTGATGACCGACGTCAAGCACGTGGCCGCCTACGACCAGGAGCAGTACCCGAACGGCGGCGACAACGAGATCGTCGGCCAGCAGGCTCTGGAAGAGCTCTACCTCGCGCCCTTCCAGACCGCGATCGCGCAGGCGGCCCCGGCGTCGTTCATGTGTTCCTACGCCGTGGTCAACGGATTCTCCTCGTGTGCGAACGCTGACATGCTGCAGGACGGGCTGGACGAGCAGGCCGACTCCGGCGGCTTCGTGGTCTCGGACTGGGGCGCCGCGGGCAACGCGGTCGCCGACGCCGAGGCCGGCATGAGCGTGGCGATGCCGTTCTCCGACGCCGGCAGCGTGTCCGCCGACCTGGCGAACGGCACCCTGAGCCAGGCCACCCTGAACTCGGTGGTGGCCCGGATCCTGACCCAGATGTTCGCGTTCGGCATGTTCGACAACGCCCCGAGCGGGTCCCTGTCGGCGACCGTGACCACCGCGGCGCACCAGCAGACCGCGCTGCAACTGGGCGAGGAGGGCACGGTGCTGCTCAAGAACAACGGCATCCTGCCGCTGAACCCGAACATGACCGGCTCGATCGCGGTGATCGGCACCGACGGCGGCGCCGGAGTGGAACTGGCCGGCGGCGGCAGCGGCGGTGTGGACAGCAACAACACCGTCTGGCCGCTGACCGGGGTCCAGAACGCGGTCGGCCCGAACGTGAAGGTCACGTACACCGCCGGCGACGACAACGGCACCACGGACATCCCGCAGGCGGTGGCCGCGGCCCAGGCCGCGACCGACGCGATCGTGTACGTGAGCGCGCCGGAGGGGGAGGAGAGCGACCTGAAGACGCTGGACCTGTCCAGCGCGGACGAGACGATGATCGACGACGTGGCGGCGGCCAACCCGCGCACCGTCGTCGTGATCAACAGCGGCTCCCCGGTCGTCATGCCCTGGCTCAACAACGTCGCGGGCGTGTTCGAGAACTGGTACGGCGGAGGGGAGACCGGCGCCGCCACGGCCGCGCTGATCTTCGGCACCGTCGACCCGTCCGGCAAGCTGCCGCTGACCTTCCCGGCCAGCCTGAGCCAGGTCCCGGCGCAGACCACCGCGCAGTGGCCGGGCACCCCGACCGGCCCGGTCTACAGCGAGGGCGTGGACATCGGGTACCGCTGGTACCAGTCGCAGAACATCACGCCCGCGTTCCCGTTCGGATTCGGGTTGTCGTACACGAAGTTCGCCTTCTCGAACCTGAGTGTCGGCGCGTTCAACGCCGGCGGCAACGCCACGGTGACCGCGACGATCACCAACACCGGCACGGTGGCGGGCGCTGACGTGGCCCAGATGTACGTCGGGGACCCGGCCGCCAGCCAGGACCCGCCGAACCAGCTCAAGGGCTTCGACCGGGTCCAGCTGACCCCGGGCCAGAGCGCGACGGTCAGCTTCCCGCTGACCATCCACGACCTGGCCGACTGGTCCACCAGCGCGAACGGCTGGGTGGCGCAGTCCGGGACCTACGGGATCTCGGTCGGCGACTCCTCGGCCAACCGTCCGCTGACCGGTTCGACCAGCCTGGCCCAGACCCTGACCGGGCAGATCGCCGCGGGCAGCTCGAGCGCGGGCGTGTCGCTGGCCAACACCGCGGTCAGCCCGAACGTCACCCCGAACTCGGGCGTGCCGGGCGCGGAGACGGTCGGCCTGGTCAACCCGTTCGGGTACAGCAGCCCGAAGAACACCGCGGTCTCGTGGGCCATGCAGGCCGTGGACTCCAACACCGCGGCGACGCTCAGCTACACCGCGACCGGGCTGCCGCCGGGGATCACCATCGCGTCCAACGGCACGCTGTCGGGTACCGGCAGCACGCTCGGGACGTACACGGTGACCGTGACGGCGACCGATTCGAAGGGCGCTTCGGGATCGGCCACGTTCGTGTGGTCGGTCGTCAAGTGATCTGAGTCGGGTTGAGCTGAGCAGTTAGCCAGCTGAACACCTGAACGCGGTGTTCCGGCCGACCGGCCGGGGCACCGCGTTCACCTTTTGTGCGGGAACCGGGCCGGTGGGGCGAGCGTCGGAGTGCTGTGAATCGACACGAGGGCCGGATCCGGGCGTCAGCAGTTGCGGCCGCTAACGCCGACAGCGGCGCCACGCTCTGGACGGATCGCCCGCCCGCCGGGTGCGCAGGCGGCAACTCCTTTGTTCCAGGACTGTCGCCTGCCGCCGCGTTCCTGCCAGGCGGCCGATCCGCCACGGTCGTCTACCGATGCAAGTCAGGGCCCTCACAGATTGCTGACATCAGTCCGGCCTCGGGCGCCGTCGACTGGAGTTGGACTGCGCCACCGGGCTGGTCGGTGGATACCCGGGCTCCCGCCGGATTCTCCTCCGGCGTGGTGGCAGTCAGCGTTTCCGAGCTGGCCGTCACTCCCGGCGAGGTCTTCATCAGTCCGCAATTCCGGGAAACCCAAGTAGTAGAGGCATTCCCGCTGTAGCCCGCGCCGAGCCGAATCAGCACTCGACGCGGGCCGCACTCACTCTCAGAGCGCGACGTGGATCAACTCGGTCACGAAGCACAGCAGCCACGGCAGGAGCGGCAGCCCCCCGTGGCACGGGCAGTTCGGGTACGCCGTGAACGTCACGACGTAATCCGAGGGCTGCGACACGACCGCGGCGCCCCACTGCGTGCTGGCACCGGCCGTCGCACTGTCGGTGATCTTGCCGTTCTTCGCGTCGGCCGAGGTCACCGTGTACGAGGCCGTGCACGTCTCGGACGCACCGGCCGCCAGGGCCGCGGACGGGCAGACCGGGGCCGCGTCCAGCGCCGAGGCGGGCGCTGCCTGGGTGTCGGTCACCGCGATGCCGGACAGCGGCAGGGCGCCGGTGTTCGTCACCAGGTAGCTGTACTCGATCACGTTGCCGACCGTGTGCACGGTCGACGTGTTCGCGCTCTTCGTCACGGTCAGCGACGCGGGCACCGGCGTGTTGGTGATCGTGCACTGATAGGCGTCGGTGCTGGTCACCGGCAGCGTCCAGCTGGGCGCCGAGCCGCCGGGCGTGACCGCCGCAGCGGTGGTCGTGTCCTGACACGCGATCGCGGAGGTGTAGGCGGCGAGCGGATCGGGCGAGCCCGCGGCCACGGCCTCGGACAGCGTGTAGGTCCCGCCCTGGGTGACCGGCCACGGCGAGGTCGTGGCCGTGGTGCCCGCGACGGCCGAGGAACCGCCGGCCGGAGCGGTCCCGGCCGGAGTGGTCGCCGAGGTCAGCACGGTGCCGGTCGAGTCCGTGATCGACACGGTGAACTGGTCCGCGGCCTGCGCGAGCCCGGTGGCCGCCTTGCCCAGCTGGATCGTCGGGATCGGCGCGGTCCGGCACCGGGCGCCGTCGTTGTTCCCGGCCGCCGGGCCCTGCGAGACCAGCTGGGTCGACAGGGTGCCGACGTTGATCCGGTAGATCGCGCCGCTGCCGTTGTCCGAGGCGAACAGGTCCCCGGCCGCGTCCGTGTAGGCCGCGCCGAAGCCGCCGGACCCCGGCACGCCGGTCAGCGACCCGGCCACCGAGTCCGTGCCCGTCGCCGGGTCGAACTCGACCAGCGCGGCCGCGGCGCCGGAGGTGGCGGCGACGCCGTAGAAGTCGCCGCCGATGAACGACCAGTCCGCCGGCAGCGTGGTCCCGGCGGCCGGGACGGTCTCGTGCCCGTGCGCGACGATGTCGCCGTACGACGCGGTGCCCGCCGCGAGGTCGATCTCGTACCACGGCAGCGTGCCGCCGCTGGAGGCCAGCCACAGGTTGCCCGAGGCGTCGAAGTCCCCGACGTTGAAGCCCGCGGCCACGTCGGCCGACGCCATCCCGGCCGGGACGCCCTCCAGGGTCAGCGAGCCGTCCGCACCGACCCGGACCAGTTGGCCGCGGGTGCTGTCCCAGCCGTACATGTAGTTGTCGGTGGTGTTGTAGCCGATCCCGTTCAGGGTGTCGGCGGTCGCGGCGTAGTCCGTGTATGCGCCGGTCGCCAGGTTGACCTGGTAGATCGTGCCCGGGCCGCCGCCCGGGGACTGGAACAGGTAGCCGAACGAGTCGCACCCCCACGCCGCGTCGGCGGCGCGGGACTGCACCTGCGGGGATGCGGCGTGGACCGTTTCCGCCCAGGCCCCCGCCACCGGCCCGGCCAGCGCGAGCAGCCCGCCGCCCAGCACGCCGACCGCACCGGCCGCAGTCCGGCGGAGCCCGAATGACCAACTCCCGCTTGCACGCATGTCAGCGCTCACCTGGTTCCTCAACATTCGTTCCGGCAGGACGCATCAGCGAGCCGCCGATGCGAATAATTGCCGCTTAGCTATACCAAAACCGTTGAGGGCGCCGGGCGGGAAATCGGCGGGGATGAAGAAAGTTCGCTCTTGCGGATGAGGTGCTCCCCAGATGAGGAAGCACACTCATTCAGTCGTCCGGTCAGTGCCGGCCCCGGTCAGGCGAACTGGGGATACAGCGCCGCGACGCCGCCGGCCAGTCCGGCCTGGACGTTGCGGCTGACCTGGTCGGCCAGGATCTCGGCGGCCCCGGCCGCGACACCGTCCAGGGCGATCTTCGCGACCACGGCCAGGTCGGTCTTGTCCGCCTCAATGCGCCGGGCCATGTCGGTGTTTCACCGCAGCCGCGAAAGCCGTCGAAGCAAAGACGGCAGCAGCGGCTGAGCTCAGCCGGCGACGTCCATCCGCTGCGTGCCGACGACCGCGAGCAGGCGCAGCGCGGCCTCCGACGGCGATCCCGGGGCGGCGGTATAGATCACGACGCGCTGGTCCAGGTCTCTGACGTCCAGCACGTCGCAGTTGACCGTGATCGGGCCGACCACCGTGTGCCGGAACGTCTTGACCAGCGTCGGGACCGTGCTCACGTCATGGGAGTCCCACAGCCGCCGGAAATCCGCGCTCCCCGCGTGCAGGTCGGCCACGAGTCCGGCCACGCCCGGATCATCGGGATACCGCGCCGCCGTAGCCCGCAGATCGCGAGCGGCAGAGCGCGTGAACGCCTCCAAGTCCGACACCCCATACAGCCGACGCTCAGGCGGGTGCGGTCCGAGGAACGCGCGGCGCAACAGGTTGCGTTCCTGCCTCGGCACGGCCGAGAAGTCCTCCAACAACGCCGCCGCCAGGTCGTTCCAGGCAAGCACCTCGTACATCGCGGAGGTCACGATCGCGGCCGCCTGCGGCAGGCGTTGGAGCAGGTCGAGGATGCTCTGCCGGACCTCGCGGCACGGGCCCGGCGGCGGTCCGGGCGGGGCTCCGGCCAGGTGGTGCAGGTGGTTGCGCTCGGCGTCGGACAGGCGCAGCGCGCGGGCCAGGCCGGCCAGCACCTCCCGCGAGGGGCGCGGCCCGCGGGCCTGTTCCAGCCGGGTGTAGTACTCGGTCGAGATGAACGCCAGCTGGGCCGCCTCCTCGCGGCGCAGTCCCGGGGTGCGGCGGCGCGGGCCGACGGGGAGCCCCACGTCGGCCGGGGCGATCCGTTCACGTCTGCTGCGCAGGAACGCGGCCAACTCCGGTCTGTCCATACCTCCAGTGTGCGCGCTCGCGGCCGGGTGTATCCAGGTACCGCCCGTGCCTGGATAGTCCCGGCGGCCCGGCGCAGGCTCGGAAGCATGAACGAGACACCGATCACGGACGCACCACAAACGCCGACCGTCCCGACCGCCGGCCTGCTGGCCGGCAAGGTCGCCTTCATCTCCGGGGCCGGGCGCGGCATCGGCGCGGCGGCGGCGCGCCTGTTCGCCCGGGAGGGGGCCGTCGTGGTCCTCGCCGCCCGCACCGAATCCCAGCTCAAAGCGGTCACCGACCAGGTCAGGGCGGCCGGCGGCACCGCGGACTACGTCGTGTGCGACCTGGCCGAGGCCGACAGCATCCGCGCCGCTGTCGACCGGGTCGTGCAGCTGCACGGCCGGTTGGACGTCGCCTTCAACAACGGCGCCGCGATCCAGCAGCCCGGGCCGCTGGACCTGACGCCGCAGGCGGAGTTCGACGCGGTCTACGCCGTGAACCTGCGCGGGCCGTGGCTGTCCATGGCCGCGGAGGTCGCCGCGATCCGGGCCACCGCCGGTTCCGGGGCGATCGTGAACAACTCCAGCATCGGCAGCCTGCGCGGCAATCCCGAGTTGCCGGTCTACGGCGCGATGAAGCGGGCCGTGAACAGCCTGACCCAGTCCGCCGCGATCACGTACGGCCCGGAGGGGATCCGGGTGAACGCGGTCGCGCCCGGCAACACGCTGACCGAGATGATCCGGACCTGGGAGGAACAGTCCCCCGGGCTGGTCGAACGGCTGGCCGCGCGCACGCCGCTGCGCCGCGGGGCGCAGCCGGAGGAGATCGCCGAGGCCGCCGCGTGGTTGCTCAGCGACCGGGCCTCGTTCGTGACCGGCGCGGTGCTCCAGGTCGACGGCGGCGCCGGGGCCTGAACCCGGGCCCGGCATATCCATACCGGAGGATCTTCAGTATCGTCTTCGCTGGTGAGTGTTCGGCAACAAGGGAGCCGAGTGGCGAAAGACGAGTTCCAGCGCGGGCAGTTCCACGGCCTCGAGATCGAGATCGACGGAGAGGTCGGCGCCGAGGGCGGGCCGACCGGGGCCGAGGCGCTGGCCGACGGCGAGTGGTCGGGGTCCGGGGCCGGGTGGCGCCGGCCGGGGTGGGCGACCTGGCGGGTGGCGGCCTGGGCGGCCGGGATCGCGCTGCTCGGGTTCGGCGCCGGGGCGCTGGCCGAGCCGGCGGCCAAGCAGGGCGCGGCGAGCCTGGGCACCGCGCCGATCCACCTGGGCTTCGGCAACCAGCCGGTCACCGCGCCGGGCCAGGCCCAGATGGCCCGGCTGACCGGCGCCGCGTGGTCGGTCACGCCGACCACGCCGCTGGTCGTGCACGTCGTCAACGACGGGTCGACCACGCTGCACCTGCGCACCGGCACGCTGTCCGGGCAGCACATCTCCCACGGCACGCTCGTCCCGGACGGCACCGGGGTGCTCGCGCCGGGCCAGGCCGGGACGCTGACCGCGCAGGTCACCCTGGAGTGCAACAGCAAGCCCGCCGATTCGGTGGTCGGGACCGCCGTGCAGCCGCTGACCGCGAGCATCCCGGTGGTCGCGGGGAGCGATCCGGTCCGCACGGTGCAGCTCGTCTCCGGGACCAAGCAGGATGACCTCTACATCGCCTCGCAGCTGTGCGGCGGCCTGCCGCCGCCGCTCACGGTCGCGTTCCAGAACGCCCCGGCCGCCGCAGCCGGGAGCGGCCAGGAGATCGAGGTGACCGTGCACAACATGACCGGCCAGCAGATGCGGTACCTCCCAGAGTTCGGATTTCAGAGTGTGGATATCGCCGAGATGCAGGTGATCGGGCCGGGGGCGACCGTCGTGGCCGACGTCCCGTTGGCGCAGATCTGCGACGCGATCGGGCAGGAGGCCTCGTCGCCGACCATCGGGCTGTACATGGCGACCATGGACGGCTCCTATCAGACCTCCACGGTGCAGAGCCTGTCCAAGAACCCCCAGGATCCGGCCTGCCATGACTGACCAGGGATACGGGCGGGCCGACGGGTCCGGAGAAGAGCAGGGCACTGACAGCGGCGACGCAATACAGGACACTGAGCCATCCGGCGGCGCCGAGAACCTGGAGGGCGCCGACGAGATCGAGAGCGCGGCGGCCGAGCCGCGGCGGTGGCTGGACTCGAAGGTGCGCCGCCGGGTGGCGCTCGGCCTGGTCGCGGTCCTCGCGGTCTGGGCCGGCGGCTGGTACCGGGCCTGGTCGGACCGCGGCCTGACCGGCGCGCAGGCCGACCAGGCCAGTGTGCGGCTCACCCTGGACAACGTCTCGCTCGGCCAGAGCAACGGCTGCGACAACCTCGGCGGGACGCAGACCGTGCTCCAGATCCCGCTGCACAACTACAGTCCCGGGCCGGTGCAGCTGCGCTCGATCGCGGTCGATCCCCCGGGCCAGGCGCCCGGCGCCCCGCAGAAGATGGGCTTCACCCTCCCGCCCGGCGGCACGACCACGGTCGAGGTCCTCATCCCGATCCAGCTGTGCACGGCGCACCAGTCCGCGCAGTGCCAGGGCGGCGAGGTGGAGCTCGACGCGACGGCCGTGGTGGTCCCGGAGTCCGGGCGCGTCCACGACGTGCGGTTGCCGATCGGCGAGTGGGTGCCGTTCCGGTTCCTGCAGCTGTTCGAGGACGCGCCGTTCGCGAACTGGGCCTTCACCTCGGCCTGCGCGCAGACGCCGGTCAGTCCGGTGCCGGCCACCGCCCCGGCCGGTCCCGCGGCGGGGCCGTGAGGAGCGCCCGGTAGTGCCGTAGCGCGCGGTCGACCAGGGGTCCGGCGGCGCCGGTGTAGCGGGCCGGGTCGAGCAGGTCGGCCAGCTGTTGCGCGCTGATCAGGCCGGTCAGTTCGGGGCGGGCGGCGAGGATCTGGCCGAGCGTGGCGCCGGTGTCCGCGGACTGGAACGCTGCGCTGGTCAGCAGGCTCTTGGCGGCGCGTTTGCCCAGGACCGGGGCCAGGGTGGCGGCGAGGCGTTCGGCCACGATCGCGCCCTGGCTGAGGTCGACGTTGGCCCGCATCCGCTCGGCGTCCACCGTCAGGCCCTCGACCAGTTCGACCGCGGTGTGGGCCGCGCCGCCGGTCAGGCGCAGCGCCTCGCGCAGCGGCTGCCACTCGGCGTGCCAGGCGCCGGCCGGGCGTTCGTCCTCGGCCAGCATGCTCTGCGCCAGCACCAGCGCATACGCCGGGACCTGCCGGGCCGCGGCCACGATCAGCGTGGCGAGCACCGGGTTGCGTTTCTGCGGCATCGCCGAGGACGCGCCGCGGCCGGGCGCCGCGGGTTCGGCCAGTTCGCCGATCTCGGTGCGCGACAGGGTCTGCACGTCCAGCGCGAGCTTGCCCAGGGCGCCGGTGACCAGTTGCAGGACCGTGCCCAGGTCGACCAGCGGGGTGCGCACGACGTGCCAGGGCAGCACCGGTTCGCTCAGTCCCAGTTCCTCGGCGAACGGGGCGATCAGCTCGACCCCGCCCAGCGGCAGGCCGGTTGCGTCGGCGCCGTCCAGCCGGGCGTACTCGGCGTAGGCGGCCAGGGTTCCGGCCGCGCCGCCGAGCTCGGCCGGCAGCCCCTCGGCCAGCAGCCGGCGCACCCGGACGAGTGCGTCGAGCACCAGCTGCAACCACCCGGCCGCCTTGAGGCCGAACGTGATCGGTACCGCGTGCTGAGCCAGCGTCCGACCGGCCTGCAGGGTGTCGCGGTGCCGTTCGGCCAGGGCCGCGAGCGCCGCGGCGACCCGCGCGAGGTCGGCCTCGATCCGGCCGAGCACCTGCCGGGCCACCAGCATGGCCGCGGTGTCCAGGATGTCCTGGCTGGTCGAGCCGCGGTGCACGTACTCGGCCGCGGCCGGGTCCACCGCCGCGACGGCCGCGGTGAACGCCGGGACGAACGCCACCACCGGGTTCGCCGCGGCCCGCGCGTCCCGGGCCAGGGCTACCAGGTCCAGGTCGGCGTCCCGGGCCACCTTGGTGATCACCTCGGCGGCGCCGGGCGGCAGCAGGCCGAGCCGGGCCTGGGCCCGGGCCAGGGCCGCCTCGGCCTGCATCATCGCGCGCAGCCAGTCCTCGTCGCCGGTCCCGGCCTCGACCGGGGTGCCGGCCCAGGTGGGGGCGAGCAGGCCGGAGTCGGTGCCGGCCGGCCGGGTGGTCGCGTCGGTGCTCATCGGGTGCCCGCTCCTGTCGTCGGCCGGTACGGATCCACGCTCGCCACCAACTGCGCCACCGCGCTCACCGCGCTCACCGCGGAGTCCGGCGCGTTCCCGGTCCCGGGCGGCGGGATGCCGAGCACGGCCCGGGCGATGGCGTCGGCGTCCTCCAGGGTGACCGAGCCGACCCCGGGCCGGATCCCGGCGGCGGTCACCCAGTGCACGCCCTCGGTCGGCACGCCGAACGCGTACCGGGCCGGGTGCGCCGTCCCGGCGTGGTCGACCAGCCGGTAGGGGCGGCGGGTGACCGCGACGCCGCCGCTCTCGTACTCGCCCTGGTGCGCGTCGGCCAGCCGGTAGGGCCGGGCCTGGCCGGTGGCCAGCAGGTAGCGCAGCAGCGGGTTGGCGCTGCGGCGCAGGTGGACGTCCGGCAGCCGTGCCTCGATCAGCCCGGCCGCGCGCACCGGCGGCCCGGGTGCGTCCTTCGAGGTGAGCACGAAGCAGCCCTCGGCGGCGTCGATCCGGATGCCGGGCCCGACCACATGCAGCACCCCGGCCTCGATCAGCGCGATCATCTCCTCGATCCGGCGCACCGGCGGGCCGATCGAGCAGAACGCGTTGAGCGGGTTGTACCAGGCTTCGAGTTCGTCGCGGTAGGAGCCGCCGGTGATGCCGCCGTGGTCGACCACCAGGCGGATCTCGTTGCGCAGGTCGCGCAGCACGTCCAGGGCGGCCTTGAGCGGGCTGCGCACGTTGCCCAGCCGGGCTTCGCGCACGTCCTGGCGCAGGTAGTCCAGCAGCCAGGTGCGGAACTCGGCCCGGTCGGCGAACCTGCGCCCGCCCTGCGGGCGCTCGATCGGGTCCCAGCGCCAGCGCTGCTCGGCCGCGACTCCATACCGGGTAAGGAGTTCCGGCTCGCGCGCCGCGTCGGCGCCGGGGGCCGCGAGGTCGGCGAGGAACGCGGCGGCCGCGGGTTCGCCGTGCTGCTCGCGGATGAGGGCGTGGTGGTAGACGGCGCGCACCTCGCGGTCCACCAGCGGCCACACCGTGTCCCGGAACGACACCGGGTCGCCGGCGTCGGCGCGGGCGCGCAGGCCGGCCATCACGTCCGCGGTCAGGAACAAGGGCCGGTGCCGGCCGAAGACGCCCTTCTGGTTCTCCCCGCGCCCGTGGTACGGGATGCCGCGGCGCGATCCGGCGTACAGCACCGGTTCCCGCCCGGACGGCAGGTAGCGCACGCCGTCGCCGGCCGGTTCGAACCGGCCGCCGCGGCCGATGGTCAGCAGCGCCATGTAGTCGAAGAAGTTCAGGCCCAGGCCGCGCAGGACGAGCGGCGCGGCGGGCCGGATCGGGGTCAGGTCCACGTCGGCCGGGTTGGCCGGTTCGCCGTAGAACAGTCCGTGGGTGCGGGCGTGGGCCCGGTCCCGGTCCTGCTGGGCGTCTCGGGCCAGCGGGCTGTGCCCGAGCGCGAGGACGACCGCGTCCAGTCCGGCCAGGACGGCGCCGTCCTGGAAGGTGACCGCCTGGCGGCCGTCGGGGGTGTCGTCGAGCGCTACCACGGCTGCTTCGTGTACTGCGATGGTGACGTTCTCCGGTGCGGTGCGGGTGAGCCGGCCGAACACCCAGCGCAGGTAGTGGCCGTAGCAGGCGCGGGTCGGATAGTCGTCCGGGCCCAGCGTGTCGGCTTCGGCCCGGATGTCCGGCGGATACTCGACTTCACCGCCGTCCAGTCGGCCCGTGGCCAGCATCCGGGCCCACTCGTACAGGCTCGGGCCGGGCACGATCGGACCGACGCACAGCACGCTCGCGTCAGTGTACAGACTCACCTGGGCGGCCACGGTGTTCATCAGCAGCTGGGTGGACTGGCTGGTGCGCCAGACGCTGCCGGACCCGACCGGGCTGGAGTCGACCACGTGCACTGAGATCGGCTGTTCGGTCAGGTTCGCGTTGGCGCACAGGCGTTCCAGGACCGAGGTGCCGCGCGGTCCGGCGCCGACCAGGCAGATCTGCAGGGGTGTGTCGGTGCTCATGCGCCGGTCCACTCCTGCCGCCAGCTGGTCCGGGCCGGTTTCCAGCCCAGCAGCTGCCGGGCGCGGGCGTTGTCGGCGCCGCGCCGATCAGTCATCTGATGCGCGGTGAACCAGCCCAGCAGCCGTTCGGCCATCGCCTCGGGCACCGGGCGCGGTACCGGGCCGCCGACGTGCCGGGCGTAGGCGGGCAACCAGATCCCGGCCGCGGCCGGTTCGTCGTCGGTGATGTGGAAGACCCCTGTCACGGTCGACTCCAGCGCGGCCAGGGCGGCCGAGGCGGCGTCGTCGACGTGCAGGAACGAGGTGATCCCGGCGCCGGTGCCGGGCAGCGGGAACCTGCCGCGGGCCACCGTGTCGGCGAACGGCCCGGCCGGGTCGTAGTGCGTGGCCGGCCCGTAGAGCGTGCCGTACCGCAGCACGACGCCGGCGATGTCCCGCACGCCGGACACCAGCCGTTCCAGTTCGGCGACCGCGCCCACGGTCTGCGCCCAGCCCGGATCCGGCGCGTCCAGGTACAGGGGAGCGTCCTCGTCGACCACCGGGGCGCCGACCGGGGCCGCGGCGAACGCGATGCTCTGCACGACCAGGCGCCGCACCCCGGCCGCGCGGGCCGCGGTGATCAGGTTCGCGGTGCCCTCGGTGCGCAGCCGCGCGGTGCGTTCCACGGCGTCGGGCGTGTTGCCGCGCAACGCCGACAGCTGGTGCACGACCGCGTCCGGGCGCGCGGTCACGATCGCGTCGCGCACAGCCAGCGGGTCGAGCGCGTCGGCGACCACGACGTCGTCCCAGATCCCGGTGCGGGCCTGGTCCGCGGCCCGTTCCGGGTCGCGGACCAGGGCGGTCACCTGGTGGCCGTGCTCTCGCAGCACCGGCGACAGGGCGCGGCCGATCACGCCGGTGGCCCCGGCGAGCGCGATGCGCATGATCAGTCCTCCTGCTCGGGCTTGGGTTCCGGCGCCAGGTCGGGGGCGACCCGCATCAGCAGGCGGCAGGCCGGGTCGCCGTGGCGCAGGCAGCTGGTGGCCCGGTTCTCCGTCAGCGCGACGCCGAGCCCGTCCGACCAGCCGGCGTGGATCTGCGTGCACGGGCACTCGTAGCCGTCTAAGGACCCGGCCATCCGGACCATGGTGACGGCGAAGTTCTGCCGCATGGTCAGTTCGATCAGGTCGTCGTCCAGGACCTGGGTGCCGCCGTCGCGCAGCTGGGTGGGGAACATCTTGTCCGTGCACGCGTCGTAGCGGCGGCGCAGTTCCTCGATGCTCTCCGGGGGTTTGCCGCCGGACTGGCGGGCCACGCGTCGGCCGACGTGGGTGGCCACGTAGCGCATCGCCTCGGCGTTGATCTCGTTGGCCGCCGCGTAGCCGAACCGTTCGGCGACGCCCTGGTACCAGCGGGCGTCGTGCAGCCACCACTGCCGGTACACCTCCATCGCCTCGGGTGAGGTCTCGGTGCGGGGTGCGGGCTCGGTCATCGGCGTTCTGCGCTGACGGTCAGCTCGCCGGACGCCACCCTGGCCTGGAACCGTTCGCGCAGTTCCCGCTTGAGCACCTTGCCGGTCGCGCCCTTGACCACGTCGCCGGCGTCCATCAGCAACGCCTTGGCCACCAAGGGGAATGCGTGCGCGGCCAGGGCCTGGTTGATCCGTGCGGTCCAGGCCGCGTCGTCGGCCGGCTGCGCGCCGGGGGCGACCTGGATCAGGACGTAGGCCTCGGCGAGGCCGTCGCCGTCCCACCCGGCGTTCACCCCGTCGTCGGCCACGGCGACCACGGTGCAGTCGTCCAGGTCGGGCAGTTCGCGCAGCAGCAGTTCCTCGGTGCGGGTGCTGAACACGATGCCGCCGGCCGTGCGCACGGCGTCGGGGGCGCGGTCCAGGTGGTAGAAGTTGCCCTGCTCGTCCTGGTAGGACAGGTCCCCGGTCAGCCAGTACCCGCCCAGGCGCAGCCGGTGGAAGGTGAGCGTGTCGTTCCAGTAGCCGGGGGTCAGCGTGGGCGAGCGCACGCCCAGGCGCCCGACCTCGCCGGGCGGCAGCGGGCGGCCGTCCTCGGAGAGCACCGCGGCCTGGGCGAAGCTGATCGGTTTGCCCACGCAGCGGCCGTAGGACTCGCTGCCGGGCCTGTGCCCGTTGTGGAAGAGGGAGTATCCGGTCTCCGAGGAACCCAGGCCGTCGGTGAACACTGATCCGGGGACCCGGCGGCGTACCAGGTCGCGGCCGATGGTCTCGTGGCTGCCCTGGGCGATCAGTTCCCGGACATGGGCCTCGTGGGCGGCGTCGCCGGTGTTGTACCAGGCCTCGACGCTGGCCAGGTCACGGCTTGCCAGGTCGCTGGTGGCCATCTCGCCGTAGGTCCCGGCGAACGCGAAAACCGTGGTGGGGTGGAACTGCTCGATGCCGTCGAGCACGTCCGCGCCGCGCTGGCTGGAGAGCAGTTTGACCGGGGAGCGCAGCAGGAACCCGAACATCATCACGGACATCGCCGCGTTGTGCGACCCGGGCAGCGCCACCAGCAGGCGGCCCATGCCGCCGCCGACGGACAGCTTGAGCCGGTGCAGCTGCGCGTAGAGCAGGGTTTCGTGGGTGTGCGGGACGGCTTTGGGCATGCCGGTCGTGCCGGAGGAGTGCGAGATGATGATCGGGTCGCTCGCGTGGTGCCGGTACGGGTAGTTCGCGGGCACCGGTTGGCGCTGGTCGGCCCGGATGTCGGCGGCGGTGATGTGGAAGCCGAGGTGCAGGTCGCCTTCGCCGCTGCCGAGCGTGGCGTGGTGCGCCTGGTCGGTGATGGCGCCGACCACGCCCTGCCGGCGCACGTACTCGCGGGCGATCTGCGGGCGCACGTTGCCGTTGACGAACGACGGGATCGCGCCGAGCGAGGTCAGCGCCAGGAAGTTGATCGCGAACTCGGTGCTGGAGTAGGTCTGGATGGCGACCGGGTCGCGGGGGCGCACGCCGTGCGCGTGGTACCAGCCGGCGTAGGTGGCGACGACCTCGTGCAGCTGGCCGAGGGTGAGGGCCTGCGGGTGGGTGCCGTCGGGGGCGAGCCAGGTTCCGTCGGTGAACAGGACTTGGTCGTCCAGGGGGCGCCCGTACTCGGTGAGCCGGTGGATCACGTTGCCGGCGCCCAGTTCCGGGTCGCCGAGGATCTGGGCCCGTTCCTGTTTGGTGATCACTGGTGTGCTCCTCGGGGTTCGGCTCCGGCATCGGCGGAGTCGGCGGAATCATGGGGTCCGGCAAGTGGGTGGGCGATCGTGGCCAGGCTCAGCAGCAGTCCGAGTCCGCGGCCCTGGCCGGGCGGTACGGCCGAGCGGGCTTCTGGTGGCGCGCTGGGCGTGTCCTCGCGGGCGAGCAGCAGGGCCACGGCCAGGTCGGTCTCCGGCGGGTTGGTGCCCAGTTCGCGGTGCGCCGCCGCGGAGCGGTCGGTGCCGGTCAGCTCGACGCCGACGATCAGCACCCGGTCCAGGTCGCCGTCGGCCAGCCACAGGCGCGCGGCGTCCAGCAGTTCGCCGGAGACGTCCGGCGTGGACAGGGCGAGCAGCGGGCCGGTCATGGCGAATTCGCGGCTCAGGTGCCCGAGCACGGCGTTCGCGGTCGCCTGCATGAACAGGATCGCGTTGTGTACGCGCCCTGCGACCAGTTGGCGGCTGGCCAGATCGAGTGTGGTGGCGTCGCCGATGTGGCTGCCCAGGATCAGGCCGGTGCGCGCGCCCGGATCTGCCTGGCCGCCGCGGTTTTCTCGACCGGGCTCGAAGAGCCCTGACAGGCACGGCCAGGCGGCGCGGTACACCAGCGGGTTGAACTCCGATTCGACGAAGTCGTTCAGCGGCGGCGCACTGTCCGGATATCCCGGCCCGGCCACGGCTGCGGCCAGGACGCGCAGCCCGTCGACGCTGAGCGGGACGGTCGGTGTGCTGGTCGTGGTCATCGGCGCTCCAGCAGCAGCGCGGTGTTGGCCCCGCCGAACGCGGCGTTCACGGTCAGGGCGCGCCGCAGGTCGGCCGGGCGCGGCCGGTTGGGCACGTAATCCAGGTCGCAGCCGGGCCCGGCGGTGGTGAATCCGGCGGTGGGCGGGAGCACGCCGTCGCGCAGCGCCAGCAGGGTGATCACGAACTCGACCGCTCCGGCGGCCTCCAGCAGGTGCCCGGTGGCGCCCTTGGTGGAGCTGACCGGGACCTGGTCGGCGCGGGCGGCGAAAACCGTGTGCAGGCCCCGGGTTTCGGCGATGTCGTTGGGTTTCGTCGCGGTGCCGTGGGCGTTGACGTAGTCCACCTGCTCGCCATCGGGGTCCCCGGCTCGGCGCAGGGCCTGGCGGGCCGCGCTGACCAGGCCGGAGGCTTCGGGGTGCGGGCGGGCCAGGTGGTGGGCATCGCCGGCGGCGCCCCAGCCGGCCACCGCGGCCAGGGGCTTGGAGCCCCGGCGGCGGGCGGCGGCGGCCGATTCCAGCACGATCGCGGCGGCGCCGTCGCCGAGCAGCAGGCCGCTGCGGTCGGCGCTGAACGGGCGGACCGCGCCGTCCCGGGAGAAGGCCATGCCGGAGTCGAACTTGGCGAAGTTCTCCTCTTCGACCAGGTAGCCGCCCGCGCACAGGACCGCGTCGGCGAGCCCGGCCTCGATCAGGCGGCAGCCGTGGATGAGCGCGGTGGCCGAGGCCACGCACGCGTTGGTGAACGCCAACCGCCGCCCCTGCGCGCCGATCCGCTCGGCCAGCAGGTCCGCCTGCCGCGCGGGCACGGACTCGGCGACCGGGGCGGCCGGTTCGGCATCCGGGCCGGGTGCCGGTTCGGCGCCGGCGCCGCGCCAGAACCGGGTGAGGCCGGTGAAGTCGCCGCCGGTGCCCACGAGCACGGCCGTGTCGCCGCCGCGGGGCAGTCCGGCCATGGCCACCGCCTCCTCGGCGCACTCCCCGAGCACCTCGCGCAGCGGGCGCGGCCCGGGGGCGCCGTCGGTGGCGGCTGCCGCGGTGCGGAACGGGCGGGTGTCGAACCGGGTGGTCGGGGCGAACGCGGGCGTCCCGGCGAACACGCCGCGGCGCACGGCCGCCGCGCCCGCGCCGAACGCGGTGCGCACGCCGTACCCGGTGACCACCACCTCAGGCATCGCCGACGCCCTCCCGGGCCGCGCGCCGCAGTCCCTCGGTGATGCCGCGGACCGAGTCGAACTCGGTCAGCAGCTCCTCGGAGGCGGTGAGCACCAGGCCGTAGCGGTTCTCGATCAGGTGCAGCAGCCAGACCAGGCCGAGGGAGTCCAGGGCCAGCTGCGTGTCGTCGCCGAAGTCGCCGGGCAGGTGGGCCAGGAGTTTCGGGTCGGCCAGCAGGGCCCGGACGTCCTCGGTCCCCGCGTTCGCCGGGTCGGCCCCGGCGGCCGGCCGGTCGGCGGCCGCGGTCCGCTCGGTCATGCCGCGGCGCCCCGGCCGACCAGGTCGGCCACCAGGTCGTGCAGGGTCATCGCGCCGAACGGTTCGATGTCGGTCTCCGGGAACTGCACGTTGAAGCGCTGTTCGAGCCGGATGGTCAGCTCGATCAGGCCGAGCGAGTCCAGGTCCAGGCCGCCGCTGCCCAGCGGGCTGTCCTCGGTGGACTCCCAGTCGTCCAGCGGGTGGTTCATGTCCTGGCTCACGGTGGTGAGCACGAACCGGCGGATCTCGTCTTCGAGGTTGACGGGCATGGTGTTCGGTGCCTTTCGCAGGGTCTCGGTGTCGCGCAGTTGCGGGGGTCGCGGGTCAGGCGGTGGGGACCGGGTCGGCCGCGCGCAGGACCGCGGCGCGGCGCACGAGCTTGCCGTTGGGGGTGCGCGGGAGCGCGGGCAGGACGTGCACCAGCCGGGGCACCTTGACCCCGGCCAGCTGCTGGCGGCACCAGCGGACCAGGTCGGAGGCGCCGGGGCCGCCGGGGTCGACGGACACGTAGGCCTCGATCGCCGTGGTGTGCACGACGACGGCCTCGCGCACCCCGGGGTGGGCGCGCAGGGCGGCCTCCACCTCCAGCAGGTCGATCTTCAGGCCGCCGATCACGACCAGCGAGTCGCCGCGCCCGGACAGCCGGATCTGGCCGTCCGGGCCGATCTCGGCCCGGTCCCGGGTGCGCAGCCAGCCGTCGACGTACCGGCCCTCGTCCGGGCCGCGCAGGTAGGGCGAGCCGTCTGGCAGCCGTACCTCCAGTTCGCCGTCGGCCGCGCGCACCTCGATGCCGGGCGCGGGCGGCCCGACCGAGGGGTGGGCGGGCCCGGCGGTGTCCATCGCGACCACGCCGGTCTCGGTGGTGCCATAGGACTGGCCGATACTGAGGCCGAAGCGTTCGGCGAACGCGGCGGCGACCTGCGCCGGCATCAGTTCGCCGCCGGACACCGCGGTGCGCAGGCTCGGCAGGTCGGGCCCGAGCGGGACGGTGCCGAGCAGTTCGAAGTGGAACGGCGTGCCGAAGATCGCGGCGACGTCGGCGCGGGCGGCGGCGTCCAGGATCGCCCGGGCCGAGACCGTGGGGGCGAACACCACGCCGACCCCGGCGGCCAGGGAGTACAAGAGTCCTGCGACCAGGCCGAAGCTGTGCGCGGTCGAGCTGAGCAGCAGCACCGCGTCCCCGGCGCCGGGCATCCCGGGGATCTGGGTGAACCGGGTGACCTCGTCGGCCAGCGACTGCGGGGTGCGGCCGATCACCTTGGGCACGCCGGTGGATCCGGAGCTGAACTGCACCAGCCGGTGCGCGGTGTCGGCCCGGCGGCCGTCGGCGTGGTGGGAGGTGACCAGTTCGTAGCGTTCGCGGAAGCCGAGCACCAGGCGGCCGCCCGCGGTGCCGCGCACGCTGAACTGCGGGCGGCACAGCTGCCGCAACCCGGTCACCTCGGCGTCGGTGAACCGGTGGTCCACCAGCATCACCTGGGCGCCCAGGCGCCACAGGGCGAACAAGGCCTCGATCATGGTGCGGCTGGGCGGGACCTGGAGCAGGACGGTCGAGCCCTCCCCGACGCCGGACGCGTCGAACACCGACTCCTCGAACGCGGCCCCGGCGTCGACCGCGTCGCGTGTCAGGGTCATGTCCTGGCAGGTCAGGTACGGCAGCGGGCCGGGGTGGGCGTCGAACAGGTCGCGTATCAGGTCCCGCATGCGGGCGGCCATCACAGTTCCCGGCAGAACTCGCCGATCGGCATGCCGACGTGCCGCTGGTCGGTGGCCAGGTAGCCGAGAAGTTCGTCGCCGGCTCGGAGTTCGGTGACGTTCAGGACCTTGCCGCCGGGGCCGAGCACCCGCACGTGCCAGTCGTCCTGCACGGTCAGGCTGACCACGGTCCCGTCGCCGGCGTGCGCGGTGATGGTCAGCAGCGGGCGGGACTCCAGCTTCGCCCGGCCGACCACCACCCGGCGGGTGCGCCCGTCGGCGTCGACCGCGAGCACGGTCGACCCGGACCGCAGCTCACTGAGATAGTTGGTGTGGTTCTCCGGGCCCAGCACGTAGGAGTGCAGCGCTCCGGCGTTGACCCGGAAGGGCCGGGTCGGCATGTACGGCAGCGGGTGGGTTTCGCTGCAGCACAGGACGAATCCGGTGGAGAAGGACCCGACCAGGATGCCTTCGTCCTCCATGAAGTGCGAGCAGGTGTCCACGCACACCCGGTCGCCCAGGCCGTGGTGTTCGATGCCGTCCACGGTCAGGGTGGTCAGGGCCAGGTCCGGGGAGTCGCCGGTGAGCAGGCGGGAGAGTTCGAACACGGTCGCGGCGTCGGCCGGGGCCAGCAGCACCCCTTCGGAGCCGCGTTCGAGCACGTCCACGACGATCCCGGCCTCCTCCAGGCCGGCGCACACGGTGATCAGCCGGCCGGGTGCGCGGTCCGCGGCGGCCAGCACGATCTCCAGCGGGATCTTGGTCGGGTCGGCGAAGTAGACCACGGTCCACGGCAGCGCCACCGCGGCGGCGCAGGCCAGGCGCAGCGTGCGGTCGTCGCGCACGTCCACCCACGCGGCGGTGTGCTCCCCGGCGCCGGCCACCAGCGCGTCGAGCTGGTCGCGGTCGGCCACGACGGTGGCGAGCACCTGGTGGTCGGCCAGGTCCGCGGCCTCGGCCGGGCCGGTGCCGGGCGCGAACACGCCGGTCAGGGTCGGGGGCAGCGAGGCCAGCAGGCCGGGGTCGTCGGACAGCACGCCGCCGAGCCGGGCGTGCACGGCCGCGTCGACCACGGCCTCGCGCTGGTCCAGGGGGGTGTTGCGGATGTCGATCCACGCGAAAGTCATGCGGCACCTGTTCGGAGCGTCGGGGTAACGGAGCGGGAGGGGTCGGGCTGCGGTCGGAACGGTCAGATGGTGTCGCGGTGCACCACGTCGGCCAGGCCGGCCACCGCCTTGGCCGGGTCGGCGCTGGAGAACACCCGCCGGCCCACGGCCAGGCCGCGGCAGCCGGCCGCCATCAGGGTCTCGGCGTAGACCAGCAGGTCGCCGTGGTCGGCCGAGCCGCCGGCGGCCAGCACCGGGACCGGGGAGCCGGCCACCACCTCGGCCATCCGCTCGATCGGCAGGGTGACCGAGGTCTTGACCAGGTCGGCGCCGACGTCGGCGGCGATGTTGACCATGTGCGCGAGCAGGGCCGGGTCGCGCGGGTCCAGGATCCGCGGGCCGCGCGGGTAGATCATCACCAGCAGCGGCATGTTCCACGTGTCGCAGGCGCTGGCCACCAAACCCAGGTCGTGCAGCTGTTCGGTCTCGGTGGCCGAGCCGATGTTCACGTGCACGCTGACCGCGTCCGCGCCCAGCCGCACCGCGTCGGCCACATCGCCGACGAGGGTCTTGGCCTGCGCGTCCGCGGCGTACGCGGTGCCCGCGCTCAGGTGGATGATCAGCGCGCAGCCGGCCAGCACCTCCGGGGCGATGGTCCGGGCCCGGCCCTTGTGCACGACGATCGCGTCCGCGCCGCCGGCCACCAGGGCTCGGACCAGGTCGGTCCACTGGTTCTGCGGCACCACCGGGCCGTCGGAGACGCTGTGGTCCAGCGGGACGAACAGGTAGCGGCCGTCGTTGGGCAGCGAGAGCCGGCGCATCCGGAACGCCTTGCCGACGTTACTCATGGCGGGCAGCACTTTGATTCGGATACGACCGGTCACTGGTAGTCACAACGATCAGCCTGACACTCCAGCCCGTCGCGCACCAGTAGCACATTTCGATAACTTGACGGTTATGTGACGGAACTATCACGCAGCGCGTATGTGCTGGGAAAACGTGCTATTGGCGCCGTTCGCGGCAGCACCCCGCCCCGGAATCCGCCCTCGGCTGTAACCCGTCCGCATATCCCTGATACCCGGTGGCATGTCTCATGTCGTCGAGTGCACAGATGCGGACATCGAAGGAGGCGCAATGAACGCAGCGCCACGAACGACCAGGGTCGCCGTCGCCTTCCACGGCGGCCGGGGCCACACCGAACGGTTCGCCGGCGCGGTGGCCGACGGCGCGCAGAGCGTGCCGGACACCGAGGTCGCCGCAGTACCCGTGGACACCCTGGACCCGGCCGGGTGGCGCACCCTGGACGAGGCCGACGCGATCGTCTTCGGCGCCCCCACCTACATGGGCACCGCCTCGGCCGCCTTCCACGCCTTCGCCGAGGCCAGCGCCCGGCGCTGGCTGCTGCGCCGCTGGCAGGACAAGCTGGCGGCCGGGTTCACCAACTCCGGCGCGATGGCCGGGGACAAGTCCGGCACGCTCGGCTTCTTCGCCGTGCTGGCCGCCCAGCACGGCATGATCTGGGTCAGCCTGGGCCTGCGCTCGGGCTGGAACTCCGCGGCCGGCAGCGAGTTCGACCTGAACCGGCTCGGCTTCGCCCAGGGCGCGGCCGCGCAGTCCAACATCGACCAGAAGCCTGATTCCGTGCACACCTCGGACCTGGAGACCGCGCAGCACCTCGGCCGCCGGGTCGCCGAGCAGGCACGGATCATGGTCGCCGGTCGGCACGCGCTCGAATCGTGACCACCCGCCCCGAAGCCGATCAGTCCACTGATTCCCATGCCGGCCCGGCCGCCCCAGGTTATCAGACCACTGATCCTACCTGCGCGGTCACCCGGCCGTGGTGGATCGTCGCGGTGGCCGTGGTCGGGCAGATGCTGGTGCTGCTGGACAACACGATCCTGAACATCGCGGTGCAGACCCTGTCGGACCCGGTGCGCGGCCTCGGCGCCGACTCCGGCGCCCTGGCCTGGTCGGTCAGCGCATACTCGCTCGTGTTCGCGGCCGCGGTGCTGGCCGGCGGCGCCCTGACCGACCGGATCGGACCGCGCGCCACCCTGATCGCCGGACTGACGACCGTCGCAGTGTTCTCGCTCGTGGCCGCGCTGTCCGGTACCGTGACCGAGCTCATCATCGCCCGCGGCTGCATGGGCGCGGGCGGCGCCCTGGTCACCCCGGCCACGCTCGCCGTGGTCACCCGCAGCAGCACGCCGGAAAACCGGCCGCGGGCGATCGCGGTGTGGGCCTCCTCCGGCGGCATCGCGGTGGCGATCGGCCCGGTACTCGGCGGCCTGCTGCTGACCCGGTTCTGGTGGGGCTCGGTGTTCCTGATCAACCTGCCGATCGCCGCAGTGTGCTTACTCGGCACGCTCGCCCTGATCCCCCGGCTGCCCGCGGCCGGGCGCCGCCCGCTGGACCCGGCCGGCCTGATGCTCTCCGCCCTGGGCATGGGCGCGGTCGTCTACGGCGCGATCGAGATCGGCCAGGGCTCCGACCGGGCCGCCCCGAGCGGCGCCCCCACGGTAGTGATCGGCCTGGTGCTGCTCGCCGGATTCGTATGGTGGCAAAGGAGATCCCGCACACCCAGCTTCGACGTGCGCCTGTTCGCACTGCCGCGGTTCACCGGCGGCAGCGTCGGCCTGCTGCTGGCGTTCTTCGGCCTGGCCGGGCAGCTCTACTACTGCGCGTTCTACCTACAGGGCATCCTCGGCCTCTCCCCGCTCGCGGCCGGAGGCGTGATGGTGGCCGCGGCCGTCGGCATCATCCCGGGCAACCAGCTCTCCCCCACCCTGGTGCGCCGGATCGGCGCGCGATGGACCATAGCCGGCGCGCTGACCGGCGCCGCACTCACCTTCGCCGGCTACCTCCTCTTCGGCGCCCGCCCCGAACTCGGCTGGTTCGCCCTGATGCTGCTGATCCAAGGACTGAGCGTCGGCGTCCTGCTGCCACCGGTGACCGGGGAGATGATGGCCGCGCTGCCGCCCGAGACGGCCGGCGCCGGGGCCGCCCTGAACTCGGCCACCCGGCCGGTCGGCAGCACCCTGGGCGTCGCCGTCCTCGGCTCGGTCCTGACCGCCGGCTACCGCACCGCCCTGCGCCCGGCCCTGCTCGCCCAGCCCGGCCTGTCGCCGGACCAGCAGGCCACCGCCGCCGGCTCCCTGGCCGGCGCCCACACCGTGGCGGCCGCCACCGGCCGTCCCGCCCTGGCCCGGGCCGCGGACCAGGCCTACCTGCACGCCATGCACGGCACGTCCATCTGGACCGCCGCGCTCACGCTGATCGGCGCCGCAGTGGTGCTGACCGGTTTCAGAACGCCGAAAAGAACGGAATGACCATGGATCTAGGAATGCGCCACCTGCGAACCGTCCTGGCCGTCGCGGAGGCCGGCAGCATCAGCCGGGCCGCCTCGGCCCTGAAGATCGCCCAACCCGGCCTGACCGCGCAGCTGCGCCGGATCGAGGCCGGGTTCGGCGGTCCCCTGTTCGAACGGCGCCCCGGCGGCGTCGCCCCGACCGAGCTGGGCGCGCACGTGATCCTGCGCGCCCGCCAGCTGATCAGCGAGTTCGAGGAACTGGTGGTCACCACGAAGATGCTGGCGCACGAGATCGAACCGGCCGCCGAACTCAAACTCGGCGGCGCGGACAGCCCGTGGATGCCGGTGGTCGCCGCCGCGCTGCGCCGGCTGCTGCCGGACCGCGAACAGATCACCTACGTGGAGGAACGCACCGACGCCGTCCTGGAGATGGCCCGCACCGGCAAGGTCGACATCGCCGTGTTCGACGAGTTCCCCGAGGTCCCCACCCCGACCACCGAGGGCCTGGTGATCCGCGACCTCGGGGTCGAGCCGATGCGGATCGGCCTGGCCGCCGACCACCCGAGCGCGGGCTGGGACTCGGTCGACCTGGCCGCCCTGGCCTACGAGTCCTGGATCGCGCCGCCCGAATCGGCCTGCGGCCTGCGGCTGAGCCTGCGCCTGGCCTGCGAGCGGGCCGGGTTCACCCCGCGTTTCCGGCACTTCGGCGCCAACCGGCCGACCGTGGAGACGATCGTCGCCTCCGGCCACGCCGTCGGCGTGTTCCACCACAGCACCAGGCGGATGCCCGGCATCCGCCTGGTCCGCCTGGTCGGCGAGCCGTTGTGGTGCCGCACCAAGATCGCCTGGCCCACCGAGTCGCTGATCGCCCAGGTCGCCGAGGCCTTCGACTTCCGCCGCCTGACCGTACCGGCACTGACCGGCTGAGCCCCGACCCAGGCGGGCGGCGCCCCGCCTAGTCCCGGCCGGCCGGCCCGGTCAGCGGCCCGACCATCAGAGCACTGGTGACGACCGTGACAACCGGGATCGCCGCCGCGAGAACGAAGGCGAGCTGGACCGCATGCAGGGCGGCGTTCCCTGCGTCCGGTCGCGCAGCACTGAGATAGACCCCGCCGAGCACCGTGACTCCGAGCGTCGCACCGAGTTGCTGCACCGCGTTGATCAGGCCCGCGGCCGAGCCGATCTCCTGCGGCCGCAACGGACGCAGCGTGGTGGTGAAGAACGCGGACGCGAACAGCCCGGCCCCCAGCCCGATCACACCGAGCGCAGGCAGCAGCGCCGTGGGATAGGCACCCGCCCTGCTCGCGTGCAGCGCCGCAACAGCGCCCAGGACTCCGAGGATGACGACCGGAAGCCCGACGAACATCAGCCGCGCACCATACCGCGGCATCAGATACGCCCCCGCGATCCACGACGCGACCCCCATGGCCACCGACAGCGGCACGAGGCCCTACCGAGCCATCCAGGCCCGCAGCGCCGCAGCGGGGTGCCTCCAGCCCTTCGCCGGCAGTTCCCGGCAACCCGAGCGCGCCCGGCAGCCGCGCGCCGAACGGGTCGATGTCATACACCAGGTCAGCGCCGCCGCCCTGGACGACCTTTCCAGCAGCGAGACGCTCGGCCAGCGTAGCCAGCGCGGCCGCGAATCGTTCATACCGCTCCCGCGATCCGCCCTAGCGATGCGGAACAGCCGGAACCAGGCGTTCGGCCTGCACGAGCTCGCCCGCAGACCATGGAAAACTGCCGGCCTGTTTCTGCGGAACTCCTCGATCATGTGCGCACGTTACTACGGCACGCCGACACCACCCGCCCCGCCTTGCGCGGCGTCGTCCCGCGCTACGACTCCGCCCGAGCGAACCCGCCATCGCCGGTTCTGACCAGCACACCCGCCTGCACCAACCGGTGCACCGTGCACGCGACCGCCGCGCCCTGCCGAACGGTCACCGCCCCCAGCGCATCCCCGATCCGCATCATCGACGCCCCCACGGTCCGTACCGGCGCCGACCCCGGCCGCACATTCGGCCCGGCGAGCGCCAACCCGCCCGTGAGCTGGTCGATCGCGGTCAGCACCCGGCCGGTCAGCCGCTGCGGCACCGCCTGCTCGGGCTCACCGAGGATCGCGCTCCACGAACCCTCCTGCGACATCTCCCGGTAGTCCCGATCGGTCACCGGCTCCGCGGCCCGGTAGAAGGCGATCGGCGTCTCGTGCTCGTCCAGGGCCGCGGCCACGCCGGCCGGGACCGTGAAGTGGTGCTCGCCCATCCGGGACAGGTCCCCGGCCTCCTCCAGCCGCAGCACCACCGCCGCGACCATGATCGCCTGGCCGAGGGTCATCGTCCCGACCATCGCCCCGATCTGCTGGAGCGTCGCCGGGCTGCGGGTCATCTCGAACACCAGCCGCACCGCGCCGGTGACCTCTTGGGCCAGCCCTTCGGCGGCCTGCGCGTCGTCGACCAGCCTGGTCCACGGGCCGCGGTGGGACAACTCCCGGAAGTCCTGGAGTGTCGGCGGACGTGACATGTCGGTGGTGTTCACGTCGATAGTCCCCTGGTGAATCGATGCCGGTCGCTGCCAGTAGGTGAATCTTACTGCGTCGTCAGAACCACCGCTGATCCGCGCCCATGACCTGCCCGATCACCGGCCGCCGTGACCCGACGCAGCGCGCGTGGCCGGATGGCTGCCTAGCGTGATACTGGCACGCCCCGGCGGCGGCCGTCGGCCGCCGCAGCTGAGCCGCCGCCCGCTGGAATATCCGCGAACCCGCAGGTCGGCGCGGTATTGGCGTTTAATCGATTGACGGCCACAGGGTGCACATAGCTAGCATTCCGGGCGTGGCTGAGATCCTAGGTTCATACGATCCGTTATTCACCGCCGTCCCCAACGCCCTGGCCGCCCTGCTCGACGCCGGAGACGCGGGCGGCAGCGCCGCGGTCTTCGTCGACGGCGAGCCGGTGGTCGACGTCTGGGGCGGCTACACCAGCGCAGAGCGTACGACGCCGTGGCAGCAGGACACGATCACCAGCGTCTGGTCCGTCACCAAGACGATGACCGCCCTATGCGCGCTGATCCTGATCGACCGCGGCCAACTCGACCCGGACGCCCCGGTCGCCCAGTACTGGCCCGACTTCACCAACGCCGGCAAGGAGAAGGTGCTGGTCCGGCACGTGCTCTCGCACACCGCAGGCCTGCCCGACCTGGACGGCCCGCTGCGGGCGCAGGACCTCTACGACTGGTCGGCCGTCACCGCACGCCTGGCCGCCCAGACACCGCAGTGGGAGCCGGGCACCGCCGCCGGATACCACTCGGTGACCCAGGGCTTCCTGATCGGCGAGGTGATCCGCCGGATCACCGGCGACACCGTCGGCGAGTACTTCGCCCGGAACGTGGCCGAACCGCTCAATGCCGACTTCCACCTCGGGCTCGGCGCCGAACACGACCACCGGGTCGCCCTGGCCGTCCCGCCGCCGGCGCACACCGAGGACTACACCTCCAGCGCACCCGGCACCGACGCGACCGCCGGCGACGGCATCCGGGTCAGGGACGGCAACAGCACCGCCTGGCGCCGCGCCCAGATCCCGGCTGCCGGCGGCTTCGGCAACGCCCGCTCGGTCGCGCTGGCCCAGTCCGTGCTGGCCTGCGCGGGCACCGTCCGCGGGGTGCGCATCCTGTCCCCGGAGGGCTGCGCCCGCGCCTGGCAGGAGCAGTACAGCGGCCAGGACACCATCCTGGGCCGGTCGATGCGCTACGGGCTGGGGTACGGCCTGTTCGGGCGGTCCTTCGGGTGGGGCGGCTGGGGCGGCTCGCTGGTCGTGATCGAGCCCGACTCGCGGTCGGTGACGGCGTTCGTGACCAACCAGATGGCCGAGCCCGGCGGCGGTGGCGAGGCCCGCGGGATGGAGATCGTGATGGCCGCTTATGACGGGCTCAAGGCTCTGACCGGGGTCTGAAGGTTGGGTGGCAGTAGTCGCGACTGCGGCAGGGCTCGGCGAGGCGTTCGCACTACTCCGGCGTGACAAGGTCGGGGTGGGTGCCGGACGCCTCGCCGACGTCCCGGCCTCGCGCTACTGCACTTGCAGCCCGTTGAGCAGAATCCCCACCACTCGCCGCGCATCATAACGGGGATCTTTACCAGCGCCGATGCACAGGTTGCCGACGCTGTACATCAACTCGAAGGCGCCGACGCCGGGAACGATCTCGCCCGCATCGGCGGCCGCATCGAGCAGATCGGCGCAGACGGGCGTGAGCCGGTCGAGGAAATAGGCATGCAGGGGCGCGAACGTGGCGTCGTCGGACTTCAGCGCCTCGGCCAGACCGTGCTTGGTGATCAGAAAGTCCACGAACAGATCAACCCACCGCACCAGGGCGGCATGCGGCGCTTCAGCGCCCGCGAGCAGGGCCCGTCCGGATTGGACGCAGGCCTCCACCTGGTGCCGGTACACGGCGACGATCAGGTCGGAACGGGTCGGAAAGTGGCGGTAGATCGTGGCGATGCCGACGCCGGCCGCGGCCGCGATGTCGCGCACCGGCGCATCGACGCCAGAACTCGTGAACGCCGCGGCGGCCGCCTCTAGCAGCGACTCCTGGTTGCGCCGGGCGTCGGCCCGCTTCCGGGGGGTCGGCGGTTCTGATCCACTGCCGTTGTCAGCCACCGCGCAATTCCTCCGTCACTCGACTTGCTAAAGGGAACATGGTTCCGTATGCTGGCTAGCGGAACACGGATCCGTTTCGTCCATGATGCCAGAACGGGCGCTCCGTGGCCAGCCGACCGACCACCATCGGAAAGGACCGCGCACCATGACGACCTTCGGAATCATGACCGCCCCCATGCAGGTCGAGTACCACGACATGCTCCAGGTCTGGCAGGAGGCGGACACCATCGAGGCGATCGACCAGGTGTGGCTGTTCGACCACCTGATGCCGATCGCCAGCGACCCCCTCGGATCGGCGTTCGAAGGCTGGACCCTGCTCTCGGCCGTCGCCGCACACACCCGCCGGCTGCGCCTGGGCCTGCTCGTGACCAGCAACCGCTTCCGTCCCCCGGCCCTGCTGGCCAAGATCGCCGCGACGGTGGACGTGGTCTCCGAAGGACGGCTCATCTTCGGCATCGGCGCGGGATCGCGCCCCGAGATCCCGACGGCACGGCGCGAGTACGAGGCCCACGGCCTGCCGTACCACGACTTCTCCGACTCGGTGGAAAGCCTGGCGGAGGCATGCACGGTCATCCGGCGGTTGTGGACCGAGACCGAGCCGTTCGACTTTCACGGCAAGCACATCCGACTCACCGGCGCGTTCGGCAATCCCAAGCCGGTCCAGAGCCCGTACCCGCCCATCATGATCGGTGGCCGGTCAGCCGCGGTGCTCCGCGTCACCGCCGAACACGCCGACATGTGGAACATCCCCGGCGGCGACATAGAGGACTGCGTGCGTCGCAGCGCGCTGCTCGACCGCTACTGCACCGAGATAGGCCGCGATCCCGCCGCCATCAGTCGATCGATCCACTTTCGGGTTCTCTACGACCAGCCCGAGGTGACCCGCGCCGCCATCAACGAGGCCATCGCCGCCGGCTTCCAAGACATAGTCCTGAGTCTGTCCACGCCCTACCCGCCCCACGTCGCACAATGGGTCGCCGAGGAACTCATAGCCCCCACCAAGCCCTAGTCCGCAGCAACCGGCTTGACGCCCGGCACCCGGCACCCGGCACCCGGCACCCGGCCATCCTCGCTCGCAGTCGTCCCAGCGGAACGATTGGCGAATGCCTCATCGTCGAGCCATTGCCGGAGGCTTGATCCGGGACACGCCCGGCCTCGGCCTGCGCCAAACGCCTCCTCGTCAGTGAACCCGACCTCATGCCAGCGCACCGCCTCGGCGGCCGAAATCCGAGCAACCAGCCAAGCCCCGACCGTCTCCGCGTAGATCCGATCGCGGCCCAACACATTGCCGCGACCGGATCGTTCATCCCAGCCCGAATCCATGCGACAACCGCCCACGATCACCGTCGCCCCAGGCCAACACGTCGGCGGCCCACAGCGCCATAGCCGACTTGGGTAGCACCCCCAACCCAGGCACTTGGGCCCGTTAGTTTAGTCGTGGCACTGCGGCCAGCAACTCCTTCGTGTAAGCCGCGGCGGGGTTCGAGAAGACCTGGGCGGTCTGGCCCGTCTCTACCACCCGGCCGTCCTTCATCACCACGATCCGATCGCTCACATGATGGATCACGCCGAGGTCATGCGAGATGAACAACAGCGCCATCCGGAGATCACGTTGCAGCGCGGCGAGCAGGTCGAGGATCTGGGCCTGGATCGAGACGTCCAGGGCAGACACCGGTTCGTCGCAGACCAGGACGTCCGGCGACGGAGCCAGTGCCCGCGCGATCGCCACCCGCTGGCGCTGGCCGCCGGACAAGTCCCGCGGACGACGGGTAAGCAGCGTCGCCGACAGGCCGACCTGGTCGAGCAGTTCAGCGATCCGGGAACGGCTTTCGGCGCCGCGACGGATTCCGGCCAGCGACGTCGCCTCGCGCAGGATCCGTTCGACCGTGTACCGCGGGTCGAACGAGCCCAGCGGGTCCTGGTAGACGGCCTGGATCCGGCGGCGGCGGGTGCGGCGTTCGCGTTCGGGCAGGGCACTCCACGACTCGCCGTCGAAGCGGACCTGGCCCTGGTCGGGGGCGAGCAGGCCCAGCACGATCCGGGCCGCGGTGGTCTTGCCCGAGCCGGATTCGCCGACCAGGCCCAGGGTTTCGCCCCGGTGGACCTGGAAGGAGACGTCTTGGACCGCGTCGTACCAGGTTCCGTCCGGGCTGCGGAAACGTTTGGAGATCGCGTCGATGTCCAGGAGGAGTTCGCCCGGGTCGGTGGAGGCGAGCGTCGACGGGAGGGTCGAATCGGATTCGGCGACCGACTCGGATGTGACGGACACCGTTGCGCCGGGCTCGGTTGCAGCGGGCTCGGTTCCAACGGGCTCGGTTGCGACGGACACGATTGCGGCAGGCCCGATAGCGGCAGGCTGGAGTTCGGCGATCGGAATTAGATCGAAGTCAGCACCGGCGCCAGGATGCCAGCACAGGGCTACGTGCCCGTCCCCGGCGTCCGCAAGATCGGGCAACCCGTCGCGACAGGCCTGGTCGGCGCGTGCGCACCTAGCGGCGTAGGGGCAACCGCCAGGACCAGCAGGCGGCTGCGCCACCACAGGGACCGACAGCGCGGTGCCCTTGGCATGAATCGAGGGCACGGCCGCGATCAGAGCCTGGGTATACGGATGCTGCGGATCGGCCAGAATCTCTTCAGCGGGCCCCTGTTCGACGATCAGCCCCGCGTACATGACCGCAATCCGATCCGCCAGCCGGGCCACCACCGCCAAGTCATGACTGATCAGCAGCAACGCCGAACCATCCTGCTTCAGGTGCTCCAGCAGCTCCAAGATCTGCGCCTGGACCGTGACGTCCAGGGCCGTGGTCGGTTCGTCGGCCAGGATCAGGCGCGGTTCGGCGGCGATGGCGGAGGCGATCAGGGCCCGTTGCCGCAGTCCGCCGGACAGCTGGTGCGGATACTGTTCCGCGCGACGTTCCGGGTCGGGGATGCCGACCTTCGTCAACAGCGAAAGAACCTCGGCCGGCACTTCGGCCCGATTGACCGTATGGTGAGTACGCAACGGTTCGGCAACCTCCGCGCCCACCGTACGCAGCGGGTCCAGCGACACCAGCGCGTCCTGGAACACCAGCCCGATCTCCCGGCCGCGGACGGCGCGCCACGGGGTCTCACTCAGCGCCGTCAGGTCGCGGCCGTCGAAGGAGATCCGGGTGGCCCGGACCGTCGAACGACCGCCGGTCAGACCGACCAGAGTCCGGGCTGTGACGCTCTTCCCCGAGCCGGACTCGCCAACGATGGCCAGGCAACGACCCTCGGCCAGCTCGAACGACACGCCGCGGACCGCATGGACCGGGCCGACGCCGGTCGCGAACGTGACATCGAGATCCTGCACAACGAGCAGCGGATCAGTGCCCGTCAAGCCCGGCCCGCGATCGGGCAGAGCCACGGACGCAGCCGAAGACTGCGAAATCGAACTCATGCGGCGGTCCTCCGGGTGAAGCGGGCTTGGGCGCGGCGGCCGACCAGGTTCACCGCGATCACGGTGAGAGTGATCGCCACGCCCGGGAACAGTCCGAGCCACCAGGCCGTGGACAGGTAGTTGCGGCCGTCCGAGAGCATCGCGCCCCATTCGGGCGACGGCGGCTGCGGTCCCAGCCCCAGGAAACTGAGCCCGGAAGCCGAGATGATCGCGGTGCCGAAGCCCACGGTGGCCAGAACCAGCAGCGGACCGATCGCGTTGGGCAGGATGTGCCGGACGATCACGGCCAGTCGCCGCTGTCCGAGCCCGACCGCGGCCTCCACATAGCCGGACCGACGGACCACCAACGCCTCGGCGCGCACGATCCGCGCATATCCGGGCACGAAGGCGACCGCGATGGCCGTCGTCGTGTTGACAGTGCCGGGGCCGAGCACCGTGATCACCAGCAGGGCGAGCATCAACTGCGGCAGGGCGAGCAGCACGTCGGCCAGACGCATCAGGATCTGGTCGCCGGCCCGGCCGCCCAGGGCCGCGGCCACGCCCAGGATCGCGCCGCCGACCACCGAGAACACGGTGGCGCCCAGGCCGATCAGCAGAGACGGGCGGGCCCCGTAGACCACTCGGGTGAACAGGTCGCGGCCGAGTTCGTCGGTACCGAACCAGTGCGCTGCGCTCGGCGGGAGCAGGGCGTTGACCGGGTCGGTGGTGATCGGCGAGGTGCTGGTGAACAGTCCCGGGAACGCCGCGATCAGGATCAGCAGCAGGATGACGGCTCCGGCGATGAGCACCGCCAACGGTGGAAGCCTGACGGTTCGAACGGATCCGCCAGCACGGACCAGCTGGAACTTGGCCTCGCCGGAAGCCGGTACGGGCCGAGGCCCGATAGCAGCAAACGTAGGAGCGGAATCGGCGCTGGGCACGAGCTCAGGCGCAGACACAGGTACTGTCTCGCTCACGGATTAACCCTCCTCATGGCTCAGGCCGTCCGCAGTCTGGGGTCGATGACGAGGTACAACAGATCCAGCAGGGTCGAGATGGCGACGAACACGAACGCCGACAGCAGCACCAGCCCGACCACCAGCGGCATGTCCTTCCCGGTGACCGCCTGCAAAGTCAGGGCCCCGATACCGGGGCGCCCGAACACCACCTCGACCAGGACCGCTCCGCCGAGCAGGGACCCGGTGAGCCACCCGGTCAGGGTGAGCAGCGGGACCGCGGCGTGCCGCAACGTGTGCTTGAGCCGGACCGCGGTGCGGCTCAGGCCGCGGGCGCGGGCGGTGACGGCGAACGGTTCGGTCAGCGCCGTCTCCAACCCCTCGCGCAACACCTGCGCCAGCACGCCGGCGATCGGCAGGGCGAGCGTGAAGGCAGGCAGCACCAGCGCGGAGAAGTCCTGCGCGCCGGCCACCGGGAAGATCTGCAGCTGGAACGAGAACCCGGTCAGCAGCAGGATCCCGACCCAGTAGGACGGGCTGGAGACCGCGACCAGCTCCCAGGTGACCGCGACCGACCGCAACGCGGGGCTGCGGCCGGCCGTGGCCACCGCCGAGACCAGGGCGATGACCACGGCCAGGACCAGTGCGGCCGCGGCCAGCTGGGCGGTCGGGCCCAGTTGCTCCGTGATCAGCGCGGACACCGGGCGTTGGAGCTGGTAGGACTGGCCGAGGTCGCCGTGCAGCAGCCGGCTCAGGTACCGCAGGTACTGTTCGGCGACCGGCTGGTTGAAGCCGTACTGCGCGGCGATCTGCGCGCGTACCGCCGCGGAGGCGGTGGTGGCCGGGCCGAGCAGGGTGTCGACCGGGTCGCCGGGGATCAGCTGGAGGGCGATGAACGCCAGCGTGGCGGCTCCGTAGAGGACGGCCAGAGCCGCGGCGAGCCGCTGCGCCGCGCCCTTCAGCACAGTGCCCATCGCCTATGCGGACCAGACGTCGTAGAACAGGGCCCAGGCGTTCGGGTCGAACGACAGGCCGCTGACCTTCTTGGACACGCCGATGATGGTCTCCGGCACGTAGATCGGCACGATCACGGCCAAGTCCTGGACCACGCGCTTCTGCACCTCGCCGTAGACGGTCTTGCGGGTAGCCGGGTCGATCGTGGTGCGGCCCTGGTCGGTCCACTGGTCGAGTTGGGCGTCGGCGATGAAGGTGGCGTTCTGGCCGCCGGTCTGCGGGGTGCTGGCGCTGTTGAAGAACAGCCACAGCACGTCCGGTTCGAACCGGGCCCAGGTGAAGTCGATGAAGTTGGTCTGGCCGCCGTAGATCTGGGTGATGTAGTCGCCGATGTCCGGCTGCGGGCGGTTGACCTGGATGCCGATCTTCTTCAGGTCCGCCTGGATCGCCTGGCCCAGGATGTCGCGCTGGTCGGTGATGTACGCGGGCGGCAGCACCGGCCAGTCGATCACCAGGCGCTGGCCGTTCTTGGTCCGGTAGCCCTGGGCGTCCCGGGTGGTCCAGCCGGCCTGGTCGAGCAGCTGGTCGGCCTGGGCCTGGTCGTAGGGCCAGCTGTTCTCCAGGGACGCGTCGAAGTCCGGGGTGGACGGGGAGAGCGGGCTCCAGGCGCGCTCGTACTGGCCGAAGTACACGGTCTTGACGTCCAGGTCGATGTTGATCCCGCGCTGGATCGCCTTGCGCACGTTGATGTCGTCGAGCGGGGCTCTGCTCGCGTTCAGGAAGATGTTGTAGACGCCGCCGGGGTCGTTGCGGTGCACCACGGTGAACGCCGGGTTCGCGGCCAGGGTCTTGATGTCGACCGGCGGCAGGGCGCGCGCGACGCCGACCTGGCCGCTGGTCAGCGCGCCGACCCGGGTGGAGTCCTCGGCCAGGAAGCGGATGGTCAGCTGGTCCAGGTAGGCCGGGCCGGTGTGCGCGGCGGTGGCCGGCCCCCAGGCGTAGTCCGGGTTCTTGGTCAGCACCACGCTCTGGCCCTTGGTGTAGCCGGTGAAGGTGAACGGGCCGGTGCCGACGTCGACCGGGCCGCCGGAGCCGAGGCTGGCGGAGTTCGCCGTGATCGTCTTCGGCGAGTAGAAGCCGAGGTAGGCGGTGCTGGCGGCCTGCAGGAACGGCGCGTAGGACTTGGAGAAGTTGACCTTGGCGGTGTACTGGTCGACCACGTCCGTGCCGGTGTACGGGCCGAGCAGGCTGGCGGCCAGCTGCGACTTGGTGCTGGGCGCGGCGATCCGGTCGAAGTTGGCCTTGACCGCGGCGGCGTCGAAGGGCGTGCCGTCGCTGAACTTCACGTCCTGCCGCAGCTTGAACGTGTAGCTGGTCAGGTCCTCGGTGTAGGTCCAGGAGGTGGCCAGCCAGGGGTGGAAGGCGCCGTTGACGTCCTCGGCCACCAGCGAGTCGAACACGTTGCGCAGGATCTCGCCGGCGATGTCCTGGGAGGCGACGTGGATGTCGAAGGTGACCGGCTCGGTGTCGACCGCGTAGATCACCGAGCCGCCCGGGGTCGGTTTGGCCGCCGCGGCGGCGGGCGTCGCACTGGCCGAGGTGCCGCAGGCGTCGAGCAGCGGGGTCAGCAGCGCCAGCCCGGCCAGGCCGCCCAGGCCCCGGCGGGAGAGCGGGGGCAGGGGTCCGGTCGCGGACGGCTCGGCCGTGGCCTGGTCGCCGCCGTCGGATATCGGAGTCAGATGTCTACGTCTGGACTTTATGTCAGGCATGGAAGTACTCCGTCGAGAATGCGGGAGGGATGATTCGGACGAGGGGGTTTCCCGGTGTGGGCCCGCGGTTTGACGCCGCGGCGGGCCTGTCGAAAACCTATCCAGCGGCCCACTACCGGAGAACCCCTATCGCCCCCTACCTCCGCACTCGTCTCCTGCCAAGACGACCGACGCTCAGGATCGCCCGTCCTGGGCGGCGATCCAGCGGTGCCAGGCGTCCACGGCGTCCGGTGAGGGCGGGACCTGCCCGCCCTGCGGGAATCGTGGCACTGATATCCGTTGCCTGATGCGCCAGCCGTCCGGGGTGTGCACGAGGGTGTCGTAGTAGTCCCCGTTGTGCACGCTCTGGTCCGCGAGGATGGCCAGGTAGCGGCTGCGCGCCCGGACCACGCCCGCGTCGTCGACGAAGACGACCGTGTTGAGGGTGTGGTGGTCGAGCGAGTCGTCGGCGATGGCCTGGGCGAACGCGCGGATCTCGGCCAGCCCGCGTTTGACCGAGCCGGCCCCGCGGGTCAGCTCGATCTCGGCGTCCGCGCTGAACACCAGGCCGAGGCCGTGCTCGTCCTTGGTGTCGAACACGTGCGGGAAGAGCGCGAGGACCTGGTGGATCTCGGCCAGATCCGCGGGGTCGGGCCGGTCGCTCATGCGCCGGCGCCGCCGATCTGCTCGATGATGCCCAGGCGGTCCGGCAGCACGGTGTAGCGCACGACCTTGCCGTCACTGAAGGTCAGGGTGCTGATGCTGTTGCCGGTGAAGGCCTTGCCGCTGCCGGGGACCCCGAAGATGGTGCCGCGGTGGATGCCCTCGATCCGCCAGTACACGACCACCCGGTCGCCCTCGGCGACCAGGTCGGTGACGGTGGCCTTGACGTCCTGCACGGACTCCCAGAGCCACAGGGCGTGCTGGCGGAAGTCGTCCCGGTCGCCGGAGCCGCCGCTGAACGCGCGCGTCTCGTCGATCGCATCCTCGGCGACGATCTCCTCCAGCACGTCCAGGCGGCGCTCGTTGACGAACTCCTCGTAGTACCGCCGGGCCACCGTCTTGTTGGTCTCGATGCTCATGGCACTCTCTCTGTTCTGGATAGGTGTTGCAGGGGTTGGGTTTTACGTACGCACGCCGCCGGGCCGCACGGGCTTCGTCGGCGCTGCGGGTCAGTGGGGAGCGTCGCCCGGGAATGCCGGAGGCAGCAGGATCCCGCCGTTGGCGCTCAGGCCGCCGTCCACCGGGATGGTGACGCCGTTGATGTAGGAGGCCGCCGGGGAGGCCAGGAACCAGATCGCCTCGGCCTGTTCGCGCGGGTCCGACCAGCGCTGCTGCGGGATCCGGGAGGCGATCAGCGGGCCGAAGGTCGGGTGCGCGACCTGGGCGGCGGTCATCGCGGTCAGCGCGCCGCCGGGGGCGATCGCGTTGATCCGGATGTTCTCCACCGCGTAGTCCAGGGCCAGGCCGCGGACCAGGTTGACCACCGCGGCCTTGGACGCGTTGTACGCCCAGGTGGCCGGGTCCCCGCGCAGTCCGGAGACCGAGGAGGTGGCCACGATCGCGCCGCCGCCGACCGCGCGCAGGGCCGGCACCGCGGCCCGCACGCCCGAGGCCACCCCGCGCACGTTGACCGCGAGGATCCGGTCGAACCGGTCCAGCGCGCCGTCCGACTCCAGCGGCCCGGCCCCGCCGATCCCGGCGTTGAGCACGGCCGCGTCGAGCCGGCCGAAGCGGTCGACGGCGAGCTTGACCGCGGCCTCGTTCGTCTGGTCGGTGGCCACGTCCCCGGCCAGGACGGCGATCTCCCCGCGCGGGCCGGCGCCGTCCGGGGCGGCGACGGACTCGTCCGCGGCGAGCTTGGACAGGCCTTCGGCGTCCCGGTCCACGCCGACGACGTGGTATCCGCGTTCGGCGAACAGCAGCGCGGCGGCCCGTCCGATCCCGGACGCCGCGCCCGTGACTATGACGACTTTGTTCTCCGTGGTCACCATGTTCCTTTCGTTTCCTTCGGGGTTCTCGGAGTCCGGGTGCGCCGGATCCTCAGAGCAGGGCGTCGATCCACCGGCGGACCGCGGCGACCGTGGTCTCGGCGTGGTCTTCCAGGACGGTGAAGTGGTCGCCGGGCACATCCAGCACCTCGTGCGGCAGCGGCCAGTAGGCGCGCCAGTCCTGGCGGCCGGTGGGGTCCACGATCGTGCCGCGCAACGGCTGCTGCGCCCGGATCATCAGGGTCCTGGCTTTGATCGGGCGCGGCCGCCAGTCGTTCAGGATCCGCCCGTAGCCGCCCATCGTGGTCAGGCTCGCGTCGCTCCAGATCATCTGGTAGCGCTCGATCCGCTCGACCATGCCGGTGAGCATCGCGGCCAGCCACCAGTCGCGCATGCCCTCCACCGCGGCGCTCTCGATCGGGTAGGCGTCGATCAGGACCAGCCCGGCCGGGTACACGCCGAGCTCTTCCAGCCCGGCCGCGGCCGCGTGCGCGACGCAGCCGCCCATCGAGCGGCCGACGATCGCGAACGGCGAGTCCCCGACGAAGTCGCGTACCGTCTCGACGTGCATCCGGACGTAGGTCTCCGTGCTGTCCGGCAGCGAGTCGCGTTCGTCGTATCCGGGCGAGGGCAGCACGATCACGTCGCGTTCGCCGCGCATGCTGTGGCCGAAGCGGGCGTACTCGTGCGGCCCGGAGATCGCGCTGACCGCGGGGAAGCAGACCAGTTTCATCGGCGCGTCGCCCTCGGCCAGCCGGATCGGCGGGCGCACGTGCAGGTGCCGCTCGTCCGCGGAGAAGCTGGTGCGCAGGTGCGAGGCCACGGCGATCAATTCCGCGGCGGCGGCGAACTCGCCGATTCCGGTCAGCCGGCGGTAAAGGGTGGACAGCGGTCCCTGCGTCAGGTCGGCCCCGCTGCCCACCCCGCTCTCGGCGGCGGAGCCCGCGGGCCCGCCGGGTGCCGCCGGGTCGACGGCCGTGGTCTCGCCGAGCTCCGCGGCCAGGTAGGCGGCGAGGTCGGCGGCGGTCGGCTGGTCGAAGGTGACCGCCGGGGGCAGCCGCAGCCCGGTGGCCCCGCCCAGCCGGTTGCGCAGCTCGACCGCGGTGAGCGAGTCGAGCCCGAGGTCGGCGAAGGGCTCGCGGTCCGCGATCGCGGCCGGGTCGGCGGCCAGCACCGCGGCCACCTCGGTGCGGACCAGGTCGAGCAGCACGGCCGCACGTTCGGGCCCGGCCAGTCCGGCCAGCCGCCGCAGCAGGGTGGCGCCGCCGTCCGCGACCGCCTCCCGGGCGGACCGGCGCTGCGGCCGGACCAGGCCGCGCAGCAGCGGCGGGAGGGCGTCGGCGCGCGATCGCAGGGTGCTGAAGTCCAGCGGCACCGGGACGAGCAGGCCCGCGGCGTGGTCGTGGGCCTGGTCGACGGCGGCGTCGAACAGGGCGAGGCCCTCTTCTGTTGCCAGGGCACGGATTCCGCCGCGGGCGGCCCGGGCCCGGTCGGCGTCGGTCAGGTGGGCGCTGACCCCGCTCGGCTGGGCCCACAGGCCCCAGGCCAGGCTGAGCGCGGGCTTTCCGGTCCCGCGGCGGCGGGCGGCCAGGGCGTCGAGGTAGGTGTTCGCGGCCGCGTAGTTCCCCTGGCCCGGGCCGCCGAGCAGCCCGGCCACCGAGGAGTAGAGGACGAAGGCTGATAGATCAGCGTCCTGGGTCAATTCGTGCAGGTTGCGGGCGCCGTCGGCCTTTGCGCGCAGTACGGCGTCGAGCCGGTCGGGCGTGAGCGAGGCGAGGACGCCGTCGTCGACGATGCCCGCGGTGTGCACGACCGCGGTGAGCGGGTGCGCCGCGGGGATCCCGGCGAGCAGCGCGGCCAGGGACTCGCGGTCGGCGGCGTCCACGGCGGCGATCGTCACCTCGGCGCCGAGGTTGGTCAGCTCCGCTTGGAGTTCGGCCGCGCCGGGTGCGTCCGGGCCGCGTCGGCTGGTCAGGAGTAGGTGGCGGGCTCCGCGGGCGGTGACCAGGTGGCGGGCGAGCAGGGCGCCGAGCGCTCCGGTGCCGCCGGTGATCAGGACGGTGTCTTCCGGGTTCCATGGCTGGGCCTCGGAATCCGCGTTGGCCTGAGCGCGCAGTCGGGCGAGCCGGGGCACCAGGAGGCGGCCGGTGCGCACGGCGAGCTGAGTCTCCCCGACGGCCACGGCGGCGGCGATCCCGCTGACGTCCAGGGCCGTGGTCGGCTGGTCGGTGTCGACCAGGACGATCCGGTCCGGGTACTCGGACTGCGCTGAGCGGACCAGGCCCCAGATCGCGGCGTGGGCGAGGTCGGGTTCGTCGCCCTCGATGGCGGCGATCGCGGTGCGGGTGACGACGAGCAGGCGGGCGCGCGGGTCGGCGTTCTCCTGGGCTGTCCATTCCTGCAGGCGGCGCAGGATCTGGTGGGTCGCCTCGTGCTGGTTGGTCGCGGCCTCGGTCGTGGTCGGGTCCGGTTCGGCCAGGACGAAGTCGTCTGGTCCGGGATCCGTTGCCGCGGCCGGGATTTCGGCGGTCCGTGACGCGTCGAGCTCGGTCCAGTCGACCTGGAACAGCGAGTCCTGATGTGCTGTGCGGGCAATCGCCAGCTGATCGGCGGAGATGAGCCGGGCCCGCAGTGCCCGGACCGAGACCACCGGCGCGCCGATGGCGTCGGTCGCGTGCAGGGCGAGTTCTTCCGCGCTGCGCAGCGAAAGGCGCACGCGCAGCTGGTTCGCGCCCGAGGCGTGCAGCCGGACACCATCGTAGGCGAACGGCAAGCGGCTCTGGCCCTCGGGGCTGTCGCGCAGTCCGTAGTGCGCCGCGATGTGCAACGCGGAGTCGAGCAGCGCCGGGTGCACGCCGAACTGTGCGGCGCTGTCGCGGTGCTCCTCGGGCAGGGACACCTCCGCGAAGAAGTCGTCGCCGAGCCGCCAGGCGGAGCGCAGGCCCTGGAATACGGGCCCGTATTCGAGTCCGGCGGCGGTGAGTTCGTCGTACACGGCCGAGGTTTCGACTGGTACCGCGCCGGCCGGCGGCCACTGCTCGCCGTCGGCGGCCGAGTCCGCAGCAGGGGCAACGGAATCGGAGGAGAGCAGGCCGCTGGCGTGCCGCGACCACTGCGCGTCGACGGCGCCGGCATCGGGCTTCGAGTACACGGCGACCGGGCGGGCGCCGGAGACGTCGGGTTCGCCGAGCACGACCTGGATCTGCACCGCGCCGCGCTCCGGCAGGACCAGCGGCGCCTCGAGCACGAGTTCTTCGAGCACTGACGAGCCGGTCTCGTCTCCGGCCCGGATCGCGAGTTCGACCAGGGCGGTGCCGGGGACCAGGACCGTGCCCATCACCGCGTGGTCGGCGAGCCAGGGGTGGGTGCGCAGCGAGAGCCGGCCGGTGAACAGGATTCCGCCGCCGTCCTGGGCCAGCGGCACGGCCGTGTCGAGCAGCGGGTGGCCGAGCGCGTTCGCGTCGGTCGGCGGCTTCGGGGTGAGCCAGTAGCGCTCGTGCTGGAAGGCGTAGGTGGGCAGGTCGACCCGTCGGGCGGCGCCGGGTCCGCCGAAGAGCGCGGTCCAGTCGACGGCCGCGCCGTGCACGAAGGCGAGTCCGAGGGCTGAGAGCGCGCTGGCCGGTTCGGGCCGGTCCCGGCGCAGGGCCGCACCGGCCAGGAGTGCGTCCGACGTTGCGGTCTCGTGGACGAGGGCGGTGAGGACCGCGGCGGGGCCGAGTTCGAGGTAGGTGGTGACGCCTTCGGTCTCCAGCGCCGCGACGCCGTCGGCGAACCGAACCGCCTCGCGCACGTGCCGCACCCAGTAGTCAGGGCTCGACAACTCCTCGGCCGACGCGATCGCGCCGGTCAGGTTCGACACGACCGGAATCGCAGGCGGGCTATAGGAAATCCCCTCGGCGACCTTGCGGAACTCTTCGAGCATCCCGTCCATGTGCGCGGAGTGGAACGCATGGCTGACCCGCAGTTGCCGGGTACGGCGGCCGGTTTCGGCGAAGCCCGCGGCCAGGGCGAGCACCGGTGCTTCGTCGCCGGACAGGACCACGGAGGTCGGTGCGTTGACGGCGGCGATGTCGACGGCGCCGCGGTCCGCGTCGTGCGGAAGGGCGGCCAGGGCGGCACGCACCTCTTCCTCGGTCGCTTCGATGCCGACCATCGCGCCGCCCGGCAGCGCCTGCATCAACCGGCCGCGAGCCGCCACCAGCGCCGCAGCATCAGACAACGACCACACACCCGCAGCAAACGCCGCCGACAGCTCACCGATCGAATGGCCCGCAACAAATCCGGGACGCACACCCCACGACTCGAACAGGCGGAAGAGAGCGACTTCGATCGCGAACAGACCCGCCTGCGTGAACACCGTCCGATCCAACTGGCCTTCGGTGCCCTCAGCGCCGAACACCACATCCCGCACCGAGAAATCCACATGCCCGGCAAGGTGTTTGTCGAGTTCAGCAGTCACTTCGTCGAACGCTGAGGCGAAGGTGGGGAACACTTCATAGAGGTCGCGGCCCATTCCGACGCGCTGACTTCCCTGGCCAGTGAACAGAAACGCCAGCTCGCCGGTCCCCGGAGTCGAGCCGCGCACGACGCCAGCCGCCGACGCGTCCGCCGCGAGGGCTTCAACCCCGGCCAGCAATTCGACTCGGTCGGCGCCGACCACGACCGCGCGCTCGTCGAACGCCGACCGTGCGGTAGCCAGCGAATATCCGAGATCGTTGATACTCGAGTCGGGCCGGGCCCGGACGAACGCGGCGAGCCGTTCCGCCTGGCCGCGCAGGGCTTCGGGAGTCTTGGCCGACAGGACCCACAGCGGGATCTCCGGCGAGACCGCCGCCTCAGCCGCTTCCGCCGCAGCATCAGGCGCCGGGTCCTCAACTGCCGGCGCCTGCTCGATGATCACATGCGCGTTGGTGCCGCTCACCCCGAACGCCGAGACCCCGGCCCGGCGCGGCGCCCCGGTCTCGGGCCACGGTCGCTGTTCGGTCAGCAGCCGCACCGCGCCGGACGACCAGTTCACATACGGCGAAGGCTCGTCCACATGCAGCGTCTTGGGCAGGATGCCGTGCCGGATCGCCTGCACGGTCTTGATCACGCCCGCAACGCCGGCCGCGGCCTGCGCATGAGCGATGTTCGACTTCAGCGACCCGAGCCACAGCGGCCGGACCACGGCCTCGCCTTCGCCGTCGCCCTCGCCCCCAGAGCCGTCCCCGGCCGATTCCGCCGGCCTGCCGCGCCCGTACGTCGCCAGCAGCGCCTGCGCCTCGATCGGGTCGCCGAGGCTGGTCCCGGTGCCGTGGGCTTCGACCGCGTCCACGTCCGCCGCGGTCAGCCGGGCGTCGGCCAGGGCCTCGCGGATGACCCGCTGCTGGGCCGGGCCGTTCGGAGCGGTCAGGCCGTTGGACGCGCCGTCCTGGTTCACCGCCGAGCCGCGCAGCACGGCCAGCACCTCGTGTCCGTTGCGCCGGGCGGCCGAAAGCCGTTCGACCAGCAGCCAGCCCACGCCCTCGGCCCAGCCGGTGCCGTCCGCGCCGGCCGCGAAGGCCTTGCACCGCCCGTCCACCGACAGCCCGCGCTGGCGGGAGAACTCCACGAAGCCCAGCGGCGTGGACATCACCGACACACCGCCGACCAGCGCCAGGTCGCTCTCCCCGGACCGCAGCGACTGCGCGGCCAGGTGCAGGCCGACCAGGGAGGAGGAGCAGGCGGTGTCGACCGTGACGGCCGGGCCTTCGAAACCGAAGGAGTAGGCGACCCGGCCGGAGGCGACGCTGCGCAGCGTGCCGATGCCCAGGTGCCCTTCCAGTTCGGCCGGGGTGTCGCGGGCGGCCGGGGCGTAGTCGCCGCCGGCCAGTCCGGCGAACACGGCCGTGCGGCTGCCGCGCAGCCCGGCCGGGTCGATCCCGGCCCGTTCCAGCGCCTCCCACGCGGTCTCCAGCAGCAGCCGGTGCTGCGGGTCGGTGGCCAGGGCCTCGCGCGGGGAGATGCCGAAGAACTTCGCGTCGAACCCGGCCACGTCGGCCAGGAACCCGCCGTGCCCGGTGACCGAGGTGCCGGGCCGGTCCGGGTCCGGGTCGACCAGGCCGTCCAGGTGCCAGCCGCGGTCGGCCGGGAACGGCGAGACCGCGTCCACTCCCCCGGCGACCAGGTCCCACAGGTCCTCGGGCGAGGCCACCGCGCCGGGGAAGCGGCAGGCCATGCCGACGATCGCGATCGGCTCGGTCCGGGTGTACTCGACCTCGCGCAGCCGCTTCTGGAGCTGGCGCGCGTCGGCGACGGCGCGCTTGAGGTACTCGCGCAGCTTGTCGTCATCCGCCATGGTGTGTCATGCCCCTTCGATACGGTCGGTCGGTCGTCCGGCCGGGTTCACAGCGATTCGAGGTTGTTGTCCAGGAGGTCGAACAGCTCCTGGTCGGTGGCCGCGTCCAGATCGAGGTCGTCCACGTCCGAGCCCGCGCCCGGTCCGGCCGCGCCGCCGGGGACGGCCCACTGCTCGGACAGGGCCCGCAGCCGGGCGAGCAGGTCGAGCCGTTCGGCGTCCTCCGCGGCCGAGGAGGAGAGCGCGGCTTCCAGGTAGTCCAGCGAGGCGGCCGCGTTCGGGAAGCGGACCGCGCCGAGGCCCTCGCCGAGTTCCGCGGCCAGGAATCCGGCGATCTCGCCCGGGGTCGGGTAGTCGAAGACCAGGGTGGCCGGCAGGGTCAGGCCGGTCGCGGCGCCGAGCCGGTTGCGCAGGTCGACCGCGGTCAGCGAGTCCAGGCCGAGTTCGCGGAAGGCACGCTCGGCCGGGACGGCGCTCTTGTCGTCGTGGCCGAGCACGACGGCCGCCTCGGCCCGGACCAGGTCGAGCAGCTTCGCCCGGCGTTCCTGGTCGGACAGTCCGGCCAGTGCGGCGGTGAGGTCGGCCGGGGCGGCCGCGGACTGGGCCGGAAGTCCGGCCTGGTTCGCGCCTTCATCAGAGGCCTGGTTGTCTCGGCCGGTCCCGGTGGTCCGGCGGACGGAGTCGATCCAGTACCGGCGGTGCTGGAAAGCGTAGGTGGGCAACGGGATCCGCCGCGCGCCGAGGCCTTCGTAGGCCGGCCGCCAGTCCACCTCGGCGCCGCGGACGTAGGCCTCGGCGACGGACTGGTGGAACCGGTCCAGGCCGCCCTCCCCGCGGCGCAGGGTGCCCAGCACGGCCGCGGCCCTGCGGGTGCCGTCCGGGCGGGGCTCGTCCTCCAGGGTTTCCTGGATTCCGGCAGTCAGCACCGAGTGCGCACTGACCTCGATGAAGATGTCATAGCCCTGCTGCGCTAGGGCCCGGGTGGCGTCTTCGAGCCGGACCGTCTCGCGCAGGTTCGAGTACCAGTACTGCGCGTCCATGGTCGAGGTGTCGAGCCAGTCGGCGGTGAGCGTGGAGAAGACCGGGATGGCGGCGGTCTGCGGGCGGATCGGGGCGAGCACGTCGAGCAGTTCGTCCCGGATCTGGTCCACCTGGGCCGAGTGCGAGGCGTAGTCGACCTGGATCAGGCGGGCGCGCAGGCCGTCGGCCTGGCACTCCTCGACCAGCCGGGCCAGCGACTGCGGGTCCCCGGCCACCACCACGGACGCCGGGCCGTTGACCGCGGCCACCGCGACCCGGTCGCCGAGCGGTTCGATCCGGGCCCGCACCTCGGCGGCCGGGAAGGCCAGCGAGGCCATCGCGCCGCGGCCGGCCAGGGCGAGGATCGCCCGGCTGCGCAGGGCCACCACCCGGGCGCTGTCGACCAGGGAGAGCGCGCCGGCCACGTAGGCCGCGGCGATCTCGCCCTGGCTGTGCCCGACCAGGGCCGCCGGGTGCACGCCGTAGGAGCGCCACAGTTCGGTCAGCGAGATCATCACCGCCCACAGGGTGGGCTGGACCACGTCGACCCGGTCCAGGCCGGGTGCTCCGGGCGCGCCGCGCAGCACGTCGGCCACGGACCAGTCCAGGAACTCGGCCAGGGCGGCGTCGCAGCGTTCGATCTGCCGGGTGAACACCGGCGCGGACTCCAGCAGCCCGGCGGCCATGCCCGGCCACTGCGAGCCCTGGCCGGGGTAGACGAACACGACCTTTCCCTCGGTGTCGGCCACGCCGCGCACGATCGCGCGGGACGGCTCGCCTGCGGCCAGGGCGGCCAGGGCGGAGCGCAATCCGTCCTGGTCGGCGGCCAGGACAGTCGCGCGGTGGTCGAACGGAGTGCGGGTGGTGAGCAGGGAGTAGCCGACATCAGCCGGGATTGTGTCCGGGACCTGAGTTACCGTGGCGGAGAGTCGATCCGCTTGGGCGCGCAGGGCTTCCGGGCTTCTGGCCGAGATGAGCCAGGGTACTGAGCCGGAGTCGGCGGACTTGGGCGCGGTGGGCTGTGCGGCCGCCTCTGCGCGCGCTTGAACCGGCGCATCGGGGGCCTGTTCGATGATCGCGTGGGCGTTCGTGCCGCTGACGCCGAACGAGGACACGCCCGCGCGCCGGGGCGCTCCGGTCTGCGGCCACGGCTGCTGTTCGGCGAGCAGCCGGACCGCGCCGGAGTCCCAGTCCACGTGCGGGGACGGCTCGTCGATGTGCAGCGAGCGGGGCAGCACGCCGTGCCGGATCGCCTGCACCATCTTGATCACTCCGGCGGCCCCGGCGGCGGCCTGGGTGTGGCCGATGTTCGACTTGAGCGAGCCGAGCCACAGCGGGCGCGGGCCGGACTCGTCCTCGGGCCGGTCCTGGCCGTACGTCGCGAGCAACGCCTGGGCTTCGATCGGGTCGCCGAGGCTGGTTCCGGTGCCGTGTCCTTCGACCACGTCGACCTGTGCCGGGGTCAGCCGCGCGTTGGCCAGCGCCTGCCGGATGACCCGCTGCTGGGCCGGTCCGTTCGGTGCGGTCAGGCCGTTGGACGCGCCGTCCTGGTTCACCGCGGTCCCGCGGACCACGGCCAGGACCTCGTGGCCGAGGCGGCGAGCGTCGGAGAGGCGCTCGACCAGGAGCAGGCCGACGCCCTCGGCCCAGCCGACGCCGTCCGCGCCGGCCGCGAAGGCCTTGCAGCGGCCGTCGGCGGACAGGCCGCGCTGCCGGGAGAACTCGACGAACACGGTCGGGGTGGACATCACCGCGACGCCGCCGGCCAACGCGAGGTCGCATTCGCCGGTGCGCAGCGATTGCGCGGCCAGGTGCAGGGCGACCAGTGAGGAGGAGCACGCGGTGTCGACCGTGACCGCCGGGCCTTCGAACCCGAAGGTGTAGGAGATCCGGCCGGAGGCGACGCTGCCGGCGGTTCCGTTGGCCAGGTAGCCTTCCAGGCTCGCGGGCACGTCGCCGTGGTGCGGGGCGTAGTCGTGGTACATCACGCCGGCGAAGACCCCGGTGCGGCTGCCGCGCAGCGCGGCCGGGTCCAGGCCCGCGTATTCGAACGCCTCCCACGCGGTCTCCAGCAGCAGCCGCTGTTGCGGGTCGGCGGCCAGGGCCTCGCGCGGGGCGACGCCGAAGAACTCCGCGTCGAACTCGGCCGCCCGGTGCAGGAAGCCGCCGCTGCGGGTGTAGGTCTTGCCGGGCTGGTTCGGGTCCGGGTCGTACAGGTCCGCGACGTCCCAGCCGCGGTCGGCCGGGAACTCGGAGATCGCGTCGACGCCCTCGCTGACCAGCCGCCACAGGTCGGCGGGCGAGTTCACGTCGCCGGGCAGGCGGCAGGCCATGCCGACGATCGCGATCGGCTCGTCCGCGCCGAGGGCGGCGCGGGCGGGGGTCGGGTGCGGGGCGGCGGCGGTCGTGGTCTGTTCGGCGCCGAGGGCTTGGCCGAGTTCGCGCAGGAGCAGGTCGCTCACGGCGGTCGGCGTCGGGTGGTCGAAGGTGAGGGTGGCCGGCAGGCGTAGTCCGGTGGCGGTGGCCAGGCGGTTGCGCAGTTCGACCGCGGTGAGCGAGTCCAGGCCGAGGTCGTTGAAGGCGCGCCGCGGGCCGATCGCGTCGGCGGTCGCGCCGAGCACGGCGGCGGCCTCGGTGCGGACCAGGGTGAGCAGGGTCGCGGCGCGTTCGGTCTCGGACAGCGCGGCCAGGCGGCCGGTCAGGGTGGCGTCGGCAGGTGTGGCGGTTCCGGCGGCGCGTCGGCGCGGCCGGACCAGGCCGCGTAGCAGCGGGGCCGGGTCGGCGGTGGCCGCGTTGGTCCGGAGTGCGGCCAGGTCGAGCGGGCAGGGGACGAGCGCGGCGTTGTCGTATCGGTCCACGGCTGCGTCGAACAGGCGCAGGCCCTCGTCGGTGTCCAGGCCGCGGATGCCCAGGCGGGCGGTACGGGCCCGGTCGGCGGCGGTCAGGTGCGCTGACACGCCGCTGGTCTCGTTCCACAGTCCCCAGGCCAGGGACAGGCCGGGCAGGCCGCGGGCCCTGCGGTGCGCGGCGAGCGCGTCGAGGTACGTGTTCGCCGCCGCGTAGTTGCCCTGCCCGGCGCTGCCGAGCGTTCCGGCCACCGAGGAGTAGAGGACGAAGGCTGATAGATCAGCGTTCTGGGTCAGGTCGTGCAGGTTCCGGGCGCCGTCGGCCTTGGGGCGCAGGACGGCGTCGATCCGGTCAGGGGACAGGGATTCGACCAATCCGTCGTCGACGACTCCGGCGGTGTGCACGACGGCGGTCAGCGGGTGCTCGGCCGGGATCGCGGCGAGGATCGCGGCCAGCGCGTCGGGGTCGGCCGCGTCGCCCGGGACGATCCGGACGCTGTCCGCGCCCAGGTCGCCGAGCTCGGCCGCCAGTTCGGCGGCGCCGGGGGCGGACGGGCCGCGGCGGCTGGTCAGCAGCAGGTGCCGGACGCCGCGGTCGGCCACCAGGTGTCGGGCCAGTGCGCTGCCGAGCGTGCCGGTTCCGCCGGTGATCAGGACCGTGCCGTCCGGGTTCCAGGGGCGCGCGGTCGGCTCGGCGGCCGGGACCGGTCGGGCCAGGCGTGGGATCAGGACGCGGCCGGCACGTACCGCGAGCTGCGGTTCCCCTGCTGCGATGGCTGCGAGGACAGCTGTGGGAAGGCCGGACGGTCCGGCTTCGGCGGCAGTCCCGGCGGCCAGGTCGACCAGGACGACCCGGTCCGGGTGTTCGGACTGGACCGACCGGATCAGACCCCAGACAGGTGCCTTATCCAGGTCGGGTGATTCGTCGGCGGACGCGGCGATCCCATTGCGGGTGACGACGATCAGCCGCGCCGCATCCGGTCGCTCGCCGGCCAGCCATTCCTGGGTCGCCGCGAGGACTCGGTGCGTCGTCTGGCGGAAGTCCGCGGCGGGCTCGGCGGAGACGTCGATCAGGGTCCAGTCAGACGGCTGCGTTGCGGATTCGTCGACCTGGCCGGGGAATTCACGCCACACGGTCTCGAACAGCGAATCCTGATCGAAGGCTGACACCGTTCCCAGCTGTTCGGCCGTGACCAGTCGGGTCGCCAGCGACTCGACCGAGACCACGGGTGCGCCGGTCGGGTCGGCGGTGTGCAGTGAGAGTTCGTGGGCGCTGGTCAGCGTGAGCCGGACCCGTAGCCGCGCGGCCCCGGCGGCGTGCAGCCGGACACCCCGCCAGGCGAACGGCAGTCGGCTCTGTCCGGGCGGAGTGTCCGGCAGGCTGTGGTGGGCGGCGATGTGCAGGGCGGCGTCGAGCAGCGCCGGGTGGAGGCCGAACCGGGCGGCGTCCGCGGCGGGCTGCTCGGGCAGGTCGATCTCGGCGAGCAGGTCGTCACCGTCGCGCCAGGCCGCGCGCACGCCCTGGAAGACCGGGCCGTACTGCAGACCGGTCGCGGACAGGGCGTGGTAGAGGTCTGCCGTGTCGATCTCGGTCGCGTGGATTGGGGGCCAGGCAGGGAAATCGGGCGAAGCAGAGCTCTGCTCGGGCGCGGCGGCGAGGGTGCCGACGGCGTGCCGGGTCCAGGTCCGCTCGCCCTGGTCCTGGCTGTGGATCTGGCCTTGGCCGGGATCGGGGCGCGAGTAGATCGCGATCGCCCTGCGGCCTGCGGCGTCGGTTGCGCCGACGGCTACCTGGATCTGGGTCGCGCCGCGCTCGGGCAGGACGAGCGGGGCCTCGATGATCAGTTCGTCGAGCAGGTCCAAACCGACTTCGTCGGCCGCGCGGACGGCCATCTCGACGTAGGCGGTGCCCGGGACGACGACGGCGCCCAGCACGACATGGTCGGCGAGCCACGGGTGCGAGGTCTGCGACAGCTGCCCGGTCAGCACGATCTCGTCGGCGGTGCCGTCCGTCTCGCGGGCGAGCGGTATCGCCGTGTCGAGCAGCGGGTGGTCCAGCGAGTTCGCGGCCGCTGCGGGCGGGGCGTCGAGCCAGAAGCGCTCGCGCTGGAAGGCATACGTCGGCAGGGCGATCCTGGTCGCCTGGGTTCCGGCGAAGAACGACTCCCAGTCGACCTTGTGGCCCTGGACATGGGCGAGTGCGAGAGCTGCGACGACCTCGGCCGGTTCGGCGTGGTCGCGGCGCAGGGCGGCGGCGAACGTCGCGCCGTCGCCGGCCACTGATTCGCGGGCGAGGGTGGCGAGCACCGGATCGGGGCCGAGTTCGAGGTAGGTGGTGACGCCTTCGGCCTCCAGGGCGGCGACACCGTCGGCGAACCGGACCGCCTCCCGGACATGCCGGACCCAGTAGTCAGGGCTCGACAACTCCTCGGCCGACGCGATCGCGCCGGTCAGGTTCGACACGACCGGAATCGCAGGCGGGCTATAGGAAATCCCCTCGGCGACTCGACGCAAGTCCTCCAGCATTCCGTCCATGTGCGAGGAGTGGAACGCATGGCTGACCCGCAGCCGCCGGATCTTCCGTCCCACCTGTTCGAACTCGGCGGCGAGAGCGGTGACGGCCTGCTCGTCGCCGGAGACGACGATCGAGGTCGGACCGTTGACCGCGGCGATCGCGACGCCGGAATGCTCGTCGCCCTGCGGCAGCTTCGCCAGGATCTCCGCTTCGGTGGCCTGGATTCCGACCATCGCGCCGCCACCCGGCAACGCCTGCATCAACCGCCCGCGAGCCGCGACCAACGCCGCAGCGTCAGACAACGACCACACACCCGCGACGTACGCTGCGGAGAGTTCACCGATAGAGTGACCGGCCACGAAATCCGGCCGCACGCCCCACGACTCGAACAGGCGGAAGAGCGACACTTCGACGGCGAACAGACTCGCCTGCGTGAAGACCGTCCGATCCAGCTGGCCTTCGGTACCCGCAGCGCCGAACACGACATCCCGCACCGAGAAATCCACATGCCCGGCAAGGCGTTTGTCCAACTCGGCAGTCGCTTCGTCGAACGCTGAGGCAAATGCGGGGAACGTGTCGTACAACTCACGGCCCATACCGACGCGCTGACTTCCCTGGCCGGTGAACAAGAACGCCAGGTCGCCCGAGTCGCGGGTCGAGCCGCGTACGACCGAGCCAGCGGACTCCCCGGCTGCCAGAGCGCGCAGTCCCGCGAGCAGTTCGTCCCGGCCGGCGCCGATCACAACGGCGCGTTCCTCCAGCGCGGCCCGGGTGACCGCGAGCGAATACGCCGCATCGGCGGCGTCGGCGTCGGACTGCGCGATGTCGACCAGTCGCTCCGCCTGTGCGGTCAGGGCCTGCGGCGACCGCGCCGAGACTACCCATGGAAGTAGCGGAAGGCGGACCGGTACCGACCCGGATCTTGAGGATGCATCCGCGCCCGCAGCCGCCTCCCCCGCCGTTTCCCCAGCAGGCGCCTGCTCGATGATCACGTGCGCGTTGGTGCCGCTGACCCCGAACGCCGAGACCCCGGCCCGGCGCGGGCCCGGCGCGTCATCCCAGGCCCGCGGCCCGGTCAGCACCCGCACCGCACCAGACGACCAGTCCACGTGCCGGGTCGGCTCGCCGACGTGCAGCGTTCCGGGCAGCACGCCGTGCCGGATGGCCTGGACCGCCTTGATCACGCCCGCGACCCCGGCGGCGGCCTGGGTGTGGCCGATGTTCGACTTCACCGAGCCGAGCCACAGCGGCCGGTCGGCCGGACGGTCCTGGCCGTACGTCGCGAGCAGCGCCTCGGCCTCGATCGGGTCGCCCAACGCGGTGCCGGTGCCATGCGCTTCGAGCAGGTCCACGTCGGCCGGGGACAGTCCGGCCTCGGCCAGGGCGGCCCGGATCACCCGCTGCTGGGCCGGGCCGCTCGGCGCGGTCAGGCCGTTGGACGCGCCGTCCTGGTTCACCGCGGACCCGCGGACCACCGCGAGCACCCGGTGGCCGAGCCGGCGCGCGTCGGACAGGCGTTCGACCAGCAGCCAGCCCACTCCCTCGGCCCAGCCGGTGCCGTCCGCGCCCTCGGCGAACGCCTTGCACCGCCCGTCGACCGACAGTCCGCGCTGGCGGGCGAACTCCACGAAGTACCCCGGCGAGGACATCACCGTCACGCCACCGGCCAGGGCCAGGTCACTCTCCCCGGACCGCAGCGAACGCGCGGCCAAGTGCAGTGCGACGAGCGAGGACGAGCAGGCCGTGTCGACCGTGACCGCCGGGCCTTCGAACCCGAAGGTGTACGCGACCCGCCCGGACGCGACGCTGGCGGCGTTGCCCAGGGCCAGATATCCGTCCACCGCGGGTGGGACCGCGCTGAGCCGGGCGGCGTAGTCCTGCCCGTTCATTCCGGCGAAGACGCCGGTCCGGCTGCCCTGCAGGGAGGTCGGGTCGATGCCCGCGTGCTCGAACAGCTCCCACGCGGTCTCCAGCAGCAGCCGCTGCTGCGGGTCGGTGGCCAGGGCCTCGCGCCGGGAGACGCCGAAGAACTCCGGGTCGAAGTCGCCGACCGCGGGCAGGAACGCACCGTGCCGGGTGTACGTGGTGCCCGAGTGGTCGGGGTCCGGGTGGTAGAGCCCTTCGAGGTCCCAGCCGCGGTCCTCGGGGAACCCGGCCACGGCGTCGCCGCCCGCGGCCAGCAGGTCCCACAACTGCTCCGGCGAGCCCACGCCGCCGGGGAAGCGGCAGGCCATGCCCACGATCGCGATCGGCTCGCTGCTCTGCTCGCGGGCCCGGCCGAGCTGGTCGCGGGCGTCCCGCAGCTCGGTCGTGACCCGCTTGAGCAGATACCTGATCTGGTCGTCGCTCATGAGATCCCCAAGGTCTGGCTGATGAAGTCGATCAGTTCGGCGTCGTCGGCCGCGGTCAGGTCGGCCGCGATCCGCGGGGCCGGGACCGCGGCGTGCGCGGCGGCCTCGGCGAACTGCCGGCCCAGCTGCGCGGCCAGGGCGGCCGGGGTGGGCTGGTCGTAGACCAGCGAGGTGGGCAGGCGCAGGCCGGTCTCGGCGGCCAGCCGGTTGCGCAGCTGCACCGAGGCCAAGGAGTCGAAGCCGAGGTCGCGGAACTTGCGCCCGGCCTCGATCGACCCGGCCGAGGTCCGGCCGAGCACCGCGGCGACCTGGCCGCGGACCAGGACCAGCAGGATCCGTTCGCGTTCGGCCGCGGTCGCGGCGCTCAGCCGGTCGGCGAGGGCGGGTTCGGTGCGGGTCGGCGGGTCGGCGTGGTCGGGTGCGTCGCCGGAATCCGGGGTGCGGGTGGGCAGTTCGGCGAACAGCGGGTGCGGCTGCGGACGGGTCTCGGCCAGCCGGGCCCAGTCGACGTCGCAGACCACTGCGTGCGACTCGCCTTGGTCCAGCAGCTCGGACAGGGCCCTGATGGCCAGGTCCGGGTCCATGGCGCGCAGGCCGTGCCAGGCGAAGCTCTGGTCCGCGCCGTCGCCGGCGAGCCCGCCGCCGGCCCAGTAGCCCCAGGCCACGGACGTGGCGGCCAGTCCGGCGGCGCGGCGCTCGGCGCCCAGCGCGTCCAGGAACGCGTTGCCCGGCGCGTAGTTGCCCTGCCCGGCCACGCCGCAGATCCCGGCGATCGAGGAGAACAGGACGAACGCGGACAGGTCCAGGTGCCGGGTCAGGTCGTGCAGGTTCACCGCGCCGCCGACCTTGACCCGCAGCGCGCGTTCGACCTGCTCCGGGGTCAGGGAGTCGATCAGCTTGTCGTCCAGGACCGCCGCGGTGTGCACGACCGCGGTGAGCGGGTGGTCCTGCGGCACGGCGGCCAGCGCCGCGGCCAGGTCGGCGCGGTCGGCCACGTCGCAGGCCAGGATCGTGCTCTTCGCGCCGAGGGCGGTCAGCTGCTCGGTGAGTTCGGCGGCGCCGGGGGCGTCTTGGCCGCGGCGGCTGAGCAGCAGCAGGTGTTCGGCGCCGATCTGCGCCAGCCAGGTCGCGACCCGGCTGCCGAGAGCGCCGGTTCCGCCGGTGATCAGGACGGTTCCGCTCGGCTTCCAGGGGGTCGGAGTCGAGATCGGCCGCCGTGGCGCGGGCACCAGGCGCCGGGCGAGGGCGCCGCTCGGGCGCACGGCGAGCTCTCGCTCGCGGTCCGGGCCGGATTCGGCGAGCAGGGCGGCCACCCGGGCCCAGTCGATCTGGGCCGAGTCCGCGGGCAGGTCGATCAGACCGCCCCACCGGTCGGGGCTCTCGACCGCGATGATGGCCCCGAGACCCCAGTTCAACGCCTCGGCCGGGCGGACCACGTCGCCGACGCCGACACTGGTCGCGCCCTGGGTCAGGTACCACAGCGGCGCTTCGATGCCCGCGTCGCCGAGGGCCTGGGTCAGGGCGAGGTTGGCAGTGAAGGCCCAGGGGACCACTGATTCGTCCGTCACCTCGGCTTCGGCCAGGAACAGCAGCGAGGCGACGCCGGAAAGGCTTGCCCCGGCACCGGATTGCCCGATCTGCCGGGCGACGGACGAACGGTCGGCTTGCGGCTGGAGTTCGAGGAACCGGACGCCGGTGGCGCCGCCGGCCAGGAGGGCTTGGCGCGCCGAGAGCGCCGGCGTGCTGTCGAGCCGGCCGGTGGGAACGGCGAGAATCCAGGTGCCCGAGAGCGAGCCGGCTTTCTGGCGCGCCGGCCGCCACACGACCTCGTGCAGCAGGGAATCAGTGGGCGAAGTCAACGCGCGTGGAGCTGCGGCGCGCTGCGCGTAGTCGGTCGGGGTCGCGTCCAGCCAGAACCGCTCGCGCTGGAAGGCGTAGGTGGGCAGGTCGATCCGGCGTCGGCGCGGGCCGTCGAACAGTGCGTCCCAGTCGATCGCGGCGCCGTGCAGGAGGGCCAGCCCGAGGGCCGCGGTGACCGTGGCGGGCTCGTCGTGGTCGCGCCGCAGGGTGGCGCCGAGCTGGATCCCTTCGCCCGTCAGGGATTCCGCGGCGAGGGCGGTCAGTGCGGAGTCGGGGCCGAGCTCCAGGAACGTCGTGACGCCCTGGGCCTCCAGCGTCGTGACGCCGTCCGCGAATCGGACCGCCTCGCGCACGTGCCGCACCCAGTAATCAGGGTTCGACAACTCCTCGGCCGCGGCGAGGCGCCCGGTCAGGGTGGACACGACCGGAATCCGTGGCGGGCTGAAGGAAAGTCCGGCGACGACCTCGCGGAACCGCACCAGCATCCCGTCCATGTGCGCGGAGTGGAACGCGTGGCTCACCCGCAGCCGCCGGACCCGACGCCCGTCCGCCTCGAAGCCCGCGGCGAGCGCCAGGACGGCCTGCTCGTCCCCGGACACCACGACCGAGGACGGGCCGTTGACCGCCGCGATCTCGGCCCCGGCGCCGAGCCGGGCCAGCGCAGACCGCACCTCGGCTTCACCGGCCCCGATCGCGGCCATCGCGCCGCCGCCGGGCAGCGCCTGCATCAACCGCGCCCGCGCGGCCACCAACTCAGCAGCCTGCGAGAGCGGGAGAACGCCGGCCACATGGGCCGCCGCGATCTCGCCGATCGAGTGCCCGGCCAGGAAATCCGGCCGCACTCCCCAGGATTCGAACAACCGGGCCAGGGCGACTTCGAGGGCGAACAGTGCGGGCTGGGCGTAGTGGGTCCGGTCCAGCAGGCCGTCGGTCCCGGGGGCGCCGAAGACGATGTCCCGGACCGGCGTGGCGGCCGGGCTGCCGAGGTGCCGGTCGAGTTCGCCGGTCGCTTCGTCGAAGGCCGCTGCGAACGCCGGGAAGCGTTCGTACAGCCCGCGGCCCATGCCGACGCGCTGACTTCCCTGGCCGGTGAACAGAAACGCGAGGGTGCCCGGTTCGCCCGCAGCCCCGCGCAGCGCTCCGGCCGACGGCTCACCCTCGGCCAGGGCGGTGAGCCCGGCCAGCAGTTCGTCCCGGTCGGCGCCGATCACGACTGCCCGGTCTTCGAGCAGGGCACGCGTCGTCGCCAGCGAATATCCGAGGTCTGCCAGGTTGATCCCGGGCTGCTCGCGCAGGTAAGCCTTCAGCCGCAACGCCTGAGCACGCAGGGCCTGCGGCGAGCGGGCCGAGACGACGAAGGGCGCAGCCGTGCGGTCGACCGACGAATTAGCAGGTTGATTTTGATCCGGCCCGTCCGGCGAGGTCGGCTCGGCCTGCGGGGCCTGCTCGATGATGACGTGCGCGTTGGTGCCGCTCACGCCGAAGGCCGAGATCCCGGCGCGCCGCGGGTGGTCCGTCTGCGGCCAGGGCCGTTGCTCGGTAAGCAAATCAACGCCGCCGGCCGACCAGTCGACATACGGCGACGGCTCGTCCACATGCAGGGTCTTGGGCAGGACGCCGTGCCGGATCGCCTGGACCGCCTTGATCACGCCGCCGACACCCGCCGCGGCCTGGCTGTGCCCGATGTTCGACTTGAGCGAGCCGAGCCACAGCGGGCGGTCGGCCGCGCGGTCCCGGCCGTAGGTGGCGAGCAGCGCCTCGGCCTCGATCGGGTCGCCCAGGGCGGTCCCGGTGCCGTGCGCCTCGACCACGTCGACCTCGGCCGCGGTCAGTCCGGCGGCGGTCAGCGCGCGCTGGATCACCCGCTGCTGCGAGGGGCCGTTCGGCGCGGTCAGCTGGCTGCTGCGCCCGTCCTGGTTGACCGCGCTGCCGCGGACCACGGCCAGCACCCGGTGCCCGAGCCGTTCGGCGTCGGCCAGGCGTTCGAGCACCAGCACGCCGACGCCCTCGGCCCAGGCGGTGCCGTTGGCTGCGGCGGCGAAGGGCTTGCACCGGCCGTCCGGGGCGAGCCCGCGCTGCCGGCTGAACTCGATGAACATGCCCGGCGCGGACATCACCGTGACCCCGCCGGCCAGGGCCAGCGAGCACTCGCCGTTGCGCAGCGCCTGCGCGGCCAGGTGGATCGCGACCAGGGACGAGGAGCAGGCCGTGTCGATCGTGACCGCGGGCCCTTCCAGGCCCAGCGCGTAGGCGATCCGGCCGGACGCGACGCTGGTCGTGGCGCCGGTCAGCACGTAGCCGTCGGTGTTCTGGCTCGGCAGGTGGTGCAGGCTCGGCCCGTACTCCTGCGCGATGACGCCCGCGAACACGCCGGTGTCGGTGCCGCGCAGCGCGGTCGGGTCCAGTCCGGCCTGTTCCAGCGCCTCCCAGGCGGTTTCGGCCAGCAGGCGCTGCTGCGGGTCCATGGCCAGGGCCTCACGCGGGGAGATGCCGAAGAAGTCCGGGTCGAATTCGGCGGCGTCGTAAAGGAATCCGCCTTCGCGGGCGTAGGACTTGCCGCTGCGGTCCGGGTCCGGGTCGTAGAGGCCGTCCAGGTCCCAGCCGCGGTCGGTCGGCAGCGGCCCGATCGCGTCGCGTTCCGCGGTGACCAGGTTCCACAGGTCGTCCGGGGTGCGCACGCCGCCCGGGTAGCGGCAGCCCATGCCGACGATGGCGATCGGCCCGGTCCGCGCGGACTCGGCCTCGGACAGGCGCTGCCGGGTGGCGCGCAGTTCGGCGGTCATCCGGTGCAGGTAGCCGCGCAGCTTCTCCTCGCCGGCTGTGCGCGGTGTGTCGTCGGTGTGGTTCATGCGTGGCCCAGCTCCTTGTCGAGGAAGTCGAAGAGTTCGTCGTCCGAGACCACGGTCAGGTCCGGTTGCGGGTCGGCGGGGGTGTGGGCGGTGACGGGTTTCACGGCCGAGGATTCGGCGGCCGCGGCCCGGGTCGGGTCGGGTCCGGGTTGCGGAACGTTGTCGGGCACGAGCAACGTGCCGAGGTAGGCGGCGAGTTCGACCGGGGTCGGGTAGTCGAAGACCAGGGTGGTCGGCAGGCGGCGGCCGATCGCGGCGCCGAGCTTGTTGCGCAGCTCGACCGCGCTGAGCGAGTCGAATTCGCCGTCCAGGAAGCCGAGATCGGGTTTGATCGCGTCGGGAGTCGGGTGCCCGAGGACGCCCGCGGCGACGGAGCGGACGAACGCGAGCAGTCGGCGTCGGCGCTTCGGCGGCGGCTGGTCGGCCAGTCCGTCCAGGGCCGCGGCGGGGGACGTTGCGGCTGCGCTGGCCCCGTTCGCGTTGGCCGCGGCAGTCGCGCGGCGTGCGCTCGGTCGGACCAGGCCGCGCAGGACGTGCGCGGGCTCGGCGCCGGCCGGTGAGCCGAGGTCGAGCCGGGCCGCCAGCACGGTCGGATGCGGCGAGCCGAGCGCCTGGTCGAGCAGGGCCAGGGCCTGTTCGTCGGTCATCGGGGCCAGGCCGGTGCGGGCCAGCCGGGCCGTCTCGGCCGCGGTCAGCTGTCCGGCCAGGCCGCCGGCCTGGGCCCAGTGGCCCCAGGCGAGCGCGGTGGCGGGCAGTCCGGCGGCGGCGCGGTGGCGGGCCAGGGCGTCCAGGAAGGTGTTCGCGGCCGCGTAGTTGCCCTGCCCGGCGTTGCCGAGGATGCCGACCGCGGACGAGTAGAGCAGGAACCCGGACAGGTCCAGGTGCCGGGTGGCTTCGTGCAGGTTCCAGGCGGCGTCGACCTTCGGGCGCAGGACCGTGTGCAGCTGCTCGTCTGTCAGGGAGCTGATCAGGCTGTCGTCGAGTACTCCGGCCGTGTGTACGACCGCGGTCAGCGGGTTCTCGGCGGGGATCGCGGCCAGGAGCGCGGACAGGTCGGCTTTGTCCGCGACGTCGCACGCGGCTACGGTCGTCTGAGCGCCGAGCGAGGTCAGGTCGCGGACCAGGTCGGCCGCGCCCGGTGCGTCCGGACCGCTGCGGCTGGCCAGGAGCAGGTGACGGACGCCGTGCGCGGTGACCAGGCGCCGGGCGGCGAGCGCGCCCAGTGCTCCGGTGCCGCCGGTGATCAGCACGGTTCCGGCCGGGTCGAGCGGGCGGGGGAAGGTGAGGGCGAGTTTGCCGATCTGCCGGGCCTGGCTCAGGTGGCGCAGCGCGCGGGGTGCGTGCCGGGCGTCCCAGGCGGCCACCGGGAGCGGCTGGAGTGCGCCGATTTCGAAGAGTGCTGACAGTTGTCCGAGCATCTGCGCGATCCGGTCCCGGTCCACGTCGAAGAGGTCGAACGCCTGGTAGTGGACGCCGGGGTGCTCGGCGGCGACCTCGGCCGGGTCGCGCTGGTCGGTCTTGCCCAGTTCGACGAACCGGCCGCCCGGGCCGAGCAGGCGCAGTGAGGCGTCGGTGAACTCGTGCGCCAAGGCGTTGAGGACCACGTCGATGCCGTGGCCGGGCTGGGCGGTTGGCTCGGCGGCTTGTTCGGCGGTGGTCGCGGCGCCGGTCGCGGCCCGGAAGGCGTCTTCGAAGTCGAGCGTCCGGGAGGAGGCGATGTGCTGCGGGTCCAGGCCGAGCGCGGTCAGCGTGACCCACTTGGCCGGGCTCGCGGTCGCGTAGACCTGCGCGCCCAGGTAGCGGGCCAGTGCCGTGGCGGCCAGGCCCACGCCGCCGGTCGCGGCGTGGATCAGGACGGCCTCGCCCGCCCGCAGCCCGGCCACGCCGACCAGGCCGTGGTATGCGGTCAGGTAGGCGACCGGGGCGGTGGCGGCCTCGGCGAAGGTCCAGCCGTCCGGGATCCTGGCCAGCAGGCGCCGGTCCACCGCGGCCAGCGGGCCGACGGTGCCTTGGATCAGGCCCATCACCCGGTCGCCCGGGGCCAGGTCGGTCACGTCCGGGGCGGTCTCGACCACCACGCCCGCGCCCTCGGCGCCGATCTGGGCGCCGCCGGGGTACATGCCCAGGGCGATCAGCACGTCGCGGAAGTTCAGTCCCGCGGCCCGCAGCGCGACCCGGACGTGGCCGGGGGCGAGCGGCCCGGTGGCTTCGGGGGCGGGGACGAGTACGAGGTTGTCGAGCGTGCCGGGGGTGCTGACGTCCAGGCGCCAGGCGGGTGGATCGGCCGGCGGGGTGAGCTGGTCTGCGTCAGTGCTGATTCGGGCCAGGCGGGGAAGCAGGATCTCACCGCGGCGGATCGCGAGTTGTGGTTCGCCGGAGGTTTGGGTTGCGGCGATTGCTGCCGGGAGCGCGGCCGGTGAGTCCGGGTGGCGGTCCAGGTCGATCGTGACGATCCGGTCCGGGTATTCCGCCTGGGCCGAGCGGATCAGGCCTCGGATGGCAGCGGCGGCCAGGTCGCGCACGTCCTCGCCGTGGTGTGTGGCGACGGCTTCTCGGGTGACTATCGCGAGGCGGGCGGGTGTGACCTGGTCGTCGTCGAGCCGCTCGCGCAGGCGGTGTAGGAACTTTTCCGTCGCGAGGTGAGTGGCTTCGGGAACGGTGTCGGTCGGGCTCTGGTCTTCGAGGTACCAGACTTCGAGATCGGTGTCCGGCTGCTGCGGTGTGGCGGTGTCGGTGCTCGGCGCAGGGATCCAGTCGAGCTGGAAGAGGGAGTCGCGATCGGCTTTGCCTGTCACGGCTGGCGCGCGGAAGGCGAGTGATTCGACCGAGAGTACGGGCCGGTCGGCGGTGTCGGTCACGAAGAGTCGGACGGCGTCGTGGCCGCTCGGTGTTACTCGCACCCGTAGGGCTGTGGCGCCGGCGGTGTGCAGGTGTACTCCGCTCCAGGAGAACGGCAGGCGGGTGCGGCCGGACTCGTTACGGGCAAAGGCGACCCCGACCACGGCGTGCAGTGCCGCGTCGAGCAGGGCCGGGTGCAGGGCGAACCCGTCCGGCTGGTCTGCGGTCAGGGCGACGTCGGCGAACACCTCGTCGCCGAGCCTCCAGGCGGCGCGCAAACCCTGGAATATGGGCCCGTATTCGTAGCCTTGTTCGGCGAGGCTCTGGTAGAGGTCGGATATGTCGACGGGCTGCGCCGCGCTCGGCGGCCAATTCTCGCCCTGGGCCTGGGCTGCGGTGGGTTCCGTGGTCTGGCTCGCGATGATTCCCGAGGCATGCCGGGTCCAGGCCGTCGTCTGATCGCCCTCAGCGCGGGAGTGGACCGCGGCGGTCCGGTGGCCGGAGTCATCGGGAGCACCGACGATCACCTGGAGCTGGACTGCTTCGGCGGCGAAGACCAGGGGCGCTTCCAGGGTCAGTTCTTCGAGGCGATCCGAACCGACGCGCTTGGCCGCGTGCAGGGCCAGTTCGGCGAAGGCCGTACCGGGCAGGACTGCGTCGCCGTGGATCGCGTGCTCGGCCAACCACGGATGCGTCGGGAGGGACAACCGGCCGGTCAGAATGAGCCCGGCGTCGTCGGCCAGGTCGATTGCGGCAGCGAGCAGCGGGTGGCCGGGTGACGCGAGACCGGCGGACGTGACAGAGGTCTGGGGCGCGTCGGTCTGCTCAAGCCAGAATCGCTTGCGCTGGAACGGATACGTCGGCAGGTCAAGATGCTGCGTCGCAACCTCGCCGAAGGTAGCGGACCAGTTGACTGGCACGCCGCTGACGAAGAGTTCGGCGACGGCGGTGGTGAAGCTCGGGCCTTCCGGGCGTCCCGCCCGCAGGGTCGCCGCGATGGTCCGGGCGGGGCGGGCGTCGGCCTGGTCCGCGGACTGCTCGCGTTCGTCGCGCTCATCGAGGCCGGCGTGGGCCAGCGCGGTCAGGACGGAGTCGGGGCCGAGTTCGAGGAACCTGGTCACGCCGAGCCGGTCCAGCGCGCCGATCCCGTCGTCGAACCGCACGGCGGCCCGGATGTGCCGGACCCAGTACTGCGGGTCACGCAGGTCCTCGGCGGTCGCGAGGTCCCCGGTGACGTTCGAGACGATCGGGATGCGCGGCGCGGCGAACTCCAGTCCCCTGGCCACCTCGCCGAACTGCGCGAGCACCGAGTCCATGTGCGGTGAGTGGAAGGCGTGGCTGACCTGGAGCTGCTTGGCCTTGCGGCCCTCGGCGCGCCAGATCGCGGCGATCTCGGCGACGGCGTCGGCGTCCCCTGAGATGACCGTCGAGCGCGGACCGTTGACCGCGGCCAAGGCGACCTGGTTCTCGCGGCCGGCCAGGTAGGGGGCGAGTTCTGCTTCGGTGGCCTGGATCGCGGTCATCACGCCGCCGGTCGGCGCGGACTGCATCAGCCGTCCGCGGGCGGCGACCAGCGCGCAGGCGTCGGGCAGGGACAGCACACCGGCCAGGTGGGCGGCGATCAGTTCGCCGATCGAGTGGCCGATCAGGTAATCCGCGCGCAGGCCGAAGGATTCGGCGAGCCGGTACAGGGCGACTTCGAGGGCGAACAGGGCGGGTTGGGTGAATTCGGTGGTGTCCAGCAGCGCGGCCTCGGCGGATTCCGGCTCGGCGAACACCAGTTCCCGCAGCGGGCGGCGCAGGTGCTCGTCGAACTCGTCGAACACCGCGTCCAGGTGCGCCGCGAATATCGCCGAGGTCTGGTACAGCTCGCGGCCCATGCCCGCTCGCTGGCTTCCCTGGCCGGTGAACAGAAACGCGGTCTCGCCGCGCCTGCGCGCCTCGCCGATCACTAGACCGGAACCGGTTTCGCCCGCGGCCAGTCGCTCCAGCAAGAGCTCGGTCTGCTCGCGGTTGGTCTCGGCGGGGATCAGGACGGCCCGGTGGTCGAACGTGTCGCGCGTCGTGGCGAGCGAGTGAGCAATCTGATTCGGGTCGGCATCGGGATGATCGGCCAGGTACGTGCGCAGACGATCCGCCTGCGCCCGCAACGCCTCGTCGGTCTTCGCCGACAGGACCCACGGCGCGGGCAGCCGCACGGGGACGTCATCAGCACTCTCACGGCCGCGATCCTGCTGCGGCGCCTGCTCCAGGATGAGGTGCGCGTTGGTACCGCTGATTCCGAACGAGGAAACGGCCGCGCGGCGCGCCCGGTCCGGCCGAGCCGTATCAATGCTCGGCCACGTCGTCGGCTCGGTCAGCAGCGACACCGCTCCGCTGCTCCAGTCCACGTGCGACGACGGCTCGTCGACGTGCAACGTCTGCGGCAGGAGCCCGTGCTGCATCGCCTGCACCATCGCGATGACCCCGGTGACGCCCGCGGCGGCCTGGGTGTGGCCGATGTTCGACTTCAGCGATCCGAGCCGCAGGGGAGCCTGCCCGGCCCGGTCCCGGCCGTAGGTGGCGAGCAGTGCCTGCGCCTCGATCGGGTCGCCGAGCGTCGTGCCGGTCCCGTGCGCTTCGACCGCGTCCACGTCCGCGCCGGTCAGCCCGGCCGCAGACAGCGCCTGGCGGATCACCCGCTCCTGCGAGGGGCCGTTCGGGGCGGTCAGACCGTTGCTGGCGCCGTCCTGGTTGACCGCGCTGCCGCGCAGCAGGGCGAGCACCCGGTGGCCGCGGCTGCGGGCCGTGGACAGGGGTTCGAGCAGGAGCAGGCCCACTCCCTCGGACCAGGCGGTGCCGTCGGCGGCCGAGGCGAACGGCTTGCAGCGTCCGTCGGAGGCCAGTCCGCGCTGCCGGCTGAACTCGGTGAACATGCCAGGGCTCGACATCACGGTCGCGCCGCCGGCCACGGCCAGGTCGCACTCACCGTGCCGGATCGCGTTGGCAGCCAAGTGGATCGCGACCAGCGAGGAGGAGCAGGCGGTGTCGATCGTGATCGCGGGGCCCTCGAAGCCGAGGAAGTAGGACAGGCGTCCGGACGCGACGCTGGCCAGGGAGCCGGTCAGCGCGTAGCCGTCGTACCCGGCCGGGGTGCGGTGCAGCGCGGGGCCGTAGTCCTGCGGGATCACGCCGACGAACACGCCGGTCCGGCTGCCCCGCAGGGTGCTCGGCGCGATCCCGGCCCGTTCCAGCAGTTCCCACGCGGTTTCGAGCAGCAGCCGCTGCTGCGGGTCCATGGCCGCGGCCTCGCGCGGGCCGACGCCGAAGAACGCCGCGTCGAACCGGTCCGCGTCGTAGAGGAATCCGCCTTCGCGGGTGTAGGACGTGCCGGGCCGGTTGCCCTCGGGGCCGTCGTCTGCGGCGAGTCCGGCCAGGTCCCAGCCGCGGTTCTCCGGGAACGGGCCGATGGCGTCGCGGCCGGACCGCAGCAGGTCCCACAGGGCTTCGGGCGAGTCGGCCCCGCCCGGCCAGCGGCCGCTCATCGCGACCAGCGCGATCGGGTCCTGGTCGGTCTCGGCGGCGCCCGGGATCGCTGCGGCTCGCCCGGGATTTTCCTTGGCCGGTTGGGAAATCGGCTCCGCGGCGACCGGCAGCTCAGGTGTCTGCGATGCCAGGAAGCGGGCGACGGCCGCGGGAGTGGGGTGGTCGTAAGTGAGCGTCGCGGGCAGCCGCACCCCGGAGACGGCCGCGAGCCGGTCGCGGAACTCGACCGCGCCGGCCGAGTCCAGGCCGAGGTCCTTGAAGGTCAGGTCCACTTCGACGGTCTCGGCGTCGGTGTATCCGAGCACGACCGCGGCGCTGCTGCGGACGAGGTCCAGCGGCGTCGGGCCGTCGTTCGCCGGGCGGTGCGGACCACTGTCCTCGGCTGCGGCGTCGAACCAGTATCGCTTGCGCTGGAAGGCATACGTGGGCAGGTCCACCCGCCGAGCGCCACGGCCAGAGCCGCCGCGCCAGCGAACCCGGCCGCCCTGCACGTGGAATTGCGCCACCGAGGAGAGGAACTGCCGCAGCCCGCCGTGATCGCGGCGCAGCGTGCCGACCACGATCCGGTCGTGCACGCCCTCGGACTCCAGGATGTCCGCGATGCTCGACGCCAAGGCCTGATGCGGGCTGTTCTCGACGAACACGCGGTGACCGTCGGCCGAGGCCGCGCGGACGGCCGCGTCGAACTCGACCGTGTCCCGCAGGTTGCGGAACCAGTAGTCCGCGGTCAGTTCCGCGGTGTCGAGCAGGCCGCCGGTGACGGTCGAGTAGAAGGCCGTCGTCGAACTCTGCGACGTAGTCCCGCCGAGCACAGTCAACAACTGCTCGCGCAGATGCTCCACCTGCGGCGAATGTGAAGCGTAGGTCACGGGAATGCTGCGCACCCGGATACCATCGATCTCGTATTCGTGCAGCAGCCGGGCGAGCGACTGCGGGTTGCCGGAGACGACGGTGGCCGCCGGTCCGTTCACCGCGGCGACGTCGAGCCGGCCCTCGCCGGAGTTGAACTCGGCCCGGGACGCGAGCAGGGCCCTGACGTCGGCGGCCGGAGCGGCGACCGCGGCCATGGCGCCGACGCCGGTGATCGTGGCGATCGCTTTGCTGCGCAGGGCGACGATCGCGGCCGCCGCGTCGAGCGTGAGCGCTCCGGCGACGTGCGCCGCGGCGATCTCGCCCTGGGACTGGCCGATCACGGCGCTCGGCTCGACGCCGTAGGCGCGCCACGTCTGCGCGAGCGAGACCATCACGGAAAACAGCGCAGGCTGCACGACGTCGACCCGGTCGAGCGACGCGGCGCCCTCCTGGCCGCGCAGCACGTCGAGCAACGACCAGTCGATGTGCGGCGCCAAGGCCTCGGCGCACGCGTGGATGTACTCGGCGAACACCGCCGACTCGGCCAGCAGGTCGCGCGCCATCAGCGGCCACTGCGATCCCTGGCCCGGGAAGACGAACACCGTCTTTCCGTTGTGCTGCAAGGATTCCGGCTTGGCCGCTCCTCGGGAGCCGTCGTGGGTGACGCCCTGGATGAGGTCGGCCGACTGCCGCCCGCTTTCGAGCGCGCGCAATCCGGCTGTCAGTTCACTGCGGTCGGCTCCGAGGACGACGGCCCGGTGCTCGAAGTCGGTGCGGGTCGTCGCGAGGGAGAATGCGATGTCTGTGTCGCTGAGCTCGGGGTGCTCGTCGGCGAACGTCCGCAGCTGCGCGGCCTGTGCTTGCAGGGCGTGCTGTCCGCGGCCGGAGACCGGCCAGGCGATCACGGCCGGCGCGTCACCCGGCTCCGGCTCAGACTCAGGCTCAGATCCCGGCTCGGGCGATACCGGCGCCTCGGCCACGATCAGATGGCAGTTGGTCCCGCCGATGCCGAAGGAGCTGACGCCCGCGACCAGTGGTTCGTCCTCCCGCGGCCACGCGCCGAGGGCGGTCTGCACGGTCAGGTTCAGCTCGTCGAAAGCGATCTCAGGGTTCGGCGTCTCGAAGTTCAGGCTGGCCGGGATCCGGCGCCGGGAGACGCTCAGCGCGACCTTGAGCAGGCCCACGATCCCGGCCGCGCCCTCCAGGTGCCCGACGTTGGTCTTGGCCGACCCGACCGGCAGCGGCCGGCCCGGCTCGCGGCCGGCGCCCAGGGCCGCGCCCAGCGCCGCGGCCTCGACCGGGTCGCCGACCTTCGTGCCGGTGCCGTGCAGTTCCACGTACTGCACCGCCGCCGGCTCGATCCCGGCCGCGCGCACCGCCGAGCGGATCACCTCGCGCTGCCCGTCCACGCCCGGGACGGCCAGGCCGTCGGTGGCGCCGTCGTTGTTGACCGCGCCGCCCAGGATCAGGCAGTGCACCCGGTCGCCGTCGGCCAGCGCCCGGCTCAGGGTCTTGAGAACGATCACGCCGCCGCCCTCGCCGCGCACGTAGCCGTCGGCCCGGGCGTCGAAGGTGTGGCAGCGGGCGTTCGGGGAGAGCGCGCCGAACCGTTCCACGGTCAGCGCGCCCTCCTCGGCCAGGTTCAGGCTCACCCCGCCGGCCAGCGCCGCCGCCGACTCGCCGCGGCGCAGGCTCTCGCAGGCCAGGTGCACGGCGACCAGCGAGGAGGACTGGGCCGAGTCGACGGTCAGGCTCGGCCCGCGCAGGCCGAGCGCGTAGGAGACCCGGTTGGCGATGATGCCGCGGTTCAGGCCGGTCAGGGCGTGCCGGGACAGCGCCTGCGGGCCGGCCCGGTGCACCAGCGTGGCGTAGTCGGCGGCGATCGCCCCGACGAACAGGCCGACCGGCGCGCCGGACAGGTCGCCCGGCCCGATCCCGGCGTCCTCCAGCGCCTCCCAGCTCAGTTCCAGCACCAGCCGCTGCTGCGGGTCCATCGCCGCGGCCTCGCGCGGGGCGATCCCGAAGAACCGCGGGTCGAACCCGTCCACCTGGTCCAGCCAGCCGGCCTCGCCGTTCCCGGGCGCCGGGACCGGCCCGGACCAGGCCGCGGCCCGCCGGGCGGACTGCGGGCCGATCGCGCTCTCGCCGGCCGCCAGCAGCCGCCAGAACGCGGCCGGGTCGGCGGCGCCGGGCAGCCGGCAGGCCAGTCCGACGACCGCGATCGGCTCGCCCGGGCCGGCCGGCTCCGGCCCGCGGGCCGACCCCCGGCCGGACCCGCCATCCACCGCAGGGTACGAACGTACCATCGCGAATCGTCACCCCTTCCGCCGTGCGCCGGCCGACTGCCGGGCCCGCTGCCGGTCGCACCGGGCCCGCTTCAAGCCTCACCGACAGGGGTTGATCGCGAGTACCCCTATCAGCCCCTAATCAGGTCCGGCTCCAGCCAGGTCGGCAGGTCCGAGCGCTTGGAGACGCCCAGCTTCCGGTAGATCCGGGTAAGGTGCTGCTCTACGGTACTGATGGTTATGTAAAGCTTCGCCGATATCTGCCGGTTGGTCATGCCGCGGGCGGCCATGGTCGCGACGCGGCGCTCGGCGTCGCTCAGTTCCAGGCTCGAGTCGCCGTCCGGCGCGGACGCCACGGACACGGCCATGGAGGCGGAGGCGGCGAGGTCGTGGCCTGATCCGGTGGTCACCTGCGGGAGGGCCGCCGGTCCGGACGTGCCGCCCGCCGCCACGCCGACCGCGACGACAGAGGGCTGGCTTCGGAACACCGGCCTCGCAGTACTCGAACGTGGGCCGGCCACCGCATCCGCGCCCGATCCGGCCGCGGCCGCGGTTCCGGCTCCGGCGCCGAGACCGGCCTGCGCTCCGGGTTCTCCGCAGCTGAGCCGCTTGAGATGCAGGGCTCTGCGTTCGATCGTCCGGGCCCGGGCCGACTCGCCGAGGTCGTGGTAGACCGAGGCCAGATCGGCGAGCGCGTAGGCCAGTTCCAGCTGGTCGCCGACCGATTGCAGGATCCCGACCGCCTCTTCCAGCAGAGCCGGGCGCTGCTGCGGCCGGGCGGCCGCGGCGGCGATCCGCAGCGCGACACCCCGGGTCCGGGTCGGGCGGCCCGCGCACAGGTCCACCTGTTCCCCGGCCAGCGTCGCAGCCTGCTGTGTCCGCCCGAGCTTCAGGTAGGCCTGCGCGGCGCCGAGCCGCCAGGGCACGATCCCGGGCAGGTCGACGCCATGCCGCCCGACGAAATCAGAGCACGCACTGAAGTCGGCGAGCGCCGCCTCCGGCCGGCCGAGCGCCAGGTGGTAACCGCCGCGGGCATACAGGTAGTGCGCGCCGGCCGGAGTGCGGAACATGGCCTCGGGCACCGGGACGGCCAGGTAACGCGCGGCGTGCTCGAACTCGCCCAGCGCGACCTTCGCCGTGGTCAGCACGGCCAACGGGATGCCGACCGCGACGCCCCAGCCCTCCAGTTGCACCTGGTCGACGGCCGAGCGCGCGTACTGCACCGCGAGCGCCGGAGTGCCCAGCCGCATCGCCGCCTGGGCCCGGACCGCGGTGAACAGGGCCCGCCACATCGGGCTGCACTCGCCGGTGGTCTGCTCGACCAGCGGTTCGCACCAGCTCGCGGCCCGGTCCGCCCGGTCCGCGTAGACCAGCGTGGTCAGGGCCGCGGTCAGCGATTCCAGCGCGCCGGCCCGGTGGTTCTTGCCGCAGCCGCGCAGCACCTTCTCGGCCCGGGCCACCGCGGCGTCCGGGTCGTGGTCGCGCAGGTACGTGACCAAGCCGCCGAGGCCGCCGGTCGCGTACTGCTCGATCGGACCGACGCGGCGACCCGGGCCCGGGTCGTCCGGACCACCGGCCGGCACGACGTCCGGATACCAGTAGGAAAGCCAGAGTTTCAGGGCACGAAGACGCACGTCCGCAGGCCGGTCCGGCGAATCCAGCCGGCCCAGCGCGGCGGTCGCCTCGGCCGGGCGCCCGTGCCAGAACGCGTACTTGACCGCGGACACCCCGAGCCGGCCGTCCAGAAGCCCGCTGCCGAGCACCTCGGCGATCCACGGCACGTGCCGGCTGACCGACCCCGGGTCCAAACGCGTCTCGATCTTGATCAGCGCGGTCCGGGCCTCGGCGCGCTGACGCTCGTCCACCCCGGCCCGCTGGGCCAGCCGCAGCCACTGCACGGCAGAATCGGTGCTGCCCGCATCCAGTGCCTGCTGCGCGGCGGCCTGCAGGATCGGCGCGGCCCACGGCGCGCGCACGTCCCCGGCCGCGGCCAGGTGCCGGGCCACCCGCGTCGCCTCGACGTCCGAGCCGTACAGCAGATACGCCGCGCGCCGGTGCAGCCCGACCTGGGTCTCCGGGTCGATGCTGCGCAGCACCTCGGCCCGGGCGTCCGGGTGCCGGAACCAGCCGCGTTCGAGCAGCCCGGCCGCCGCCAGCGCGCGCAGGGCCTGCTCGGCCGCGTCCACCTGCACGCCGAGCACCCCGCCGACCAGGTCCGCGGTCGCCGCCTGGCCGAGCATGGCCAGCGCGCCGGCCGCCCGGAACACGGTCGGCTCCAGCCGGTACAGGCAGCTGACCAGGTTGCGCCGGAACGCCTCGCCGATCACCACCCCCGAGCTGCTGCACCCGGACCAGGACCGGGCCGAGGCCTCGAAATCGTCGATCAGGGCACTGACGAGCAGCGGGTTGCCGCCGGAGATCGCGTGCCACTCGGCGGCCAGCCGCAGGCCGCGGGACCGGCCGAGCCGGTCGGCCAGCAGCTCGCCGACCGCGTCGGCGCCCAACAATCCGAGCTCGATCCGGCGCAAGTGCGGCTGGCGCACGAGTTCCACGTTGGCCAGCGGATGCGGCGCGGGCGCCGAGGACCGCTCGGCGAACACGACCAGCACGGCGGCCGTGCGGATCCGCCGGATCAGGAAGAGCAGGCACTCCAGGGACTGCGGGTCGATGTCCTGGGCGTCGTCGACCGCGAGCACCAGCGGCGCCTGCCGGGCCAGGCGCAGCAGCGCGGCGCACAGGCCCTGGACCACCGGCGCGGTCAGCCGGCTGGAGTACGCGGTCGCGGCGAGCGCGCCCTCCTCCAGCAACCGCTCGGCCTTCGCGGCCTGGGCCGGGTCCAGCGGCGCGGTCAGCAGCAGCTGGTGCAGCACGGCCAGCGGAAACGTGCGCTCCATCGCGGACCCGGTCGCCGACAGCACGACCGCCCCGGCCGCCCGAGCCGAGTCGCAGAACTCGTACAACAGTTCGGTCCGGCCGCAGCCGACCGGCCCGCCGAGCACGACGACGCCCCCGCCGCCGCGCACGCACCGGTCGTACTCGGCGCGCAGAAGGTCACGTTCGGTATCTCGGCCTACAAGTGTCATGGTTTTTCGTTACCCCCACGGGAGAATTCCGTCGTACAGACGACGGCCGGGCCCGCGGCGCCCGCGGACCGGCCAGAGGGAGGCCGGCCAGCGCGGACGCGGGGCGGCCGTCCCGAAACAGAGGGCTGAGGAGACAGCCGAGCAGAGCGGGGAGGCGGCGTGGGCCGGATCAGCGACACAGGGCGCTGGCGCGCCGGGCGAGGTCGACGTCGAGCCGGGCGACCAGCAGCAGCGCGGGCCGCAGGAGGGCGTCGTCGCTCAGGTACCGCATGACCGCCTCCATCCGACAGCTCGGGAATTCGTGCTCTTGCGGCGCATCGGGCGCACGCCGCCCAGCCTTTCCCCGGGGCACCCCACAGCGATGGAGGGTTGCCGGCCGACCAGCCGGGGCTTGGCATCGGCACTCGTAGCTCGGACGTCATCGTAAGAGCAGCTCGCCGCCTACGTCAATCGCCCGTCGGTGCTGGGTCCGCGTATCAGAGGGCAGGTATCGCAGTGCTTTTAGTCTGTTGGTGAGATAGATCATCTGGGGGTGATGCGGGTGGCGGCCGGGGTGGGGAGTGAGGTCAGTGTGCGGGTTCTGACTCCGGTTCGGCGGCCGTGCTGGGGTACCGCAGTTCAGCGCGGTGCCGGGCGCAGAGATACGCGATACCCCTGCTCTCGGGCAGTTCGCGCTCCCGCAGGCCGCCGAAGTCGGGGTCGAGTTCGAGCAGGGCCGCGCGCAGCTCGCGGAAGTCCGGGCCGGCGCCGTCGGGGGCGGATGAGGCTCGGTGGAGGCCGGTCGCGTCGAGGTCGGGGAACTCGGGTAGGTCCTCGAGGAGTTGGCAGGTGAGTTCGATTCCGGAGTCGGAGCGTGTGGGGAGCGTCACGGCCCCGGCGACGCCGAGGATGGGCGACACGAGCGGCATCGCGAGGCGCAGGCCGGTCAGCATGGTTCGCAGGTAGGGTGCGTAGCGGCGGATCCAGGCCGGCACAGCAGGCAGGCGATAGACCCCGGCGCCGTCGAGCAGCGGGTGTGGCTGGTCGGGCTGCTCGCAGAAGAGTTGGAGTTCGTAGGCGCGGTGGACGTGGCCCTTCTTGGTCAACGTGAAGATCCCCGGGCAACGGTCCGGCTGCTCGCCGCGTTTCTGGAGAAGATCGCGGACGGAGTCCAGCACGAGCAGCTGGTTCCGCTCAACGCGGCCGGTGGTTTGAACGAGCTCACCGAGAGTCCGCTGCATCGCCGCCAGAGTCTCCTTCAGCGGCACGGTTCGCAGACCCAGTAGCAGCGCGGCCGGATCGACCGGCTCGCCGGAATCGTTGCACTGCAAGGATTTTCCGTGCGCAAGCATCCGCAGCGCCGCCGAATATTCGAACTCATACGTGCAGGTTCCGTCCGCGGTTTCACCTCCGCACGGACACGGAACCATGCACCGCACCTGCATACCGGGATAGCGCTCGGCAACGATGCCGGTGAACCCCTCATTGAGGATCGACAAGAAGGTATGCGGCTCGGCACCACGCACTGCCAATCGCACGGTCGGCTGTGCGTGGCCATCATCGGTGAGCAACGCAGTAGACGGCGAAAGGGCACCGTGATGATGCAGCAGGACGCCGCCCGACCAGGCCGTATCCGTGGTGAAACGATGCTCCCGAGCGATGAACCACGACGGGACACCAGCCTGTCGGGAGGCAAGCTTGTAACTGATACTCAATTCTCTGGCATCCGATACTTCGAGCGCCTTGGCCCACGTCTGGGACAGCTCGGGTGGAGCTCCGGCAGGAAGTCGCTCAACGACGAGCGCGACGTCTTCGTGCCCCGGCGCGTCGATGCGGTAGGCGAGGTCGAATCGTTCCATCATGGCTGTGAGCATTTCGACCAGGCCGGGATTGTCGATGTCGTGCCAGAGTTCGTCCCGCAGGCGACGGCTCAGCACTCCCCCGCGATCGGCCAGCTCCTGGCTGTCCAGAATCCGGGTGATCATCGAGTCGACCCAGGTCGGTTGGAGGATCACGTGCTCGCGCAGGAGCGGATCGTTCGGGAAGTGCAGGATTTCCCCGCGATCGTGCAGCGCACGCAGCAATGCCGTGCGGGTGGCGGGTGTCGGCACACCGGCCACTTCGAGGATCGCCTCCGCGCGACGCCGGGTGATAGACCGCCCAGGCTCAGCGGCTAGAGCTTCCGCGCCACGACACCAAGATCCCGGCCACTGCACGCCCATCAGCGGGAGCGTCCGCGCGTGCGTGGCGATCACCCTGCGCAGCTGCTCGATCCCAAGCCCGTCCTGACAGTCGACTTGAACGATGTCGACGACGCGCGGGAATCGGCGCCGAACATCGGCTTCATCAAGGTCTGCCACCGAGTCGCGGCAGTGGGTGGCGACGACGACGATCGGAGCGTTCGGCGCGGCGTTCGATATGGCCTCCAGCCACGCTTCCACCTGCCCGCCGGTACGCCAGCCGCGACGACTGTTCCAGACCAGAACAAAGAGCGAGCGATCACTGATATAGAACCGCTGCGTGGCCCGATATTCCAGCTGGCCGCCGAAATCCCAGACGTTCAGCTGCGCTTGGCTAGCCAAGAGCTCGGCAGACAGGTCGAGTGGATCCAGATGCACGCCATGCGTCTGGGGCTCGGATGGATCGTAGTCCAATCCACACAAGGCTTTGGTCACCGACGTTTTGCCGCCGGCCGCCTCCCCGACCACCAGCATCCTCGATCGCCACTGCGGTTGCCCAGTGTCACGCACCGCCCGAAGGTATCCGAGAATGTCGTCCGAATCAGCCGCACACACCTCGGGCGGCGGGTTCTGGATAGAGTTTCCGCGTACCTCGAGTTCCTCGAGGACGGGTAAGCCGACTAGGAAGACCGGCAACTCAATGAAAGGGTTGAAGCTCAAACCAAACTAGGTGAGCCCCGTTAGCCGACTCACCCAAGATGGCACCTCGCCGAGTCCACAGTTTTCCATCCTGAGCGTGGTCAACCGGGTCAGGTCGCCCAGTTCCGGTGGTAGCTTACAGTTTAGGCCGTCGAGCAATAGTGACTTCAACTGAACGAGTTCCCCGATCCAGCCGGGAATTTCTTGCAGTGGATTCTCGAAGAGTGTCAAATGGTGAAGATTTCGCAGTCCGCCAGGAGCGACGGGAAGTTCTGCGATGCGGTTCTTGTGAAGATACAGGCCACGCAATCGGACGAGATCCAAAAGGGGCTTCGGGACCTGAAGGAACTCGTTGGAACCGCCATAGACGCGTTCGAGGTTATCGAGTTCAACCATCCACTGCGGCAGGTCGCGAAGTCGATTCATGGTGAATCCGATCTCGGTCAGACCTTTGAGATAACGAATCCATTCCGGAAGCTCAGTAAGTCCATATTCCGATATATGCAGCCTTCTGAGAGAGGTGAGTTCACCCATCCAGTCAGATAGCCCGGGAAACTGTGGGCCACCCAGCTCTAATGTCTTCAGATTCGTGGCGGTACGAATCCAAGCTGGGAACTCCGCAATCGGATTGCTATTGACGGAGAGGCTGGCGAGGTTCGACATTTTGGCGAGGCTCTGCAACGAATATAGCTCATTGTTGGAAATGATGAATTTTTCGAGGCCAGAAAGGTCGGGTAGCCAATCTGGAAGCTCCCGGATGTTATTGCGCGACAGGTCCAGTTCCCGCAATGTGGTTAGATCGCGCAATTCTTCTGGAATCTGTGTGAGTCCGAGGCCGTCCAAGCCCAGTGCCGAGGCATTCGTTGCGGCGGCCTCTTGGATGCGCTGCTGCGCATTGCCGGTCCACATTTCTCTGGGCATTCGCCACCCCCGGTTGTGCTGTGTCCGAAAAGCCCCAGAGCAGGCACCTCAGTGTACTCACACACAAGCCGCTCGCGTCGGGTGTTTGCGAACTTTCACACGGTTCGGCGCCGCCGGCCGCCTACTTCAGCGCGCCGATGATGGTTCCGCCGATGCCGGCCAGCAGAATTCCGGCGATTGCGGTGCGGGCGGCGCGTGATCCGGGGGCGGGGACTTTGAATACCCAGATGCCGACGCTGGCGTTCACCAGGAGGCTCAGCTGCGCGATGGTGAAACCGGCTCCCGTGCCTACGCGCGGCACCAAACCCAGCAGGGCAACGCTGCCTACGCCTAACAACAATCCGGCACCGACCTGGATCATCGTGTGTCGCGGGGAGAGCCTGACGATGCCGCCGGTGCGTTGACCCAGTACGACCGCGGCGACGAACATGCCGATGGCCAGCGGGAAGTTGCCCAGCTGCGACGGCACGTGGGCCCATTGCGCCGGAACGAAGTACGCGCCCCAGAGGATGCCTGCGCCGACCGCATACAGCAGACCGCGCCGGTATGCACTTGCCGTAGTCGCGGAAGAAATCGCGGAATCGGTCCCGGAAGTACTGGCGACAGTACTAGCGACGGCCGGGGCGACGGGATCTGCGACGTCAGTGAGAGCGGTCGTGGTAGCCGTCGTCGCGAATCCGGTGACGGGCGCTGGGACGGTAGCGTCTGGCGAAAGAAGCGGGCCTGCGTCGTCGCCGTCGCCCTCAAAGGGAGTGCCCGCGTCCGTCCCCGCCGCTTCGCCCGCGCCCTCGGCTTCAGCCTCGGAATTCTGCGAGCCGATAATGAGAAACACACCCGCCAGTACCAGCACCAAACAACCGCCCAACACCGCATACCGTGCCGCACTGAAGCCACTGAGCTCGCTGAACAGCAACGCCCCGAACACAAACGCAACAATGATGTTCAGCGGCGTCCAAGTCCCCGCAGCCCTCGCCAACCCGATCAGCTCACTCGCCCGGAAAGCGCACACGCTACCAACCGTCCAGACCAGCCCTCCGGCCAGCGGCAGCCAGAACGCCTTCCACCCGAACGTCACCTGCCCTGCACTACCACCGACGACCAACGCCACAGCCGCAAAGACCAAATTCCCCACGGTGGCATAAAAAGTCCGCGTGGACTGCTTCAACCCGGGAACAGCCTGCGCAATCGGAATCCACGTCCCCCACGGCAACACGATCGCCAAAGACAGCAGCACAGTAGTCACGCCGACACCTCACCGATCGGCGCCACCACGACCGCCACCGCCACCGCCAAGCCGCGGAACCCGCCTGCAATGCTGAAAGGGTGCATGACTCACTCCTGACCGAGTATTATCCTCGATCACCGAGCATAAAAGAGGACGGCCCGGATGACAACAGTCCGCGACGCGCGTTGGCCGGGTGCGCTCGGTCTGCTGGGCGAGGTGCGCCGCGGGCCGGACGTCACCCGGGCCGAGGCTGCCCGCCGGCTCGGGCTCAGTAGCGGCTCGGCCACCGAGATCACCGCCCGCCTGCGCGCGCTGCACCTGCTCGACGAGGTCCCGGCGCCCGTGGTGGGCCGCGGCCGGCCGACCACCCGCCTGCGCCCGCACCCGCGCGGCCCTGTGGTGGCTGTGGTCGAAGTCCGCTACGACCAGTGGCGCTGCGCGATCACCGAGATCGACGGCCGGCCCTCCCCGGTGATCGTCCGCCGCCACGCGCACGAACGCGAGCAGCAGGTCGTCGGCCAGATCGCCGAGGCCCTCACCGAGCTGCGGCGGCAGTACGGCTCCCGGCTACGCGCCGTGTCGCTCGCCGTGCCGGGCGCCGTCCGCAACGGCCTCCTGGTGCAGGCCGCCACGCTCGAATGGGGCCCGGTCGACTTCTCCGCGCTCACCCCGGCCGCCGCGCCGCCGCTGCCCTTGGTGATCGGGAACGACGCGACCCTCGCCGGGCTGGCCGAGGCGCGCGGCGGTGCGGGCGCGGGGGCCGGGACCGTGCTGCACCTGACGGTCGAAGTCGGGCTCGGCGGCGTTCTCGTGGTCGGCGGCGTTCCGGTGGTCGGGGCCGGCGGCGCGGGCGGGGAGTACGGGCACCTTCCGTTCGGCGACCGGTCGGTGCGCTGCCTGTGCGGGGCCCGCGGCTGCTGGGACAACGAGGTCGACGGCCGGGCCCTGGCCCGGCACCTCGGCGCCGCGCCGCCGGAGGACCCGCGGGCGTTCGCGCTGGCCGTGCTCGACCGCGCGGCGCACGATCCGGCCGCCGCCGCGGCCGCCCGGCGGGTGGCCCGGGCCCTGGCCGGCGGTATCGCGGGCCTGGTCAACGCGCACGACCCGGACACGGTCACCCTCGGCGGCCTGGCCCCGCGGATCCGGGAGGTCGCCGCGGGCGACTTCGCCGCGGCCTACGCCGACGGGCTGATGGCGTTCCGCCGGGCGGACCCGATTCCGTTGCGGGCCGCGTCCCTGGGCGAGGACGGCGCGCTGATCGGCGCCGCCGCGGCCGGACTGGACCTCGTGCTGAGCGAGCAGGGGCTCAACGACTGGGCCGCGGACCTGGAGCGAACCCCCTGACCCCGCGACCGGGCGCCGCAGAGGTCGACCAGACTTAGGGCGCGCGCGCTCTCAGCCAATGTTCAGTTGAACGACTGGAGTTACTTGCGCAGGTTGGGAAACAATGACAGGTATGACGAACGTCGAAGACCGGACCCGCCAAGCCGCGGCCGTCTCGGTGCGGGGGCTGGTCAAGACCTACGGCGAGGTCCAGGCCGTCCGCGGCATCGATCTGGAGGTGCACAGCGGGGAGACCTTCGGGTTCCTCGGCCCCAACGGCGCGGGCAAGTCCACCACGATCTCGATGCTCTGCACGCTGCTCACCCCGACCGCCGGAACCGCGCAGGTCGCGGGCTTCGACGTGGTGCACCAGCGCGACCAGGTGCGCCGGCACATCGGCCTGGTCTTCCAGGACCAGACCCTGGACGGCTACCTGACCGCCCGGATGAACCTGCGCCTGCACGGCGAGCTCTACGGCGTGCCGACCTCGGTGCTGCCGGACCGGATCGAGCGGATGCTCAAGATGGTCGGCCTGTGGGAGCGGCGGGAGAGCAAGGTCAACACGTTCTCCGGCGGCATGCGCCGGCGGCTGGAGATCGGCCGGGGCCTGCTGCACTCGCCCCGGGTGTTGTTCCTGGACGAGCCCACGGTCGGCCTCGATCCGCAGACCCGGGCGTCGATCTGGTCCTACATCCAGGAGCTGAAGGCGACCGAGGACATCACGATGTTCATGACGACGCACTACATGGACGAGGCCGAGTACTGCGACCGGATCGCCATCATGGACAACGGCAAGATCATCGCCCTGGACACGCCCGCGGCGCTGAAGGCCAGCGTCGGCAAGGACCGGATCCGGATCACCACCGACGACGACGTCAAGGCGGTCGGGCTGCTCAAGGAGCGGTTCGGCCTGGACGCGACCCGGTCCGAGGGTGAGCTGACCTTCTCGGTGGAGGAGGGCGAGCACTTCGTGCCCCGGCTGTTCGCCGACCTGCCGGTCGCGATCCGGTCGGTGAACGTGGCCCGCCCGACCCTGGACGACGTGTTCATGACCTACACCGGCCGAACCATCCGGGACGCCGAGGCCAGCTCCAGCGAAGCGAACAAGCAGCAGATGAGGTCCCGTCTAGGCCGGAGGAACTGATGACCACCACCGTCGAACCCGCGAAGCCGGCCGCCGCCGGCGCGGCGAACCCCGTGTTCGGGGTGCGCGTGCCCAACCGGACCACCGGCGGGGAGCTGCGCGCGATCAAGATCGTGTTCCAGCGGGAGCTGCTGCGTTTCTTCAACGACCGGATCCGGATCGTCACCGCGCTGGTCCAGCCGGTCCTGTTCCTGTTCGTGCTGGGCAGCGGGCTGGGCACGCTGGTCGACCTCGGTCCCGGGGTGTCGCTGCGCACCTTCTTCTACCCCGGTGTGCTCGGCCTGTCGGTGCTGATGACCGCGATGATGGCGGCGGCGTCCGTGGTGTGGGACCGGGAGTACGGGTTCCTGCGCGAAATGCTGGTCGCGCCGGTGCGGCGCGGATCGCTGGTCCTGGGCAAGTGCCTGGGCGGGGCCGCGATCGCCGGGTTCGAGGGCCTGGTGGTGATCGCCGTGGCCGGGCTCGTGCACGTGCCCTACGACCCGCTGCTGCTGATCGAGGTGTTCGGGATCCAGCTGCTGCTGGCGTTCACCATCTGCGCGTTCGGCATGATGATGGCCTCGCGGATCCAGCAGATGCAATCGTTCATGGCGCTGAACATGCTGCTGATCATGCCGATGTACTTCCTGTCCGGTTCCCTGTTCCCGTCCCGCAACCTGCCGACCTGGCTGACCGTGCTCAACCGGATCGACCCGCTCACCTACGCCGTCGACCCGCTGCGCCGGCTGGTGTTCGACCATCTGAACGTGACCGCGGCCGCCCGGGCCAGCCTGGACGCCGGAGTCAGCTGGAACGGCTGGCACGTGCCGACGCTGCTGGAAGTGGGCGTCGTGGCGGCCATGGGTGTGATCCTGCTCAGCATCGCCATCGTCGCCTTCAGCCGGAGCGAATAGCCGCGCCGCGCGCCGGGAACCGCGCGGCGTACGCGGGCTTTGCGATTCCATCACCTTCTGGCAGGTATACGCCGCGGCTATCCGGGCACTCGGAGGTCCTCGGCAACTGACGACAGGAGCGTGAAGGCGATGCCCGTGACCGCAGAAACGGTGCTGGCCGACCGCTACCGGCTGGCGCACCGGCTCGGCAACGGCGGGATGGGCGACGTGTGGCTGGCCCACGACCTGCTCCTGCACCGCACGGTCGCGATCAAGACCGTGCGCCCGGCGGTGAGCGAGGACCTGCACGCGGAGCGCCGGCTGCGCCGGGAGGCCAGGACCCTGGCCAGCCTGTCCCACCCGAGGCTGGCCCAGGTGTACGACTTCTGCGAAAAGGGCGACTGCACGTTCATCGTGATGGAGTTCGTCGACGGCGAGAGCCTGGCCGACCGGCTGACCCGGGAACCGCCGCCGCCGGCCGAGGCGGCCCGGATCATCGCCCAGTGCGCGAGCGCGCTGGACACCGCGCACCAGGCCGGGATCGTGCACCGGGACGTCAAGCCGTCGAACATCATGCTCACCGGCTCCGGCGGCAACGTGAAGCTGATCGACTTCGGCATCGCGGCCACCACGGAACCCTCGAACACCACCGCGACCGTCGGCCTGATCGGCACCGTCGCGTACCTGGCGCCCGAGCGCGCGGCCGGGGCGCAGGCCACCGCGGCGGCCGACGTGTACTCCTTGGGCGTGGTCCTGTACCGGCTGCTCGCCGGGCGCATGCCGTTCGAGGCGGACGAGTCGATCGCGATGCTGTTCGCGCACGCCACCGCCAAGCCGCCGCCGCTGCCCGCCTCCGTTCCGGCGCCGCTGGCCCGGATCTGCCTGGACATGCTGGCCAAGGACCCGGCCGCCCGGCCGCTGTCCGGTACGGTCGCGACCGCGTTGCAGAAGGCATCCGTCCTCAAGCCACTCTCGGCCCGGCCCGCGGCACCCGCGCCCGCGCCGTCGGCTACGTCTCCGGCCTCGGCCTCGGCGCCGGTCCGCCAGCCGGACCCGGCCGCGCTCTGGCGACCGAGCCCGCTGCCCACAGCCCCGGCCCACTCGGCCCGTTCCCCTCGCCCGGCCGTGCTCTCGGCCGCTGGCCTGCTGATGATCGCCCTGCTCTCCCTCTACTACATGTTGTGACGCGCGACGGGCGGCGAAGGCGGCCGTCCTGATACAACCTTCCGGGTGCTCGGCCGCGTTAGGCCTTCGGTAAGCACAGCACCCACAAGGGGGGAGGGTTGACGTGGCACTTGGGCAAGCTCGACTGGAAGACCGCGACCGGCGACTACGTCGAGTTGACCGCTTCGGTCCCGGCCGACTTCCCGGACGCGGCCGCCACGATGCTGCACGTCGCCCGGACACTGACCGTCTCCGACGAACCGATCCGGCTGCCGGTCTACTTCCGCGGCCTGCCCGCCGGGTTGGGCGCGATCGACTTCTCCCTGCCCACCGACTCGCCCGCGCTGCCCATCGTCTACTCGCCGGGGTTGAGCATGGGCATCGGGGTGAGCGATGAGGATGAGTTCGACGTCCTCGTGACCACGGTGAACTCCCCGGACGATGCGGACCGGCCCAAGGACACCGTGTGCAAGGTGGAGAACGGGCCAGACATATGCGTCTACAACGTTCCGGCGTCACTCGCCAAGATCGGAGCCAAGGGCCCGCTGAACGACATCGTCAGCCTGGGCACCAATCCCGCGAACTGGACGACTGACGTAGTCCGCTGACACACCCGCGTCACGACGAACGCCACCGGGTCCCGCAACATGGTCATATCCGCATGTCGGCCGCGCTGTCGGCCGCATTGTCACCCCTGGCACGCACGCCGGGATCAAGGCACCGGACCGGCCTGCTGTTATATCATAGATCACGTCCCACCCCGGCGCTACACTTGATAACACAGTGCCTCCCAGAGCAGGAGTTCCGATGAGCCCTCCCGTTCGACCGATCCAGTCGCAGTCGGTCACGGATCTGGTCACCAACGAGTTGCGCCGCTCGATCGTCTCGGGCGACCTCGCGCCGGGTGAGACGTTCTCGCTGCGGAAGATCGCCTCCGCGCTCGACGTCAGCTTCATCCCGGTGCGCGAGGCCCTGCGCAACCTCGTCGGCGAGGGCCTGGTGATCACTCGGCCCGGGCACAGCGCGTGCGTGGCCCCGCTGCACCTCGACGACCTCCAAGCCATCTACCGGCTCCGGCGGACGATCGAGTCGGAGATCGCGGGGCGCTCCTGCCTGATGATCTCGGACGCCGAGCTGGACCAGTTGCAGCGCCAGGCCGAGGACTTCGGCGAGGAGCACCACACCATCCAGACCGTCTACGAATCACACCACGATTTCCACACCGCCCTGCTCGCGCCGGCCTGCACCACCTGGGACATGCGGGTGCTGAACTCGCTGTGGCGGGCCGCCGAGCGCTACATCCGGATCGGCTTCAGCAAGGCCGGGCCGGACCCGGAGGGCAATTCGCGCCACCAGCTCGCGCACCAGGAGCTCGTCGACACCTTCCGGTCGCGCGAGCCCGAGGTGGTGTCCAAGGCCGTGCTGGCCCACCTGAGCCGGAACGAGGAGACGGCGCTGCGCGCGCTCGCCGACGTCCCGCACGTGGAGCCGTAGGCCCCACCCGACACACGAGTCGATCGCGCCCGTCCCCCAACCTCAGGGACGGGCACAACCCCGCCCAAATCATCGGCGTGCTGCGCTCCTCCGACCCGACCAGCGCCTTGCCGTAGATCTCGTGGCACGCCATCGGCAGGATGCCCGCGTGCCGGGACGCCACCTCGGAGTCGCGCCAGATCCGCTGCAACGGGTTGACCTCGGCGATCGCGCCCGAGCCGGGCGCGTAGAGCAGGATGTCGATCGCCCTGACGATGTTCTCGATCCCAGCCGATGTCCGCGCGGATCCGGGCCCGGGCCAGTACCGCGGGCTGCGGGTGGCCAGACATGCGACGCTTCTCTCAGTTGCCTCCGCCCATGAGAATGGGCATCGGGTCGGGCATGACGGTCTGCAGCGCCCAGGCGCGGTCGGACAGCTCCTCCACGGACGCGCCGTCGCGCCGGGCGGCGAGCAGCAGTTCCGGGTCGAAGCCGGGTCCGACGGAGTCGGCGGCGTACTCGGGGCCGAGCATGTAGGCGGTGGCGTCCTCGGGTTTGGCGAACCGGTCGATCTGCAGTTCGACCATGTTGCCGTCCGGGTCGCGGTAGTACATCGAGGTGGTGACCCCGTGCGCGATGCACACGGCCGGGGTGACACCCTGATCGCGCAGCTGGGCGTACCTGGCCAGCAGGTCGTCGATGGACTCGAACGTGTACGCGACGTGGTGCATCGCGGCGGTGTCCGGCTTGCGGCGCTCGAGCGGCACCGGCGGGTGGATCAGGGCGACCCGGTGGTGCTCCTCGTCGAAGGTGATGAAGGACAGCGCTTCATCCTGGTAGACCACGTGCCCGTCGAGGACGGTGCAGTACCAGTCGCGCATCTGTTGCGGCTGCCCGGTCTGGAAGACGACGTGGGCGAACTTGGGGCTCTGGGGCATGGCAGATCTTCCCTGGACGTTTCCGTCGTACCCGTTGCGGGCGACGGTGGCGACGCCGTTGTCGGACGCCTCCGGGGGGTCGTGACAGGCATCACGCTAGCGATGATATGTGATAACAGCAAGGCCCCCGGCAAGGCCTTTTTTCGCGTCGCATTGCCATGGGATGACGTCACCATGTCTACGCCGCGAAGCCCAGCCTACCCCCGGATCCGCCCCGGGCGCCGGTTCTCAGCGCTGCGACCTGGACTTCTCCGCGGCGGCCCGTTCCAGCAGGGGGCTGATCCGGTATTCGACCAGCTGGCGCATCACCAGGGCCGTGGTGGAGCGCTCCACGCCCGGGATGCCCAGGATCCGCCCGGCCGTGCGGTACAGATCCTCCGCGTCGGTGGCCACCACGTGGATCAGCAGGTCGCTCTCGCCGCTCAGGCCGTGTACCTGCAGGACCTCGGGGATCGCGGCCAGCGCCGAGGCCACCTCGTCCAGCCGGCGCTGGACCACCCGGGCGTTGACGAACGCGGTCAGCGGGTAGCCGAGCGCGTCCGGGCTGATCCGGCGCTCGAACGGGCCGACCGTGTGCCCGCTGTCCAGCGCGGTCAGCCTGGCCTGCACGGTGTTGCGGCTGATCCCGGCCAGTTCGGCCAGGGCGACCGCGGTGGCCCGGGGGTGCGCGCTCAGGGCCAGCAGCAGCCGGGCATCGGTGGAGTCAATCTTCGCGGAGCTGGGCATGTTGCGTACCTTCTCAAGCGTCGGGCAGCGGATTCTGGGCGTCCTGCACTGTTATCACAGCGGCTATTGCGCACATTCTGGCCAGGTGGTGTGCTGTCATGCAACAGCTGCCCACCGGTTCCGCGCCACTCGCCGCGGCCGGCGGTCCTCGGCCCGCACCGTCACCCGGCGCGGCCATTCCGGCACGTCTTTCCCGCGCACCGCCTCCGGTGTGTTCCCCCCTGTCGTTTTGCCGACCGTCCGGCTGCTCCGGCCGGCGCCGGTCCGAAGGAGAAGTGGTTTCGCCATGACCCTTGCCCCGTTCCAGGCCGCCGCGCCGACCGCCCCCGGCCAAGGCCCGTACGAGGCCCTGCGCGAGATCGAGGACCGCGTGCTGTGGCTGGCCAGCGCCATCGTGCACCACGCGAACCGGGTGCGCCCGAACCCGTCCGGGCTCAAGGTGGGCGGGCACCAGGCCTCGTCCGCCTCGATGGTGTCGATCATGACCGCATTGTGGTTCCGGCACCTGACCCCGGCCGACCGGGTGTCGGTCAAGCCGCACGCCTCGCCGGTGCTGCACGCCGTCAACTACCTGCAGGGCAGCCTCGACGCGGCCTATCTGGAGACGCTGCGCGCGTTCGGCGGGCTGCAGAGCTACCCGAGCCGGTCCAAGGACCCGGACCCGGTCGACTACTCCACCGGGTCGGTCGGGATCGGCGCCACCGCGACGATCTGGGGGGCCATCGCCCGCCGGTACGTCTCGCCGAACCCCGGCGCACCGGCCGGCCGGCAGTACGCCCTGGTCGGCGACGCCGAACTGGACGAGGGCGCGATCTGGGAGGCCGTGCTCGACCCGCAGGTGGCCGAGCTCGGCGAGCTGGTCTGGATCGTGGACCTGAACCGGCAGTCGCTGGACCGGGTGGTGCCGGACATCGCCGCGGACCGGCTGCGGGGCATGTTCGCCTCGGCCGGCTGGCAGGTGCTCACGGTCAAGTACGGCTCGCTGCTCCAGGAGCTGTTCGGGCGGCCCGGCGGCGCCGAGCTGCGGGACCGGCTGGACACGATGACCAACCCGGAGTACCAGCGGCTGCTGCGCTGCTCGGCCGCGGACCTGCGCGAGCGCCTGCCCGGGGTCGGCTCGGGGGCGGCGCCTATCGCGGCCCTGCTGGACCAGTTGGACGACGCGGCGGTGACCGGCGCCCTGCGCAATCTCGGCGGCCACGACCTGCCCGCGCTGGACCAGGCGTTCGCCGAGATCGACGACACCCGGCCGACGGTGATCTTCGCGTACACGGTCAAGGGTTACGGGCTGTCCACCCAGGGCCATCCGCAGAACCACTCCGCGCTGCTGACCGACGCGCAGATGAACGAGCTGGCCGCCCGGGTGGGCGCGGACCCGGCCCAGCCGTGGGCGGCCTTCCCGGCCGACTCGGCCGCGGGCCGGCTGTGCGCCGAGGCCGGTGCGCGGCTACGCCGGGAGCCGGCTGCGGCCGTCGATCCCCCGGCGGTGCCGGCCGACTTCGGCCGGACCCCGGCCGGCAGCGCGACCACCCAGGCCGCGGTCGGCCGGACCCTGGTCGACTTGACCCGGGCCGCGCCGGACACCGCCCGGCGGGTGGTCACCGTCAGCCCGGACGTCAGTTCCAGCACCAACCTGGGCGGCTGGGTCAACAAGGTCGGGGTCTGGGCGCCGCAGGAGCGGGTCAACTGGTTCCACGACGACGCCGACACCGTGCTGCACTGGCGGGAGAAGCCGTCCGGCCAGCACATCGAGCTCGGCATCGCGGAGACGAACCTGGTCGGGCTGCTCGGCGAGCTCGGCGCGACCTGGAGCCGCTGGGGCGAGCCGCTGCTGCCGGTCGGGGTGCTCTACGACCCGTTCGTGCAGCGGGCGCTGGAGCCGTGGTCCTTCGGGATGTACGCCGGCGGCCAGTCCATCCTGATCGGCACGCCGTCCGGGGTGACGCTGGCCCCGGAGGGCGGGGCGCACCAGTCGATCACCACGCCGTCGCTCGGGATCGAGCAGCCCGGCTGCACGACCTGGGAGCCGGCCTTCGCGCTGGACACCGAGTGGATCCTGCTGGCCGCGCTGGGCCGGTTGGGCCGGGTCGACGGCGGGTCGGCGTACCTGCGGTTGTCCACCCGGTTGGTCGACCAGACCCTGGCCCAGGTGCCCGGCGATCCGGCCGCCCGGGAGCGGCGCCGGCGCCAGGTGGTGGCCGGTGCGTACGCGCTGCGCCGGACCGAGCAGCCCGAGGTGACGATCGCCGCGATGGGCGCCATGGCCACCGAGGCGCTGGCGGCGGCCGAGCGGCTGGAGCAGCAGGGCATCATGGCCGACGTGCTGTGCATCACCAGTCCCGGCCTGCTGTTCCGGGCCTTCGAGGCCCGGCAGGGGCACGGCCATGCGGACACCTGGATCCTGGACCAGGTCTTCCCGGCCGAGCGGGCCGCGCCGCTGGTCACCGTGCTGGACGGGCACCCGCACACCCTGGCGTTCCTGTCCGGCGTGCACCGGGTGCCGCTGCGGACGCTGGGTGTGACCAACTTCGGCCAGTCCGGCTCGCTGGAGGACGTCTACCGGTACCACGGCATCGACACCGACGGCATCGTGCGCGCCGCCCTGGACCTGACCACCTGATTTTGCCGGTCAACTGATTCCCCGCCCACCCGCCGCGCCGGCGATCTGACCGCCGGTCGGCCCGACTGTGCCCGCAACCCGGAAACCTCTGGAGGAACACCCATGAGTATGAGAGCTCTCGGCGGCGTGGACCGCGTCTGGTCCGGGGCCCGGCCGCAGCGCGTGACCCCGCCGCCCGCGAAGCCGCGGCACCTGGCCACCGGCGGCCGGATCGGGCAGACCAGCCCGTTCGCGCCGGTTCTGGAAGAAGGCGCGGAGACCAGGCGGGCCGAGGCGGACGCCGACAAGCCGGTGGAACGGCGCACGGTCGCCGATCCCGGCCCCCGCCCCCTCACAGAGAGCGCTCTCGCGCCCGGGGTGAGCGAGGAGGAGATCGCGGCTCGGACGCAGGCCTCGCTTCGGGTTCCCGGCGAGGTGCGGTCCGGGCGCTGAGTCGACCCGGCCGCGGCCGGGTATATCAGCACCATGCAGAATTTCGGAGAGGACATCGTTCTGCTGGCCATCAAGCGGAACGGCACCATCGCCGCGTACGAGAAACTGCGCTTCGCCCTCGCGGGCTCGGAACTTGCCCGGCTCGCGGAGATGGGGCGCATCTCCATCGAGCACGACTACGTCACCGTGCTGGATACCAGCTCGACCGGGGATGAGCTCACCGACCTGGCCCTGATGGTGCTCGATGACACGTCGTCTTCGCTCAACGTGAAGGTTTGGGTGGCCAGGCAGCCGGTCGTGCTCCTCAACCGCTACCTGAGCCGGCTGACCGCGGAGGGCACGATCCGGGCCGAGTATCGCACGGTGTGGGGTTTTTCCCGAAGCCGGCGGTGGACCGTCGTCAAGGCGGCGAAGCTGACCGACGCAAAGGACAGGCTCGACGCCATCGCCTCCTCTACCGGGCCGGTCACCTCGCAGCAGGCGGCTTTCGCAGGACTGGTATATGCCGTCGGACTCGTCGCCCGGCTGTACCCGAAGCACGAGAACCTGGCCAAGCGCGCTCGGCTCGAAGCGGTGGCCAGGCAGGAACCTTCCGTCACGATGGTCAGCGGCGCGTCGAATCCACCGAGGTGCCCAGGGGACGTCCCCATCTCCACGGCGAATCCCCCGGGATGGCCCTCGATTCAGTCGTCAGTGAGCGCCGCGCACCACGCGTCCGTCCAGCTCCACGGAAGTAACTTTTTCAATGACGACGGGCACCATGGCGGTGGCGGGCATCATGGCGGTGGTGGAGACCACGGCGGTGGCGGAGGCCACGGTTGAGCGGCAGCGCCGCACACGCTCACGCGGAGACCGTAGGCCGCGACAGCCGCGATATCACTGCTTCACGCTCAGTCCCGTCTGGGCCAGGACCGCATCCATGGTCTCCATGATCGAGATGGTCTCGTCCAGCGGCATCAGCGGGCTCTCCAGCTCACCCGCGGCCAGGCGGCGGGCGACCTCGTCGGCCTGGTGGCGCAGGCCGCGGCCTTCGTGCGGGGCTTCGACGCGGGTCGGCTCGCCGGTGCGCGGGATCAGGGTCGTGACCGTGGGCGCGTAGAAGTCGCCGTCCAGTTCGATCCGCGCGTCGGTGCCGACGATCGACGCCCGGGTCGCGCTCCTGGCCCGCAGGGTGCAGGTCAGCACGGCCTGGGCGCCGGTGTCGTAGCCGAACACCATGGAGGTCTGCGCGTCGACGCCGGTGAACGCCGGGTCGCCCATCGCGAGGATCCGGTTCGGCGTGCCGAGCACCATCGAGGCGAAGGACACCGGGTAGATGCCGAGGTCGAGCAGCGCGCCGCCGCCGAGTTCCGGGGCGAACAGGCGGAATCCGGCGTTCTCGGCGAACCACTGGCCGTGGTCGGCGGTCACGGTGACCACGTCGCCGAGCACGCCCTGCGCGAGCCAGTCCCGGATCACGGCCACATGCGGCAGGAACCTGGTCCACATCGCCTCCATGGCGAACAACCCGGTCTCCCGCGCCACCCGGACGACGTCGCGGGCCTCGGCCGCGTCCATCGTGAACGGCTTCTCCACCAGCACCGGCTTGCCGGCCCGCAGCGCGAGGATCGCGTTGTCGTGGTGCATCGGGTGCGGCGTGGCGACGTAGATGACGTCCACGTCCGGATCGTTGACCAGCGACTCGTAGCTCGCGTGCCGGTTCGCGAGGCCGAGTTCTTCGCCGAACCGGTCGGCGGACTCCTGGCTTCGCGATCCGACCGCGGCCGGGACGCCGGAGTCGGTCAGCCGCAGATCGGACACGAACCTCTCGGCGATGCCGCCTGTGCCCAGGATCCCCCACCGAATCGGACCAGCCACTATGTCCACGTCCTTCCGTCAGCCGTTGTCAGTCATGAGTCTAATGTTGCCGATCGCGACCACGTTGTTGGCGGTCGGTCCGGTGCGCGCCTTTGCCAAGAACCGGCTTGCCCGGGTCAAGCTCAAGGCCCGCGAACGGCCTCGTGCGTACTCCTGGGGCCACGCGCGGGTGGAGTGGGCGGACGGCACCGTCGAAGAAGGCTGGTTGCGGGTTGGCGACGCGCAGGAGTTCACCGGCGCGGTACCCGCGGAGATCGCCCGCCGCCTGCTCGCGGGCGAGGGCCGACCGGGCGCGTTCACCCCGGCGGCGCTGTTCGGCTCCGAACTGGCGCTGGCCTGTGGCGGCGAGTACCTGATCGACGGCAGGACCGAATAGGGCTGCGGAGACGGGATACTCGCTCGCTCCCAGGGCGTGCCCGGCAAGATGATCCGGTACCTGGCCCGTTTCGACGCCGACCGGGTCGAGGGCGACATGTCCTCGTGGTTCGGCAACGAGCCGCTCGGCCGTCTGCTCAACGCCCACCTGCAGAAGACCAGCGGCCGGTACCTCTACTACTGGTACGGGCAGCAGAACGGCGACTCCGCGCGGGTCACCCCGCCGTCCGGGACCGGCGTGCTGCAGGCGGTCGCCTCCATCGCGAGTTCGAAGACGTCGGCGGCAGTGATCATCGGCGGGTCGAGCGGGAGCAACAACGTCACGTTCAGCGGGTTCAGTTCGACGAAGTTCGGCAGCTCGGTCAAGGTGACCATCTCCACGCTGGTCGACAGCGGCGACAGTCAGTCCAGCGGACCGGCCGTCACCTCGACGTCGACCGGGCTCGTCTCCAACGCTACACCGGATTCAGCCCGAGCCCGGGAGCGTCGGCGGTCTCCACTCTGGCGGAGCCCGGATCGTCGATCACGAATTCGACCAGTACGGACTGCGTCATCGCAGACGATCAGTCCGTACTCCGCGACCGTGGTGACGCTGACGCAGGGCACTGCGAGCACCGGCCCGAGCGCCAGTGCCAGCGCGAGCGCTTCGGCCACCGCGACCTCGACCGCCACGGCCACGGCCACGGCGAATCCGACGGGTCCGGCGAAGTCGTGCGCGGTGACGTGGTCGCTGACCAACTCGTGGCCCGGCGGCTACCAGGTCGGCTTCACCGTGACCGACAACGGGACCGCTGCGACCACTTCGTGGACGGTCGGCTACTCCTGGCCGGGATCGCAGGCGATCACCCAGATCTGGAACGCGAGCGAAACCCAGACCGGAGCAGCCGTCAGCGTGACGAACCTGAGTTACAACGGCGCGCTCTCCCCGGCCGGCTCGACCACGTTCGGCCTGCTCGGCTCGGGCGCCACGCCCGCGTCGCTGACCGGACTCACCTGCACGGCGCACTAGCCGGTACGTAGGTGTCGGGTTGGTAGGCCAGCCCGACACCTACATGCCATCTAGCCGCGTCAACTCATGACGCCGGTTCCTCACGGTCAGGATTCTGCCGGGCGTAGGACGCGAGGCGGTCGGCGAATGCGGCGACAAGGTCGCGCAGTTCGTCCAGGCGTTCGATGACGAACGGCCGGCCGAGTGAGGCGAGCACCGGGGGCAACCAGTCGAGCTGCTCCACCCGCAGCTCGACGCGGAACCACCGCTCGCTCTCCGGATCCGCGCCCGCCTCGGTCGCGGGTTCCTCCACGCTCGCGGCCGAGGCGGGAAGCCGGGCGAGGCCGTGAAGGCGAGGGATTCCAGGACCGTGTCGAGGCGGCGGGCGACGCGTTCGGGCAGCACCCGGCGGATCTTGGCCGCGGCCGTCTCGCCCGCGGTGTCCGAGGTCGTCATCAGCCCCGCCCGGCGGCCGGCGACCAGGCCGAGCAGCACGGCGAGCGCCTCGCCGTCGCCACTCCTACGCGGTGAGTTTCAGCGACAGCTCCCAGAGCTGTTCGGCGCGGTCGGCGTCGAGCAGGTAGGGCAGGTAGTAGCCGTCGGGCGGGACGCCGTCGACGGTCCAGGGCCGCCCGACGGCGCAGTTGTCCAGGTAGAGTCCGCCGCGCCGGTCGAGTTCGGGGGCGACGGCCGCCCACACGGAGGTGGCCGCGCCCTGGGCGACGGTCTTCCAGCCGGGCATGTCGGTGCGCGGCCGGCCGTCCTCGTCCGCCCAGCCGCGGTCGGCGAAGTCGGCCGGGGTCATGTGCCGCATCAGGTCGGTCATCACCGACCCGGGCATCACCGCGTTCGCGGTGACCCCCTCGGCGCCGTGGCGGGCGGTCAGGCCGACCGCGAACAGGCCGTTGGCGGTCTTGGACTGCCCGTACGCCTGCCAGGCGTCATACGGCCGGCGCTCGTAGTTCGGGTCGTCGAAGTCGACCTCGCCGCGGCGGTGTCCCCGGGAGGAGAGCGCCACCACGCGGGCCGTCCCGGCGTCGAGCAGCGCCGGCAGCAGTGCGGTGGTCAGGGCGAAGTGGCCGAGGTGGTTGACGCCGAACTGCGATTCGAAGCCGTCGGCGGTGCGGGTCAACGGGTTCGCCATCACTCCCGCGTTGTTGATCAGCAGGTGCAGCGGGCGTCCGGTGGCCAGCCGGTCGGCGGCGAAGGCGCGCACCGAGGCCAGGTCGTCCAGGCGCAGAGTCCGGAACTCGACGTGCGGATTGCCGGTCCGGTCCCGGATCCGGTCGGCCGCGGCCCGGCCGCGCTCGTCGTCGCGCCCGGCGAGCAGGACCCGGGCTCCGGCCGCCGCGAGGGCGCGGGCGGTCTCGGCGCCGAGTCCGGCGGCCCCGCCGGTGACGATCACGTCGCGCCCGGTCAGGTCGCGGCCTTGTAGTACCTCGTCGGCGGTGCTGTGTCGGTCGAAAGTCATGGTTGTGCTCTCCCGTGGGTCTGGTGCGGTCTTCCGTTGATCGTGCCGTGTCCGCCGGCGGGCAGACAGGCCGCGGCGCACCTGGCAGCGCCGCTGCCACCCTGGCCGATTTGGCACACTGGTCCGGTGGCAGACGGCACCAATCACCTCGGCGCGTTCCTGCGGGCCCGGCGCGCCCGGATCCGGCCCGAGCAGGCCGGGCTTGCGCCCGGGACCGGCCGGCGGCGCACGCCCGGCCTGCGCCGCGAGGAGCTGGCCGCGGTCGCGGGCGTCAGCATCGACTACCTCAACCGGCTGGAACAGGGCCGGGAGACCAACCCGGGCGACGGCGTGCTCAACGCCGTCGCCACCGCGCTGCTGCTGAACGAGGAGGAACGCGCGCACCTGTACGCACTCGCCCGGCACGCGTCGCGCCCGGCCGCCCCGGCCCGCCGGCCGGACCACGATCGTGGCCTGAGACCGGGGATCTTGTTGCTGCTGGAGAACATCCGCCCGTGCCCGGCGTACGTGCTCTCCCGGTACAGCGACGTCCTGGCGGCCAATCCCGAGGCGCTGGCCCTGCATGTGGGCCTGGGCGCATGGCCGCCGGAGCAGCGCAACACGGTCCGGTATCTGTTCCGCGACCCGATCACCCGGGACCTGTTCCCGGACTGGGACCAGCTCGCGCGCACGACCGTCGCCCGTCTGCACCGGCTGTCCGGCGAGGACCCCGGGGCCCCGGACCTGGCCGCCCTGACCGACGAGATGCGCCGGCACAGCCCGCAGTTCGCCGACCTGTGGCAACTGCACGACATCGCCACCCGCAACAGCGACCGGCGCCTGTTCCACCATCCGGTCGCCGGCGACCTCGCGCTCGAAGCGGAGACGCTCTACCTCGGCGACAGCGGTCTGCGCATGACCATCTACCAGGCCACTCCCGGATCTGCCGACCAGCGGGCCCTGCGACGCCTGACCCACCCGGCGCCCGCGGATCCGACTGCATGATCCGGAAAGACGGTGATCGGTGCCGAATTGGGGCGAATGCGTCCGGCGCCGAGGGCGGGCCGGTTGTCCCTTTCGGTCCGTCATGGTCACGGATCACCAGCTACAGCGCCGGACAATCGTCGTTGGCGCGCGCGGGGCACTACGCTGGTCATCGTGCTAGCTACAGGTGGGAACGATCCGGTCCGGCTGGGGACGTATCGTGTGCGGGCCGTGATCGGTGACGGCGGCATGGGGCGGGTTTACTTGGCCACGTCCCCGTCCGGGCGCGCCATGGCGGTCAAGGTGATCCGGCCGGGGCTGGCCGAGGAGCCCGGGTACCGGGAGCGGTTCGCCCGCGAGGGGCGCGCCGCGATGGCGGTGTCCGGCGTGTACACGGCGAGCGTGGTCGACTCCGACACCACCGGCGAGTTGCCGTACCTGGCCACCGAGTACGTGCCGGCGCCCTCGCTGAACGAGGTCGTGCAGCGGGTCGGCCGGCTGAGCGAGACGACCGTGCGGGCGCTGGGCGCGGGCCTGGCCGAGGCCCTGGTCGCGATCCACCGGGCCGGGCTGGTGCACCGGGATCTGAAGCCGCACAACGTTCTGCTGGCCCGCAACGGGCCGGTGGTGATCGACTTCGGCATCGCGCGCGCCGAGGTGGAGACCTCGCTGACCGCGGTCGGCTCGACGGTGGGCACGCCCGGGTACATCGCGCCGGAGGTGATCAACGGGCAGCTGCCGTCGGCGGCCTCGGACGTGTTCTCGCTCGGCTGCGTGCTGGTGTACGCGGCGCGTGGGACCGGTCCGTACGGGGCCGGTGATCCGATGGTGGTGATGTACCGAATCGCGAATCAGGACCCGGATCTGAGCGACCTGCCGGAGTCCATCAGGGCTCTGGTGAAGCCCGCCCTGGACCGCGACCCGGCCCGCCGGCCGACGCCCGCGCAGTTCCTGGACGAGGCCACCCGGCTCGGCGACGTGACCCTGCACGACGGGCTGTGGCTGCCCGAAGAGGTCCGGAGCCTGCTCGACGACAAGCGGCGCGAGGTGCAGGACCTGCTGCGGGACACCGCCGACGCGACCGGCGCGAGCACCGGGCCGACCGGCGCGGCCGCGGCCGGGCTGGGCTCGGGCGGGCTGGGCTCAGTCGGATCGGGCTCGGGCGGCGCGGGTGCGGCGGGCCTCGGATCCGCCGGCCCGGGCTCGGGATCCGGCGCAGTCGCGGGGGCGACTCCGGGATCAGGTTCGGGCGCTACCGGCGCGCCGTGGACGCTCCCCACCCAGACCGGCCAGACCCCGCCGCCGGGCGTCCAGCAGTCCGTCCCGTTCCCGGGAGCGGCCCAGGTCCCGGACCAGGCCCAGGGACCGGGCGCGACCCCGTCCGGCGGCACCCCGGCCGGCGGGTGGCACGCCGTCACGCCCACGGGCTACCACGCCGGCGGCCCCCCGCCGGCGGACAGCCGGCCCGGCTTCTCGGCCGCGCCCCACCCCGAGCCCGGCGCCGACCGGCCCCGGCGCCACCTGTTCGCCTACCTCACCGCGGGAGCGGCGGTCGTGGTGATCGCGGTGGTCGCGCTGATCGTCGCGAGCCCCGGCTCGCATCCCTCCTCCCCGGTGGCGTCCGGGTCCTCCACCGCGCAGTCCTCGGCTTCGGCGTCGACCAGCGCGCCGACGGCGGACGCGACCACCGCCGACGCCTCGGCCACAGCGAGCGCCGATCCCTCCGCCACGCCCACGGTGAGCACCTCGGCCAGCATCCCCGCGAACGTGCTCAGCTACCGCCCGGGCACGTACACGGTGAACCAGACCGCTGCCACCGACCTGCTCACCAACACCGTCACCGTGGACTCGGTCACCGTCGCCGCGGACCATTCGGTCTCGGTCAAGCTGACCTACAAAAACAACTCCGGCATCGGCACCGAGTGGTCCTGCGCCGGCACCCAGGTCGGCGACGCGACGCTGGCCACGGCCTCGGGCGGCTCGATCAAATCCGACAGCAGCGACTGCACCAAGGACCTGTCGAAGACCTGGAACATGCCCGCCGGCGGCACGATCGACTCGACCGAGTACTTCGCCAGCGCGCCGCCCGGGACCGGCGACTGGACCTTCGCGATCGACAGCGAGCCGGAGTTCGTCGGCTCGACCGCGCAGGGATTCACCGTTCCGACCTCCTGACCGGGAGGGCCGGGGGCGCCGCGGGCGCCCCCGGGACACAGAATCGGGATGTCGGGGTTCGGGGACAAGTGAGGATGAGCAGATGAAGGTCGGTTTCGCACTGCCGCAGTTCGGCGGCCAGGCCCGGGACGCGGCGGCGATCCCCGCCTTCGCCCGGGAGTTGGAGGAGGCGGGCGCGCACAGCCTCTGGGTGGGCGACCGGCTGCTGGCGGCCGTCGATCCGACGGTCGGCTACGGCGGCGCGGCCGAGATCCCGGCCGTGTTCGACGCGCTCATCGATCCCTTCATCGCCCTGGCCCTGGCCGCCGCCTCGACGCAGCGGGTCCGGTTGGGCGGCAACGTGCTCAACGCCCCGTTCTACCCGCCGGCCGTGCTCGCCCGCCAGCTGACCTCGATCGACGTGGCCAGCGCGGGCCGGCTGACGGCCGGGTTCGGCATCGGCTGGTCCCCGGAGGAGTATGAGGCGGTCGGGGTCCCGTTCACCCACCGCGGCGCCCGGCTGGACGAGACCCTGGACGCGCTCGAAGCGATCTGGACCGAGCAGCAGCCGGAGTTCCGGGGCCGTTACGTCACGGTGCCGAAGTTCCGCAGTGGCCTGAGACCCGTGCAGCAGCCGCATCCGCCGGTCTACCTCGGCGCGTTCGCGGACGCCGCGCTGGAGCGGGTGGTGCGGCGGGGCGCCGGCTGGCTGCCGGTGCTCGCCGTGGGCGTGCGCGGGCCCGAGGCCATCGTCACCGTCCAGGAGCGGCTGTACCGGACCGCCGAGCAGGCCGGCCGCGATCCCGGATCGATCCCCCGGATCCTGCGGGTCAACGTCCCGGCCGGCACGGCCCCGGCCCTGATCCTGGCCGCGGTGCGCGACGGCGCGGCCCGGACCGGCATCGACGAGCTCTTCATCGACTTGATGCACGTGCACGATTCCGCAGCGGCTGCCCTCGACGGCGCGCTCCACCTTGTGCGGGAATTGCAGAAGGGTTAAGAGCGCGCGCGCTGAGAACCGGAAAGCGCTCTCCGGGCGCCGCGCGGCCCTGCGCATTCCGCCGCTCCCGCCCGGCCCGCCGACACCCGCTCCGGCCTGCCCGAACACCGGGCAAACCGGCTGTTCCCGGGCCCGCAGGCGGCGATGATCGACATCTCTGATGTGTTACCGACTCTTGACACGGTCGGTTTTCTGCCTTAAACCAACGGTTGGAGAGCGCTCTCCGAGAGCCGGTTTTCGACGCACAGCCCGCTGAGCTGCGGTTTTGCAGAACAGCCGTCGTCACCGGGGTAGTCCCACGGATCCGCCCGACCCGGCGGACCCGCCCGGATCCGGTCCGTCGGCCGACGGACCAGGTCCCGCACCAGAACACCTGGCAACCGAAGGGAACGCAATGAGGCCTCTCCCCCTCCTGAGACTGCCGGCGCCCGCGCGCGGCAGACCTCGCCCCCGGCGCAAGTTCCGCGCCACGCTCGCGGCCCTGGCGATCTCGACCATCTCGCTGGTCGCCCTGCCCTCGGTGGCGCACGCCGCCGGCGACGCGCCGTTCGGCGGCACCGCGGCCGCGGTGCCCGGCACCGTCCAGGCAGCCAACTACGACACCGGCGGTCAGGGTGTCGCGTACAGCGTGACCGCGACCAACGGCTCGGCCAACAGCTACCGCGCGGACGGGATCGATCTGGAGACCACCGCCGACACGCAGGACACC
>DASZBX010000027.1:0-3687 GCA_035943635.1 Actinocrinis sp. | reverse complement strand
GTTGTCCTTGGTGATGATGCCCTGGGACTGGATCGGCATCGTGATGATCCGCAGGGACACCCGGTCCAGGTGGTCGACGAACGGGATGATCGTCCGGAACCCGGGTTCGCGCACTCCGATCACCCGGCCGAACCGGAACAGGACGCCTTTCTCGTACTGCTTGACGATCCGCACCGCCAGCGACAGCCCGATCAGGACCAGTATTACGACGATGACAAGAACAAAGATCAGAACGCCCATGAGCGTGCTCCAATTCAGATAGCGGACGGAAGTCGCCCGACCCGGCCTGAGCCGGACTGGGAGGGTCCTTCCACTTCAAGACTCGGGCGTGGGCTCACTGGGGCATAGGGGGCTTTCGGCCCGTATCCGAGGGCCACTCGGCACCCGGCTCCTCTTGATCTTCCGGCGGAAGGTGGGGGAGTGCGCTGGTGAAGCCGGGTCCCAGCGATGTCGGAGCGCTTCTTTCGGGTCACCCGCGGTCTGTGGGACCGCTACCCGCACCTGACAGTCGCCACCGAGGGCTCCGACCTGTTGGCCTCCGAGTCCCCGGCCATCTTGGGCTGGACTGTAGACCTGCTGGTCACCGCCACGGTTGGGCGCGGGGGTCTTGCCGGACTGCCTTGTCGCCGGGGTTGGCGGAAATGCCTTCTCAGGTGATGGGCACGACGGCCACGGGCGTGGGAGAGTGTGCGAGAAGCCCTTGGACGACGTAGCCGGCGCCGACCGACAGTGGGCCGCGGTGGCGGTGGGCGCCGATGACCAGCATCCGCGAGTTCAGCGCTGCGGCTATCAACGCCGAGACCGGGTTGCCGAGCATCACGTGCGTGGAGACTTCGACCTGGGGATAGTCCTCGCGTACTGCTTTCATGAGTTCGGCGACCTCTGCTGTCTCCGCATTCTCCCGGCCTTCGATGGCGTCGGCCACGTAGTATCCGGCGTAGGCCGCCGAGGGCGACCAGGCCCGGACGGCGGACACGGTGGCGCCGACTTCGGCGGCGGTGTCGAACGCGAATCGGATCGGTGCTTCGGCCTGGTCGGGTTCGAGGCCGAGCACGATCTCGTCGAGCGGCTCATAGGTGTCGCTGCCGCGCACCACGACGGTGGGGCAGTGGGCGTGGGCCGCGACCTTCAGGCTGACGGAGCCGAGCAGCAATCCGGCGAAGCCACCGTGACCGCGGGTGCCGGTCACCACGAGCTGTGCTCGGTAGCTGAGGTTCACCAGGGTCCCGGCCGGGTCGAGCGTGCTGACTTCGGTCTCGACGACCAGATCGGGGCGCTGTTCCTGCAGCCTTGTGGAAAGGCGGTCGAGCAGTTCTTGGCCGGTCGCACGCTGAGCCCTTTCGTACGCGGGGCCATCGAGCAGGGGCCCCAGGCTGGGAGGCAGGTCCAGTGCGTGCACCAGGTGCAAACGCAATCCGCGCTCGGCCGCCTCTCCTGCGGCCCACGTCGCAGCGCGCGCGGCGTTGTCGGAGGAGTCGACGCCGACGACGATGCGCCCCGGCCGGGTGGTCTTGAATGTCATGGGGTTCCTTCGTGGAGTCGGCGCGGCGAGTCGCGTACGGGCTCGCCGTCCGCGGTGGGCTGTCGGTCGGCATTCCGGCGCGATCTGGCTCCAGGGTCAGGAGATGGGTACGACGGCTACAGGCGTGGGGGAGTGCGTGAGCAGTCCCGCGGCGACGTAGCCGAGAGCGACGGATAGTGGGCCGCGGTGGCGGTGCGCCCCGACGACCAGCATCCGTGCGTTGTGGGCGGCGTTGGCCAGTACCGGCACCGGGTTGCCGCGGATGGCATTGACGGAGAACTCGACGTGCGGGTACTCCTCATGCACAGCCTTGACCAGTTCGGCGATGTCGGCCTCCTGCTTGGCTTGTGCGGCGTTGAACTCGGCGACGGTGTAGTGCCCCTCGTAGGCTGTGCGCATCCACCAGGCGCGCACGATCGTGACCGAGGCGCCGACCGTGGCGGCGGTGTCGAACGCGAACCGGATCGGCGCCTGGGCCTGGCCGGGTTCGACGCCGAGCACGATTTCGTCGAGTGGTCCGCCGGGCTGTTCGCCGCGCACGACGATCGTCGGGCAGTGGGCGTGGGCGGCCAACGTGTGGCTGACCGATCCGAGCAGCAGGCCGCTGAAGCCGCCGTGGCCGCGGGTACCGGCGACCACGAGTTCGGCGTCGCTGCTGAGGGCGACGAGGGTCTCGGCCGGGGCGAGTTCGGAGACTTCGCCGGTGACGGCCAGGTTCGGGTGCTGCTTGCGCAGGTCGACGGTGAGCCGGTCGAGCAGCAGTGCGCCGGCTGCGGTCTGCTTCGCGGCGTATTCGGGCGGTTCGATGACCATGCCCATCGCGCCGGGCAAGTCCAGGGCGTGCACCAGGTGTAGGGGCAGGCTGCGGTCGGCGGCTTCGCGGGCGGCCCAACCGGCAGCTCGGGCGGCGTTGTCGGAGGAGTCGACGCCGACAATGATGCGTCGCGGTGCCGAGGCGTTCTGAGTCATCGGGATCCTCCGGGAAGATTCGTTCGTGAGGGCGGCGGGCACGCGGTCTCTCCGCACGGTCTCGCGGCGTCGTCCTCGCGGTCAGTGCCATTGGTCCCGGGTCTGGTGGGACGAGTGCCCGCACGGCTCCGTCGTGGTCCGCAGGGCCGGATTCCACGAAGGCGGCCGGCGCCGCGCGGTGCGCGGTTGGCCGAAGGCGTGATCCAGGTCCTGTGGTTTTCGGGACTTTAGACCCGTGCCGACGTGGGTGGTCTGGGGTTACCGTCGAGGTATGACGCATATGGCCCGGCGTGATCCGCCGATCCGGGTGTTCCTGATGGACGACCACGAGGTGGTCCGGCGCGGGCTGAAGGACTTGCTGGAGGTCGGGGGCGAGTTCGAGGTGGTGGGGGAGGCGTCGACCGCGGCGCAGGCCCTGGCCCGGGTCCCGGCCCTCAAACCGCAGGTCGCGGTATTGGACGTGCGCCTTCCGGACGGGGACGGGGTGGCGGTGTGCCGGGAGTTGCGTTCGCGGATGCCGGAGTTGGCCTGCCTGATGCTGACGTCCTTCTCCGATGACGAGGCGTTGTTCGACGCGATCATGGCCGGGGCGTCGGGGTACCTGCTCAAGCAGGTCGGTGGGACCGACCTGGTCGGGGCGGTGCGCACGGTGGCCGGCGGCGGGTCCCTGATCGATCCGAAGCTGACCGCCAAGGTGATGGCCCGGCTGCGGGCGGGCGAGCCCCGGGACGCGCTCTCGGCGCTGACCGCACAAGAGCGGCGGATCCTGGACTTGATCGGCGAGGGCCTGACGAACCGCCAGATCGGGGAGCGGCTATTCCTGGCGGAGAAGACGGTGAAGAACTACGTCTCCTCCCTGCTGGCCAAGCTCGGGATCGAGCGCAGGGTGCAGGCCGCGGTCATGATCTCCCAGATCAAGAGTGCGTCTTACCCTCGGGGGTGAGCGAAGCCGGGCCTTGAGGCTCTGGTCGCACCCACCCGAGGCGGCGCCATCGGTGCCATGGAGACAGATGTGAACGGACTTGGAGTGCTCTCTCGCGCCGAGGCGCTCTCCTTGCTGGAAACGGGCGAGGTGGGTCGGGTGGTCTACACCCGGCGGGCGCTGCCTGCGGTGCTGCCGGTGAACTACGCGGTGCGTGAGGGCGGCATCTGGATCTGGGCCGGCTCGGCTTCCTCGCTCGGTCTGGCGTTGCGCG
>DASZBX010000026.1:0-3015 GCA_035943635.1 Actinocrinis sp. | reverse complement strand
CGACTCACCATCCCACGACAGTCCCGCGAACGCCTCCAACATCGGCGTGGACAGGAACGTGCCCCGGATTCCCTGTGCCAGCAACCAATCCCGCAACGCAGGCGCGGAGACCCGCACCGCCTCGGCCGGCACGCAGCAGGTCGCGCCGGCCGTCAGGGCGGACCACACCTCCCAGGCGAACGCGTCGAAACCGACCCCGGCCGTCAGCGCCACGCGGGCTGCGGGCTCCAGCCCGAACGAACGCGCCGTCCACTGCACCAGATTCACCACGCCCCGGTGCTCGACCGCCACGCCCTTGGGACGGCCGGTGGACCCGGAGGTGTAGATCACGTAGCACAGGTCGGTTGTCCCGATGTCGCGCACGACGTCAACGCCGGGCCGCTGCGCAACGAGCGGCCAGTCCCGGTCGATGAGGAACATCGGCGCGGCGGCCGGGAAGAGCGTGGCGTGTGCGGCGTCGGTGACGACCACCGCCGCGCCGCAGTCCTCTGTCATGAAGGCCAGCCGGTCCGCCGGATAGCCGGGATCCATCGGAACGTACGCGGCCCCGGCCTTGATCGCGCCGAGCATGGCGATCACCAGCTCCGGGCTGCGATCCAGGCACACCGCGACCATCGACCCCGGCTGGACGCCGACCGATCCCAGATAGTCAGCCAGCTGATTCGCCCGCGCGTTCAGCTCGGCGTAGGTCAGGTCGACGCCCTCGGCGGAACGGACCGCGACGACGTCCGGCTGGGTGGCGGCCCGCTCTTCGACCAGGCTGTGCACCGGGACCGACTCCGGGAAGGCGACCGCCGTGTCGTTCCACTCGGCCAGCACCTGCTGCCGTTCGCGCCCGACGAGCAGCTCGAACCGCGACAGCCGGTCGCCCGGCCCGGCCGCGACCGAGCCCAACAGGCCGGTGAAGTGCCCGGCGAGCCGCTCGACGCTGCCGAGGTCGAACAGGTCGGCCCGGTAGTCGACGGTGCCGCGCAGGCTGCCGTCAGGCTGCTCGAAGAGGGTGAGGGTCAGGTCGAACTTCGTGTTCTGCGCCGCGACGTCCACGACCCGGACCGTGGCGTCGGCCAGCCGCCAGGTGTCCAGATCCGGGACGTTCTGCAGCGCGAACATGGTCTGGAACAAGGGATTGCGCGACAGGTCCCGGTCCGGGGCCAGCTCCTCTACCAGGCGTTCGAACGGCAGGTCCTGGTGGTCGTAGGCGCCCAGCGCGGTGTCCTTGACCCGGTCGAGCAGTTCGGCGAACGTCGGGTCCTGCGACAGGTCGGTACGCATCACCAGGGTGTTGACGAAGAAGCCGAGCAGGTCCTCGATCTCGGCCCGGTTGCGCCCGGCGATCGGGGTGCCGACCGCGATGTCCTCCTGGCGGCTGTACTTCGACAGCAGCACCTGGAAGACGGCCAGCAGCGCCATGAACAGGCTCGCGCCGTTCTCCGCGGCGATCTCGCCGAGCCTGGCCACGGTCTCGGCCGGGACGGCGACCGGGACCGTCCCGCTGCTCGCGCCGGTGCGGGCGGCCCGCCGGTGGTCGGTGGGCAGTTCCAGCAGCTCGATCCCGGCCAGGTGCCCGCGCCAGTAGTCGAGCTGCGCGTCGAGCACGTCGCCGGAGAGCCGTTCCCGTTGCCAGATTGAGAAATCGGCGTACTGCACGCCGATGCCGGGCAGTGCGCTCGGCGATCCGGTGATCTCGGCGGAGTAGAGCGCGGTCAGCTCGCGGGACAGCACTCCCACAGACCAGCCGTCGAAGGCGATGTGGTGCACCGTGATCAGCAGGACGTTCTCGTCGTCGGTGAGGTGGATCAGGTCGGCGCGGATCAGCGGGCCGGCGGCCAGGTCGATCGGGCGGGTGCTCTCGCGCTCGATGAGCAGGTCCAGGGCCTGCTCGCGGGCGGCCGGGTCGGTCGTTCCGCGCAGGTCGTGGGTGGTGACGGTCAGCGGCCGGGGAGCGTCGACGATCTGGACCGGGCGGCCGTCGGTGTCGGCGGCGAACCGGGTCCGCAGCACCTCGTGCCGGGCCACGATGCCGGTCAGCGCGGTCTGGAGGGCGGCCGGGTCGAACGGGCCGATGACGCGCAGGGCGAGCGGGATCAGGTACTCGGTGCTGCCGGGGTCCAGCTGGTCCAGGAGCCAGAGTCTTTGCTGGGCAAAGGAGAGCGGCAGCGGCGCGCCGTCGCGCGGCACGGGCAGCAGGGCGGCCGCGGGCGCGGCGGTGTGGTCCAGGGTGTCGATCGCCCGGGCGAGCCCGGCCGGCGTCGGCTCGGCGAACACCAGGCCCACCGGGATGTCTACGCCGAGGCGGGCGCGCAGGCGGGAGGCGAGTTGCGTGGCCAGGAGGGAATGGCCGCCGAGGTGGAAGAAGTTGTCGTTCACGCCGATCCGGGCCACGCCCAGGACTTCGGACCAGACCTCGGTGACGGCGCGCTCGGTCTCGGTGCGCGGCGCGACGTACCCGGTCTCGCGGACCTCGCTGGTGTAGTCCAGCTGCATCAGGGCACGGCGATCAATTTTCCCGTTGGGCGTCAACGGGAACTCGTCGAGCACGAGGTACCCGGCGGGCACCATGTACAGCGGCAGCACCCGCTCCAGGCCCGCGCGCACGTCGGCGATTGACGGTTCCGCCGAAGGATCGGCAGCGACCACGCACGCGACGAGCCGCTTGTCCCCCGGGACGTCCTCGCGCACGATCACCACGGCTGCGCCGATCGACGCGTCGGCCAGCAGCGCGGCCTCGATCTCACCCAGCTCGATCCGGAATCCACGCACCTTGACCTGCCCGTCGACGCGGCCGACGAACTCCAGCCGGCCGTCCGCTCGCCACCGGACCAGGTCGCCGGTCCGGTAGACCCGGCGGCTGGTGCCGTCGACATCGAGCTCGATGAAACGCTCGGCCGTCAGCTCCGGGCGATTCACGTACCCGCGCGCCAAACCGACACCACCGATCAGCAGCTCCCCGACGACGCCGATCGGCACCGGCCGGTCGTGGCCATCCACGACGTACACCTGGCAGTTGTCGACCGG
>DASZBX010000025.1:0-87608 GCA_035943635.1 Actinocrinis sp. | reverse complement strand
AGGCAAAGTCAGTTGATCTTATGTTGGTCCCTGGGCCTGGTATGACGGCGTGATGCAGGGCCTGTAGGTGCGGCCTCCCGGTGGGATGATGTGAGTTCCTACACTTATATCGTCCGCTCGAAAGGCCGCTTGTGCCAGTCTCGCACGCCTCGACCAGCACTTCCAGCGTTGATGGGGTTCCGGCCGGAGTTCTCGATGTGATCGAGTTGTACCGGCTGTTCGCGCAGCTGACCGATCCGCGTAAGGCCCGCGGGATACGCCATCACCTGGCGACGGTGCTGACCGTGATGGTGTTCGCGGTGCTGGCCGGGGCGAGGAACTACCGGGAGATCGGGGATCGGGCCGCGGACCTGCCCGCGGTGCTGCTTGCGCCGGCCGGCGCCAGGACTGATCCGGGCATCGGAGAGCTTCGGGCGCCCAGTGGCTCCACGATCCGTCGCGTTGCCGAGGGAATCGATGCGCAAGCCGCCGACCTGCTCGTATGCCGGTGGCTCGGCGAGCGCGCCGCCAGGCTGGCGAACGCCTCGCGGTCCGAGGGCGCCTGTGACGGTGACGGCTTGTTCGGCGTGGCGGTGGACGGCAAGACCGTGCGCAACTCCGGCGCCGGGCGGCCCGAGGCGAACGTGAAGCTGTTCTCCGCGATGCTCCACGACGAGGCGATCGTGATCGCCCAACTGCGCGTCCCTGACGCCACCACTGAAATCACCCAGGTCAAGGCTCTACTCGACCCGGTCGCCCTGACCGGTGCGGTCGTCACCGGCGACGCCGCCCATACCCAGCACACCACCGCGCAGTACATCCTCGACCGCGAAGCAGACTACGTTCTTACAGTAAAAGGGAATCAGCCGGGCCTGCTGCGTGCGATCCGGGCCGGGATGTTCACCAGCGCCATCCATGGCTACCACCTGGAGGAAGAGCGCGGGCACGGGCGGATCGTACGCCGGGAGACATGGACCGGCCCGGCTGAAACCATCGCCTTCCCCGGCGCCGCGCAGATCTTCCGCATCCGCCGCGAGGTGTGCGACCTGGCCGGGCAGATGCTCAGCGTGGAGATCGTGCACGGGGTCACCAGCCTGCCCGCCGACCGGGCCACCGCCACCGCTGTCGCGGCCTGGGTCCGACGGCACTGGGGCATCGAAAACAAGCTCCACTGGGTGCGCGATGTCGTGTTCGGCGAGGACAACCAACACGCCTACCTCGGCGCATCCGCCCACACCACCGGCATCATGCACAACCTGGCCATCAGCCTGCTCCGACTCGCAGGAGTCACCGAAATCAAGCGGGCGACCGAACGCATCGCCGCCAACCGAACCAGGATTCTGCCGATACTCGCCGCATCCCACACATGATCGCTATGACTTTGCCTTCGCCCTGAGGGGTGGGGGAAGAAGAACGCCTTCTTCAAGGGGGAAGGCGAAGGGCACATAAACATCGGGCTCGGTACCGGCGACGCGTTGACCACGTTCAACGACAACATCGACGGCTTTGAAAAGGTGAAGGAGATCGGCTGTGGTGACGCCTGAGGCCAGGAAGCTCATCCGGGCGTTGGTGTACACGCCGAAAGATCGCAGCGGTGGAGACCCCCAGGCGGTGCTCGATTACTTTCATACCGACGACGGGGCGGCCCTCGGGCTCTCGCTACTCGGCGACGCGGTCGAGCGGAAGGACGCCACAGAGGTCTCACTCGCGCTGACCGTGTGCGGGCGGTTCGGTTATGACGAGCAGATCATGCCGCTGCTCATCGAACTGGAACCGGCCGACTGGCACTACGTGCACGAAACCATCGTCTCCCTGCTGGGCAAACTGAAGTCGCCGAAGGCGGTCGACGCCCTCTACCACGCGACCCAGTGGGTTCCCGAGCACCTCGACTACGACGAGTCCAGGGCCCTGGCGAGCAAGGCGATCTGGGCACTCGGCGGTACTCCCGGCCCCGAGGCCACCGAGGCGCTGACCCGGCTGCTCGACGACCGAGACGAGATGCTGCACGAATGGGCTGCGGCGCAGTTGAGCAAGCGGAGCGAGGGGCCGAGTAGCTAGAGCCCGTCCTACCGATCATGGGTGTGAGTGCGGAGTAATACTGACATGGTCGGTCGTGATGAAGTGGCGGACAAGGGGTGGTCGGTTATCGAGCCGCTGCTTGGACCGAATACACTCGGGAACAGTTCTATACACATGTGGCCTCTGTGTAGAGGAAAGTTCCCGCCCTGAGGTTGGTGGCCGCCTGCGTTGGCGGCGACTCGGCTTGTTAGGGGCGGCCGGCTACTGGCCGCGTTGCGCGACGAGAGCCGTCTGCCGAGCCCTCTCAGGCGTCTCCCGGCACACACACCCTGAATGCGGATTGCCTGGTCTGGAGACGTCGGCACACATCAATATGACCGGCCAGCCGGGTGAAGAATCTTGATCCTTGGAGAGGAGCGGGGCAAGAATCTCCTCGAATCCCACATTCAGTACTGTCGGCCAGCCGCACCGGCCGGAACGTACCGTAGATCGCCGCTGAATACCTCGGACGGCATCAGGAGTTGGGAGAAATTTGGGAGATGATCAAGAGATTCTCGCCCACCGAGACCAATCGAGACCAAAGATGATTGCTGGTTTCCCTTCGCCAGCCTGTCGCAGCTCAATGAGATCGCCGAAATCGCTCGGCTCACAGGTCAACGTCCTGTCCGCGGTGCGCCACCACACAGCTCAAGGCTCTGCCGTGGAAGCGGGTCCCGGTACCGCACAAGATCGCCGGCCGCGGACACGGCCGCCAGGAAGTGCGCTTCGTCCAGGTCGTCACGGTGGCCGGCCTGCTCTTCCCGCACGCATCCCAGGTCCTGCGGATAGTGCGCCGGCGACGCAAGCTCGGCGCCAAGCGATGGAGCAGCGAGACCGTCTACGCCATCACCGACCTGACCGCCGGGCAGGCCACCGCCGAAGAGCTGGCCGGATACGCCCGCGGACACTGGACCGTGGAGAACAGCGCCCACTGGATCCGCGACGTCGTCTTCGGCGAAGACGCCTCCAGAGTCCGTACCCGCAACGCACCCGCGGTCCTGGCCGCACTGCGCGACATCGTCCGAAGTACCCTGCGAAAAGCCGGCTGGGCCAACACCGCCAGCGCACGCCGCGCCCACACCGACCCCGAAACCGCCCTCAGACTCCACGGCATCCCGTGATCAAACCGGACAATCGCGGAACACTCCGGGGCCCTGCGAGCCCGTGGTTGAAGATGCACAGGCACAAGGAGCCCGACAGGTGGGATTGTGCGGGCTTTGAGAATGTCCCATCCGGCCTGGCAAGAAGGTTTCATCCGGCTGCGAGGAACATTTCGAAACGCTGCTCCAGCGCTTGAGTCCGCGGACGGTTCGCGTGCGCGGTCGGGACTGTGAGCGTCATGCCGGACATTGCCTGAAGTCCATATTGAAGCATCGGGCCGTCCTGCTCTAGCAGGATGTCTTCGCGGACCACTACCTTGAGGTCCGGGCGAATGCCGAGGATGTTGGTGTCGTAGGCGGCATGGTGGATCTTGCACAGCGACAAGCCATTCGACACCTGTGGGACGCCGCCCTCGGAGTCCGGGATGATGTGCGCGGCATCGAGAAGTTCGGTGTGGCGCAGGCGGCACATTGCGCAACTGGTGGAATACGCCGCGAGAACGCGTGCGCGGAAGACCGGCTGGTGCAGGCGCTGCCTGGTGAGGCGCTCGGCGTAGGCGCGCTCCGCGGGGCTTGCTGGCAGGGCGTGGTCGGTCGTCAGGTGTCCTTGTGCCAGTGGCGCTAGGTCCACGACGAATTGGTGCTGCTCGACTTCTTCGGCGATGAGCATGACTGGGTAGATAGCGTGGAAGATGCCCGGTGCTGCGCCGAAGAACCACATCAGTGGCAGCTTTCGTCGGCAGGCCTCACGCAACGCGCGGTTGTCGGAGTGGGTCGAATCGGTACCTCGCCACTTGTAGCGCATCATGCCATCGTTGCCGGGCACGTCGTCATACGGGGCGGGCCTGCCAGGGCGTGTGTATGTGGTCAGAATCGAGAGCGCCGCGCTCAGCTGCTGCGGCTTGCGAATGCCCTGCTGCGGATCGACCAAGGGGATTCTCGTGCCGTCGAAGGTGAAATCCGCCAGTTCCCTGCGGGTGACGGACGCGGTCCCCCGATTGGTCCGCCGATCGAGCCAAGCCATGGCCTCTGCGCGCAGAAGCCGATCGAACTCTTCCTCCAGCGGACTGTGCACAGAACATCAATACACGACATCGCCGGCGCGGACAAGCCCGTTTTGCATTGTCGCTCAGCGTCGGTGCAGCTGCGTGGGGTCGGCATGATGCCCTGTGACTTGGCAGCGTGCACGGTGCCTTCGGGCTTATCTCCCGTGGGATACCGAAAGCACGCGCACCTGCCTGACTTCAGGAATGACGCTGGCCACGGCGGCGAAATCCTTGTCGTCGTTCAAGATAATCAAGTTGTGTCTGACCGCGACGGCGGCGAGCATCAGGTCGATCACGCCTGCGCCGCGTTGACTGCGCTCAGCCAGACTCTGCTGAGCAGCGTCGACCCAGTTCCACAAGTCAACTGTAAAAGCGAACTCAGGGAACAGGCTGTCAAGGGTGGCTGCCATCTCCATCCGTTCCGAGCCGTTGCGCGCGCTGTAGAGGCCACTGGCATGCCCACTGAACTGGAGATCTGGTGCACGACTTTGCCGATCCTTCGGGAGCCCAGAGCTTGGCCGGGTGGGGCCCGAGGCAGAGGTTGCAGGCGCAGTCGAGGGCACTGCTGGGGGCCATGAGCGAGCCCGGGTGGTACCCGCTCAGCTCGGTCGCGCCTGCTGGGATGAGGACGCGGTACGCGATGCGGTGCGCGCCTTCCTGGCCCGGTGTCTCGGCGCCGACGGTGGGGTTCTGATCTTCGACGAGACCGGGCAGGGGAAGAAGGGCACGGCCACCGCGGCCGTGGGCCGGCAGTATTCCGGCACGATGGGCCGGGTCGAGAACGTGATCGTCGCGGTGTACACGACGTACGCGACCGATCGGGGCCACGCCCTGATCGACCGGGACCTGTACGTCCAGGACGACTGGTTCAAGGACCCGGCGCGGATGGCGGAGGCGGGCTTCCCCGCAGATCACGCGTTCGCCACGAAACCGGCACTCGCCCTCGCGCAGGCGAAACGGGCACTGGCCGCCGGGATCAGACCGGCGTGGGCGGCGGGGGCCGAGGTGTACGGGCGCAGCCGGGAGTTGCGCGAGTTCTTGAAGGCCGCCGGGATCGGCTACGTGTTCGCAGTGCCCGTCGACCACCGGCTCACCACCCCCGGCGGCCTGCGCATGCGCGCGGACCGGGCACTGCACCTGGTCCAGGCGCAAGGGTGGAACCGCCGCTCGTGCGGAGCGGGGGTCAAGGGCGAGCGGTACTACGACGGGGCGTGGATCGCCACCGACCACCCGCGCCGTCAGCTGCTGATCCGCCGCTCCATCGCCGACCCGAGCGAGATCGCGTACTTCTACGCCTACGCGCCCGAAGACTGTGTCTGCTCCCTGACCGACCTGGTCAAGACCGCCGGGACCAGGTGGAAGGTGGAGGACGACTTCCAGGACTCAAAATCCACCGCCGGGCTCGACCAGACGCAGGTCAGGTGCTACCGGGCGTGGAAACGCCACGTCACCTTGGCCATGGCGGCCCTCGCGTTCCTGGCCGTGGTCGCGGCCATCGAGCGGACCGCGCACCCCGCCCCGGTCCTACCCGACCAACCCGACCAGCTCCCACCGACAGATTGCGGCACCATCGCACTGACCGTCCCCGAGGCCCAGCGACTGTTCTACCTGCTCACCACACTCACCCACAACCTGCCGCCGCACTGCGTCCACGCCCGGATCACCCGGCACCTGAACTGGTCCGACTGGCGACGACGCCACCAAGCCCGAGCACGCTGGCACCACCACCGAACCCGACTCGCCCTCATCGCATGACACCACGCCAGATCACGATCTACGACTGGAGTACTATGCAGATCAAAGGCCGTTCTCCACTTCTGGAGGAAGGCCTTTGGCATGTCTATGTCAGCAGATCTGACGGCCTTGTAGGCATATTCGAGCGCCTGGGTTTGGGAATAGCTTGAGGCCACGCTGCTTGTTGCAGGTTCAAATGGCCGTGCTTGATCTTGCCTGGCGCGATACGGCCGCGCTACTCCTTCAGGCTCAGATACGCGGACGCGAGCAACTCGTCGTTGTCCGGCAGCTCCACGTCCATCGCGGTCGGTAGGGTGAACACCAGGGTCACGCCGGCCTCGGTCCGGATTGCCGACTGCTGCCCGGCGAAGGCCAGCGCAGGATCGTCCGACCATGGGCACCCGGCCTGCTCTGGCAGACCGATCAGCAGAGTCCGGGAGAACGTCTCCTGTTCCTCGCCGGTGCCTAGCGGCTCGGGCAGAGCGAAGGCGAGGCCGCCGTCGTGGTCCAGTCCGAGCAGCACAAGACGGCCGTCGGCGACGCTCAAGTCCAGGCACTCGAACCGGTCCGAGAGATCACCTTCCGGGCTGGTCTCGGGCACCGCGAGCCCGAGATCGCGCAAAGCGGCCTGCATGCCGACCCAGGGCATGCCGATCCGCAGCGGGCCGAATCGCCCGGTTGTGGCGAAAGTGAGCAGCTGGGTGGTGAGCGGCGTGGTCATGCTTCGCAGGTACCGCCTTCCGCGGTCGGGGCACGTCCGGGGTGAACATCGCCGCGGAGATTCTGGCCGCGCAGGATCCGTTGGAAGTGTTGAAGTGGCCTGCGATATTTGGCGGGCCGGATGTGCTCAACCCGATCCAGGTGCCGCGGCAATTTCGCGCAGGCGGGCGATCCCGTTGTCCAGTGCAGCCCTGAGCGGTTCGGTGTCGCGGCGCAGCTGGCTCAGGATCAGGCCGCCCTGGACGGCGGAAAGCAGGGCGAGTGAGAGTTTCCCGACATCGCAGTGCTCCGGCAGGACGCCGTGGGACTGGAGGGAGCGCAGTCCGTCGGCGATCACCGCCTCCCACGCGGCGAAGGACGCGGCCAGGTCGGCCCGGGCCTGCGGGTCGGTCTCGGCCAGGTCGCCGACCATGGATCCGAGCGGGCAGCCGCCGGTGCAGTCGCGCGCGTCCTGCATGTCGACCATCATGTCGCGCCAGTGTTCGAGTCCTTCTGGCGTCGGAGGAGGCCAGCTTCGTCCACGGCGCCATCCTGCCCGTCGACGGCGGCCGCGTCGCGGTCTAGTGCCGTAGCCGGGCAACCGGAATGTGGGTACCCCCTTTATTCAGGCCATGAGTTGTTCTGGATTACCTCGACGAAGTCGGTGCGGGTGAATCCGGGGGCGAAGTGGGCCAGGACGTCGGCGTTGACGGTGCCGAAGGTGGTGTCGGGGCGGTGGGCGAAGCCGGTGGTGAATGCGGCAAGGATCTGGCGCTTGAAGTCGGGGCGCGGGTGGGCTGTGGTGACCGCTTCGATGGTGGCGGGGGGCAGGTCCTTGTGGCCGATGCCGAGTACGTCGGTTTCGACGCCCGCGGTGAGCAGGGCGACTTCGGGTTCCATGAATTCGGGGATTCCCGGCGTGGCGTGCAGCGCGATGGCCGTCCACACGGTGCGCGCGGCCGTGGCGTCGAGTCCGTGTGCGGTCAGGAAGCGGCGGGCCTCGTCTGCGCCGTCTACTTCGAATCGCTGGCGGCTGGCGCGAAAACGGTCGGTGAGCCCGAGGTCGTGGAACATGGCTCCGACGTAGAGCAGCTCCGGATCTGGGGACAGGCCACGGCGATGGCCCTGCAGCATGCCGAACAGGTACACGCGGCGGGAGTGGTGGAACAGCAGCGGCGGGGCGGTGTCTCGGACCAGCTCGGTCGCGTCGGTGGCCAGGCGGCTGTCGGGGATTTCAATGCCGGCGATCGTCTCGCTCATGGGATCTCTCTGCCTTTGCTGAGGTGGGGCGGGATGCGACTTGGGGTTATGGGATCCACTGTTGTCCTCGGCCGACCCGCCGGGCCATGTCTTTTCTGTCATACCGTCCACAGATTCGGCCATAGAGAGGGACGTGATTGTGGGCCCTGTGCATCGTGTCGGAGTGCTCGTCTTTCCCGGCGTGACGCTGCTCGACGTGGCCGGGCCTGCGGAGGTGCTCAGCGAGGCGAACCGGTACGGCGCGCGGTACGAAGTGGTGATCTACTCCGTGGACGGCCAGCCAGTGCGGTCGGCCAGCGATATTCAGATTGCCGCCGATGCCGCGGTTGCCGATGCTGCCGGCCTCGACACCGTCCTGCTGCCGGGCTCGGACGCGCTGGCCGGTGCGGGCCTGGATCCGGCGCTGGTGGAGGCGGCGAGTCGGTTGGCCGGCCTGGCGCCGCGCACCGCATCGGTGTGCACAGGGGCATTCCTGCTCGCCGCCACCGGTCGCCTCGAGGGGCGCCGGGCCACCACGCACTGGCGGTTCGCCGACGTCCTGGCGCGGCGCCATTCGCGCGTGAACGTCGAGCCGGACGCCCTTTTCGTCATCGACGGGCCGATCGCCACGTCGGCTGGGATCACGGCGGGGATCGACCTGCTGCTGGCGCTGGTCGAGGCGGACCACGGCCCCGACCTGGCCCGCGACGTGGCCCGATCGCTGGTCGTGTTCATGCAGCGGCCGGGTGGCCAGTCCCAGTTCTCCGCCCCCTCCCGCACGCCCAGGCCCCGGCGGCAACCGCTGCGCGACCTGCTGGACGAGATCGCGGCCGACCCGGCCGGCGACTACTCGGTGCCCGCGCTCGCCGAGGCCGCGGGCACCAGTACCCGGCACCTGACCCGCCTCTTCCAGCAGGAACTGGGCACCACGCCGGCCAAGCACATCGAACGGATCCGGCTGGAAGCCGCGCAGACCCTGCTCGACGCCGGGCACACCGTCACCTCCGCCGCGGCACGCAGCGGGTTCGGCAGCGACGAGAGCCTGCGTCGGGCGTTCGCGCATCATCTGGGCGTGGCGCCCACCACCTATCGCCAACGCTTCGCGAGCACGACCGGAACTCGCGGGGCTGACCGCCCTCCGATTGACTGACTAGCCACTCTCTTATAGGCTCGGGTCATGGCCCGGCCGAGAAGTGACGACAAACGCACGGCGATCATGCTCGCCGCGGCGCGCGTCGTCGCCACTCAGGGGCTGGGCGCCGCGACGGCGACGATCGCGAAGGAGGCCGGCGTCTCCAACGGGTCGCTTTTCACCTACTTCGACACCAAGGCCGACCTGTTCAATCAGCTGTACCTGGAACTGAAATCTGACATGGGCGCAGCGGCGTTCGGCGGTATGCCCGCCGGCGACGATCCGCGCGAGCAGATGCTGCACATGTGGTCCCAGTGGCTGCGTTGGGCGACTGCCTACCCTGAGAAGCGGCGGGCTCTGGCGCAGTTGGACGTGTCGGACGAGATCGCGACGTCCACGCACGAGATCGCGAGCCGGGCGATGGCGGGCATCGCCGGGGTCCTGGAGCGCAGCCGTGCGAACGGGCCGATGCGCGATGCGCCGCTGGGATTCGTCGTGGCCTTGGCCAACGCCCTCGCGGAGACCACGATCGACTTCATCATCCGCGACCCGGACAACGCGCAAATGCATGGTCGAGTCGGTTTTGATGCCCTCTGGCGAATGATCGCCTGAGCTTTTTCGGTACCTCGTGGGGGAGGGCGTGTCAGTACTCGCAACCGTTGAAGAGTGACTAGTCAGTCATTAAAGTGAAGGGAAGAGATCATGGCATCTATCAGCAGCAATCCGCCTGACGACAAGGCTTACATCATCACCGGCCCAACCTCCGGCATAGGCCTGCGCACGGCCCTGGAACTAGCCCGGCACGGCACGCTCGTGCTGGTCGGCCGAGACCCCGCCAAACTGGCCGACGTGCAGAAGACCATCGGGAGCGACGGCGGCCGCGCTGTGTCAGTAGTCTGTGACCTCTCGGATCTGACCAGCGTGCGGCGGGCTGCGGCGCAGATCGTCGACCTCGGACTTCCGCTCGTCGGACTGCTCAACAACGCCGGCGTCTTCCCGACCCGGCCCAGCACCAACGCCCTCGGCTGGGACCTGGCTTTCGCCACCAACCACCTCGGGCCGTTCGTGCTGACCGAGGCGCTCATGCCGCACCTGCCGGACGGCGCGCAGGTCGTCTTCATCTGCTCCGCGGTCGAAGACCCTGAGCGCCGACCCGCGACGATGGCCGGATTCCGTGGCGGGCGCTACCTATCCGCCGAGGCCAGCGCACGCGGGCAGTGGCAGACCGGCGGCTCGAAACTGCCCGGCGGGGACGCCTACGCCACCTCCAAGCAGTGCAACCTCGCCACCGTGCTGGCATTCGCGCGGGAAACACCGCGCCTGCGCTTCACCGCGGTCGAGCCCGGTTTCAGTCCGGCCACCGATCTCGGCCGCGACAGCAACGCCTTCGTCCGCGCGCTGAGCAAATACGTGCTCTCACCGATGGCGCCGTTCATCAAATACTGGAGCAACCCGAAGACCGCGGGCCGGATGATCGCCCGGGTGCTTACCGACACCTCCGACAGCACCGGCGTCTACTACGACGAGAAAGGCCGGCCGATGAAAGGATCCGCGCTCGTCCACACGCCCGAATTCGCCGACCGCGTGGTCGCCGAGACCCGCGCCCTGCTCGCCGAGGTCCCCGCCTGAGCCGAGCCGAGCCGAGCCGATTTGAGCCAAGCGCCTGGTCATCCCGGTGATCCGGCCCGGCCACGCTGATCGCGGTAGGCTGCCGGGTGTGCCGTCGGGGGCGGTGAGACGTCCGCTTCTCGGCTCGACACGTCGCGTACCCGGACGTAGGAGACGACGATGACCTCGCAGACCGCTCCCGCCTTCCCGCTGGAACCGCAGCCGATCCACGTGGCCGACGAGGTGCTTGCCGACCTCCGCCAGCGCCTGGAACTCACCCGGTTCCCGGTCGACGCGGGCAACGAGGACGGATACTACGGCCTCCGGCGCACCTACCTGCAAGAACTCGTCGAGTACTGGCGCACCGACTACGACTGGCGCAAGGCCGAGGCCGCGATCAACGCCTACGAGCACTACCGGGCCGACGTCGGCGGCGTGCCGGTGCACTTCCTGCGCAAGCCCGGCGTCGGGCCCGCGCCGATCCCGCTGATCCTCACCCACGGCTGGCCGTGGACGTTCTGGCACTGGTCCAAGGTCGTCGACCCGCTGGCCGACCCGGGCGCGTACGGCGGCGACCCGGCGGAGGCGTTCGACGTGATCGTGCCGTCCTTCCCCGGCTTCGGCTTCTCCACCCCGCTGCCGCAGAACCCGGACATGAACTTCTGGAAGGTCGCAGACGTCTGGCACACCCTGATGACCGAGACCCTCGGCCACGCCAAGTACGCCGCAGCCGGCTGCGACGTCGGCGCACTGGTCACCAGCCAGCTCGGCCACAAGTACGCCGACGAGCTGTACGCCATCCACATCGGCTCCGGCCTGAAACTCGACTTCTTCAACGGCGACCGGGCCTGGGACTTCAGCGGCGGCCGGCCGATCCCGCCCGGCCTGCCCGCGGACGTGCACGCCCGGATCCTGGAGATGGACCGGCGCTTCGCCGTCCACCTGGCCGCGCACACGCTCGGCTCCAGCACGCTCGCCGCCGGCCTGTCCGACTCGCCCGCCGGGCTGCTCGCCTGGATCCTGGAACGCTGGATGAAGTGGAGCGACGACGACGGCGACATCGAGACCGTCTTCACCAAGGACGACCTGATCACGCACGCCATGATCTTCTGGGTGAACAACGCGATCGGCACGTCGATCCGCACCTACGCCAACAACAACCGCTACCCCTGGACGCCGTCGCACGGCCGCTGGCCGGTGGTCGAGGCCCCGACCGGGATCACCTTCGTCGGCTACGAGAACCCGCCCGGCGTCAGCACCGACCGGCGGATCCCGGACTTCCTCGACAGCGACCGGGCGGCTTGGTACAACCACGTCAACCTCAGCGTGCACGACCGCGGCGGCCACTTCATCCCGTGGGAGATCCCGGACCAGTGGGTCGACGACCTGCGCCGCACCTTCCGCGGCCGCCGATAGCCCGGCCGGCCGACGCGAAACGGGCCCCCGACGGCAAGTCCCGCTTCCGTCGGAGGCCCGTGCGCCCCCGGTCCTGGTGGTCTTCGGATCAGAACTGGAAGACGTTGCCGTTCATCTGCGCCGGGATCTTGACCGGGGCGGGAATCGGGTCGTCGTGCTCCAGAGTCTGCGTGGCGGCGAGCCGGGTCGCGTGCATCCGGCGGGCGAAGTCGTCGTCGATCGCGGCGAGTTCCTCCGCCTCCAGCTGCGCGGTGTGGTTGCGCACCTCGAAGTCGACCGTCTGCTTGCGCCGCTCGGCCTCGGCGTTGATCTCGCTCAGCTCCGCGGAGATCCGCGCCTCGGCGGCGGATCGGCGGGCACTGATTTCCAGCTGGTTCAGCGTCCGGGCCTCGCTGATCAGGGCCGTGGTCAGTTCGTCGTACGGCGTCAGGCCGCTGGAGAGCTTCACCAGCACCGGCAGGCAGTCGATCAGGACGAAGAAGATCCGCAGGATCCAGGACGTCGCGGCGACCGCGGTGCTCGACCCGGCCAGCGCGCTGAGCGCGTCGATCCGCTCTATCAAGCCGATCGTGCCGTCCACCGGGGTCTCCTTGCCCAGCCTGGCCGCGATCGCGGAGTTCAGCTGTGCCTGCGCGGAGTCCGCGTCGGCCGACTCGGTGTTCTGCAGGGTGGTGAGCCGGCTTTCGTAGCCCGACAACACAGTGTTCTGCTGCGCGACCGGGTGGTCGGTCAGGTAGAGCTCATATGCCTGCTGGTCCTGATGGCAGGCCGGGCCGTCGCCGAAGCCGCCGGTCGTCACGCCCGGGACCTTGACCCCGTTGCACTCCTGGTTCACCCGCTGGTTGAGCGCGTCCGCCTGCGTGGTCTCGGTGCTGATCGTGTTCTGCTCGGACGTGATCTGGTCCTTGAGCGCCGAGATCGCGACGGTGTCCTGCGCGGCGGCGGCCGTGAACGGGAGCCGGAAATTCGCGCAACTGGTCCCGTAGGCCGTGGACACCTCGGCGCCGGTGATCGGGTTGCAGGCCTTGAGCATTCCGCGCACCTGGTCGATCTGGTTCTGCCGCTCGGTCTGTACGTGGGCGACCACGGCGGTCTCGAAGATCCGGAGCACCAGCGGCTCGGCGATGATGATGCCGAAGACCGCCGCCACCAGCAGGCGGAACGCGGCCGTGGCGATCCTGGCCGCGAACTGGCGCCCGGCCATGCTCGCGACCAGCCAGCGGTCCAGACAGAGCACGAACGCCGACCAGAACAGCGCGAGCAGGATGAACCAGACCTGGAACGATCCCAGGATCTCGGTCAGGGCGAAGAACATCGAGACCCCGCCGATGCCGGACGTGCACACCATGACGCAGGCCAGGGCGGTGTACCGCGGGCGTTCGGAGGGCAGGCGGTCGAGTACGGACTCGTCGACGCCCGTCAGTACCCTGATCCAGGTCGCCGGGCGCGGGCCCGCGGCCGCGGTCCGGACCCAGGCGGGCCGGTCCGGCCGGACCGGCGGGTGCGGCGGCGCGGAGGCGCCGGTGCCGTCGGTCGAGTCGGCGAGCGGCTCCCGGACGAGACCGTCGGGGTGCGTGGTCTCAACCATGGAAGTCGTCTTCGTCCGGCGGGTTCAGGTCCAGGTCGCTGTCGTACCGGTTGGCCGCCAGGGCTCGGTCGGCCCGGTCGGCCGCCCCGGCCCCGGCGGACAGCACCGCGGTGTCGGTCGGGCCGGTCAGGTCGGCCATCAGGGCGTCGATCAACGGCTGCGGATCGGCCGACAGCAGGTCGCCGTTGTCGCCGTTCATCAGGGTCTTGATCGCATCCCAGCGCCGCTCGTCCAGCCGGATCCGGTCGTCCCGCTTGAGCCTGGCCAGTTCGAGCGGCGAGATCTTGCCCTGGGCCTGGGCCAGCGCGAGCAGGCTGTCCACGCCTTCGTCGAGGTAGGCCTGGTTGCGTTTGGCCGCGGCGTCCTCCAGGAGCATCTCCTTCTCCCGGATCAGCGCATTGCGTTGCTGCTCGAGCCGCCGCTCCCGGTGCTCCCACTCCGCGCGTTCGGCGGCGTGCCGGCGCTCGCGCAGCTCGGTGCTCTCCGCGTGGTCGTGCTCCAGCTCCGACACGCGGCGGTTGATCGCCTGCTCGTTCTCCAGCAGCTGGCGCCGCTTGCCCTGCTCCAGGTCCTCGACCTGCTGCTGGAGCTGGTAGTCGAGCACGACGGTCCGTTCCCGCCGGTCGCGCTCCTCCAGCTCCTTGGGGGTGAGCACCTCGACCAGGACGAGTTCGATGTCGATGCCCGGCTGGTTGTAGCCGCGGTAGGCGTAGTACGCGGAGATCCGGGCGTCGATCAGCACTCTGACGTCGGCCAGCTGCTCGATCCGGTGGGCGGCGCAGATCTCGGCCAGCCGCGGGTCCTTGCGCAGGTGCTGGCCCAGGTCCTCGGCCAGGTCGAAGGCGCCCTGCCGGACCACCAGCTCCGGCCGGGTCACGGTCGCCTTGAAGGTCACCCGCACCGCGAAGGGCTCGGAGTGGTGGGCCGAGGGCAGTTGCAGGTCGGCGAAGACCTTGTGCGGGCGGACCTTCACCACCGCGACGGAGAGCGCGTCGAGCACGAAATCCTCGGTGCCGGTCAGGTGCTGCTGCTCGTCGAACACCTTGAACCGGCCTTCGGCCTGGAAGACCAGGGCGGTTCCGGGCGGGGACGGGGGCAGTTCGGACAGTTCCCGGCGGCGCCGGGCGAACAGGCGGCCGGGAGCGGCGGCGGGCAGCCTGCGCTCCTCGATCACCGGATACGGTTCGGTCATGGTCATGGGTCTGGTTACTCTTCTCCTGGTTCGGTCAGGGCGGACCCGTCCGGGCGGGGGCGGGCCGCCCCCAGGAACGCGGCCAGCGCGTCCCGCATCCGGATCCGGATCTCGGGGGACCGCGAGGTTCGCAGCCCCACCTCCAGCTGGCGCCGGTGCGCCGGGCTGAGCCTGGGCAGGATCTGCCCGCCCAGGCGGGTGGCCACCGCGACGCCGTCCGGGGACTGCGCCAGGGCGTCGATGGCCAGGTGCAGGGTGGCGATCCCGGCGGCGCGGTGCGGGCCGCTGCACAGCACCGCGGCCCACAGCTCGCCGATCGGTCCGGCCGCCCGCGGGCTCTGCCGCAGCACGTCCGCGACCCCCGGTACGTCCGGGTCGGACCCGGGCACCGCGAGGATGTCGGCCAGCAGGGCCAGCACCGGCCGGCGCAGCTCGGCCGGGGTGCCCCGGACCAGGACCGCCCTGGCCTTGCCGGCCAGGAAGCCGGCCGAGTTCGGCTCGTCCGCGGCGGCCTCGATCCCGAGCAGGTTCGAGATCGAGACCCGGGCGTAGACGCTGATCCGCTGGCCGCGCCGGGCCAGATCCCACAGGTACCACATCGCCTCGGACGGGTACCGCTTGCCCAGCGGCCCGCCGAGCGCGATCGCGGCGGCGATCGCCCGCTCCTGCCCGCGGCCGCGGATCCAGCCGCGGGCCTGGGTCAGCGCGATCGGGGCGAGCTGCTCCTCGGCCGCCATCGCCCACAGGGCGAACACGGCGCAGAACCGGGTGGTGGTCAGGCCCGCGGCCCACTCGTCGAGGTAGTCCTCGCGCACCCGCCGGGTCTCGAACAGCGCCATCCGGCCGATCCCGCAGGCGATCGCGAGGTGCACGTCCGTGACCACGCGCGCCTGGACCAGGTCGGACAGCCACAGCCGGATCGGGGACCACAGCTCGTGCCCGCAGCGCAGGTGCAGCTCGGCCTGGAACAGGGCGCGCTGGCGCACGGTGCGGAAGCCGGGGCTGTGCTCCAGGCCGACCGCGGTGGCGACCGGCGGGCCGACCGTGAACCCGGTCAGCCCGGCCTCCTCGAACAGGCTGCGCCGGACCTGCGGGAACACCTCGTCGTCGGGCGGTGCGACGGCCTCGGGGACCTGGTCGCCGCGGTACCGGGCCTCGGCCGCGCCCAGCGCGGCGAACAGGTGCTCGAAGCCGTGCTGGGTGACGCCCGGCCGGTCCGGCGGTTCGTCCCCGGCCCGGCAGGCGAGCACCAGGATCGCGACCGCGCGCAGCGCCCGCCGGTCCGGCTTGTCGTCGAACCAGGCCCGGATCTCCTCCCGGGCCCGGTCGTCGTCCTCGGCCAGCGCCGCCTCGGTGCCGTGCCGCAGCCGGCCGACCAGGTGCACCACCCGGCGGGCCGAGGCGACCTGGCGGGCCCGCTCGCGCAGGGCCGGCAGCTGGTCGCCGGCGATGTCCGAGCCGTAGTCCTGCCGGCCGAGACAGTGGTCGAACAGGCCGACCGGGTCCGGCGCGGTCCAGGCGACCTCATAGCCGAACGTGCCCTCGCCGGGCCGGCTGCGGTAGGCCGTCGTGATGATCAGGTAGGCCCCGGATCCGGCCAGGTGCTGGGCCAGGTGGGCCGCGTCGAAGTGGGCGAGCGCCGCCCGGCTGGGACCGGCCTGGATCCAGTCCTGCAGGACGTAGGCCTGGCCCGGCTTGAACTTCTGCTTGGCCAGCTCGGCCAGCGTGCGGGTGGGCGGGAGCCGGTTGATCCACGGCTGCGGGGTCCCGGCCCGGCGCGCCTCGTCGGCCAGCACGAGCGCCGCCGCGGCCCGGCCGGACCCTTCCGGGCCGACCAGGATCAGCAGGTTCTCGCGCAGCAGCAGCCGGCGGGCGTCGGCGTGCGCGGACGGGCGGAAGTAGGTGCGGCGCAGGGCCTCGACGTCGGCTTCGGCGACCCGGCCGGTGTCCCGGCGTACGTTCTCGCCGACCGAGAATCCGGCCGTCCCGTGGTCCCCGATGAAGACCTGCCCGTGGAAGATGTTGTGCACCTGCTGGGTGATCTGCAGGTCGGACTGCTCCTGCGCCTCGGGGTCGTCCCCGGACTCCGCCGGGCCCGACGGCTCGGCCGAGTCGGCGCCCTCGGCTGCTTCGGCGCCCTCCGCGCCGGCCGGGCCCGGCTCGTCGGCCTGCGGGTTTTCGCCGGTCACGAGGACCTCCCGAAGTTGTTCTGGAATCCGGCGACCCCGATGTGGCCTCCACTGATGTGGTTCACCACAGTTCCCGCGGCCGCCGGGTACGATCCGCCGGTCCCGGCCTCGGGCGTGGGAGTCGGCCCGGCCACGGGTACCGGCGAGCCGGAACCCGTGGCCGGGCCGGCGGATTCTCGACGCAGGACTCTGATCCAGGCCCGACCCTCGTACGTCTTCTCCTGGACCAGGCAGGACGAGAAGGCCGCGGGCGGCAGCGAGGTGTGCCGACCGAGGATCAGGTCCTCGTACAGGCTGTCGGACAGCGCGACGACCAGGTCGGAGCCGGGGTTGTCCGCCAGCGCCGCGCGCAGGTGCGTCGAGCCGAGCAGCCGGGACACGATCACCGGAGCCGAGCCGACGAACCCGTTCTCCGACGGCGTGGCGATCCCGAAGTGCATGGCCAGCCGCAGCCGCAGCCGCGCGTCGTCCCGGCGTTCGGCGTTGTACGAGTCCAGGTTCGCGTCGAGCCGGCGGACGAAGTCGTCCACCACGAGCCGCTCGTCCTGGTCCCGCGGGACGACGGCCAGTTCCCCGTCGCCCTGCTGCTGCACCTCCCAGGTCAGCCGGTCCAGGCCCGCCTCCGCGGTCGCGGCGTTGATCAGGGCCAGGAGTGCGGCCTGCAAGTCGTGCTGGGCTTTGGTGTCCCGGCCGGAGTAGCCCTCGGCGTCGACGGCGACGCACAGGGCTCTGCGGGCGGCCGGTCTGGCGATTTCGGTCAAGGCAGGATCCCGTCCTTCACTTCGAGCCGACCGCGGACCCCGCTCCCACCGGTCCGGACGGTCGGACGTCCGACGTCCATGCTTCGCCGGAAACGGCGCCGGCGTTCCCTCACAATGCGGATTCAGAAGACGAATCCGGCGATCTGCTGCAACTCGTCCGGCCGGGTGATGATCAGGGCCCGGCGGCGCCGCTCGGCCAGATGCTCGTTCTCCAGCGCGAGCAGCACTTTCTCGAAGGTGCTGAGCGAAACCGAGGCCAGCGAGGCCAGGTCCGCCTGGGTCAGCTCGGGCCCGATGGACAGGCCCTCGGGCACCGGCCGGCCGATCGTGCGGGCGGCCTCGACCAGGATCGCGGCCACCCGGGCCCGGGCCATCAGGGAGTGGAACTCGGCCCGGCGCTCGTTCGCCCGCTGGAGCTTGCGGGCCACCGCGCCGGCCACCAGCAGTCCGGTCTCCGGGTGCTGGTCCAGGAAGGCGGAGAACTCGGCCGCGGCCAGCACCCGGGCCCGGACCGGGGTCGCCGCGACCACCCGCGCGGTGCGCGGGGACCCGGTGGCGAAGGCCATCTCGCCGAGCAGGTCCCCGCGGGTGCGCAGGCTCAGCAGGGACTCGTCCCCGTAAGCGGACACGGTCGAGATCTTGGTGACGCCCTCGATCAGGAAGAGCACGGACGTGCTCAGGTCGCCCTGGTTCAGGATCGTCTCGCCGCGGTCGTACCGCCGCTCGGTGCCCAGCCGCAGCAGTTCGGCCCGGCGCGGCGCGGCCAGCCCGGCCAGGAAGGTCGAGGCCGGCCACTCGTCCGTCGTGCTGTCCCCCATGTGCCCGCTCCCGTCCGGCCGGCGCCCGGGGCCGCCCCGGGCGCGTAGACCGAGACAGTACCTCAGAGTTTTGATCTCGCGGGCCGCATTTCTGCGGGAAGGCGGTGGTGCGCACGGGCGCTCCGGCGCGCTCACGGCCGGCGGCGGGCGCGGTTCGCCCCCGGTGCGCGCCAGTGCGCTGTTCGTCAGCCCTCTGGTTTGGTGGCCCGGCCGCCGGGCACAACCTGGGCCGATGACCTACCTTTCGGGGGGAAAGTTGAAAGTCGCCGGCCAGACCGCGCGCAGGACCGTTGAACGCCATCGGAACCGGGAAGGCACTCAGGAACAGCGGCAGACCATGTCCTTCGTGGTGGAGCAGGCCTGGCGCGCGCTGGAGACCACCAACAGGTCGATCGACCGGGCCGACGCCAAGGCCGCGGTGGTCCTCGCCGCGAGCGGGACGACCGGCGTGGTCCTGTTCGGCCTGGTCGACGGGCACAAGACGCTCGGATCGTGGGCGGAGGCGATGCTGGTGCTCAGCGCGGTCCTGACCTTCGCGGCGTCCGCGTTCGCCGGGCTGACGCTGCGTCCGCGGCGGGAACGGCGCACCGCGTTGCCCAGCCTGCTCTACTTCGACCACATCATGCGGATTCCGGACACCACCGCGACGACCTACGTGGAGTTGACGAAGGCGTTGTTCCTGGATCCGGAAGCACTGTGCGGGGATATCGTCGGACAGGTGTGGGCCACCGGCCGAGTGGCCACCGCGAAATACACGTGGGTTAACAGATCACTGATCTGCCTCTTCGGCGCCCTGGTGACCGCGGGAATCACTGCCCTGATCATCGGAGTCTGATATTTGATTCATTGGTACTTGCTCGGATGGCCGACTACACCTGCTGCGCCAGCTGCTCCCGGGCCTCCATCAGGGCGAAGCCGAGCAGATTCCGGCCGCGCCACCGGGCCGGATCGGTGGCCCGCTCGTTCGCCGCGCCCAGGCCGATGCCCCAGATCTGGTCGCGCGGGCTGGCTTCGACCAGGACCCGGTTGGCCGTGGCCAGCAGGAAGGCGCGCAGGCCGGCGTCCTGGCCGAACTTCGCCACGTTGCCCGCGACCACGAGGCCGAAGCGCTCGGCCGACCAGACCGCGTCGTCGAAGTCCCGGACCAGGCGGCCCAGCTTCTTCGCCTCGGCCGGGGTTCGCGCGGCCAGAATCTGGTGCTCCGCCTCGGGATCGCCGAACAGCCGCGCCTTGGCGGCCATCATCCAGTGCTCGGCGGACGCGTATTCGACCTCGTCGACGGTGAACCGGCAGGGCCACCACTGGCTCAGGCAGCCCTTGCCGACGCTGCCGTCCGGCTGCGGCTGGTGGCCCCAGAACAGCAGCCACTTCGGCGTCGCGCCGGCCGCGATCAGCTCGGCGAGCTGCTCCCGGCTGCGCGCGCTGGTCGGGTCGGCGGTCGGTGATGGCGTCATGGCCTGATCCTGCCAGGGGGATCCGACACTGGGCGGATGGTTTTTCGCGGCTGGGGCTGTCGGCGTCGCCCCTACCGTATGCGCTGCCGAGCCGAACGCCGAAGCATAGGCTTGGCCCATGCCTTCCGCCCGAATCCACCTCGCCCAAGGCGACATCACCAAGATCACCGCCGACGCGATCGTCAACGCGGCCAACTCCTCGCTGCTCGGCGGCGGCGGGGTCGACGGGGCGATCCACCGGGCCGGCGGCCCGGCGATTCTGGACGAGTGCCGCAGGCTGCGGGCCGCACACCTCGGCGGCGGCCTGCCGACCGGGCAGGCGGTGGCCACGACGGCCGGGCGCCTGTCGGCCACCTGGGTGATCCACACAGTCGGCCCGGTCTATTCGACCACCGAGGACCGCACCGGGCTGCTCGTCGACTGCCATCGCAATGCACTACGTATCGCCGACGAACTCGGCGCGACGAGCATCGCCTTCCCCGCCATCTCCACCGGCGTTTACCGCTGGCCACTCGCCGACGCGGCCCGCATCGCCCTGAGCACAGTCGCCGCGGCCGACACGAACGTGGCGGATGTGCATTTCGTGCTCTTCGGCGCAGCGGCCTTCGACGCCTTCGAACAATGCCTTGGCGGGTTGTAGCCGTCGGAGCGACGCCGAGCGCGCCAGGACCAGCGATATTGCCGTGCGCACGTGGATGACCGGTGCAAAGATGGGCGGATGACTACCGACCGCCGCTCCCGTGCTGTCGCGTCGTTGCGCGGCTTGGCCGTGGGCGACGCGATCGGCTCCTGCTTCTTCGTCCCCGACAACCTCCCGGCGCTGCACGCCCGCGAGCTGCCGCCGGATCCCTGGTGGTGGACCGACGACACCGAGATGGCCTGCTCGGTCTTCGCGATCCTGGACCGGCACGGCCGGATCGACCAGGACGCGCTCGCCGCCTCCTTCGCCGAGCACCACGATTTCGACCGCGGCTACGGCGCCGGGGTCAACCGGATGCTGCGGCTGATCCGGCAGGAGGGCGGGGACTGGCGCGAACTGGTCGCGCAGTCCTGGGAGGGGCGCGGCTCGTGGGGCAACGGCGCGGCCATGCGGGTCGCCCCGCTCGGCGCCTACTTCGCCGGGGATCCGGCCCGGGCCGCGACCGAGGCCGCCGCCTGCGCCGAGGTGACGCACACGCATCCGGAGGGGGTGGCCGGCGCCGTCGCGGTGGCGGTGGCCGCGGCGCTCGGGTCCGCCGAACCCGGCCTGGCCGGCGCGCAGCTGCTGGACGAGGTCGCCGAACGTACCCCGCCCGGCCTGGTCCGGGACGGGATCGGCACCGCGATGACCCTGCTGCCGCTGGCCGATCCGCGCAGTGCGGCGGCCTCGCTGGGCAACGGCCGGTACATCTCCGCCCCGGACACGGTCCCGTTCTGCCTCTGGGTCGTGGCCAAGCATCCGGACGACTTCGCGGCCGCGTTCTGGGCCACGGCGAGCGTCGGCGGCGACATCGACACGACCTGCGCGATCGTCGGCGGCATCCTCGGCGCGCGGCTCCCGAGGCAGGCCAAGGCGATTGAGCGCAGTGCGGCCCAGGATCTCGGCCTTCAACTCCTCGCTCATCCAACCGTTGTCGACCGGTCCCGGATTCACACAGTTCGCGGTGATTCCGAGCTCTGCGAACTCCCGCGCCGCCGCGATCACGATCCGGTCCAGCGCTCCTTTCGAGGCCCCGTACGGCAGGTTGCCCGCCGTGTGATCCGAGGTCAGCGCGACGATCCGGCCCGTGCCGTACGGACCGGCGAACCGGCGGCCGAGTTCGCGGATCAGCAGCCACCCGGCCCGGGCGTTGACCGCGAAATGCCGGTCGAAGGCGTCCAGTTCGGTGTCCAGGACGGTCGAGTTCACCGACTCGGCGTGCCCGAGGATCAGGGCGCTGATGGGACCTGTCGCTTCCTGCGCCTCATCGAACACCCGCCCGGGCGTCTCGGGGTCCTCGAAATCGGCCTCGATCGCGTGGGCCCGGGCACCGGCATCGCGCAGACGTCCGAGCAGGTCCTCGGTGGCGCCCTCGTCCGCACCCCACGGCATTCGCGCGTCATACGGCGTGAAGTGCGTGAACACCACGTCCCAGCCGCTCGCACCGAGCTGCGCCGCCGCCTCGGTCGCGATGCCCAGTCGTCGCCCGGCCCCGGTCACCAGCGCCGTCGGCCGCCCAGCGGATGAGGATCCTGATTCAACGAGGCCGCTCATCAGTCCACGACGCTCGCGTAGCTCGTACCGACCTTGGGTGCGTAGACATAGTCGATGGCTGCGTTGCCCTGTGCGCCGTACTCACCCCACTTGGGGTCGTTGCCCACGTCCCAGGTACGGCACGCGAACTGCGTGGCGCCGTTGTCGAACGACTGGAGTTTCCCGTCGTACCACAGCTGAATCCAGCCGCCGGTCAGCGCGTCGGAGGTGTGAATTCCGATGACGTAGTGGTGCCACGTACCAGCCGCCAGGGCGGTCGGCGACCGCCAGACCGTCTGCCCGCTGCTCCCCGGTTGACGCTGGACCACCGTGGCATGGCCGCCGCTCGCGCTGATCTCGAACGGGCTGCCCTGCGTGGTCCCGGCCCCGTAGGACTGCCACTGGAAGTCCGCATTGTTGTCGGCGGTGTCGGAGAACTTGCTCCACCAGCCGATGTAGTATGTCGAGTCGTCTCTGAAGTCGTATTTGGTTTTGTCGACCGCGATGCCGTGGGCGCCGCAGCGGTCGTCGCCGGCCGGCTTGTCGAACACCCAAATCGGGCCGTACTGCAGATCGTTCTCGATGGCCAGCGAGCCGGGTTTCGCGCAGTCGAGGGTGGCGAACTTCGACTGGCCGCCGGTGGGTTTCCCGTTCCAGATCAACGATCCCGGGCCCGCGCCCGCTCCGGCCGACGACGTGCCGCTCGGACTCGCGGTCGGACCGCTCCCCGCGCCCAGACCGCCGGTACCGCTTCCATCGCCCGTGCCCGCCCCGGACCCCGTCTCCGCGCCCGGCCCGCTTCCCGTCCCACTTCCGACAAGCCCGGGCGAGGTCGGGAATCCGAGTCCGCCGCCGGGCGCCCGGCTCGGCGGCGGGTGCGCCGGCGAACCAGGGATCGTGGTCGAGCCCACAGAATCGGCGCCCACGGAGGCATCCCCGGTGGCGAGTGCATCGCCGGGCGCCTGCGGATCCACGATCGTCACGGTGCTCGGCGCGGCGGTCTCGACCGCCTGGCGCAGGCCGACCATCGTCACACTGACGGCCACGATCGCCGCGAGGGCGGTGATCGTGGTCCTCGGAGCGCGCGGACGAGGTGGCTTCACGGCCGCAAGTATCTCGATTCCGGCTCGGCCCGGGAAGGACAGTTCGTGAATTCTTGGCCAAGGACCGGTAAAAGCACAGCGTACCGGCCTGAATGAATCATCTGAGGAAAGCAGGGCGGCGCCTCCAACGCACCCCCGGGCGGCCCGAAGCCGCGGGAACGAACCGCAGCATACCGGACACCTGTCCGTAACAAAACTGTGACAATTCTGCGCTCGCCCGGGCTCAACCGAACGGGCCCGTCGACCGTCTCGGGGTTCACCAGGCAATATTCAGACGACTTATACAGAAAGGCACCCTGATGACCATATCCATGGCGAATCTGCGGAGCCGTCGGACACTCGCCGGCGTGACGCTGACCGCAGCGTGTATCGCCGTGTCCGTGCCCGCCGCCACGGCGGCCACCACCGCGGCCCGCCCGGCCGTCCCCTCCTGCGCCACGAACCAGGTCAAGGCGGCGATGGGTTCGAGCGACGGCACCGCCGGGGCCGTCTACACCTCGGTCGACTTCACCAACGTCTCCGCGCTGACCTGCACGCTCTACGGCTACCCGGGCATCTCCCTGGCCGACGGCGCGCCGTACACCCAGATCGGCCAGTCGGCCGGCTGGAACGCGGCCAGCGCGCCCACCCTGATCACCCTGGCGCCCGGCGCCACCGCGAGCGCCGTGCTGAAGATCGCCGACGCCTACAACTTCCCGTCCGGCTCGTGCGACCCGACGCCGACCTCGTACGTGGTCGTGTACCCGCCGAACACCGGCACGCCGATCCACCTGAAGTACTCCGCGATCACCTGCGCCGACCGGGCGACCCAGACCATGACCGTCAACTCGGTCCGCTCGGGCCTGGCCGGCGACTGACATCCGCGCATACTGCGCCGGGTCACGAATCCCGGCGCCGCAGAATGCCAGGCGGCTGATCATCACGTCGGCCGCCTGACGTTTGCCCGCCTCTCACTGCCGGCAGAGATCGATCCCGCGATCTTCGCCCTTGATTCTGTACCTACTAGTATGTACAGTAGCCGCATGAGCACCTCCGACCGCCTGATCGAAAGCACCCGGGAACTGCTCTGGGAGCGCGGATACACCGGGACCAGCCCGAAGGCGATCCAGGAGCGCGCCGGAGCCGGGCAGGGCAGCATGTACCACCACTTCGCCGGCAAGGCCGACCTGGCCCGGGCCGCGATCCGGCGCAGCGCCGACGAGCGGATGGACCTGGCCGAGACGCAGTTCTCCGGCCCGGGCACCGCGCTCGAGCGGATCTCCGACTACCTGCGCCGCGAACGGGATGTGCTGCGCGGCTGCCCGGTCGGCGGGCTGACCCAGGACCCGGAGATCGTGGCCGACCCGGACCTGCGCGCGCCGGTCGCCGAGACCTTCGAGCACCTGTGCCGCCGCATCGCCGAACTGATCACCGAGGGACAGCAGCGCGGCGAACTGATCGCCTCGCTGGATCCCGCCAACACCGCCGCCGCGGTCGTCGCCGTACTGCAGGGCGGTTACGTCCTCGCCCGCGCCGCCGACTCGCCCGAACCCTTCTACCAGGCCGCCGACGGGGCCATCGCCCTCCTGTCGGCCTGCGCCGTCGCCTGACCAGCCGTCCGAACGACTGATCGCCGAGGAGTTCCCCGTGTACGCCATGCAATACGAGATCGCGCTGCCCGCCGACTACGACATGAGCATCATCCGCGAACGGATAGCCACCCGCGCGCACCTGACCGATGGCTACGCAGGCCTGGGCCTGAAGGCCTACATGTACCGAGAGCGCGACGGCGACAGCTCGCCCGGCAATCAGTACGCGTGCTTCTACCTCTGGAACGACGTCGCCGGGATGAACCGGTTCCTGTGGGGGAGCGGAGGATTCGGCGGCATCGTCACCAGTTTCGGCCGGCCGATGGTCAAGCACTGGACCGGAGTGGCTGCCGCCGCGGGACCGGCCCGGGCCTCCGAGCCGAGGTCGGCGACCCGCCAGATCGAACTACTCCCGGCCGACACCGACCCCAGCGGCCTGGTCGCGGCCGAACTCGCCGACTTCCGCAAGCGGGCCGAGACCGAGGGCGTGCACACCACCGCCTTCGCCATCGACCCGCGTAGCTGGGAGATCGTCCGCTACACGCTCTGGCAGGACGAACCGGCCCCGGACGCCCTCGGCGAGCGTTACCAGGTGCGGCACCTGTCGGCCCCCGGCATCGACGCGATCTCGAAGGAGTGGGTGTGATGAAGCGGCTCATCGACGCCGGGCTCGACCGCGACGCCGGGTATCAGCTCCTGGACTCACTTCAGGACCGGCAGGCCCAGGAGGGCACCCTCGCCGCGCTCGACCAGCTCGCCCCCGGGTTCCCTGACTGGATCGTGACCACGCTCTTCGGCGGCACCTACCAGCGTGAAGGGCTGAGCCTGCGGGATCGGCACCTTCCTCGCCTTCGACGGGCCCTCGCGGGCGAACCAGGCCACCGACTGGCGGCTGGTCGGCGCCCTGGCCGAACTCGCCGCCAACGGCCACGGCGGGCAGCTGCTGCTCGGCGGCGACACCACGACCGCGCAGGCGCGCGCCGCGACCGGCGGCGGCCCGGGGATCGGGTACCTGCTCAGTTCGCTGCGTCCCCGGCTGACCCGCGAGCTCGGCGAGGCGGCCGTGCACGCGATCCTGGTCGCCAACCCGGCCCGCGCCTTCGCGATCGCGGACCCGACTGCCGGCTGAACAGTCGCTGAACCCGCGGGCGACCCCGGCCGTGCCGGTACGTGTCCGACCCGCCGCGCCGTTAAGCTCTTCCCGGCCGCAGCGCTAGGAAGGGACGGCGAATGTTCGAGTTGGGGACCGACGGTCCGCTGGTCATCGTGGTCGGGATCGACGGCTCGGACACCTCGATGCGGGCCGCCGCCTACGCCTGGGGCCTGGGCCGCCGGCAGGGCGCCAAGGTGGTCTTCGGCTACATCCGGCCGATGGGCATCGGCGCGCCCAGCGTCGGCGCCGCGATGTCCCAGCTCGGCCGGGACATCGCCGACGACCTCGAACGGCAGATCCGGGCCGGGTCCGAGCGTTCGGACGGGCACGCCGCGCCGCGCTGGGAGTTCCACACCGGCGAAGGCGACGCCTTCCACGGCCTGGTCGAGCTGGCCGACCGGCTCAAGGCGGACGCCGTGGTGATCGGCGCCTCGCAGAAGGCCGGCCACCGGATCCTCGGCTCGGTCGCGATAAGGCTGGTCAAGGCGGGCCGCTGGCCGGTCACGGTCGTGCCCTGACAGTCCGGGTCGAGCCCTGAGATCAGGACCCTTGCGGCCTTGGGCCGGACGGCTACGCCGCGCCGATTCCCTGCGGCAGCTTGAAGACCTGGTGCGGGTCGTAGGTGTTGCGCACCTGGACCAGGCGGGAGTAGTTCGCGCCGTAGTAAGCCTGCTGCCAGCCGGTCAACTCAGGGTCCAGATAGTTCTGGTACGCCTGCCCGCTGGCGTAGGGCGTCAGGTTCTGGTGGAACGAGCGCAGCCAGTTCTCCTGCTGGTTGATCTGGCTCGACGACGCGTTGTTCGCCCACACGGTCGTCAGCTGGGCGACGAACAATCCGTCCCGGTGCACGAACGCCGTGTCCTGCGCGCCGACCCGGTTGATCGCGCCGCCCAGCGCGTCCAGCGCGATCCCGCCCTGCACCCCGGGCATCGCCTGGCGCGCCTCCACCGACTGGATGATCAGCGAGATCGCGGCCGAGCTGAGCGGCTCGGTGAAGATGTGCGACTTGGCGAACTCCGACTCGCGCTGCAACTGGCCCTGCGAGGTCTGCGAGCCCAGGTGGCACTGGGCCACGCTCAGCTTCGAGCAACCCGCCTCGATCATCATCGCCTGCGCGTGCGAGGCCTGGAACGGCGTGCCCTGCGGGGTCGAGCCGACCGCGGCCACCAGCTTGGAGATCTCCTGCTGGGCACTGCTCATCGACCCGATGTAGGTGCCGCCGACCTGGATGCTCGGCGAGCCGTTCGGGTTGCTCAGCGCGTGCAGGTTCGACCAGAGCTGGTCCGGCGCGGACGGCGCCCAGGCCTGCCAGGCCGAGATCACCTTGGCGGTCTGGGACCAGGGCCAGTTCAGGAAGAACAGCACCATCTCCTGGGTCGGGTGGGTGGTGAACGTGAAGGCCGTCGCCACCCCGAAGTTCCCGCCCCCGCCGCCGCGGCAGGCCCAGAACAGGTCGGCGTTCTCTTGGGCGTTGCACTCGCGCACGGTCCCGTCCGGGGTGACGATCTGCACGGACGCGATGTTGTCGGACAAGGTCCCGTAGGCGCGGCCGACCACGCCGATCCCGCCGCCCAGGGCCAGCCCGGCCACCCCGACCGTCGGGCAGGAGCCGCCGGGGACGGTGACCCCGTGCGCGTCCAGGCCCGAGTAGAGGTCGACCAGCCGGGTCCCGGCCCCGACCCGCGCGGTGCCGCCGCTGACCGAGGAGACGGTGTTCATCCTGGTCACGTCGATCACCAGCCCGGAGCCGCTGGAGTACCCGGCGTAGCTGTGCCCGCCGGCCCGCGGGGTGACGGCGATCCCGTACCGCTGCACGAAGGCGAGGCACTGGGCCACGTCCGCGGGGTTGTCGCAGTACGCGACCCCGGCCGGCCGCAGCCCGTCGAACCGTGGATCGAACAGCAGCCGGGCGGTGGAGTAGTCCGCGTCGTCCGGTTGGACCAGGTGCCCGGACAGGCCCTGGCCGAAAGCCGTCCAGTCGGCCGCGGTCGCCGTCTGCGCGGTGGTCGGCACCGGCGTCGGCGGCGTGCTGCCGAGCACCGGGCCGGCCGGCCCGGTCGCCGCGGCCGGCTGCTGCAGGGTGGAGCTGGTGCACGCGCCGGTCAGGCCGGCGGCCGCGAGCGTGGCCGCGGTACGGACGAAGCTTCGTCGATTCACGGCTCCAGCATGACCCAGCGCCCGCTGCTGGGGAACGGCCGGATCGAGCCGGATGGAGAACCCGGAGGCGAATGCCAGGATGGGAGGCCGCAGCGCACCGGCTGACGTTCGTCCCGGAAGATTGCCGGGGTGTTCCTCGCAACTCGCCCGTGGCCCGTACGCTTGGGCAATGGCTCAGAGCAGAACAGGGATCGCCGACAAGGCGCAGACGGCGCCGGCCCGCCGCATCGCCGGCAAGACCGAGTCCCGGGTGGCGCTGGTCCGCCGGGCCAGGCAGATCAACCGGATCCTGGCCGAGACCTACCCCGACGCCCACTGCGAACTCGACTTCGAGACCCCGTTCCAGCTGCTCGCCGCCGTGGTGCTCTCCGCGCAGTGCACCGACGTCCGGGTGAACCTGACCACCCCGGCCCTGTTCGCCCGCTACCCGGACGCCGAGGCGATGGCCTCGGCCGACCCCGAGGAACTGGCCGCGCTGATCCGGCCCACCGGCTTCTACCAGAACAAGACCAAGGCCCTGCTGGGCCTGTCGAAGATACTGCGGGACAAGTTCGACGGCGAGGTGCCCGGCCGGCTCGACGACCTGGTCGACCTGCCCGGCGTGGGCCGCAAGACCGCGAACGTGGTGCTGGGCAACGCTTTCGACGTGCCCGGCATCACCGTGGACACCCACTTCGGGCGGCTGGTGCGCCGGTTCGGCTGGACCGCCGAGGAGGACCCGGTCCGGGTCGAGCGGGTGATCGGCGAGCTGTTCCCGAAGGCCGAGTGGACCCTGCTCTCGCACCGGCTGATCTTCCACGGCCGCCGGGTGTGCCACTCGCGCCGGCCGGCCTGCGGCGCCTGCCCGGTCGCCGCGCTCTGCCCGTCCCGGACGACCGGCGAGACCGACCCGGTCAAGGCCGAGGCGATGCTGCGGCCGGCCTCCGCCCGCGAGGCGGCCCAGCTGGCCGCCGCCAACGCCGCGAGCCGGGCCCAGCGCCAGACGGCCAAATCGTCGAAGCCTGCGGATCCGTCCGCGCCCTCCGGGACTTCTGCGGCCTCCGCGACCGTTGCCAAGACCAGCAGAGGCAACAAGGCAGACGGCCCGCCTCCTGGCCCGGAGAGCACGGTGACGCGACGATGAGCCCGACGGCGCCCGAAGACCTCCCGCAGTGGCTGGCGCCGCTGTCCGCCGCCGCCGCGGCGATCACCGACGACGACTCGGACTGGCTCGGCTGGCGGCCGCGGGTGCGCACCCTGGCCGGGGAACCGCGCCAGTCCGCCGTGCTGATCCTGTTCGCCGAGGGCGGGCCGGGCGGCACCCCGGGCCGGCCGGACGTGCTGCTCACCGAGCGGGCCGCCACCCTGCGCTCGCACGCCGGGCAGCCGGCCTTCCCCGGCGGCCGGATCGACCCGGGCGACCGGGGCCCGGTCGGCGCGGCCCTGCGCGAGGCCGAGGAGGAGACCGGGGTCGACCCGGCCGCGGTGGCCGTGTTCGGCCACCTGCCCGAGCTCTACCTGCAACCGAGCGACTTCATGGTGGCGTCCGTGCTGGGGTGGTGGCGCACTCCGGCGCCGCTGCGGATCGGCAGCCCGTCCGAGGTCGCGATCGTGCGCCGGGTGCCGGTGGACGAGCTGTCCGACCCGGCCAACCGGTTCCGGCTGCGGCACCCCACCGGCTACGTCGGCTCCGCCTTCACGGCCGGCGGGATGCTCGTGTGGGGTTTCACCGCCGGGCTGCTGGATGCCGTGCTCCGGCTCGGCGGCTGGGAACGGGAGTGGGACCGCAGCCGGATCCGGGAGCTGCCGGCCGAGATGTCGGCCGCCGCGTTCCCGCCCGGCCCGGCCGCCGGGTCCAGTACGATGAGCCCGGCAGAACAGCGGCCGTACATGCAGGAGCCGATTGGATTGAGGAAGCCGCGTGGATCTGCTTGATCTCCTCCTGATCGTCGTCGCGGTCTGTTTCGCGATCTCCGGTTACCGGCAGGGTTTCGTCGTCGGCGTGCTGTCCCTGGTGGGCTTCGTCGGCGGCCTGGTGCTCGGGCTGTGGCTGGTCCCGGTGGTCTCCTCCCGGTTCACCCCCACGCTCGTGGTCTCCACCCTCTCGCTCTGCGCGGTCCTGGTGTTCGCGGTGCTCGGCCAGGTCGCGGCGACCACGCTCGGCGGCAAGCTGCGCCGGGAGCTGACCTGGCGGCCGGTGCAGCGGGTGGACCAGGCCGGCGGCGCGGTGGTCTCGGTGATCTCGATGCTGCTGGTCTCCTGGTTCCTCGGCCTGGCCCTGGTCAACTCGGCCATCCCGGTGGTCTCCACCCAGGTCCGCGGCTCCGCGGTGCTCAGCGCGATGAAGCAGGTGATGCCGGCCGCCGCGCAGTCCTGGTTCCACTCCTTCGCCGGCACCCTGGACCGCACCGGCTTCCCGCAGGTCTTCGCGCCGTTCACGCACGAGACCATCATGAACGTGCCCGCCCCGGACCCGACCGTGGTCGACGACGCGGCGGTCAAGCAGGCCGAGTCCTCCATCGTCAAGGTGGTCGGCAACGCGCCCAGCTGCGGCAAGCAGATCGAGGGCTCCGGCTTCGTGTTCTCCACGGACCACGTGATGACCAACGCCCACGTGGTCGGCGGCGTGAGCCATCCGACCGTGCAGATCGGCGGCGTCGGCCGGCTCTACCACGCCACGGTCGTGCTCTTCGACCCGCAGAGCGACGTGGCGGTGCTGTACGTGCCCGGTCTGGACGCGACCCCGCTCCAGTTCGACGACGGCGGCGCCACCGACAACCCGGCGGTCGTGGCCGGCTTCCCGGAGGACGGCCCGTTCACGGCCGTGCCCGCCCGGATCCGGCAGGAGATCACCGCGCAGGGCCAGGACATCTACCAGCAGCAGTCGGTGACCCGCGACATCTTCTCCATCTACGCGCAGGTCCTGCAGGGCAACTCCGGCGGCCCGCTGCTGACCCCGCAGGGCAAGGTGTACGGCGTGGTGTTCGCCAAGTCCCTGGACGACGCGCAGACCGGCTACGCCCTGACCGCGAATCAGGTCGCGAACGACGTCCAGCAGGGCAAGGACGCGGTCAGCATGGTGGGCACCGAGGGCTGCGCAGTGTGACGGACCCTACGCATTGTCGACTTGTCAGCTAGTGTGCCGGTAGCAGAATCAGACGAGAAGACTTGTGGGGGACCTCCATGCTCGGCCACTCGCATTCGACCAGCGGCGCCCTGGCCTGGGGCGCCGCCGCGGCCTGGCTTCCGGTGTCGATCTGGCCCAGCCACTTGAGCGCGAAGGACGTGCTGATCGGCACGTTCCTGACCTCCGGCGCGGCGCTCCTGCCGGACCTGGACCACCCGGAAGGCACGATCTCGCACTTCCTCGGCCCGGTGTCGCACTACTTCTGCAAGTTCGTCAGCTGGATCTCCGGCGGGCACCGGCACGCCACCCACTCGTTCTTCTTCGTTGCCTTAGTCACCCTGGGAACTTGGGCGGGCGTGCACTACTTAGGCCGTCCGTTTACTCTTGCGCTCGTTTACATCCTGCTGTCGCTGGCGGTGCGTGCGCTGCACCTGTGCCCGCCCGGTAAGGGCATCCATTCCTGGGGTGTGGTTGTCCTGTTGGCCGGTGCCGGAACGGTGCTGATGTACCGCTGGGTCCCGTCCGCACCGCAGTGGCTCCCGATCTCGGTCGGCCTGGGCACCCTGGTCCATCTGGTCGGCGACTGCCTGACCGAACGAGGCTGCCCGCTGTTCTGGCCGATCCCGATCCGCTTCGAGATCCCGATCATCAAGCGCACCGGCAACAAGATCGAGACCTGGTTCCTCGCCCCGCTGTTCGCCGTCGGCGCGGTCATCGCCGTCTTCGTCGCCACCGCGCCTTCGCACATCAACAGGTAGCGGGCGTCAGCCGGTACTGCGACCGAGGGCCGGGCAGCTGAGATCAGCGGTCCGGCTCCTCATCCCGCAGCCAGTTGAGTACCTCGCTGTTGAACAACTCAGGGCTCTCCTCGTGCGGGAAGTGCCCGACTCCGTCCAGCAACCGCCACCGATACGACGCATTGACATGCTGCCCAGACCCGCGCGCGGTGTTGGTCAGCAGCGCTGAGTCGAGCGAGCCATGCAAATGCAGCGTCGGCACATCGGTCGGGATGCTCATCCGCTGGTAGTACCGGATCCCGTCCGGCCGGGGCAGCGCGCGCAGCAGCCAGCGGTAGTACTCCAGCGAGCAGTGCGCGACGCCCGGTACCAGCATCGCCTTCTCGTACTTGGCCGACACCTCCGGCGCGGGCCACATCGGGCCGCTCCAGCTCTGCAGGTACCGCCCGACCAGGGCGCCGCCGCTGCGCAGCAGGGCCTTCTCGGCCGCCAGCGGGCGCTGTGCGGCGTAGATGTGGCCGTTGGCCGCGATCTGGGCCCGGTCGGTCAGCAGGGCCGAGCGCATCCGGCGCGGGTGGGCCGAGCCGACCACGACCAGGCGGCGGACCGTCTTGGGCCGGAAGGTGGCCGCGGTCCAGCCGAGCGAGGCGCCCCAGCCGTGCCCGACCACGGCCGCGTTCGGCTCGCCCAGCGCCTTGATCACGCCGATCACGTCCCGGGCCAGGGTGGTCGGGTCGTAGCCGCGCGGGGTCTTGTCGCTGCCGCCGAAGCCGCGCAGGTCCATCGCCACGGCCCGGTAGCCGGCCTGCGCGAACGCGGTCAGCTGGTCCCGCCAGGTCCACCAGAACTGCGGGAAGCCGTGGACGAAGAGCACCAGCGGTCCCTCGCCGACTTCCGCGAGGTGGAATCTGGCGCCGTTCGCGGACAACTCGCGGTGCGTCCACGGTCCGTCCACGTACACTGCGGACAAGTCAGATGCCATGATTGGCAGCATTGCACACTAGCTAGATCCAATGCCGGTAGCGTGCGGGATAATTAATGATTTGCCCGCTTTAGGATCGCGATGGATTCACCGGCCGTACGTTTGGTGGCCTCCGCGCCCCGCAATCCCTTGAACCGGACCAGCCCGACCACCCCGCAGCCGGCCCCGAGCGCGAGATACCCCCCGCCGACCACGAGCCAGGCCCAGGCCAGTCCCAGCCCGGCCGCGTGCAGGCCGTAGGCGGCCGCGAACGAGAACATGATCAGCGCGAACACGGCCAGCACCGCGGCCGCCCCGAACAGCCCGCCGCCGGTGGCCGCGTTCTTCACGTCGTGCCGGACCTCGGCCTTGGCCAGGGCGACCTCGTCCCGGACCAGGCTGGACAGGTCCCGGGTCGCGTCCGAGACCAGGTCGCTCAGTTTCGTGGCCATGCTCCACCTCGTTCTTCCTCCGGGCCGACCGGCCGGTCCGCGGGGCCCCGGACCGGCCGGAGCGGGGACCGCGCGGGGCCTCCTGCCCCGCCGCCGGCCGGACCATGCGGCGCTTAGGCCGTCCGAGGCGCGGCAGCTCAGGGCCGGAGAGAGAGGGGTTCCACCGCCGCCGCACGAGGCGACACAGAACTACTGCGGCACAGAAAAACCGCGGCGTAAAAAAATTACGGCACAGAAAAGTCGACTAAGCGCTAAGTATCTATGTCGATAAGTTGTTAAGTCGGTACTCTTTGGCCGTTCCTGCGCCGATTCGATCACCCCCGGACCGTCTCGACCGCAACCATACTCGACCGTACTGGCCCCCGAAGCCGCCCCGTCGAACGCGTCCGGCCGCCCCCGGAGAACCGGGAACGGCCGTAACAGGCGCCTGACGGCGCAGATCAGTCCTCGCTCGCGTGCGGCAGCTTGGCGCTGATCAGGTCCATCACGGACACGTCGGTCAGCGTGGTGGTGTCACCCAGCACCCGGTCCTCGGCCACGTCCTTGAGCAGTCGGCGCATGATCTTCCCGGACCGGGTCTTGGGCAGCTCGGCCACGATCTGGATCTGCTTGGGCTTGGCGATCGGCCCGATCTCCTTGGACACGTGCGCCTTGAGCTCGGCGTCCAGGCTCTCGTCCTCGCTGTGCCCGCCGCGCAGGATCACGAACGCCACGATCCGCTGCCCGGTGGTCTCGTCCTTGGCCCCGACCACCGCGGCCTCGGCCACTTTCGGGTGCGAGACCAGCGCGGACTCGACCTCGGTGGTGGAGATGTTGTGCCCGGACACCAGCATGATGTCGTCGACCCGGCCGAGCAGCCACAGGTCCCCGTCGGAGTCCTTCTTCGCGCCGTCGCCGGCGAAATAGTAGCCCTGCTCGCTGAACCGGGACCAGTAGGTCTCCTTGAACCGCTCCGGGTCGCCCCAGATCCCGCGCAGCATCGAGGGCCACGGCTTGTCCAGCACCAGGTACCCGCCGCCGCCGGCGCCGACCAGGGTGCCGTCCGTCTCCGCGACGTCCGCGCTGATCCCGGGCAGCGGACGCATCGCGCTGCCGGGCTTGGTCTCGGTCACCCCGGGCAGCGGGGAGATCATGATCGCGCCGGTCTCGGTCTGCCACCAGGTGTCCACGATCGGGCAGCGGCTGCCGCCGATGTTCTCCCGGTACCAGATCCACGCCTCCGGGTTGATCGGCTCGCCGACCGAGCCGAGCACGCGCAGGCTGGACAGGTCGAACTTGGCCGGGATCTCGTCGCCCCACTTCATGAACGTGCGGATCGCCGTCGGCGCCGTGTACAGGATCGAGATCTTGTACTTCTGCACGTTCGCCCAGAACCGGCCCTGGTGGGGGGTGTCCGGGGTGCCTTCGTACAGCACCTGTGTGACCCGGTTGGACAGCGGCCCGTACACGATGTACGAGTGCCCGGTCACCCAGCCGACGTCCGCGGTGCACCAGTACACGTCGGTGTCCGGCTTCAGGTCGAACACCGCGTTGTGGGTGTAGGACGCCTGGGTCAGGTAGCCGCCGCTGGTGTGCAGGATGCCCTTGGGCTTACCGGTCGTGCCGGACGTGTAGAGGATGAACAGCGGGTGCTCGGAGTCGAAGGCCTCCGGGGTGTGGGTGTCGGATTGGCGCTCGACCAGTTCGTGCCACCACACGTCGCGCTCGGCGTTCCACGGCACCTCGTGCCCGGTCCGCTTGACCACCAGCACCTTCTCGATCGACGCGGCGCCGTCCACGCCCGCGTCGGCGTTGGGCTTCAGGTCCGCCACGCCGCCGCGCCGGTTGTACCCGTCCGCGGTGATCAGGACCTTCGCCCCGGCGTCGTCGATCCGGGAGCGCAGCGCGTCCGGGGAGAACGCGGCGAACACCACCGAGTGCGGCGCGCCGAGCCGGGCGCAGGCGAGCATCGCGAACACGGTCTCCGGGATCATCGGCATGTAGATCGCCACCCGGTCCCCGGCCGTCACGCCGAGCTCGATCAGCCCGTTCGCGGCCCGGCTGACCTCGCGCTGCAGTTCGGCGTAGGTGATCGAGCGCGAGTCGCCCGGCTCGCCCTCGAAGTGGATCGCGACCTGCTCGCCGTGGCCGGCCTCCACGTGCCGGTCCACGCAGTTGTAGGCCACGTTGAGCTTGCCGCCCACGAACCACTTCGCGAACGGGGCCCCGGACCAGTCCAGCACCTGGTTCCACGGCTCGGCCCAGGCCAGCCGGCCGGCCTGCTTCTCCCAGAAGGCCAGCCGGTCGGCCTCGGCCTCGGCGTAGGCCTCGGCGGTCACGTTCGCCGCCGCCGCCAGCTCCGCCGGCGGCGCGAACCGACGTTCTTCATGCAACAGGTTCGACAGCGCTTCGTTGGACACGCGATTTCTCCTCGGACTACCCATCGTGCGGAATTAACGGGGGAGCTGAGCGACCCGGCGCGGCAGCGCCACGCGAGCCCTCTCTCAGCCAGACAGCACATCAGGCGAGCGCCGGATGTGCAAGAGGTTCGGCAAGATTGGTCTAAACCACTATGCCGGAGTCTAGAGTTCTCGGCAGTTCCAACGCCAAGTGCCCGCAGCAGCGAGCCGCCGCGGGCACCAGTTTTTCAGCCTACAAGCCCTAGCGCGGCCAGGTCGGCAGGAAATCGCGCCGGTGCGTCGCGTTCACCACGACGGCGGCCGAGTTGTACAGGGCCAGCACCGCGGTCAGGATGCCCAGGTAGCCGCCGAACTTCTCGATCGACCCGGTCGGCTGGTTCTGCAGCCAGCCGATCCCGAGGAACACGAAGGTCAGCGTCAGCGCGGCGAACACGGCGAGTGTGATGGTCGAGGTCCGCAAGGCCGCCAAGGTCATATAGGCGGTGAAGATGGCCCAGCCGATCAGGTAGAGGCCGAGCGACTCGTGGATGTCCGGGTCGGTGCCGACCGGGTGGGTGTTGATCCACCAGAACGAGAGCCAGAACGCGCCGTAGGAGAAGAAGGCGGTCGCGCCGAAGGTGTTGCCCCGGCGGAACTCCCAGATCCCGGCCACCAGCTGGGCCAGGCCGCCGTAGAAGATGGCCAGGCCGAAGACCACGGCGATGCCGCCGGGCTCCTTGATGATGCCGGCGTTGCCGAACGAGAGGACGAGGGTGGTCAAGCCGAAGCCGGCCAGCCCGAGCGCGGCGGGATCGCCGATCTCGGGGAGAACAGTAGTGCGTTCAGTGTCGGAACTCACTGTGTCAATCCTTCCAACAGGTGCGGGAACCTGCTAGAGGTATTGCCACATGTTACGAACGTCTCACCCGTCTCACCCGTCTCTGCGCCCAGCGGCGGCAAGCGCGCGCCGAACGGACGTTCGCCGAGTCAGAGTTTTGCGGGCAACTCGCCGACCAGGCGTTCCCGCAGCTCGTGCGCATGGCGGCGGCTGACCGCGAGGGTCTTGCCGGCCACCGTCACGGTCGTGTGCCCGGCGTCCCAGCGCACCTCCGACACGTAGCGCAGAGCAATGAGGTACGAGCGGTGCACCCGGGCGAACCCGTGCGGCGACCAGCGTTCCTCCAGGGTGGACAGGGATATTCGGACCAGGTGCGAGCCGTTGGCGGTGTGCAGCCGGGCGTAGTCGCCGTGGGCCTCCACATAACGCACCTGAGAGCGGGTCAGGAACCTGGTCACCCCGGCCAGCTCCACCGGGATGATCTCGTCGGCCGCCGCGTGCGCGGTGTCCCGGGCGTGCACCCGCTCGCCGATCCGCCGGATCGCCTCGGCCAGCCGGTCCTGCCGCACCGGCTTGAGCAGGTAGTCGCAGGCCTGGAACTCGAAGGCGCTGACCGCGAAGTCCTCGTGCGCCGTGACGAACACGATCTGCGGCACCGTCTCGCGCTTGTTCAGCGCCTCGGCCAGATCCAGGCCGGTCTCCCCGGGCATCCGGATGTCCAGGAACACCGCGTCCACCGCCGACCTGGCCGGGTCGGTCAGCGCCGTCATCGCCTCGGCGCTGCTGGTCGCGGTGCGGATCTCCCCGATCCGGCCGTCCGCGGCCAGCAGGTAGCTCAGCTCCTCCAGCGCCGGGCGCTCGTCGTCCACGGCGAGCACGGTCAACTTGGCCGGCTGCTGCTTGGGCTTGTCGATCAACGTTCCGCTCCACTGTCGGCCAGGACCTCGCTGGGCGCCGCCGCCGGGGCCGAGCGCCGCGGCCGCGAGGACCGGGGGATCCGCATCGTCACGACCGTACCCTCTCCCGGCGTCGATTCGATGGTCAGTCCGTGGGCCGGCCCGAAGGCGGCCCGCAGCCGCTCGTGGATGTTGGCCAGCGCGTGCGAGTCGAGCGACTCGTGCGTGGTCAGCGCCGCGGCGGCGGTCTCCGCGGTCATCCCGACCCCGTCGTCCGTGATGGTGATCGTATAACCGCGGCCGCTGCCGGTGGCCGTCACGGTCACCGTGCCCTTGCCCTCCTCGCCTCGGATCCCGTGCCGCACCGCGTTCTCCACCAGCGGCTGGAGACACAGGAAGGGGATCTTGGCGTGCAGCACCTCCGGGTCGACCCGGACCGCGAGCCGGAGGTGGTCGCCGAACCGCGCCTGCTCCAGCTGGAAGTAGCAGTCGATGCAGCGCAGCTCCTCGGCGACCGTGGTCATCGACTCGTTGCGCCGGAAGGAGTAGCGGGTGAAGTCGGCGAACTCGAGCAGCAGCTCGCGGGCCCGGCTCGGGTCGGTCCGGACGAAGGACGCGATCGCGGTGAGCGAGTTGTAGATGAAGTGCGGCGAGATCTGCGCCCGCAGCGCCCGGATCTCGGCCTCCATCACCATGGTTCGGGACTGGTCGAGCTGCGCCAGTTCCAGCTGCGAGGAGACCCACCGGGCCACCTCGCACACCGCCCGGGTCAGGGCCACGGACGTGGTGGAGTTGTAGGCGGCCAATGTCCCGACGGTCACGCCGTCCACCACCAGCGGGGCGACCACGCCGCCGCGGATCGGACACTCCTCGCTGCCGCAGTCCGCCCACTCGATCAGCGCGACCCGCCGGTCGGCGAGCACCTGGGAGGCGTGCGCGAACGCTTCGGCCGCGTGCTTGTTGCCGTCCCCGTCCCAGGTCAGCAGCCGGTTCTCGTCGGTGATGGCCACCGCGGCGGTGCCCAGCAGGCGGCGCAGATGGCGCGCGGACTTGCGCGCGGAGTCCGCGGACAGGCCCTCGCGCAGGGTCGGCGCGGCCAGCGAGACCGTGTGCATCGCCTCGTATGCCGCGCGCTCGGTCGGGGTGCCGTAGACGTGGTGCCGCCGGGCCGCGCGGACGGCCGCGCCGAGCGGAATCGCCAGCGCGCCCGCGACCGCGATGGTGGTCGTAGTCGAGTCCACCCCATCGACGGTACGGCACGATCATCCGACTGGGAAGGGACCTGGTTGTGGATCACCGGTCCCGGTGACGTAGGTTGGCCGGATGACGATCGCGACCGCCGACCCGCTCGCCGCCCTCGCCACCCTGCCCGGCGTGCCCGGATCCGTGGACCGGGCCCGCACCGCCGTGGACCGCCTGCGCGGCCACAAGGTGCTGCGCAGCAGGTCGGCCGAGGTGACCGCGGAGTCCGCGCTGCGCGGGGCCCGGGCCTCGGCCGCACTCGCCGGAGCCGACTGGCCGCTGGAGGAACTGCGCCGGCGCAGCTCGCTGGGCGCGCAGGACGGCGCGGCGCAGGTCCGCGGCGCGCTGCGGGTCTCCGGAGAACTCGGCTCGCTCCTGCCGGTGCTGCGCCAGGCCCCGGCCCAGGCGCTGACCCGGATGCACATGCTCGCGGCGGCCGGGGAGGTCGGCCCGGCCGGCCTGGCCCGCCCGCGCACCGCCGCCGAACCGGTCACCGTCGAACCCGGCGGACCGGCCGAGCCGGTCGAGGCCGGCGAGGCGGCCGAACGCCTGGCCACGCTGACCGGCCTGCTGGGCGCGCCGAGTACCGCCCCGGCCGTGGTGGTCGCGGCGGTGGCTTACGCGGAGTTGCTGGCGGCGACCCCGTTCGCCTGGGGCGACGGGCTGGTCGGCCGCGGACTGTTCCGCCTGCTGCTCGCCGCCCGTGGGCTGGACCCGCAGTCCCTGGCGGTGCCGGAGGTCGGCTTCGTCGAACTCGGCCTCGCCGCGCGGACCGAGGCGCTGGCCGCCTACGCGTCCGGGACGGCGGCCGGGGTGGGCGCGTGGATCGAGCACTGCGCCGAAGCGGTGGCGCTCGGAGCGCTGGAATCCACCGCGATCTGCGAAGCCTTCATGCGGGGCTGAGTGCGTCTTCCCCCATTCGGGTGATGTGCTCCGCGGATGGCGACGCAGCACTATCCAACCCCGCCGGATAGTCCTACAAAGGAGATACGGCCCGTGAGACCGCTTTCGAGGAAGACCGACAGGAAGGTGGATTCACCGGCCACGGACCGCACACGGAACCCGGAAACCCACGCGTAGCCGACCCGCGAAAGGGCCAGCCCAGCAGGGGCCGGCGAGTGGTCAGATCGTCGGACTGTCTGGCAATACCGGTGCACGCTTGGTACCCCGAGTCCCGTGCCTCGACGGCACCCCCGTGACGGGGGTGCCGTCATTCTTTCGGCCCAACTCCATCGGCCCGGGCGCCTGTCCGCTGTCTCCGAGACGACTGCGGAGACACATGGAGACACCTGGAAGTACATGGAGACCACGGGTGGGGACACAAGTGGAGACGCCCGTCCGGCCTAAGCCCGACCGCTCCACGCCTCCGGCTTTTCCGGCGGCCGCAGCTCCTGCGCCGCAGCCGCCGCTTCGCTAAGAACGCTTCTTCCGCGCGTACCAGACGATGCCGGCCGCCGCCGTGCCCACGCCCAGCGCCGTCGCCGCGAGCACGGGCTTCGGCGGCAGACTCAGGTTGGCCATCTTGGCCCGCAGCGAGACCGGGTTGGCGAAGACCAGCACCGGCCACTCCCGGCTCGACGCCTCCTTGCGCAGCGCCCGGTCCGGGTTCACCGCGTGCGGGTGGCCCACCGCCTCGAGCATCGGCAGGTCGGTGATCGAGTCGCTGTACGCGTAGCAGCCGCCGAGGTCGTAACCGTCCGCTTCGGCCAGCTCCTTTATGGCGGCCGCCTTGCCCTCGCCGTACGCGTAGAAATCCACGTCGCCGGTGTAGCGCCCGTCGGACACCACCATCCGAGTGGCGACCACCTTGTTCGCGCCGACCATCTCGCCGATCGGCCCGACCACCTCGGCGCCCGAGGAGGACACGATGATGACGTCCCGCCCGGCCGCCTTGTGCTCGGCGATCAGATCGGCCGCCTCCTGGTAGATCAGCGGGTCGATCAGGTCGTGCAGGGTCTCCGCGACGATCTCGCGCACCTGCCCGACGTCCCAGCCGGTGCACAGGGACGACAGGTACTGCCGCATCCGCTCCATCTGGTCGTGGTCGGCGCCGCCCACCAGATAGACGAACTGGGCGTACGCGGTCTTGAGCACCGCCCGCCGGTTGATCAGCCCGCCCTGGTAGAACGACCGGCCGAAAGCCAGGGTCGAGGATTTGGCGATGATGGTCTTGTCAAGGTCGAAGAACGCCGCTGTACGCATCGGCCACTGCTTCCTTCCGTGTCGTCTGGGCGAAAGCCTACGCGGTTTCCCCGGTCCACCGGGACCGGAAGGGTTCGACGACCCGCCCCCGGTCGGCCGCGCGCTCCGGCCGGCCCGCCGCCCGGGGCCGTCCGGGGCGGCGTTTCGCGCCCGCCCAGCTGGGAAAAGAACAGCCCAGAGTGACGGGTGAGCCCGTTCGGGGTAATTTTCCCCCGCCCAGTTTGCCTTCTCGGGTCATCGGGTACACCATGGAAGTCACGGATCGTTCGCGACCGTGCAACCTCGGCCCGGTTCCTCCCCCCCGAACCGCGCCGAGGCGACGACCCCCGCTCTCCCCCCCGGCGGGGGTCGTCCTCTTTCTTCGACGGCCCTGTTCACAGTGGGTAACGGCCGGCTTTCCGGATCTTTACCGATTTGTCCGGCCATACCGTGCGCCCGCCGACCGAGTCTCGGCTCTGATAAACACTCTCCGCTATCAGGCCTCGAAGGCACTGTGCCGCGGGCCCCGGTATCCGACAGCTCTGTCGGTATAGGCGGAATCGGCCGGTCCGGTCAAATCCGCCATCCACAGCCGAGTTATCCACAGGCTGTGCGGAATGCAGTTGGCGAAAATCCAGATTCGTGTCCCATGGTGATCAAGCGGCCACATTGCGTGGCCGTGGATCAGCGAAGGGGACCGCCATGCCGCACACCGTCGACACCAGACCGAAGCCCGCCATCGGGCAGCCACCAGCCCTCGGCACACCATACGCATCCGCACTACCCGCCACCTCTGCCACGCCCGCCACGGCCGCCCTCCGGGCCGCCGCCGCAGCCTTCACCGTCGCGCTCACGCCCACGGTTTCCGCTGCCGCCGCCCGCCGGCCGCTCGCGCTCCGGCCGGGAGCCCGACCGTGACCGGCCCGGCGGACCCCAGTTCCGCCCGCCCGAACCATGCAGCCGAATCCGTCGGCCCGCTCATCGATCCGGCCGACCCGGTCGCCATCCTGCTCGCGGATCCCGATGTCACGGATGTCCTGATCAACAATCCCGACGAGATCTGGGTCGAACGCGCCAACCGCCTCGAACGCGTCCAGGCCGGGTTTCCGGACGAACAATCCGTCCGCCGCTTCGCCCAGCGCCTCGCGGTCCAAGCCGGCCGACGTCTCGACGACGCGTCACCCTTCGTAGACGCCAGGCTCCCGGACGGCAGCCGACTGCACGCGGTTCTCGCACCTTTGGCTGTCGGCGGAACCTGCGTCTCCCTGCGCGTGCCGGGCCGCCGCCGGTTCACCCTCGACTCGCTTCGTACTCTCGGCACGCTCAACAGCGACGGCCACAGAGCCCTGAGCGCGATCGTGTCCCGCCGCCTGCCCTTCATGATCACCGGCGGCGCCGGGACCGGCAAGACGACTCTGCTCTCCGCGATGCTCTCCGGCGTCGACCCGGGCGAGCGGCTGATCCTGGTCGAGGACTGCTCCGAGCTCACACCCGACCACCCCCACGTGGTCAGACTCGAAAGCCGCCCGCCGAACCAAGAACGGAAGGGCGAGATCACCCTGCGCGACCTGATCCGCCAGGCCCTGCGGATGCGCCCGAGCAGGGTGGTCCTCGGCGAAGCACGCGGTCCCGAGGTCATCGACCTGCTCAACGCGCTGAACACCGGCCACGAAGGCGGCTGCGCGACGGTGCACGCCAACCGCGCCCAGGACCTGCCGCAACGGATCGAGTCCCTCGCCATGCTCGCCGGAGTCGGCCGCGAAGCCGTGCACAGCCAGATGGCGGCCGCCCTGCGCATCGCCGTGCACCTCGAGCGTGACGAGTTGGGCCACCGCTACCTCCAAGCGATCGCGGTCCTGCGGCGCCGCAACTCCATCGGACCGGTCCAAGCCGCCCTGGCCCTGACCTTCGACACCAAGGGCGCCACCCGCGAGTGGACGGGCTACGCCCAACTGGCCCAAGACCTCGGCTGGATCACCTCGAACGAACCCGCAGACCCGGAAGGACGCACCTTCGAACAGGAAGTCGCCCGCGCCTTCCCCGCCGCCGACCGATCCTTGCTATTCCCCGGAGCCAAGCGATGAGTTCAGTTCTGCACGCGCCGACCACCCGCACTTTCGCCCGCATTCCTGCCACTGCTTCCCTCGGCCGTGCTGCGCATCTCACCGGCAGCAGCGGCGTCACCGGCAACGGCACCGGCCCCAATCTCCCGGACCCACCCATCTGGCTCCGCTATCCGGCAGTTCTCCTCACAGCGCTCGTAGTGGGGACAACGCTCGCCCTCACTGCCCACTCAGTCGTACTAGTCGGTCTAACCCCCGCTCTAGCCTGCGCCGGAGTACGACGAGCGCGAAAGGCCGCGCTGCGCCGCCAAGCGATCGCCCAACGAGCCGCAGTGGTAGGCCTCTGCACAGCTCTGCGAGCCGAACTCGAAGGCGGAGCCCTGCCACACGGCGCCCTGCTGGAAGCGGTCTGGTGCCGACCCGAGCTACAAGACCTGGCAGACCAGCTCAGCACGCCGACCCGCACGTCCCTGATCACCACCTTCGGCCCGACCACGGCCGACTACCTCGCCGCTGCCGCAGCCGTCCCCGGACGCAGCGGCCTCTCCGGCCTGGCCGCCTGCTGGCGAGCCACTGAAGAACACGGCCTGCCCCTCGCCGGCGCAGTAGCCGGCATCGAGAACGCACTACGCGCCGAGGAGCAACGCCAACTCGTCCTAGACGCCGAACTCTCCGGCATCCGCCTCACCATGGGCCTTCTCGCTGTACTCCCCGTCTTCGGACTGCTCCTAGGTTCCAGCCTCGGCGTCAGGCCTTGGCAGATCCTGCTGCAAACCACCCCTGGCCAAGTCTGCTTGGTCATCGGCTGCGCACTGGAACTGCTCGGCCTGTGGTGGGCGGATCGGCTGGTGGCGAGCGTCGCGGACTTCACCACGACCCGACGGCCGCGACAGATCCGTCTCCGAGAACGACGCCCCCGCCGCATCTCGTGCATCGACCTGGGGCCAGGCCGCTCATGACCACGATCCACTCATCCACCGAACTCTTGCCCGCCCACAAACTCCCCACGACCGCCACCTTCTCGACGCCCGAAGCCATCCCTGAGCCCGTCGCATTCCCGGCACATGACATCGTCGCCGACGTATCGTCACGGCTGCCTGGTGCAGTCCGCCAGGCTGCCGCGCCCGAGGTGACTACCGCTACAGCCGGGTCTGTCGCCTGCCCGCTATGTGACGACCTGGTCAGGGCCAGGGAGAAATTCCTGAGTGAGCTGCTGCGTGAATGTGCCGGTCCTACGTCTCCCACGTCGTCGGCAGTGTTTCTGCCTGTGGGGCCACGTCGATTGCTCAACCGGATTCGCGCGGCCAGTGCGCTTCCGCTGGCTGGCATCCTGCCCAAAGCCGGTGTGGTCTCGGCCGTCGCGGCGTTCCTCAAAACCAGCGCCATCTCGACGGCCGTGACCTTTCCGACCATCGCCGCAGCCGAGTTCGGCGCCGCTTCGGGCACCCGATCCACCACCGGCCGCGTCGCCGAGGGGGCTGCCGCGCTCGTCAGCGGCATCCTCGCGCTCCTCATCTGGAGCCGGACAAAGCGCCCGCCCACACGCCAAGCCGAAGCACAGCCTCAGCCCAGGCTCCAGGCCCAAACCGAAGCCCAGCCCCAACCCCAGCCCCAACCCCAGCCCCAACCCCAGCCCCGGCTCCAAGTTCCAGTCCAGGCCGAAGCCCAGCCCCAGCCCGGACTCCAAGCCCAGTCGCAACTTCTGCCCCGGGGTCAGGCTCAGTCCCAGATTCCGCCCCAACTTCGAGGCCGGGTGCACGCTCCAGCCACGTTCATCGCGCCTGCCGCATTCCAGCCGACGACACCGTATTACCCGCACCATCCGTCCCCGCCAAAGCCTGCTTCCGCGCCCGGTCCAACCCTCCGGCGTCTGGGCACCGCACTCCTGTTCGGGCTGGCCGCAGCATCATTGGCCCCGGGAACCGCCTCGGCCGTGGTCCTGACCGCCCTCGGACTCGGCTTCGGATACACGGTGGCCGGCCGGAACGCCGCGGCCAAAGCGGCCAAGGCCGCCGAGCGCCGCGTGGCCGCAGCACCCGCGGCCATCGAACTGTTCGCCGCCGGCCTGACCGCGGGCCTCCTCCCCGAGCAGGCCGCCAACGCAGTGGTCGACGCCTTCGGCCGGGCCGGACCGGAAGCCGATCCCGAACAGGACCCGCTCGGCCACATCGCCGAGAGCTTCCGCCGGGCCGCCGAGATCCTGGCCGACACCGCCGATCTCACCCTGGCCTGGACCGTCCTGCAACAGGATCCGGCCACGGAACCGGTCGGCACCGCGGCACTACGTTCCAGCCGCACCGGCGCCCCGCTGGCCGAGGCGGTGACCCGAGCGGCCCGCGCCACGCGGATCGCCTCCCAGCAGGCAGCCCAAGGACAAGTACGGGAAGTGGCCGTCAAAGCAGTGGCACCACTGGCCCTGTGCTTCCTACCCGCCTTCATCCTGATCGGCATCGTTCCCCTGGCATTGGGCCTGCTCCGGGAGTTCCAGCGATGAAGCCTGAGGACCACGACCGTCACCACAACCGACGCCGACACCGACTACCGAACAGTCATCACCCGAGGGGGACCACGATGATCCGGAAACGACGACTACGACCATCCGACGACGAGTCAGAGACCGGCACAACGACTGCCGAATACGCCATCGGAACCCTGGCGGCCTGCGCGTTCGCCGCCGTCCTCTACAAGACCGTGACGAGTCCAGAAGTCGCATCGCTGCTGGCCGGACTCGTCCACAAGGCTCTTGGAATCGTCGGATGAGCATCTCGGGCTACCCATCCCAGACCTTTGCCGCGTCCGCCCTCCGGATCGGATTCGCGGCACGACGCAGCCCCACGTCCCCCGTTTCGCGCATCCTCCTAGGCCAACTGAGTGAATTGCGCACTCGAACATTCCGGAAGCTCGGCCAGCCGACAAGAAGACTGCCAGGTCGACCGCACCATCGCCTCGGCCCGATCGCCACGGACGCCCGCCCGGCCCCCAACGACGGCGGATACATCACCGCCGAGACCGCGCTGGCCCTACCCAGCCTGGTACTCGTCTTCTGCTCCTTACTGCTGGTCGTCCTGGCCGCCGGAGTCCAACTCCGCTGCGGCGACGCCGCGTGGGAGGCGGCCCGGCTCGCTGCTCGCGGCGAACCGATCGACCTCGTAGAAGACCAGGTCAAGCCCTGGACGCCGACCGGTTCCGACGTCTCGGTGAAGCAGGACCAAGACGGGATACAGGCGATCGTCAGCGTCCGGCTCGGGCTGCCCGGTGCGCGGCTGCCAGCCATCCGCGTCTCCAGCACGGCCTTCGTGGCATGTGAGAGCGGCCTGCCCTGTGCGGCTGGAGATCCCTGATGCGGTGCCGCCCAACCTCGGACGCCGGCTCGGCCACGGTCTGGTCGGCCGCCCTGCTCGGCCTGCTCACCGCAGCGGTCTCGGCGATCCTGCTCCTGGCCTCGGCGATCGAATCGCGCCATGCGGTCGAGCGCGCGGCCGACGATGCCGCTCTCGCGGCCGCGCAGGCCGCCATGGCCGGGTTGCGGACCGCGGGCGACCCGCAGGCCGCCGAACCGTGCACCGCCGCCGCTCAGACGCTGGCGAACGGCCACCTGGCACTACGTCACTGCGAATGCGACGTCTTGGACTGCGTGGTCACCGTCGAAGGCTCATTCCTCAACGGGCTGGGAATGGGCCCAGTCCTCGGCGGTGGGCTGCCAGTTCGGGCGTCCGCGCAGGCCGGGCCCGTCGGCGAGTCCGGTCAGGACGAGAGTGTCGGCCTCCCCGTCGGCGTCGTGGCCGCGCCGGATCCGGCCGGCCCGGTCCGCCCCCGCGCGCCGCCGGGCTTCGGCCAGCTGCACACCGCGGGCCCGGGAGCGGCGGATCCCGACGGTGAGCAGCCACGACGCGACGAGTAGGGCCCACGTGCAGATGGCGCCGATCAGGAAGATCTGGGCGCTCGTGGTCCTGATGGAGGCGCCGAAGAAGGTCAGATAATCCGGCGTCGGCACCGACGTGACGATTCCCGCGGTGAGCATGAGCACCGCTGCGATCACCCCGAGCGCTACGGCTATCACGGGCGTCCACTTTCTATGGCGGTCAGTGAATGTCAACCGTCAACTACCCCGAGGCCGCCCCTGCGAAAGCGGCTGACCTGATGAATCTGTACGACGTGACGACCAGTCGGCTCCGGTCCGTCCGTCCGCCCATCCGTCCGTCCGCATGTTCGCCTGCCATTCCTACTCAATACATACGTCTGCTGCCCGGCCAACGGTCGCCCCGACCCCCGCCACTCGTCACCTGACGCACACCACCAAACCTCCACCACCTGACGCCCCAAAACTCGAACATTTCTACACCCCGCCCCGCCACCTGACGCCCCGCCACTCCACCGCCCCCGAATCCGGCCCCACTTCGCCCCGATGTCCGCCGCCCCGCAACCGACCCCACCACCCATCCGCCACCAACCCCGCCACCCACCCGACCGCCTCCCGCACCCACCTACCGCCCACCCCCGCTGACCTCCCCACTTGCCCCATCCACCACCCCCGCCCGCCAGCGGCCCCACCGGTTCCGGCCCGTCCTGACACTCCGCCACACCAGGCCGCGACCATTTGCTGACGTGCTGTCGACAACTGAGCTCGGGACCGGTAGGAAGTAACCAAGCGATTTTCCCGATCCGGTTCCGGCCGCCCGCAGGGCGTGGTTTGCTTGGTGGAGGCAGCCGTACTGGGCGGTTAGCTCGAACGAGTCTGTCTGGGCTCCGGGTGGCCGCACTGGCCGCGATCCGTGGCATTGTGGTCACCAGGCCACACCGGGTGGAGTCGGTGATCGTGAACTGACGCCACGCCATAAGGTATGGGAAAATCGATATTTACCTCCGCCGTTTCCGAGTTGGAAGCGGTGGCGACAAGGACAGTGCTGGAGGACCCGTGGATCTGAACCTGTCGACCCGGCACGAAGGTGACCGGACGGTCATCGAGGTCGGTGGCGAGATTGACGTCTACACCGCGCCGAAGCTGCGCGAGCAGTTGGTGGACCTGGTCACCCAGGGGCGGTACCACCTGATCGTGGACATGGAGGGAGTCGACTTCCTCGACTCGACCGGCCTGGGCGTCCTGGTCGGCGGCCTCAAGCGGGTCCGGGCCCATGACGGCTCGCTGCGCCTGGTGTGCACCCAGGAGCGCATTCTGAAGATCTTCCGGATCACCGGTCTGACCAAGGTCTTCCCGATCCACCCCACGGTCGAAGAGGCGGTCGCGACGACGGACTGATCGCCGCCCGGCCCCGAATGCGCTGGTGCACCACCGGCATTCGGGGCTGTTTTCACACGACCGGCAGTGCCAGGCTTTGTGCTTATTGCGGAGGACCAGATGACTGGCGTATCTCCTGTTGAACCGTCTACGAGTGAGCGATCGGCGCCGCCCGGTCCGGCCGAGCCCCGCTCCGGCGCCGTCACGGCCCCCGCCCCGGTGGTGCTGCGCTTCGCCCCCATGGCCGAACACGTGCGCACCGCCCGGCTGATCGCGGTGGCCCTGGCCCGCCGGGCCGGCGTGGAGGAGGGGCTGCTGGACGAGGTGCGCCTGGCCGTGGGTGAGGCCTGCTCCCGCGCGGTCGGCCTGCACCGGTCCCTGCCCGACCCGCAGCCGGTGGTGGTCCGGCTGGACGACGGTTCCGGCCGCTTCGGGGTCGAGGTGCTCGACGTGGTCCCGACCCAGCCCGCCGTCGCCGGCGCCCAGTCCAAGCCGGACGACCCGATGGACTCCGAGGCGGTGGACGAGGTCTCCGGCGAGATGGGCCTGGCCGTGCTGGCCGGCCTGGTCGAGGATCTGGACGTGAGCCTGACCGAACAGGGCGGCGTCATCCGGATGCGGTGGCCCGTCACTCGTCATTTCGAGTGAATTAACCCGAGAGTCTCCGCCTGGCGAGGTTTCGCCCGGTTACCCTTCGCCCTGCCCGGGTATATGTGTACCCTGTCACGCCGATTCCCGAGGCCGCACGGCCCGGGACCGGTGCGGACCCGTCCGGCGCCGGATGAGACGCGCGTCACATCCCCGATGTGTATCTAAATCCTCACAGACTGCTGGCTCACAGCGCTTTGTCTGCGTAAACTCCGGGCCACTTAATAGTGCAATCCGAGTTTGTGCTCTATGACACGATCAAGGGCACCGAGCTCCGCTATGGAGGACGCATGCCCGTACTCGCCGGCAACAACCTAGATCTTGTCATCGTGGTATTCGTGGTGGCCCTGGCCGCCCTCGGAGTGGCCTACTACCTGGTGCGCGAGGTACTCGCCGCGAGCGAGGGCACCGAGAACATGAAGCGGATCGCGCTGGCGGTCCAGGAGGGCGCCTCGGCCTACCTGGCCCGGCAGTTCCGCACCCTCGGCGGCTTCGCCGCGGTCGCCTTCTTCCTGCTGCTCGCCCTTCCGGCGGACAACTGGAACGTACGGATCGGCCGTTCCATCTTCTTCCTGGTCGGAGCCGGTTTCTCGGCCCTGACCGGGTTCCTCGGGATGTGGCTGGCGGTGCGCTCCAACGTCCGGGTGGCCGCCGCGGCCAACGAGTCCGGGGCCAACCGGGCCACCCGGATCGCCTTCCGCACCGGCGGCGTGGTCGGCATGATCACGGTGGGCCTGGGCCTGGCCGGCGCGTCCATGGTGGTGTGGATCTACAAGGGCGAGGCGCCCAAGGTACTGGAGGGCTTCGGCTTCGGCGCGGCCCTGCTGGCGATGTTCATGCGGGTCGGCGGCGGCATCTTCACCAAGGCCGCGGACGTCGGCGCCGACCTGGTCGGCAAGGTGGAGAAGGGCATCCCCGAGGACGACCCGCGCAACGCCGCCACCATCGCGGACAACGTCGGCGACAACGTCGGCGACTGCGCCGGCATGGCCGCGGACCTGTTCGAGTCCTACGCGGTGACCCTGGTCGCCGCGCTGATCCTGGGCAGCGCCGCCTTCGGCAGCCAGGGCCTGGTCTTCCCGCTGCTGGTCCCGATGATCGGGGTGGTCACCGCGGTCATCGGCATCTTCGCGGTCAACCCGCGGCCCAACGACCGGTCCGGGATGAACGCGATCAACCGCGGCTTCTTCCTGTCCGCGGTGATCTCCATCCTGCTGGTGGCCGGCTGCGCGTTCCTCTACCTGCCGAAGAACTTCGCCGGGATCACCGGGGGCACCACGGCCGGGGAGTCCGGCGACCCGCAGCTGATCGCGATCGGCTCGGTGGTCATCGGCATCGTGGTCGCCGTCCTGATCCAGCAGCTGACCGGCTACTTCACGGACACCAACTTCCGCCCGGTCAAGGACATCGGCAAGACCTCGCTGACCGGCCCGGCCACCGTCATCCTGTCCGGCATCTCGCTCGGCCTGGAGTCCGCGGTCTACTCGGCCCTGCTGATCGGCGCCGGGGTCTTCGGCGCGGCCCTGCTCGGCGGCGGCAACGTGATGCTCTCCCTGTTCTGCGTCGCGATGGCCGGCACCGGCCTGCTGACCACGGTCGGCGTCATCGTCGCGATGGACACCTTCGGCCCGGTCTCGGACAACGCCCAGGGCATCGCGGAGATGTCCGGCGACGTCAACGAGGCCGGCGCCCGCGTGCTGACCTCGCTCGACGCGGTCGGCAACACCACCAAGGCGATCACCAAGGGCATCGCGATCGCCACCGCGGTGCTGGCCGCCACCGCCCTGTTCGGCTCCTTCCAGGACGCGGTCCAGACCGCGGCCAAGGGCCTGAAGATCGGCACCTCGGCCACGGACATCGAGCAGTACAGCGGCATCCTGAACGTGGCCAACCCGCGCAACCTGGTCGGCCTGCTGATCGGCGCCGCGGTGGTCTTCATGTTCTCCGGCCTGGCCATCAACGCGGTCACCCGCGCGGCCGGGGCGATCGTGTTCGAGGTGCGCCGCCAGTTCGCCGAGATCCCCGGGATCATGGAGGGCACCGGCCGCCCCGAGTACGGGCGCGTGGTGGACATCTGCACCCGCGACTCCCTGCGCGAACTGGTCACCCCCGGCCTGCTCGCGGTGCTCGCGCCGGTCGCGGTCGGCTTCTCCCTCGGCGTCGGCGCGCTCGGCTCCTACCTGGCCGGGGCGATCGGCACCGGCATGCTGATGGCGGTGTTCCTGGCCAACTCCGGCGGCGCCTGGGACAACGCGAAGAAGCTGGTCGAGGACGGGAACCACGGCGGCAAGGGCTCCTCGGCGCACGAGGCGACCATCATCGGCGACACCGTCGGCGACCCGTTCAAGGACACCGCCGGCCCGGCGATCAACCCGCTGATCAAGGTGATGAACCTGGTCTCGCTGCTGGTCGCCCCGGCGATCGTGTCGATGTCCGTGGGCACCGGCTCCAAGCCGGCCGTCCGCGCGCTCATCGCGGTGGTCGCGATCGCGATCATCGTGCTGGCGGTCTGGAACTCCAAGCGCAGGTCGATCGCGGTCGGCGCCGAACCCGGAAGCCAGGGCACCGCGTCCGGGGAGTCCAGCTCGGCCGTCGCCCACGTCTGACCAGCACAGGCGCGGACCCGATCCGCGCGCGGCAGTTGCTTGACCCGGGCCCGGCCGGCTCCCCGCGAGGGACCGGCCGGTGCGCGGTAAGAAAGTTCCAAGAAACATACCGCGAGGGCGTCCGGTTTCTACTGGGCGCCCTCGCGGCATTACTTTGATGTCGTGAGCGAATTGATGACGGACCCGGCGGGGATCGACCGGCTGCGCGACGCCTTGACCAAGGCCCAGTACACCGTGGACGGCTGTCTGGAAGTGCTCGGCCCGACCGCGTACGCGGCGCTGGCCCGCAACGAGTCGGTGGCCGCGTCCTACGCGGTGGCCAAGGAGCACTCGCCCGTCGCCACTCTGCTGAAGCTGTTCGTCTTGCAGGAGCGGGTCGAGACGTCCGCCGCGCAGGTCGCGCTGCCGCTGGCCGAGGCGCTGGCCGGCGGCCTGGTTGCCGAGGACGGCGGGTCGGTCCGCGCCCTGGTCGACATCCGGCCCTACGGCGAGTCGGACGTGGACTGGTGGCTGGTCTCCGACCTCGGCGCCGGCCTGGTCACCGGCCTGACCGCCCCGATGCGGCCGGACTACGTGCTCGGCGTCGGCGGCGCGTCGACCACGCTGGCGCAGCTCACCGTGCGGGAACAGTACGGCCGCGCGCTCGACCTGGGCACCGGCTGCGGCGTTCAGGCGCTGCACCTGTCCCGGCACGTGGACTCGGTGCTGGGCACCGACCTGAACCTGCGCGCGCTCGACTTCGCCCGGCTGACCACCGCGTTGTCCGTGCCGGACGAGGCCGACCGGATCGAGTTCCGCGGCGGCAGCATGTTCGAGCCGGCCGCGGGGGAGAGGTTCGACCTGATCGTCTCCAACCCGCCCTTCGTCATCTCGCCGGAGTCCTCCCGCGGCGAACCGAGGTTCACCTACCGCGACGCCGGCCTGCCCGGGGACGAACTGTGCCGCCGGTTCGTCGAGCAGGCCCCGGCGCACCTGGCCGAGAACGGCTGGTGTCAGATCCTGGCCAACTGGCTGCACGCGGACGGCGTGGACTGGCGCGAGCGGGTCGCCCCCTGGATCCGGGGCACCGGCTGCGACGCCTGGGTGGTCCAGCGCGAGTTCCAGGACCCGGCCCAGTACGCCGAGCTGTGGCTGCGGGACGCGGGCGACCACACCACCAGCGGCTACATCGAGCACTACCAGGCCTACCTGGACTACTTCGCGGCCAACAAGATCGACGGGGTCGGCTTCGGCTGGATCATCCTGCGCAACACCGGCGCGGACTACCCGGTGATCCGGCTCGAGGAGCACGCCGGGCAGATCGACCAGCCGCTGGGCGCGCTGGTCCCCGGCTGGTTCGCCCGGCACGCGTTCCTGCGCGACGCCGACGACGAGCAGCTGCTGGGCCTGGCCTTCCGGGTCGCCGAGGACGTCACCCTGGAACAGCGCGCCCAGCCCGGCGGGGACGGCTGGACCCCGCTGTCCACCCGGATCCAGCACAACGCCGGCCTGCACCGCTCCGGCGAGATCGACCCGATCGGGATCACCCTGCTCGGCGCGGCCGACGGCGAACGCCCGCTCGGCGACCTGTTGGACGCCCTGGCCGGGGACTTCGGTCTGGCCCCCGAACTGCTGCGGGAGAGCGGGATGGAGACCGTTCGATCCCTGATCGAGGAGGGGTTCCTTACGATTAGCTGACCGAAGCCGCTCGTCGGCAGGCGTACGCTGTTGACGAATCATCGGGGTTCCCCACGCGCAGTTCGGGGTAGACCCTTGCCCGCGGCCGCTGACGAAGCGGCCCACACCGGAGCAGAAAGGACGGACGAGAAGTGCCGCCGAGCAGTAAGACCGGGCCTGATGCGCCCGTGCGACGCCTCGTCATCGTCGAGTCTCCCGCCAAGGCCAAGACCATCAAGGGCTACCTGGGCCCGAACTACACGGTCGAGGCCAGTGTGGGCCACATCCGCGACCTGCCCACCACCAGGACCCAGGCCAAGATCCCGGCCGAGCACGCCGGGAAGAGCTGGGCCAAGCTGGGCGTGGACGTGGAGAACGACTTCGAGACCATCTACGTCGTGTCCGAGGACAAGGACGACCAGGTCCGCAAGCTGAAGAAGCTGCTGAAAGAGGCCGACGAACTCTACCTCGCGACAGACGAGGACCGGGAGGGCGAGGCGATCGCCTGGCACCTGCAGGAGGTGCTCGACCCGAAGATCCCGATCAAGCGGATGGTCTTCCACGAGATCACCAAGGACGCGATCCAGCGTGCCGTGGCCAACCCGCGCGAGATCGACATGCTGCTGGTCGGCGCGCAGGAGACCCGTCGGGTGCTGGACCGGCTGTACGGCTACGAGGTCTCCCCGGTGCTCTGGCGCAAGATCAAGCCGGACACCTCGGCCGGCCGGGTCCAGTCCGTGGCTATCCGGCTGGTGGTCGAGCGGGAGCGGGAGCGGATCGCGTTCGTCCCGGCCGGCTACTGGGACCTGACCGCGGTCTTCGACACCCAGCGCGCCGGAGCCGAACTGCACACCATGGGCGCGCGGCTGGTCAGCGTGGACGGCACCCGGGTCGCCCAAGGCCGGGACTTCGGCCCGGACGGCGTGCTCAAGGCCCGCAGCGACGTCACCCATCTGGATGAGACGGCGGCGCGCGCGCTGGCCGCGGCCCTGACCGACAGCCAGTTCACCGTGGCCTCCGTGGACCGCAAACCGTACAAGCGCTCCCCTTACGCGCCGTTCCGCACCACCACTCTCCAGCAGGAGGCCAGCCGCAAGCTCGGCTACGGTGCGCAGCGGACCATGCAGGTGGCCCAGAAGCTGTACGAGAACGGCTTCATCACCTACATGCGCACCGACTCGATCACCCTGTCGGACACGGCCATCACCGCCGCTCGCAAGCAGGTCCGCGACCTCTACGGCGCCGAGTACCTCCCGGACGCGCCGCGCAAGTACACCTCCAAGGTCAAGAACGCCCAGGAGGCGCACGAGGCGATCCGCCCGTCCGGCGACACCTTCCGCACCCCGGTGCAGACCGGCCTGACCGGCGACGACTTCCGGCTCTACGAGCTGATCTGGATGCGCACGGTCGCGGCCCAGATGAAGGACGCCACCGGCCACTCGGTCACCATCCGGATCGGGTCCCGGGCCGCGGACGGGCGCGAGGTGGAGTTCACCTCGTCGGGCAACGTGATCTCGTTCCACGGATTCCTCAAGGCCTACGTGGAGGGCTCCGACGACCCGGACGCCGAGCTCGACGACCGCGAGCGCCGGCTGCCCGAGGTCAACGAGGGCGACCGGCTGGCCGCGAACGAGCTGTCCGCCGAGGGGCACAGCACCAAGTCCCCGGCCCGCTACACCGAGGCCTCGCTGATCAAGGAGCTGGAAGAGCGCGAGATCGGCCGCCCCTCCACCTACGCCTCGATCATCAACACGATCCTGCGCCGCGAGTACGTCTTCAAGAAGGGCACCGCGCTGGTGCCCTCCTTCCTGGCCTTCTCGGTCGTGGCCCTGCTGGAGAAGCACTTCGGCGAGCTGGTGGACTACGAGTTCACCGCGCACATGGAGGAGGACCTGGACCGGATCGCCCGGGGCGAGGCCCAGTCCGTGCCGTGGCTCCAGCGCTTCTACTACGGCAACGAGGCCGCCGACGGCAGCGCCACCCAGGGCCTGAAGTCCCTGGTCAGCTCGCTCGGCGAGATCGACGCCCGGGGCCTGAGCACCTTCCCGATCGGCGAGGACATCGCCCTGCGGGTCGGCCGCTACGGCCCGTACGTCGAGCAGACCGCCCCGGACGGCACCGCGATCGCCCGGGCGAACGTGCCCGAGGACATGGTCCCGGACGAGCTGACCCTGGAGACCGCGAAGGAACTGCTGGCCCGGCCGAGCGGCGACCGCGAGCTCGGCGTCGACCCGGCCAGCGGGATCCCGGTGATCGCCAAGGACGGCCGGTACGGGCCCTACGTCACCGAGGTGCTGCCCGAAGGCACCCCGAAGACCGGCAAGAACGCGGTCAAGCCGCGGATCGCCTCCCTGTTCAAGAACATGGACCTGGACACGATCAGCCTCGACACCGCGTTGCAGCTGCTCAGCCTGCCGCGGGTGGTCGGCCTGGACCCGGAGACCCAGGAGGAGATCACGGCCCAGAACGGCAAGTACGGTCCCTATCTGAAGAAGGGCACCGACTCGCGTTCGCTGGCCGACGAGGAGCAGATCTTCAACACCACCCTGGACCAGGCGCTGGCGATCTACGCCCAGCCCAAGGCCCGCGGCGCGCGCGGCCCGGCCAAGCCGCCGCTGCGCCAGTTCGGCGAGGACCCGGAGTCCGGCAAGCCGGTGGTGGTCAAGGAGGGCCGGTTCGGCCCGTACATCACCGACGGCCAGACCAACATCACGGTGCCCCGCGGCCTGGAGCTGGCCGAGCTGACCGAGTCCCAGGCCTTCGAGCTTTTGGCGGAGAAGCGGGCCAAGGGTCCGCTGCCGCGCAAGAAGACCGCGGCGAAGAAGGCGGCCCCGGCCAAGAAGGCGGCCACCAAGACCACCGCCCCGAAGACGACCGCTGCGAAGACGGCCGCCAAGAAGGCCGCTTCGTAGAAGTCCGCCGGTAGCACGGCAGAAGAGCGACTCCTGCCCTTCCTGTCCCGCGCGCGCAGTACCCTTGGCTTGGGCGAGGGCTCAGCGCGTGCGGAGCAGGAAGGCATGGTGGGATGGTACGGGCCAGGGTCCGGCAGATCAGACAGCGGGCGACGGCGACGGCGGCCGTGGCCAGCGTGCCCGAGCCGGTGCACCGGACCGGCTGGTTCATCGCGGTCGAGGGCGGGGACGGCACGGGCAAGTCGACCCAGATCAAGGCGCTCGCCGCCTGGCTGCGCGGGCGCGGCTTCGAGGTGGTCGACACCCGGGAACCCGGCGGCACCGAGCTGGGCAAGCAGTTGCGCGAGATCCTGCTGCACCGGGCCGACCTCGGCGGCGTCGGCGAGCGCACCGAGGCCCTGCTGTTCGCCGCAGACCGCGCCCACCACATCGAGACGCTGGTCAAACCCGCGCTCGCCCGCGGCGCGATCGTGCTCACCGACCGGCACGTGGACTCCTCGATCGCCTACCAGAGCGGCGGCCGCGGCCTGCCCGAGGACATCATCACCGGGCTGTCCACCTTCGCCGTGGACGGCCAGCGCCCGGACCTGACCATCCTGCTGGACCTGGAGCCCGACCTGGCGCTGGACCGGGCGGCCCAGCGGCTGGGCCGGGGCGGGCGGCAGGGCGACGGCCCGGACCGGCTCGAATCCCAGCCGCCGGAGTTCCACGAACGCGTCCGGGCCGTCTTCAACGCCCGGGCCGAGGCCGACCCGAAGCACTACCTGGTGATCGACGCGTCCGAACCGGCCTCGGTGATCACCGGCATCTGCAAAGACCGGCTCTCCGTGATGCTCCCGCCCTCCCCCCGCGAGGCGGCCGACGAGGCCGACCGGCAGCGGGCCCTGGCCGCGGCCGAGGCGGCCGAACACCAGCGGCTGCTGGCCCGGGCCGCCACGGAGCGGGCCGCGGCCGAGCAGGCCGCCCGCGAGGCCGCGGAGCGCGAGCAGGCCCAGACCGAGGCCGAGGAGGCCGAACGCCGGGCGCGGCGCGAGGGCGAGGCCGCCCGGGCGGCGGCCGAGCAGGCCGCGGCCGAGGCGGCCCGGCGGGAGGAGCAGCGCAAGGCCGAGGCGCAGCGGGCCGAGCAGGAGCGCGCGGACGCGGAGCGGGCCCGGCAGCTGGCCGCGGACGCCGCGCGGCGAGAGGAAGCGGAGCAGGCGGTGCGGCGCGCGGAGGCCCGGGCGAAGGCCCAGGCGCGGGAGGAGGCGGCGGCTGATCTCGCGGCGCGGGCCGAGTCCGAGGCCCGGACGCGGCAGCTGATAGCGCTCAACGGCAGCGCCCCGGACGGCGAATCCCATGGCGACTCCGATTCCGGCTCAGGCCACGATCGTGCTTCTGCGCCGGACGGTCCCGACCATGATCACAGCCACAGCCACAGCCCGCACCACCGCAAGGTGCGTGAGCCCAGGCGGCGCAAGTCGGCCACCTTGGCCGATGACCTGCTGGGCGAAGGCATGGACGAGCCTGAGCCCAAAAGCCGCCGGTGGCGTTACAAGGACGACGTATGACCGAGGACTCCGCCGCCGCTGCCGTCGGGCCTGCTTTCGCCGTCACCTCTCTGGGTGAACCCGGCTCCGCCTGGGCCCGGGTCATCGGCCAGCCCGCGGCCGTCCACACGCTGCGCCTGGCCGCCCTCGCGGCTCGCGCCGCGGCCGGACCCGGTCCGTCCGTCCCCGCCTCGCCCGCGGACTTCGCCGACCCGGCCGACCCGGTCGCGCCCATCGGCGCCGGGGCCCCTTCGGCGGCCTCGCTCGCGAACGCGATGACCCACGCCTGGATCTTCACCGGCCCGCCCGGCGCCGGCCGGGCCGCCGTCGCGCACTCGTTCGCCGCCGCCCTGCAGTGCTCCAGCCCCGGCGAACCCGGCTGCGGCCACTGCGAGGACTGCCACACGTCCCTGACCGGCACCCACCCGGACGTGAAACTGGTCGCCACCGAGCAGCTGACCATCGGCGTCGACCAGGCCCGCGGCCTGATCCTCGGCAGTGCGATGTCACCGACCCGAGGCCACTACCAGGTGATCGTGGTCGAAGACGCCGAACGCCTGACCGAGGGCGCCGCCAACGTGCTGCTCAAAGCGATCGAGGAGCCGTCGCCGCGGACCGTGTGGATGCTCTGCGCGCCGTCCAGCCGCGACCTGCTGCCCACCATCCTCTCCCGCTGCCGCCTGGTCGCCCTGCGCACCCCCAGCCCGGCCGCGATCGCCGAGGCGATGCAGCGCGAGGACGGCGTCGAACGCGAGCGCGGCGAGGAACTGGCCCGGGCCGCCCAGGGCGACGTCGAACGCGCCCGCGCCCTGGCCCTGGACCCGGCCGCCGCGGCCCGCCGGGCCGAGACGCTCCGGCTGCCCCGCGAGGTCGGCGACGTCGGCCGCGCCTTCAAGGCCGCCGGCGCCCTGGTCGAGGCCGCCGCGGCCGAGGCCAAGGGCAAGTCCGAACTGCTCGACGCCAAGGAGACCGAGGAACTGAAGGTCGCGCTCGGCTACGGCCAGGGCAAGGGCGCCGGCAGCGCCCGCGGCGTCAGCGGCTCGGCCGGCCTGATCAAGGAGCTGGAGACCAAACAGAAGCGCCGGGCCACCCGGCTCCAGCGCGACGCCCTGGACCGGGCCCTGGTCGACATCGTGGGCTTCTACCGGGACGTGCTGGCGGTCCAGTTCACCGCCGGACGCTCGCCCGACAGCGCGCTGATCCACTCCGACCACGCGGCCCAGGCCAGAGCCCTGGCACAGTCCTCGACTCCTGAGGACACGATGCGCCGGATCGAGTCCGTCTTCGCCGCCCGCCGCGCCATCGCCGCCAATGTGGCCCCGCTGCTCGCCCTGGAAGCCATGGCCCTGACGCTGGCCGCCCGGCCCTGATTCGCCCGAACGAGTGCGCCGCCCCGGCCCGGCAGCCATTCGGCGTAGTCTAGGGGTTGCGCGACCGGGCACAAGATGATCATGTCTGAGCGGGGACGGGACTCGGGCACACTCCATTCTCGATTCTTCCGACGAGCTCACAAGACGAAAGGGGCGGCAATGCGGCACCACCCTGGAACAGCGGTCCACCGATTCGGCCGACTCGCTGTGGCCGGAATCGCCCTGGTGTCCCTCGCCGCGTGCACCACGAACTCGACCGCCACCGCCACCGCGAACGTGACCAACCCGTCCGCGACCGCCGCGGCGTCCGGCTCGGCGTCGTCCGTGGTCGGCGCAGTCGCCTCGGACCTGCTGCCGTTCTACACGCAGCAGGTGAGCTGGTCGAACTGCGGCACCGGGTTCCAGTGCGCCGACATCAACGTGCCGATGAACTACGCCGACCCGCAGGAACGCACCCTGAAACTGGCGATCGCCCGCCAGCTGGCCACGGACCAGAACCACGTCTACGGTTCCCTCCTGGTCAACCCCGGCGGCCCCGGCGGCTCGGGCATCGAGTACCTGCGCGGCGGCGACGTGGCCAGCGCGGCCGTGACGGCCCACTACAACCTGGTCGGCTTCGACCCGCGCGGCGTCGGCCAGTCCAACCCGGTCCAGTGTCTGAGCGACAGCCAGATGGACACGTTCCTGGCGGCCCCTCCCGACCCGACCACCCCCGCCGAAATGCAGACCGTGGTCAGCCAGGCCCAGTTCATCGCCCAGCAGTGCGAGGCGAAGAACGCTCAGCTGCTGCCGTACGTCGGCACGGTCAACGCCGCCCGCGACATGGACGTCCTGCGCGCCGCCCTCGGCCAGACGAAGCTGAACTACCTCGGCAAGTCGTACGGTACGTACCTCGGCGCGGTCTACGCCCAGGAGTACCCCCAGCGGGTCGGCCGCGTGGTCCTCGACGGCGCCCTGGACCCCAAGCTCTCCTCCATGCAGCTCAACGTGGCCCAGGCGACCGCGTTCGACGGCGAACTCAAGCAGTTCGCCGAGAACTGCGCCGGCCAGACCGACTGCCCCATGGGCACCGACCCGACCGCCGGCGTGGCCCACCTGAAGACCTGGGTCGACGGCCTGGACGCGCACCCGCTCCCCGGCGACGCGACCCGCCAGCTCAACGAGGCCTACGCGATGACCGGCATCGCCTTCGCGATGTACAGCCAGACCTTCTGGCCCGACCTCAAGGCGGCCCTGATCAGCGCCTACGCGGGCAACGGCAGCCAACTGCTGGCAATGGCCGACGCGTACAACGACCGCTCCAACAGCCACTTCCAGGACAACTCCACCGAAGCGAACTACGCCGTCAACTGTCTGGACCACCCGGACGAGGCCACCTCGGTGGCCCAGATCCAGGCGGACCTGCCCGCCTACGAGAAGGCGGCTCCCTTCTTCGGCGAGATGGTCGACTGGTCCGGCCTGCCCTGCGCCTACTGGGGCACCCCCGCCACCGGCGTCCCCGCCAAGCTGACCGCCCAGGGCTCCGGCCCCATCCTCGTCGTCGGCACCACTCGCGACCCGGCTACCCCTTATGCCTGGGCCCAGGGACTGTCCACCGAGCTGTCCAGCGGCCACCTGCTCACCATGAACGGCGACGGCCACACCGCGTATCTTCGCGGCTCCACCTGCATCGACTCCGCTGTCGATGCATATTTCCTCAACGGCACGGTCCCGCAAGCCGGATTAGTTTGCCAGCAGGGATCCTGAACCGGCTACACTAGTCCCGCAGCCCGGCGATCAGTCGCCGAGCCCGGCCTCCTTAGCTCAGTCGGCCAGAGCGACGCACTCGTAATGCGTAGGTCTGGGGTTCGATTCCCCAAGGAGGCTCAGCGGGAAAGGCCAGGTCAGATACATTCTGACCTGGCTTTTTGTGTGCTACAAGACTCGGCGACGGCGCGTATATTCGAGCAGTTTGGTTGGCGCCGGTTTCAGTATCGGTTTCAGTTTTCGGCATGACTGAGGATTCCGGCGGCCGCGACCTTCACATGCCGACGTAGTCGCCGGTGCAGATGTTGATGTAGCGGCTGGAGCTGAACTGCTGGCCGTAGCTCGGGAAGTACCAGTCGATCTTCTGGTACATCAGCTTGCCGTCGCAGGTGCCGAGGTCGAAGGCTACGACGGTGGCCTTCGCCTCCGTGCCCTGGGCGACGCTCTCGTTGTCGCTCACGTGTTCGGACGTGCCGGTCGCGGTGGCGGTCGAGCCGCCCCAGGAGGACCAGACCACGTCGGTCACCAGGCCGGTCGGGTCGCCGCCGTTGTTGATGGTGCTCGGCTTCACCTGGCCGTAGCCTTGCTGAATCTGCGGGTTCCAGGGGGTGCCCAGGACTGGCACCTGCGACCTGATGGGCTGGACGGCGGTGGGCGTGGTCTTCAGGATGACCGGCGGCGTGGTGTGCGGGGCTGCGGGCGGCTGGGTGGTTGCCGGGGCCGCGGGTGTGGCCGTCGTGGTCGGGGCCTGGGTCGGGGCGGCGGTCGGGGTACTGGTCGCGGTGATCAGGGGGCTCGGGGTCACGGTGGTCGAGCCGGTGGTCGTCGTGGTCGCGGCCTGGCAGGCAGTCAGCATCACACCAGCCACGCAGACACCTGCGGCCGCCAGGGTGCGGCGGAGGATGATCTGGTTCTTGTTCATTTTTACTCCTCCTCGCGGGTAGTGCCGCGTGTGCGGCGCGGGGCTTGGCAGCGACCTCGGGGTGAACCGGTTTCCGTCCGGAGGTCCTGATGATGAGAGTGACAGCGACTGTTGGCGCGGTGATGGAGCGACACTGGTGTTTTAATGCGGGCAGGTCAAAGTCGGTTTTCGGGCAAATCTATGGTCGGGGGGTGATGTGGATTGGTGGATGGGTGTGAGCGTGGGAGGTGTGGGTTGGGTGGGGAAGAAAAGGGAGAGTGTTGGAACTGCGGGCGCTGGCCCACCCGCCGCGGCTCTCGGCGTCGCGGCGACTGTGTACCTGGAAACGAGGAAAGAGCAACGTCGACAGGAAGTGGTTGCTCAGGGCTTCAGGGTTCGTCTGAGTCTGAGAAGTCCGGTGAGTGCGAGGCTCGGCGGGATGTCGAGGAGAGGACTGGGCCTTGGCCGATATGAAGCGAGCTGGGTCGGGAGAGGAAAGCTATGACCAGGCCCAACACCGAGCCGCAAACCAAGCCCACGCCATGGTTATTGCGAATGCAGCACAGAAACACCCCGGCGACCGGAACCAGCAATCCGGTGAAGCGGATTTGCGGGGGAATGGTCACCGAACTGCTGCCCCAGATGGCGCAGAGCATGACCAACGCGCCGACCAAACCGCAGATGGCGACCGAGGAGCCGCCGCCGTGCGGGCTCCAGCCGAGCAGGCTCGCGTAGTTGGCGGCCAGGCCACTGCCGAAGTAGACCACCAGCCAGCGCCACGGTCCGATCACCCATTCGGCGATCGCGCCGACCGCGAACAGGGCCGGCAGATTGATCGCGATCTGTACGAGCCCTGATGACTGGATGAACAGTGCCGTGAACATCCGCCACCACTGCCCGTCGTGCAGCGCGTCGGGTTCGCGCATCAGGTCGGCTTGCAGACCGGGAACGGCATACTGCAGCACGACCATCACGACCGTGACCGCCAGCACGGCCGCTGTGACGACCGGTTTCCGCGCCCACGCAGCGATCACGCCCCGAACCGGATTGACCGGGCCAGCCGCAGTGTAAGGCCTCGACGTCACGGGCGCGAGAGCCGCGACGACCTGCCAGCCGGAACCGACCACTACCGCGGCGCACGCATAGAGTTCGGCATTGTGTGTGCTCATGGGTGAGCCCTCTTTGCTTTCGATCCTCTTGTCTCACCCTGATTTTCGCTCCGACGGATCGCGCGGCGCCAGAGACCGATGTCAGGGTGGAGCTATGACAACTGTCACGAACATGGACAAGAGGTGTCGGTATGACAGAGTTCTGGTTAGCTGAGACCGGGTCAAAATACCGTGCTCACGTGCACTTCGCCAGCAACAGCGTCACATCGTCGCCCAAAGCCGCGTGATCGAGCCGCTGGTTGATGATCTGGTGTGCGAGGTCTGCGACGGCCATGTCTGTGTACTGATCCATGATCTCGATCAGCTGGTCCGTGCCCTGGTCGATCGACATGGTCCGGCTCTCCACCAGACCGTCGCTGTACAGCGCGAGCAGCGATCCGGCCGGCACGGGTGTCAGTACCGCGCGATACGCCTCGCCGGGGTCGACGCCCAGCGGCAGGCCGGCGGGCAGGTCCACCTGGGCCGAGTGCCCGTCGGGGCTGCGCAGCACCGGTGCCGGGTGGCCGGCGCGGGCGATCCGGGCGTAGCCGGTGGCCAGTGTCAGCTCCACATAACAGCAGGTGGCGAGCAGGTCCGGGTCCAGTTCGGTGACCAGGCGGTTGACCCGGCCGAGGATCGCGGCCGGGCCGTAGCCCTCGTACGCATACGCCCGCACGGCCGTCCGCACCGTGCTCATCCCGCCGACGGCGTGCGCATCATGGCCTTCCACGTCGCCGACCAGCAGGCCGATCCGGCCCCTGGTCAGCGGGATCACGTCGAACCAGTCGCCGCCCACGGCCAGGCCCACGCCCGCGGCCCGGTACTCGGTGGCGAGTTCGAGCCCTGGTACAAGGTGCAGCGGGCGGGCCAACACGTCGTCGCGCAGGCGGGCGGCGAGGGACAGTTCGTCGTCGTACCGGTGGGCGCGGTACAGCGCCTGGGTCAGCTGGGCGCAGGTGCGCTCGATGAACGCGATCCGGCCGTTGGAGAACGTGCGCGGCCGGTCGAACCGGAGGCACACCACGCCCAGGGTCGAGTCCTCGTAGCCGAGCGGCACCACGATCAGCGCTCCGGTGCCGGTGCCGGCCACGGTCTGGCCCATCAGCGGGTAGCGTTCCACCAACTCGTCAGGTGACTGATAAACCTGCAGGCTCTCGGAGCGCACGGCGTCGGCCATCGGGCTGGGCGAGTCCAGGTCGAGGGTGCGCAGCTGTGCCAGGCCGCCGGCCGTGTAGCCGACCGCCGCGATCAGGCGCAGGCGGCCGTCCGCGGCCACGTGCATCGCCACCCCGTCCGCCTCGAACAGGGCGGCGAGCTGCTGTTCGACCACGAAGATCACGTCGTCCACGCCCAGCGTCCCGCCCAGTGCGGCGGCGAAGGACGAGGCCTTCTCCCGGCGCAGTGCGCGGCTGCGGTCGCGTTCGACCACCGCGCGGCGGTTGTGCACGTCGCGCAGGTAGACCGCGATGCCGCTGGACTGCAGGCTGGCCCGCACCTCGTACCAGCGGCTGAGCGTGGAGAAGTAGAGCTCGAAGGTGACCTGCTGGCGCCCTTCGCCCACCCGGCGCAGGTGCGGCTCCCAGGCCTCCAGGTCGGTCTGGGTCATCAGCTCGCCGATGTGCCGGCCGACCAGGTCGGTCCGTTCCAGTTCGGCGATCCGGGCCGAGGTCTCGTTGGCGTAGATCACCCGCCAGTCCTGGTCGATCACGACCAGTCCGTCGGCCATCGTGTCGGCCGGTCCCGAGGCCAGCTGCAGCCAGGTCGGGCGGCCGGTCGTGTCGGTCAGCACGCCGACCATCACCGGGCGGCCCTGCGCGTCCCGGGTGACCCGGCCGCGGGCCTCCACCCAGCGCAGCGTCTCGTCCGTGTGCAGCACCCGGTACTCGACCGCGAAGCCGCCCTCCTCCACCACGGCCTTGGACAGGGTGCGCCGCAGCAGCGGGTAGTCGGCCTGGTGGACCCGGCTGAACAGCTGCACCGGGCTGCCGGCGAACGGCGCGCGGCTGCCGAAGTTGGACATCGCGACCGAGTCCAGATGGACCACGCCCTCGCCGAGCCGCCAGCAGAAGGTGCCGCAGCCCACGCTCGCCCGGATCGCCAGCGGGTCCTCGAACGGGGCCGGCGGCAGCTGCGGCCCGGCCGCGGGCTGGGGCTGCTGGAAGATCCGGGTGGCCACCCGGGCCAGCTCCACGGTCAGCGAGCGGCCGAGCACCGCGGCGATCCGCTCCACGTCGGGCTGCACCTGCCGGAGCAGCTCGGGCAGTTCCGCCGGGTTCTGGCAGCCGGCCGCGCTGATCACGCCGAGCACGTTGCCGTCCACGGCCACCGGGAGGCTGACCACCTGGCCCAGGCCGACCGGCGGGACGTCGAGCCCGGCGTCGTCCAGGGCGGTGATGCTGGCCTGGTTGGTGCGCACGGCCTCGGTGGTCGGCAGTTTCTCGTCGATGAAGATCCGGGACCACAGTTCGCTCAGCGGCGGCCCGGGGTGCGACTCGGCGATCATGTTCAGCACGCCGGAGACCGGGTCGTACACGAACAGGCCGGTGTGGATCGCCTGCAGGATCGCGTCGATCCGGAGCAGGCTCGGCAGCAGTTCCTCCTCGTCCTTCGGCTGGATCTGCGGGGGCTCGGACGCCAGCGGTTCCGGGGTCGCCGTGCTCATGAGACCTCCTCGGCGGTGAGCGGCAGACGCGGATCCGGGTGTTCGCGCAGCAGCTCGCCGATCCAGTCGGCGGGCATCGGACGGCTGAACAGGTAGCCCTGGCCGTACGCGCAGTCGGTCGAGCCGAGCAGGTCCCACTGGGCCTGGGTCTCCACGCCCTCGGCCACCACGTACAGCTCCAGCGCGTCGGCGATCCGGATGATCCCCTCGACCAGCGCGGCCTGCTCGGGCGAGGAGGTGATGTTGGCGATGAAGGACTTGTCGATCTTCAGCAGGTCGATCGGCAGGTCCCGCAGGTAGCTCAGCGAGGAGTACCCGGTGCCGAAGTCGTCGATCGCGATCCGCACCCGGCGGTCCTTGAACATGGTCAGGGTCTTGCGGGCCTGGTCGTCGTGCTGGCGCATCAGCTCCGACTCGGTCAGCTCCAGCACCAGCAGCTCCGGCGGCAGCCCGGCCGCCTCCAGCAGCGCGATCACCTCGTCCGCGAAGCCGGGGTCGCGGAACTGCTGGATCGAGACGTTCACCGCGATGGTCAGCGGCGGGGTCCGGGCCCCGCCCTGGTTCCAGGCCGCCGCGTCGGTGACCGCCTGGCGCAGCAGCAGCCGGCCGAGCGGCAGGATCTGCCCGGTCTCCTCGGCCAGCGGGATGAACTGGTCCGGGTTGATCATCCCGCGCACCGCGTGCGGCCAGCGGGCCAGGGCCTCGAAGCCGGAGACCCGGCCGTCGCCGAGCTCGACCACCGGCTGGTAGTGCAGGGTGATCGTCTGGTCGGTGATCGCCCGGGCCAGGCTCTCGCGCAGCACGGTGCGCTCCACGGCCGTGTCGTGCAGCCCGGGCTCGTACCGCCGCCAGCGCCGTTTGCCGTCGGCCTTGGCCGCGTACAGGGCCAGGTCCGCGTTGCGCAGCAGCTCCTCCGCGCTGTGGCTCTCCACGGTGGTCGCGATCCCGATGCTCGCCCCGGTCACCACCGAGTTCTCGGACAGCACGAACGGCCGGTCGAAGGCCCGGGTGAGCCGTTCGGCCAGCGCCTCGACGTCCTGCGCCCGGGCCACGTTCTGCAGCAGCACGGTGAACTCGTCCCCGCCCAGGCGCGCGGCCAGGTCGCCCGGGCGCAGGCCCGCGCCCAGCCGCTCGGCCACCGCGACCAGCAGGTCGTCGCCGACGCCGTGGCCCTTGGTGTCGTTGACGTCCTTGAAGTCGTCCAGGTCGAGCAGCAGCAGGTAGGCGATCTGGCCGTTCGCCTCGGCCCGGACGATCGCCTGGTCGATCCGGTCCTGCACCCGGCGGCGGTTGGCCAGCCCGGTGAGCGGGTCGTGGTACGCGTAGTGGGTCAGTTCGCCCTCCAGCCGGCGCTGCTCGGTCACGTCCCGCAGGGTCAGCGCCAGGCCGGCCACGGTCTCGTCGTCGCGCAGGTCGTCCGAGCGGACCTCGACCGAGATGGCCGTGCCGTCCGTGCGCAGCATGCTCCAGTCGACCGGGCCCGGCTCGGTGCCGGCCAGCACCGCGCGCACCAGCCCGGCGTGCCGCCGGTCGACCAGGTCGTTGAGCGACTGCCCGGTCAGGTTCAGGCCGAGGAACATCAGGTCGGCCGAGGGGCTGGCGTAGCGGATCCGGGCGTCGTCGTCCACGATCATGATCACGTCGGTGGCGTTGTGCACCAGGGTCCGGAAGTACGCCTCATTGTGCCGGCGCCGGATCTCCTGGTTCAGCAGCACCCGGGCGGTGGCCAGGGTGGCCTGGCGGCCCAGTATCTCCAGCGTGTCGTGCAGCGCGCCCAGTTCGGCCGCGGCGCCGGCCACGATCAGCACCGGGTCCGGCAGCGCGGCCGCCTCACCGTCGGCCATCTGCCCGGCGCCGGCCTCGCGGCGCACCCCGAGCGGGAAGACCAGGGCGGTGGGCAGCGCGCCGAACCGGGCCGCGACCTCGCGCGGCAGCTGGTCGCAGCGGATCGGCTGCCCGACGGCCAGGGTGGGCAGGGCCGCGGCGAGGCGGGGCAGCGCGGCCGCGTCGACCAGCACGGCCTTGCTCGCGGAGTCCGGCGGGAACAGCATCGTGCCGACCTTCTCCACCGCCTCGCCGATCTCCTCCAGGGTGACGGCCGCCACCATCGCGGCCCCGGTGATCTGCAGCGCGCGTTCGCGGTCCATGGCGTGCCGGTAGTTGCGCAGGACCAGCATCAGCCGGGTGAGCACCAGAAGGAAGGAGATGGCCGAGAACACCGCGATCACGCTGGTCTGCCGCACGTGCTGGCGGACCGACTCGACCAGCAGCACCACCGGCGCGGTCAGCGAGGCCACGGCGAGCAGGGCCAGGCCGACCGCGGGGATCTCGGCGAACCCGGGTTTTCGCGGCGTGGCGACCTGGGACATGGACTCGTGCAGGCCGGCCAGGCCCCAGCAGATGTAGAACGAGATCCAGCCGGCCTCGGTGCCGTCGCCGGGCTGCCAGCCGTGGTGCAGTTCGCCGAGCTCGAAGAACACATCCGAGGTGAGCAGGCCCACGGCGCCGATGGTCAGCAGCCACATCGAGACCGGCCGGGTGCTGCTGCCGCTGAGCAGCCGGGCCAGGACCACCAGCAGGAGCACGTCGCCGAGCGGGTAGGCGATCGCGATCGTCCGGGCCGGCAGGGACCGGTTGTGGCTGTCCACGGCCGGGGAGATCAGGTAGATCCAGGCCAGCAGGGCCAGGCCGGCGGTCAGGGTGAGCGCGTCCAGCAGGCCGACCCAGTCGTGCCCGCTGTACTGCCGGTGGATCAGGAGCAGGAACGCGGCCGTGGCCAGCGGGTAGGCCAGGAGCGAGAGGTCGTCGGAGATCGTGGGGAACGTGTCGACGTGGTTGTAGTACTCGCCGAGCACGTTCTCCACCGCGTCCGTCACCACGAAGGTCGAGAGCGCGGCCAGCATCAGGTACCAGGGCGCGCGCAGGGCCGGCCGGTTGCGCGCGATCCCGACGCACATCGCGGCGACCGCGCACAGCCCGATCAGCGCCCAGCTCTCGGCCCGCCACTGCGGCGCGGCGTAGTAGGCCGCCGCGCCCAGGGCTATCGCGCCGAGGAAGCCGGAGACAAACCGCCGGTCCACGGCGGTCGTACCGGCAGCCCGAGGGTGATCTCCTGCCGGCCACATGCCTTCAGGTTATGGCTGAAGCCGGGTGACCAGCGCTTCGTGCTGCTGCATTGGAGTCTGTCCGGAGCGCGGCGGGCGGCCCGCGCGCGGCCGGGCCGGGGTCAGTCCGCGGCCAGCAGAGCCCGGCCGATGATCAGTTTCTGGATCTCGCTGGTGCCCTCGTAGATCCGGAACAGCCGGGCGTCGCGCAGGATGCGTTCGACCGGCACGCCGCGCATGTAGCCCATCCCGCCGTGTACCTGCACGGCCCGGTCCGCCGCGCGGTACGCCATCTCGCTGCAGAAGAGTTTGGCGCAGGACGGCGCGACCTTCCGGTCCTCTCCGCTGTCGTACTTGTCCGCGGCGTCCAGGACCATCGCCCGGCCGGCATCGAGCTCGGCTTTCGTTTCCGCGAGCAGGGCCTGGACCAGCTGGAACTCCCCGATCGAGCGCCCGCCCTGTTTGTTCGAGCGGGCGTGCAGGACGGCTTCGTGCAGGGCCCGTTCGGCCAGGCCGACGCAGAAGGCCGCGATGTGCAGCCGGCCCTTCGCCAGCGAGCGCATCGCCGCGGCGAAGCCCACCCCTTCGACTCCGCCGACCAGGGCTTCGGGTCCGACCTGGACCTGATCGAGGTGGACCTCGCTGGTCCAGGCCCCGGCCTGGCCGGTCTTGTGGTCCTTCGGGCCCACGCTCAGTCCGGGCGTGCCCGCCTCGACCACGAAGGCGCTGATCCCCTTGGTGCCGTCGGCCGGTGTGCCGGTCCGGGCGAAGACGATGAACACGTCCGCGAGCAGCGCGTTCGTGATGAAGCGCTTGGTCCCGGACAGGACGTGGCCGCCCTGGTCGTCGCGGGTGGCCGTGGCGGTCATCCCGGACGGGTCGGAACCGGCCTCGGCCTCGGTCAGCGCGAACGCGGCCACCCGGCCGGCCGCCAGCCGGGGCAGCCAGAGCTGCTTCTGCTCCGCGGTGCCGGAGTGCACGAAGACCTGGCCGGCGATGCCGTTGTTGGTGCCGAACATGGAGCGGAAGGCCGGGCTGGTCCAGCCGAACTCGATCGCCAGCCGCACGTCCTCGGCCGCGGTGGCGCCGAGCCCGCCGTACTCCTCCGGCAGGGTGTAGCCGAACAGGCCCATCGCGGCCGCCTTGGCCCGCAGCGGCTCGGGGACGGCGTCGGTCTGCTCGATCTCGTCCTCGAGCGGGACCACCTCCTCGCGCACGAAGCGGCGGACGGTGGCGCGGATCTCGGCGAAGTCGGCGGCGTCCATGCGTGGTCTCCTGATCCTGCGGGGCGGCGGCCTCGGCCGGCCGCACGGCGCCGGGCGGCGGGTCGTGCCCGCGGAGCCCGACTGAACGATCGATAAGTTACCCGCTGGTCGGGTCAGTAGTCGAGCCCCGGGCGGCTCCGGAGCCGGGCGGGTGATCGGCCCGAATGCCTGCGGAGGCGCCCTGGTATGCGCTATTTTGAGCTGAAAGGACCGCCGGTCGGGGAGGCGGCCAGTGTTCTCGGCGAGGTGGTCGATGCGGCATTCGGTGGTTGGCGCGGGGCCCGGCTTCCAGGTGGATCCGGCCGGTCTGGCCGGGATGGCCGGACGGGTCGGCCGGGCTTATGACGACTTCGGCGGCGCGGTCGTGGGCTTCCGCGAGGGCGGCGGCTCCTTCCCGTCCGCGTTCGGCGAGTTCGGGGTCGGGGACGCCTGGACCTCGTTCAACGCGGCCTGGTCGAGCGAACTGGACGTGACCCGTTCCGCGCTCGCCGAGCTGATCCGGAAGGTGTCGACCACGGCTCAGAGATACGAGGAAGCGGAGGCGACGGTCATCGCGTCCGTTCATCAGGCCGGTGCGCCGTGAACACCTTGACGGATCTGCAGGCGGCCCACGACCGGCTCGACGAGCTCGCCCGCGAGCCGGGGGTCGATCCGATCGAGCTGTCCGCGGCGATCAACGCCGCGCTGGCTCCGCAGTCCGTCCTCGGGTCGCCCGCTGACATCCGCGCCCATGCCCAGGCGTATGGGCAGGTCGGACTGCGCTGCGAGACCGTGGCGGCGGACCTCGCAGGCATGGCCGACACGGCGCTGCCCGCCGCCTGGCAGGGGCAGGTGGCCGAGACCGCGGCCGAGGCGGTCAAGGCGCTCGCCGACGAGATCTGCGCGATCCAGACCGTCATGGCCGCCGCCGCGGAAGCGCTCACCTCCTGGGCGCACGCCCTGGACCAGGCGCAACAGGCCGACCAGGCGGGCGTGGCCCACCTCGATAGCGCACTGAGGATCGTGTCCGGGTACGACATGGTCTCCGGGCAGCCAGAGATCAAGGCGCTGCCGTTAGCCCGAACGGGTGTTGCTGCTCGGATCGACGCGGCCCAGCGCGCCCGAACCGCGGGCGTGGCGACCGCCAGTCTGCTCAACCAGTACGCGGCGCAGGCCCGAGCCCGGCAGGTCTCCACCATGGACCTGGACGCGCTCAGTGCGGTAGTTCTATCCGCTCAGACCAATACGGGTGCGTACGGCCTGCGCAGAGACATCCTGAACTCCTCAGCGCTCGCCCTCGGGTCCCAGCGCCTGGACGCGCTGGCGGCCGCGGACCGGGCCGCGTTCGAGGCGCTGCTCGGCCGGTGCGCGTCCCCGCAGGAGGCCGCGTTCCTGTGGAAGGCGCTGGCGGCGGGACATCCGCTCACCGAGGTCCGGGCCTTCGCCGCCGCGATCCACCCGCACGGCGCCGACCAGGCCTGGCTGACCGAGCACCTGGCCGTCGGCTTCGACGATCCGCGGGTCGCCTTCGGCCGCGACCCGGCCGCCACCGGCCTGAGCTATCAGGGCCAGGGCTGGAGCGAGGTCGACCCCGCCGGATACGACGTGTACGACCAGGGGACGACCGGCGACTGCGTCTCCGCATCCACAGTAGTCGCCCACGCGAACCTTGATCCGGTGCTGATGCTCAAGCTGACGACCGGATACGGCCAGTCGGCCGGTACGCATCCGGCGCCCGGCGACGACAGCCCGTCCGCATTCCAACAACGGCTCCAGCAGCTCTATCTGGAGCAGTACGCCGTCGGCCAGAACGCGGACGGCTTCGCGCCCAGCCTCGCCGGACACGGCTCCGGCATCGGCACGCGCGGCGAGGACGCCCTGGCCAACCAGCAGCTCGGCGCTCCAACCGGCGGCACGTACACCTATCAGGACCTGCACAGCGTCGCCGACCGCCGAGCTGTGCTGCCGCGGATCGAGGCGGCGGTCGACGCGGGCAAACCGGTGCTGTTCGACGTGGTCGGCCCGAGCGGAGGTCATCAACTGGTGGTCGTCGGCCGACAGGGCGACCAGTTCGAGGTCTACAACCCGTGGGGGTTCACCGAGCAGATCTCGGAGAGCGGCTTCGTCGCCGGCCGGCTCGGGCAGCTGACGGCCCCGCAGGTCGGCGGCCCGCCGGGCGCAATGCCGACGGCGGCGGGGATCGAGCTGCCGGACTGAGGCGGCCCGGTCGCCCGGGACGCAGGCGGCCTAGTCGGTCGGGGCGCAGGCGGGCGACCGCGCGGGGGAGCGGTCGCCCGGGGGAGCAACCGCGCGACCGCATGGACTGTCAGATCATCGGAAAATCGCGCTGCCCCCAGGACGACGCCGCGCCCTGTCTCCGACCACAGACGGGTCGGGGACAGGGCGCGGCGGACGCTCCGGGCGCGGGCGCGCCGGGGTCAGTGGTCGGACGGCGACTCGGCGAAACGCAGCCGGGACTGCAGGATCTCGGCCTCGGCCTCGGCCCGGCCGACCCACATCGCGCCCTCGACCGACTTGCCCGGCTCCAGGTCCTTGTAGACCTCGAAGAAGTGCTGGATCTCCAGCCGGTCGAACTCGGACACGTGGTGGATGTCGCGGATGTGCTCGACCCGGGGATCGTTGGCCGGGACGCACAGGACCTTGTCGTCCCCGCCCTTCTCGTCCGTCATCCGGAACATGCCGATGGTGCGGGCCAGCACCAGGCAGCCCGGGAAGGTCGGCTCGTCCAGCAGGACCAGGGCGTCCAGCGGGTCCCCGTCCTCGCCCAGGGTGTCCTCGATGTACCCGTAGTCGGCCGGGTAGCGGGTCGAGGTGAACAGCATCCGGTCCAGCCTTATCCGGCCGGTCTTATGGTCCACCTCGTACTTGTTGCGCTGGCCCTTCGGGATCTCGATCAGGACGTCGAACTCCATCGTTCCTCCATCTGGGTGGCCGTCGAGCCTGGCACACTCCGTCATCATCGCCGTTTTGCGCCAATAGGCGTGTCACGGTACCGCCGATGGAGTGGCTATCGGTGCCCGCGGTCGATGCGGACGGTCATCACTGGGTAGAAGGCGCTGCGTCGCCACCCCGGCCGGGCCCGGCGAGCACAGTCCCACCGCACTAGTGTGCCGCACTCGGAGCGGTGCGCGAGACAAGGGGACCTCAGGAGTGATCAACGCAACATCCGAATCCCAGCGACGTGCGTTACGACGCACTGTTCGACTGACTGGAGCTGTCCTGGCGGTGTCCGCGATCGGTCTCGGCGGGGCTGTGGCCTGGCAGGCCGAGGCGGCCGGACCCGCGCAGCCGGCTCCGGTCGGCGCGGGTCCCGGCGGGCTCGCCGTGGCCGGTCCGCCGGCCCTGGCCGCGCTGCCCGCGGGCGCCGCCGTGCCGACCGGGACCGCACTGGCCGCCCGGCTCGACCAGATCGTCCAGGGACCCGCCGGCACGCAGATCGCCGCCGCGGTCACCGACGTGGCGACCGGCCGGCTGGTCTACGGCCGCAGCCAGACCCTGCTGATGCCGCCCGCCTCCACGATCAAGATCGCCACCGCGGTCGCGGCGCTGGAGCGGATGCCCGGCACCACCCGGTTCGCCACCACGGTCGTCCAGGCCCCGGGCACGGACCGGATCGTGCTGGTCGGCGGCGGGGACGTGACCCTGAGTTCGAACGGCGCGTCGCCGGACCCCGACTTCCAGCCGACCCTGCTGCAGACCCTGGTCGACCAGACCGCGGCCGCGCTCAAGGCGGCCGGCCGCACGAGCGTGTCAGTGGGATACGACGACTCGGCCTTCGCGGCGCCCGCCCAAGCCGCGAGCTGGTCATCTTCTTATACGAACGGCGACATCGCACCCGTACACGCCCTGGAAGTCGACGAGGGCCGCACCGATCCGCTGAGCACTTACTCCGCCCGCGAGCCGAACCCCGCCCTGTCCGCGGCGCAGCTGTTCGCCCAACGCCTCGCCGCGGACGGGATCACCGTGACCGGCGCGGTGACCGCGACCGCCGCGCCGACCGAGGCCACCGCCGCGGCCGCCCCGGGCCGGACCACCCCGGCCGGCTCCGCGAAGCCGCTGGCCCGGGTCTTCTCACCGCCCCTGGACGAACTGATCGACCACATGCTGACCGTGAGCGACGACGACGTGGCCGAAGCGCTCGGCCACCTCACCGCCCGCGCCGCCGGCCAGCCGGCCAGTTTCACCGGCGCCACCACGAGCACCGCGGCCGAACTCCAACAACTCGGCCTCGGCCCGGACGCCGTGCAGTTATATGACAACAGCGGCCTCTCCCATCAGGACCGGATCACCCCGGCCGGGCTGACCACGCTGCTGACCCAGGTGGCCGGACCGGGCCATCCGGAACTCAGGGACATCGTCGGCGGCCTGCCGATCGCCGGCTTCACCGGCACCCTGGGCACCCGGTTCACCGGCCCGGCCAGCGCGGGCGTCGGCCTGGTCCGGGCCAAGACCGGCACCCTGACCGGGGTCAACACCGAGGCCGGACTGGTCGAGGACGCCGACGGGCGCCTGCTCGCCTTCGCCGTGATGGCCACCGGCGCCGCCGACGCCGAGGGGCAGCTCGACCAGTTCGCCGCGGCCCTGGCCGGCTGCGGCTGCCGGTGACCGCGGGCCGCTCGGCCGTTCAGTTCAAACAATCCGGTTGATCCGGCCACCTCGCCGAACGGCTCCGTACGGCCGGATCCGGCCGCCTGACCCGGCACGTTGTCCCGCCCCCGCCGGGCCCCGCGGATCCGGCCGGGCCCGGAACAGGACTGTGCCGCGGTTAATTGGGAATATCGTGACAGTGTGGCGAGTGAAGAGGTAATCGACTGGTCGGCGGCCGAGGCGACAGCGCATCGGCTGGTCAGACCCGGTCCCGCGATCGGGCGGGCGCAGGCCGAGGCGGCGGTGGCCCAGCTGCGCGCGCAGGCGCGGGCCGCCCGGCAGCACGTGGAGACCTTCACCAAGCTCAGCGCGGGCGACCGCCGCGGGCCGGTGCTGGTGGTGGACCGGGAGCGCTGGATCAGCGCCAACGTCGAGTCGGCCCGGGTGATCTTCGCGCCGCTGGGCGAGAAGCTGCGGCAGTGGAACGAGGGGGTGCACCCGGGCGTGCTGGCCTCGGCCACCCGCTCGGCCGGGGCCAAGGTGGCCGGGTTCGAGGTCGGCTCCCTGTTCGCCTTCGCGGCCGGGCGGGTGCTCGGCCAGTTCGACGCCTTCGGGCCCGGCGCCGACCAGCCCGGCCGGCTGCTGCTGGTGGCGCCGAACGTGGTGCAGGTCGAGCGCGAGCTCGGGGTGGACCCGACCGACTTCCGGCTCTGGGTCTGCCTGCACGAGGAGACCCACCTGGTCCAGTTCGGCGCCGTGCCCTGGCTGCGCGAACACATCCTGGACGGGGTCGGCACGCTGATCGCCGAGATGGAGATGGACCCGGACGCCTTCGCCGACCGGATGCACGCCGCGGCCCGGGCGATGGTGGTCGGCGCGCGGGAGCGGACCGGGCGACACGCCGAGAAGACGGCCGATCGGGTGGCTCCGGACGATCCGGCCGTCACCTCCGCCCCCCGGCCGTCGTTGGGCGATGTGGTGCGGACCCCGGCGCAGCGCGCGGCCGTCGAACGGCTGACGGCCGTGATGACTCTGCTGGAGGGCCACGCCACCTATGTGATGGACGGAGTCGGCCCGCTGGTCGTGCCGTCGGTCGCGGAGATCAGCCGGCAGTTCGGCCGCCGCAGGGCCAGGTCCAGGCTGCGGCCGGAGACGGTGTTGCGCAGGGTGCTCGGCTTCGACGCCAAGCTGCGCCAGTACCGGGACGGCGAGCGGTTCGTCCGGCAGGTGGTCGAGGAGACCGGGATGGACGGCTTCAACCGGGTCTGGACCTCGCCGAACACGCTGCCGACGATGGCGGAGATCGGCGATCCGAGCCGGTGGATCCGCCGGGTCCCGCTGCGCCGCGGCTGATCGGCGCGGGCGGCCGGCCGCGACCGGCCGGCGCCGTCCAGAACCGGCGGTTCCCCGTGACGGCGAACAACTTTTTGGAGTGGTCGAGATGGGTCCTGTTCCTGCGGTAGCCGCGATACGCCTGGCCGTGCGCCAGATCCTGGTGGACCACCTGCCCGGAGACCTGGTGCTGGTCGCCTGCTCGGGCGGGGCCGACTCGCTCGCCCTGGCCTGCGCGGCCGCCTTCGCCGCGCCCCGGCTGGGCCTGCGCTGCGGCGCGGTCACGGTCGACCACGGACTGCAGGACGGTTCGGCCGAACGGGCGAACGACGTGGTGCGCCTGCTGCGCCAGCGGGGCCTGGACCCGGTCGAGTCGGTGGCCGTGGTGGTCGGCCGGTCCGGCGGCCCGGAGGCGGCCGCCCGCTCGGCCCGGTACGAGGCGCTGGACCACTACGCCGGACGGCTGGGCGCGCGCTCGGTCCTGCTCGGGCACACCCGGGACGACCAGGCCGAGACGGTGCTGCTCGGGCTGGCCCGCGGCTCCGGCGCCCGCTCGCTGGCCGGGATGCCGGCCGTGTCCGGCCCCGGCGGCCGCTACCGCCGGCCGATGCTCGACCTGCCCCGGGCCACCACCGAGGCCGCCTGCCGGGCCGAGGGCCTGGCCCCGTGGAGCGACCCGCACAACGCCGACCCGCACTTCACCCGCTCCCGGGTCCGGCACCAGCTGATCCCGGTGCTCTCGGACACCCTGGGCCCCGGCATCCCCGAGGCGCTGGCCCGGACCGCGCGGATGCTGCGCGAGGACACCGAGGCGCTGGACTCCTGGGCCGGCCGCGAGCTGGAGGTCTGCGCGCACCCCGGCGGCGGGCTGGACGCCCGGGCGCTGTCCCGCCTGCCCACCGCGGTGCGCCGCCGGGTGGTCCGGCTGGCCGCGCTGGCCGCCGGGGCCCCGGCCGGCACCCTGGCCGCGGTGCACATCGAGGCGGTCGACGCCCTGGTCACCCAGTGGCGCGGGCAGGGCCCGCTGCAGCTGCCGGGCGGGATTCCGGTCCGCCGGACCGACGGCCGGGTGGTCTTCGGCGGCCCGCAGCACCACGGGCAAGATCAGGCTGAAATACTGGTCCCGTGCGTGTCGGCCTCGGTGTGACGGTCCGTGTCTCACCGCCTCTTGCCGCCGAGCGCTTGTAGTCCGCAGCCGACCGAAAGTACGAGGAGTTTCCGGTGGACGAGATGGACATGGGCGCAGACCTGCAGCGCGTCCTGCTGACGAAGACACAGATCCAGGAGGGGATCACGCGGCTGGCCTCGGAGGTCGACGCCAAGTACGCGGGCAACGACGTCCTCCTGGTCGGCGTGCTCAAGGGCGCGGTGATGGTGATGGCCGACCTGTCCCGGGCGCTGCACCTGCCGGTGACCATGGACTGGATGGCGATCTCCTCCTACGGCGCGGGCACCAAGTCCTCGGGCGTGGTCCGGATCCTCAAGGACCTGGACACCGACATCGAGGGGCGGCACGTGCTGGTGGTCGAGGACATCATCGACTCCGGTCTCACCCTGTCCTGGCTGCTGTCCAACCTGCGCTCACGCCAGCCGGCCTCGCTGGAGGTGTGCACCCTGCTGCGCAAGCCGGACGCCGCGAAAGTGCAGATCGACGTCAAGCACGTGGGCTTCGACATCCCGAACGAGTTCGTGGTCGGGTATGGTCTGGACTTCTCCGAGAAGTACCGGAACCTGCCTTTCATCGCGACCCTCGCGCCGGATGTCTACTCCTGACTGATCGCTGGCAGCGAACACGGGGGTCGAAAACAAAGTCGGTCCGGGCAACTGGGAACGCGGGTACCGCGTAGGATCGTTGCGAAGGTGTCGGCCCTCTGCTTGAGGGCGGCTCGGCACCTCGAAGGCGAAACAGTGCGCCGGACCTACTCCGTTAGGGCCGGTTCACTCAGATGCCGGGGGAACGGCGGCGTAAAGCCGCAGTTCCACGGGCATCTGGCTGTGGTACCCCAAGACTTAGTCGACTATCCGGTCATCCGACGCCGCACGCGGCGCCGAATGTGCGAGCCAGCAGAAGGGACGGGGCCTCAAAAACCCCGGATCGATGGACGTGAAGCGTATTTACCGTGGCCCCGCGTTTTGGATCGTGTTCGTCGTCCTGGCCGTGCTGCTCGTGATGAACTTCGTATCCTCCGGCACCAGTTACACGTCGGTGGACACCTCGAAGATCATCGCCGAGATCACCGCCGGGCAGGTGAAGTCGGCCCAACTGACCACCGGGTCCAGCCAGACCATCCAGGTCACCACGACCAGCGGCCAGAACCAGGTCGCCACCTACCTCAACGACCAGCAGGGCGCCGACCTCGCCACCCTCCTCAACGCCCACGTTCCGTCCGGCGGATACAACGTGGTCGAGTCCAAGGAGTCGTGGATCGTCTCGGCCCTGGTCGACCTGCTGCCGTTCGTCCTTCTGGTGGCAGTCTTCCTGTTCCTGATGAACCAGATGCAGGGCGGCGGCTCCCGCGTGATGAACTTCGGTAAATCACGGGCCAAACTCATGACCAAGGACACGCCGAAGACCACCTTCGCGGACGTGGCCGGCGTGGACGAGGCGATCGAGGAGCTCCAGGAGATCAAGGAGTTCCTGGAGTCCCCGGCCAAGTTCCAGGCCATCGGGGCCAAGATCCCCAAGGGCGTGCTGCTCTACGGCCAGCCCGGCACCGGCAAGACCCTGCTGGCCCGCGCCGTGGCCGGCGAGGCCGGGGTGCCGTTCTTCTCCATCTCCGGCTCGGACTTCGTCGAGATGTTCGTCGGCGTCGGCGCCTCCCGAGTGCGCGACCTGTTCGAGCAGGCCAAGGCGAACGCCCCGGCGATCGTGTTCGTGGACGAGATCGACGCGGTCGGCCGGCACCGCGGGGCGGGACTGGGCGGCGGCCACGACGAGCGCGAGCAGACCCTGAACCAGCTGCTGGTCGAGATGGACGGCTTCGACGTCAAGGGCGGGGTGATCCTGATCGCGGCGACCAACCGCCCGGACATCCTGGACCCGGCGCTGCTGCGCCCCGGCCGGTTCGACCGGCAGATCGCGGTGGACAGCCCGGACCTGACCGGCCGCACCCAGATCCTCCAGGTACACGCCAAGGGCAAGCCGCTCACGCCGGACGTGGACCTGACCGCGGTGGCCAAGCGGACCCCCGGGTTCACCGGCGCCGACCTGGCCAACGTGCTCAACGAGGCGGCCCTGCTGACCGCCCGCAACGACAAGAAGCTGATCGACAACTTCGCGCTGGACGAGGCGATCGACCGGGTCGTGGCCGGTCCGCAGAAGAAGACCCGGCTGATGAACGACCGGGAGAAGAAGATCACCGCGTACCACGAGGGCGGGCACGCGCTGGTCGCCCACGCGCTGCCGAACACCGACCCGGTGCACAAGGTGACCATCCTGCCGCGCGGCCGCGCCCTGGGTTACACCATGGTGCTGCCGGAGGAGGACAAGTACTCCACCACCCGCAACGAACTGCTCGACCAGCTCGCCTACGCCCTCGGCGGCCGGGCCGCGGAAGAGATGATCTTCCACGACCCGACCACCGGCGCCGGCAACGACATCGAGAAGGCGACCAAGCTGGCCCGGGCCATGGTGACCCAGTACGGCATGACCGAGCGGCTGGGCACGATCAAGCTCGGCGCGGACAGCGGCGAGGTCTTCCTCGGCCGGGACATGGGCCACCAGCGCGACTATTCCGAAGAGGTCGCCGGGATCGTCGACGAAGAGGTCAAGAAGCTGATCGAGGGCGCGCACGACGAGGCCTGGGAGATCCTGGTGGAGAACCGGGACATCCTGGACCGGCTGGTGCTCGAGCTGCTGGAGAAGGAGACCCTGGACAAGGCGCAGATCGCGGCGATCTTCCACGACGTGCGGATGCGCCGTCCGCGCGAGGCCTGGACCGGCTCCTCCCGCCGGGTCCCGTCCGACCGCCCGCCGGTGCTCACCCCGAAGGAGCTGGCCGCGGCCAACGGCAGCTCCGGTTCGTGAGCAGTCGGTGATCAACCCGATCTCCCTGCCCGGCCAGCCCGAGCTAGCGCCTGCGGACGCCGGCCGGGCGGTCGGGCCTTTCGACGAGGCGCGGGCCGCGGCCGCGGTCCGGGAACTGCTGATCGCGGTCGGCGAGGACCCGGACCGGGACGGCCTGCGCGACACCCCGGGCCGGGTGGCCCGGTCCTACCGGGAGATGTTCTCCGGCCTGCGGCAGACCCCGGAGGAAGTCCTGAGCACCACCTTCGATCTCGGACACGACGAGATGGTGCTGGTCAAAGACATCGAGTTGTACAGTTCCTGTGAACATCACCTGGTTCCGTTCCACGGAGTGGCCCATGTCGGCTACATTCCTTCGGTGGACGGTCGGATAACCGGCCTGTCCAAGTTGGCCAGATTGGTCGACGTCTATGCGAAACGGCCCCAGGTCCAGGAGCGTCTTACCACTCAGGTAGCCGATGCGCTGGTCCGGATTCTGGAGCCGCGCGGGGTCATCGTCGTAGTGGAGTGCGAACACCTATGCATGTCGATGCGTGGAATCCGAAAGCCGGGGGCGAAGACCGTCACCTCGGCGGTACGGGGGATGCTGCGGTCGCCGGCGACCCGGGCCGAGGCGATGAGCCTGATCCTGGGCCGTTAGGCCCGCGCCGGAGCCCGGACCCGGGCTCGGCCCCGGAGCGGACCGGGCGCGTGCAGGCACGAGGTACCCGGAAAGACGTCCCGAAGGCGGATCGAAAAGTGAATACCGGACAGCCCGAGCCCTCAGCCCGGCCGGCCAAACCGGCCGCCCTCGAACGCAGGTTCGCCGCCTCCGCGGCCAACCTGGTCCGGCCCCGATCCTGGGTGCCGCGCGCCGCCGGCATCTCCTGTTATGTCATCGGCCTGCTCGACGTGCTCTCCGGCGTCTTCCCGACCATCCGGCGCAGCCCGCAGCTGGCCCGGGCCGGGCATTACCTGCCCGGCCTGCAGGTCGACCCGGTCGCGGTGACCGGCAGCCTGATCATCGGCATCCTGCTGGTGCTGGTGGCGCACGGCCTGCGCCGGCGCAAGCACCGCGCCTGGATGGGCACCCTGGTGCTGCTGGCCGGCTCCCTGGTCACCCGGGTGGTCGAGGCGGTCCGGGTCGGCCACCACGAGCAGGTGCCCGGCGGCGCGATACTCGGCGCGGCCCTGCTGGTGCTGCTGCTGGTGCACCGGCGCGAGTTCTACGCGCTGAGCGACCCGCGCTCGCGCTGGCGGGCGATCTGGACCTTCTTCGGCCTGCTGGTCGCCGACCTGCTGATCGGCCTGGTGATCATCTCGGCCCGGCCGCAGGAGCTGATCGGCTCGCCCAGCCTGGCCGCCCGGGCCCACCACGTCCTGTTCGGCCTGGCCGGGGTCGGCGGCCCGGTGGGCTTCAGCCGGGACCACTACGCCGACTACGTCTACTTCTCCCTGCTCACCCTCGGCCTGATCACGGTCTTGGTCACCCTCTACCTGTTCTTCCGCCCGGCCGAGCCGATCGGCCGGATGACCGACGAACAGGAGACCCAGGTCCGCGAGCTGCTGGTCAAGCAGGGCCGGCGCGACTCGCTCGGCTACTTCGCGCTGCGCCGGGACAAGTCGGTGATGTTCTCCCAGTCCGGCAAGGCCGCGATCGCCTACCGGGTGGTGTCCGGGGTGATGCTGGCCAGCGGCGACCCGATCGGCGACCCGGAGGCCTGGCCGGGCGCGATCAAGGCGTTCATGGAGCGGGCCCAGCGGTACGCCTGGATCCCGGCCGTGATGGGCTGCTCCGAACAGGGCGGCGAGGTGTGGTGCCGCGAGGGCGACATGGACGCGCTGGAACTCGGCGACGAGGCCGTGGTCGAGGTCTCGCAGTTCTCCCTGGACGGCCGGGCCATGCGCAACGTGCGCCAGATGGTCAACCGGATCGAGCGGCAGGGCTACCTCTGCGAGGTGCGCCGGCTGCGCGACATCCCGGCCGAGCAGGTGGTGCTGATCCGCCGGCTGGCCACGGCCGGGCGGTCCACCGAGACCGAGCGCGGCTTCTCGATGGCGCTGGGCCGGTTCGGCGACCCGTCCGACGGCGAGTGCGTGGTGGTCACCGCGACCAAGGACGGCGAGATCCGGGCCGTGCTCAACTTCGTGCCCTGGGGCCGGGACGGGCTCTCGCTGGACCTGATGCGCCGGGACCGGACCGCGGACCCGGGACTGAACGAGCTGATGATCGTGGCGGCGCTGCGGGAGGCCGGGAGCCTGGGGGTGGCCCGGATGTCGCTGAACTTCGCGGTCTTCCGCTCCGCCCTGGAGCGTGGGGAGAAGATCGGCGCGGGCCCGGTGCTGCGGCGCTGGCGCGGGCTGCTGGTGTTCCTGTCCCGCTGGTTCCAGATCGAGTCGCTGTACCGGTTCAACGCGAAGTTCCGCCCGTCCTGGGAGCCGCGGTTCGTGGTCTACCGGCAGACCCGGGACCTGCCCCGGATCGCCATCGCGGCCCTGGAGGCCGAAGCCTTCCTGGTGCTGCCGACCCTGTTCCGGCGCAACCACAAGGAGGCCGCGGTCTCCGAGGCCTCGCTGGCCGAGTCGGCCACGGCGGACTAGGGCGCCCGGACGGGGCGGTGGGTAGTGCGCGTGCTCGGGCCCCGGCGGGTCCGGGCACTACCATTGCCGCCATGACCGAGCTTGCGCCGAACCTGGCCCGCCGCCGGGTGGCCGGCCTGCCCGATCTCGGCCGCTGCGCCGTGATGGGCGTGGTCAACGTCACCCCGGACTCCTTCTCCGACGGCGGGGACTACTTCGAACCCGGGCGCGCGGTCGAGCACGGCCTGGCGATGCTCGCCGCCGGGGTCGACTACCTGGACGTGGGCGGGGAGTCCACCCGGCCCGGCGCGGACCGGGTGGCCGCGGCCGAGGAGCTGCGCCGGGTGCTGCCGGTGATCGCCGGGCTGGCCCGGGCCGGGGCCGTGGTCTCGGTGGACACCACCCGGGCCGAGGTGGCCGAACAGGCCGTCGCGGCCGGGGCCCGGATCGTCAACGACGTCAGCGGCGGCCAGGCCGACCCGGCGATGATCCCGTTTGTGTCACAGGCCCGGCTGCCGTACATCCTGATGCACTGGCGCGGGCACAGTGCCGATATGAACGACCGCGCGCAGTACCGCGACGTGCTCGGCGAGGTCTGCGGCGAGCTCGGCCGGCAGCTCGGCGCGGCCGTGGCCGGCGGGATCGACCCGGAGCGGATCGTGCTGGACCCCGGCTTCGGCTTCGCCAAGCAGGCCGCGCACGACTGGGCCCTGGCGGCCGGGTTCGAGCGGCTCGGCGCGCTGGGCCGCCCGGTGCTGGCCGGGCCGTCCCGCAAACGCTTCCTCGGCCGGCTGCTGGCCGGCCCGGACGGGGCCCCGCGGCCCGCGGCCGGACGGGACACCGCCACCCTGGCGCTGGCCGCGATCCTGGCCGCCCGCGGCGCCTGGGCGGTCCGGGTGCACGCCGCAGCCGAGGCGGTGGACGCGGTGAAGGTCGCCGCGGCCGCCACCGATCCGCGGTACCTCGCGGTGCCCGGCCCCGCGGGCGACTGATCCGGCCCACACCGGGTAATCGGTGATCGCGGAAAGCGGCAGAAGTCATCAGCGGCGCGAGGGCGTGCCGCGCGGCGCGACCGGGAGACGGTCCGGCAGGAGAGGAATTGGCGGCCATGGATGAGGGGAGGGGCTGTTGAGCACACAACCGCCCGTGGACGAGGACGCCTTCACGACGGAACAGGCCGCGGTGGCGGCCGTGAACGCGGCCTTCTACCAGGCGATCGAGGACGGCGACCTGGACGGGATGCGCGCTCTCTGGGTGGACGGCGAGTACGCCGACACCGTGCACTGCGTGCACCCCGGCCAGTCCGCGGTGCACGGCCGCGGGAAGGTGCTGATGTCCTGGACCGTGGTGATGGCCAGGCTCTCCTACCTGCAGTTCTTCCTGACCGACGTGCGCGTGGTGGTCGGCGCGGACCTGGCCGTGGTCACCTGTGTGGAGAACGTGCTGGCCGACCTGCCGGAGGCCGAGGACCCGGGCGCCTTCGTCGGCGGCCGGGCCGAGGCGACCAACACCTTCCGCCGCGACGGCGCGGGCGGCTGGCGGCTGTTCAGCCACCACTCCTCGCCGGTCTTCCCGACCGACCAGGGTGAAGAGGCGGGTGGACCGGAGGACGGTTAATCTGGGTCTTGCGGGGCGCCGCAGTCCGGCGGACCGCCGTCGGCGCACTACCCGGCCGGGTAAGGCGAGGCTGGGCAGGACGAGACCCGACAAAGCGGGACAGGGCAGCATCAGCAGGCAGAGCAAGATCGAGCAACACCAGAGCCGGGTAATGCAGTGGACACCGTGACGGAGCGCAGATGCAAGACGGGCTCGACCGAATAACCCTGCACGGACTGCGGGGGCGTGGTTTGCACGGCGTCTATCCGAGAGAGCGCGTGGAGGGCCAGACGTTCATCGTGGACGTGGCCCTGGGCGTGGACTCCAGGGCCGCCGCGCGCACGGACGACCTGGCCGCCACCGCCGACTACGGAGTGATCGCGGAGAAGATCGTCGCGATGATCGAGGGGGAACCGGTGAACCTGATCGAGACGCTGGCCCAGCGGATCGCCGACGTGTGCCTGGCCGACCCGGCCGTGCACGCCGTGGAGGTCGCGGTGCACAAACCGGACGCACCGATCTCCGTCCCGTTCGACGACGTCAGCATCGTGATCAATCGCACCCGTACGGAGGTCGGCGGATGAACGGCGAGGCGAGGCCGGGCCAGCCGATAGTGCTGTCCCTCGGCGGCAACCTGGGCAACCGGTTCGAGACCCTGCAGGCGGCGGTGGACGCGCTGGTGGACACCCCGTCGGTGCACATCGACGCGGTCTCCCCGGTGTACGAGACCGAGCCGTTCGGCGGCCCGCCCGGGCAGGCCGGCTCGCGCGACCTGTCCGAGCAGCCGCACTTCCTGAACGCGGTGCTGCTCGGGACGACGGACCTGTCCCCGGACACCCTGCTCGAACGCGCCCTGGCGGTCGAGCAGGCGCTCGGCCGGGAGCGCTCGGAACGCTGGGACGCCCGGGCCGTGGACGTGGACCTGATCGTCTACGGCGAACTGGTCCAGGCCGGCCCGGGCCCGACCCTGCCGCACCCGCGGGCGTTCCAGCGGGCCTTCGTGCTCGTCCCGTGGCGGGATGTGGACCCGCAGGCCCAACTGCCGGGGCACGGGCCCGTGGTGGACCTGCTGGCCGATCTGACGGTCGAAGGCGTGGAGCGCCGGGACGATCTGGTCCTGCAGTTGTAGTCAGCGTCGGCGCCGGCGATGCGATCGGGATGCGGCGAGAGCAGGATGTTGCCGCTGTGGCCCGGGTCGTGATTGCCACGGTTCGACGGCCGGGTGCGTGGCCCGGCCGGGCGTTCGGCCGCATGACTGATCGTGCTGACAATCGCCCGGCGGTGCGCGCCCGTGGTCCCGTCGCCGGTCGCGAGGCCGATCGCGTGCCTGGTCGGCGGGGCCGCGCCCGCCGCGGCCGGCCGGGCCCGGGGGGCAGTCGCCACTGCCCGGAAGTTCCTGACAGACTGGCCCTGTGAAGCCGACTCGACTGCGTGCCCTCGTCGCGACCACAGCGCTGGCGATGGCGCTGTCGTACGTGGTTATGCGCTTTTGGGACCACTACGGGACCATCCCGGCGGTGCCGATCAGCGCGCCGATCACCCTCGCCGTGCTGGCCGCGGCGGTGCTGGCGGTGGCCCTGGGCCTGCGCTCGCGCTTCGCCGCCCACCGCGAGGCCCGGCTGCGCGCGGCCACCGGCCGGCCGGCTGAGCGCCCGCAGCGCCCGGTCAAGCCGATCGACCCCCTGCAGGCCGCCCGCGCCCTCGTCCTGGCCAAGGCGGCCGGTCTGGTCGGAGCCGTCCTCGGCGGAGCCTATGGCGGCTACGCGCTCCTGCTGCTCGACCACCTGGACGTGGACATCCTGCGCACCCGCGCCATCACCTGCGGCTTCGCCTTCCTCGCCGGAGCCGCCTTGATCCTGGCCGCACTCCTGCTCGAACGCATCCTGCGCGTCCCGCCGGAATCCCCGGCCACGCCCTCGGAGAACCTCGCGTCTCGGGCCTGATCGCAGCCGGAATTCGGACGCCGGATCAGGCTGCTACGCCGGTTCTTCTCGCCGGTAGAGGTCTGCCGCAGTGACGAGCAGGATCTCGTTTCCCTTCGCGGCCAACTCGCGCAGGTCATCGGTGAAACCGGTGGCGCTGAAGCACGCGATCTTGGCGGTCGCGGCACCGTGCCGGTCCTGGGCGGCGAGCAGGCCGCGGATCCGGCGCAGGCGGTCCAGGTGGCCCAAGCCCATGGTCTCGCCCCACTTGACCTCGCCGATCGCGAGGATCGGCTGGCGATTGCCCTCGTCCAGGCCGAAGACGACCAGGTCGACTTCGTGGCTGGTCCGGTTCTGCGGATCGTTGACGGTGCCGCTCGCGACGCGGTTCGGGTAGTCGCCGAACAGGCTCTCGGGAGCGAGATACCGGGCCCAGTGTCGGCAGACGTGTTCGAAATGCGGGCTGAGCACGTTCCCGGCGAAACGCTGCTGGCTGCGCTGCCAGAGCCGGGTCGCGTCCTGGGAGTGCTCCAGGTCGGACCACAGCGGGCGCATGATGCCGTGGTAGAAGGTGACCAGCGGCTCAGCGATGTGGAACGTGGTGCGGTTGTCCTTGAACGCGTCGGGTTCCTTTCTGATCAGCCCGCAGTTTTCCAACACGTTCAGCGGATGGGCGAGGTCGCCCGACTTGCGGCCCAGGTAGGAGGCGATCGCGCCCCGGCCGCCGCTCCCGTTCGCGATCGCGGCCAGGACGGAATGGTAGAGGCCGGTGTCCTGCAACTCGGGTTCGTCGGCGAGAAGGTATCGGGCCTCGTGGAAGAGCGGGCTGGTCGGAGACAGGACGGCGCGCACGACCCAGGAGCCGAAGTCCGCCGGGCCGGCCGGGGTGTCGTTGCGGGCGTACTCCCGGCGGTAGGCCGGGGTGCCGCCGACGATCGCGTTCACCTTCAGCGCGGTGACCGGGTCGTCGATGCCCCAGAACTCGGCGGCCAGCCGGTAGTCCAGGGTCGGCACCACCATCTCCAGGCTCGCCCGCCCGCGCAGCGGGGCGTTCGCGCCGAGCAGGCGCCCCATGAAGGACATGGCCGAACCGCACAGCAGGAGCCGGGCGCGGCTGCCGTCGCGTTCGGGCCGCAGCGGGGCGTACGCGTTCTGGAGGATCGACGGCAGCTGCGGATTGGCCCTGACCAGGTAGGGGAATTCGTCGATCACCACCGGCGCGACCCCCTCCCGGCCCAGGCCGAGGAGAGCGTCGACGACCGTGTGCCAGTCGTCGAAGGCCAGCGGCGCGGGTGAGCGCAGATGCTCGGCGAGGGCGGCGCCGAGCTGGCGCAGCGACTCCCCGTCCGCCGCCTCCTGCGCCGCGAAGTAGAACCCGCCGGTCGCCTGGCACAACGCCCTGAGCAGGAAGGTCTTCCCCTGGCGGCGGCGCCCGGAGACCACGCCCAGCGTCGCTCCGGAACCCTGGTCGGTCGCGAACCGGTCCAGGGCGGACCACTCCCGGGTCCGGTCGAACATCTCGTCGGGCTTGGCCAACGGCATCCGGACACCTCCTGCGGGGAACTTGCATAACTCGACTTATGATAACTCGACTTATGCAAAGTGCCTGGAAATGAACGACACGCTCAATTGGGCGTTTCGGACGCGATGACGTCGTAGTTCCATTCGCCGTGGAAGTCGTGTGGTCTGACGTGCTTTTCCTTGAGGTGTCGCATCTCCTTGTCGCTGATCTTGATACCACGAGG
>DASZBX010000024.1:0-86400 GCA_035943635.1 Actinocrinis sp. | reverse complement strand
GTGACGGGAGCCACCAGGATCCGGGCAATCAGCCATTGAATTACAACAAATGGCATCGTAAACAATAAGTTCGACACACTGTTGAGTTCTCAAGAAACAAACACACGAGGCGGGAACTACCAGAGCGACCGCCAGGGTCTTTTAGTTTTTGTTTTCCGCGTTGTTTCCTTCGCGGTAGTCCAAACCTTACCAGAGATTCTCGACCGCGATTTCCACCCGGCTTCGAAGCCCTGAATTCGGCTCCTTCTCGTGCACCGGCTCGCGCTGGGCACTCGGAGAACATTAGGCCGTCGGCCAGGCAGCGTCAAATCGGCCCGGAGAATAATCCCTCGCCTGGTCGCGGCCTGCGGGGGTACCGTCGAAGGTCGGCGCCGCGGCCACTGTGGCCGGGCGCTCGCACCCTGGAGCACTGACCTCATGGTTGACCTGGCAGCGAACCGCCTGGCGGTATTACGCATCCGTGATTTCCGGATCCTGCTGATCGAGCGGTTGCTCGCCCCGGCCTCGTTCGCCTTCACCCAGGTCGGCGTCTCGTTCGCCGTCCTGGACCGGACGCACTCGACTGCGGACCTGTCCTATGTCCTGGCGATGCAGATCGTGCCGACCCTGTTCTTCACCCTGATCAGCGGAGTGTTCTCGGACCGGTTCCGGCCACAGCGGGTGATCGTGGTGGCCAACGCCCTGATCGCGCTGTGCGAGGGAGGTCTGGGCGTCCTGGTGCTGACGCATCACGATCCGCTGGCGGCGTTCCTCATACTCGAGTTCGGCACTGGCACCGCGATGGCGCTGTTCTATCCGGCCTCGCTCGCGCTGCTGCCGAAGATCGTCCCGGAGAATCTGCTCCAGGAAGCCAACGCGATCAGCCGGCTGGCCATGAACTCGGCCCTGATGGGCGGGGCCGCAGTGGCCGGGCTGGTCGTGGCGGCGGCCGGGCCGGGGTGGGCGTTGACCGTGTGCGGGATCGGCATGGCGTCGACGCTGCCCGCGCTGCTGACCATCCGGGCGGTCGCGAACGTCAGCGAGAAAAGCCCCGACATGCTGCGCGAACTGCGCGAGGGTTGGGTCGAGTTCCGTTCCCACATCTGGATCTGGGCGACCGTCCTGCAGTACACGATCGTCCTGATGTGCTGGTACGGGTCGTTCACCGTGCTCGGCCCGGTGGTGGCGCAGACCAAGCTGGGCGGGCCGTCGGCCTGGGGCCTGATCATGGCCAGCGAGTCGGTCGGGCTGATCCTCGGCGGGGTCTGGGCTCTGCGGTTCACCCCGAAACGACCGATGCTGTTCGTGGTGCTGGTCGGCGCGACCATCGGGCTGCCGAGCCTGACCCTGGCGCTGCTCTCGCCGCTCTGGCTGGTCTGCGGCGCCTCGTTCGGGGTGGGCGTGGTCCTGGAGCTGATGATGGTGCAGTGGAACCTGGCCCTGGCCACCCGGATCCCGGCCGACCGGCTGGCCCGGGTCTCCGCCTACGACACGCTCGGCTCCACGATGACGATGCCGGTCGGCGCGCTGATCGCCGGGCCGCTGGCCGCCCAGATCGGGGTCTCCAGCACCCAGTTCGGCGCGGTCGGCCTGATCCTGCTGGCCAGTCTGGCCCCGCTGCTGTCGGCCGAGATCCGGCAGGACCGGGGGCTGTCGGCCGAGCCCGGGCCGGGCCTCGGGACCGGCGGCGGGAGCGCACGCGAGGCGGGCGGCGTCGAGGGCGAACCGGCGATATCGTCGGTGGCGTGACCACAGACGAACTGAAGCAGACCCCTCCGGCCGACCCGTACCGGGCGGCCGCGGAGGCGGCGAAGGTGCTGACCGGGAAGATCGGCGGGGCCCCGGACGTGGCCCTGGTGATGGGGTCCGGCTGGCTGCCCGCGGCGGACACCCTCGGCGAGACCCTGGCCGAGTTCCCGGTCACCGACCTGCCCGGGTTCGCCGCCGCGACGGCGCTCGGGCACGCGGGCGTGATCCGCGCGGTGCGGCTGGCCGGGTCGGGCAAGACCGCGCTGGTCTTCCTCGGCCGGACCCACCTGTACGAGGGCCGCGGTGTGGCGAGCGTCGTGCACGGCGTGCGCACTGCCGCCGCAGCCGGCTGCTCCACGATCGTGCTGACCAACGGCTGCGGCGGGCTGCGCGCGGACATGTCGCCGGGCGAGCCGGTGCTGATCAGCGACCACCTGAACCTGACCTCGCTCTCCCCGATCGTCGGGGCGAACTTCGTCGACCTGACCGACCTGTACTCCGCGCGGCTGCGCGCTCTGTGCCAGCGGATCGATCCTGCACTGGCCGAGGGGGTGTACGTGCAGCTGCCCGGGCCGCATTTCGAGACCCCGGCCGAGATCAGGATGGTGCGCACGATGGGCGCCGACCTGGTCGGCATGTCGACCGTGCTGGAGGCGATCGCCGCGCGCGAGGCGAAGATGGAGGTCCTGGGCATCTCGCTGGTGACGAACATGGCGGCCGGGATGACCGGGCAGCCGTTGAGCGGCGAAGAGGTCATCGAGACCGGGAACGCCGCGGCCGCGCGGATGGGCGTGCTGCTGCGCGACGTCCTCGGCGAGCTGTAGAGACTTCGCCCCACCCCCGAGACGTCGTGACACCTGAGACAGGGAGCCGGTAGATGCAGGAACTTCTCGACCTCGCCCAGGCCTGGTCGGCCGAGGACCCCGACCCGCAGACCCGGGCCGAGTTGGAACGGCTCGTCGAGCAGCGGGACGAGGCGGAGCTGGCCGACCGGTTCGCCGGGACGCTGCAGTTCGGCACGGCCGGGCTGCGCGGGCGGCTGGGCGCCGGGCCGAACCGGATGAACCGGGTGGTGGTGACCCGGGCCGCGGCCGGGCTGGCCGCGTACCTGGTCGAGCGCGGGCACGCCGGGCAGCCCGTGGTGGTCGGCTTCGACGCGCGGACCAATTCCGACGTGTTCGCGCGGGACACCGCCGAGGTGATGACGGGCGCCGGGTTGCGCGCGCTGGTGTTGCCGCGGCCGTTGCCGACGCCGGTGCTGGCGTTCGCGATCCGGCATCTGGGCGCGTGCGCCGGGGTGATGGTGACCGCGAGCCACAATCCGCCGCAGGACAACGGCTACAAGGTCTATCTGGGCGACGGTTCGCAGATCACGCCGCCCGCGGACGCGGAGATCGCGGCGCAGATCGCCTTGGTCGGCGCGCTGGCCGACGTGCCGCGTGGCGAGGGTTACGAGACGCTGGATGATTCGACGCTCGCCGCGTATCTGGACCGGGTGGCCGCGGTCGTCGCCGCGGATGCGCCGCGTGACCTGCGGGTCGTGTCGACGGCGCTGCACGGGGTCGGCGGAGCGGTGCTGGCGTCGGCGTTCGGGCTGGCCGGGTTCGCCACGCCGATCGCGGTCCCGGAGCAGCAGGAGCCCGACCCGACGTTCCACACGGTCGCCTTCCCCAATCCGGAGGAGCCGGGTGCGATCGACCTGGCGTTGGAGCTGGCCCGGAAGGCGGACGCGGACCTGGTGATCGCGAACGACCCGGACGCGGACCGGTGCGCCGCGGCGGCGCCGATCGGCCCGGACGGCGCGTGGCGGATGCTGCGCGGGGACGAGGTGGGTGCGCTGCTCGGCTCGGCGATCGCGCAGCGGGTGGCGGCGGGGGGCGCGGATGTCCCGGGCGAGCCGGTGTTCGCGACCACGATCGTCTCGTCCTCGCTGCTCGGCAAGATCGCGCAGCGGCACGGCATCGCGTATCAGGAGACGTTGACCGGGTTCAAGTGGCTGTCGAAGATCGACAGTCTGGTCTTCGGCTATGAAGAAGCGCTGGGGTACTGCGTCGATCCGGGCGGGGTCCGGGACAAGGACGGGATCTCGGCGGCGCTGGCGATCGCGGAGCTGGCCGCGCGGTTGAAGGCGGCCGGGCGCACGGTCGGGGACGAGCTGGAGGCCCTGGCCGCGCAGTACGGGCGGCACAGCACGGACCAGTTGTCCGTCCGGGTCACCGATCTCGCGTTGATCCCCCGGATGATGGCGGCGCTGCGGACCGCGCCGCCGACCGAGCTGGCCGGGCTGAAGGTCGAGCGGATCGACGATCTGACTGAGGGGTCGGCCGAGCTGCCGCCGACCGACGGGTTGCGGCTGACCCTGGCCGGCGGAACGCGGATCGTGATCCGGCCGTCCGGGACCGAGCCGAAGCTCAAGTGCTACGTGGAGGTGGTCACGGAGGGTTCGGCCGCGCAGGCCGCCGAGCTGGTGGCGAGCCTGAAGGCGGATCTGGGCACGGTGCTAGACGCGGCGCAGGAGTAGCGGCGTTCCCGGTGTGAGCGCGATGCCCGACCGGCGGCTTGGTGCCGCTGGCCGGGCATCGCGTTTTTGATCACGGGCTGAGCACGGACGGGCCACGGTCGGATGACAGGTGCGCTCGGGGGCGGGCCGTTCCGGTCGTATCGCGGGCTCGTATCAGTGGGCTGAAGCGAGCGGTCGGCTACAGCACGGCCGCGAGGACGACGAGCACGACCGAGATGCCGACCGAGAGCACCACCGGCCAGGCCCAGGAGGTCGCGGGCGGCGTGTTCTGGTGCAGGTCGGGCGCGTTCTTGGCCCGGTTGCGGTAGGCCTCGCGGCGGTCGGCCATCTCCTTGAGCGCCTGGTCGGCGTAGGAGAGCCGTTCGATCGGGTCGGTCCGGCGGCTGCTCGGGACCTGGATGTCGGACAGCCGGGTGGTGCCGCGCATGGCCCGGCGGGCGTCCCGGTCGGCCCGGGAGATCTCCTTGAGCCGGTTGCGTTCGGCCTTGCGCCGCTCGGTCAGCGAGACCGGGATCGCCCAGACGGTGTAGCGGCGCTGCTCGGTGTGCACGACGAAGGAGAGTTTGGCGGTCACCTCGGTGACGGTCGACCAGGGCATCACGATCGTGCGGACGGGGTTGCGCACGCGCAGCCGGTCGGCGGTGGTGTAGGCGGCCGGATAGATGCCGTAGGCGAAGGCCAGCGAGGCGAGCAGGGCCAGGACCGCGTCGCCGATCAGGTCCTGGCTGCCGCCTTCGATCAGCAAATCGATGATGCCGGCGATGCTCAGCACCACCACGATCAGGCCGCCGATGAAGGCCGCGCCGCCGCGGTAGACGGTCGGCTTCTCGGCCGGTTTGGCGGGGGCGGCGGGCGCAGGTGCGGGCGCAGCCTTGGCTGCGGGCGGTGCGGCGGGCGCGGGCGCAGGAACGGCTTTGGCCGCGGGCTCGGCCGTCGGCGCGGGCTCGGGTGTGGGCATCACGGCGGGAGCGGTCGGCTCGGGCGCGGCCGCCGGGTCGACCGGGGTGTCGGCCTGGGCGGCGGGTGGGGCGGCGGCGGGCTCGGTCTGGGCCGCCGGTGCGTCCGGCCCGGCCTCCGATTGCTGGTCGGACTGCCGGGTGGACTCGCTGGGCTCGGTCATGGAGCTAGATTCTGCCGCACCGGCGCAAGCCCGGTCCACGGCCCGGTCAGGGCGGGTCCGGCGCCGCACCGGCCGGGGGATGCCCGCAGGCTATGGTGGGAAAGGTGACCGGCTCCGTCGCGGTGGCAGCGCTGCCGCCAGAGAAGAATCGAGGGTGAGACTGTGCCCAGCGGCAGTTCTACCGGAGCCGGGGTGCTCGACCCCCTGGCCGGGGCGGCGGGGGGCGGGGCCGCGTTGCGCGGGTTCCTGCTCGGCCTGCCGGGGGTGGACCGGGTGGGGGTCGAGGCCCGGGTGGCCCGGCTCGGCACGCGGTCGATCAAGACCACGGCCAAGGCCTTCGCCCTGGACTTGGCGGTCCGGATGATCGACCTGACCACGCTGGAGGGCGCGGACACGGCCGGGAAGGTGCGGTCGCTGGCGGCCAAGGCGCGCCGGCCCGATCCGGGCGACCCGTCCTGTCCGCCGGTGGCGGCGGTGTGCGTGTATCCGGACATGGTGACGGTGGCCAAGCGGGCGCTGGCCGGGACGCAGGTGCGGGTGGCGTCGGTGGCCACGGCGTTCCCGTCCGGGCGGTCGTCGCTGTCGGTCAAACTGGCCGACACCCGGCTGGCGGTGGAGGCGGGGGCGGACGAGATCGACATGGTGATCGACCGCGGCGCGTTCCTGACCGGGCGGTTCGACGCGGTGTTCCAGGAGATCTCGGCGGTCAAGGAGGCCTGCGGGCCGGCCCACCTGAAGGTGATCCTGGAGACGGGCGAGCTGGCCACGTACGACAACGTGCGCCGGGCGTCCTGGTTGGCGATGCTGGCCGGGGCGGACTTCATCAAGACGTCCACCGGGAAGGTCGTGCCGGCCGCGACGCTGCCGGTGACGGTGGTCATGTTGGAGGCGGTGCGCGACTTCCGGGCGGCGACCGGGCGGCAGGTCGGGATGAAGCCGGCCGGCGGGATCCGCACGGCGAAGGACGCGATCAGGTACCTGGTCGCGGTGAACGAGACCTGCGGCGAGGACTGGCTGGATCCGGCCTGGTTCCGGTTCGGCGCGTCCTCGCTGCTCAACGATCTGTTGATGCAGCGCCAGAAGTTGGCCACCGGGCGCTACAGCGGCCCGGACTACGTGACGGTGGACTAGCGGATGTCTATGTTCGAATATGCTCCGGCGCCCGAGTCGCGGGCGGTCGTGGAGATCAAGCCGAGTTACGACCTGTTCATCGGCGGCGAGTTCGTGCCGGCCACCGGGGGCGTGGTCAAGACGGTGAACCCGGCCACCGAGGACGTGCTGGCCGAGGTCGGCGTGGCCTCGGACGCGGACGTGGACAAGGCGGTGGCCGCGGCGCGGCGGGCGTACACGACGGTCTGGTCCCGGCTGCCGGGGGCGGAGCGGGCCAAGTACCTGTTCCGGATCGCCCGGCTGATCCAGGAGCGGTCCCGGGAGCTGGCGGTGCTGGAGTCGATCGACAACGGCAAGCCGATCCGGGAGACCCGGGACGTGGACCTGCCGCTGGTCGCCGCGCACTTCTTCCACTACGCGGGCTGGGCGGACAAGCTCGGGTACGCCGGGTACGGCCCGGATCCGCGGCCGTTGGGCGTGGCCGCGCAGGTGATCCCGTGGAACTTCCCGCTGATGATGCTGGCCTGGAAGATCGCCCCGGCGCTGGCCTGCGGGAACACCGTGGTGCTCAAGCCGGCCGAGACCACGCCGCTCAGTGCGCTGTTCTTCGCCGAGATCTGCCAGCAGGCCGATCTGCCGCCGGGGGTGGTCAACATCCTGACCGGGTTCGGCCAGACCGGTGCGGCGCTGGTCGCGCATCCGGACGTGGACAAGGTCGCGTTCACCGGTTCGACCGAGGTGGGCCGGCAGATCGCCCGGTCGGTGGCCGGGACGCGCAAGAAGGTGACCCTGGAGCTGGGCGGCAAGGCGGCGAACATCGTGTTCGACGACGCGCCGATCGACCAGGCGGTGGAGGGGATCGTGGACTCGATCTTCTTCAACCAGGGGCAGGTGTGCTGCGCCGGGTCGCGGTTGCTGGTGCAGGAGTCGGTGGAGGAGCGGTTGCTGGACGCGCTGCGGACCCGGATGGGCTCGCTGCGGGTGGGCGATCCGCTGGACAAGAACACCGATGTGGGCGCGATCAACTCGGCCGCGCAGCTGGCCCGGATCACCGAGCTGGCCGAGGCGGGCGAGGCCGAGGGGGCCGAGCGCTGGTCGCCGCCGGTGAAGCTGCCCAAGGCCGGGTTCTGGTTCGCCCCGACGGTGTTCACGAACGTGTCGGCCACGCACCGGATCGCCCGGGAGGAGATCTTCGGGCCGGTGCTGTCGGTGCTGACCTTCCGCACTCCGGACGAGGCGGTGGCCAAGGCGAACAACACCCCGTACGGCCTGTCCGCGGGGGTGTGGACCGAGAAGGGCTCGCAGATGCTGTCGGTGGCCCGGCGACTGCGGGCCGGCGTGGTGTGGGCCAACACCTTCAACAAGTTCGACCCCTCCTCGCCGTTCGGCGGCTACCGCGAGTCCGGCTACGGCCGGGAGGGCGGCGTGCACGGCCTGGAGGCCTACCTGAAGGACGCGAGGCACGATGGCTGAGAACACCTCCGGGCCGGACAAGGGCCGCAAGGCGGCCGGCGCCCGGGGCCAGTCGGCGGCGCGCGGGCAGCTGCCGGGCCGGCTGGCCGTGCGCAAGACCTACAAGCTCTATGTCGGCGGGGCGTTCCCCCGCTCGGAGAGTGGACGGAGCTACCCGGTGACCGCTGCTGACGGCAGTTTCCTGGCCCACGCCGCGCAGGCCTCGCGCAAGGACGCCCGGGACGCGGTGGTCGCGGCGCGCGCGGCGGTGTCCGGCTGGTCCGGGGCGACCGCGTACAACCGCGGGCAGGTGCTGTACCGGGTCGCGGAGATGCTCGAGGGGCGCCGGGAGCAGTTCGCCGCCGAGGTGGCCGCGGTCGAGGGGATCGCCGCCCGGGAGGCGTCGGCGCAGGTGGACGCGGCGGTGGACCGCTGGGTCTGGTACGCCGGCTGGGCGGACAAGATCAGCCAGGTCCGCGGGTCGGTGAACCCGGTGGCCGGGCCGTTCTGGAGCGTGTCCTCGCCGGAGCCGACCGGGGTGGTCGCGGTGTTCGCGCCGCTGCGGCCGAGCCTGCTGGGCCTGGTGTCGGTGCTCGCGCCGGTGATCGTGTCCGGGAACGCGTGCGTGCTGGTGGCGCCGGACAGTGCGGCGCTGCCCGCGGTGACCCTGGCCGAGGTGCTGGCCACGTCCGATCTGCCCGGCGGGGTGGTGAACCTGCTGACCGGGTCGGTGGCCGAGCTGGGCAAGCCGTTGTCCGAGCACCAGGATGTGAACGCGCTGGACCTGGCCGGGGTCGCGGACGCGCAGCTGGCCGCGCAGCTGGAGGCGGCCGGGGCGCAGAACCTCAAGCGGGTGCTGCGGCCGGAGCCGGCGCCGGACTGGTCGGCCGATCCGGGCCTGAGCCGGATGGCCGCTTTTCTGGAGACGAAGACGGTCTGGCATCCGGTCGGCGTCTGAGCGGGCGCCGCGGCGGGCCAGGAGAGAGCCGGCGCGGGCCGGGATCCGGTAGACGGGTCCCGGCCCGCGGGCCGGGCGGCCCGCCGCCGGACCCGGGGAGCGGGCCGGCCGCTCAGGTCGTGGCGGCCTGGGCGCCGCCGAGCAGGGAGCCGACGACCGGGATCTGGCCGAGCGGGGCGCCGTCCTCGAAGAAGTCGTTGACCGGCTGGGTCGACACGGGCAGGCCGCTGAGGTTGGAGCCGACCGAGTTGGACAGCAGGTCCAGGCCGGTGTGCGCCAGCGGGTAGAGCCGCATGCCGCCGAGCTGGGGCAGGCCGGCGCCGGCCGGGGCCGGGTCGGCCTGGGCGGCGGTGGCCGCGCCGGCCAGGGAGACGGCGGCGACGCCGAGGGTGGCCAGGATGCGCGCGGTGGTGCTGGTTGTCATGTCTCGTTCCACTCTGCCGAACCGGGACGGCCGGAAGGCCGGTGCCGGGTCAACCCCGGGCACCGGCCTTTGGTCACGCGGATGTCAGCCGTTCGGCCTAATCCCGGTCAGCTGTCCGAGCGCCAGTCGCCGACCGAGAACGGTCCGCTGTGCGGCGGCGGAGGGGGCGGCAGTTCCTGCGGCTGGGCCGGCAGCTGGGCCTGGGACTGCCCGGGCTGCGGGGCGGAGGGGTTCCACGGCTGCGGGTCGGGGGCGAACCCGGCCGGGGCGCCGGTCACCGGCGGCAGCATCTGGGTGCGGTCGGCGGCCTGGGCCGGCGGCAGCGGAGGCTGCTGCGGCTGGTGCTGCGGGGTCCAGCCGAAGCCGCCGGGCGGCGGGACCTGCTGGCCGCCGGCCGGCTGCTGCGGCTGGCCGGGGTACTGGCCGGACTGGCCCGGGCCCGGGTACTGGCCCGGCTGCGGCTGGCCGTACTGCGGCTGCGACTGGGAGGCGTATCCGCCGGCCCAGGCCTGCTGCCCGGCGGGGGCCGGGGCCGGGGCGGCGGTCGCGGCGTGCTGCTGCCAGGTCAGCCAGGTGTACCAGGCGGCGACCGCGACGGCGGCCAGGGCGCCGAGGGCGGCCAGGAACGAGGCGAACTTGTCCGAGCCCTGAGTGTCATCCGCGCCGAACGCGGCGAGCATGGTGACCACGCCGAAGACCACTGCGACGGCGGCCTCGACCAGGGCGACCAGCGTGATCAGGCGGGCCTTGGCCAGAGGGGCCGGGCCCGCGTGGTTGGCCAGGTAGACCCCGATCGCCAGGCCCAGGGCCACATCGAAGTCGAGGAACCGCCCGCCGGTCTCGAGCGAACGGTCGCTGAACGGGATGCCGCCGGAGGAGAACAGCAGAGCGATCACCCCGCTGAGCAGGCTCAGTCCCACGAAGGCGACGGCAGCCAGCGCCGCCGGCTCGCGGAGTTTCTTTATCGAGTCAGGCATGGCGATGCGTTACTCCCGGTTCAGGTGGATTCTCTGGTCCGGCCGGGGAGTCGCCGGCCGTGACGGCCGGGAGCGGCTCCCTGTCCGGGCCCCCACCTTACCGGGCGGGCCAAGGGCGGCCGCGGGACCGGCCGCCGGGCGCGAGCGCGGAGGTCAGGCCACCTGGATGTCGGTGTACTGCTCGCCCTTGGCGGTCACGTAGACCGACAGCGGGCGCAGCGCCGGGTCGTCGCGCAGCTTGCGCAGGGCGCGCCAGAGCGCGGATTTGACCGTGCCCACGGACACGCCCATCCGCTCGGCGATCTCGGTGTCAGTGTACGAGCCGTAATAGCGCAGCGACAGCGCCTCGCGGTCGCGGGCGGACAGGCGCATCAGGGCGCGGCCGACCGAGACGCGCATCTCTACCTGGGCCATGGACTCGCCGTCGTAGCCGTGCTCGGGCAGCTCGTCGGTGGGGTATTCCTCCACCCGGCGCTTGCGCCACTGGGAGATCTGGTGGTTGGTCATCGTGCGCCGCAGATAGGAGCCGACGACGGCCTTGTCCTCGATCCGGTGCCAGGCCTGGTAGGTCTTGAGCAGGCCTTCCTGGAGCAGGTCCTCGGCTTCGGTGCGGTCGCCGGCGACCTGGTGGGCGGTGCGCAGCAGGGCGCCGCGGCGCTGGGCGACATAGGTGGCGAAATCCGCCGGCACCGGGTTGGCCGAACCGTTACCAGAGCGGCGGGAACCGCTCTCCGGTGCTGGTACGTCCTCATCAGGTGTGGGGGTCGGCTGTACTAGAGTCAGGAAGCTCATAGGACCAGCCTGGCCCCCACATTTCTTCGTCCGGTCCGGTCCACGTCACAGGTTTGGAACAGCACACCGGACATTTGGGGCAGTCGCCGCCGTGGGTGACAGCAGTCTCACCAGCGGTTACTTCGCAGGCCCGGAAAGTACCGTACGTGGCCGCACAGTCACCGGCCGCTGAGCACCCGGGCCGGGCTTTACGAAAAAATCTCGCTCGCGTAGCCGGGCGGTGCATCTCTTCGGTAAGAATGGGTAGGTGCCTACTCTTCTGCTCGTCGAAGACGACCCGTCCATCCGGATGGCGATCGAACTCGCCCTGACCCGGCAGGGCCACCAGGTGACGACGGCTTCGACCGGCGAGGAAGGCCTGGCGCTGTGGCAGAGCCAGCGGCCCGAGCTCGTGGTGCTGGACGTGATGCTGCCCGGGCTCGACGGCTTCGAGGTCTGCCGCCGGATCCGGCGCACCGACCAGGTCCCCATCATCCTGCTGACCGCCCGCAGCGACGACATCGACGTGGTGGTCGGCCTGGAGTCGGGCGCGGACGACTACGTGGTCAAGCCGGTCCAGCCGCGCGTGCTGGACGCCCGGATCCGGGCGGTGCTGCGCCGGCACGGCAGCGCCCCCTCCGACGCGGCGGACACCGCCTCCTACGGCGACCTGGTGGTCGACCGCTCGGCGATGACGGTCAGCCGCAACGGCAGCCCGGTCTCGCTCACCCCGACCGAGCTCAAGCTCCTGGTCGAGCTCTCCCGCCGGCCCGGGCAGGCGCTGTCCCGGCAGCAGCTGCTGCGGCTGGTATGGGATCATGACTACCTGGGCGATTCGCGCCTGGTGGACGCGTGCGTGCAGCGGTTGCGGGCCAAGGTGGAGCCGGTGCCGTCCGAGCCGCAGCTGATACGCACGGTCCGCGGGATCGGCTACCGCCTGGATCCGCCGAAGTGAGCGGGGGGAGCACGCAGTGACGGGGGACCAGACGGGCGGCGGCGACGGGGAGCGGCCGCGACCAGAGCCGCGCCCGGCCGGGGCGCACCGGCGGCGGCTGCGCTTCACCGGCCTGCGCCTGCGCCTGTTCGCCGGCTTCGTCGGCGTGGCCATGATCACCGTGCTGATCATCACCAGCGCCTCCTACTTCCTGATCCGCGGGGCCCTGCTGAACCGGGCCTCGACCAGCGCCACCGCGCAGCTGGAGGCGGTCGCCGACAACCCCGGGGTGGCCCAGGACCGCACCCCGGCGGACTTCACCGGCCTGGTCGACTCGATCGCCGAGAGCGGCAACGTGGTGGCCGACCTGATCACCAAGATCGGCAACTTCCCCAGCAGCAGCTCGTTCACCGCGGCCGACATCCCGGCCGACTTCCGGGACCGGGCGCAGACCGCCACGGTCCAGGAGCGGATCGTGGTCAACAACAAGACCTATCTGCTCACCGGCGCGAAGATCCAGCCCGACGGGCCGGAGATCTACCTGTTCACCGACCTGAGCACCGAGCAGACGATCCTGGACGACCTGATCACGGTCGGCGCCGCGGCCACCGGCCTGGCCCTGCTCGGCGCGCTGGCGGTGGCGTTCCTGGCCACCCGCAGCGTGCTGGTGCCGATCCGCCGGCTGAGCGTGGCCGCCCGCCGGCTGGGCGAGGGCGACCTGGAGGTGCGGCTGGCGGTCAAGGGCAACGACGAGATCGCGGACGTCTCGCGCACCTTCAACGAGACCGCGCAGGCGCTGGCCGACTCGATCGAGGAGCTGCGCGCACTGGACGCCTCCTCCCGCCGGTTCGTCGCCGACGTCTCGCACGAGCTGCGCACCCCGCTGACCGCGATGACCGCGATGGCCGAGGTGCTCGAGGACCTGGAGGACGCGGACCCGGCCACCACCGCCTCGGCCGCGCAGCTGGTCGCCTCGGAGACCAAGCGGCTGGCCCGGCTGGTCGAGGACCTGATGGAGATATCCCGGTTCGACGCGGGCACGGCGTCGATGCGGATGGAGGAGATCAACCTGCCGGAGCTGATCGAGGCCAGCCTGGCCGCGCGCGGCTGGACCCAGAAGGCCTCGGTCTCCTCCCCCGAGCTGGTGCCGCTGCTGGCCGACGCGCGCCGGCTGGACGTGCTGATCGCCAACCTGGTCGGCAACGCGCTCAAGCACGGCGGCGAGCCGGTCTCGGTCCGGGTGCACGAGCACGAGGAGACCGTGGTGGTGCGGGTGCGCGACAGCGGGCCGGGCATCCCGCCGGAGGCGCTGCCGCACATCTTCGACCGGTTCTTCAAGGCGGACAAGGCCCGGCGCCGGTCCGAGGGCAGCGGACTGGGCCTGGCGATCGCGTTCGAGAACGCCCGGCTGCACGCCGGGGAGCTGTCGGCGCGCAACCATCCGGAGGGCGGAGCCGTCTTCACCTTCAGGATGCCGCGCGGGCTGACCGACGACCTGCAGTCCGCGGACGGGCCCGGCGACCGGATCCTGACCGGCGACGCGTGGGACACGGGGACCCTGCCCGCGGTGAGCGCCGCGGACCGGGACGAGGAGAGATCGGAGATGTCCAGGTGATCCTGGCGCAGCGACGCAGCTGGGCGGTGGCGGGTGCGACCGTCCTGCTCACGGCCGGACTCGCCGGCTGCGGCATCCAGCCGACCGTCGTGTACGTGGTCGGGCCGCCGCCGAGTGCGATCAACCCGTCGGCCTCGGCCAGTGCGCAGACGATCACCTCCTCGGGCCAGATCTACATCTACCTGCTGGAGGGTCAGGGCGACACGAACCTGCTGACCCCGGTGATCCGCACGATCACGGACCAGAGGATCGACGAGGCGAGCGTGGCCGAGATGCTGATAAAGGGCCCGGACCCCGAGGAGATCAAGGAGGGGTACTCCACCGAGGTCCCCTCGGACCTGCAGGTGTCCCCGAACGCGGGGGGCTTCGGGGACGCGTACACGCTCTCGACCCCGCTCGGTTCCTGGGCGAAGGCGCAGTTCATCTGCACGATGCAGGAGTACGACCAGAGCCTGTCGGTCGGGTACTTCTACCCGAAGACCGAGATGTCGCAGGTGAACTGGGTGGCGTGCAAGGACACGACCAGCCAGTACATCATGCTGCCGGGGCTGTCGGCCGACGACCAGCCGTTCAGCCGGGTGGTCACGCCGCTGCCGACGAAGAACCCGGTCGTCGTCGGGAAGTGACGGGTCGGGCAGGTAGCGCGGGGCGGCCGTCTGGATCTGAGGCTGCGGTCCCCGCGCGGCGTGAGCGGGGTTCCCGCTAGTCCTGCTCCCCCGCGGCGAGCAGGAACCGGAGCAGGCGGGCCAGTTCGGGGCCGGTGCCCTCGGGTAGGCGGCCGACGACTTCGGTCTGGTAGTCGACGCCGGCGACCAGGGCGGCCTCAATTACTGTGCTGCCTTGGTCGGTGAGCCGGGCGTGCATGGCGCGGCGGTCTTCGGGGTCCGGAACCCGGTCGATCAGTCCGGCGCGTTCGAGTTTGTCCAGCCGGCCGGTCATGCCGCCGGTGGTGAGCATCATCGTGGCGGCCATCGCGCTGGGGGCCAGCTGGTAGGGCGGGCCGGAGCGGCGCAGCGTGCTGAGCACGTCGAACTCGCCGCGGCCGATGCCGTGGCGCTGGTAGACCGCCTCCATCCGGTCGCCCATGGCCTTGCTGATCCGGTAGATCCGGCCGTAGATCTCCATGCCGAGCTTGTCCAGGTCGGGGCGTTCGGCGTCCCACTGGGCCACGATGTCGTCCACGCCGTCGCGGGAGGCGGGGGGTGCGGCCGCGGGGTCGGGTGCGGGGGTCATGGGATCCAGTGTGCCACAAACAAGCTCAGGCAAGAGCTACTTGTGGATAAGTATCTTAGTGATAAGATACTTATCTCCAAGTGACTTGAGGAGGAGCGATGTCCGAACCCGCGCTGGACACCCCCGCGCCGAACGGCCCGGCCCGCGCGGTCCGGGCGCTGACCGTCGCGGTGACCGTGGACGCGGTCGGCTCCGGGATGTACGTGCCGTTCTCGCTCGTCTTCTTCCGGCACGTGACCGGGCTGCCGCTGCCCACGATCGGGCTGGTGCTCACGGTCACCGGGCCTTCCTCGGGGTCCCGGTCGGGCGGTTGGCCCGGCGGTCGGCCCGGCGCACGCGGACCGCCGCGTGCGGGGCTCTGGTGCAGGGGCTCGCGTTCGCGGTCTTCGCCGTGATCGGCGCGGGCCGTTGGGGTGGTCCGGCCGTACTGGCCGGGGCGTTGGCGGCGACCATGGTGCTGTACACGGTCGGCGAGCTGGTGCACAACCCGGCGTCGTCGGTGCTCGCGTTGTCGGCGGCCTCGGCCGGGTTGCGCGGGCATTACCTGGCGACGTATCAGTTGTCGTGGTCGTTGGCCGCCGCGCTGGCGCCGTCCGTGTTCACCGCGTTGCTGGATGCCGGGTCGCTCCTGCCCTGGCTGTTCCTGATCGGCTGCGCCGGCGCCGGGGCGGTGACGCTGGTCGCCTTGGAGAGTTCGCTGCCCGAGGAGGCCGTCGTGCTGCGTCCGGCCGGCCGTCGGCCGCATTCCGAACCGGAAGCGGCCGAACATCCGGAACAGGAATCAGCGCCCTGCCGCCGGGCCGCGCGGACCGGTTCGCGAGGCCCCGCCGCGGTATGAGGACTCTGCCGGGATTTCCGGCCCGGATCGAGGCCGGATCGAGATCTGACCGAGTCCGGTCCGATTCCGAACGCGGATTCACTCCCGCGGATCGCGAGCCCCGGCCCCGGTTTCGGAATCTCCGCCCGGCGGATCCGACGTCCGGATCCCGGGCCCGGCCGGGCCCCGCCCGAACGTCGCAGGGCCCTGTCCGTGCACCCGGCCGGCTACTCGCCGCGCAGGTCGATGTACCCGTTGATGATCTGGTCGGCGAGGGCGTCGCGCAGGTCGTGCGGGAGGAACCCGCCGTCGATCCCGTTGAGGGTGACCAGTTCCAGGTCGGCCAGGTCCCAGTCGAAGGTCTCCACCAGCAGCTGGAACTCCCGGCTCATCGTGGTCGCGCTCATCAGCCGGTTGTCGCAGTTCACGGTGACGTTGAAGTCCAGCGCGTACAGCTGCGCGATCGGGTGGTCGGCCATCTTGGCCGCGATCCCGGTCTGCAGGTTCGAGGACGGGCACACCTCCAGCGGGATCCGCTTGTCCCGCACGTAGCCCGCCAGCCGGCCGAGCACCGGCTCGGCGCCGTCCTCGGCGGACTCCTCGAAGGTGACGTCCTCGATGATCCGGACCCCGTGGCCGAGCCGGTCCGCGCCGTTGAGCACGGCCGACGCGATCGAGGCCACGCCGTCGCCCTCGCCGGCGTGGATGGTGTAGCGGAAGTACTCCTCGCGCAGGTACCGGAACGCGTCCGCGTGCAGGTCCGGCAGGAAGCCGTGCTCCGGGCCGGCGATGTCGAAGCCGGCCACGCCCGCGTCCCGGTAGCGCACGGCCAGCTTGGCGATCTGCAGGCTGTGCCCGGGCTCGGTGTTCTGCCGCATCGCGGTGACCAGGGCGGCGACCTTGATCGGCCGGCCGTTGGCCATCGCCCGCAGCTCGCCCTCCCGGCAGCCGGCGTTGACCGCCTCGACCACCTGCTCCAGGGTCAGCCCGGCCCGCAGGTGCTGCTCGGGGGCGTACCGGGTCTCGGCGTACACCACGCCGTCGGCGGCGAGGTCCTCGACCGTCTCGGCGGCCACCCGGAACAGCGCGGCCTCGGTCTGGGTGACCGCGACGGTGTGCTCGAAGGTCTCCAGGTAGCGCGGCAGCGAGCCGGAGTCGGCGGCGTCCCGGAACCAGGTGGCCAGCAGGGCCGGGTCCTGCTCCGGCAGGCCCTGGTGGCCGATCTCGGCCGCCAGGTCCAGCACGGTCTCCGGGCGCAGGCCGCCGTCCAGGTGGTCGTGCAGCGCGACCTTGGGCGCGCGCCTGATCTCGTCCGCAGTCGGGCGGTGTTGTTCCAACTTGAGCGTTTCGTTCACCCGGCCACTGTAGTGCCCGGCACGGGGCGCCCGCGGGCGGAACCGCCAAGGTGCTACTTGCTCACCCGATCGATAATCAGCGGGGACGGGCGGAACGCGCCGGCCTCGGGCGACCCGGCCGCGGCCAGCGTGCAGCCGCCGTCCAGGGCGGCCAGGGCGGTGTCGAAACGCTCCGGGGTGTCGGTGTGCAGGGTCAGCAGCGGCTGCCCGGCCCGGACCCGGTCGCCCGGCCTGGCGTGCAGTTCGACGCCCGCGCCGGCCTGCACCGGGTCCTCCTTGCGGGCCCGGCCGGCGCCCAGGCGCCAGGCCGCCACGCCGACCGCCAGGGCGTCCAGGCGGGTCAGCACGCCGTCCCGGTCCGCGGTCAGCACGTGCCGTTCCCGGGCCTTGGGCAGCGGCGCGTCCGGGTCCCCGCCCTGGGCCCGGATCATCCGCTTCCAGGCGTCCATCGCGGAGCCGTCGGCCAGGCGCTCGGCCGGGTCCGGGCCACCGTCCAGGCCCGCCGCGGCCAGCATCTCCCGGGCCAGGGCCACGGTCAGTTCGACCACGTCGGCCGGGCCGCCGCCGGCCAGCACCTCGACCGACTCGCGCACCTCCAGGGCGTTGCCCGCGGTCCGGCCGAGCGGGGTGGACATGTCGGTGAGCAGGGCGACCGTGGCCACGCCGTGGTCGGTGCCGATCGCGACCATGGTCTCGGCCAGCTCGCGGGCGTCGGCCAGGTTCTTCATGAACGCCCCGGTCCCGACCTTCACGTCCAGGACCAGCGCGCCGGTGCCCTCGGCGATCTTCTTGGACATGATCGAGGAGGCGATCAGCGGGATCGACTCGACCGTCCCGGTGACGTCGCGCAGGGCGTAGAGCTTCTTGTCCGCGGGGGCCAGGCCCTCGCCGGCCGCGCAGATCACCGCGCCGGCCTCGTGCAGCACGGCGAGCATCTCCTCGCCCGACAGCAGGGCCCGCCAGCCGGGGATCGACTCGAGCTTGTCCAGGGTGCCGCCGGTGTGGCCCAGGCCCCGGCCGGACAGCTGCGGCACGGCGGCCCCGCAGGCGGCGACCAGGGGCGCCAGCGGCAGGGTGATCTTGTCGCCGACCCCGCCGGTGGAGTGCTTGTCCGCGGTCGGGCGACCGAGGCCGGTGAAGTCCATCCGGATGCCGGTGGCGATCATCGCGTCGGTCCACTGGTTGATCTCGGCCCGTTCCATCCCGTTGAGCAGGATCGCCATGGCGAGCGCGGACATCTGCTCGTCCGCGACCGCGCCGTCGGTGTAGGCCTGGATGGCCCAGTCGATCTGCTGCGCGGTCAGCCGACCGCGGTCCCGCTTGGTCCGGATGACGTCGATCATGTCCATGCGGGCAGCCTACAACGCGGGCCGCGGACCCGCCGGGGAGGTTTGGCCGAGTGATTGCCGCACTCCGGCGCGGCGTCTAGTCGCCCGGGCCGCCGCCGTCCAGGTCGGATCCGCAGACCGCCGAGACGTAGTTGTCGGTGTCCTCGATCGGCTGGTAGGCGGCCACTTCGCGGTCCGAGTCACCGGAGGTCAGGGCGGTGGCCAGGGTGGGCTGGGCCTGCAGGACGAAGGCGGACTCGGCGGCCAGGGCGGCGGACAGGGTCGGGTCCTGGGCCTCGGCCGAGGACTTGGCCAGCGAGGCGCCGAGGTCGGCCAGCGCGGCGGCGGCCTCGGCCGCGGTCGGGGAGTCGCCCAGGGCGGCGCTGGAGGCGTTGGTGGCGTCGTTGTAGCCCACGCAGCCGGGGTCGGCGGTGAGCGAGTTGGAGGCGTAGTCCGGGGGCGGGTCGAAGACCACCCGGGCCTGCGGCACCGCGGCGGCGAAGGGGGCCTCGGCGGCCGGGGTGCGGGCGGTCGTGGGGGCCGGGACCGGTTCGGCCGCGGAGATCCGGGTGGACTGGTTGGCGTAGGCCGCCGGGGTGATCGCGTTGGACTTGCTGGAGAGCAGGAAGTAGCCGCCCAGGCCGAGGGCGGCGGCGGCCACCCCGGCGACCAGCAGGACGTTGTGCCGGTTGCGGGCGCCCTGGTGCTGCTGGCGGGAGACCGCGTCGCAGCGCGGCCCGGGGGCGGCCGGGCCGGCCCGGTCGGCGAGCTGGGAGTCGAGGTCCTCCGGCTCGGCGGCGACCGCGGACCGGCGGGCCGGGGCGGGGAGCAGGGCGGCGGCGGGGGTGGGGCGGTCCGATCGCCGGGCGGGGCCGGGCAGGTCGTGCGGGTCGGACATGACAACCCCCCAGGAGAAGTGTCGGGCCCGCCGGGCGGGTCGCATAGTGGCGCTCATGCTAGCAAAGTGAATACCCGCTGATAATCCCCCTGTTCGGTCCAAGGGTGCAGGCCCAGGCGGGTGTCGGGGCCCGCGGCCGGGGGTCCGGCCGGGGCGCGGGCCGCGGCGGGCCGGTCGGGGGACGTCCGCGGTCTGGCGGCGCCCGGCCCGGGGCCGCGGACCGCCGCGGCGGCGGCCGCACGGAGGTGCTCACGTGGGCCGCCGCAGCGGGCGGGCCGGCGCCGGGGTTACGGCTCGGTCGGGGCCCAGCTGGCCAGGCCGCACACGCCGTTGATGTACTCGTCCGTGGACTGGATGCCCTTGAACGCGGCCGCGAACTGGGTGGAGCTGCCGTCGTCCAGGGAGTTGTAGCTGACCATCCCGGCGGACAGGGCGGCCTCGTTGGCCGTGATGTACGTGGACTCGGCGGCCAGGGCGGCGCGTAGGGTCGGGTCCTGGGAGTCGGCGGAGGCCGTCTTCTCGCCGGCCGCGAGCTTGGTGAACGCGGTGGTCGCGTCGGCGTTCGTGTTCAGGTCGATCGTCGCGGTCAGGAAGTCCACCTCGTCGCCGGCGAAGTCGCCGCAGCCGTTGTCGGAGTCCAGCGAGTCCGAGGAGTAGGTGGTCGGCGGGGTGAAGTTGCCGTTTTGGGTGACCGGGCCGCCGGACGCGGCCGGGGAGCCGGACGTACCGGCCGTGGGCAGCACGCTCTGCGAGGCGATCAGCGGGGTCAGCGGGCTCGGGCCGGGGTTCTTCTTGGTGCCCAGCAGGAAGTAGCCGCCGGCGGCGAGCGCCACCACGACGACCGCGGCGATGCCGACCATCATGCCGTTGTTGCCGCTCTTGGCCGGCGGCTGCTGGCCGTAGAACGGCTGCTGCTGCGGGTAGTTCGGCGGCATGCCGTACTGCTGCTGCTGACCGTAGGCCTGGGGTATCTGGCCGCCGGAGGCGTCGTACGGGTTGGCCGGCTGCGCGTAGGGGCTGGGCGCCTGGCCGTACGGGTTCTGGTCCGGCTGCTGGCCGAAGAGCTGGGTCGGCGCGGCGTTGATCCCGCCGTCGTAGGGGCCGGCCTGGGGCTGCCCGTACGGGTTCTGCGGCTGCTGGCCGAACGGCGCCGGATTGCCCGCACTGTCGAACAGGCCGCCGGCCTGCGGCTGCGCGTAGGGGTTCTGGCCGGGCTGCGCGTACGGGTTCTGGTTCGGGGCGCCCTGCCCGTAGGGGTTCTGCTCCGGTTGGCCGTACGGATTGTTCGGGTCTTGAGGATAGGACATCTGGGATCCCCCCAAAAGGATTAGGGCGACACCTGTGTGGGCCCCGTTATGGGGCTCATGGTAGCAAAACCCGCCCGGAGCAATAGCCCGGAAAACATCCTAATGACCGGCAAGATATTCGGGGCCGAACGCCTGTGGCAGCAGTTCCGCCAGCGTCAGCACGCCCTGGGCGGTGTCGACCAACAGCGCGGGGCCGCCGAACTCGTAGAGCAGCTGCCGGCAGCGGCCGCACGGGATCAGCACCGCGCCCTCGCCGTCCACGCAGGCGAACGCGACCAGCCGGCCGCCGCCGGTCAGCTGGAGCGCGGACACCAGCCCGCACTCGGCGCACAGGGTCATCCCGTAGGAGGCGTTCTCCACGTTGCAGCCGGACACGATCCGGCCGTCGTCGGCCAGGGCCGCGGCGCCGACCGGGTACTTCGAGTACGGCGCGTAGGCCCGGGCCATCGCGGCCCGGGCGGCCTCGCGCAGCACGGCCCAGTCCGGGGCCGGGGCGGGCTCGGTCATGCTCATCCCTTCACGAACGGCTTGTTCTCGGCGGCCGGCGGGCGCACCTGCCCGCCGAGCGCGGCCACCACGAAGATGGTGGCCAGGTACGGGGCCATGGCCAGGAAGGCGCTCGGGATCGGGGTGCCGATCGGGTTGAGCACCAGGTTCAGCGCGGTGGCGAAGCCGAACAGGATGGCCGCGGCCATCGCGCCGACCGGGGACCAGCGTCCGACGATCAGCGCGGCCAGGGCGATGTAGCCGCGGCCGTTGCTCAGGTCCTTGCCGAACGGGCCGGTGGTGCCGATCGTCATCCAGGCACCGCCCAGTCCGGACAGCAGCCCGGCGGTGATCACGTTGCGGTAGCGCAGTCCGAGCACCTTGATGCCGACGGTGTCCGCAGCCAGCGGGTGTTCGCCCACGGCGCGGGTGCGCAGGCCCCAGCGGGTGCGGTAGAGCAGATACCAGAGCACCGGGACGAGCACGTACGCGGCGTAGAACAGGATGTTCTGCTGGAACACCGGGCCGATCACCGGGATCTTGGACAGGCCGGGGATCTTGATCGCGTTCAGCAGCGGCGGCTGGTTGTACTCGGTGCCGTTGGCCGACATCAGCCGGTCGTAGAGGAAGCCGGTCAGGCCGGAGGCGAACAGGTTGAGCACGACGCCGAGGACGACCTGCTCGATCAGGTACCGGTTGGCCAGCACGGCCAGCAGCGCGCCGAGCAGCACGCCGCCGAGCATCCCGGCCAGGATGCCCACCCAGACCGAGTTCGCCATGGTCGCGGCCATCGCGGAGGCGAACGCGCCGAACAGGAACTGGCCCTCGATCGCGACGTTGACCACGCCGGAGCGTTCGCACAGCAGGCCGCTGCACGCGCCCAGGGTCAGCGGGACCGCGGCCGCGAGGGTCTGCACCAGCACGTTCGGCACGTTCAGGCCGATGTTGGATCCGGCCACCGCCCAGACCAGGAAGGCCAGGATGTAGGACAGGAAGTATCCGGCGGTCAGCCAGCGGGCGGCGGACGGGCGGCCGAGCACGGACTCGGCCGGGGCGAAGGCCCGGGCCGCGCCGCACAGCACGGCGAAGCAGCTCAGGGCGATCGCGACCGGTCCGGCCGGCAGGCTGGAGGGCCCGGGGCCGGAGTCGGTCGGGTACTGCTTGAGCACGAAGACCGACTCGGCGCCGTTCCCGGTGCGCACGCCGAGGCCGAAGGCGAAGATCCCGTAGATCCCGAAGGCCATCATGGCCAGGCCGCCGACCAGCTTGGCCCGGTGCGCGGCCCGGCCGGCCGCCGGCACGCGGGCGGGGCCGGTGGCCAGGGGGGCGGCCGTGCTCATAGGGTGGCTCCTTCGGTCGCGGCCGGCGTCCCGGCGGGCGGCGGGGTGTCGCGGGGCCGGGGGGCGATCCGGGCCGCGCGCAGCCGGAACACCTCCTTGATCAGCTGCGGGGCGGCGACGAAGATGACGATCAGGGCCTGCAGGATGTTGATGATCTCGTTCGGGATCCCGGCCTGGGTCTGCATCACCGCGCCGCCGGCCTCCAGGCCGCCGAACAGGATCGCGGCGCCGACCACGCCCCAGGGCCGGGTCCGGCCGAGCAGGGCCACGGTGATCGCGTTGAAGCCCAGGCCCGCGTCGATGTTCGGGCCGAGCGAGTTGTTGTTCGGGTTCAGCGTGCCGAGCACCTGGGTGACGCCGACCAGGCCGAACAGCAGGCCGCTGAGCGACATCGCGGCGATCTGCACCTTGCCCACGCTGATCCCGGCGGTCCGGGCGGCGGCCGGGTTCAGGCCCACCGCGCGCACCTCGAAGCCGAGCTTGGAGCGCTGGAGGAACCAGGCGGTGGCGAAGGTGGCGACCAGGGCGAGCAGCAAGCCCAGGTCGGTCGGGATGGAGTCGCCGAACAGGTGCGGCAGGACCGCGTTGCGGTCGGCCGGCTTGGAGATGGCCTGGCCGGGGTTCTTCGGGTCGTGGAACGCGGCCGTGGTCAGCAGGTAGCTGCCGAGCAGGAGGTACAGCACGTAGTTGAGCATGATCGTGACGATCACCTCGTGCGCGCCGCGTTCGGCCTTGAGCCAGCCGACGATCGCGGCGTAGGCCAGGCCGCCGAGCATGCCGGCCAGGACCGCGACGATCAGGTGCGCCGCGCCGGGCAGCGCGGTCCAGGTGAAGGCGACGTAGCTGGAGCAGATCGCGCCGGCGATCAGCTGGCCCTGGCCGCCGATGTTGAACAGCCCGGCCCGGAAGGCGACCGAGACGGCCAGGCCGCCGAAGATCAGCGGGGAGGCGAACTCCAGGGTGTTGGCGATCGGGGTGAAGAACTGGGCCGGGTTGCCGGTGATCGTGGCCGGGTCGAAGACCGCGCCGCGGAACAGGGCGCTGTAGCCGTTGGCGATGTCGTGCCAGGCGGTGGAGAAGAACGCGCCGGGGTCGGCGGTGAAGTAGCCGAGTTCGTCCATCGCGTTGGAGTCGGACACCACGATCAGGACGGCGCCGACGACCAGGGCGAGCACGATGGCCAGGAAGGTGACCAGGGCGCCGTTCTCGGCGGTGAAGACGTTGCGCACCAGCAGGGCCAGGCCGCCGGGGGCGCCGTCGGCGGCCGGTTCGGCCGGCGGGGGCACCGGCGGGGTCGGCTGCGGGGAGATGTCGGTCGACATGGCGCTCAGTCCTCCGTTCCACGGTCGGCGGGCGGGCCGGCCGGCCCGGGGTCGGTTCCGGCGGAGCCGGTCGGGTCGGGCACGGCTGCGGCGGCGCCGGTCTGCTCGCCGTGGGCGACGCCGGCCATCAGCAGGCCGATCTCCTCGCGGGAGGTGTCCGGCGGCACGGTGGCGATGATCTTGCCGCGGTACATCACGGCGACCGCGTCGGCCAGGGCGAGCACCTCGTCGAGTTCGGTGGACACGATCACCACCGGCCGGCCGGCGTCGCGTTCGGCCACGATCCGCTTGTGGATGAACTCCATCGCGCCCACGTCCACGCCGCGGGTGGGCTGGGAGGCGACCAGCAGGCGCAGCGGGCGGGACATCTCCCGGGCGACCACGACCTTCTGCTGGTTGCCGCCGGACAGTTTGCCGGCCGGGTGGTCCGTTTCGGTGGGGCGCACGTCGAACTCGGCGATCCGCCGGCGGGCGTTGCGGTCCATCTCGGCCAGGTCCAGGGACAGGGCGCCGCCGAACGGGGGCGAGTGGTAGAGGTCGAGCACGAGGTTCTCGGCCACGGTGAACTCCCCGACCACGCCGTCGTGCGAGCGGTCCTCCGGGATGTACCCGATCCCGGAGGCCAGGGCCTTGCGGGTGGTCAGGCCGACCAGTTCCCTGCCGTCGAGCACGATCGAGCCGGCTTCGGCCGGCAGCAGGCCGACGATGGCCTCGGCCAGTTCGGACTGGCCGTTGCCCTGCACTCCGGCGATGCCCAGGATCTCGCCGCCGCGGACGGTGAACGAGACGTCGTCGACGACGGACTGGCCGTGCACGTCGAGCACGGTCAGGTTGCGCACCTGGAACGAGGCTTCGCCGGGCCGGGCCGGGCCCTTGTCCACGACCAGGTTGACCGAGCGGCCGACCATCATGGCGGCCAGTTCCTGTTCGCTCATCCCGGGGCTCGCGTCGCCGACCACCTTGCCGCGGCGGATGACGGTGATCCGGTCGGCGATCGCCTTGACCTCTTTGAGTTTGTGGGTGATGAAGACGATGGACTTGCCGGCCGCGCGCAGCCGGTTCATCACCGCGAACAGGTCCTCGATCTCCTGCGGGGTGAGCACCGCGGTCGGCTCGTCCAGGATCAGCACCTCGGCGTCCCGGACCAGGGCCTTGACGATCTCGACCCGCTGTTGCAGGCCGACCGGCAGGTCCTCGATCCGGGCGTCCGGGTCCAGCGGGAGGTTGTAGCGTTCGGACACCGAGCGCACGTGTTCGCGGGCCTTGCGCCGGTCCAGCACGCCGAAGCGTTTGGCGTCCTCGTCGCCGAGCACGATGTTCTCGGTCACGGTGAAGACCGGCACGAGCATGAAGTGCTGGTGCACCATGCCGATCCCGGCCTTGATCGCGTCCCGCGGCCCGGTCAGCGGGCGGGCGGTCCCGTCGATCACGATCTCGCCCTCGTCCGGCTGGTAGAGCCCGTACAGGACGTTCATCAGGGTCGACTTGCCGGCCCCGTTCTCGCCCAGCAGGCAGTGGATCTCCCCCGGCTCGACCGTGAGGCTGATCGCGTCGTTGGCGACCAGCGGGCCGAATCTCTTGGTGATGGAGCGAAGTTCCAGACGCACCCTGGGTCCCTTTTACTTGCTAGGCCTGGACAAATACGGCGGCGGCGCGCGTCGCCGGGGTCGGCGGGTTCTGCGCGCCGCAACGGCCGAACGCGCCCGGCCGGGGCCGGGCGCGCGGGCGGGAGCCGGGGCTCAGCTGGTCGGCTGGTTCTTCGAGGTGATCGGGATGGAGCCGCCCTCGATGCCGGTCTTGATGGTGGCGACCTCGGCGGTCAGCGCGGCCGGGATGCTCGAGCCGAGCGTGGTGCCGGGGACGAACGCGGTGCCGTTGTTGGCCAGGGTGCCGATGTACGAGGAGGCGTCGTACTTGCCGGCCTGGGCGTCCTCGACGGTGCTGCTGACCGCGGGGCCGATGCCCTTGGTCACGGTGCCCAGGATCACGCCGCAGTAGGTCGGGTTGGCCTGGCAGCCGTCGGTGTCGACCCAGATCACCTGGAGCGCGCCGTTGCTGGCCTTGGCCGCGGCGAGCGCGCCGACGCCGGTGCCGCCGGCCACCGGGAAGACGATGTCCGCGCCCTGGGACTGGAAGGTCTGGGCGATCTGCTGGCCGCCGTTGGTGTCGGTGAAGGAGTTGGTCGGGTCGAAGGTGCCCTGCTGGGTGGTCTCGTTCCAGCCCAGGACCTGGACGTGGGCGCTGTGCTTGGTGTTGTAGTACTGCACGCCCTCCCAGAACCCGTCCATGTAGACCGCGACCGACGGCAGGTTCTGGCCGCCGAAGGTGGCCACCTTGCCGGTCTTGGTCATGCCGGCCGCGATGTAGCCGCCGAGGAAGGCGCCCTGGGCGGTGTTGAACTGCAGGCCCTTGATGTTCGAGCCAGTGGATCCGTTGTCGACGATCGCGTAGTCCTGCTTGGTGTTCGTCTTCGCGGAGGCGACGGTGGCGGTGTCCATCGAGTACCCGACCGTGACGATGATCCCGCAGCCGCCCTGGACGAAGCCGGAGATGTTGGTGGCGTAGTCGTTCTCGGTGGTGGACTGCGCGTCGGCGATGGTGATCTTGCCGTCGGAAGCGGTCTTGGCGTCGTTCATCCCCTGCCAGGCCGCGGAGTTGAACGAGTGGTCATCGAGGCCTCCGGTGTCGGTGACCATACATGCTTTGAACGCCGAGGCCGCGGCGGAGGCGCCGCTGCTCCCGCTTGACGTCGTGGTGGCCGGCTTCGACCCGCAGGCCGAGACGGCCAGGCCGACGGCCGCGAGGGCGGCAGCCAACTGAATGCTCTTCTTCACGAAAGCCTCCTGTGGGAAACATGTACGCGGAACCCGCCCTTACTCGTCCCACAGCCTTGTTCCACGCCGCGGATCCGGGAAACGCGGCGCCGTACCGGGCCGGGCTGGGGGAGAGTCTTCGGCGTCTGCCGCCGACCTCTGTGAGAATAGATCGCGCAGTTGATCTTTTGGCCGGGTGGCCCGGGCGGCCCCGGACCGCAATCACCCCGTGGGGAAGTCGAGATGAATCCGTGATGACCGGGTCGGAGACCATGTGTCATGATCTACCCGGCGCGAGGGAGGGCGCACGTTCGGTGACTGCATGAGGGTTACGGCGGGCGTGCGGGGCCGCGGGGCCGGAGAACGGCTGAACGTGGGATGAAGCGCCGGGGCGCGGTCGCGGACCGGTCGGGCGCAGGCCCGCGGCCCGGGTTTCGCCGCCCCGGGCCGGCGCTCGCGGGGCGGGCCGGCCGTGCGGCCGGGGCTATCCGGCCAGGGCGGTCTGGGCGAAGAAGCGCACGCCGACCGCGATGGCGCTCTCGTCCGCATGGAAGGTGGGCTGGTGCAGGTCGCGCACCACCGCGTCGCCGGGGGTGCGCACGCCGAGCCGGGCCATCGCGCCGGGGACGTGCTGGAGGTACCAGGAGAAGTCCTCGCCGCCGAGCGACTGCTCGACCGGGACCACCGCGTCCGGGCCGACCACCCGGTGGGCCGCGGCGCGCATCGCCTCGATCGCGGCCTCCTCGTTGACCACCGGGGGCACGCCGCGGACGTAGTCCAGCTGGCACTTGGCCCCGTAGGTCTCGGCCACGGTGCGCACGAGTTCCTCGATCAGGTCCGGCGCCTCGGCCCAGGCCCGTTCGTCCATGCAGCGCACGGTGCCCTGGATGATGCCCTCCTGCGGGATCGCGTTGACCGCGTTCCCGGCGTTGATCGCGCCCCAGACCAGGGACAGCCCGGACCGCGGGTCCACCCGGCGGGAGAGCGCGGCCGGCAGCTGGGTGACCAGGGAGGCCAGGGCGTAGACCAGGTCGACGGTCAGGTGCGGGCGGGAGGTGTGCCCGCCGGGGCCGGCCAGGGTGACCGCGACCTTGTCGCAGGCGGCGGTCAGCGGGCCGACCCGCAGGCCGATCCGGCCCACGTCGATCCGCGGGTCGCAGTGCAGCCCGATGATCTTGCCGACCCCGTCCAGCGCGCCGGCCGCGACCATGGTCAGCGCGCCGCCGGGCATGATCTCCTCGGCCGGCTGGAAGATCAGCCGGACCGGGCGGACCAGCCGGCCGGCGTGCGCCTCCTGCGCGAGGAACAGGCCGGCGCCCAGGGCCACGGCCGTGTGCACGTCGTGCCCGCAGGAGTGCGAGATGCCGGGGTTGACCGAGCGGAACGGCAGCTGGCCGGACTCCTGGATCGGCAGCGCGTCGATGTCGGCCCGGATGGCCAGCCGGCCGTAGCGCCCGGCCGGGCGCTCCCCCGGCAGGTGGGCGCCGGCCGGGCCGTACTCGCCCGAGCCGTACTCGCCCTGGCCGATGTCGCAGATCACGCCCGTTCCGGCCGGCAGGACCCGGGGGGCCAGGCCGGCCGCGAGCAACCGGTCGGCGATCAGCTGGGTGGTGCGGAACTCGGTGTTGCCCAGCTCCGGGTGGGCGTGCACGTCCCGGCGGAACTCGATCAGGGCGGCCTCTCCCTCGGCCAGGAAGGCATCGAGCCGGGACGCCACGGCATCGACCGGATCGGCTTCGCCGCGCGAGAGGGTAACTGTCATTCCCCTACGGTAGTCCTTCTAATCCACGAAGGCCTAGCTTCCTGCCCGGTTTGCGCCCGGCAGGGTGACCAAGATAGTTCGACTGGGCCATCGCGGAGCGCCGGGCCACTGGATCATTCGGGTCTGGTGCAAGAGCCCTGAGTAGATTATAGGGGCGCCCGGGGCGGGTGGTGCGCAGGGGGTGACGTGGCGTTCACTCGTCGCCTGAGATGCGCCGACGGCCTGCCGCCGGCCGGACTCCCGGGCGAAACCGGGCGGCAACGGCCGGGACATCTTTCGACCCCGCTGTCGTGCGGATCACACTGCCGTGAGATCCACTAGTGAGGTGGATTGTCCGGATTGTCGGATGCGAGATCGCTCACAACCGGCCGTTTTTGGTACCCGGAGGTGTCCGGGGCGTGGTTACCCTGTCGGTGCCGCCAGGCCCTGACCGGCGGACGACCGACCGACCGACACAGGAAAGGGGCAGGGCGGCTATGGCCACGACGACGCCCGGCAAAGCCAAGCGGGGAACCCTCTACCGCGGCCGCGAGGGCATGTGGAGCTGGGTAGCCCACCGGATCACCGGCGTGCTGATCTTCTTCTTCCTGTTCGCGCACGTGCTGGACACCGCGCTGGTGCGGGTGTCGCAGAGCAGTTACAACTCGGTGATCGACAGCTACAAGAACCCGATCGTCAACTTCCTCGAGCTCGGGCTGACCGCCGCGATCGTGTTCCACGCCTTCAACGGGCTGCGGATCATCGCGGTGGACTTCTGGGCCAAGGGGCCCAAGTACCAGCGGCGGATGCTGTGGACCGTGGTCGGCACCTGGCTGGTCCTGATGGCGGGCGTGATGTACCCGATCACGGCGCACTCCTGGCACGCCATCTTCGGCAAGTAGAGGGGGACCGACCATGACCGCTCCGGCGATCGACGCTCCGCGCAGCCCGAACAAGACGTCCAGGCTGCGCAACCGCCGCACCCCGCGCTCCGGGCGCTCCAACTTCGAGCTCTACAGCTGGCTGTTCATGCGGTTCTCCGGGCTGCTGCTGACCTTCCTGGTGCTCGGCCACCTGTGCATCATGCTGGTGCTCGACGGCGGGGTCGAGAAGATCGACTTCGCGTTCGTGGCCGGCCGCTGGGCCTCGCCGTTCTGGCAGGTCTGGGACCTGCTCACGCTCTGGCTGGCCACCATGCACGGCACCAACGGCATGCGCACGGTGATCAACGACTACGCCGAGAAGGACTCCACCCGGATGGTCTTCAAGGGTCTGCTGTACTTCGCCGCGCTGCTGATGGTCCTGCTCGGCAGCCTGGTCATCTTCACCTTCACCCCGCAAGTCCAGGTCTGAGGCCCCACTTCCATGACGAACAGCGACACCACCAGCGTCCCCGCCGCCGGCTCCGCCCCGGCCGGCCGGATCAGGGTGCAGACACACACCTACGACACCGTCATCGTCGGCGCGGGCGGCGCGGGCATGCGGGCGGCGCTGGAGGCCGGGACCCGGTCCCGGACCGCGGTGCTGACCAAGCTCTACCCGACCCGGTCGCACACCGGCGCGGCCCAGGGCGGCATGTGCGCCGCGCTGGCGAACGTGGAGGACGACAACTGGGAGTGGCACACCTTCGACACGGTCAAGGGCGGGGACTACCTGACCGACCAGGACGCGGCCGAGGTGATGTGCAGGGAGGCCATCGACGCGGTCCTGGACCTGGAGAAGATGGGCCTGCCGTTCTCCCGCACCCCGGAGGGCCGGATCGACCAGCGCCGGTTCGGCGGGCACACCCGCAACCACGGCGAGGCCGCCGTGCACCGGTCCTGCTACGCGGCCGACCGGACCGGGCACATGATCCTGCAGACGCTGTATCAGAACTGCGTCAAGGAGGGGATCGAGTTCTACAACGAGTTCTACGTCCTGGACCTGTTGTTGGCCGAGGACGAGAACCCGGCCGCCGCTGAGAACGAAGCCGAGGCTACTACCGCGAAGCCGGCCGCCCGGCGCACCGCGGGCGTGGTGGCGTACGAGCTGGCCACCGGCGAGATCCACGTGTTCCGGGCCAAGGCCGTCATCTTCGCCACCGGCGGCTTCGGCAAGGTGTTCAAGACCACCTCGAACGCGCACACCCTGACCGGCGACGGCATGGGCATCATCTGGCGCAAGGGCCTGCCGCTGGAGGACATGGAGTTCTACCAGTTCCACCCGACCGGCCTGGCCGGGCTCGGCATCCTGCTGACCGAGGGCGCCCGGGGCGAGGGCGGGATCCTGCGCAACGCGGACGGCGAGCGGTTCATGGAGCGGTACGCCCCGACCATCAAGGACCTGGCGCCGCGGGACATCGTGGCCCGGTCCATGGTGCTCGAGGTGCGCGAGGGCCGCGGCGCCGGGCCGCACAAGGACTACGTGTACCTGGACCTGACCCATCTGCCGGCGGCCCAGATCGAGGAGAAGCTGCCGGACATCACCGAGTTCGCCCGCACCTACCTCGGGGTCGAGCCGACCACCGAACTGGTGCCGGTGTACCCGACCGCGCACTACGCGATGGGCGGCGTGCCGACGAACATCGAGGCCGAGGTGCTGTCCGACAACGACACCGTGGTCCCGGGCCTGTACGCGGCCGGCGAGGTCGCGTGCGTGTCCGTGCACGGCTCGAACCGGCTGGGCACCAACTCGCTGCTGGACATCAACGTGTTCGGCCGCCGGGCCGGGCTGGCCGCGGCCGCGTTCACCCAGGACGCGGTGCTGCCGGAGCTGCCGCAGGATCCGGCCGGCGCCGTGATCGGCCTGCTGGACCGGATGCGCGGGTCCACGGGCACTGAGAAGGTGGCCGAGATTCGCAGGGATCTGCAGGTGACGATGGACGACAACGCGGGCGTCTACCGCAACGAGCAGACCCTCGCGAAGGCGTACACGGATGTCAAGGCTCTGCAGGAGCGGTACAAGCACGTCACGGTGCAGGACAAGGGAAAGCGCTACAACACGGACCTGCTGGAGGCCGTCGAGCTCGGCTTCCTGCTCGACCTGGCCGAGGTCCTGGTGGTCGGCGCGCGCAACCGGAAGGAGTCGCGCGGCGGCCACGCCCGCGAGGACTTCCAGAAGCGCGACGACGTGAACTTCATGAAGCACACCATGGCCTACCGCGAACCGGCCGAGGACGGCGGCTACGACATCCGTCTGGACTGGAAACCCGTCGTCGTCACCCGCTACCAGCCGATGGAGCGTAAGTACTGATGCCTGCCGCAACTTCTGATCCGGAGTTCATCACGATCACGCTCCAGGTCCGCCGCTACGACCCGGACGCGGAGACCTCGCGCTGGGACGAGTGGCAGGTGCAGGCGCTGCCTACCTGGCGCATCCTGGACGCGCTGCACGCCGTCAAGTGGGAGCAGGACGGCACGCTGACCTTCCGCCGCTCCTGCGCGCACGGGGTCTGCGGCTCGGACGCCATGCGGATCAACGGCCGCAACCGGCTGGCCTGCAAGTCCCTGGTCAAGGACCTGGTGGTCTTCGACAAGAAGGGCGTAGCCAAGCCGATCACGGTCGAGCCGATCCAGGGCCTGCCGGTGGTCAAGGACCTGATCGTGGACATGGACCCGTTCCTGCAGGCCTACCGGGACGTCAAGCCGTTCCTGATCGCGCACGGCAACGCGCCGTCCAAGGAGCGGATCCAGTCGCAGAAGGACCGCGAGCGGTTCGACGACACGACCAAGTGCATCCTGTGCGCGGCGTGCACGACCTCGTGCCCGGTGTTCTGGACCGACGGCCAGTACTTCGGCCCGGCCGCGATCGTCAACGCGCACCGGTTCATCTTCGACTCCCGCGACGACGCGGCCGAGGAGCGCCTGGAGATCCTCAACGAGCGCGAGGGCGTCTGGCGCTGCCGGACCACCTTCAACTGCACCGAGGCCTGCCCGCGCGGCATCCAGATCACCCAGGCGATCGCCGAGGTCAAGCGGGCGTTGATCACGCGCAAGGTGTGATCCGGAGCCGATTGGACCGCCCGGAATACTCTGAGAGTATCCGGGCGGTCGCTGTGCGCAGGCACGGTCGCATAGACTTCGGACATGTGGCTCACCGGGATGCGTTTATCCAATTATCGATGCTTCAGTGATACGCAGAAGATCGAGCTCAAGCCGATCACCCTGGTGCTGGGCAAGAATAATTCGGGGAAGAGCGCCTTGGTACGCGCTCCGCTGGTCTGGAGCACCGGCGTTCAGCCCAATGCCACCGTCCCGCTGGATCTCGACCTGATCCGCGACTTGAAGATCGCCAATACATTATTCACGTGGTTCTGGGGAACCTCGTGGTCAGGGTTCTTCGCCGGAGCCAACAGCACCGGGATCAAGGAGTCGCTTGACCAGATGCGTGATTTCGCCCGGGGCGAGGTTGCGCAGCCGTGGAGCCGTGAGCGCGCACGCGCACTGCCGCAGCGTTACACGCTGGCGAGCGCACGGATCAAAGCGTTCCTCATCTGGGATATCAAGCACTTCACCAATCGCCTCGACTGGACCGGAAAGCCGTTGGACGCAGCGAACATCCTCGCCGCGTCGGACTGGCGCGCCTACCGGACGGTCGTGGCCGGCCCGGAGGCCTCCAACCCAGCCAACCGGCTGATCTTCCCCACCCCGCTCAAGACTTCGGTGCAGAGAGCATTGCTGAATCTCGCGGACGACATTCGGCCGGAGGTGCTCAAGAGTCACGGCATCAGTGACGCCGCATACTCGGCGCTCCGCGAAGGGGATTCGACGGTTTTCGTGGCCGAGCGGTCGAAGACTCTGATCGCAGCAGAGCGCGAGTTCATGAAAGAGATGCGGATTCTTCCCCCTGTCGAAGGCGACAAGGGCGACGACCTGCTCGACTCCGAGTAGTCGAGAACACCGCCGCCTATCCCAGCGCGGAGCTGCGCGCACCTGCGCTCGCGCCCAAGCCCGGCGCGGGAGAGGATGAAGGTGTCAAGGACCGCGAGACCGGAGAGTGAGGCCGGATGCGCACACTGCTGAACGTGGTTTGGCTCATCCTGTGCGGGCTGTGGATGGCGATCGGCTACGCAATCGTCGGGCTGGTCTGCTTCGTGACCATCATCGGCATACCGTTCGGGTTCGCGTGCTGGCGGATCGCGGACTACGTGCTGTGGCCGTTCGGCCGGACCATCGTGGGCAGACGCAGCGCGGGGGTCGGCTCGTGCCTGGGCAACGGGGTCTGGATCATCCTGGCCGGGCTGTGGCTGGCGCTGGCGCACCTGGCCACCGGGATCGCGCTGTGCTGCACGATCATCGGCATCCCGCTCGGCCTGGCCAGCTTCAAGATCATCCCGATCACGCTGACTCCGCTGGGTGTCGAGATCATCCCCTCCGACGCCCGCTACCCCACGGCCACCTACTACCAGGCGTGAGCGCGCGGAGCGGAACGAGGCCTGTTCCGCCGCTCCGCGCGCCCGTCGGACGTCCGGCCGGGCAGCCGGTCAGTCCCACATCTGGTAGGGGTTGCCGCCGAGGCAGTCGCCCTGCACCACCCGGCCGCCGACGCCCGCGGTCGCCGGGTCCGCGGCGGCGCAGGTGCCGTCCTCGGTGTTGTGCAGGACCGCGTCGGCGTCGCCGTTCTCGTTCAGGGCCCCGCTGCCGGCGAACCACCACTGCTCGCTGGCATTGGTGGTGTTGCAGATCCACTGGAAGATCGGGTTGCCCGGGCCGTGGGCCATGCCGTCCGCGTCCAGGCAGCTGCCCTGCTGCACGTTCTGCAGGATCAGCGGGCGCCCGGGGGCGTCCACGACGCGCCACTGCTGCGTGGTGTCGGCGGCGTTGCAGGAGGCCTGGAGCACCGGGGCGCCGTTGGCGTTGCTCACGCTGGACGCAGCCAGGCAGGTCGCGGCGCCGCGGCTCTCCAGGTGGAAGGAGAAGCCCGAGCCGACCGCGGCGTTCGCGGCGGCGATGTACCGCTTCCAGGCGCCGTTCGAGTAGGTGGCCCACGGTTTCCAGTTCGTGCCGGCGTTCGAGATGAGGTAGGCCTGGTCGGCGTTGCACTGGATCTGGAACGCGCACGTGCTGGAGATCTTGGGCCAGGCCTTGCTGTTGATCTGCCACAGGCCGCGGTCCTGGGAGCCGTTGGAGTCGCGGTGCACCGCGTTGGGCAGGCAGCTGGACTCGGCCATCGCGATGGCGACGGCGACCGCGATCCGGGACTCCGCGCCGATCGGTGTCTTGACCGTCTGGTTTGACGAGAAGCCCGCCTTGGCCGCGACCTTCGTACACACCGCGAGCGCGTTCGAGGCGGACGACGCCGTCTGCAGTCCCACGGTCGCGGCCAGCGGCACCTGCCAGTGGCCGAGCACTGCGGCCGGTATGGCCGCCCCGCCCGCCGCCGCCCAGGCCGCAGCCGGCGAGCAGGTCAGCAGTGCTGCGGCGGCGGCGGTCACGATCGAGAGCTTGGCGCTGCGGCGGGTGCCCCGCGTCCCGGCGGCGGCCGGGCGCCGGGCGCCGGACCTCCCCGAACGTGCGTCCCTGTCCGCGGACTCGACTAGTTGCACGGAACCTGTCTCCTGTCTTGGGGTGATAAGGCGGCGGATTTCGGCGGCATGAGGGCGCGGCGACGGCATGGCGGCAGCCGCCGCGGGGCGGCGCGGCGTGCTCGGAGGCGACGTCGCGGCGGCGGGCGCGGGCGTGAACGTGCGAAGGGGGAAGACGTGGACACGCGCCGGCGCGGCGGACCGGCCGGAGGGCCGGCGCCACGCGTGTTCGGGTTCTACGGTTCGGGATCAGTCGTCGACGGCTCCCGGGACGCCGCGCGGCCGGGCCGCGGAACGCGGCGGCCGGACCGGCCCGGCGGCGCGGGCCGCCGGGCCGGCCGGGCGGTCGCGGCGGGCGAAGGAGACGGCCAGCGCCATGGCCGGCGCGCAGGCGAACCCGAGCGCGGCCGCGGGCAGCGCGGCCGGCGGACCGGCCGGGCCCGGAAAGCGCGCACGGCCGCCCACCGGGCCCCCGACGGAGTCGAGCGCGTGGACGGCCGTACAGGCACTGATCAGCAGCAGGGCAACCGGCAGGCCGGTCGCCCGGGTGGGCCACCGTCGGCCGGCCGGGGCCGGCCCGGCCGGGCGGGCCGGAACCCGCAGCGGCTCGGCGGTCAGCAGCTTCGATGACTCCATGAAGTCACCATAACCACACCGGGCATGAATCCCTCTGTATTACACGGTTGATTCACTCATGCGTCGCCGTCCGGGGTTGCGGCGCGCGGCCGGGCGGCTGGAGCGGGGCGGTCAGCTCCGGCAGCGACGGCAGGCCCAGGACCACCGGTTCCTTCTCGGCCACCCGGTGGATCTGGCCGTAGTGCGACACCTCCAGCGCCGGGCCGCTGACCAGGCTGTATTCCGCCTGGCCGGGCCGGATCTCGACCCGCAGCAACGAGCCGCGGACCAGCATCCGGAAGGCCAGCCGGCGCCAGCCGCGAGGCAGCCGGGGACTGAAGGCCAGCCGGCCGTCCTGGTCGCGCAGCCCGCCGAACCCGGCCACCAGGGCCAGCCAGCTGCCGGCCAGCGAGGCCAGGTGCAGGCCGTCGGCGGTGTTGTGCTCCAGGTTGTCCAGGTCCATCAGGGCTGCTTCACCCAGATAGTCGTAGGCCAGGCCCAGGTGCCCGACCTCGGCCGCGATCACGGCCTGGCAGCAGGCGGACAGGGAGGAGTCACGGACCGTCAGCCGTTCGTAGTACTCGAAGTTGCGCGCCTTCTGCTCGCTGGTGAAGGCGTCGCCGCGGCTGAACATGGCGAGTACGAGGTCGGCCTGCTTGACCACCTGCTTGCGGTACAGGTCGAAGTACGGGTAGTGCAGCAGCAGCGGGTAGTGCTCGGGGTCGGTGGCGTCGAAGTCCCAGACCTCGTGCTCGGTGAAGCCCTCGGCCTGCGGGTGCACCCGGAGCCGTTCGTCGTAGGGGACGAACATCGCCTCGGCCGCCCGCAGCCAGTCCCGGATCTCCCCCGGGGAGACGTGCAGGTCCTTGGCCAGGTCCGGGTGGCGCCGGGCGGACTCGGCCGCGGCGCGCAGGTTCTGCTGGGCCATCAGGTTGGTGTAGACGTTGTTGTCGGCGACCGCGCTGTACTCGTCCGGGCCGGTGACCCCGCTGATCCGGAACCGCCGCTCGCCGTCGTAGTGGCCCAGGCTGTTCCACAGCCGGGCGGTCTCGACCAGCAGTTCCAGGCCGACTTCGGCCTCGAACCCGTGGTCGCCGGTGGCCGCGAGGTAGCGGATCACCGCGTCGGCGATGTCCGCGTTGATGTGGAAGGCGGCGGTGCCGGCCGGCCAGTAGCTGGAGCACTCCTGCCCCGCTATGGTCCGCCAGGGGAACGCGGCGCCGGACAGGCCGAGCTGCTTGGCCCGTTCGCGGGCGTCCGGCAGGGTGGTGTGCCGCCAGCGCAGCGCGTGCGCGGCGGACTGCGGCGCGGTGTAGGTGAGCACCGGCAGGACGAAGGACTCGGTGTCCCAGAAGGCGTGGCCGTCGTAGCCGGTGCCGGTCAGGCCCTTGGCCGGGATGGCCCGGACCTCGGCCCGGGCGCCGGCCTGGTGGATGTGGAACAGGGCGAAGCGCACCGCCTGCTGGATCTCCGGGTCCCCGTCCACCTCCACGTCGGCGTTCTGCCAGAACTCGTCCAGGCTGGCCCGCTGCTCTTCCAGCAGCCCGGCCCAGCCGGTCTGCCGGGCGGCCACCAGGGCGGCCTCGACCTGGTCGCGCATGGCCGGCAGCGTGCGGGTGGCGGACCAGCCGTAGGCCACGAACTTCACCAGCCGCAGCTTCTGGCCCGGGTGGAGCAGCGCAGCCACGGTGACCCGGCCGACGTCCGCGAAGCACTCGGAGTCGACCATCAGGTCGGCCTGCGGGCCGCCCTCGGCGCCGATCGACTCGATCACGTGGTCCATCGCGGCGGCCAGGCGCAGGCCGCTGCGCTTGGTGGAGTGGATCATGCCGACGTGCACGCCGGTGGACCCGAACCACTCGCTGGCCAGCGGCGAGGACAGGACGGCGGCCATCCGCGGGTCCCCGCCCATCCCGGGCAGTTCCTCGTTGGCGACCAGTTCGGACTGGACCACCACGCGGACCGGGCCGTCCACCGGCTCGACCTCGTAGCAGATCGCGGCGATGGCCCGCTGGGTGAGCGAGACCAGGCGGGTGGAGCGGACCTTGACGGTCCGGCCGGTCGGGGACTGCCATTCGGCGGCGCGTTCGAGCACGCCGGCCCGGAAGTCGAGCATCCGTTCGTGGTGGCGCACGGTGCCGTAGCGCAGGTCGAAGGGTTCGTCGTCGACCAGCAGGCGGATCAGTTTGCCGTTGGTCACGTTGATCACGGTCTGCCCGGACTCCGGGTAGCCGTATCCGGCCTCGGCGTACGGGAGCGGGCGCAGCTCGTGCAGGCCGTTGACGTAACTGCCGGGCAGGCCGAACGGTTCGCCCTCGTCCAGGTTCGCGCGCCAGCCGATGTGGCCGTTGGACAGGGCGAACAGGGACTCGGCGTGCGGGAGCAGGTCCAGGTCGAGCTCGGTCTCGCGCAGGCACCAGGGCTCGACCGGGAAGGCGGACTGAGTGATCATCGCTTCCCCAGCAGTTCGTCGAGGTCCTGCACGACCACGTCCGCGCCGTGCGCGCGCAGCTGCTCGGCCTGGCCGAGCCGGTCGACGCCGACCACGTAGCCGAAGTGTCCGGCCCGGCCGGCGGCGACCCCGGCCAGGGCGTCCTCGAAGACGACCGCGTGCGCCGGTTCGGTGTTCAGGGCCTTGGCTCCGGCCAGGAAACTGTCCGGGGCGGGTTTGCCGTGCAGGTGCTGTTCGTGCACGTCGTTGCCGTCGACGACCGCTTCGAACTGGTCCTGCAGGTTGACCGCCTTGAGGATGGCGTGGGTGTTCGCGCTCGACGAGACGACCGCGCAGCGCAGTCCGGCCGCGCGTACCGCGGCCACGTAGCGCACCGAGCCGTCGAAGGCCTCCAGCCCGTCGGTCTTCAGGAGCTTGTTGAAGGTCTCGTTCTTGCCGTTGCCGACGCCGTTCACCGTCTGCGCGTCGACCGGGTCGTCGGCCTCGCCCTCGGGCAGGGTGATGTTGCGCGAGGCCAGGAAGTCGCGCACGCCGTCCTCCCGCGGTTTGCCGTCAACGTACTCTTCGTAGTCCTTGACCTCGTCGAACGGGACGAAAGCGGAGCCGTCTTTCTCGCTGCGCGCCTTGAGGAGGGCGTCGAAGGCCTGCTTCCATGCCTTCGCGTGCACCTTCGCGGTCTGGGTGAGCACTCCGTCCAGGTCGAACAGGCAGACCCGGATCTCGGGCGGCAGGCCGATCGCCGCGTTTCCGGCCGAGTCGCCCTGGGTGTGGTCGGTGGCGGCTGTCATGGGCTTTTCGCTCCTGTACTGATCCACTGGGATCGGGGAGGGCAGGCGTCAGCCGACGCCTTGGTCGTCTAGACGAGTAATGCCGAACTCTGGCGCGGCGAAACAGCAGATCGGCGGCGCCCGGCCGCACGCCGCGACCAACCACAGACGACAGAGCATGCGGTCGGCCGCGGCGCACGCCCAGCCACCACCGCTGAGCCGTTTCGCCGTGCACACTCACCACGGCGCTCCAGCGCACCAACCAGCAGCTCACCTCAGGCGCCAGAGTTCGGAATTACTCGTCTAGGGCACTAGTACCCTCCGGCGCCGTTTCAATCGAGGCGGCGTGCGCCAGTAGGTCCTCCGTGCGGGTGGCGGTCCACGCGGACAGGAACAGCAGCATCTGGAAGGTGATGTTGAGCCAGATCAGCACGGCCACCGGGACGCCGAACGCGCCGTACAGGGACTTTCCGGCGACGTTGCTCAGGTAGCTGGCGATCAGGCCCTTGGTGATCTCCAGCACCACCGCTCCGGCGATCGACGCGTACAGCAGCACCCGGCGCGGAATGACCAGGCGCGGGATGCCCGCGAGCAGGTAGGCGTACAGGGCGGTGGAGGCGGCCAGGCCGACCAGGACGCCGAGCAGGCGCAGCAGGTCGCGGGCCGGCCAGGCGTTGTCGATGCCGAGCCAGCGCAGCACCGTGGCGGCCGCGGAGGCCGAGGCGGCGGTGGCGGCCAGCGAGACCGCCGCGGTCAGGCCGAGGCCGACCAGGGAGGCGAGGTCCGCGGCCTTGCGGGTGGCGGCCTTGCCGGGGTTGTCCGGCACGTTCCAGACCGCGCGCAGCGAGCCGCGGGCGGTGTTCACCCAGGACAGTCCGGACCAGATCAGCAGCACGCCGCTGATCACGCCGACGGTCGCGGCCTGGCTGACGATGGAGTCCAGGGAGAACTTGTCGGACAGGCCGGGCAGGTTCTGCTGGAACTCGCTCTTCAAATGCTGCACGCCGCTGTCCCCGAGCACCGCCGAGGTGATCGCGACGGCGACGGCGAGCAGCGGGAACAGGGACAGGAAAGCGGTGTAACTCATCGCGGCGGCCAGGCGTGAGCCGCGCTGGACCTTGTAACGGGTGTAGGCGCGCAGCAGCGGGGACTTCACCACCTCGCCGGCTGCCTGCCTGGCCTGGCGGACCGGGGCGGATTCGGTGAGCTTCGGCACGTTCCGAGCGTACTGCCCGGTCAGACCGCCAGCTTGGTCTGCCGCGCCAACCTGGCCAAACGGCCGAACGAGAACACCCGGCGGACCTTCCAGTTGCCGTCGTGCTGCTGCTGGTAGAGCCCGAACCCGGCCAGGTCGAACCCGGCGTCGTACTCGGCGAACTCCCGGTAGGCCGCGTCCAGGGTGGCCTCGCCCAGGTCGTGTGCCAGGGTGACGTGCGGATGGTACGGGAACTGCAGCTCCCGGGCCAGGACGCCGCTGCGCACCTCGGCTTCCAGGGCGACGCAGTTCTCGATGCCCCCGGTGACCTTGATGAACACCACCTGGGAGACCGGGCGGAAGCTGCCGGTGCCGCGCAGCCGCATCCGGAACGGCCGGTGGTCGGCGGCCACCAGGGCCAGGTGCTCCTCGATCGCGGGCAGTTCGTCCGGCTGCACCTCGGTCGGCGGGAGCAGGGTGACGTGGGCCGGCACGCCCGAGACGGCCGGGTCGCCGTAGGCGGCCCGCCGCACCTGCAGCTCGCCGCCGTACGGTTCCGGTATCACGAGCAGTATGCCGACGGTAGTCATTCAGCTCGCGGTTCCCTGGCTCGCGGGCAGGAACCCGATCCGGTCGTAGACGGCGGCCAGGGTGGCCGAGGCCACGGTCCTGGCCCGGGCGGCGCCCTCGGCCAGGACCAGGTCGAGCTTGTCCCGGTCGGCCAGGATCGCCTCGGTGCGCTCCTTGAACGCGCCGAAGGTGTCGCCGACCAGGTCGGCCAGGTCCTTCTTCAGGTCGCCGTAGCCGCGGCCGGCGTACTCGGTCTCCAGCTCGGCCACGGTGCGTCCGCCGATGGCCGAGTAGATCCGCAGAAGGTTGGACACGCCGGGCTTGGCCTGCTCGTCGAAGCGGATCTCGCGCTCGGTGTCGGTCACCGCGGACTTGATCTTCTTCATGTTGGCCCTGGGCTCGTCCAGCAGGTTGATCAGGCCGGCCTCGGTCTGGGCCGACTTGGACATCTTCGCGGACGGGTCCTGCAGGTCCTGGATCTTCGCGGTGTCCTTCAGGATGTAGGGCTCGGGCACGGTGAAGGTCTGGCCGTACCGGGTGTTGAACCGTTGGGCCAGGTCCCGGGTCAGCTCCAGGTGCTGGCGCTGGTCCTCACCGACCGGGACGTAGTTCGCCTGGTAGAGCAGGATGTCGGCGACCTGGAGGATCGGGTAGGTGAACAGTCCGACGGTGGCCCGGTCCAGGCCCTGCTTGGCCGACTTGTCCTTGAACTGGGTCATCCGGGAGGCCTCGCCGAACCCGGTCAGGCAGCTCATCACCCAGGCCAGCTGGGCGTGCTCGGGCACGTGGCTCTGCGCGAAGACCGCGCAGCGCTGCGGCTCCAGCCCGGCGGCCAGCAGCTGGGCGGCGGCCACCCGGGTGCGCGGGGCCAGCTGGGCCGGCTCGAACCCCGCGGTGATCGCGTGCAGGTCCACCACCATGTAGAACGCCTCGTGGTCGTCCTGCAGGGCCACCCAGTTGCGGACCGCGCCCAGGTAGTTGCCCAGATGGAAGGAGTCGGCGGTGGGCTGGATGCCACTGAGCACCCGGGACCGGCGGCCGGCGGGGCTGGTCGTTTCGGCGGACATGTCTCTCATTCTCTCAGAAACCACTACCGTTGTTCACCTATTCGGGTCAGCTCTTGCCGCCGGCCCGGGCTCGCTCAGGCGTTTGGCCTGCTCAGCCGGACCCGGGAGATCCGCCGGGCGTCCATGGCGTGCACGGCCAAACGGATGTCGCCCAGCTGCACCAGGTCGCCCTTCTCCGGCACCCGGCCGAGCTGGGCGACGATGAAGCCGGCCAGGGTCTCGTAGGGGCCGTCGGGCAGTTCCAGGCCGGTCTCCTCCTGGAAGTCGTCCAGGTTGATCAGGCCGTCCAGCTCCAGGTCGCCGCTGCGCAGCCGGACCACGCTGGCCCGGGCCACGTCGTATTCGTCCCGGATGTCGCCGATCACCTCTTCGACCAGGTCCTCCAGGGTGACGATGCCGGCCGTGCCGCCGTACTCGTCGACCACGATGGCCAGGTGGAACGAGGCCCGGCGCATCTCGGAGAGCGCGGCCAGGACCTGTTTGGTCTCCGGCAGGTACACCACCGGGCGGGCCAGCTGGCCGACGGTCTCGGCCTTGGTGTGCGCGTCGGCGGCGAAGACGTCGCGCACGTGCACGAACCCGGTCACGTTGTCCGCGGAGCGGTCGATCACCGGGTAGCGCGAGTGCGGATAGCTGCCGATCTGCTCGGCCGCCTCGGCCACGGTCAGGCTGCTCTCCAGGAACACCACCTCGGTGCGCGGCACCAGGACCTCGCGCAGCTGGGTGTCGCCGGCGCCGAACACGTCGTCGATCAGCCGGCGCTCGTCCGAGGTCAGGCTGTCGGTGGAGGCGACCAGGTGGCGCAGCTCTTCTTCGCTGACCTGTTCGCGTCCGGCCGAGGGGTCCCCGCCGAACAGCCGGACGACGCCGTCCGTGCAGACCGACAGCAGCCAGATGATCGGCCGGCAGGCCCGGGACATGCCCTGCAGGAACGGGGCGACGGTCTTGGCGGTGGCCTCGGCCCGCTGTAACGCCAGCCGCTTGGGCGCGAGCTCGCCGATCACCAGGGTGACGAAGGAGATGATCATGGTGACCCCGACCAGGCCGACGAACCCGGCGAAGCTCTCGTCCATCCCCGCGCCGACCAGGGTGCGCTTGGCGTCCCCGGACAGGGTGGTGGCGCCGTAGGCGGAGGAGAGCAGCGCGGTCAGGGTGACCCCGATCTGCACCGTGGCCAGGAAGCGGTTGGGCTCGCGGACCAGGCGGGCGACGGTGGCCCCGCGCTTGCCGGACTCGGCCAGCGCGCGCACCTGGCCCTCGCGCAAGGAGACCAGGGCGATCTCGGCCGCCACGAACAGGGCCTCGATCAGGATCAGGGCGAGGACGACCAGGCAGGAGACTTCGGTCTGGTTCACTCGGTCCTCCGCGGCCCGCGGGCCCGGGTCCGGGGCCGGTCCGGCTCCGTCCGGCGGCTGCTCAGGCGGTCCGGGCCCGCCTGTCTATGATCGCCTTTCGCGGATCCGTTCGAATCAACGCTGTGCATACGGTGGAGTCTACCGATTCCGCCTGAATACCGTCAGGCCGCGTCCGGTCCGGCCGGCCGGGGTCGGTCCGACCAGCCGGTGGGGGCCCGGCGGGTGGTCGGCGGCACGCCGGACGGCCGGGGAGATCCCCGGCCGTCCGGTATCGCAGGACTGATGTTCGGAACCTGGGCCAGTGGCTAGTTCAGCACGGACGTGGTCAGGTCCTCGGTGTCGGACTGCACCAGGCACTCGACCGTCTTGTTGCCGGAGTTGAACGAGTCCTCCTCCGGGAAGATGAACGCGAACTGCGCGTCGCTGGGCAGGCCGGTGGTGTCGACCTTGTCGTTGAACGGCTTGCAGCCGGTGGTCGCCTCGTCGGACAGGGCGCTGTCGTCCGGGTAGGTCGAGTCGGTCATCGTGAAGGTGCCGATCACCTGGGCGCTGTGCGCGGACGTGCACGAAAGGCTGTGGACCGTCGAGAGGTCCTGGTCGCCTATGCTGCCGCCGTTGAAGCACTCGCCGACGGAGAGGCTGGTCGCGGACACCGAACCGGAGAGGTGCTTGTAGGCGAAGTAGCCGCCGACGATGACCAGGAGCACCACGATGGAGATGATCTGCCGGGCGCCGAAGCCGCTGCGCTTCTTCTCGTACGGGTGCGGCGTGTAGAACGGCGGCGGGACCGCCTGGCCCGGCTGCGGCGCGCCCAACTGGGGCTGCTGCGGGGCGCCGAACTGTGCGGGCTGGGGCGTCTGCGGCTGCGCCGAGCCCCACTCCGGCTGCTGCGGCTGCGACTGGCCATCCGGCTGTTGCCAAGACATGAAGCTTTACCCACCCTGTGTACTGAATAACCCGTAGTTGACGGACCTATCTCAGTGCCCGCCGCCCCGGTTGGCAAGGGTTGTTATTCGATTGTCGCGTAAATTGCCCGTGGCCTGCCGGTACCCGGGCCAGACTTGCCCGCTTAGGATCATGTTTGGGCTGGAACATCACGGGCCTGGTTCCCTTGACCGGAGCAGGACGGCGGGGGCGGCGGTCGCCCGACCACCGCCCCCGCCCGCGCCGCGTCCCCTGCCCAGCCGGGCGTCCGCGGTTACAGCCGGGCCAGCGCCTCGCGCAGCGGGTCCAGGCCGAGCGAGCCGAGCGCGAGCGCCCGGCTGTGGAACTCCTTCAGGTCGAAATCCTCGCCCCGGCGCGCCCGGGCGTCCTCCCGGGCCTGGAGCCAGAGCCGCTCGCCGAGCTTGTACGACGGGGCCTGTCCCGGCCAGCCGAGGTAGCGGTTGAGCTCGAACCGCAGCTGCTTCTCCTCCATCCGGACGTGGCCGCGCAGGAAGTCCCAGGCCAGGTCGGCGTCCCAGATCCGGCCGGCCTCGTCGTCGGCGCCCCCGTGCCAGCCCTTCCCGGCCGGGACGGCCAGCTGCAGGTGCACGCCGATGTCCACGACCACCCGGCACGCGCGCAGCATCTGCATGTCCAGCATGCCGAGCCGGTCGCCGGGGTCGCTCAGATAGCCGAGTTCGTCCATCAGCTTCTCGGAGTACAACGCCCAGCCCTCGCCGTGCCCGGAGACCCAGCACAGCAGCCGCTGCCAGCGGTTGAGCTGCTCCTTCTGGTAGACCGCCTGCGAAATCTGGAGGTGGTGGCCGGGCACCCCCTCGTGGTGCACGGTGGACACCTCGCTCCAGGTGGAGAACTCCTCCACGCCGTCCGGCACGGACCACCACATCCGGCCGGGCCGGCTGAAGTCCTCGCTCGGGCCGGTGTAGTAGATGCCGCCCTCGTTGGTGGGCGCGAGCATGCACTCGATCCGGAGGGCCGGCTCCGGGATGTCGAAGTGGGTGCCGTTCAGGTCCGCGATCACCCGGTCGGCGTAGCCCTGCATCCAGATACGCAGGTTCTCCCGGCCGTGGATCTGCCGGGCCGGGTCCGCGTCCAGGGCGGCGGCCGCGTCGTCCACCGAACCGCCGGGCACGATCTGCCCGGCCACCCGGGCCATCTCGGCCTTGAGCCGGCCCACCTCGGACCAGCCCCAGGCGTAGGCCTCGTCCAGGTCCACCGCCGCGCCGAGGAAGGCGCGCGAGGCGCGGGCGTAGTGCTCGCGGCCGACCGCGTCCGGTTCCGGGGCCAGCGGCAGCAGCTCGTGCTCCAGGAACACGCCGAGCTCGGCGGTCGCGGCCCGTGCGGCCTCGGCGGCGGTGGCCAGCCGAGCCAGCAGCTCGCCCTCGGCGCCGGTCCGCCCGACCAGGCCGGTGTAGAAGCCGTCCTGCGGGTCGGACCACTCGGCGGCCTGCTTGGCGCACTCGGCCACCTGGCGGCGCGCGGCCACCCGGCCCTTCGCGGCGGACCCGGCCAGGGTCTCGCGCAGCTGGGCGTAGGCCAGCGGCACCGCGTTCATCCGGGCCGCGAGGTTCTCCAGCGCCCCGTCGCCCTCCAGCGGCATCAGGTCGAACACCTGCCGCACGGCCTGCTGGGCGGAGGCGATGACGTTCAGCTCGCTGGTCGTGTCGCCGGCGTCGTAGGCCTCCACGGCCAGGCCGAGCCGTTCCTGCATGGCGGCCCGGGCGACCTGGTCGCGTTCGCCGGCCGGCTCGGCCGCGGCCAGCTCGGCCAGGGTGGCCCGGTCCAGCTCGGCCCGGGCCGCGTAGCCGGCCGGGCTCAGGTCGGTCAGCCGGTCGTCGTGTCCGGGGATCCCGGCGTACGTCGCGGTGAGCGGATCGAGGGCGGCGTACTGCTCGACATATCGCTCGGCGATCTCGTCAATGGCACTCATGCCGAATCACGCTATTGCACGGACATGATCGCGGCAACGCGATTCGCTTGCGGCGCAACGGGGTCCCGGCCGCAGTTGCGGCGCGGCGCGAAACGCGCGGAGCGACGCGGCCGAGAGGTCGGCCGCGTCGCTCCGCGCAGACCAGGAAATCCGGTGCCCGGTGTCCGGGCCGGGCCTCAGATCAGGCCGAGCTCGGCGACCGCGGCGCGCTCGTCGGCCAGTTCGGCCACCGAGGCGTCGATCCGGGTGCGGGAGAACTCGTTGACGTCCAGGCCCTGCACGATCTCCCAGGCGCCGTCGCGGGTGACCACCGGGAAGGAGGAGACCAGGCCCTCGGGCACGCCGTAGGAGCCGTCCGAGACCACGCCCATCGAGGTCCAGTCGCCGTCGGCGGTGCCGTTGACCCAGGTGTGCACGTGGTTGAGCGCGGCCGAGGCGGCCGAGGCGGCCGAGGACAGGCCGCGGGCCTCGATGATCGCCGCGCCGCGCTTGGCCACGGTCGGGATGAAGTGGCCCTCCAGCCAGGCCTGGTCGTCGATCACCTCGGCGGCGTTCTTGCCGCCGATCCTGGCGTTGAACACGTCCGGGTACTGGGTGGCCGAGTGGTTGCCCCAGATGGTCAGGTTGGAGATCTCGGAGACCGGCACGCCCGCCTTCTTGGACAGCTGGGCCACGGCCCGGTTGTGGTCCAGCCGGGTCATCGCGGTGAAGCGGGAGGCCGGCACGTCCGGGGCGTTGCTCTTGGCGATCAGGGCGTTGGTGTTGGCCGGGTTGCCGACCACCAGGACCTTGATGTCGTCGGCCGCGCCGGCGTTGATCGCCCGGCCCTGCGGCTTGAAGATGCCGCCGTTGGCCGACAGCAGGTCCCCGCGCTCCATCCCGGCCTTGCGCGGCATGGCGCCGACCAGCAGCGCTACGTTGGTCCCGGCGAAGGCCGGGTTCGGGTCGTCGAAGATGTCGATCCCGGTCAGCAGCGGGAACGCGCAGTCGTCGAGCTCCATCGCCACGCCCTCCGCGGCCTTGACCGCCTGCGGGATCTCCAGCAGCCGCAGCCGGACCGGGACGTCCTCGCCGAGCAGGTGGCCGGCCGCGATGCGGAAGAGCAGCGAGTAGCCGATCTGTCCGGCCGCGCCGGTGACGGTGACGTTTACTGGGGTGCGAGTCATGATGTCTTCTCCTGCGCGCGCCGACGCCGGGTTGTTCCGACACCGGATGGACGGATCCTGTTGAGTGGAGCTTACGCAGTGGACACGTTACTCCTCGGTTACCGTCCCATCCGTCCGCCGTTGAGCCGTCCGGCCTGTGAGAAGCGCAACAGGCGGCGGGGTCCGCGGCAGGCGGCCGGAAACGCGACGGTCACCGTCGGCGGTGCCGGCTGCCACCGGCCCTCCGATCGCAGGCGTAGGCGATCGGAGGACGGGCCCGCGGCAGCCGCCGAGTGCAGAAATTCCGGCAGGCCGATACATCCATCCGGTAGCCTGTCGCCCGCACTCGGCATCCAGCAGTGGTATGTCGACAATATGATCCGGATCCGAGCAGCGGGTGCGGGCCACGGGAGGGAACCTTCGATGAACTGCACCACTTGCGGAACCGCACTGGTGAACGGTGGTGCGTGCACCGTCTGCAATCCCTGGCAGACGCCCGGGGCCACGGCCGCCGCGCCGAACGTCGGCATGCCCGCGCCGGGCGTCCCGCCGCAGGCCGGACCGGCGGGCCCGCAGGCCTACGGGTACAACGCCCCGCCGATCCCGAGGCGGTGGCAGCGGCTGGTGGACCGCAGCGCCGCGCGGCCGGTCGACATGGCCCGGGCACTGCGGATGAGCGGCCTGGTCACCGCGGTCCAGGCCGCCGCCCTGGCCCTGATCGGCGTGGTCGACTTCTCGGTGTCCTCGCACCTGACCGCGAACTCGCAGGACATCCTGCTGTTGTCGGTCCTGCCGCTCATCATCGTCCGGATCGTGGGCATGTCGCTCGGCGGATGGATCAGCGGCGCGGTGTCCAACCTGAAGCTGCGCCCGGACATCTCCGTGGGCTGGTTCTTCCAGATGCCGGCGATGAAGCGGGTGATCGTCGCCACCGCCGCCTACAACTACGTGTTCCTGGCCTACATCCTGATCAGGATCGTCCAGCCGGCGAACACCGTCGACGCCGCGCAGCAGTGGCTGCGGATCACCGGGGTCGTCTACTTCGCCGCGGCGGTCTTCCAGGTGGCCTCGTTCGCCACCGTGCACCAGAAGGCCTACCGGGAGATCTGCGCCCGGCTGGCCGTCCCGCCGCCGTGGGCCGTGGCCGCGGTCGCCCCGCAGGACCGGCCGGCCCAGGGCGCCTCGGCCTGAGCAGCGGTTTCCGCACCGAGCACGAACGCGAACGCGCCGGCCCGTCCTCTCGGACGGACCGGCGCGTTCGTTTCCCGCTCGGCGGGATCTGCGGAGTTAGGCCCGGGCCCGCTTGAGGTTCTCGTCCAGCGCGCCGAGGAAGTCCTGGGTGGTCAGCCAGGGGGCGTCCGGGCCGATCAGCGCGGCCAGGTCCTTGGTCATCTGGCCGCCCTCGACGGTCTCCACGCAGACCTTCTCCAGGACCTCCGCGAACGCGGTGACCTCGGGGGTGTTGTCCAGCTTGCCGCGGTGCGACAGGCCCTGGGTCCAGGCGTAGATCGAGGCGATCGGGTTGGTGCTGGTCTCCTTGCCGGCCTGGTGCTGGCGGTAGTGCCGGGTGACGGTGCCGTGCGCGGCCTCGGCCTCGATGGTGCGCCCGTCCGGGGTCATCAGCACCGAGGTCATCAGGCCGAGCGAGCCGAAGCCCTGGGCCACGGTGTCGGACTGCACGTCGCCGTCGTAGTTCTTGCAGGCCCAGACGTAGCCGCCCTCCCACTTGAGCGCGGCGGCGACCATGTCGTCGATCAGGCGGTGCTCGTAGGTGATCCCGGCGGTCTCGAAGTCGGCCTTGAACTCGGTCTCGAACACCTCCTGGAAGATGTCCTTGAACCGGCCGTCGTAGCTCTTGAGGATGGTGTTCTTGGTCGACAGGTAGACCGGGTAGTTGCGGTTCAGGCCGTAGCGCAGCGAGGCGCGGGCGAAGTCGCGGATGGACTCGTCCAGGTTGTACATGGCCAGCGCGACGCCGGGGCCGGGGAAGTCGTAGACATCCAGTTCGACCGGCGCGCCGCCGTCCTTCGGGGTGAAGGTCAGGGTCAGCGAGCCCTCGCCGGGGACCTTCAGGTCGGTGGCCCGGTACTGGTCGCCGAACGCGTGCCGGCCGATCACGATCGGCTTGGTCCAGCCCGGGACCAGGCGCGGGACGTTGCGCATGATGATCGGCTCGCGGAAGATCACCCCGCCCAGGATGTTGCGGATGGTGCCGTTGGGCGACCTCCACATCTTCTTCAGGCCGAACTCCTCCACCCGGGCCTCGTCCGGGGTGATGGTGGCGCACTTGACGCCGACGCCGTACTGCTTGATCGCGTTGGCCGAGTCGACCGTGACCTGGTCGTCGGTGGCGTCCCGGTGCTCGATCCCGAGGTCGAAGTACTTCAGGTCGACGTCGAGGTACGGCAGGATCAGCTGGTCCTTGATGAACTGCCAGATGATGCGGGTCATCTCGTCGCCGTCGAGTTCGACGACCGGGGTGGCTACCTTGATCTTGGCCATGAGGGTTAGCGTCCTTCGCATACGTGGGGGCCGGTCTTCGCCGCCCGTCAAGTATCTTGGCGTCAAGAGACCTTTTGGAGTGAGCCTACTGCCTGGCGCGCCACCCATGAAATCGGCCCCGGGCGAGCGGCCGGGCGCAGGCGGGCGGCTGGTCAGACGTCATGCACAGTTCATCGCACGTTCGTAACACGCCCAGGTCGGGCCGACCGGGCCGACCCGGGTCAGCGGGTGTCGACCACGGCGGCCAGCACGAGCAGGACCACGCCGAGCAGGGCCATCGTGATCACGTCCGCCCCGCGCCGGCGGACCGCGAGCAGCCCGACCCGGGAGGCCGGGATCGCGAACCGCAGCACCGAGCCGAGCACCACGGCGCCGGCCAGCACGATCAGCCCGTGCTGGAGCGCGCCGAGGGCGACCAGCCCGATACCGGCCAGCGCGCCGGCGAACACGACCGCGAACGGCCACTGGCCCAGCACCGCCCGGAGCAGTCCGGCCGGGCCCGGGCCGGCGTGGTGGTCGGCGGCCGGCGGCGAAGTCAGGTCCATGCGCCAATCCAACCACGCCCCCGGGCCGCCGCGACAGGGCCGCGGCGGCGGGCACCGGACCGGACCGGGCCCGGGCCGAACGGGTCACCCGGCGGCCCGTAAGAGTGAGCCGGATTGGGCCATTCGGCCGCTCTTGCCGAAAGCGGCCGGCTTCGGCGGGCGATACTCGCAGCATGAGTGATCATCCCCCGTCCGGGGACCGGGCCTCCGACCGCTCGCCCTCCGCGCTGGCCCAGCGGCTGCTGCATCCGAAGGCGGTGGCCGGCCTGGTCATCGCGGTGCTGGCGATCTGGTTCAGCCTCGCCAACGGCGCCGAGACCCGGGTGCACCTGTGGGTCTTCTGGGTCAGCGCGAGGCTGTGGCTGGTGCTGCTGGCCACGTTCGCCGCCGGGTTCGCCGCCGGGCGGCTGCTGCGGCGGCGCACCGTGCGCCGTTGACCGGGCTTTTCCGCTGTTCAGGGCACTTTTTGTGCTCGCGCGCGGGGCCGGGCGGGCGTGCGGGCGCGAGCGCGGGGCGCCGCCTGCGCCTGATGCACCGTAGCCCGGCGGTGATCACTCGACTACCTTCAGTGATGCCGTTCGGCAGACCTGGGCCACCTGGCCGGGCTCCGGCGGGCAACCGATACCTACTGCGAGGCGTTTACCATGCAGACATCTGATTCTTCCTCCGCCGTAACGGCCGGCCGGGAGCTTGTCCCGGTGGCCACGTTCTGCGGCAACTGCAACTGCGGCTGCCCGGAGCTGTTCCTGGACGAGGCCGCCGCGCCGGAGCGCCGGGTGGTGCTCACGGACGACTTCGGCCAGCAGGTCCAGATGTCTCTGGAGCAGTTGTCCTTCCTCGTCTCGGATGTGAAGAACGGGGTACTGGACCACCTGTGCTGAGGCGGGCGCGGGAGGTCGGCCCCGCCGGGTAAGTACTGCGATGATGAACCGACCGAACTTCAGTGGTGGCGAGGAAGGGACCGGCATGGGCGGCGCGAGTTCCGGCGCGGTGACGATGGAGACGATCAGCGGCGAGTGCCGGCCCGCGCCGCCGCCGAGTCCGGAGGAGCGGCGGTCCCTGCTGGACGGGGACTGCCACGACCCGCACGCGGTGCTCGGCGCGCACCCGGCCGGGCAGGGCACGGTGATCCGGGCGCTGCGGCCGTTCGCGGACACGGTGACCGTGCTGACCCGGGACGGCGGCCGGTGGGAGCTGTGGCCGGAGGGCGACGGCCTGTTCGCCGGCCTGGTCCCGTTCCCGCCCGGCACCGACTACCGCTACGAGTTGCAGTACGCCGAGGAGACGGTGGTGGCGGACGACCCGTTCCGCTACCAGCCGACGCTGGGTGAGCTCGACCTGCACCTGATCGGCGAGGGCAGGCATGAGAAGTTGTGGGAGGTGCTCGGCTCCCGGGTGCGCCGCTTCGGCCGGGCGCAGCAGTCCGCGGCCGGCCCGGCGCAGAACTCCAGTTCGGTCGAAGCCGCCGAGTCGCCGGCCCCCGCCGCCTCCGAGTCGAACGGGTCGAACGGCTCGAAGGGCTCCAACGGCTCGGCGGCGGCCTCCGCGGCCGAGGCGGCCGAGCGGGCCGCCGCCCAAGCCCGGCTGGAGGCCGAGTTCGGCCCGGTCACCGGCGTGTCCTTCGCGGTCTGGGCGCCCAACGCGCGCGGCGTCCGGGTGATCGGGGACTTCAACTACTGGAACGGCGCCGCGTTCCCGCTGCGCTCGCTCGGCGGGTCCGGGGTCTGGGAGCTGTTCGTGCCGCAGGTCGGCGCGGGCGAGCGGTACAAGTACGAGATCCTCGGCCGGGACGGGATCTGGCGGCAGAAGGCCGACCCGCTGGCCCGGCGGACCGAGCCGCCGCCCGGGAACGCCTCGGTCACCGACGACTCCGACTTCGTCTGGACCGACCAGGACTGGCTGGCCAAGCGGGCCGAGACCGACCCGTACCGGTCCCCGATGTCCGTCTACGAACTGCACCTGCAGTCCTGGCGGCCGGGCCTGGACTACCGGCAGCTGGCCGACGAACTGCCCGCCTACCTGCTGGAGCTCGGGTTCACCCACGTGGAGTTCCTGCCGCCGACCGAGCACCCGTTCGGCGGGTCCTGGGGCTACCAGGTCTCCTCCTACTTCGCGCCGACCGCGCGGCTGGGCAAGCCGGACGACTTCCGGGCCCTGATCGACGCCCTGCACGCGGCCGGGATCGGCGTGTTCATCGACTGGGTGCCGGCGCACTTCCCCAAGGACGCCTGGGCCCTGGCCGACTTCGACGGGACCGCGCTGTACGAGCACTCCGACCCGCGCCGCGGCGAGCACCCCGACTGGGGCACCCTGGTCTTCGACTACGGCCGGCGCGAGGTGCGCAACTTCCTGGTCGCCTCGGCGCTGTTCTGGTGCGAGCAGATGCACATCGACGGCCTGCGGGTCGACGCCGTGGCCTCGATGCTCTACCTGGACTACTCCCGCGAGGAGGGCCAGTGGCACCCGAACGCGTTCGGCGGACGGGAGAACCTGGAGGCGGTCTCGTTCCTGCAGGAGCTGACCGCGACCTGCTACAAGCGTTCGCCCGGCGTGATCGTGGTCGCCGAGGAGTCCACCGCGTGGCCGGGCGTGACCCTGCCGACGGACCACCACGTGTACGGCAGCGCGCTGACCGGCCTCGGGTTCGGCTTCAAGTGGAACATGGGCTGGATGCACGACACCCTGGACTACCTGGCACAGGACCCGATAAACCGCCGGTACCACCACGACAAGATGACGTTCGCGCTGGTCTACGCGTACACGGAGAAGTTCGTCCTGGCGATCAGCCACGACGAGGTGGTGCACGGCAAGGGGTCGCTGCTGCGCAAGATGGCCGGCGACCGCTGGCAGCAGTTGGCCAACGTGCGCGCCTACCTGGCCTTCATGTGGGCGCATCCGGGCAAGCAGCTGTTGTTCTCCGGGTGTGAATTCGCCCAGGACGCCGAGTGGTCCGAGCAGCACGGCCTGGACTGGTGGCTGCTGGACTACCCCGAGCACCGCGGCGTGTTCCGGACCGTGCAGGACCTGAACTTCAATTACACGAAGCAGCCCGCCTTGTGGGAGCAGGACCACACCCCGGCGGGCTTCGAGTGGCTGATCGTGGACGACTCGGACCACAACGTGTTCGCGTTCGTCCGCTGGTCGGCCGACGGGCGCCCGCTGGTGTGCGTGGTGAACTTCGCGGCCGTGCCGTGGAACGACTACCACCTGCCGCTGCCGCTGTCGGCCGAGCAGTCGCCGCGTTGGATCGAGCTGCTGAACACCGACGCCGAGCAGTACGGCGGTTCCGGCGTCGGCAACTACGGCATGGTCAGCGCCCGGGACGAGGAGTGGTCCGGCCGTCCGTCCAACGCCGTGCTCCGGCTGCCCCCGCTCGGCACCCTGTGGCTGGTCCCGGAGCGGGTGGACGAGCTGGTCGGCGAGATCGAGGCGGAGGCCGAGGAAGTGATCGCGGAGGCCGAGCAGGTGGCCATCTCCGCGGTCGAGGCGCCGGCTGAGCTGGTGGTCGAGGTCCTGCCGGGCCCGACCGCGGAGCCGGTCGGCGAGCTGGAGAACGAGGCCGGAACGCAGTCGGCGGTCTACGCCGGGGCGCTGGTCGGGGCTGGGACGGAGCTGGGGTCCGGAATGGAGCTGGCGACCGAGACCGGCAAGGCCGTCGACGAGCCGCAGGTCGCAGCGGCGTCGGTGGTCGAACTGGTCGTCGTTCCGCTCGCGGAGTTGGAAGAGGAGCCGGCCGCGGAGTCGGCGGACGAGAGGGCGGAGCCGGTGGCGCAAGCCGAGCCCGTGCTCGCCGCAGCGCCCGAACCTGAGCCTGAGCCCGTAGCCGAGTCGGAGCCCGTAGCCGAGGTGGAAGCCGTAGCCAAGCCACAGCCTGTGGCCAAGGCGGAACCCGTAACCGTGGTCAAGGTAGAGCCCGCGGCCAAGGTGGAGCCTGCAACCAAGCCAGAGACCGTGGCCAAGCCGGAACTTGTGACTAAGCCTGAGCCCCTGGCCAAGGCGGAACCCGTAGCCAAGCCGAAGCCCTCGGCCAAGGTGGAGCCGGTGGCCAAGCCGGAATCCGTAGCCACGTCGGAGCCTGTGACCAAATCGAAGCCCGTGGCCAAGCCAGAGCCTGCACCGGCCCCGGCCGGCCCGGCAGCCACGACGGCTCCGAAGGCCGCAGCTCAACCGGCGACCGCGCGGACCGCCGAACCGACCGTGGCCCCGGCTCCGGCCCCGGCGACCGCTCAGCCGAAGGCCGACACCGACAAGAAGCCCTCCGCGCCGAAGCCGTCCGCGACCACCGCCTCGGCTCTGCCGTCCGCGCGCCGGGACACGATGATGCCGCTGTTCCGGACCCCGACCAACCGGTCCACCCCGCAGCCGGCCCCGCTGCCCGCGCAGGTCGCCCCGGCCGAGACCAGGCCGTTCCGGGCGCCCAAGCCGCCGACCCCGGCCCCGCCGCGGTCCGCGCCGCGGACCGTGGACGGGATGGCCGGGCCGATCGGGCCGGCGACGACGGCCGCGACGTTCTCCGCCGCGCCGCCGGCGCCGACCCCGGCTCCCGCGCCGGTCAGGCCGAAGCCCGCAGCGCCGCTCGCTCAGCGGCCTCGACCACGTTCGTGAGCAGCAGGGCCCGGGTCATCGGGCCCACCCCGCCGGGATTCGGCGACAGGTAACCGGCGACGTCGGCCACTTCGGGGGCCACGTCGCCGGTCAGTTTCCCGTCCACGTGCGAGACGCCCACGTCCAGCACCGCCGCACCCGGCTTGACCATGTCCGCGGTCACCAGGTGCGGCACGCCCGCCGCGGCCACGATCACGTCCGCCTGCCGGGTGTGCGCGGCCAGGTCCCGGGTGCCGGTGTGGCACAGGGTCACGGTCGCGTTCTCCGAACGCCGGGTCAGGATCAGGCCGATCGGCCGGCCGACGGTCGTGCCGCGGCCGATCACCACCACGTGCGCGCCGTTCAGCTCGACGCCGAAGCGGCGCAACAGCACCACCGCGCCGTACGGCGTGCACGGCAGCGGGGTCGGCTCGCCCAGCGCGAGCTTGCCCAGGCTCAGCGGGTGCAGGCCGTCCGCGTCCTTGTCCTGCGCGATCCGCTCCAGCACCCGGTACTCGTCCAGGCCCTTGGGCAGCGGCAGCTGGACCAGGTAGGCGTGGCAGGCCGGGTCCTCGTTGAGCTCGGCGACCACGGCCTCCACCTGCTCCTGGGTCGCGTCCTGGGGCAGCCGGCGGTCGATCGAGTGGATGCCCACCTTCGCGCAGTCCCGGTGCTTCATCCCGACATAGGAACGCGAGCCGGGGTCGTCGCCGACCAGCACCGTGGCCAGGCCCGGCACCACGCCGCGCTCGCGCAGCGCGGCCACCCGCTTGGTCAGGTCCTCGTGGATCTCCGCGGCGGTCAGCGCGCCGTCCAGAATTTTCGCGGTCATCAGTCGTCCTCCGTCATCGTGTGGACTTCAGTCTCAGTGCGCGAAGTGCCGGGCGCCGGTGAGGTACATGCTGATCCCGGCCGCCTCGGCCGCCGCGATCACCTGGTCGTCCCGGACCGAGCCGCCGGGCTGGACCACGGCCCGCACGCCCGCCGCGATCAGCACGTCCAGGCCGTCGGCGAACGGGAAGAACGCGTCCGAGGCGCCGACCGAGCCGGCCGCCCGCTCCCCGGCCCGGGCCACCGCCAGCTTGGCCGAGTCGACCCGGTTGACCTGGCCCATGCCCACGCCCACGGACGCGCCGTCGGCCGCGAGCAGGATCGCGTTGGACTTCACCGAGCGCACCGCGCGCCAGGCGAAGGCCAGGTCGGCCAGGACGTCCGGGTCCGCGGCCGGGCCGGCCGCCAGCCGCCAGGCGGACGGGTCGTCGCCCGCGGCCTGGAACCGGTCGCCGGTCTGCACCAGCATGCCGCCGTCGATCTGCCGGTACTCGGTGGCCCGGCGGTTGGCCGCCGAGGTGGTCAGCACCCGGATGTTCTTGCGCGCGGCCAGGATCTCGAACGCCCCGTCCTCGTACCCGGGCGCACAGATGACCTCGGTGAACACGTCCGCGACCTGCCGGGCCATGGCGACCGTGACCGGCCGGTTGACCGCGATCACGCCGCCGTACGCGGAGACCGGGTCGCACTCGTGCGCCTTGCGGTGCGCCTCGGCCAGGTCCCCGGCCGCGGACACGGCGATGCCGCACGGGTTGGCGTGCTTGATGATCGCCACGCACGCCTCGTCGAAGTCGTACGCGGCCCGGACCGCGGAGTCGGTGTCCACGAAGTTGTTGAAGGACATCTCCTTGCCGTGCAGCTGCTGCGCGCCGGCCAGGCTGGTGGTGTCCTGGGCCGGGGAGCCGGCCGGGACGAACAGGGCGGCCTGCTGGTGCGGGTTCTCGCCGTAGCGCAGCACGGACTTGCGGGTCCAGGCGTTGGCCAGGAAGTCGGGGAACGGGGACTCGTCGGCCGGGGCGTAGGACGAGGCGAACCAGGAGGCCACGGCCGCGTCGTAGGCGGCGGTGTGCGCGAAGGCCTCGGCGGCCAGGCGGCGGCGCTGGTCCAGGGTGAAGCCGTCGGCGCCGAGCGCGGCCAGCACGTCCGGGTACCGGTCCGGGTTGACCACGATGGCCACCGACGGGTGGTTCTTGGCCGCGGCGCGCACCATCGACGGGCCGCCGATGTCGATCTGCTCGACGCACTCGTCCGGCCCGGCGCCGGAGGCGACCGTGCTGGTGAACGGGTAGAGGTTGGAGACCACCAGGTCGAACGCCTCGATCTGGAGCTCCTCGAGCTGGCGGACGTGGTCGGCCAGCCGGCGGTCGGCCAGGATGCCGGCGTGCACCTTGGGGTGCAGGGTCTTGACCCGGCCGTCCAGGCACTCGGGGAACCCGGTCAGCTCGGCCACCTCGGTCACCGGCAGGCCGAGCGCGGCGATCAGCGCGGCGGACTTGCCGGTGGAGACCATGGCCACGCCGGCCTCGTGCAGCCCGGCCGCCAGCGCCTCCAGTCCGGTCTTGTCGTAGACGCTGATCAACGCGCGCCGGATCGGCACGCGGGAGTCGCCGGCCTGCGGGGCGGGGGTGCTTGTCGAAGTCATGAAACGCTCACCTTACGATCGGTGCCGATAGTCCAGCCGTTGCGGGCCATCCGGCCCGTGTACTCCACCAGAAGCCTGCGCTCGGCGGCCTTGATCCGCTCGTGCAGGCTCGCCTCGTCGTCGCCGGGTTCCACCTCGACCGCGCTCTGCCCGATGATCGGGCCGTCGTCGATCCCGGCGGTCACCGCGAACAGGGTGCAGCCGGTGACCTTCACGCCGTACGCGAGGGCGTCGCGCACTCCGTGCATCCCGGGGAACGAGGGCAGCAATGCCGGGTGGGTGTTGATCACCCGGCCGCCGAACTCGGCCAGGAAGTCGGCGCCGACCAGCTTCATGAACCCGGCCAGGACGACCAGGTCGGGCTTGTGCGAGGCGACGGTGTCGCGCAGGGCGCGGTCCCAGTCGGCGCGGTCCGGGTGGTCCGGGACGCGGTGGACGAAGGTGGGCACGTCCGCCTGCTCGGCCCGGTCGAGGGCGGGAATGCCGGGCCGGTCGGCGCCGACCGCGACCACTTCGGCCCCGTATCCGGGGTCGGCGGCGGCGTCGAGCAGGGCTTGGAGGTTGGTACCGGTGCCGGAGACCAGGACGACGAGGCGTCCGGGCGGGCTTGTGGGGCTGTGCGAGAACAGCTCACCGGGCTGATAGGGGGCAGAGGCCACGACCGCGGCTTCCTTCCTTGTGGTTGCGTCGAATCGGCCGGCGCGCACAGCTCCGGCCGCCGCGCGGGGGCGGCCGCGGCCGGGGCGGTCCGGGGCGCCGAGGGGCGCACGCGCAGGCCGGGATGTCTGCAACCTTACCGAGCGGTACCGTTAGAGGGCCAACTCGCGGTACCGGGCGCAGCGAACCACCACGGACGGATCCGCTGGTGTGGCGCCACGGTGCCGGAGCACACACGTGACCTCGCCTATGACGGAGCCGACGACAGTGACCGATGCCGCACCACGCAAGGATGTGCCGGACGCCCCCGAGGCCGGGGGCGGCGACGCACCGGCCGACGATCCGTCGGAAACGCCGCGGTCCGCCGCGGCAACGGCGCCCTCGGCCGAGCCGTCCACGCCTGCGCCGCCCGTGCTGCCCGCGGCACCTGTGCCCGTCGTCCCCGAGGCCGTTCCCGAGCCCTCGGCGGCGTCCGTGTCCGCCCTGGCCGCCGCGGTGCTGGCCCAGTCCGAGCAGCGGACCGGTCAGTCGGCCCAAGAGGTGCATGGCACGCTGTCCCAGGAGGCGCAGTCCCCGCAGGCCGGCTCCCAGGACGCTCCCCCGGTTCCGGCGGACCAGGCCCCGACGGATCAGACCCCTGCAAACGATGCTCCTTCGGACCGACCAGCCGACCCCGCGGCCAAGCCCGCGGTCACCTGGTCGGCGAACCAGCCCGCCCCGGCCCCCTGGTTCCTCGGCCGCCCGGGCCAGGTCCCGCCGCCCGGCTGGTCGGCCGGGCCGCCGCCGCAGAACCTGCCCCCGAACGGTTCCGCCCGCCCGCCCTACCAGCAGCCCGGCGCTCAGCCCGGTCCCCCGCCGAACGGCCGGCCCGGTCCGTGGCCCGGCCAGCAGCCCGGACCGCAGTCCGGCGACCCGTCCCGGCAGCAGCCCAACCGCCCGCCGGACCTGCCCCCGGGCCGCCGGCCCGACCCCCGGCCGCCGCGCGAACCGGTCCGGCCGGGCGAGCAGCCCAAGCGGCCGCCGCTGAGCCTGAAATCCCGGTGGGCCCGCGGCCTGGCCATGGGCGGCGCGATCTGCACGCTGCTCGCGGTGCTGTACGGGTACGAGTCCTTCCCGACCTGGATGATCGGCGCCGGGGCGGGCCTGTGTCTGGCCGTGGCGGGCCTGTGGGTAGGTGCGTTCGCCCAGCGCGATGCGTCGCGGCAGGGCCGCCGGGCTCCGGACGCGATCGCGTCGATCGTGTGGTGTGTGATCTCCGCGGTGATCTCGCTCGGCATCCTCGCCTATTCCGTGGCGCTGTACCCGCAGCTCCAGCAGTATTCGCGGTGTATGCAGAGTTCGAACACCGTTTCCGAGCAGAACGCGTGCCTGCAGCAGTTGCAGGACAACTGGCCGTTCGGCAACAGGGCGGGCAAGCCGGCCGGGCTGTGAGCCGGGCGTCCGGCCAGGCCGGCGTGCGCGCCCCGGGGCTCGGCGCGGCCCGGTGGCCGTGGGGCGGCCGGGGCGTGCGCGGGGCGGCGCTGCGGTTCGGCGTCGCGGGCGTGGCCGCGCTGGTCGCCGCCCGGGTGCACGAACGCGACGATCCCGGCGTGCTGTGCCCGTTGCGCCGGTTCACCGGGGTCCCGTGTCCGTTCTGCGGGTCGACCACGATGTTCATGCAGGCCGGGGCGGGCCACTGGGGTGCGGCGGTCACGGCGAACCCGTTCATGCTGGTGGCCGTGGTCGGGCTGCTGCTCTACCCGGTGCTCGGCGCCGGCCTGCCCGGGCGCTGGGCCGGTCTGCCGGGGTGGGCGCGGTGGACGCTCGGCGCCGCCGCGTTCTGCGCCTCCTGGCTCTGGCAGCTGCACCGGTTCAGCCTGCTGTAGCGGCCGTCCGGGCCGCTGTCCACGCGGAACAGCCCGATTGCCGCATTCTGACACCCGTTCAGCACAGTAAGAGGCGCGGCCCTTACCACCAGCTGTGAAGATTTGTACGGTAACGTCCGAATCCAACAGGAGGCCACCGGTGACCACGACGCCGCCCTACCCCGACGAGCCCGAAGACCCGCGGGACGAGGCCCAGCAGGCTTCCGACCGCCGCCGCGCCGAGACCGGCTGGCAGTACCGGCCGCCGTCCCAGCCGCAGCAGCCGGCGCCCGGCCAGGAGCCGGAGCAGGCGGGCGGGTCGATGAGCGGGCCCGCCGACTGGCAGTCGTTCAGCCGGCCGGCCGAGAGCTTCGGGCAGTCCGGCGAGCAGCAGGTCGGGCAGTACGGCAGCCAGCCGGGCGAGCAGCCGTTCACCCTGCAGTACGGCCAGGCCGGCGCGCAGCACTTCACCCAGCCGCCCGGCCGGCAGCAGTTCGGCGACCCGAACGCCGCGGCCGGATACTCCTACGGGCAGTCCCCGCCCGTCCCGCCGCTGTCCGGCGCGCAGCAGGCCGGGTACGGCTACGGCCAGATCGCAGGCCCGGCCGCGATGCCGCCCTACGCGGGCTGGTGGAAGCGCGTGGGGGCGTACCTGCTGGACAACGTCCTGGTCGGCGTGGCCCTCGGGCTGATCACCGAGCCGACGCACAACTCGGCCCTGGAGGGGCTGACCTCGGCGATCGCCGTGATCTGGTCTCTCTACAACGCGTTCCTGGCCGGCAGCCGCGGCCAGTCCTACGGCAAGCGCGCGGTCGGGATCAGGCTGGCCCGGATGCAGGACGGCACGCCGGTCGGCGGCGGCTACGGCCTGCTGCGCTGGCTGATGAACGGCGTCTTCACCCTGTTGTGCTTCGTTCCCGGAGTGCTCAACTACCTCTGGCCGCTGTGGGACGCCAATCACCAGACCTGGAGTGACAAGATCGCCGGGTCGGTGGTCGTCCAGGCCTGACAAGCTCGCCCCGCAGGATTGCAGTACGGTTAATCACCTTACGATCGGCTGCGGCGGCTCGGTATTATTCCTGCTCATGACTAATCCGCCGTATGACCCGAATCCGGGCGAGGGTGTCAGTCCGCGGGCCACGCCCGCGTACGACACCCCTCCTTCGGGCTATCAGCAGGTTCAGCAGCAGACTTACCCGCACCAGCAGCCCATCCCGCACCAGAGCAGATACCCGAGGGATCAAGACGACCAGTCCGGTTTCCCCCGGCCCGGGCAGCCGCGGCCGGCCGCGCCGCCCGCCCCGGCCCCCGCGCCCGCCGGCGGTGACGGGTTGTCCCCGCACGGCCTGACCCCGGGCCCCCGCACACCGCGGCCGCTAAACGTCGACCTGGCCTCCTGGGGCCTGCGGGTCGGGGCCACCCTGCTCGACTTCCTGATCGTCAGCCCCCTGCTCATCGGCGGGATGACCGCCCTGTTCCAGAGCGTCAAGCCGGCCACCTACGACGCGGCCGGGAACGTGGTCACCCTGGGCGGGCCGACCGGCACCGGGATCTTCATCATGCTGCTGTGCTTCGCCGGGGTCTTCGCGGCCAGCCTGTGGCAGCTCTACCGGCAGGGCACCACCGGGCAGACCCTGGGCAAGAAGGCCGCCGGGATCCTGGTGATCCGGCAGGGCAGCCTGCAGCCCACCGGTTTCGGCGCGGCCTTCGTCCGGGCGCTGGCCCACCTGGTCGACGGCCTGCCGCTCGCGGCCGGGTTCTTCGCCCCGCTCTGGGACGGGCACAACAAGACCTTCGCCGACCGGCTCTGCGGCACCCTGGTCATCCGGAACTGACCCGGTACGGGCCGGCGCGTGCGGCGCAGGTTCGCCGGGCTCCGGGACCGCCGTCGACGCCGCGGGGGCAGCGGGGGCGGGACCGGGCAGATCGGGGTCTTCAGCAGGAGCGGGGTGTTCGGGCAGGTCGGCGGCATCGGCCGCACCGGGATGAGCGGGAGTAGCAGGGGCGGCGGGAGCAGCCGAATCGGGACCAGGATCGGAGCCGGGCTCCGGACGGGCCAGGCCCAGGTCCACGGGATCGGGGCTCAACGGGAAGACGGGCAGCGGCACCGCGGGGAAGCGGAATTCAGCGTCACCGGACTCACTCACGCACGCCTCACCCGCGTCGGCGGCCTCGGGCTGCGGCTCGTCGGCGGTCCGGCCGGGCCGAGCGCCCCGGCGGCCGGACAGCCGGAATCCGGCAGCCAGCCGGCTCCCGCGGCGGGGGGTCCCCGCTCCCACCCCGGGTTCGCGGCCGTCTTCGCTCGTCCCGCCTGCGTCTTCACCGGCGGATTCGCGTTCGCCCGCGGTCTGGGGGTCGGCGCCGAGCGCTCCGGCGTCCACCTCGTCGGCGACCTCGCCGACCGGCTTGGTCCCGGCGGCCGCCGCCAGGGCGACCAGGCCGAGCCCGGCCAGACCGACCGCGCCGATCAGGCCGCCCGCGGCCAGGCCGACCTGCCAGCCGGCCGGGCCGGTCACCGCCATCGCCCCGTCCGCGACCGGGCCGCCGGACAGCGCGGAGAACAGCCCGCAGCCCAGGCCGGTGGCCGCGGCGGCGGCGGCCAGGGCGGCCAGCCGGTCCGGCCACGAGCGCACCAGCCGGACCACCAGCACCGTCGCGCCCGCGCCGGCCAGCACCGGGACCAGCCCGGCGGCCAGCAGCCAGGCGGAGAGCGGCCCGGGCACCGGGATCGCGCCGAGCACCGGCAGCGAGGGCAGCGGCCCGTGCGCCGACCCGAACATCCACACCCGGGACCCGGCGCCGACCGCGAAGCCCGGGCCGACCAGGAAGCTCACCGCCCAGCCGATCAGGTTGGGCAGCAGGGCCAGGTCGATCAGGAACAGGCCGACGTCCGCGGCCGTGCCGCCGCCCAGGCTGTGCCCGGTCGCGCCGACCTGGCCGAACCGCAGGGCCAGGGCCAGCACCGCCAGGGCGGCCCCGCCGCAGACCAGCACGGCCGTGGCGGCGGTGGCGGCGCGCACCGCGGCGGCGGCCCGGCGGCCGAGCCGGGGCGGGCGCACGCTCAGGAACCCGGCGCCGAACCCGGCCGCGGCCAGCAGCGGCGGGTAGCTGACGCAGCCGCCGAGGTCCGCGCGCAGGGTTCCGGCGGCCGCGCTCCAGGCGATCAGCTCGGCGCACAGTTCGTAGCCGAGCACCGCCGCGCCCAGCAGCCACAGCACGCTCGGGTCGAAGGTCCCGGCGCCGCGGCCGAACCGGGCCGGGCCGGCCGGGCCGGAGAGGCGGCCGGTGCGGACCGTCACGTCGTACGGGCTGCGGCTGAAGGCGGCGTCCGGGCCGGTCTCGGGCTCGGCGCCGGGGCCTCGGCCCCAGCTCTCGTCGAAGTAGGTGTCGACATCGCCCTGCGAGTCCTCGCCGGCGTAGTCGAATCGGGTGAATCCGTCCGCGTCGAAGTCCTCGGACGGGTCCGGGCCGGTTCCGGCGGGCGAGCCCGCGGCCGGGCGCGCGGGCCGGGCGGCCAGCCGGTGCCCGATGTACCGGCCGGCCAGGATCAGCGCGGTCGCGGGCAGCAGCGTGAAGCCCAGCGGCGTGAGCCCGAACAGCCCGTCCGGAGTACGCAGCAGGACGTGGTGCGCGGCCAGCCACAGCTGGCTGCCGACGTGCAGAGGCGTGGCGACGGTGCCGTCGGCCGGGGCCGTGGGCATCCAGACCGCCACGGTGATCGCGACCGCGCACAGCCAGCCGACCGCGGCGACGCACACCGCCGCGACCAGTCCGAGGGCCACGTCCGGAAGGTGCTCGGCGACCTGGCGGCGGACCGCGTCGGCCGCCGCCCGCAGGGCCTCCGGGGCGGTCGGCGCGTCCAGCCGGGGATCACCTTGCTCTGCCATGGCCCCATGCTCGCCGGGCCCGGCCACCCCCGCGGCGTGCCACGCCTAAGCCGACGGGCGCCTTCACTCCATAGAGGTCGGAGTCAAGGCGCCCGTTGGTTCAGGCGGGTCAACGGCCGGTCCGGCCGCCGGGGGCCTACAGGGCCAGGATGATCTCGCGCATCAGGCGGGCGGTCTCGGACGGCGTCTTGCCGACCTTGACCCCGGCGGCCTCCAGGGCCTCCTTCTTGGCCTGCGCGGTGCCCGAGGAGCCGGACACGATGGCGCCGGCGTGGCCCATGGTCTTGCCCTCCGGGGCGGTGAAGCCGGCCACGTAGCCGACCACCGGCTTGGTGATGTGCTCGGCGATGTACGCCGCGGCCCGCTCCTCGGCGTCGCCGCCGATCTCGCCGATCATCACGATCGCGGCGGTCTCCGGGTCGTCCTGGAAGGCCTGCAGCGCGTCGATGTGCGTGGTGCCGATGACCGGGTCCCCGCCGATGCCGATGGCCGAGGAGAAGCCCAGGTCGCGCAGCTCGTACATCATCTGGTAGGTCAGCGTGCCGGACTTGGACACCAGGCCGATCTTGCCGGCCTGGGTGATGTCGGCCGGGATGATGCCCGCGTTGGACTTCCCGGGGCTGATCAGGCCGGGGCAGTTCGGGCCGATGATCCGGGTGCTCTTGCCCTGCGCGTAGGCCCAGAACCAGGTCGAGTCGTGCACCGGGATGCCCTCGGTGATCACCACGGCCAGCGGGATGTTCGCGTCGACCGCCTCGATCACCGCGGACTTGGCGAAGGGCGGCGGGACGAAGATGACCGACACGTCGGCGCCGGTCTCCTTCATCGCCTCGGCCACCGAGCCGAACACCGGGATCTGCACGCCGTCGACGTCGACCGAGGTGCCGGCCTTGCGCGGGTTGACCCCGCCGACCACCTGGGAGCCGGAGGCGAGCATGCGGCGGGTGTGCTTCATGCCCTCCGAGCCGGTCATCCCCTGGACGATGATCTTGGAGTTCTCGGTGAGGAAGATTGCCATGGTCGTCTGATCTCCCTTATTTCGCCGCGAGCTCGGCGACGCGGGCCGCCGCGCCGTCCATGGTGTCTACCTGCTCCAGGCCGGCCAGGCCGGCCTCGGTCAGGATGCTGCGGCCGAGCTCGGCGTTGTTGCCGTCGAGCCGGACCACCAGGGGCTTGGTCACGGGCTCCCCGCGCCCGTCGAGCAGCGCGAAGGCCTGCACGATGCCGTTGGCGACCGCGTCGCAGGCGGTGATCCCGCCGAAGACGTTGACGAACACCGACTTCACGTCCGGGTCGCCCAGGATGATCTCCAGCCCGTTGGCCATCACCTCGGCCGAGGCGCCGCCGCCGATGTCCAGGAAGTTGGCGGGCTTGACGTCGCCGTGCTTCTCGCCCGCGTACGCGACCACGTCCAGGGTGGACATGACCAGGCCGGCGCCGTTGCCGATGATGCCGACCTCGCCGTCCAGCTTGACGTAGTTCAGGTGCTTGGCCTTGGCCTTGGCCTCCAGCGGGTTGGCCGCGGCCTTGTCCTCCAGGTCGGCGTGGTGGGCCTGGCGGAAGCCGGAGTTCTCGTCCAGGCTGACCTTGCCGTCCAGGGCCACGACCTTGCCGTCGCCGAGCAGCGCCAGCGGGTTGACCTCGACCAGGAGGGCGTCCTCCTCGACGAACACGGTCCACAGGCCGACCAGGATCTCGGCGATCTGCTCGACCAGCTCGGCCGGGAAGCCGCCGGCCACCGCGATCTCGCGGGCCTTGTCCAGGTCCACCCCGGCGGTCGCGTCGACCGGCACCTTGGCCAGCGCCTCGGGCTTGGTGACCGCGATCTCCTCGATCTCCATACCGCCCTCGACCGAGGCCATCGCCAGGAAGGTGCGGTTGGACCGGTCCAGCAGGAACGAGACGTAGTACTCGGCCTTGATGTCCGCGGTGGTCGCCAGCATCACCTTGTGGACGGTGTGGCCCTTGATGTCCATGCCCAGGATCTGGGCGGCCTTCGCCTTGGCGTCGGCGGCGTCCTCGGCCAGCTTCACTCCGCCGGCCTTGCCCCGTCCGCCGGCCTTGACCTGCGCCTTGACCACGGTGCGCACGCCCAGCTTGCGGGCGGCGGCCTCCGCCTCCTCCGGCGTCTCGGCTACCTCGGCCGGCAGAACCGGCACACCGTGCTTGGCGAAGAGATCCCTCGCCTGATACTCGAAAAGATCCACGCGCGTCCGTCCTTGGGTGACTTCGGCGGCTCGGGGCAAAAAGTCCCCGGCCAAATAGGTTTGACTGAGGACAGGTTATCCCCGTTGTGTGTCGGCCCCGTAATCGAGCCGATGTGATGTCCGACTCTTGCCAGGGCCCGTCGCAGGGTCTGGACGTGGTACGCGACGGCCGGGGCCCGGCTCGGCCGGGCCGGGCGCGATACTCCGGACGCAGGTCGGCGCGCGGTCGGCCCGGACGAAGGTCTCAGGTCCGGTCCGGGCCGGCCGCGGCGTCGCGGCCGCGGGCAGGGGCCGCCGGGCGCCGGTCCGGCCCAATGTTCACCTGGACGTGCGATCAGGTTCGGCCAGAGGTGTCGGTCGGTTCGGTACGGTTCCCTGCCGCCATCGCGGTCGCCGCTGTCGCTGCCGCCGCTGCTGTCGCGTCCCGGCCCGCGGCGCCCGGGCGGCCGCGCTCAGCGCGCCTGCGCCGGACCGGCCGCGAACCCGGACAGGTCGCGCCGCTCGATCGCGGCCGCGAGCATCGGGCCGAACAGGTCCGGGGTGCAGGCGAACGCGGGCACCCCGAGCCCGGCCAGGGCCACGGCGTTGGGCCGGTCGTACACCGGCACGCCCTCGTCGGACAGCGCGAGCAGCACGATCACCTGCACTCCGGCGCCGGTCAGCTCGGCCACCCGGCGCAGCATCTCGTCCCGGATCCCGCCCTCGATCAGGTCCGAGACCAGGATCAGGATCGAGTCCTCCGGCCGGGTGATCAGCGACTGGCAGTAGGCGACCGCCCGGTTGATGTCGGTGCCGCCGCCCAGTTGCGTGCCGAACAGCACGTCGACCGGGTCGCGCAGCTCGTCGGTCAGGTCGACCACGGCGCTGTCGAAGACGACCAGCGAGGTCTTCAGCGCCCGGATCGAGGCCAGCACCGCGCCGAACAGCGCGGAGTAGACCACCGAGGCGGCCATCGAGCCGGACTGGTCGATCGCCAGGACCACCTCGCGTTCGACGCTGCGGGCCGCGCGGGCGTAGCCGACCAGCCGCTCGGGCACGACCGTGCGCTGCTCGGGCAGGTAGTTCTTCAGGTTGGCCCGGATGGTGCGGTTCCAGTCCACGTCCCGGTGGCGCGGCCGGCGGGTCCGGGCGGCCCGGTTCAGCGCCCCGGACACGGCCGTGCGCAGGCCCTGGGCCAACTGGTCCTCCAGGTCGCGGACGACTTTGCGCACGACCAGCCGCGCGGTGTCCTTGGTCTCCTGCGGCATCAGCCGGTTGAGCGACAGCAGGGTGCCGACGAGGTGCACGTCCGGCTCGATCGTCTCCAGGATCTCGGGTTCGAGCAGCAGCTGGCGCAGGTTGAGCCGGTCGATCGCGTCCTGCTGCAACACCTGGACGACCGTGCTGGGGAAGAACTCGCGGATGTCGCCGAGCCAGCGGGCCACGGCCGGCGCGCTGGACTCCAGTCCGGCCCCGCGGCGCGGATCCGGGCGCAGGCCGCGGCTCTCCGGGGCGCCGTAGAGGGCGGCCAGGGCGGCATCCATCCGGCCGTCGGCCCCGCCCAGGCCGGCCGGCGGGTCCCCGGCCTCGGCGCCCAGCGCCAGCCGCCAGCGGCGCAGGCGTTCGTCCTGCTCGGCGTCGGGATGCTCGGTCATCGGTCCGCCTTCGGGGATTGTCCGGATCCGGTGAGCAGGAGGTGCACGACCGGTCTGGTGGCGGCCGCCCACTGCGGGTCGGCGACCGGGCTGCGGCCGTCGTCGGCTTCGCCGGGCACCTGGTGGCTGCGGCCCGGTCCGGCGCCGAGCTGGCGCACCCGGCCGCCGATCGCCCGGCGCTCCCCGGCCGAGAAGGTGCCGAAGGTGCGCCGCAGCAGCGGGACGACCGCGGTGAACAGGTCGGCCGGCAGCGCGCAGAGCCAGGTGTCGATCAGGCCCAGCAGCGCGGCGTCGTGCACCAGGATCTGGCCGGTGCCGGCCAGGAAGCCGTCCAGCCAGGCCGCGGCGGCGGCCGGTTCGGTGCCCCGGGCCAGGGCCCGGGCGAGCTTGCCGGCCAGGTCGGCCCGGCCCAGTTCGCCGCTGTCGGCCAGCAGCCGCACCGCCCGGCCGGCCGGCAGCCCGTGCGCGGTCTCCAGGTCGGCCAGCCGGTGCAGGGCGCCGAACCAGGGCCCGCGCACGCTGCGCCCCGGCTCGCTGTCCGGGTCCAGGATCTGCACCGCCGCGTGCACCCGGGCCAGCAGCGGGCCGAACACCTGGGCCTCGTTGTCGTCGATGCCGGTGCAGGCCCGGGGCAGGCCGATCGCCAGCCGGACTCCGATGCTCTCGACCACGGCGCCGAGGCTGCGCGCGCTGTCCTCGTCCTCGCGCACCCCGCGCACGTCGCCGTAGCGCAGGATGTTGGCCAGCGGCGGCAGCGCGGTGGCCAGGTCGGTCAGGTCGTGGTCCAGCGCGGCCCGGCGGCGCAGCAGCTCGGTCAGCGGCCCGACCGCCTCCGGCAGCCCGGCGGTCAGGCAGCGCTCGACGATCACGGTCAGCGAACCCAGCGTGGTGCTCTGCCCGGCCTTGGCCAGCGCCTTCGCGGTGCTCGCGGCGGCCACCGTGCCGCCCCAGCAGCTCGCCTCGGCCAGCGCCACCTCGAACAACGGCTCCCAGAGCACCTGCCAGGACTCCCGGAAGGTGCCGGTGGAGGTGGCCCCGGCGGGCACCGCCCAGTCGATCCCGAGCAGGTTGAGCTGGTGGAAGAGCTTGGACCGGGCCAGGTCGTTGGGGGTGCGCAGGTCCAGGTGGTACTCCTTGGCCGCGGCGCTGCGCGGCACCCGCAGCCGCCGGGACTGCCGGGCCAGGTCGGCGGCCAGCGGGACGGTCGGGGTGTCCTCGGGCACCAGGCCGAGCACGTCCCCGACGATCAGCTCCCGGCCGACCAGGGCGAGCGGCTCCTCCCGGCCCTCGCACAGGATGGCCCGCACGGCCTCGGTCAGTTCGGCCAGCCCGGGCGCGGGCCGGCCGCGCAACTGGGCCAGGGTCTCGGCCAGCCGCCCGGCCTCGATCAGCTGGGCGCTGGAGACCGGGTGCCGTTCCTCGCGCAGCAGCCGGGCGACGCCGACCAGCCAGCGCTGGGCGGTGTGTTCGTCGGACTGGAACACGTGGTGGTACCAGCCCGGCGAGCTGATCCCGGCGCCGTATCCGGAGTGGTAGGACAACCTGGTGTAGGTCCACGGCACCCAGGTCAGGGCGACGGCGGTCGCCTTGGTGGGCTTGGGGATCCGGGCCAGCAGGGCCCGGTCGGCCGCAACCGCCCCGGTCGCCGCGTTCGCTCGTTTGGCGGAGGACTTGCGGCGCCCGCGCGACGCCTCGGCCTCGGCTGCGGCTTCGGCCTCGATGTCGATGGCCAGGGCGGGGACGTGGTAGGCGCCGCAGACCACGGCGATCCGTTCGTACCCCTCGGCGATCCGGGCGCGCAGCACCGTGCGCATGTGCGCCTCGCGGACGAGGTCGTACTCGCCGATCGGGATGGTGCGCCGGACCTCGGCCATCGCCTCGGCGACCGCCGCGAACACGTCGCGCACGTCCGCGCCCTGCTCGCGGCGCAGCTCGACCGCGTCCTCCCACCAGCTCTCCGGGTCGTCGTGGCCCGCGGCCTCGGCGAGCAGGGCGATCGGGTCGTACTGTTCGGCCGGGCCCGGCCGGGAGTACGGGTCCGCCGGCGAGGACGGCCCGGCCGGGTCGGCCGGTCCGGTCATGTCCGGGCGGATGGTCGAGACCAGGCCGCCGGGGCCGTCCGGGGTGCTCAGCCCGGGCAGCGCGGGCAGCCCGGGGAAGCCCGGGGGCAGTGGCGGCGCGGCCGGGGCGGGCGGGAACTCGGCCGCGCCGGGCGGGTCCGGGACGCCCGGGCCGTCCTGCTCGGACTGCTGCCAGGCCAGGGTGGCGCAGCTGGGCAGGTCCAGGAAGCCGACCGCGGTGCCCTGGTCCACGGCGTGCCGCAGGGCGACCCATTCCGGGGAGAAGCCGGCCAGCGGCCAGAAGGCCGAGGTGCGCGGGTCGGCCTCGCGGTAGGCCAGGATCGCGACCGGCGGTTCCAGGTCTTCGCGGGCGACCAGGCCGATCAGCGGGTCGGCGTCGGCCGGGCCCTCGATCAGCACGCAGTCCGGCTTGTACTCGGCCAGGGCCGCGGCCACCGACCGGGCCGAGCCCGGCCCGTGGTGGCGGATGCCGAGCAGCAGCAGGCCCGGCACGTCCGGCTCTCGGCTCCCGGCCGCCGGTCCGGCGTCGGCCGGGCCGCGGCCGGGGGCCGGGTTCGCAGGGCTCATGCGGACAGCTCTCGGCACGCGGTGTAGAAGCCGCCCCAGCCCTCCCGGTGCCGGGCCACGGTCTCCAGGTACTCGCGCCAGACCACGGCGTCGGTGGACGGGTCCTTGATCACGGCGCCGAGGATGCCCGCGGCCATGTCCCGGGGCTGGAGCGAGCCGTCGCCGAAGTGCGCGGCCAGCGCGATGCCGCCGGTGACCACGGAGATCGCCTCGGCCGTGGACAGGGTGCCGGACGGGGACTTGAGCTTGGCCCGGCCGTCCTCGGTGCTGCCCGAGCGCAGCTCGCGGAACACGGTCACCACCCGGCGGATCTCGGCCGCGGCGTGCGGGACGTCCGGCAGGTCGAGCGAGCGGCCGAGCGCGGCGACCCGCTCGGTGACGATCCGCACCTCGTCCTCGGCGTCGGCTGGCTGCGGCAGCACCACGGTGTTGAACCGGCGGCGCAGCGCGGAGGAGAGTTCGTTGACCCCGCGGTCGCGGTCGTTCGCGGTGGCGATCAGGGTGAAGCCCCGGGCGGCCTGGACCTCGCTGCCCAGTTCCGGGATCGGCAGGGTCTTCTCGGACAGGACCGTGATCAGGCTGTCCTGGACGTCGGCCGGGATCCGGGTGAGCTCCTCGATCCGGGCCACCTTGCCGTCGCGCATCGCGTGCATGATCGGCGAGGGGACCAGCGCGGCCTCGGACGGGCCGTTGGCCAGCAGCTGCGCGTAGTTCCAGCCGTACCGCAGGGTCTCCTCGGCGGTGCCCGCGGTGCCCTGGACCAGCAGGGTCGAGTCGCCGGAGACGGCCGCGGCCAGGTGCTCGGAGACCCAGCTCTTGGCCGTGCCGGGCACGCCGAGCAGCAGCAGCGCGCGGTCGGTGGCCAGGGTGGCCACGGCCACCTCGATCAGCCGGCGCGGCCCGATGTACTTGGCGCTGATCTCGGTGCCGTCGGCCGCCTGCCCGCCGAGCAGGTAGGTCAGCACGGCCCAGGGCGACAGCCGCCATTGCGGCGGCCGCGGCCGGTCGTCCCCGCGGGCCAGCGCGGCGAGCTCGTCGGCGTAGGCGTCCTCGGCGTGCGCGCGCAGGATCGCGGGTGCGGTCGGTGAGCCGGTCAATGTGGTCGCCCTTCGGGAGGTGCCGGTGGTCGTCGCCGGGCGGTCAGTTCCCGGTGCATCTCGGCCCGGAAGGTCAGGGCGTCGAGGATCTCGTGCAGGTCGACGATCGGGTTGGCCTGGCCCGGGTCGGTCCGCAGCCCGTCCTCGATCAGCTCCCGGACCAGGTCGTGCAGGTGCAGCGGAGCGTGGTCGCCGATGGTGCGCTGGAGCTGTTCGATCGCCCAGTCGGAGGAGCGCGCGGTGGGCAGCCCGCCGTCGATCCGCGGCCCGGCGGGCTCGACCGCGGGATAGCGGTGCCCGGCCACGTACTCGATCAGCAGCCGCGCGCCCTCCTCCGGCCAGAGCCCGGGCTGACGCATCACCAGGTTGTAGAGGTCGTTGCTGTTTTTAGGCCGGCCGAGCAGGCGGCGCGCCTCGGCGGTGAAGTCGGCGACCGGGGGGATGGCCGGGCGGGTGGCCCGGGCGGGTGTGTTGCCCGCGCCGGGCGGACTCGGCGGTTCGACTGCGGCGAGCGGGCCGGGCGGGTCGGCCGGTTCGGCCAGGAAGAAGGCCCAGCTCCGGTTCAGCGCGGCCAGCCACCGGCCCGGCTCGCCGAGCAGAACCGTCACATCCGGCCTGATCAGCGCGTTGTTGCGAGTCAGGTCGAGCAGCTCGGGGAAGAAGACCGGCGGGATCCGGCTGCCGCTGGCGCGCGCTGCCGCCAACCATTCGGGCAGGTACTTCTGGTAGCCGTCGAGAATTCTGCGCAGGCGGGCGGCCGCGGCGATGGAGATCACCGGGCGCGGGTCGGCCGGCATCGGTTGGGGCCGGGTCAGGCGCGGTCCGAACTCGGCTTGCGCGGTCTGATCGGTCGCCGTCGCCGTCGCCGCGCTGCCCTCGTCCTCGGGCTCGTGGGCTGCGACTCTGCGCGGACGGGTGCCCGCGCGGCGGGCCACGGCGAGAACGGCCGCGGCGTCCAGCAGCTCGGTCGGCGACAGGGAGCCGGTCCGCAGGCCGCGCTGGGCGCCGAGCAATGCCGCGGAGGCCAGCTCGTCCCAGGTGAGCGAGGCAGCCGGTATTGCGGCGATGCTGTTGCCGTCGATGCTGGTCTGAGCCGTGGACTGATCAGCCATCAGACGCTCACCGCCCGGCCGTCGCCGAACACGGTGATCGGCGTGAAACCGCTCGGCCGGTACTCGCCGAACAGCGCGACCGGCCGCCCGGAGCAGGCGGCGAGCAGCTGGTAACGGAAGCGGTCGGCCTTCTCGCCGGGCACGGTGAGCGCGACCATGCTCGAGGTCGCCTGGTCGAGCACCCACCAGGCGTCCTGGGCCGGGTCGAAGCCCAGTTCGGCCCGGCCCACCACGCCCGGCACGCCCGTCGTCCAGGGGTCGGCGGCCAGGGTGGCGGCGTACCGCTCGGCCAGGTCGTCCAGGGTCGTGCCCGGGGAGTTCGGCCCGTGGAACCACGGGGCCGGGGCCGGCTGGTTGGGGAAGGCCAGGTCCGGCGGCAGCTGCGGGGGTATAGCGTCCGGGCGCGCGGGCATGGCGCGCAGCGGGGCGGCCTCGGGCACGAACACCAGTTCTAAGCTGAACCGCCCGCCCACCTGCAGGTCCGGCCCCGGCGACTGGCCGGGCGGGGCGAAGGAGAGCAGCATGGCGATCCGCCCGCCGGACCGGCCCTGCAGCCAGGTCCGGCGCTCGACCAGCTTGTCCAGCAGGCTGTCCCGGGAGCCGAGCACCAGCCAGTCGTCGGCGACGTGCTCGCCGACCCGGGCGTTGTCCGCGGCGGTCGAGCTCAGCCCGATCCGGCGCCGGACGGTCGCGGCCAGCGGCGCCGGCAGGCCGTCGCGGTGCCGCCAGCCCCGGACCAGCAGGTGCAGCAGGGCGAACTCGGTCAGCGTGCGGTCGGCCCAGTCCTCCTCGGCCAAGACCCCGGCCAGGTCCCGGACCATGCCGGCCACCCCCGGGGCCTGGGCGTCCACCAGCCGGCGGGCCTGCTCGTCGATCTCCCGGTAGCCGGCCCGCTTGAGCGTGGTCAGGCCGGTCCTGATCTGGTCGCCGAGCCAGAGTTCGAGGTCGTCCAGCCCGGCGGTGATCCGCTCGGCCCGCTGCCCGGCCCGGCGCAGCGCCGCGGCGGCCTTGTCGTCCCGGGGGCGCGGGGCGGTGTCGGCCGTGGTGGTCGTGGCAGTCGTCTGGGCGCAGGCGTGGTCGGCCGGGTCGGCCGGGCTGGCGGCACGGTCGGCGTCGCGGCCGGAGAGCCGGTCGAGCACGTGCTCCGCCGCGTGGCCGTTCGCCGGCGCCGAGCCGCGCCGGGCGAGCGCCCGCCGCTGCCCGCCGCCTTCGGAGTCCGCCGCCATGTCCTCGATTTTAGTGGGCGGCGGCGACATAATTCCGCTTTCCCGGCACTTGTCCGCAGGCAGTTCGGTCGCAGTTGTCGAATGCGCTGTGACCTGCACGCGGGCGAGGAGGTGACGCGTCGTCAGAAGTCTCGGGCGACTTTTCGCCGTCTGATTCGGCCGGGGCGGCCGAACGTCCGGTGCCCCTTGGCCCGGGTGCTACGAAATCGTATAATCCGATATCGTGAATACTGTCGATGCCGACCCTTCTGAATGGTCGGCCCTGCTGGCCCTCCAGCGGGCCACCCACGCAACCCTGCAGGAACTGGCCGCGGAACTGGTCGACCTGGACCTGACCGCCTCGGAGATCAACGCCCTGGCCAACCTCGCCGACGGCCGCGGCCGGACCGTCTCCGAGCTCGGCGCCGCCGTCGGCACCCGGCCCACCACGCTGACCAGCGTGCTCGACCGCCTGGAACGCCGCGGCCAGATCACCCGGGGCGCCCGCCCGGGCGACCGCAGGGCCGTCCTGATCGAGCTGACCGACTCCGGCCGGCTGACCGCCGCCACCATCCGCGCAACCATCGCCGGCCTGGAACACCGCGCGCTCGGCGCCCTGCCCGCCGAGACGATCGCCGGACTGCGCACAGCCCTGCAAGCCCTGACGGAGGTGTCCTCGTGACCGAGCACCACGCCGACGCACCTGCGGCCGACGTCTTCGACGAGCTCTTCGCCCAAGTCAAAGCGGGCTCGGCGCACTTCGGCCACCGGGAGCACGTCCACCTGACCTGGCTGGCCGTACGGCGCTGCGGCATCCCGGCGGCGGTCGACGTGGTCTGCGCGGGCATTCAGCGGACCGCGCGCTACGCGGGCGCGCCGCAGAAGTACCACGCGACCGTCAGCCGCGCGTGGGTCGAACTGGTCGGATTCCACGCGGCCCAGCACGGCGAAGCCGGCTTCGCCGCGTTCGCCGAGCGCAATCCCGCGCTGCTCGACAAGCGCCTGCTGACCCGCTTCTACCGTCCCGCGACCCTCGCGGCCGCGTCGGCGAAAACCGGCTGGGTCGAACCGGACCTGCGGCCTTTCCCCTGGCAGGACACCGATCCTGGCCCAACCGACCCGGCCTGATCAGACCGTCGCCGCGGAGTCCTGCCCCAGATTGGCGTTCACCCACGCGACGATGTCCTGAGTCGGTGTGCCCGGGGTGAACACGGCCGCGATCCCGGCCTGCTGCAACAGCGCGATGTCCTCCTCGGGCACGATCCCACCGACGAAGACCTTGATGTCCTCCGCATCGCGTTCGGCGAGCAGCTCAACCACCTTGGGGCACAGCGTCATGTGCGCGCCGGAGAGGATCGACAGGCCGATGCCGTCGGCGTCCTCCTGGATCGCGGTCGCCACGATCTGCTCGGGCAGTTGGTGCAGTCCGGTGTACACGACCTCGATGCCCGCGTCCCGCAGTGCGCGCGCGACCACCTTCGCACCCCGGTCGTGACCGTCCAGCCCGGGTTTCGCGATCACCACGCGGATGGGTGCTGACATGCTCATCTCGGGACTCCAAGCCTCGTTGCCGGATATGTGACGCCAGGCGCGGGATCTTCCGCTTCCGCCTTCCAGCAGCGTAATACCGCCGCTCCGGCGATGCGTTGTGAGGCGCACCACCTGCGCCGGCCGGCAGCCCGGCCGGCTCAGAGCTTCTGCAGCGGTGCGAAGGCCAGCACCAGCTTGCGGACCCCGGCCGAGCCGAAGTCGACCGTGGCGAACTCCGAGGAACGGCCCTCGACCGAGACCACGGTGCCCAGGCCGTACGTGTCGTGCACCACCCGCTCCCCGGCCTCCACCGAGATCGGCGGGCGGCCCGGGGTGATCTGGGTCCGCCGCTTGACCGCCGCGGCGCTCAGCGCCGGGGCGCGGGTGCCGAAGTCGTTGGACTTGGGGTCCGGCGCAGTCCGCTTCCAGTCCACCAGCCGGTCCGGCACCTCGCCGAGGAACCGGGACGCCGGGTTGTACGCCGGGGCGCCCCAGGCCGAGCGCATCACGGCCCGGGTCAGGTAGAGCCGCTGGCGCGCCCGGGTGATCCCGACGTACGCCAGCCGGCGCTCCTCCTCCTGCTCCTTGACGTTCCCGAGCGAGCGCGAGTGCGGGAAGATCCCCTCTTCCAGGCCGGTCAGGAAGACCACCGGGAATTCCAGGCCCTTGGCCGTGTGCAGCGTCATCAGGGTGACCATGGTGCTCGGCGCGGCCTCGCCCTCGGCCGCCGCGGCGTCCGGGATCTGGTCGGCGTCGGCGACCAGCGCGACCCGTTCGAGGAAGCCGGTGAGGCCGCCCTGCTCGACCGGATCGAGCACCGCGTTCGGATCCTGGTCCTGGACTTGGGCTTGGTCCTCGGCCGGGTCCGCTGCGCCCTGCGGTTCGTCCCCGGCCTGCTCCGCGGCGGCCTGCCCGGGCAGCGGCAGCAGCCACGGATCGTCCTCGATCCGCGCCCTGGCCTGGGCCGCGGCCGTGTCGGCCACCTCGTACTCGTGCGCGACCGCGACCAGCTCCTGGAGGTTCTCCACCCGGCTCTCGTCCTGCGGATCGGTCGAATTCTGCAGCTCGGCCAGGTATCCGGTGCGTTCGAGCACCGCCTCCAGCAGTTCCGCCGGGCCCGCGCCCTCGGCCACCCGCTCCCGCAGCGAGGCCATCAGCGCACTGAAACCCCGGATCGCGTTCAGGGACCGCGCGGCCAGCCCGTAGGCCTCGCCAGAGCGGTCCAGGGCCGCGCCGAAGGAGATCCGCTCGCGCTGGGCCATCTCGTCGAGCACCGCCTCGGCCCGCTCGCCGATCCCGCGCTTGGGCACGTTGACGATCCGCCGCAGCGAGACCGAGTCGTCCGGGTTCGCCAGCGCGCGCAGGTAGGCAAGCGCGTCCTTGATCTCCTTGCGCTCGTAGAAGCGAACGCCGCCGACCACCCGGTACGGCAGGCCGACCCGGATGAACAGTTCCTCGAACACCCGCGACTGCGCGTTGGTCCGGTAGAAGATCGCGACGTCGCCCGGCCTGGCCTGCCCGGCCTCCTTCAGTCGCTGGACCTCGTTGGCGACGAACGCCGCCTCGTCGTGCTCGTTGTCGCCGACGTAGCCGACGATCTGGTCGCCGTCCCCGGCGTCGGACCACAGGTTCTTCACCCGGCGGCTGGTGTTGCGCTCGATCACCGCGTTGGCGGCGGTGAGAATGGTCTGGGTGGAACGGTAGTTCTGCTCCAGCAGGATCGTCTTGGCTTCCGGGTAGTCCGCCTCGAATTCGAGGATGTTCCGGATGGTCGCGCCGCGGAAGGCGTAGATGGCCTGGTCCGCGTCGCCGACCACGCACAGCTCGGCCGGGGGCAGCGGCCGGTAGCCGGACTCGGGCGACCCCGCCTCGGCGGCCGGACCGCCGACCAGTTCGCCGTCCACGGTGTACTTCGGCGCCTGCGACACCGCGCCGCCGACGAGTTCGCGCACCAGCACGTACTGCGCGTGGTTGGTGTCCTGGTACTCGTCGACCAGGACGTGCCGGAACCGGCGCCGGTAGGCCTCGGCGACGCCCGGGAACGCCTGGAGGAGGTTGACCGTGGTCATGATCAGGTCGTCGAAGTCGAGCGCGCGGGCGGCGATCAGCCGCTGCTGGTACCGGCCGTACGCCTCCGCGACCAGCCGCTCCAGCTCGGTCTGCGCCTTGCTCCGGGCGGTCTCGTGGTCGATCAGCTCGTTCTTGAGGTTCGAGACCGCGGCCAGCAGCCCGCGCGGCGGGTTGCGCTTCACGTCGATCTCGAGATCGCGGCAGACCTGCGTCATCAGCCGCCGCGAATCGTCCGCGTCGTAGATCGTGAACGAGGACGGCAGCCCGAGATGGGTGTGCTCGCGCCGCAGGATCCGCACGCAGGAGGAGTGGAACGTGGACACCCACATGCTCTGCGCCCGCGGCCCGACCAACTGGCCGACCCGTTCGCGCAACTCCGCGGCGGCCTTGTTGGTGAAGGTGATCGCGAGGATCTCGCCGGGGTAGGCGCTGCGGGTGGCCAGCAGGTGCGCGATCCGGTGGGTGAGCACCCGGGTCTTGCCCGACCCGGCACCGGCCACGATCAGCAGCGGCCCGCCGCGGTGCAGCACCGCCTCCCGCTGGGACGGGTTGAGCCCGACCAGCAGCGCATCCGGGTCCGCGGCGCCCTGCGCCCAGCTCCCGGACGGCGCCGCGGCGGTCCCGGCGAGCGCGGGCAGCACCGTGTCCGCCCGTCCGCTGCTGCGGGCCGGCGTGGGTTTGGGCAGGTCGAAGAGGGGTGCCTCGTAGGAGGCTGAGGGGCCGCTCATGATGCGGGCCATTCTAGTGCGCGGCACCGACATCCCGGGCCCCGGTGGTCGCGGGCGGGTGCGGGGTTGGCGGGGGTGAATCCGGATCCGGATTCGCACGGGAGGGGTGGGGTCGCTGGTTCGGGTGGTGTGGCTGACTCTTCCGGGTGAGTGGTTTCGTCCCGGCCTGCCTCGCATCGCCTGGCCACGCACTGCTTTTTGTCAGTGGTAGCCGGTATGTTGGACGTAGATCATCAGTACTTTCCCGGCATTTCACCACCGATCGCCACCTCCCCGGTGGTCCGCGGCGGCCTTCACCGGCCCCCACCAGGGCAAATCAGTTCACGCACCTTCTGTCACACCCGTCACACGCGTCGTGCCCGTCCCCCCCTTGCCGACAAAGTGACGGTAAAATCTCGCAGACCAGTGATTGGACCGGGTCCGATCGGGATTCGATCAGGTCCGTCATCATTTGTCCGGATTATGGTACCGGCGAATCGGACTATTACCCCGAAAAGCAAGTGCGGCCGTTGTGCCGATTATGACCGTTATGGGCAGGATCAGTGAGCTGCTTCTCAGTAAAGCCCGACTAATATCCGGGCCCAAACCTCGATACGCAAGCAAGTGTCTCGGTATTGTTACGACCCGAAGGTCGCTTTCCGCGTTCGATCATCCCGGTCGGACCAGCAAGCCTTCGCGCCGAATCCACCGGCGCCGTCTCCGGGCCCTGACGGGTCTGCCCGCGGCGCCACCGGAACCGGGGACCCAGGTTCCCTCCGGGGTGAATCGCCGCGCCGGGCCGTCCACCCACGGACGACCGCAGGCAAGGCGTAGGACGACTTCTTCCGTCCGAACCCGTCAGCTAACTCGGTAGGCGCCGACGGAAGAAGGAGCTATGGCGTCACATCGCGCACCGAAGGCAACCGTCCGAGCAGCCACCTACACCGCTGTCGGCATCGCCGCCGGAACCGTCGCCCTGATGCCCAGTGTCAGTGAGGCCGCCCCCGCGCAAAGCCTGGACCAGGTCAAGTCCGAGATCCAGACGCTCGACGCGCAGTCGGAGGCGGCCACCCAGCAGTACGACGGGGCGCAGCAGCAGTACGCCCAGCTCCAGCAGCAGATCAACGACCTGCAGGGCCAGATCGCGACCGAATCGGCCAACCTGCGCACCCTGCAGAAGGGCATGGGTCTTCAGGCCGGCGCCCAGTACCAGCAGGGCAACGTCTCCCCGGCGCTGCAGCTCGCGATGACCGCCACCCCGGACGCGTTCCTCACCCAGGCGTCGGTCGCGAACGAGACCGGCAGCGAGGACGCGGCCCGCCTCAAGCAGATCACCGCGGCCCAGCTCGTGCTCAAGCAGGACCAGGCGGCCGCCGCCGCTCTGCTGGCGCAGAAGCAGACCGCGGTCAACCAGCTCGCCGCGAACAAGGCGACGATCCAAAACTCCCTGAACAAGGAGCAGTCGCTGCTGGCGGCCCTGACCGCGCAGCAGCGCGCCACGGTCGAGAGCACCACCGGTGGTGGCGGCAGCAGCGGCGCGAGCACCTACAACGGCCCGCCGCCGTCGGTGTCCGGGCGCGCCGGCGTGGCGATTGCCTACGCCGAGTCCAAGGTCGGCAAGGCCATGTACGAGGTCGGCGCGACCGGCCCGAACTACTATGACTGCTCCGGCTTGGTCTACGCCGCCTGGCGCTCCGCCGGCGTCTCGCTCGAACGCGACTCGATGGAACAGTGGGCGTCGCTGCCGCACATATCGGAAAGCGAACTCGAGCCGGGCGACCTGGTCTTCTACTACCCGGGTTCGAGCGGCCCGGGCCACGTTGCGATGTACATCGGCGGCGGCAAGATCGTCCAGGCGCTGCACCAGGGCGCTCCGGTCATGGTCTCCCCGATGCTCGGCCAGATGCCCCTGGTCGGCTTCGCCCGGGTCGTCTGACCCACCTGACCGCCTTCGGCAGAACACGGCCGAGACCGCCGCGCGGCCCGGGACGGGCGACCACTCCCCGGGCCGTCGTACGGCCGCATCCAGGCTTCCGCTGAATCGGGCGCAGTCGCCGCTCCCTCCCCACCGGCGACTGTGTCCACCACCGCCCATCCGAACCGTTGAACCGCCGCATGAACCCACCACCACCATCTGCGGCGGTTCGCTCAGCGGTCCGGATGGGCGGTTTCCCGTCTCGGTAGGTTTGTCCACGGCAGGTGTTCGTCGGCGTCTGTTCGTCGGCGTCGGGCCGAGCCGGTGCAAGACCGGCTCGGCACCGCAGGGCCCGGCGTCAGCCGACCAAGCTCGTCTCCGCCACATTCGTCGCCGCGCTGAACGAGGACCAGAGCCTGGCGTACGCTCCCTCCGCCGCTACCAGCTCCTCGTGCGTCCCGTCCTCCACGATCAACCCGTCGGCCAGCACGAGTATTCGGTCCGCCCGCGCGGCCGTGGTCAGCCGGTGAGCGACGACCAACGTAGTACGGGCCCGAGCCAGCTCATCGATCGCCCTGGTCACCGCGGCCTCGGTCCCGAGGTCGAGCGAGGCGGTGGCCTCGTCGAGCAACAGGATGTCCGGGTCGACCAGGTAAGCCCGGGTGATCGCTAGCAGCTGCCGCTGCCCTGCCGACAGGCTGCGGCCGCGTTCGCCGACCTGGTGCAGATACCCGCCGGCCAGCCGGGAGATCATGTCGTGCGCCCCGACCGCCCGCGCGGCCGCCTCGACCTCCGCGTCGCTGGAATCGGGCCGGCCGTAAGCTATCGCGTCCCGTACCGTGCCGGGGAAGAGGAAAGCCTCCTGCGGCACCACACCGAGCCGCGACCGGTACTGCGACAGGCCGTACTCGCGTACGTCCACGCCGTCGACGAGCACTGAGCCCTCGTTCGGGTCGTAGTACCGCGCGACCATCTTGACCAGGGTCGACTTGCCCGCACCGGTCTCACCGACCACCGCGACCGTGCTGCCCGGCTCGATCACCGTGCTGACTCCGCGCAAGGCCTGCGGGGCCTTGGGATCGTAGGCGAAGCGCAGGTTCCGGAACTCGATCCGTCCGGACAGCACGCCGTCCGTGGCCGCGCCGACCGGAGTCGGATCGACTGCCTCCGGCGTGGAGGTGGGCGTCCGCATGAGCTCCTTGATCCGCTGCAACCCGACCACGGCCTGCTGATACCCGTCGAAGACCTGCGACAGCGACTGCACTGGCGCGAAGAACATGTCCACGTACAACAGGTAGGCGATCAACGCGCCGGTAGTCAGCTTGTGCTGCCCGATCAGGTCGGCGCCGTACGCGATCGCCATCGCCGCGGTCAGGTCGGCGAGCAGCTGGATGAACGGGAAGTACGTGGCGATGTACTTCTGCGACCGGATCCGGGCCAGGCGGTAGGCGTCGGTCTTCCCGGCGTAGCGCTCGCGGTTGACCCCCTCCCGGCGGAAGGCCTGGGTCACCCGCATTCCGGCGACGTTCTCCTGCAGGTCGGCGTTGACCGCGCTGATCCGGTCACGCGCCTCGTTGTACGCCTTGGCCGACTTCCGCCGGAACACCAGGGTCGCGATGATGAACACCGGCAGGATCGCGAAGACAACCAGGGACATCTGGAAGTTCACCACGATCAGCGCGGCGGCGATGCCGAAGAAGGTGAGCACCGAGACCACGGCCGTGGAAACGCCGCTCTGCAGGAACGCGGTCAGCGCGTCGAGGTCCGAGGTCATCCGGGTCATGATCCGCCCGGCCATCTCGTTCTCGTAGTAGTCCAGGCCGAGCCGTTGCAGGTGGGCGAAGGACTTGATCCGGAGAGTGTAGAGCAGCCGCTCGCCGGTCCGCCCGGTGACCAGGGTCTGGATCGACTCGACCACCCAGTCCCCCACCACCAGGATCAGCCCGTAGACCGCCAACATGACGATGACGTGGTAGGACGCGCCCAGGATGCCCTTGTCCACCCCGGTCCGGATCAGCGCCGGTACGACCAGCGAGGCGAAGGAGTCCGCCACCTCGAGGAGCAGGCCGAACAGCAACAGCATGGCGAACGGCCGCATCAGCCGCCGCAGGCTGAACTCGCTGTCCTCGGACCGGGTCACGCTGCGCGGGATCCGCGGCTTCTCGGTGGCCGGCGGCAACGCCGCGACCTTCGCGAGCAGCTCCGGCGTGGCCGGCAGCGAGGCGGCCCAGTGCTTACCGCCGCCACCGCCCTGGCCTCCGCCACCGCCGCGCGGTATGTGGTTCGCCCCGGCCGCGCTGGAGTCGATGAACTGCTGCGCCTGACGATCCCGGTCCCACAGTGCGGGTGTGATCCCGTCCACCTGGACCAGCTTCGCCGCCGCCTGCCTGGAACTGAGCGCCGAGGTACCGGTCGTCAGCTGCCCCGCATCCACGCCTTCGACGTCGTCACCGGGCCCGGACAGCAAGAGCCGGAACAGCTCGCAGCGCTCTTCGAGCTCGGCCGCGGTGCCGAAGTCCACCAGCCGCCCCTGGTCGAGCACGCCGATCCGGTCGGCCAGCTGCAGGGTGGAGCGCCGGTGCGCGATCAGGACCGTGGTGCGGCCCTGCATGACCTGGTGCAGCGTGGCGTGGATCTCGGCCTCGGTCGCCGCGTCGATGGCCGAGGTCGCGTCGTCGAGCAGCAGCAGCTGCGGGTCGGTGATGATGGCGCGGGCCAGGGCTATCCGCTGGCGCTGCCCGCCAGACAGGGTCAGCCCCTGCTCGCCGACCACCGTGTCGTAGCCGTTCGGCAGGTCCAGGATGAACCGCTCCGCCTCGGCCATCCGGGCGGCTGCGGCGATCTGTTCCTGGCTCGCGTCCGGGTGGCCGTAGGCGATGTTCGCCCGGATGCTGTCGGAGAAGAGGAAGGCCTCTTCCAGCACCAGCCCGATCGAGCGCCGCACGGACTGGGTGGTCACCTCGCGCAGGTCGTGCCCGCCGATCCGGATCGTGCCGCCCTGCGGGTCGTAGAACCGCGGCAGCAGCATGGCGACGGTGGACTTGCCGGACCCCGACGCGCCGACCAGTGCCACCGTCTCACCCGGCTCGACCCGCAGGTCCAGGCCCTTGAGGACCGGCTGGGAGGGCAGGTAGCCGAAGGTGACGTTCTCGAAGCTGATCCCGTTGGCCTCGACCGGCAGGTCGGGCGCGCCGGGCAGGTCCTCGATCAGCGGCTTGGAGTCGATCACCTCGAACACCCGGACGGCGCTGGCCCGCACCTGCTGGCCGAGCGTGATCAGCGTGGTCAGCATCCGCACCGGGCCGCCGAGCTGGGCCAGGTAGGTGGAGAAGGCCAGGAAGGTGCCGATGGTGATCTGGTGGTGCAGCGCCAGGTAGCCGCCGAGCACCAGCACACCGAGCTGCCCGACGGTCGGAATCGCCGACAGGGTCGGGTTGTACCGGGCGCTGAGCTTGACCCCGCGCAGTTGGGAGGCGAACAAGGATTGAGCGGCATCGTCCAGCTTGTCGATCTCCTGGTTCTCCTGCCCGAAACCCTTGACCACCCGCACACCGGTCACCGCGGACTCGACCACCCCGGCCAGCACACCGGTCTTCTGCTGTGCGTCCCAGGTAGCCGGGAAGAGTTTGCGCCGGGCCAGCGCGCTGATCACGACGAGACCAGGCCCGACGGCCAGCCCGATCAGCGTCAGCACCGGCGAGAGGACCATCATGGCGATGAGCGAACCGAGGAACAGCAACAACGAGCCGGCCATCATCGGCGTCATGCCGAGCAGCTGCGAGACCATGTTGATGTCGGACGAGGACCGCGAGACTATCTGCCCGGTCTCGAGGTTGTCCTGCCCCTGCCCGTCGAGGTGGGTGAGCGCGTCGAAGACGTCGGTGCGCATGTCATTCTGCACCTCGATCCCGATACTGCCCCCGACGTAGCGCCGCGTCCGCGACACCACGAAGTTGACCAGCGCGATCACGACCAGGGCGATGGCCCAGGGCAGCAACGGCCGAGACTTGGCGATGATGACGTCGTCGACGATGGTCCGCTGGACCAGCGGCACGACCACCCCGATGACGGCGATGCCCAACGAGGCACCGGAAGCAAGCAGCACCTTCTGCTTGTGCCGCCACGCATAGCCGGTGACCCGCCTGAGCCACCGGTCCTTCTCAGCCCGGGGTCGCCGTCCGGGCCCTTCGGCCACAGGCTTCCTCGCCGCGGACTTCCCCATCTGAGCTCCGTTCAAGGATCAGTTCTGCTCTCACCGCAGATTATAAGTGAGCAACACTCACTATTGCGAGATTTATTTCCTCACCGGGCCACCCCGCACCCAGAATTCACCGGCCCGACAGATCAGAGCAGCCGCCGATCAGAGGCCCACCGCGACAGCTCGTACCGGTTCGACAGCTGGAGCTTCCGCAGTACCGAGGAGACATGACTCTCCACGGTCTTGCTCGAAATGACCAACTCCCGAGCGATCTCCTTGTAGGCATAGCCCCGAGCGATCAGCCGCAGCACCTCACGCTCACGACTGGTCAAGCGGTCAAGATCCGGGTCGGTTTCGGCATCGGCCAACCCATCGACCGAGGCATCTGCCCCAGAGCCGTCGCCACCTCGCACGGTAGCCCCGTCCCCGTCCCCGCCGACGGCCGCCTCCCCGCTTCCCCCCACAGCCGAGAACGCGTCGAGCACGAACCCGGCCAGCCGAGGCGAGAAGACCGCGTCGCCCCCAGCCACCCGCCGAATGGCAGCGGCCAGTTCCGCCCCGCCGATCGACTTGGTGACATACCCCCGCGCGCCACCCCGCACCACGCCGATGACGTCCTCGGCCGCATCGGAAACGGACAGGGCAAGAAACCGAAGCCCTGGCGCCGTGCACTGCCGTAACACCTCGATCCCGCCCCCACCCGGCAGATGCACGTCCAGCAAAACCACATCCGGCTGCGTAGCCGCGATCACAGCGACAGCCTCCACCGCGTCAGCAGCCTCACCCACGATCTCGATGGATCCACCGGACACCTCCGCCAACTCCGCCCGAACCCCAGCCCGGAAAAGCCGATGATCATCCACAAGAACCAGCCGAACCCGCCCCACCTCCGACTCAGCCGGCTCGCCGCCCTCAACTGCCATTACAACCTCTCCGCCCATCCCACTCCCCTCACTCACACTCGCACCCACGCCCACGCCCACGCCCACTACTGACTCCACAACTCGTCCCCGCCTCAGCCCCAACCTCGGCTCCAGCCCCAACCCCGGCTCCCGGTCCGGCTCCGGCTCCGGCTCCGGCTCCGGCTCCGGCTCCGGCTCCGATCTGACTGTGACTCCCGTCCCAGATCCCCACAGCTCCCCTGATTCGCCCAATCCCCCCGACTCATCAAGTTCGCCAAGATGCCCCACCTGCACTGCCGATCGCACAACACTCATCCGGCCAGAATCCGCCCGCTCATCCAACCTGACCACATCCTCGTTCATACCCGCCCCTCAAGTCGTCCGACCAGCGTAATCCAGCCACAGCCACAGCCACAGGCGCAGCCACACCATCCCCGCCGCGAACCAGCCCTCTTCAGCCCTCTTCAGCCCTCTTCAGCCCTCTTTCGTCCCCGCCTCCCGCGGCAGTGCCAGGCGAACCTCGGTCCCCTCCCCCGGCGCCGTCCTGATCGTCGCACGGCCGCCGACCCGCTCCATCCGACCGACGATCGACTCACGGATCCCCATCCGATCCGCCGGAACCGCGTCCAGGTCGAAACCTGGCCCCCGGTCACGCACGAAGACCTCCGTCAGGTGCGACCCCACCTCCACGAACACCGAGATCGACTGATCCGGCGCATACTTCGCCGCATTGATCAACGCCTCCCGGAGCGCCGCGACCAGCGCCCGCGACGGCTCGTCCAGATGTGCGTCATGTGCGTCGCCGACCGCCACCACCTCGATGGTCGCACCATGCCGATCCTCCACCTCGGCCGCCGCCGCACGGACGGCGGTCATCAGCCGATCCACCGGAGCAGCACGGTCGCCGTAAAGCCAGGCCCGCAACTCCCGCTCCTGCGCCCGAGCCAGCCGTCCGACCAGTGTCGCGTCCGTACTACCCCGCTGGATCAAGGTCAGCGTGTGCAACACGGAGTCGTGCATCATCGCCGCGACCTCAGCCCGCTCCTGCGACCGGACCCGCTCTGCCCGCTCGGCCGACAGGTCGCGGAACACCCGCATCGCGAAGGGCAGTGCTATCAGCAGCGCCCCGAGCAACAACGCGAACGCAGCCAGCATGGTCCGCCAGAGCTGGTCCCAGGGCGTGCCCGCCGAGACCAGCGCGGTGATCCCGCCGAACACCATCATGGCGCCCAGCGCGGCCCGCCCCAGGTCGGCCGTGCGCGGCGGATGGCCCGCACTGAAGAACCGGGCCCGCTGCTCATCATCCGCCTGACGCCAGAGCACGGCGAGACCGCACCCGACGGCGATCGCCGGCAGGATCAGCCCCCAACGGTCGAACCGCGCGGAGCCGAGCACACCGATCGACAGCACGCCACCCACCGCGGTGGCGACCATGAGCAGATTGCGCAGCAACGGACGCGGCGCCGACCACTCCTCCGGCGCCGGCCGCCCGAACGGCACCAGTACCCAGAACGCGGCATAAGCCATCACCCCGGCGCCGCCGACCAAGGCGAATCCCGCGAACAATCCCCGCAACAACCACACGTCTACCCCCAGGTGCAGTGCCAGTCCCCGACATACCCCGCCGAACAGCCGCTGGTCGGCCACCCGATACAACCGGCGGGTGGAACCGAGCGAAGGCGACAGGGATTTGAATGGGGCTATGGGCACACCACCTATGCTCACACGCGGACGCCAAGGAGCGATATCACTCGACTTTCGCTGATTTCACAGGTTTGGGGTGATCACGCGACGAGGTCGAGTCCTGCTTGGGCCCAGGCCTCCTGAACGGCTCGGATTTCGGCGTCGGTGGGCCGACGTGGGTGGATGCCGGAAAATCGGGCGGCGATG
>DASZBX010000023.1:0-72076 GCA_035943635.1 Actinocrinis sp. | reverse complement strand
ACCACCCCGACCGGCGCTACGGCCTCCGGCGGCACGATGAGCGTGGCGTATGTCGCGGCCTACCAGACCACTTCGAGTTCCGGTGGCGGTGGTGGTGGCGGCGGCGGGACCGGGGCTACCGGGCAGATTACCGGCTACGGCGGGCTGTGCATCGACGACCGCGCCGCGAGCACGGCGAACTTCAACCCGGTGCAGGTCTACACCTGCAACGGCACCGCGGCCCAGCACTTCCCGCTGAGCTGACGCCCCGAGGCGGTCGGCCCGGCGACATCACGCCGGGCAGAGAGTAAGGCAGCAGTCGCAGTAACCCTGCGAAGCACAAAGGGCGCGGGAGTGGACATCACTCTCGCGCCCTTTCTTGCATGGGCGCCCCTTGCGGGACAAGGGTTTCCGTGGCATCAGGCCTCGTCCGCACCACCGGTATCAGCATCGCGCGGAAGAGATCAACAGACCCCGAAATATTCACCGGCCAGTCTCTCTGCGCACACTTGCCGCGGTCACAATAACCGAGGTCCGGCAAACAATCACGAATAAATCAGTACATTGCATCACCGTGTCCGCACACTGCGCAGACCGGGCCAGAACACCCCCACAGCGCTTCGCCGACCCACGTCCCGAAGGATCTCCCCCATGCGTCTGACCCTCCGCAACTCCTGGCCGATGGCCTTCGCCGGAACGGCCGCCCTGATCGCGGCCGCCGTCGTGCTCCCGCACGCCGCCGCCACGGCCCCGACCAAGCTGGCCGCGAGCACCATCCCCACCCCGGCGCACGTCGTGGTCGTGATGGAGGAGAACCACTCCTACGCCGACATCATCAACTCCAGCAGCAGCACCGCCTACTTCAACTCCCTGGCCTCGCAGGGCGCGCTGATGACCAGCTCCTTCGCGGTCACCCACCCGAGCGAGCCGAACTACATGGCCCTGTTCGGCGGCAGCACCTTCGGCCTGAGCGCCGACACCTGCCCGGTCAGCGAGGGCAACACCGCGAACCTCGGCTCCGAGCTGCTGGCCGCCGGGTACACCTTCAAGGGCTACTCCGAGGGCCTGCCCTCGACCGGCTCGACCGCCTGCACCTCGGGCAACTACGCCCGCAAGCACTCGCCGTGGATCAACTACAGCAACGTCCCGGGCTCGGACTCGCTGCCGTTCACCTCGTTCCCGAGCAGCTCGAACTACGCGAGCCTGCCGACCCTGTCGTTCGTCATCCCGAACCTGAACGACGACATGCACAACGGCACCATCGCGCAGGCCAACTCCTGGCTGCAGACCAACCTGTCGGCGTACGCGACGTGGGCCAAGACGCACAACAGCCTGCTGATCGTCACCTGGGACGAGGACGACTACACCGAGAACAACCAGGTCCCGACCATCATCGTCGGCCAGAGCGTCGTCCCGGGCAAGTACACCACCCAGGTCAACCACTACAACCTGCTCGCCACCCTGGAGCAGATGTACGGCCTGGCCAAGGTCGGCAACAGCAGCAGCGCCACCCCGATCACGACCATCTGGAACTGATGTTCCGGCACTGATCCGCGAGACACCCCGGGGACGGCCCGCCGCGGGCCGTCCCGCCCCCGGTTGAAAACCCCGAAAGGACCTGACCCGCCCATGCGCGACACCCCGAGATTCCCGCGGCCCGGATCGGCGGTCTCGGGCGTGCGCAGCTCCAGGTGGCAGGGCAGGCTGGGCTGGCTGGTCGCGGTCACCGTGGTCGCGGGCGCGGCCGGGCCCGCCTTCGCCGGCAACGTTCCGCCCGGCGGCCCGGTCACCGTGTCGGAGAACGGATGCGGCTCCCCGCCCGAGCAGATGCCCGCCGGGCCGGTCTCGTTCACGGTCACCAACACCGTCAGCACCAACGCCTTCGCCTCGGTCTACCTGATCGGCCTGGCCGACGGCCTGGTCTACGCCGAGATCCCGACCCTGGCCCCGCACAAGAAGCTCCCCCTGGCGAGCACGCTGGCGGCCGGAAAGTACGCCCTACGCTGCGTTTTCACCGACGCCGCGGTACAGACCTCGCCGCCGATCACGGTGACCGGCACCACCACCGGCGCGGTCACCGGCTACCCGGCGCTGCCCGACCTGGACATGCAGGGCCCGATGCAGGCCTATCGGGCGTACGTGCAGGCCGCGTTGCCCACGCTGAGAAAGGACTGCGCCACCCTGGACGCCGACGTGGCGGCCGGGAACCTGGCCGCGGCCAAGACCGACTGGCTCACCGCGCACCTGGACTACGAACGGCTCGGCGTGGCGTACACCTCGTTCGGCGACTTCGACGACGAACTCAACGGCATGGCCCAGGGCGAGCCGGACGGCGTGAAATCCACCGACTGGACCGGCTTCTTCGCGATCGAATACGGCCTCTGGCACAACGACACCCCGGCCCAGCTGCGCCCGCAGACCCAGGGCCTGGTGACCGCGGTCGACTCGCTGATCCAGGACTTCCCCAGCGAGGAGGTCGACCCCGGCGACCTGCCGCTGCGCGCGCACGAGATCCTCGAGAACTCATTGCAGTTCCAGCTCACCGGCATCGCCGACTACGGCAGCGGCACCACCCTGGCCACCGCCTACGCCAACGCCCAGGGCACCGCGGAGGTGCTGAGCGTCCTCAGCCCCCTGATCAAGCCGCGCTACCCCGCGCTGCTGACCGCCGCCGACCAGGAACTCGCGACCCTGCAACAGGATCTGCTCGCCCAGCGCACGCAGACCGGCGGCGCGACCACGTGGAAGCCGCTGGACTCCCTGACCACCGCCCAGCGCCAACGCCTCGACGCCGACCTGGGCGCCCTGCTCGAACAGCTCTCCAACGTCCCCGACCTGCTCGCCCCGAGGGATTCGGCATGAACGACAAGACCCCCGCGGCGGCCGACAACGCCGGAACCTGCCCGCACGCCGCCGGCCTGGGCCGCCGCTCGTTCCTGCGCGGCGCGGCCGTGGGCGTGGCCGGGACGGCCGCCCTGGGCGCCGGCGCGACCGCCGTGGCCATGGCCGCGACCACCCCGGGTCCGTCCGGCCGGCAGATCGCGTTCCACGGCGTGCACCAGGCCGGCGTCCTGACGCCGACGCAGGCGCAGGCGAGCTTCGTCTCCTTCACCTGCACCGCGACCGACCGGGCCGGACTGCAGTCGCTCTTCCAGACCCTGACCGACCGTATCCGTTTCCTGACGTCCGGCGGCCCGGCGCCCGCGACCTCGATCGCGTCCCCGCCGACCGACAGCGACACGCTCGGCCCGGTGATCCCCAGTGACGGCCTGACCATCACGGTCGGCGTCGGGGCGTCCCTGTTCGACGGGCGCTACGGCCTGGCCCCGCACATCCCGGCGCACCTGACCCAGATGCCGATCTTCCCCGACGACAACATGATCGGCTCGACCGAGCTGCACGGGGACATCAGCCTGCAGATCTGCGCCGACTCGCGCGACACGGTCATGCACGCGCTGCGCGACATCGCCAAGCACACCCGGGCCGGCATGCAGGCTTTGTGGAAGGTCGACGGATTCCACGCCGAGCCGCGCCCGAGCGGCACCCCGCGCAACCAGCTCGGTTTCAAGGACGGCATCGCGAACCCGGACACGTCCGACTCGACGACCACTGATTCGCTGATCTGGGCCGGGGGCAAGGCAAGCGGCGGCAAGGAGCCCGCGTGGGCGGCCGGCGGCACGTACCAGGTCATCCGGATCATCAGGATGCTGGTCGAGTTCTGGGACCGGGTCTCCTTGCAGGAGCAGGAGACGATGATCGGCCGTCGCCGCGACTCCGGCGCGCCGCTGGACGGCAACGCCGAAGGCGACCTCCCGGACTACTCCGCCGACCCGATGGGCCTGGTCATCCCGGTGGACGCGCACATCCGCCTGGCCAACCCGCGCACCGCGGCCACCGCGAACCAGCAGATCCTGCGCCGCGGGTACAACTACGACCGCGGACTGGACCTGAATGGGAACCTCAACGTGGGTCTCATTTTCTGCTGCTACCAGCAGGACGTCACCCGGCAGTTCCAGGCGGTCCAGGAGCGCCTGGCCGGGGAGCCGCTGGTGGACTACATCGAGCCGACCGGCGGCGGCTACTTCTACGTCCTGCCGGGCGTGCAGAGCGCGACCGACTACTTCGCCTCGGCGCTGTTCGCCTGACCTCGTGAATCGAGCGTCAGCCGTCGATCAGGGACCTGCCATAGCCGTCGTTCACGTCCAGGTGCCGTGAAATTAGCCCCGCCGCCGAGGCCGAACCATGCGCCCGTTCACCACATCCACCGACGGTCGCGTGGCGGACCGCTCCATCAGCCGTCTGGCCTATGTGTCGGTCCGCGCGGTGTGACCTGCGCTGCGTCCCGCGCGCGTCGGCTCAGCGCAATTTGTCCTTGCGTACCTTCCCCATCGCGTTGCGCGGCAGAGCGTCGACGAACACGACTTCGCGCGGGCGCTTGTGCACGGACAGGTCCTGGGCGACCGCGTCGATGAGTTCGCGTTCGGTGACGCCTTCCGCGACCACGTACGCGACGATCCGTTCGCCGAGGTCTGCGTCCGGCACGCCGATCACCGCGGCCTCGGTCACCCCGGGCCGGCCGAGCAGCGCGTCCTCGATCTCTCCGGCACCGATCCGGTAGCCGCCGGACTTGATCAGGTCGGTGGCGGCCCGCCCGACGATCCGGTGCGCGCCGTCCTGGTCCACGATCGCCATGTCGCCGGTGCGGAACCAGCCGTCCTCGGTGAACGAGGCCGCGGTCGCCTCGGGCCGGCCGAGGTAGCCGCGGAACACCGTGGCCCCGCGCACCTGGAGTTCGCCGACGGTCGCCCCGTCGTGCGCCGTGGCCTCGCCCTCGGGGCCGACCAGGCGGGTCTGCACCCCGTCGACCGGGTGGCCGACGGATCCGGCCCGCCGGTTCGGGTCGGCCGCGCGGGCGGCGACGGTGATCAGGGTCTCGGTCATGCCGTAGCGTTCAGCCGGGCGCAGCCCGGTCAGCTCCAGCAGCCGGGCGAACACCGGCCCGGGCAGCGCGGCCGAGCCGGAGACCAGCAGCCGGGCGCCGGACAGGGCCTTGGCCGCGGCCGGGTCGGCGGCGATCCGGGACCAGACCGTGGGCACGCCGAAGTACAGGCTGCCGCCCGCGGCCGCGTAGGCGTCGGGGGTCGGGCGCCCGGTGTGCACCAGCCGCGAGCCGGTCCGCAGCGCGCCAAGCAGGCCCAGGACCAGGCCGTGGACGTGGAAGAGCGGCAGTCCGTGCACGAGGGTGTCCTCGGTGGTCCAGTCCCAGGCGGCGGCGAGCGCGTCCAGGTCGGCCGCGATGGCGCCGTGGGTGACCGGCACGCCCTTGGGCCGTCCGGTCGTGCCCGAGGTGTAGAGGATCAGCGCGGTCCCGTCGATTCCGGCCGGGTCCGGCGCCGCGCGGTACTCGGCGCGTTCCTCGGCGTCCACGGGCACCAGCGGCACGCCGCGGTCCGGCCACACGTCTCCGGCGGAGGCCGCGGCCAGCAGCAGGGCCGCGCCGGAGTCGGCCAGCACGTGCGCGACCTCGCCGCTGCCGCTGTCCGGGGCGACCGGCACGATCGGCACGCCGGCGAGCAGTCCGCCGACGATCGCCGCGACGGTTTCCAGGCCGGCCGTGGCGTGCACGGCGACGGCCGGTGCCCCGGCGATCCGCCCGGCCACGGCGGCGGCCGCGCCGAGCAGGGCTTCGGCCGAGGTCGTCCGTCCGGCGACCTGGACGGCGTCGGGGCGGTCGGCGAGCGGCCCGGTGAGGCCTGGCAGTAGACGCATACCCGAACTCTATCGGGCCCGCGGCGCTCGGCGGCGGCCGGTCGGCGTGGTTTCGTACGACTGCTGATCGAGGCATTCGGGCGGTTCGTGCCGCAGTTGAACAGCGGCCCTGTCGGACCTGTGCGCTAGGAAGGTGGGATGACGACGCAGCAGACAAACATGATGAAATACGGCATTATCCTTCCGGGCGGCACGGCCACCGAGCAGCTGGAATCGGCAGTCCTGGCCGAGGAGTCCGGGTGGGACGGGGTGTTCGTGTGGGAGGCGGCGTACGGCGTGGACGCGTGGGGCCTGCTCTCGGCGATGGCCGTGCGCACGAACCGGGTGCGGCTGGGCACGCTGCTCACTCCCCTGCCGTGGCGGCGGCCGTGGAAGGTGGCCAGCCAGGTCGCCACGCTCGACCAGTTGTCCGGCGGCCGCGCGATCCTGACCGTCGGGCTGGGGGCGATCGGCACCGAGCTGCCGCAGACCCGGGAAGTCACCGCGACCCGGGAGCGGGCCGAGATGCTGGACGAGGGCATCGACCTGATCCGCCTGCTGTGGGCGGGCGGCCGGGAGCACCACGGCACGCACTACGACTACGTGTGCGACCGCGACGACCTGGTCAGCGCCGTGCGGCCGGTGCAGGCGGACATCCCGATCTGGGTGGTCGGCGCGTGGCCGAAGCCGAAGTCGATGCGCCGGGCGGCCCGGTGCGCCGGAGTCGTGCCGGAGTACTACCTCGCCGACGGACGGGCCGGCGCGCCGCAGGACGTCCGCGAGCTGCGGGCCTGGCTGGCCGAGAACGGCGCGCGGCCGGACGTCGACGTGGTGTCCGAGGGCGAGACCCCGGCCGGGGACCTGGTGTCGGCGGCCGCGCACGTGCGGCCGTGGGCCGAGGCGGGCTGCACCTGGTGGCTGGAAACCCGCTGGGGTTCGCTGGAGACCCAGGCCGAGCGGGTGGCGCAGGCCCGGGAGCGGATCGCGGCCGGACCGCCGCGCGGCTGACCTGGCCGCGCTCCGCAAGGAGGCTGCGGCTCCGGACAAGGAGGTGTCCCGGGGCCCGGCCCCGGGACGGAGGTCCTACGAAGTTTTGACTTTACAGACCTGCACAGTTCAACACGTCGGCTCCTAAACTATCGTCCGATATACCTGTGGGACTCTCGTCAGCCACAAGCATCAAGGGATAGGCACGAGGGTTACACGCGCAGGCCGGCCCACGCTGAGGACCGGTCGAGGTTCGGGGAGAAACGGGGCGGGAACACATGGCGGCACGGCGGCCTATTCGCAGGCGGATCTCCGTCGATGAGATCGAGAAATTGGAGGACGTGAGCTCATACGCGCTGTTCTTGTGGCTGTTCATCGCGATCGGGCCGTTCACCGACGTGCTGAAGTGGCGGCTTGCGCACCCGGCGTGGGGCGCGGCCGGGCTCGCGGCGTTCGTGGCGTGCTACTGCTTCGCGATCGTGCTGGCCTTCGGCGAGGACAAACGGCCCGGTCGGCTGGCCGAGGCCGCGCCGAGCGTGCTGGCCGGGACGAGCGTGGTCCTGGCCACCGCGCTGGCCAGCAGTTATCACTCCTGGGGTGCGTTGTACGCGTTGGCGGGCGTGGTCTGCGGCGCGGTGTTCACCGGCCGGTTGAGCCGGTGCGCGATCATCCTGCTCCCGGTGATCTCGTTCGCGGCGTGCAGCGCGAGCCACAAGGACGAAGGGTGGAGCACGGCGTTCAATGCGTTCCTGTCCATCCTGGTCACCAACGCCTTCCTGGAGTTGATGTCGACCGTGTTGCAGCTGAAGGAGACCCGGGAGGAACTGGCCCGCAGCGCCGTCGCGACGGAGCGGTTGCGGTTCTCCCGCGACCTGCACGACCTGCTCGGCCACAGCATGTCGGTGATCGCGGTCAAGGCGGAGGCCACCCGGCGGCTGGCTCCCATCGACCTGAAGCTGGCGCTGGAGCAGGCCGCCGACATCGAGGCGGTCAGCCGCCAGGCGCTGACCGAGATCCGCGAGGCGGTGACCGGGTACCGGCAGGTGAGCCTGGCCGAGGAGCTGGACCAGGCGTGCACCGCGCTGCGCTCGGCCGGGATCAGGCCGGTGGTGCGCGAGTCCGGGCCGCCGCTGTCCGCGCAGACCGAGGCCCTGCTCGGGTGGGTGGTCCGGGAGGGGGTGACCAACGTGATCCGGCACAGCGGCGGTCGCGAGTGCGTGATCGAGCTGTTGCGCGAGCAGGACCCGGTGCAGCTGCGGATCCGGGACGACGGGACCGGGTCCGACTCCGCTGCCGACGCCGGGTCGACGCCCGAGTTCCTCCGCGCCGAGACCTGCCCGGGCAACGGGCTCAAGGGCCTGGCCGAACGCCTGGCCACCGCCGGCGGCACGCTGGCCCAGGTACCGTCGGCCAAGGGCTTCGTCTTGCTGGCCACCCTTCCGGGCGAACCGGCGGAGCCGGGCCGGGTGAGCGCCGGGAGCGCGGAGCCGGTGCGGTGAGTGCGCCCGGCGGGTCGCGGCGCCGTTGGCGGGCGGAGGCTACCGGGCAGTACAGTCCGGTCGGGGCCGCCGAACGGCGGGCGGGCCCGACCGCGAGCGAAGGAGCACGGCGTTGATCCGGACACTGCTGGCCGAGGACCAGGGCATGATGCGCGGCGCGCTGGCCCTGCTGCTCGGCATGGAGGAGGACATCGAGGTGGTCGGCCAGGTCGCCGACGGGGACTCGATCGTCCCCACCGCGGTGGACCTGGTCCCGGACGTCGCGCTGCTGGACATCGAGCTGCCCGGCCGCAGCGGCCTGGACGCGGCGGCCGAGCTGCGCGTCCGGCTGCCGTCCTGCAAGGTGGTGATACTGACCACGTTCGGCCGGCCCGGCTACCTGCGCCGGGCGATGGAGGCCGGGGCGGTGGCGTTCCTGGTCAAGGACAGCCCGGTGCAGGAGCTCGCGCACGCGGTGCGCCGGGTGATGGCCGGGGAGCGGATCATCGACCCGGCCCTGGCCGCGGCCGCGCTCAGCGCCGGACCGAACCCGCTGACCTCGCGCGAGGTGGACGTGCTGAACGCGGCCGTGGACGGGGCCACGGTGGCCGAGATCGCCGGGCGGCTGCACCTGTCCGAGAACACCGTGCGCAACTACCTGTCCTCGGCGATCGGCAAGACTGCCGGCCGCAACCGGACCGAGGCGATCAGCGCGGCTCGCAGCAACGGCTGGCTGTAGCCGCAGCCGGCCGTACCTGTGGCCGACCAACCCTGCCCGGCAGGGCGACGGCCGGTCCGATGGATCGCAGTGAGATCATGGAGCGAGCAAGCTCCAGCCGCCGCGTCGAACGGAACCGCCCGATGAGCCCAGCCGAGAACGACGAGACCCTGATCGTGCGGCGCGAGGGGCGGATCGGCCGCCTCGTGCTGAACCGGCCCCGGCAGATCAACTCCCTGACCTACGAGATGGTGCAGGGGATCGACAGGGCGCTGGCCGACTGGGCGCAGGACGACGCCGTGGACGCGGTCCTGATCACCGGCAACGGCGAGCGCGGGCTGTGCGCGGGCGGCGACATCCGGGCGGTCTACGAGGACGCCCGGTCCGGGCGCACCGACGCGCTGACCTTCTGGCGCGAGGAGTACCTGCTCAACAGCCGGATCGCCACCTACCCGAAGCCGTACATCGCGCTGATGGACGGGATCACGATGGGCGGCGGGGTCGGGGTCTCGGCGCACGGCAGCGTGCGGATCGTCACCGAGCGGTCGAAGGTGGCGCTGCCGGAGGTCTGCATCGGCCTGGTGCCCGACGTCGGCGGCACGTACCTGCTCTCGCGGGCGCCGGGCGAGCTCGGCACCCACCTGGCGGTGACCGGCGACACGTTCGGGGCCGCCGACGCGCTGCTGTGCGGCCTGGCCGACTGCTTCGTGCCGTCGGAGCAGCTCGAACGGCTGGTCGCCGACCTGGTCGCGGCCGACGCGGCGACCGCACCCGACGTCGCCGAGATCGTCGCCCGGCACGCAGTCCCGGCGCCCGAGGGTGAACTCGCCGGTCAGCGCGAGTGGATCGACGCCTGTTACCGCGCGGACACCGTGGAACAGATCCTCGAACGCCTCGCCGCGGTCGACGCGCCCGCCGCGAAGGAGGCCGCGGACCGGATCCGCGGCAACTCGCCGACCACGGTGAAGGTCACCCTGCGCGCCGTCCGCCAGGCCCGCGAGCTCGGCACGCTCGACGAGGTCCTCCGGCAGGAGTTCCGCATCTCGTGCGCCGGGCACTCCTCGCCGGACCTGATCGAGGGCATCCGCGCCCAGATCATCGACAAGGACCGCCGCCCGCGCTGGTCCCCGTCGGCGCTGGAGCATGTCGGTGCGGAGGATGTAGAGCGCTTCTTCGCTCCGCTCGGCGACGACGAACTCGTGTTTCCGGCGGCGTGGGCGTAGCACTCACTGCGCGCCATCCGCATCGGCTTCGCCCGGTGGCTGTATTGTCGAGCCATGACAACCGGGACGGCCTTGCGCCACACACGGATCGGTGACCCGGTGCTCTTCTGAGCGTCGGGCGGGCCGGTGCTGGTCCGCTGTTCGATCCAGGAACCGTCGCCACTGCGCGGGCTCCGCCTCCTTCGTGCTGATCACAGGGTCGATATGTCAACCACATTAGGAGGATTCATGCCCACCAAGCTGTTGCAGATTCCCACCGCGGACGGCCAGGCCGACGCGTTCGCCGCCTTCCCCGACGATGGCGAGCGGCACCCCGGGGTGTTGCTGTACATGGACATCTTCGGCTTGCGGCCCGTACTGGAGGAGATGGCCCGCGAACTGGCCGCGCACGGGTACTACGTGCTCGTCCCCAACCTCTTCTACCGGCACGGCCCGGCACCGCTGATCGACCTTCCCGCGCACATCGGAGAAGACGCCCGGCCCGGGGTCGTCGCCCAGTTGATGCCTCTGGTCGCAGCGCACACCGTCGAACGCGCCCGGCGCGACGCCGTCGACTACCTCGAGTTCCTCACCACTCAGTCTGAGGTCAGCGCCGGGCCGGTCGGCGTGGTCGGGTACTGCATGGGCGCCGTTCTGGCGCTACGTACCGCGGCAGCCCACCCTGACCAGGTGGCCGCCGTCGCCGGGTTCCATCCCGGCAAGCTGATCACCGACGCGCCCGACAGCCCGCACCGCCTCATCCCCGAGCTCACCGCCGAAGTCCACCTCGGCCACGCCGAGAGCGACATGAGCGCGCGGACTGTCAGTGAACTCAATCGGGCGTTGGACGCCGCAGGCGTCGCCTACACCTCCGAGATCTACCCCGGCACCATCCACGGCTTCACCATGTCCGACACCGACGCCTTCAACCCCGCCGCGCTAAAGCACCACTGGGACCGCCTGCTGCACCTGTTCGGCAACGCCCTGGCCAAAAACTGAGGCCCTGCCGCGGGAGGTGAACCCGAAGCAGCTTCGGCCGAGAGTCCGAAAACCGTCCTCCGGCCGAAGCTGCACGCATCGCGATCGTGTCGCGCCCAATCATCGGCCCCGGGTGGCCGCCAGTCCCAGCAGCCGCGGCCCGTCGCCCGCCTGGACCCGGCGCCAGGCCTGGTCGTAGAGCTCGGCGACCGGTATCCGCGGCACGGCGAACCCGAGCGACACGGTCCCGTCCGCCCGCACGCCGAGCACGCCGCTCTTCCAGGTCTCGACCGGCAGGTGCGGCGCGGCGAGCTCGTTCCACACGCCCGGCAGGAACAGCTCCCGGCCCGCGCGCTTGCGCCGCCCGGCCACGACCAGGTCGGTGGCGGCCAGCTCGGACTGGGCCGCCTTCCAGCGGGCGGGCTTCCAGCCGGTCCACACAACCTGGTTGCGGTCGGTCGGGTCCGGCAGGGCGAGCAGCATCAGGTAGACCGCCGCCGCATCCGGGCTGATCGTGAGCGTGTCGGCGACCTCGGCGACCAGTTGCGGCACCGAGCGGATCGGGTCCTGGGCCGGGTACGGGTCGCCGCTCACGTCCACCTGACCGGCCGCGAGCAGGGCGGGCAGCTCCTCGCCGAGCAGGAACCGCAGCGCCTCCGGGTCGTCCCCGCCGGGGCTGATCCCGGCCAGGTACGCCAGGGCCGGGTCGTCCGGTCCGGACAGGGCGGCCGGGTGCAGGCGCAGCGAGCACCACTCCAGGTTGACCGTGGCCGAGAACGGCCCGATCCGCCAGGCCTCGCCCGACTCGGCCGCTTCCACGCCGAGCAGGGCGGCCAGTTCGCCGGGTTCGGTGCGGGCCCACCGGGCCTCGGTCTGCAACTGCGGGTCGGCCAGCCGTTCCCGGACCACGGCCAGGGCGCGCGGCAGCCGTTCGCGCAGCGGGTCGTTGACCGGCAGGGCGTAGCACAGCCACAGCAACGCCCGCGCCGACCAGGCGATGTCCGGGGCCTGGAACTGCGCGGCGCCGAGCCAGGCCGCGGAGTCCGGGTTCAGCAGTCCCCGGATGGTCCGGATCATGGTCTCCCGGGTCGTCGCGGCGTTGCTCGTGGTCGCCTTGGCGGCGGCCGCGAGCAGCCATTCCGGGAGTGGTTCCTGCCGGCCCTTGAGCGCTATCCAGGTTGCCGCGGCGGCGTCCACGTCCGGGCCCTCGTCCGCCCAGAGCTGGTCGATCCGCGCGGGCAGCAGGGCGCCGACCAGCCGGGCGCAGGTGCGGTCGCCGAGTTCGTCGAAGGTGGCGCCGGCCAGTTTGAGCTCGGCCGGTTTGAGCCCGAGCAGCGCGGGCAGCCCGGCCGGGGCCCCGTCGCCGAGCCCGGCGGTCTGGGCCGGCAGCGCGGCCAGCAGCACCGCCGCCTCGCCCCGGCTCAGTCCGGTCCGTGCGGACAGGGCCTCGGCCGCCCCGGCCGGCAGCGGGGCCGGGTCCCGGCCCTCGGCCGCGCGGCGGTACTCGGCCAGCCCGCCGGGGTTGGGCCACGGGTCCGCGGCCCGTTCGCCCAGGACCTTCCAGCCGGGTATCTCGCCGAACTGCCCGTCGCGGCTGTAGTCGAGCGCCTTGTAGCGGTAGGCGGTCTGCTTGAGCGAGCGGTGCGCCTCCCGGCCGACGACCACGGCGCGCCCGTGCGGGGTGTCCGTGACGGTCCAGGTCGGTGCGGCCGGCGCCCCGGCGTCTGCGCGCACGAGCGTGACGAACCGGAGCCCGGCCGCCGGCGCCCCGAGCGCGCTGTCGGCCAGCGCGGCCAGGAACGCGGCCAGCGCGGCCCGCTCGGCCTGGCCGAGGGCGGGCGACACGGCCCGGTAGGCGAGCGCCGGGGCGGTCAGGAGCGCGGCGACCAGTTCGCTCCAGAGGGTTTCGGGCAGGTCCTGGTAGAGCCGGGCGCTGGGCCGGACCGGTTTGTCCGGTGAGCCTGCGGCGTCCGGGCCGGTCAGGATCCGGTCGAGGTCCTGGAGGCCGGCCACGGCATCCGGGAGGGACAGGCCGCGGTACTGCTTTCCGCCGCACAGCCCGCGCCGGGCCCGGCTGAAGGTGCGGCCCAGGTTGTCGTCCATCGTGATCAGGGCGGGCGCTGTCGGGACGGACGGTTCTTCCGGCCCGGTCTCGGGTTCGGTATCGGGTTCGGTCTCGATTTCGGTCGCGGCCGAGCTGACGGTGTCCAGACGTTCCTTCAGGTCGGACAGTTGAAGTACGCAGGCTGCGGCGACGCCGAGGTACCCGGTGACGCCCGCGGCGACCCGCGCGTCCGTGATCTGCGGCACCAGTTCGCGCACGAGGACCAGGGCGGCCTCGTAGTCCAGGTCTGAGTTCAGGGCGCGGTCGAGCAGCGTGCGCGCGGTCTCGTCGGTCAGCCGCCGCAGGGCCACCGAACCGGCTTCGTCGCGGACCGTCAGGAAATGCCAGAACTCGACCGGCGGCATGCACCACGTGCCACGGGAGTAGCCCGCCGCCTGCGCGCCCGGCTGGATGGCCGCGACCCGCCGGGTCCCGTCGGCCAGATACCAGCCGATCTGCCGCTCGTTTTCGAGGATCGCGAGCCGGTTCGCGGCGCCCGCGCCCGGCACGTCCAGCGCGCCGACGACGTGATAGTTCGCCGGGACCCGGTCGAGCACGATCCGGCGCCCGTCCGTCCCGGTGCACGTCTCGGCCCCGTCCGCCGCCCGCCGGGTGCGCGAGCCGAGCAGGCCGTCTGGCGCGCAGCCGAGCGGGCTGGAGTGCGCGCCCGGCACGGCCGGACGCAGCCAGCTCGCCTCGGCCACCACCTCGCCCTCGTTTACGCCGCCCTCGAAGAACGACGGCGGCTTCGCGCTGAAGCGTTCGCCGGTGACCGGGTCGAGTCCGAGCCAGGTCGGCACGGCGCCGCTGGGACGCGGCTGCGCTGGCAGATGGCGGTGGTTCGCGTGGTTCTTCAGTTCCGGTGTCACCTGTTGCAGGGTCCAGTACGACGTTCCGTCGCTGATGACCGGCGCCGATTCGCTCCAGTCCGGGACCGGGTAGGTCAGGGGTTTCCCGCCGAAGGTGCGGCCGCCGTCCGGCAGGGCGAGCGAACTGGGCGTCGCCCGCGCTTCGATGTTTGCGGACCAGCTGATCAGGGTGTTCGGGTCCGAGTGCCAGTAGGCGAGCTGCGTGTTCCCGGCGTGCCAGGCCACCAGCAGCTTGCCGTCGACGAAACGCAGGATCCGGTTCGGTTGGACGCTGGCCCGGTTGCGTCCGGACTGGGTCGCCGGATTGCTCCGCGGCGCCGCGTCGTCACAGGTCAGGACGTTCTCTGCCGCGCCGACCACGGACACCGCGTCAGCGTGGGACAAGATGAGGTACGGCCACTGCGGGATCGCCCTCCAGACCCGGTGGTACGTGCCGTAAAAAGGCCTGCCGCCTGATGCCGTATCCGCGCTCGCCGCGCTCGGCCGGACCAGGTTCATCAGGTGCGCATCGGCCCCGGGCTCGACTCCGGCCAGAGCTGTGCACGCCTCGTCCAGCGCTTGCCACCCGTACTCGTCGAAGATCCCGGCCCGGATCGCCTGCCCGAGCACTGCGGCCACGTCCAACTCGGCGACGCGGCGCACTGCGTGGAGGTTCGCCAGGTAGAGCGCCGGGTTGCTCAGCCGCCGCCAGAACGACGCGTGGACCTCCAGGTCCGCGAGCCCTCCGGCGACCGCCGCCTCGGCCTGCTCGGCCAGGTAGTCATGCACCACGCTGCGCAGTCCTGCGCAGGCCACCACCTGCTCGGCGACCTCGTCCAGCGACCGCTGGCCGCGGGCTCGGTCGAGCTTGCCGGAGGCCAGCGCGATGACGGCCTTGCGCAGCGTCGGCCGCAGGGACCGATCGGCGGCGAACGCGGCCAGGTCGCGGGGGGAGCCCGAGGCCAGCCAGGCGCTCAGGTTGAGGGAGAACTGCCTGGTCGGCGCGGCTACCCGTAGGCCCGCGGCGAGGCACTGGTCGATCAGGTCGATGTCCGCGTCCGGCCAGGCGCACAGCACCAGCTTTCCGGCGCCCGTCGCCTGTTCGGCCGCCAGCCGCGGCGCCAACCGCTCGACCAGCCTGCCGGGCAGCCTGCTGCGACGCGGCCGCTCGGCCTGCTCGGAGCGCCAACGCCAGTGCGACGGCCGGGCCGCGTGCCGGACGAACCGGTTCAGCCAGTCGACCGCCACACCCGGCCGAGGCGCCCCGACGCTGGCCCCGACACCGCCACCGCCACCGCCACCGGCCAGCAGCTCCAGCGCGCCGGACTGTTCGAGCAGCTCAAGCCACGCATCGTCGGCGACCGGGTTCTCCGAGCCGGGAAAATCGGGCATGAGCCTCACCAGCAGCTCCAGTACCCGCACATCGTGCTTCCCCGCCCGCACCAGCGCGGGCCGGTACAGGTTCCAGAACCCGAGCGCCGCCCGCGAGACGGCGGTCAGCGCAAGCAGGTCCCGCGCGACCGCAGCGTCTTCCGCCGCGTCGTCCAGCTTGGCCGCGCGGGCGAGTTTCCGCAGGTCACTCGGCATCGCAGCATAGGGCGGCAGCCCGGCGGCCACCCGCTCGACACACATCTGCCGGAACCGCCGGTAAGCCTCATCCGGCGCGCACCGCCCCGCCAACTGCTTGCCGTAGTCCGACATCGCCTTCGCGCTCACCGCCCCGGCCAGCGCGAACTCCAGGAAGGAGGCGGCCAGTTCGTCCTCGTCGATGGCCACGCCATAGGCCCGCTCGACCTCGCGCGCCCTGGTGAACAGCGCGCTCGCGACCGCCGCGTTGTCGGCGGCCAGGAAGGCACGCGCGGCCTGCTCGAAGAAGGACGGCAGGAAGTGCGCCGCCGACGCCGCCAGCCGCTCGGCCAAGGCCTCGAACTCCGCCCGCGCCCGCCCCGGCTTGACCCCGGCCAGCCGCGCGCACCGCTCCATCTCCTTGACCACGTCCAACGCATGCCGCGCGTTCGCCGGATCGTGCACCAACGCCCAGGCCGGAAACCCCAGCGCCCGCCGCCGCACCACCCCGACCGCCGTCGCGCCGCCGCCATCCCGGCCGCCGCGATCGCCGCCGATGCCGTCGCCGTCGCCACCGACACTCCGGCCCTGGCCCGCCTGCCGCGGCGCAGTCGCCCCCGCGAACCCCAGAAACTCCATCGCCAGATCTTCCGCCGCCGCCAACGGCTCAGGCACCAGAGTGACAACCCGACGATCATCCAACGCCGGATGCGCATAAACCCGAGCAGACAACACGTCCCGCCGATGCCCGACAGCCGCACCGACCGGCGCGACCCCGCCCGCCTCGATCAGCGCGTCGAACTCGCCGTCAACGGTTTCCACCGCCGTCCCTCCCCCTAGGTTCCAACACCCACACCCGGATCATTGTCTCATCCCGCCAAGAACCCCCAGGCAGGCCCGCCTTTGGACCATCCCCCAAGCTACCCGAACCCACTGACAACTTCCGGACATCACCGATAAAGCCCCGAAACGCCACCGCCCACGCGACGCCGGTGCCCGTTGACACACGTGAGGTATCGGGCCCAAATCCCGTCTTCCCATACACAGACAACGGGCAACCCCTCTTTCTGGCGATACAGGGCCCGGATTCAGATCCATCATGAGGTGTGGGCCTCCACCAGACTCGGTGAACCGGTCAACGTTCCTCGTCAGCATTGCCAGGACTTCGGTCCGCGTGCTAAGAGAATGAGAGATCTTATGTACTTCTTCCGCCATCTTCCGGCCCGCTCCGCCCGGACCCGCCCGGGCCGGCGCGGCCGGGGCAGGCCGAACCCGGCACCATCGTCCAGGGAGGTTGGCGTGACGGAACCGGTCGCCTTCGGGGCCCGGCTGCGGCGGCTCCGGCTGGACGCCGGGCTGTCGCTCGGCGACTTCGCGCGCCAGGTCAACTACGACAAGGGGTATCTCAGCAAGGTCGAGAACGGCCACCGCACCGCCTCGCCCTATCTGGCCCGGCGCTGCGACGCCGTGCTCGATGCGGACGGCGAACTGGCCGCCCTCGTGCGAGAGCAGCCGCGACAATCCCGCGCGGGCAACGCCGCCAGCACGAAGCCGCCCGCGACCACGGATCTGGACGCGGCCGGCTGGCTCCAGCACCTGACCGAACGGCGCGAAGCCATCAAAACGGTCGCCGGGTCGGCACTCGCCCTGGGACTCGGCCTCGACACCGCCCTGGCCGGCGGCAATGCCCCCGGAAGCAGCCAGGGCAGCCCGCCGCAGCCGCCTTTCCCGCAAGGCGGCGCACCGCTCGCGGTTCTCGGCGACCTCTTCACACATATGCGCAAACTCGGCCAGGTGACCAGCGCGCAGGTCGTGTTACCGATGCTGGTCGCGCAAGCCAACACACTTCTGCGATACACGTCCAGCGCTTCGCCTCGTGAACGCGACGACCTGCTCATCCTGACCGCCCGCTACGCCGAGTACACCGGCTGGATGGCGCAGGAAGCCGGACACGACCTGGACGCCCTGGCCTGGACCAAGTGCGCAGTGGATCTCGCGACCACCGCCGGCGACAAGCGCCTCGTCGCCTACGGACTCATTCGGCAGGCACTGGTCACCATGTACCGCTCAGACTCCGCGAGCACGATCGCTCTCGCGCAGCAGGCCCGCCTGCGCACGACGTCCTTCGACATCCAAGCACAAGCCGCCCGGCGCGAAGCCCAGGGTCACGCGCTCGCTGGTGACTACGGCGCATGCATGGCCTGTCTCGACCAGGCCCGGGACCTCCAGCTCCGGGCCCGGGCCGAGTCCTCCTCGGCCGACCACGCGCTCGGTCCGACCCACCTGTCGGATCCGGTCGAGATGATCACCGGGTGGTGCCTCTACGATCTCGGCCGCCCGCGGGCCGCCGCGGAGGTGCTCGATCAGCAGATCGCCGCGATGGACCCGGACGCCTCGCGGTCCCAGTCCCGCTACGGAATCCGACGAGCCCTGGCCTACGCGGGCGCAGGCGAGATCGACCATGCCTGTGAACTGGCCGGCGAGCTGCTCGACACCGTGGACGGCGTGAGCTCGGCGACCGTGGGGATCGAACTGCACCAACTCTCCCGCGCCCTCACGAGGTTCCGGAACAACTCCTCGGTGCGCCGGCTGTCGCCGAGGCTCACCGCATCACTGCACGTCTCACACTTCTGACACAGGACCACACCCGAACCCACCTCAGGGGGTAGCACCATGCCTGACATCTTCATCAACTACCGCACCGGTGACGTGGAACACGCAGCGGCGGCGATCGAACGCGACCTTTCCCACCGGTTCGGCTCGGACCGGGTCTTCTACGCCGGCAAGACGATCCTGGGCGGCGAGAACTTCCGGACCGCACTGCTGCGCAACGCGCGCACCTGCGCAGTGCTGCTCGCCCTGATCGGCCCGGACTGGCTCACCGTGAACGACGAAGGCCTCGTCTCGCTGTTCGATCCCGAGGACTGGGTCCGGCAGGAGATCATCGAGGCCTTCAGCGCCGGGGCACGCGTGATCCCCGTCCTCGTCGGCAAGCGGACCGAGCGCCTCAAGCCCGTTGTGCTGCCGAAGGAACTGCGCCCACTCGGCGACTGCCAGTCCGTCCCCTACGACCACCGCAACGCCGAGCGCGATCTGGGTCATCTCAGCGAGCTGATCAGTGCCGTCGTCCCCTCGTTGGTCGATCGGACCGCGACCGCGCGACCCGGCGAGCCCGCACCGGCGACCGGCGGCCCAAGCATCAACAACGTGAACCACAGCGGAATCCAGAACTCTCCGGCCGGCCGCGACATCTTCCAAGGGCGGGACCGTATCTCCGTCCGGGATTCGGGAGTCGGGTACATGGCGGGCGGATCGATCGGCACCGTCGTCAACGGTTCCAACGCGCCCGTGCACACGGGAAGCGGCAATCAGTACGGCACCGCAGGGCCCGTTCGCCGGGTGTTGGACACCGGAGACGACGAGGCATGACCACAGTCAACTTCTCGCAGGTCCACGGCTCGCAGGCCCCATCGCACCATGGAAGCGGAAACCAGTTCTTCTTGGCCGGGCTCACGGCCGAGACGTTGCTCAGGTTCCGGCCCAGAGTCCCGGGACCTTGGTCGGACGAACGTCTGCGATGGCTCAAAGAGCGTTTCCTGAAACCCGGCGGATTCCAGGAAGCGAAGATCGCGCTCGCCCGCGACTCGGCCGTCATGCTCCGGGGCGAGGCCGGGAGCGGACGGCGGGCCACTGCGCTGATACTGCTGGACGAGCCCGAGCACGGCCGGGGCTACTTCCACGAGACCTTCCCGACCCCGGACTTCTCCGGTCACAATCCATGGGACGTGTCGGAACTCGACGTCGGCGACCGTGTGCTGCTGGACCTGTCCGACGCGGACGAGGAAGTGCACAAGATCGTCGACCGCGAGCTGACCTCGTACTGCGCGGCCGTCAAAGCACGCGGCGCGCGCCTGGTGGTCGTGGCGCACGACAGGTACGAACTCAGCGGCCACCTCTGGATGGCCGTGCGAATCGAGCGGCCGGACCCGTCGTACGTCCTCGCCCGGTACCTGAAGGTCGAGGGCTTCGACTTCACCGACGCACCGCCCGAACCGGGCCTGGCGGACTTCCTGGGGAAGGCGCCCGTCCACACGGTGGTCACTCTGGTGGACCTGATGCAGGCCGCCCGGTCGAACGACTCCACCGGCGGATTCGTCACGTGGCGGCACAACGCCTTCACAGCTCTGGAGGGCGGGGCCAAAGCCGTCGCCGACCACATCCGAAAGCTGAAACCCGGGCGCCCGCGCGCCCTCATCCTGGCCGCGGCGATGTTCTGCGGGCTTCCCGCCGATGCGGCCTTCGGCGCGGCGGCCTCGCTGCTGGCCGTCGTGGACTATCCGGCCGACGAGCGGCACCTGCTGGACCGCCGGGACTTCGCCGAGGAACTGCGGAAGATCGGCGCCGAGATCGATCCGCAGCGCCGGATCCGGTTCGACGGGCTGGCCTTCGACGCCGCGGCCCGGGCCCATTTCTGGGACACCCTGCCCAACCTGCGGCCGAAACTGCGGTTCTGGCTGGACCGGGCGGTCCGGGAACCTGCGCTGACCGCCGAGGACCGCGACGAACTCGTCCGCCGCTTCGCCGAGCAGTGCCTGCGGATCGGCCGGATCGGCGACCTCGGGTTCCTGATCAGCCGCTTGACGAAGACGTCCGAGACCGGTCGCGGTGCCCCGCTGGCCCGCCACGCGGTGCTCGTCCTGGAGCAGGGGCTCCAGGACGAGCACTATGGCCACCTGTTCCGCCGGCAGACCTACGAATGGTCGCGCAGCCCGAGAATCTCCGACGGCCTCGCCTCGGCGATCGTCGAGGTCTGTGTCGGCAGTCTCTGCGAGTCCTACCCCGAACAGGCGCTGGTCCGCCTCCACTACCTCACCAGGCGCCGCGGTGACGTCGGCGACCTCGCCTGCCGGGTCCTGGTCGAGTTCGTGGCCGAGGACAATCGGCTACTGCGCCGGCTGCTCCACCGGATTGCCCATCCGGAGCGCCGGGAGGACCTGGTCAGGCGGGACGGCAAACTGTTCCTGCACCTGGCCGATCCCTACCGGCTCGTCGACGGCACCACGCGTTCGAAACCGCTGGTGGCCGACAACACCATCCGCCGATACCTGGTCTCCGGCTGGCGGGCCGAGATGAACGGCGGCTCCTCCGGCCTGCTGGGTGTGCGGACCCGCGACTGGCTCCAGGCCGCCGCCACCGGGCCCGGCGGTCTGGTCCTGCTGGACATCCTGGCCGAGGCGTCCGCCGGAAGCTTCGCCGCCTCGAGCGACCTGGAAGCCGAGGCGTACTCCTGGGCCCGGGACACCGACGGCGAACGCGCCTCCCGGGCCCGAGTGGTCCGCAGCCTGTCCTGCAAGATCGACAACGCGCCACCGCCGGGAACTCGTCTCCCGGCCCCCGACAACGCCACCGTGGAGGCGGCCCAATGAACCCGTTCAGCAAAACCGCGATGCTCTTCGTCACGACGGCCACCGCTGCGCTCACGTCGCTCGTCGCCTGGAACCACAACTGGCACTTCTGGCCGTTGCCGCTGCTGGTCCCGGTCGCGGTGATCCTGATCCTGCGAGCCGACCGCGCCGAGAACCGAACGGGCGGACCGGTCGGCATCGCCGAGCTGGACGCCGGCTTCGGGCTGCCGCCCGCCCAGTCCGATCACCGCGAATACCCGGTCGCGAACATCCCGGTGCCCAGCGGCGCGCCGGACTACGACTTCCTGTTCTCCGCGACCGTTCGCTGGCGGCTGCTGACCTCGGGGAACCAGTCCCGCAGACCCGTCAACGCCCATGCCAATCCGGCTGCCCTGGCGATCAACACGATCCTGGCCCGGGCCCGCCAGGCGACGGCAGCCGAACTGCCCGGCGAGTCCGCCCTCGCCCAACACCGGCTCGGCACGGTTCTCGGGGTCGTCGAGCCCGACCCCACCGGACAGGTCGAAGCCTGGGCGACCAATATCGTGCTCACGCTCTCCGATGACGATCTCCAGCGGCAACGCAAGATCGCGGATCTGCGCAAAGACGAAGCGATCTGGGAACACGAGCGCGAATACGAGCGCAGCAGGCGTACGTATCTCAGCGAGGACGTTCTGCGTACCACCGGAAGTGCGGTCGTGTGGCTGCTGGCGAAGAAGGACGACGCGATCGAACGCACGGTCGAGCTGATCGGTCCGCTCGCCCAGCTGACCGCCGCCGCGAACGACCGCGAAGTGCCTGACCTGTTCCGGCACCTGGTCGGTCAGGCTGTCATGCTGGCGGATCGGAATACCTCCGATTCGGATGGCTTCACCACCGGGTTGTCGTCTGAAACCGGTCTCGACGGTCAAACCTTCGGTTCATCGCTTCCTCAGCCGGGGGCCTCGGTCACCGAGTGGGTCAACGGGCTCATCGACGAGCTCGGGCTGAAACCGGGCACCACCACGTACGGCTACTTCACCCGAAGGGTCGCCGACCTGTTCACCAAGATGGAACAGCATGACGCCGCTCAGGAGGTGCGCATCCAGTTCGGCGTGACGGAACTCGACGACACCGAACCGACGGATTCCGGCGACGTCATCCCGAACGCCGACGCACAATTCAGCAGCTTCGACACCCCTCCCGGCATCGACGACTACGAATGACGGAGCCCGGAAATCCCCGGCCGGGCAATCGCCCCTCATCGCTGATCCTGCTACCGTGAGGCGGCATTCTCAGACGACCGACACGATGAGTGAGGATGGCCTGCATGGGGATCATGGGCACGCTGCTGAAGAACAAACACGCGGACGAAGCCGCGTTGGCCTGGAACATGCCGGCGCTGGCCGGGCCGGAGACCCTGGAGTTGCGCAGCGACGACTTTCCGGCCGGGGGCACCATGCCGACGGCGCACGCGGGGAAGCGGGCGGGCGGGGCGAACATCTCGCCGGCGCTGGCCTGGAACAGTGCTCCGGCGGAGACGGCGCAGTTGCTGCTGGTGATCGAGGACGTCGACGCGCCGACGAAGAAGCCGTTCGTGCACTGCGTCGCGCTGATCGATCCGGAGGTGACCGCGGTCCCGGCCGGCGAGTTGAACTCCGCGTCGCCGACAGCGGGCGTGCAGATCCTGCGGTCCGGGATGGGCCGCGGGTACCACGGGCCCGAGCCGATCAAGGGGCACGGGCCGCACCGGTACGTCTTCCAGGTGTTCGCGCTGTCGGCCCCGGTGACCACCGCGGACGCCGGGGACCTGACGAAGGCCCGGCCGCGCGCGGTGCTCGCCGCGGTCTCCGGCCGGGTGCTGGCCCGCGGCCGGGTCGACGGAATCTACGAGCGCTGACACTATGGCCGTCACGGCGCAGGATGTCCGCACCATCGCCCTGACGCTGCCGCGCGCCTACGAGGCGTTGGTGCGGGACCGGGTGAAGTTCCGGGTGAAGCAGATCGTCTTCGTCTCGCTCTCCCAGGACGAGACGGTGCTGGGTTTCGGCTACCCGAAGGAGGAGCGGGAGGCACTGGTCGCCTCGGACCCGGAGAAGTTCCTGATGCCGGTCGAGTCCGATCTGCGGTTCAACTGGGTGCGGGCGCGGATGGACAAGATCGACCCGGCCGAGCTGGACGAACTCGTCGTGGACGCCTGGCGGATGACCGTGCCGAAGAAGGTCTGGAACGAGTACCTGGCCGGACTCGCCGACCGGACCGGCCCTGCCGAAACCGCAGGCGAATCCGAGCCCGAAGCAGAAGCCGAACCCGATAAACCGTCGACCTGACCGCGCCGCCGGTGCCAGGATGGCGCCCATGTCAGACCAACCGACGGAATACGTACCCGGATCCGTACCCGCACAAGAACCAGAACCCGAACCAGAACCCGAACCAAATCCGCCCTACCGGCAGATCCGCGCAACCTACGACGCCGAAACCATCACCGTCTACCAAGCCTACGAACCCGGCATCGCCCTCGAAGCCATCCGCCTGAACCGATTCGCCCCCTCCTACAACCGCAACCGGATGACCTGGATCAAACCGTCCTTCCTCTGGATGATGTACCGCTGCGGCTGGGCCACCAAGCCCCAACAAGAGCACGTACTCGCCATCCGCCTACGCCGCGACGGCTTCGAAACAGCGCTCCGACAAGCGACCCTGTCCCACTACGACCCGGCCGTCCACCCAAGCCACGCGCAATGGTCGGCCCACGCCACCAAATCGCCGGTCCGCATCCAGTGGGACCCCGAACGCGACGTCCACTTCCGTCCCCTGGGCCACCGCGCGATCCAGATCGGCATCTCCGGCACCGCGGTCGACGACTACTGCGACACCTGGATCACCGGCATCGACGACGCGACCGACCTGACCCACCGAATCCACGCCCTCATCCGCGACCACCGCTACCCCGAAGCGCACGCCCTCCTCCCGGCCGAACGCCCCTACCCCCTCCCGGCCGACCTCGCGGCCCTGATCGGGGCGAGTGCGCCGAACGGCACGAACGGCACAAGCCAGGCGAATCGATAGCCCCCGCGAGCCGGTACCATGTGGTCTCGACGGCCGCCGGGCCGCAGCGCCACGCCGTCGACGTGGGGACGCGGCCGGCGCAGGCAGCTCGCAAGAGCGCGGTGACACGCGGTGAGACGCGTTGACAAGTGAAAGGGCGCCACAGTGGCCACGAGTTCGGACCCGAACGACCAGAATCCGAGCGGCAGCAGCGACACCGGCGGCGGCCCGGGCCCGGACGCCCCCGGCACCCCGCTGACCATGCAGGGCGCGCTGCTCGCCCTCCAGGAGTACTGGACGTCGCGCGGCTGCATGGTGGTCCAGCCGTTCAACACCGAGGTCGGGGCCGGTACGGCCAACCCGGCGACCATGCTGCGGGTGCTCGGGCCGGAGCCGTGGCGGGTCGGCTACGTCGAGCCGAGCGTGCGGCCGGACGACGCCCGGTACGGCGAGAACCCGAACCGGCTGCAGACCCACACCCAGTTCCAGGTGATCCTCAAGCCGGACCCGGGCGACCCGCAGGAGGTCTACCTCGGCAGCCTGGCCGCGCTCGGGGTCGACGTGGCGGCGCACGACATCCGCTTCGTCGAGGACAACTGGGCCTCGCCCGCGCTCGGCGCCTGGGGACTGGGCTGGGAGGTGTGGCTAGACGGGCTGGAGATCACCCAGTTCACCTACTTCCAGCAGGCCGGCGGAGTGTCCCTGGACCCGGTGTCGGTGGAGATCACCTACGGCATCGAGCGGATCCTGATGGCGCTACAGGGCGTCGGCCACTTCAAGGACATCGCCTACGCGCCCGGCATCTCCTACGGCGAGGTGTTCGGCCAGTCCGAGTACGAGATGAGCCGCTACTACCTCGACGACGCCGACATCCCCACCCACCGGGACCTGTTCACCCAGTACGCGGCCGAGAGCCGCCGGATGCTCGACGCCCGGCTGCCGGTGCCCGCGTACGTGGGCGTGCTCAAGTGCAGCCACACGTTCAACGTGCTCGACTCGCGCGGCGCGATCAGCACCACCGAGCGGGCCACCGCGCTCGGCCAGATGCGGGCGCTGACCCGGGACGTGGCCCAGTTGTGGACCGAGCGGCGCCAGGAGCTGGACCACCCGCTCGGCGTGGTGGCGCCCCCGGCCGCGGCGCCCGCGGTCGCCCCGGCGGCGCTGCCCGAGCTGACCGGGCCGGCCACCCTGTTGTTCGAGATCGGCGTGGAGGAACTGCCGCACGCCGAGGTCACCCGGGTCGCGGCCGCGACCCGGGACGCGCTGGCGGCCAAACTCGGCGCCACCCGGCTGGTCCACGGCGAGATCACCGCGCACGCCACCCCGCGCCGGATCGTGCTGACCGTCGCCGAGGTGCAGCCGGCCGAGCCGGACGCCCCGCGCACCGCCCGCGGCCCGCGGGTCTCGGCCGCGTTCGACGCCGCCGGGAAGCCGACGAAGGCCGCGCTCGGCTTCGCCCGCGGCCAGGGGGTCGAGATCGATGAACTGATCCGGTTCGAGGCGGACGGGGTCGAGTACGTCGGCGCGCAGAAGACCGACCTCGGCCGCAGCGCCGCGGCCGTGCTCAGCGGGCTGCTCGGCGAGCTGGTGGCCGAGCTGCGCTCGGAGAAGAACATGCGTTGGCGCGACGCGGGCCTGTCCTACGCCCGGCCGGTGCGCTGGCTGCTGGCCCTGCTCGGCGACGCCGAACTGCCGGTCGCGGTCTCCTCGCTGTCCGGCGGGCGCACCACCCGGGTGCACCGCACCGCCGCGCAGGCCGAGGTCGCCGTGCCGAGCGCCGACGGGTACGCGCAGTTCCTGGCCGGGCACGGGATCGTGCTCGACGGCGCCGAACGCCGCCGGCTGATCGTCGAGCAGGCGGCCGCGTTCGCCGCGGGCGTCGGCGGGCGGATCGACCCGGACGGCGAGTCCGCCCTGCTCGACGAGATCGCCAACCTGGTCGAGCAGCCGACCGTGATCCTCGGCGGGTTCGCCGCGGACTACCTGGAGCTGCCCGGACAGATCCTGACCACGGTCATGCGCAAGCACCAGCGCTACCTGCCGGTGCGCGACGCCGACGGCAAGCTGATGCCGCACTTCGTCGCCGTCGCCAACGGCTCGTGCGACCACGACCTGGTCCGCGCGGGCTACGAGTCGGTCCTGCGGGCCCGGTACGAGGACGCCGCATACTTCTGGCGCGCGGATCTGAAGATCAGCCCGGAGCAGCACAAGGCCGGGCTGGCCAAGCTCACCTTCGAGGAGCGCCTGGGCTCGATGGCCGACCGGGCCGGCCGGATCGCCGCGGTCTCGGCCGACCTGGCCGGGTCGGCCGCGGTCGGCGAGGCGGACCTCGCGGTGCTGCGCCGGGCCGGCGCGCTGGCCAAGTTCGACCTGGCCTCGCACATGGTGATCGAGCTGTCCAGCCTGGCCGGGGTGATGGCCGAGGAGTACGCACTGCGGGCCGGCGAGCAGCCGCAGGTGGCCGCCGCGCTGGCCGAGATGGACCAGCCGCGCACGGCCGGCGGCGCGCTGCCGCGCAGCGTGCCCGGGGCCCTGTTGTCCCTGGCCGACCGGTTCGACCTGCTGGCCGGGCTGTTCGCGCTCGGCGTCACGCCGACCGGCAGTTCCGACCCGTACGGCCTGCGCCGCGCGGCCCTGGGCGCGGTCGCGGTCCTTCGGGCCTTCCCGGCCGAGCTGGCCGCGGTCACTCTCAGCGCGGGCCTGGCCGCCGCGGGCCGCCAGGTCGAGGCGCACGGCGTGACGGTCTCGCCGGCCGCGCAGAAGGCCGCGCTGGAGTTCGTGATCGCCCGGTACGAGCAGCAGCTGCTGGACGCCGGCCACGAGCACAACCTGATCCAGGCGGTGCTGCCGCTGGCCGACGCCCCGGCCCGCGCGGACGCGGCCCTCGCGCAGTTGGAGCAGCTGACCGGCCAGGAGCAGTTCGCCGCCCTGGCCGCGGCATTGCAGCGGGCCCGGCGGATCGTGCCGGAGGGCGTGGCCGCCGAGTACGACGCGGGCGCGCTGGTCGAACCGGCCGAGCTGCGACTGCACGAGGCGGTCGGCACGGTCGAGGCGAGCCTCGCCGCGGGGACCGGCATCGGCCTGGCGGAGTTCTTCGCCGCGGCGCAACCGCTGGTCACGCCGGTCAACACGTTCTTCGACGACGTGCTGGTGATGGCTGAGGACCCGGCCCTGCGCGCGGCCCGGCTCGGGCTGCTGGCCCGGATCAACTCCCTGGCCGCGGGCGTGCTGGACTGGCGCGCGCTGTAGGCAGGACCGAACAGAACACCGCGGGTCGCGCGCGGCAGCCGGTTCAGGAGACTGATCCGGCTGCCGCGCGCGACCCTGCACAGTGCCGATCCGAACTCGTGGAGGGAATCCGAATGGCAATGCCCGAACTATCCGCGGTGGCGCAGGGCGCGCTCCCGTCCGGCCACCGGTGGACCGTCACGGCAGGCGGCACTCCGCAGGACTTCTACACCATGCTGGCGACCGAGCACCCGGACGGCCACCGCGACACCGGCGGCATGGGCGGGCCGACCGTGTACCCCGGCCGGCCGCTGAACATCTACGTCGGCGCCGACAACCGCGGCCTGCACCGCGTCCTGGCCCGCGCGCACCAGGACGTCACCCGGGCCCGGCTGGTCCTGGAGTCGGGCGAGTCCATCGACCTGGCGCCCATTCCGATCCCGAACACCGACCTGGTCGTGTTCGCCGCGCTCCTGCCCCGGACCTGCGAGATCACGTCGATTGACGCCATCGGCACAGACGGGCGCCTGCTGCACTGACACCTCTACGGTAGACGAAGGCTAAGATCGCACGATGACAGACACCGCCGACACCTGGTACCCGTCGGCACCTGGAGTCCTGCAACTACCGTCAGGCCGACTCGTGCGCGGCCGGGGCCTGCGCCACCCGCCGCCCAAGGGCGCCGACCCGGAGTTCGCGCTGTACCTGCTCGGCCGCGAGCCTTCCGCCATGCCGTGGCCGGTCCGGTGGCTGCGCTGGCCGGATTTCCGCCTGCCCGCCGACCGCGCCGAAGCCGGCCGCGTACTGCGCGAGACCTGGGCGCGGATGGAGACCGAGCGGGTGGAGGTGGCCTGCGGCGGCGGCATCGGACGGACCGGCACCGCCCTGGCCTGCCTGGCCGTCATCGACGGCGTGCCGAACCACGAAGCGGTCGCCTACGTCAGGGAGCACTATGCCGCCCGGGCTGTGGAAACTCCCTGGCAGCGCCGTTTCGTAGCCCGATTCCACTAGCTGGCGTCGCCAAGTACCTACGGCACGACGACCAGCCGCCGCCCCCGCAGGTTCGCCCGCTGCCATGCGTCCTCGATATCGCTCAGCGGCACCTTCTCCATCTCGAATGTCAGCTCGCCGGACTGTGCCCACTCCACGACCTGCCCGTATATCTCCCCCCCATCGTCTCCGCGGTCAGCCCCTTCGAGGCGCCGTAGATCTCGACCCCGGAGGTGCGCAGACTGTCCGCGGTCACGGTCAACGACGGCCCGGCCGCCTCGCCTATCTGGACGAGCCGAGTCGGTTTCCCCGGGCTGAACGACCCGGGCACGAGTGTGCGCAGCAGGATTCCGGTCGGCCGGGACCACAGGTAGTCCAGGACGACGTCGTATCCGTCCCCCTTCGCCTCCCGGCACGCCTGTGGCAGGTCCTCGTCCGACACGGCAGTGTTGATCACCACGTCCGCGCCGATGTCGAGCACCTCGCGCAGGGCACTCTCATTTCGTCCGGTCGCGACGATCCGCCCGGCGCCCAGCAGCCGCGCCACCTTCACCGCGAGTCGCCCGGTCACGCCTGTCGCGCCCTGGACCAGCACGGTTTCGCCGGGTATGAGTCCGGCGGCGGTCTTGGCCGACATGCCCGTGACCGCCGTCGACAGCACGACGGCCGCAGCCGGATCGAGCCCGGCCGGAATGGGCCCGTAACCACCCTCGGCCGCCACCGGCCACCGGGCCGGGGAACTCCTCGTACCGCGGAACACTCCCCGGCCTCGTGCACAACCGCCGCCTTCATAGCCGCCCCCTCGCAGATCACGGGTTCTCTAACGCCGTTAGAGACAAATCTAACACCGTTAGAGCGCGTTGTCTAACGCTGTGCGGGAACCCGGCCGGATCCTGATAGATTGGTCTGGGAAGGACCAGGTCATGGCATTGGACAAACGGCAGGTCGTCACCGAGGCCGTCGCCCTGCTCGACGACAGCGGCTTGGACGAGGTCACGCTGCGCAAGCTCGCCCAGCGGCTGGGCGTCCAGGCGCCGACCCTCTACTGGCACATCCCGAGCAAAGCCGCCCTGGTCACCGCGATCGCCGAAGAGATACTGGACCGGCAGTTCCCCGATGCCGCCCTGACCCCGCCCCCGCCGGACACCCGCTGGCAGGACTGGCTGATCGGCATCGCCGAACACCTGCGCAGAGCCCTGCTCGACCACCCCGACGGCGCCCGCATCGTCTCCGCGTCGCACCTGTCGCTGAAGATGGCCGCCATCACCGAACTGGCCATCAGCACCCTGGCCGCACGGGGCCTGTCGCTACGCCGCGCCCGCCTGATGGTCCTGACCGTCGAACACTTCACCGTCGGGCACGTCCTGGCCGAACAGGCCCCCCGCCCCGACGAGGCCGCGGTCACCGAGTTCGACCTCGACGCCTTCGGGGAGACCCATCCCGGCATCATCGCGGGCATCACCGAGTACTTCCAGGACGGCCGCACCCCCGACGATCTGTTCCGCGAGTGCCTGGAGGTCATCGTCGAAGGCACCGCGGCGGCTGTCAGCCAGCTGTAATAGTAGCTTTTCGCTGCGCTATTCGGCCTTCGCTGCTCGCGCTACTCCCCGACCGCCCCGTCGACGATCTCAGCCACGATGTCCAGGTGCCCGAGGTGCCGGGCGTACTCCTGGAGCAGGTGGAACAGGATCCGCTCCAACGTCGCCGGCTCGGCCCCGTCCCAGCGCGGACCGGGAGCCCCGACCGCATCGAGGTCGGTCGACTCGACCACCCGCCGGGTATACGCCGCCCGCTCACGCAGCTGCGCGACCAGCGATTCCAGGGTTTCTTCCGGCGCGACGTACCAGCGATCATCGCGCTGGTCGCCCCACGGATCGGCGACCTCGCGCCCCTCGAATCCCCACTCGATCCAGCGCATCTCGACGAAGGTCAGGTGCTTGAGCAACTCCAGCGGCGTCCACCCGGACCGCAGACGGCTACGCCGCAGTTCCTCGGGCGCGAGCTCCTCGAGCTTGGCGACCAGGCGCGACCGGAACCAGTCGAAATAGCCGAGAAACACCTCGGCGCGCGAAGACACGGGCGTAGTCGCCTCGGGGAATTCGATACTCACGGTTCTGAGTATGCCGCATGGGGCTGAGCCGATACGAATCGAGGAGGGCAATGCCCTGGGCCTTGCGCCGGAAGCCGTGGCCCGTCAGGCCTGTTACTAGAACCTCAGGAATCCCCGCCCCGCCGACTCCCCCACTCCGGGATCGCTCGATGCCGCTGCCTGCCCAGGCCCAAAGGGATGTAGTTGGTCACCCGGCAAGGCTAACGGCCCGCGTCGCGCCCGGCAGGGGAAACTCACTCTTGGCATTGTCATATGTGCGTTCAGTAATAACGGAGGCTGAGAACAGGGGAACGAATGGTGCCCGTCCATCCGCCCTGCCGCAGGATCGCCCCGACCGGGTGGTCGGACTGCGGGTCCTGTGCCGACGGCCCACCCGGCACCCCGACCGGGCCGATCCGTCCGGGTCGCCGTGCCGGTCAGCGACGAGGAAGCGCTGATCGGCCGGCGGTCCATCGTAACCGCCGAGGCCATCACAACCGTGGCAACCATCGTCAGCGTTTCGTTGTCGGCGCCACAACCACCCAAAGAACCACGAGCGCTGCGGACACCGCTAGACGAGTTGTTCCGAATTCTGGCGCGGCGAAACGGCTGATCGGCGTACCTACCGGCAACTCGGCTCAGGCGCCAGAATTTCGGAACAACTCGTCTAGCGCAGAAGCCGTTCTGAGTGTTCTCCGCAGTCATCACACATTCCGCGAGACGCGCCGCCGCGCAAACCTTCGCTGAATCCCGCACCCACGCACATCCAACCCACCCCTGGAGTCACCCTATGCCCACCGCCGACGCATGGATCCTGCCCGCGGGCGAGCTCGACCAGTCATCCACCACCGCCGCCCCCGCTTCCGCCGCCACCCCCGCCCCGGCCAAACTGGTCCGCGGCACGATCGACATCCCCGAACCCGGTCCAGGCGAGGTCCTGGTCGCGCCGCTGGTCGGTTGCTGGGAGGGCAACATGGGCCACGCCGTGACCCGGTCCCCGATCGACATCTGCCGGGCCCGCGGCGAGGACGGTGTCGTGCTCGGCAACGCCGGCACAGTGCGCGTCCTGCGCTGCGGCCCGGACGTGACCACCGTCGAGCCGGGCCAGAAGGCCCTGGTCTTCGGGATCGGCACCTCCGACCGCTGGGGCTACCCGATCGGCGCGTTCGCCTACGACGCGCCCGGCACGGTCGGCGTCCTGGCCACCCGGACCGTGATGCCGCAGACCACGCTCATCCCGCTGCCGGACGACACCCGCTACTCCGACGCCCAGTGGGCCGCGTTCTCCCTGCGCTACATCACCGCGTGGGGCAACTGGCACGTCGCCTACCCGACCTTCCGGGTGCAGATGCCGGAGCACTTCGCGCCCTCGCCGCACGTGTGGGCCTGGGGCGGCGGGGTCAGCCTGGCCGAGCTCGACCTCGCCGCGCGGCACGGCTGCCGCAGCGTGATGCTCGCCTCCACCCCGGCCCGGCTCAAGCAGATCGAGACCGCCGGGATCACCCCGCTGGACCGCACCCTCTACGGCGACCTGCGGTTCGACGAGCGGCGTTGGTCGATGGACCCGGAGTACCGCGAGCTGTACCGGGAGAACGAGAAGGCCTTCCTGGCCGAGGTGCTCCAGCGGACGAACGGCGACATGGTGCAGATCTTCGTCGACATGATCGGCGGGCCGCTGCACCGGGTGACCAGCAAGGCACTTGGCCGCCAGTCCGTGCGCACGACCGCCGGGTGGAAGGCCGGGATGAAGACCTGGACGCTGCGGGCCACCGACTGCATCAGCCGCCAGCAGCACATCAACACCCACTACGCCCGCTACGACCAGGGCGTGGACGCCGTCGCCTACGCCGAGCGCACCGGCTGGATGCCCACGCCCGACCCGCGCCTGTACACCTTCGACGAGGTCCCGGAGCTGGTCGACGACTACCACAACGACTGCTTCGACTTCTTTCCCTGCTTCCAGGTGAACGATGAGACGAGCGCCGCGTAAGCAGGTACACAGGTCGCGTAGGTAAGCAGTCAAACAGCCCGCTGGTCAGGCAGTGGTAGGGGATTCGCGGAGGCTCCTACCGCTGCTGACCAGTCGGCTCAGTCTGCTCAGTCGGCCAGCCCGACCAGTCGCGCGATCTCTGCCGCGATACCTTCCAAGGGCTCTGCCATGTTGATGGAGCGGAACCAGTCCCACAGTTCGAACGCGTGGTACAGCCGGTACAGGGCCAGCCGGTCGGCCGCGTCCTCGGGCAGCGGGCCGTATCCTTCGAGCAACGCCGCTCGTTCACGCTCGCCCCGGCCGAGCGAGTAGTAGTCCGTCTTGGCCAGATCCAGCAGCGGGTCGGCGGCCACGGCGTTCTCGACGTCGATCAGCCCGCTGATACGCCAGTCGCCGCCCGGATCCTGCGCGACGAGGACGTTGCCCTCGTGCAGGTCGTTGTGGCACAGCACAGGTCCCTGACAGTTATCGACCAGGACACGCCCCTGCTCTACTCGCTTCACAGCAGCCGCATACAGGTTCTCATCGCCGCCGAGGTCCTCAAATTCCTTGAGCCGCTTGCCGAACTGGCGCTGCATATACGAGCCGTTATCCGGCAGCGGATCGAGGATTCCGGTGACCAGATAGCCGTATGCCTCTTGGCCGATCGTGTGCGCTTCGGCCAGCGCCGCGCCCATCTGCCGGTACAACTCAGTGACCTGATCCTCATCGAGATCCTCGGCGACCTCCGACAAGGGCAGCCCTTCCAACAGACTCAGCACGGTGACAGCCCGGCCGCCCGGGCCGCCATCCCGGTCATGGTGCAGGACCGCGGGCGCCGGCCACGCCGTGTGCGCGGCGAGCAGTTCGTAGACCCACACTTCCTTGCGCTGCTTCCATCGCCACTGGTCGGCGTAGATCTTGAAGATCACGTTGTGCGCCGGGTCCTCGCTGCGCACCTCGTACACCGTGCTGAGCTGGCCACCGCTCCTGAGCAGCACATCGGTCACCGCAGCCGCGGGGTACACACTCCGGAGGATCCGTTCAGCCTGGGCCAGTTCGAGCGGCACCACTTCGCCCTCAGTCATAGAGCGCATGCTAGACGGGTGGGCGCCGGGCGCAACGCAATTAGATTGTCCGAGATCACCCTCCCTCTCCTACACTTGCCTGCCATGACCGACGTCGAAGAAGTACTCAAGCGGCGCCTGGCGCCCGCGTTCGCCCTGTTGGCCGGCGGCCCGGTGGATCCGACCGTGCGCCGGTCCCAGCACGCCGACTTCCAGTCCGACGCCGCGTTGGCGCTGGCCCGGCGGTTGGGCGAGAGTCCGCGGGCGATCGCGGCGAAGGCGGTCGCGGCGGCCGAGCTCGACGACGTGTGCGCGAAGGTGGAGATCTCCGGCCCGGGGTTCATCAATCTGACCGTGTCCGATCCGCTGCTCGGCCGGATGCTGGCCGAGCAGGCCGCCGACCCGCGGCTCGGGGTGGACCCGGCCGCGGCGCCGGAGGTCGTGACGATCGACTACTCGGCGCCCAACGCCGCGAAGGAGATGCACGTCGGGCACCTGCGTTCGACCATCATCGGCGACGCCGCGGCGCGGGTGCTGGAGTTCCAGGGGCACCGGGTGATCCGGCAGAACCACATCGGCGAGTGGGGCACGCCGTTCGGCATGCTGATCGAGCACCTGCTGGACGTCGGCGAGGCCGAGGCGGCGCAGGAGCTGTCGGTCGGGGACCTCAACGGTTTCTACCAGGCGGCCCGGCGCAAGTTCGACGCCGACGAGGCGTTCAAGGACCGGGCCCGGCGGCGGGTGGTCGCGCTGCAGTCCGGCGATCCGGCCACCCGGCGGTTGTGGGAGGTGCTGATCGGCGAGTCGAAGAAGTACTTCGCGACCGTGTACGACCGGCTGGACGTCACCCTCACCGACCAGGACTACTTCGGCGAGAGCTTCTACAACGACCAGCTGGACTCGGTGGTCGCGGAACTGGACGCGCTCGGCCTGCTGGAGGTGAGCGACGGCGCCAAGTGCGTCTTCCCGGCCGGGTTCAGCAACCGGGACGGGGACCGGCTGCCGCTGATCGTGCAGAAGTCCGACGGCGGCTTCGGGTACGCGGCGACCGACCTGGCCACGATCCGGCGGCGGATCGGCGTGCTGCACTCGACCCGGCTGGTCTACGTGGTCGGGCTGCCGCAGCGCCAGCACCTGGAGATGGTCTTCGAGGTCGCCCGGGCGGCCGGCTGGCTCGCCGCCCCGGCCCGGACCGACTACGCCGGGTTCGGCTCGGTGCTCGGGGAGGACGGCAAGATCCTGCGTACCCGGGCGGGCGTGTCGGTGCGGCTGGCCGAGCTGCTGGACGAGGCGGTGAGCCGGGCCGCGGTGGTCGTGGCGGAGAAGAACCCGGAGCTGGGCCCGCAGCAGCGCGAGCAGATCGCGCACGCGGTCGGCATCGGCGCGGTCAAGTACGCCGACCTGTCCACGGACCGGGTCAAGGACTACGTGTTCGACCTGGACCGGATGGTGTCCCTGGACGGCAACACGGCGCCCTACCTGCAGTACGCTCGGGCCCGGATCTGCTCGATCTTCCGCCGGGCCGGGATCGAGCCGGACCCGCGGCCGGGCGCGGTGCCGGTCGGCGAGCCGGCCGAGCGCAGGCTGGCGCTGGAGCTGTTGGCCTTCGGCGGGGTGGTCACCGAGGTGGCCGCGTCGCTGGAGTTCCACCGGCTCGCGCACTACCTGTTCGGCCTGGCCGCGGCTTTCAGCGGGTTCTACGAGAACTGCCCGGTGCTCAAGTCGGAGGGCGAGGTGCGGGCCGGGCGGCTCGTGCTGTGCGACCTGACCAGCCGGGTGCTCAAGACGGGTCTTGGTCTGCTCGGGATCGAGTCGCCCGAGCAGATGTAAGCGCAGGTGTAGGCGCAGGTGCGGGCGAGGCAGGGTTCGAGTCATGCGCCATGGCCATGAACGCGTTCATGCCGCGCATGCCCGGCAGCATGAGCTCGCCGAACGCCATGGCCGAGCTCGTAGTCGGCGGCCCCCGCTAGACGAGTTGTTCCGAATTCTGGCGCCTGAGCCGAGTTGCTGGTAAGCGCGCTGACCTGCCGGGTGAGTGCGCGCGGCGAAACGGCTCAGCGGTGGTGGCTGGGCGTGCGCCGCGGTCGACCGCATACTTTGTCGTCTGTGGTTGGCCGCGGAGTGCGGCCAGGCGCCGCCGATCAGGCGTTTCGCCGCGTCAGAATTCGGAACAACTCGTCTAGGGTGGCCTGCACCGGGCGGGGCGCGCGGGTGGTGAGGGTGTCGGAAGATCGGCGGACCAGCATGGACGGCTCAGACGGCTCGTTCGAGCGCTCACTCGACATGGGCGCGATCGCTTTGCCGGACACGCATCCCGGCGACCGCCGCGACACGCTCACCGCCCGCTCATATACGCACCCTGCGCTGGCCGACCGGGTCGTGGTCCGGCTGGCCACCGAGCCGCTCGGGCCGGCCGAGGACCTCGTGCTCGACTTCCTCGGGTTCGGCCCGCCCGCGCACCCGCCGGTGCCGGTCGGGGTGGCCCGGCGGCAGGCGCTGGGCTTCCCGGCCTGGGTGCTGGTGCACGACCCGGCCAACAAACGGCACGCGTTGGCCCTGGTCAAGGAGATCGAGCGGTTCTCCCGGCTGGCCGCGACCGCGCCGGTGGTCGCCCGGGGCGAGTTCGAGCGGGTGGCGGCCGGGCTCGCGGCCAGCGTCCCGCACTTCCTGCCCGCCTACTACGAGCAGGCCGCGCGGGCCTTCCTGGCCGGGCAGAACCCGGGCGTCGCCGCCACGATGTTCGGCAAGGCCCGGGAGGCCGAGCGCACGCACGGGCTGGACGTGGAGGAGGGCGCACTCACCGACGCGTACGTCGAGTTCGCCCTCGCCGGGGCCGTGACCGCCAAGGCGCTGAGCTCGTACGCCAAGGAGTTGTCCGCGCGCGTGGCGCCGGACGACGCCCACCGCCGGTTCCGCCGGGTGTGCGTGGAACGGATCGTCGGCGGCCTGCCGCCGTACACCGCCATGCAGGCCGACCTGCGCCGCCTGGCCAAAGCGGCGAAACTCGACCAGTCCGCGGCCGAGCAAGACCTGCTGCGCGAACTGCTGCCGCTGCCCGCGCTGGACCGAGCCGGGCAGCAGTTCTGGGACGCCTACCGTCCGGCGCTGGTCGCCCTGGCCCGGGCCGAACCGGCGGTCCGCGGCCGGCTGCTGGACCACCTGCCGACCGTGCCGGGCGCCGCCCTGCTCGACGCGGACCGGTTCTGGCTGGACGTGTTGCGCGACTGCGGGGCGCTTGACGGGCTGACCGAGCCGCTCGACACCCTCCCGCCCGAGGCGCTCCTGGCCGGTGGCGCAGCCCGGTGGCTGGCCGACTTCACCTCCCGGCACGGCGAGCACTACCGGTATCCTGTCGCCTGGCCGCCGCCCGCGCTGTTGGACCTGGTCCGGCAGATGGCGCCGCGGCTGCGGGCCGAGGGCGCGCCGCTGCGCCTGCCCGATCAGGCGTGCCTGCACGTCGACTTGGTGGACGCCTACCTGGCCGCCGGGATCGAGGTGGCCGATCCGGGGCCCGGCTTCTCGTTCCTGCCCGCCGCGCTGACCGTGTACCGCGCCGAGACACCGTCGGACCTGCTGGCGCTGGAGGCGGACCCGCGCTTCCGGCCGCTGCTGCGGGCCGCCCTGGACGAGTTCGGCTGGCCGGCGCTCGACGAGGCCTGCGCCACACTGACCGAGCCGATCGGCGGCACCCGGCTGGACCTGACCGAACAGTGGCCGTACCTGATCGCCGCCGACAACGCGGCAGTGGCCGTGCTCGGACCTGACAAGCTGATATACGGCCCGGAACACGGGCAAATGCGGCCGGACGCCTGGCGGGTGCGGATCAGGCGGCGCTGGGTCGGCAGTCGGCTCTCGGTCACCGTCCACCAAAACTGGCGCAACGGCCTGGTCTTCTGGAGCGGCTCGCCGCTCAACCCGCTCGACCTGCCCCCGGGCTACGGCGTGACCGACGAGGTCCGGCCCGGTTCGCTCGAACTGCCGGACGGGTCCCGGTCCTTCGGCGGGCGGCCGTACCGCGCCGGGGACGCCGAATGCGAGCAGTTCGGGCCGGTCGCGACGGACGGAGAGCGGTACTGGGTGCTCGTGCACGAATATTCCCCGGATGCGCGCTCCTGTGGATTGAGCCGGGGGTGGCACGAGTTCGACCCGTTCGCCGGCACGGTCGGCGAGCCGGGAGCGCCCGGGTTCTTCGCCGATCCGGCCGCGCCGGGCGCAGGCATGTTGGCCGAAGCCTGCCACCTGGTGCCGCTGCCTCCGGGCAGCGACGCCAGTCCGCTCGGCCAGGCCGAGGGCCGGTCGGGTTGGCGCACGAGCGTCGATGCGTCCGGCGCGCAGACCGGCACGGGCGTCGACGGCCGGACCGTCCGCTTCCGGCCGCGGCCCCTGGCCCACGCGAACATGGGCGTCCCGGCGCTGGTCGGCGCGATCCGTTTCCCCGGCGCGACCGAGGACCTGGCGATCGTCTGCCACGGCTCGCCGCTCACGCCGACCATGATCGGCGTCAGCCTGATGACGGGCGCGGGCCAGGCGGTCGCCCGGATCGTGACCGGCGCGATCCGGCCGGCCCACGCGCGTGGGACCTCGTGCGTGGCGCCGTGGCGGTACTGGCATTTCCTGGTCCCGCGCGATCTGGCCGGCTCCGCCGCGCTGCGGAGCCTGGCGACGCAGACCGTACGCGACCTGCTGGACAACGCCGATGCGACGAACTTCTGGACCGTCCTCGAGGGCGTGCGGCCGCGTCTGCCGCAGATCACCGACGAGCGGCTGCTGATGGGTGTCGCCGGGTTCGTCCACAACGCGGCGCATTGCGCGGGCCTGTTGGCCGCGCTCAAGGCCGCCGCCGAACCGGTGACGGAGCCGCAGCAGGAGCCGGAAGCGGATCCGGAGGAGACGGCCCGGGTCGCCGCCTTGGCCAAGAAGGCGAATCAGGACGCCGACTACCTACTGCTGCTGCGTCACATCATGGATCCGGCAGCGAATCCGTACCCTGACAGCATGGTGAGGACGTGGTCCTTTGGGAAGGAGCCCAAGGAGAGCGCGCTCGACGGCATCGCGTTCTTCGAGGCGTGGCGCGACCTGCGGACCGAGCTCTACCTCGCCGCGAGCGCGCCGTGGACGGGCACCGCGCGGACGGACGCCCTCGACCGGGCGCGACTGCTGGAAAGCAGCGGCCTGCTCGCGCTGGCCGGACGGGTCCGCCTGCTGAGCATCGCCCCGGACCGGCCCACCTTCCACCCCGAGGTCGTCGCGACCGCGGCCGGGCACGTGGTGACGTTCCGGCGCCTGAGCTACTACGGCAAGGACGTCCCGATGTCCGAGTGGTCGGCCGTGGAGATCACCCGCGAAAGCCACGCCGGGCACGGATTCGGCGAGGTCCCCGGCTGGACCGTGGTCCGCGAGTGGCGGTTGCCGGCCTGGCCGTGGCCCGAGACCGGACCGGCCGAGTTCGACCGGTTGCTCGCCGAGCGCGGGGAACCGGACTGGCGCCCGCAGGTAGTGGAACGGTTCGCCGACGCGGCCGGGCTGAGCTGCGAAGAGGCGGCGCTGGTCCTGCTCGGGTTCCCGGCGTTCAGGGCCTACGACTTCGAACCCGTCTCGGCGAAACACCGCACCCGCTTCGGTTTCCGTTCGGCCCTCGCGTACAACACCGCGGCTTGGCGGCTGGTGAAAGCCCATGCCGAACACCGGGAACTGCTGGGCGAACTGCTTCCGGCCACGGCCGCGGATCTGTGGACGACCGGCCCGGACGTCGAGCGGGCGGCAGCGTGGTGGGTCGCCCGGCACGGGCGGCAGGTCCGGGTGCCGGGAGAGCTGTTGGAGGCGGCGAGCGCGGAGCTGCGGCACACCGCCGACTGGTACTCCCGGACCGAACCGGACGTGACGATCGCGGTCCGGGACCTGCTCGACGAGGCGGGCATGCAACGGCTGGCCACCCGCGGCGACCTCGACGGCAACGACTACGCCGTGCTGGTCCGGGCCCTGCTCTGGCTCGCCTACCGGCTGCCGGTCGGCAGCGAGTTGCGCCGGTGGCTGCCGACCGCGGCGCGGACCCTGTGGGACCGGATGACCGGGCCCGGGACGCAGCTGGGGATCGGGTGTCCGGGCACGCCGGAGGTCACCGCCGAGCTGTTCGGGCTGCCGCTCGGCACCGACGAGTCCGGGCGGCAGACCGTCGGCCCGATCTTGTTCCGCCGGGAGGCATCCTGGCCGGTCCTGCTGCCGTGCTTGGTCGAAGGACCAGGCGATCCGGTCCTGGCCTGGGTCGACGACAACGGCCCGTTCGGCTCCGACGCGAATCCGGTCGCGGCCCTGCGGCTGCTGTTGGGCGAGGACGTGCAGCGGTTGGCGCAGTACGGCCAGCCGGCCGAGGGCGTGGAGCCGTTCCCGGCCCAGGACCCGGCCCGATCGGTGCCCGCGCTGGTCGCCGAGGTCGCCGACACGCTGGGCCTGGGCCCGGATGCGGCGGCGCTGTACCTGATGCTGCTCGCCCTGCCGGATCCCACCGACCGCAACCAGGCCGCCTGGACCGGGTGGAACGCAGCCCGGCTGGCCGGTGCGCGCGAGCAGTTGGCCGCGACGGATCTGGTCGTGGCCGGGACGCGGTCGCGGGCCGGGCGCGGGCTGTTCCTGCCGGGTCCGTGGACCGAGCTCAGGGCGCCGTTCCTGCCGGTCGAGGCGTGGAAGCTGGACGCGTTGGGCATCCGGGCGGACAAGCACATCCCGCTCGGGGTGGCCCGGCCGGTCGTGCCGGTGCCGGAGTTCTTCCAGGCTGCCTGGCAGCGGGTCCGGAGCGGTGATGGTCCCCGGTTCCAGGAGCTGAGCACGGGCGCCGGGCGCTGACGCGGATCGGTTGGCCTGTCAGCGGTTCTCGTCCGCCGCGGCGGTCGGCGAGATGCCGATGGAGCCGCCACGGACGGAGGCGGGCGCCATGCTGCCGGTCAGCGCGGCGCAGACCAGGCTGGCCACGATCACGACCACCGCCGCGGCCATCGCGCCGACGACGCAGGACCAGTAGAACCAGGAGCGCGGCGCGGGCAGCGGTGTGCCCGCGTCCAGGGTCTCCGGTTTCCGGTCCGTACCAGTGCGGGCGGTTTTCGGCATGGCGGTACCCCTGTCTGACGTCATCGGTTGTCGACGACCGCCGCGCGGTCAGGCCTCGGATCGGCTGCTCGGACTGACTAACTGTCGGATCGGGCCGAAGGTTGTCACGGTTCGGTAACCACGTGTGACCGTCCGGTAACAGCGGTCCGGCCGCGCGGTCGGGCTTGACAGCGGCATTGGACTAGACCATTGTCCTTCCACGTACACGGTGCCCGGCGATGCACCGGGTGCGCCGCGTCCGTTCAGGCCGGGACGCGGCCGTACCTGCCGTGATCGCCGAAGGAGAATCCGCCTACGTGGACATGACCAACAACGAGGAGGGCATGCTGCTGAGCGCGGCCAAGGCGGGCCTGAAGACCTACACCACGGCGTTCGTGGTGGCCGCCGGGTGCAGTCCGATCTGGGGCGACACCCTGCCGGTGAACAACGACCCGACGATCAGCGGGGACATCGCGGCGGCGAAGGCCGGCGGCGCGACCCCGATCGTCTCCTTCGGCGGCGCCGACGGCACCGAACTGGCCCAGGCCTGCACCACCGAAGCCAGTCTGCAGGCCGCCTACCAGGTGGTGATCACCAGCCTCGGGGTCACCCACCTGGACTTCGACATCGAGGGCCCGACGCTCGACTACACCGGCGCGAATAACCTGCGGTTCGAGGCGATCAACGGGCTGGAGGCGGCCAACCCCGGGCTGGTCGTCTCGGTCACCCTGCCCACCTTCCCGGCTGACCGGGCCGCACGGTCCGGCGCGCCTTGATCTGTCGGCTCCCCAGTAATACGCATGCTCAATCACCCGGCCGGGCGATCACGCTTTCGTGGCCGCCCGGCCGCGGCCGTTCACGCAGTGCGCGAGGGCGCGCCCAGCAGGCCGGCCGCCCCGGCCGCGGACCTGGCCCCGCGGGAGGTGCGCTCCATCTGCTCGGCCAGGTCCGCCCACGCCCGCGCGTAGGCGGTCGCCAGCTCCATCACCGCCTCCGCGCAGTGCGGCGGCACGGCCGCGGCCAGCTCGTCCCAGTCCCCCGGCTCGACCGCGCGGGTGATCAGGCAGCGCAGCAGGTCGCGGCCGCTGTCGTTCAGCCGCAGCGAGGGGTCGCGGGACAGGATCTGCATCAGCGCGTGCACGTCCCGGGACGAACCGGTCCGCGGCTGCGGGCCGCCGCTCGGCTGCCGGGCCACCGACCGGGCCGCCTGGCGCGGGACCAGTCCGGCCGGGCCGCCGGGGTACGTGGCGCGGGCGGCGGGCGCGGGAGCCGGGCCGGGCACGTAGCGGACCGGCTGGCGGCGCACCAGTTGGGCCGCGGCGGTCGGGGTCATGGTCACGACCACTTCGCGCTGCGTGCGGCCGGGGTTCAGCACCATCCGCTCGGCGCCCGCGGCCGGGCCGGCGGCCGCGGTCGCGCGCGGGCTCGGGCTGGTCCCGGCGCCGTTGCCCGCGCTGCGCGCGGCGTTGGCCTCGCGCAGGCGCCGCTGCCGACCGTCCCGGCCCAGCCGGGTGCGCACCGCGGGGATGCCCGCGCTTCGGTCGTGCCGGATCGCGCCCACGGTCTTCGGCGAGAGCCGCACCACCTGCCCGATCGAGCGGTCGGACCAGTCCGGGTGGGTCTTGAGGATCCGCAGCGCGGCGGCCTTGCGCTCGGTCAGCGAGAGCGGCAGGCCGTGCGCGGTGTTCTCCTTGACCGCCCGGATGAACGCCTCGCTCTCGTCCCCGTCGAAGAACACCGCCTCGATCTCGGTCGCCCCGCGCAGCTTCGCGGCCTGCAGCCGGTGCATCCCGTCGATGACCCGCATCGTCCGGCGGTGCACCAGGATCGGCGGCAGCCCGGCCGCCACCCCGGCCAGGTGGCGCACGTGCTCGGCGTTGACCCCGGCCAGCCGGGGCGAGTCGGCCGGTTGCAGCCGGGCGGTCGGGACCGGCTGCGGGCGGGCTTGCGGATCGGACTGGTCCGCGCGTTCGGAAAACGGCCTCATCATGGTCTTCCCCCATCAATCAACAGTGCCAAATGGTGCGCAGCGCGGGTTCCGGGCGGCGTCGACAAGGCGCGCCCGCCACGCAGCTGCGAGAAGGGGGCGCAGCACGGCACTGTGCTGGCGAAATCAGCGGCCCTTCCGATCTACGAGTCTTCTACGGGCCGTAGTCATTTCGCTAACATCTGAGTAATCTCCGGGCAACCGACTCCGTGATCTGCGCGAAAACGCCCGGGCGGAGCCAGGACCTCGGTGTGGTCCTGCTTCCGCCCGGGCGTGTCACACACCGTGGACGTGCGAGTGCGGTAACCGCGGCGCCGGTCAGCGCAACCCGTCGGCCCGGGCCGGCCGCGGCGGCGTACCGGTCTTGCCCGACATCGCGGCGCCGAGGCCCGAACCGGTCTTGCGGATCGCGGACAGCGGCTTGGCGATCGACTCCAGGCCCTTGCCCTCGGCCGACACGCCGAGCACGATCTCGCAGATCCCGCCGACCATCATCACCCCGGCGCCGATCAGGTAGCCGATGAACAGCTTGTGCGGGTCGTGGCCGTCGCCGATCAGGTGGCCGTAGAGCACCGGGCCCAGGGCCCCGAAGCCCTGGGCGATGGCGAAGAACACCGCGATCGCCTGGGCCCGGACCTCCAGCGGGAAGATCTCGCTGACGGTCAGGTAGGCCGCGCTCGCGCCGCTGGAGGCGAAGAAGAAGATCACGCACCAGGCCAGGGTCTGGGTCAGCGCGGTCAGGTCGCCGGACTCGAACAGCTGGGCGGTGACCGCGAGCAGCACGCCGGAGATCAGGTAGGTCCCGGCGATCATCTTCTTGCGCCCGATCGTGTCGAACAGCCGGCCCAGGGTGAACGGGCCGATCAGGTTGCCGGCCGCGAAGGCGATCAGGAACCAGGGCGCGGCGTTGGACTTGACCCCGTAGAACTTGGTCAGCACGAGGGTGTAGGTGAAGAAGATCGAGTTGTACAGGAACGACTGGCTGATCATCAGGGTCGCGCCGAGGGTGGAGCGGCCGGGGTAGCTGGAGAACAGCACCTTGATCAGGGTCAGGTAGCCGGCCGGGGGCTGCGGCGTGATCTCCATCGCCTGGTCCTCGTCGACCGCGGTGACCTCGCGGCCGCTGTCGGCCACCTCGCGTTCGATCTCGCCGATCGTCGCCTCGGCCTCGTCCGGGCGGTCGTGCATCACCTGCCAGCGCGGGCTTTCCGGCAGGTTGCGGCGCACGGCCAGGATCACCACGGCCAGCACCGGCCCGAGCAGGAAGCCGAGCCGCCAGCCGAGGTGCTCGGGCACGACGTTGAGGAACAGCAGCGAGCCGAGGGTGCCCAGGACCGCGCCGGCCCAGTAGGTGCCGTTGACGGCGATGTCCACCTGACCGCGGTGGCGGGCCGGGATCATCTCGCCGATCGCGGAGTTGATCGCGGCGTACTCGCCGCCGATGCCGGTGCCGGCCACGAACCGGGTGAAGTAGAGGAACAACACCCACCCGGTGCCGGCGCCGAAGGTCAGCGCGGTCAGGCCGCTGCCGACCAGGTAGATGCCCAGGGTGATCATGAACAGCTTGCGCCGGCCGAGCCGGTCCGAGAGCCGGCCGAAGACCAGTGCGCCGACGACCTCCCCGGCCAGGTACACGGTGGCGATCGCGCCGACCGCGGTGGACGACATGTTCAGCGTCGAGCTGGTGTTCAGCACGCCCGCCATCGCACTGGCGACGGTGATCTCCAGGCCGTCCAGGATCCACGCGACGCCGAGCGCGATCACGAGCCTGGTGTGGAATCCGGACCACGGGAGTCGGTCGACCCGGGCCGGGATCAGTGTGCGTATGGTTCTGCCAGTTGTCGCGCCGGCGGCGACATCACCACTCTGTGACATTCGGCACCTCCTAGTGGGCAAGTCGGATAACCGTTTCCGGTCAGGACAAACCGACCTGTCCACGAGTCTTGCGACGCTTGCCGCCTCGCCGGGGCTACATCGTGACGACGAGCTTGCCCGTGGTGTGCAAGCGGGCGAAATCGGCGCACGCCTGCGGACCCTCCTCAAGCCGGTACCGGCGCCCGATCGTGGCGCGCAGTTCCCGGCGCACGGCTGCTTCGCCGACTTCACGCATGCCGCCGAGGTCGCCGTCCAGGTCGAGGACGAAGTGCAGTCCGACGTCGTCGCGGCCGATCGACTCCGGCGTCGGAACCGGGTAGGTGATCGTGAGCAGGCGCCCGCCAGGCCTCAACGCCGCGGCGAGGCCGGACAGGTGGTCGCCCGCGAGGACGGCGTTGACTGCGACGTCGAGGCCGGCCGGGTAATCTGCCTCCTGATACCCGATGATGTCCGCTGCGCCCAGTTCGCGCAGTACGTCGGCGTCGGCATCGGTCGCCGTTGCGGTCACATGGGCCTGCGCGGCGACGAGCAGGGGAATCAGGGCTGTGCCGACCCCGCCGGTCGCCCCGACCACCAGCACCCGTTCGCCGGGCTGGACGTTCGCGGTCTTCGCGATGGCCAGGGCGGTCAGACCCGCAGTGGCCAGCGCCGCCGCGTCCTGGACCGGCAGTGCGGCCGGCCGGTGCGCCACCAGCGCGGTGTCGGCCTCGACGACGGCGTACTCGGCCAGCGAGCCGGTGCCGACCGACGGTCTCCTGCCGGCCATCGCCCGGAGCACCCTGGGTATGGCCACGCCGAACACCTCGTCGCCGACCCGGTAGGCGACGATATCGGCGCCGACCTCGGTGACGGTCCCGGCGAAGTCGTTGCCGGGGATGTGCGGGAACTGCACTGCGACGGCCTCGCCGAGCTCGCCGCCGGGCAGGAGTACGTCGGCGGGATTGATCGCCGCCGCGGCGATCCTCACCTGGATCTGCCCGGGTCCGGGCCGCGGAACCGGCACGTGGGCCACCGTGTACTGTTCCGGCGGCCCGTAGGCGGTGGCGACGACGGCTTTCATCGATCCTCGGTTGCTCAAAACCCCTCCAGGATAAACGGACCGGGCGGTCATGTTACGCCCCGGAACGGAGGTTAGCGATAAGCGGACCGCGCGGTCAACTTGATAGGCTGCCGCGGTGACCACGTCCCGACCGCTGCGCGCCGACGCCGCCCGAAACCGCGCCCTTCTGCTGGCCGCGGCGGCCGACGTGTTCGCCGAGCAAGGCCTGGACGCCTCGGTCGCCGACGTCGCCCGCCGCGCCGGCGTCGGCAAGGGCACCGTGTTCCGCCACTTCCCCACCAAGGACGACCTGATCGCCGCCATCGTCCTGGACCGCGTCGAAGCCCTCGGCACTGTCGGCGAGCAGCTGATGGACGCCGACGACCCCGGCGCCGCGCTGTTGACGTTCCTCACCGCCGCCGGGGACCAGCGTCGACAGCGTGACCTGTCGTTCCTGCAAGAGGCCGGCGACGGCATCCCCGCGGTAGTCCAGGCCCGCACAAGGATGTTTCAGACCATCCACGCGTTGGTCGACCGGGCCCGGGAACACGGCGCGATCCGGTCCGACATCACCGGCACTGACGTCATCCTGCTGATGTGCGCACCGAACTACGTGACCAGCTATCTCCCGGACGCCTCGCCAGACCTGTGGCAGCGATACCTCGCGATCATCTTCGACGGCCTGCGCCCCGACGGCGCCCACACACTGCCGCAACCTCCGCCGACCACGCTCTGACGAGAATGCCCCGGGCTGGTGGCGCGTTGGTTCGTCATCACTCGGTTCCCGTCGGGACGACGGCGGTGCCGGCTGCTCCCTCCAGAGCGGAGAGCTCGGACCACCCGGTCGGCGGCAGCGCGGCCGGCGGTCTGCCGCGGCCGCCGGGCGCGGGGCCTCGCAGGAGGTGGTCCTCGAACCGGCCGAGGCCGAGCAGCGCCCCCAGCAGGAGGATGGGGACGAGTAAGCAGACGAAGACCATGGCCGTCCTTCCGATCGGTGTGCGGCGCGGATCAGAACCCGATCAGGCCGCGAGCCCGGGCCTGGGCCGGCTGCTTGGCCCACACGGCCCGCATCTCCTGCCAGGCGTTGTCCACCCGGATCCGGTTGGCGGTGGCGACCAGGTCGGCCTCGTCGTCGGCCAGGCCCATCAGGTTGCGCTCCTCGGCCGCGATCTCGGTCAGCACCCGGTCGGCCTCGGCGCAGCGGCACAGGTCCGCGTCGGTCTCGCCCAGCTCGCGCCGGGCCGCGGCCAGGGCCTGGGGATCCTCGGCCCGGCGGGAGTCGTGCACGGCCGCCCAGGCCTGCGCGCGGGCGTCGTGGGCCCGGGTGTACTCGGTCTTCAGCTGGGCCTTGAGCCGGGTCAGTTCGCCCAGCCACAGGTCCCGGACCATCCGTTCGGCCTCCGAGACCACCTGGTCCTGGGCCGAGCGGTGCAGCGCCCGCCGGAATTCCTGTGCGACCGTCTCGTCGTGCTGACGCCTGCCCCAGGCCATCATCCGTCCACCTCGTCTCGTGCCTTCCCGGATTCCGCCCGCTGATCGTCGACCGGCACACCCGGTTAACCGCGCGCCGTCCGTTGAAACGGGCCAACCGGGATCACCACGCATCGCAGATCACAGCGACACCGCGCGTTGCCGGGTGGGCTGGGGCGGTTCGGCGGCGCCGGTTCAGCTGCGCGCCGGTCGATCGATCACCGCAGGGTTCGATCTTCCGGGATCCCCGGCGGCGCCGGGGATCCCGGACCGGCCGGAGGAGGCGATCAGACGAACTGGGCGCCGCCGTCGGCGGGCAGCACCACGTGCACCCGGACCGTGACCCCGGTGCCGGGCACCGAGCGCAACTGGACCAGGTCGCAGACCTGGTTGACGATCCACAGGCCCGCGCCGCCCTGCGCACTGCCGGTGGGCTGGCGCCGGCCGACCAGCGGATCGCGGATCACCCCGCGGTCGCGCACCTCGCCGACCAGCACGCCGCGTTCCTCCCACAATCGCAGCACGCCGTCGCCGCCGCCGTACTGGATGCTGTTGCAGGCCAGTTCGTTCATCGCCAGGATCAGGTCCTTGACGCGCCCGGTGTCCAGCCCGGCCAGGGTGGCCCAGTCGCCGACGATCTGCCGGACCCGGGCCAGGTCCTCGCGGTCGAAGAAGGTCTCCAGCGCCTTGCCGGCCGGTTCCGGCAGCGGTTCGGCCGACAGCGCCTCCAGCGGCGAACCGGGCCGCCGGTAGTCCGGGTTCGGCAGCCGCACCCCGCCGCGGTGCACCAGCACCGGGTGGCTGCGGGCGGCGTGCGCGATCACCTCGGCGCCCAGGTTCTCGGTGTCGTACGGGCACAGCAGCCGCCAGGCCGGGCCGGCCCCGAAGGCGGCGCCGAGCAGCGCGTCGTACTGCCGGCACTCGCTGGCCTCGGCGGCGCTGCGCCCGGCCCAGAACGGCTCGCCGACCGCGCGGAACGGCCGGCCCCCGCCCTGGTGCTCGTCCACCCAGGACTGCCAGGCCGGGATGATCCGGGCCGGGTTGCGGCCGAGCTCGGCCATGTCCACGAAGGTCACCGCGGCCGCGTCGGCGCCGAGCTCCTCGCGCAGCGTCCGGGCCCGGTCGCCGACCACGGCCGCCATCACCGGCTCGCCCGCGCTCAGGCCCTCCCGGACGAAGGCCGACACGCCGCGGCGGAACTGCGCGCCGCCGGCGTAGAACATCGCCTCGTGCCGGAACCCGTACCCGGCCGCGGCGCCGGACCCGCCGCCGGGCACGCCGGACCCGTCCGGCGACCCGGCCGCAGCCGTGGTCATCCGCCACACCTCGCACTAAGGGCTAACATCCCGAAGCCCACCTCGTTCCGGCACATGTGTGCAGGAAGGACCGCCCGAACGCGCGGCCGCCACCCCGGGGCCGCCGCCCGAACCTCCTCGACGGCCGCCACGGCGGGCTCACGGCGCACAGCCCGACTCGACCACCTTGCACAATCCTCATCAAACACCCCGCAAGTCGCGCGGGCGCCCAAGCCGCCGAGCCCTCGGCGGTCCCATCGGTTCTTCCCATCCCACGATCCCCGCCCGCCGCGCCCGCCCGGGTCTCGGCCGCCCCGGTGCGAGCGCGGACCGGCCGCGATCGTCGAACCCCTGTGCCCGGCCCGGGCAAGGCCAAACCGCGCAGTTCGCCCGCCCGTCCGCCGGACGGGCGCCGCCGGGCCTCGGATCATGGCAGTGCCCTGCCGCCCGGATCCGCTGCCCGGGCAAGGGCCGGCGCAGGTCAGCAGCCCGTTTGCCCCGTCTGCGCACCCTGTGTGACCGGGCGTCAGACACCCCGGCGCACCACCTTCGCGGATCACCCGAATTCAGGGGTTTGGCCTCGGCGAAAACGGAGACCCGGGCGCCACCGGCCGGGCGCCCTGCGCGGCCGGCACCTGTCTTTCCTGGAAGGTGACCAGTATGCCCAAGGTGTCCGACACCACCCGCCCGGCCGGCGAGGCCAGCCGGCCGCCGGTCCGGCGAACCGGGGCCGCGCGCCCGCGCCGCTCTCCCCCGGGCACGCTGCCGGACGAGCCGGAACTGTGGTGGGAGTCGGGCGCGTGCCGGGGCGCGGACCCGGTGCTGTTCTTCCCGCCGGAGCAGGACGGGCCGCGCAAACGGGCCGACCGGGAGAGCGCGGCCATAGCACTGTGCGGGCACTGCCCGGTCCGGCGCACCTGCCTGGACCACGCGCTGGCCGTGCCGGAGCGGTTCGGCGTGTGGGGCGGGACCACGGAGATCGAACGGCGCAACTTCCGCCGCCGCACCCGCGCGCTCGCCGGTGACAGCCGGACGTGACCGGCCCAGTGCCGGGCCGCATCCGCCGCGGCCCCGGCCCGGCCCGCGACCGCGGCCACGGCCCTACCCGCTGAGGCCGGGGCCCCGGCCGGACCGGCGCCCGTTGTTCGGCGGGCAGTCCGGCCGCAGGGGCCTTGCCCGGCGCGCCCAGTCGATATAGTGCCCATGACGCGGTGTTTCCCGGCCGGACGGCCCGGCCAGGGGCCCCGGCTCGGTTCCCGGCGCCGCGACCGGCCGGGACAGACGAGGAGAACTCACGTGACGACGGCGCCCGACCCCCGCCTGGCCCGGCTGCTGGCGGCGATGCGCTCGCTGCACGGCGGCGACTTCCGCCGGCGGGTGGTGGTCGCCGGCGACGACGAGGTGGCCGAGATCTGCGCCCTGTTCAACGAGATCGCCGACCGCAACCAGAGCTTCATGACCGAGCTGAACCGGGTCGGCACGGCGGTCGGCCGGGACGGGCGGCTGGGCGAGCGGCTGGCCCCGGTGCCCGGGCAGGGCGACTGGCGCACCGCCGTGAACGCCGCGAACACGCTGATGGACGACCTGACCCGGCCGCTGATCGAGACCAGCCGGGTGGTGGCCGCGGTCGCCCACGGCGACCTGTCGCACGACGCGGCCGTGGACGGCGCCGGCGAGGTGGCCGCGCTGGGCGAGACGCTGAACGCGATGATCGCGAGCCTGCGCACCTTCGCCGCCGAGGTCACCCGGGTCGCCCGCGAGGTCGGCACCGAGGGGCAGCTGGGCGGGCAGGCCGAGGTGCCGGGGGTCTCCGGGATCTGGAAGGACCTGACCGAGAACGTCAACCTGATGGCCGGGAACCTGACCGCGCAGGTCCGGGACATCGCGTCGGTGGCCACCGGGGTGGCCCGCGGCGACCTGAGCCGCAAGATCACCGTGGACGTGCACGGGGAGATGCTGGAGCTCAAGACCACGCTGAACACGATGGTCGACCAGCTCTCCGCCTTCGCCGCCGAGGTCACCCGGGTGGCCCGCGAGGTCGGCACCCAGGGCAACCTGGGCGGGCAGGCCGAGGTGCCCGGGGTCTCCGGGATCTGGAAGGACCTGACCGACAGCGTCAACCTGATGGCCGACAACCTCACCGTGCAGGTGCGGGGCATCGCGCAGGTGGCGACGGCCGTGGCGCAGGGCGACCTGACCAAGAAGATCGACGTGGACGCGCGCGGGGAGATCCTCGAGCTCAAGACCACCATCAACACCATGGTCGACCAGCTCTCCGCCTTCGCCGCCGAAGTCACCCGCGTCGCCCGCGAGGTCGGCACCCAGGGCAACCTCGGCGGGCAGGCCGAGGTCGAAGGCGTGTCCGGGACCTGGAAGGACCTGACCGACAACGTCAACTTCATGGCCGACAACCTGACCACCCAGGTGCGCGGGATCGCCCGGGTGACCACGGCCGTGGCCCGCGGCGACCTGACCAAGAAGATCACGGTCGAGGCCAAGGGCGAGGTGGCCACGCTGGCGGACACCATCAACGAGATGGTGGACACGCTGGTCTCCTTCGCCGACGAGGTGACCCGGGTGGCCCGCGAGGTCGGCACCGAGGGCATCCTCGGCGGCCAGGCCCGGGTGCCCAACGTCGGCGGGACCTGGAAGGACCTGACCGACAACGTCAACGTGATGGCGAACAACCTGACCAACCAGGTGCGCGGGATCGCGCAGGTCACCACGGCCGTGGCGCAGGGCGACCTGACCAAGAAGATCGACGTGGACGCCCGCGGGGAGATCCTGGAACTCAAGACCACCATCAACACCATGGTCGACCAGCTCTCCGCCTTCGCCGCCGAAGTCACCCGCGTCGCCCGCGAGGTCGGCACCCAGGGCATCCTGGGCGGGCAGGCCGAGGTCGAGGGCGTGTCCGGGACCTGGAAGAAGCTCACCGAGAGCGTGAACCAGCTGGCCGGGAACCTGACCACCCAGGTCCGGGCGATCGCCGAGGTGGCCACCGCGGTGACCCGGGGCAACCTGACCCAGCAGATCGACGTGGACGCGTCCGGGGAGGTGGCCGAGCTCAAGGACTACATCAACCAGATGATCGCGACCCTGCGCGAGACCACCCGGACCAACCAGGACCAGGACTGGCTCAAGTCCAACCTGGCCCGGATCTCCGGCCTGCTGCAGGGCCACCGGGACCTGCCGGCCCTGGCCCAGCTGATCATGAACGAGCTGGCCCCGCTGGTCGGCGCCCAGCACGGCGCGTTCTTCCTGGCCGAGACCGGCGAGGGCCCGGTGATCGCGGGCGAGCGGACCGCGGGCAGCGACGTGCGGCTGCGGATGATCGCCGGGTACGCCTTCGTGCACGAGCCGGACTCGGCCCCCTCCTTCGCGCTCGGCCAGTCGCTGGTCGGCCAGGTGGCCGCGGACAAGCGCACCCTGGAACTGGCCAGCGCCCCGGCCGGGTACGTGCGGGTGGCGTCGGGCACCGGGTGGAGCGAGCGGGTCGGCCTGATCGTGCTGCCGGTGTTGTTCGAGGGCGAGGTGCTCGGCGTGATCGAGCTGGCCTCGATCGGGGAGTTCACCCCGGTGCACCGGGACCTGCTCGAACAGCTCAAGGAGACGATCGGGGTCGCGGTGACCACGATCACCACCAACTCCCGCACCGACACCCTGCTGCGCGAGTCGCAGCGATTGACCAGCGAGCTGCAGTCCCGGCAGGAGGAGCTGCAGGAGTCGAACTCGGAGCTGGAGGAGAAGGCGGAGCTGCTGGAACGGCAGAACCGGGACATCGAGCTGAAGACCGCGCAGATCGAGCAGGCCAGGCTGACCCTGCAGGAGCGCGCGCAGCAGCTGGCCCTGGCCGCGAAGGTCAAGAGCGAGTTCATGGCGAACATGAGCCACGAGCTGCGCACCCCGCTCAACAGCCTGCTGATCCTGGCCAAGCTGCTGGCCACGAACGCCGAGCGCAACCTGACCTCGCGCCAGGTGGACTTCGCCCGGACCATCCACTCGGCCGGCTCGGACCTGCTCCAGCTGATCAACGACATCCTGGACCTGTCCAAGGTCGAGGCCGGCCGGATGGACGTGCGGTTCGAGCCGTTGCAGCTGGACAAGCTGGTGGAGTACGTGCAGGCCACGTTCCAGCCGCTGGCCGCGGAGAAGGACCTGGAGCTGACCGTGCGCACCTTCCCGGACGCGCCGACGATCACCACGGACGAGCAGCGGGTGCAGCAGATCCTGCGCAACCTGCTGTCGAACGCGGTGAAGTTCACCGACCACGGCTCGGTCCGGCTGGACGTCATCCCGGACCCGGCCGGGTCCGGGGCGCTGGAGTTCGCGGTCACCGACACCGGGATCGGGATCGCCGAGGACAAGCTGCAACTGATCTTCGAGGCGTTCCAGCAGGCCGACGGCACGACCAGCCGGCAGTACGGCGGCACGGGCCTGGGCCTGTCGATCAGCCGGGAGCTGACCCAGCTGCTGGGCGGCGACCTACGGGTGAGCAGCACGCCCGGGCAGGGCAGCACGTTCACCCTGCGGCTGCCGATCGAGCCGCCGGGACCGACCGGACCGGGCGGCGCCGGCTCGGGATCCGCGGCCGGATCGGGGTCGGGGTCGGCCGGGCCGGGAGGTCCGGCGGGCGCGATCGGTTACGCGGGCGGGCCTGGACCGGGTTCCGGGCCGGCCGGGTCCTCGTACGGCGCCGGCGGTCCGGGAACCGGGCCGGGGGCGAACGGGCCGGGCCAGGGCGGGCCGGCCGCGGGCTTCGGGCCGGGCCGCAACGACACGGCGGCGCTCGGCCTGGCCGCGGGCGGCCGGGCGGGATACGAGCCGGTCACGGCGGTCGTGATGGCCCCGGCGCCGCGGTTCGACCCGGCCCTGCCGGACCCGAACGCGCGCGGCGGCCAGCCGGCCGGGCGCACCGTGGCCCTGGACGCGCCGACCGTGGTCGTGGTCGAGCCGCGCGGCAGCATGGCCATGCGGGAGACCGCGCAGGCGGCCGTGGACAGCCTGGCCAGCGTGAAGGACCACATCGACATCGTCTCCTGCCAGAGCTGGGCCGACATCGAGGAGTCGCTGACCGGGCGCAACGTGATCAGCGTGCTGCTGGACCTGGCGGCCGGTCCGGACCTGGTCCGGGCCACCCTGGACGCGGTGTCCGCGCACACCCCGGGCGTGCCGGTGCTGGCGCACGAGTCCGACGCCCAGGACGGGGCCAGCGAGCTGCTGCGGGCCGCGTACGGCACCCGCTGCCGGCTGGAGACGGTCCGCTCGCTGCCGCAGGCGATGGAGCGGATGACCCTGCGGCTGCTGACCGACCTGCCCAGCCCGGCCGACCCGCGGCTGGACCCGCCGCAGCCCGGCCAGGCCCCGATCCGCTTCCAGGGCGAGAAGGTCCTGGTCATCGACGACGACGTGCGCAACGTGTTCGCCCTGGCCAGCGCGCTGGAGTTGCACGGGCTCGCGGTGATGCACGCCGACAACGGACATCAGGGCATCGACATGCTCAAGCAGAACACGGACATCCGCCTGGTGCTGATGGACCTGATGATGCCCGGCATGGACGGCTACGCGACCACCGCGCACATCCGGACCCTGGAGCAGTTCGCCGACCTGCCGATCATCGCGGTGACCGCGAAGGCGATGAAGGGCGACCGGGAGAAGAGCCTGGCCGCCGGGACGAACGAACACGTGACCAAGCCGGTGGACGTGGACGTGCTGCTCGGCATGATCCGCACGATGATCGGGGCCTGAAGGGACTGAGGAACCGGGGCAGTCGAGCCGGATTCGACCGGCTATGGGCGGATCCGCGCTGCTCCGGGCCCTGGGGCCGAACAAAGATATTGTCCAAAGAGGTCTGCTTGCCCCTATCATCGTGGCTTTGGCACAGCCACTCGAACGGGGAGAGCAATGTCCGACCAATGGGGTAACCAGGACCGCGGGACCGGGCCGGAGTACGGCCAGCCGCCGCAGAATTTCCAGTCCGGACAGCAGTTCCCGCCCGGTCCGGGCTTCCCCGGCGCCCCGCAGTACCCGGGCTGGCCGGGCGGTGCGCCGTACCAGCCGCCCGTTCGGCAGAGCAACGGCCTGGCGATAGCCGGGTTCATCCTGGCGATCCTGTTCTGGCCGGTCGGCCTGATCCTGTCGATCTTCGGGCTGGTCCGGTCGAACAAGATCGGCCGGGCCGGACGCGGGCTCGCGATCGCCGGGATCATCATCTCCGTCGTCTTCGGCGCCGGCACGGTCGCGCTCGTCGTGGTGGCGGCGAAGTCCCCGGCCGCGGACCCCGGCTGCATCGCCGAGAGGTCGACCGTCCTGACCTACCAGTCCGCGCTGAACAGCGAGGAGAGCCGGCTGACGACCGACGAGTCGAGCCACCCGTCTGCCGTGGCCGACGACATCGGCCCGTTCCTGTCCACCCTGCAGCAGGTCAACACCGGGCTGGGCCAGGCCGCCTCGGAGTCCGTCCACGCGTCGGTCAAGTCCGCGATCACCACCCTGGACGGGGACATCCAGGCGAACATCACGCTGCTGCAGGCCGCGCAGGGCGTCAACCCCGACCAGGCCGACTCCTCGGCCGGACAGGCCGGCCAGATCGGCACCGACGAGGACGCCGTGAACAAACTCTGCTCGACCCTCTGACCGGCGTCCTGACCGGCGTCAGCCGAACCGCACCGCGATGACGCAGGTGTCGTCGTCGGTGTCCGCCTGGGCCTGGCTCAGGATCCGGTCCACGAACGCCTCCAGGTCCGTCTCGGGATCCGCCGAGATGGCCAGGAGGTTGTCGATGTCCTCCTCGGGGCTGTGCTTGCGCCGCTCGATCAGGCCGTCGGTGTAGAGCAGCAGCACGTCGCCGGGTTCGAGCTCGACCACGTGCTCCTCGTAGCCGCCGGTCGGGTCGACCCCGAGCATCGTGCCGCCGGGCTTGGGCAGGGCCGCGGCCGACCCGGCGCGCACCAGCACCGGGCTCGGGTGCCCGGCGTTGGCCAGGCTCAGCCGGCGCCGGGCCGGGTCGTAGATCGCGCAGCAGGCGCTGGCGATCGTGAAGGTCGGCAGCGAACAGGTCAGGGTATTGAGCCAGCCGAGCAGCGGACCGCTGTCCGCGCCGGTCAGGGCCAGGCCGTGCAGGGCGTGGTAGAGCTGCGCCATCGCGGTGGCGGCGGAGAAGCCGTGCCCGGCGATGTCCCCGACGGTCAGCACCAGCCGCCCGCCCGGCAGCGGGATGATCCCGTACCAGTCGCCGCCGACCCCGGCCCCGGCGCTGGCCGGCCGGTACCGGGCGGCCACCTCCAGGGCCGCCGCGGGCGGGATCCGGGCCGGCTCGACCGGCATGATCACCTGGAGCAGCAGGTCGGCCAGCTGCCGTTCCGAGTCGGCCCGGCTGCGCTGGGCGGCCAGCTGGATCTGGGCCAGCTCCAGCCCGGTCTCGGCCCGGCGCCGCTCGGTGACGTCCTGGACGGTGCCGAACACCGCGGTGACCACGTCGTCCTGCCCGGACACCGGCTCCCCGGCCATCCGCATGTACCGCACCGCGCTGTCCGGCCGGATGATCCGGAACTCGGCCTGGGCCGGGCGCCCGTCCCGGACCAGGGTGCGCAGCAGCCGGGCGTGCTCGGCCTCGTCGTCCCGGTGCACCAGGTACGGCGGCCGTTCCTGCGGCGCGGGCCCGGGCACCGCGCGCGAGCCGAGCACGGTCAGTGCCTCGGCCGACCAGTGCACCCGGCCGGCCGCCACGTCCCACTCCCAGGCCCCGGTGCCCGACAGCCGGCGCAGCCGGGCCGCCCGGGCCCGCCACTGCCCGGGCCCGTCCTGGGCCGGGCGCAGGCTGACCAGCAGCAGGCCGTCGCCGACCGCGGCCGCGCCGACCGACAGGTGCCGGATGTGCCGCTCGGCCTCGGCGTCCTTGGCCGCGCCCTCGATGTACATGTGCTCGGGGTCCAGGTAGGGCGTGCGGGCGGCCAGGGCGGTCCGGAAGCCCTCGAACGCCCCGGAGGCGGCGGCCCACGGGATCAGTTCCAGCAGCAGCCGGCCGACCGGGGTGAAGCCGCGGTCCGGGCCGGGCGAGCCGAACTGCTCGACCGCGGCCGGGTTGGCGGCGGCGACCCGGAACCCGCCGGCCGGCCCGTGGCCGTCCGGGACGGCCCGGACCAGCAGCAGCGGTTCCCAGACGGCGTCGATGACCTCGCGCAGCCGGTCCAGGTCGCGCCCGGCCTCCCGCGCGGCCTCGCGCCCGCTCTGCGACTCGGCGGCGCCCAGCGGGCGGCGGCTGCGCACGACGGCCTGGCCGGTGGCTTCGAGCAGGGCGGTGACGTCCCGGCGCTGCTCGGCCGGGAAGGTGCTGCCGGCCGGCCAGCCGACCTCGATCGCCCCGATCAGGCTGCGGCCGAACCGCATCGGGACGGCCACGTGCACCCGGTCGGCCGCGGCGGCGTTGGCCGCGGGTTCGCCGATCAGCAGCGGGCCGGAGCGGCGGCGCTGGTCGGGGCGGGTGGAATCGGAGCGGATCTGGCCGTGGCTGGAGTGCATGTCGCCGGGCTGGCCGCCGTCGGGCTGCGCGCCGCCGGTCGAGGACCAGGCGGCCGAGGTCTGCCCGACGGCCGGGGAGCCCGGGCTGTTACCGGTGGACCGCTCGCGCGGGCTGCGCGGGGCGTGGTCGGCGGGGAAGGAGTCCGACCAGACCGGGACCTGCTCGCGGACGGCCGTGTTCAGGAGGCAGTCCATCTGCGGCGGGATCCGGCGCCACTGGCTGACCACCCGATGCGGCAGGCCCGCCGAGCCGATCAGCTCCAGGACGTCGTCCGGGCCGTGCAGGGCGATGGCGACCTCTGCTGCGCCGGTCCAGGCCAGCGTGTCGCCGAGCAGCAGCCGGGCCAGTTCGTCGCCCTCCGCCACCCGGTCCAGCCGCGGCGGCGAGGCGGGGGCTGATGTTGAGGCCGATCTCGCGGTCGATTTCGCGGCGGCTGTCGAGCCGGGTGCCGAGGCTTCAGCGTTGCCGTCTTCCCCAGTCCCCGCTTCATCTCCGGCCTCACGTGCTGACGCGCCGCCGGTTCCCTGCGGGGCCCCGCTCGGCCGCCCTTGGACGGACTTCAGCAGCTCGGGCACGTCGACCCCGTGCCCGACCAACTCTCCGGCGATCTCCAGCAACCCCTGCCCGGACCGCCGCTCGATTTCGAGCAGCTGGCCGAAGGCCTCGTCCGGACCGCAGTCCAGTTGCCCGACCAGGACGCCGATCGCCTGATCGACCAGCCCGTGCGCGAGGAAGTCGACCCGTAGCCGCGCCTCGGCCTCACGCTGTTCTTCAACCACGCGGACGAGTGCGTCGACCGCGCTCGGCAGTTCCGTCCCGGTGACGACGCCGGCCGCAGCATCGGCATCGCCGACAGCATCCGGGAAAACGGGTGGCCGATCCGCCCACTCGCCTTCGGCGCCCATCCCGAACCGCCTCTCCGGAAAAACCCCGGTGCCCTTCCCCGTCCGGACGAATTATGCAGGATCCCTGCCCGAAGTTGCGAAGGACCCGCCCGGGTTGTGCTTTCCGGTCGGGGTTCACGGCATGCGGCAGATTCCGGAAATCACCTGACATCGCGCCTTCGAACCCGTACAACCGTGGTCATGGGGACGTGGAGCAAGTGCGATCACGCCGAGGGGGGCACGGGGGCCTGTTGGGACCAGAGCAGCCGGTGTCTGGCGCATCTCGAGGAGGAGGAGCGCAAGAAGGCCTTGACGGCGCTGCGCCCGGGCACCGACGTCGACGGTCGCGGGGTCACCTTCGACGAGGCCCTGTCACGTGACCTGCTCGAGGCTTTGACGCCGCATTCCGGGAACGGGCCGCATCTGCGGAACGCACGATTCCAGGAAGCCCGATTCCTCGGGCCCTGCGGATTCGGCCGGGCCCAGTTCACCGGTGAGGCAGGCGAGTGCACGTTCGCCCGGGCGCCGCGCGGATGGCGGTTCGGTCGGGCCCTGATTCGGCGAACCCGTCCTGCTCGGTTTCGCCGCCGTCGCCGCCCGCGGACGCGTCCAACGCTGACGTCTCCGAACCCTGAAACCACATCCGAAACCACATCCGACCCCTGAAACGCCTCGAACCGGCGCCCTCACCCAAGAGGACACCGGCCCGAGCCGATCGCTCAGCTCACCCGACCGCAGTCAGCCGGCTCAGCCCATCCCGGTCCGCAGCTCACCGAGTATCCGGGTCAGCAACCGCGACACCTGCATCTGAGACACGCCCAACTGATCCGCTATCTCGCTCTGCGTCATCCCACGGAAGAACCGCATCATCAGGATCCGCTTGTCCCGCTCCCCCAGCTTGGCCAGCAGCGGCTTGAGCGCCTCGCGGTCCACCACGGCGTCGAACCGGGGGTCCTCCTCGCCGATCACCGCGGTCAGCGGGGCGCCGTCGTCCTCGTCGCCCATCGGGCGGTCCAGGGACGCCGTGGTGTACGCCTCGGCCGCGTCCAGCGCGTCGGCGATCTCCTCGGGGGTCGCGTTCAGCTTCTCGGCCAGTTCGGCCACGGTCGGGGACCGGCCCAGGTCGTGGGTCAGGGTCTCGGTCGCCTTGCGCAGCGCGCCGGACAGTTCCTGCATCCGCCGCGGCACGTGCACGTCCCAGGTCGCGTCCCGGAAGTAGCGCTTGATCTCCCCGATGATCATCGGGGTGGCGTAGCCGAGGAACCCGGTGCCGTACTCCGGGTCGAAGTTGTCGGTCGCCTTGACCAGGCCCAGGTAAGCCACCTGGACGAAGTCCTCGACCAGGTCGCTGCGGCCGGCGTAGCGCGCGGCGATGTGCCGGGCGTACGGCATGTGGTCCTCGATCACCTCGTCGCGCAGCCGGGCGCGCTCGGGGTCGTTCGGGCCGAGCGTGCGCATCCGCTGGAAGATCCGCATGGTCTCGGCCCGCCGCTCGGCGTGCGGGGAGACCACGCCCGGGCCGCCGTTGATCCGCGCCATCACGCCCGCCGGCCGAGCCGGGTGAGCAGGGACACCGTGGCCACGCCGTCCGCCGAGGTCCAGGACAGCTGGTCCACCAGGGCGTCGAGCATGATCCAGCCGATGTCGTCGAGGTCGGGCGCGAGGTCGTCCGGGACCAGGGCGGAGACGGTGATCCGCAGCGCCTCCGGCAGCTGCTCGAACCGGCACTCCAGCACGCCCTCGGCCTTGGGGAAGCCGGGGGCGAGCAGGAACAGGCCGCAGGCCTCGTCCACGGCCAGCCGCAGGTCGGTCAGCTGGGCCACGGAGAGCCCGAGCCGGGCGCCGATGTGCCCGGCCACCGAGCGGACCAGGGTGACCTGGTCGCGGTCGGCCGGGATGCCCAGGACCACCGTCCCGGCGGCGGGCCCGTCCGAGGCGCCGGACGCCGGGTCGATCGGGTCTGGCTCAGTCTGTTGGGACATGGATGTGCTCTTCTTCCCGGTAGCGGTGTGAGTGAGTGGACGGACGGGTCGGGGGGCGGGCCGGGGGGCGGGCTACGGGCGGCGGGCAGCGCGGCCGGCCGGCGGCCACCCGGCCGCCCGGGTCATCCGGCCAGGGCCGAGGCGACGTCCGCCCGGGTCTCCAGGTGCGTGCCGACGCCGGCCAGGCTCAGCACCCGCTGCACGGCCGGCTGCGGGGCGACCAGGCGGAAGGTGGCGGAGTCGGCGGCGGCCCGGTTGCCGGCCAGCAGCAGCACGCGCAGGCCGCTGGAGTCCAGGAAGGTCATCTCCGAGCCGTCCACCACGACCGTGGTCCCGGCCTTGATCAACGGTTCGAGCTTGGTCCAGAGCCGGTCGGCGGTGGCCAGGTCGAGCTCGCCGCGCACCGTCACCACATATCGGTGCGGTTCAGTCTCGGCGACGTCGACGGCAAAACTCTCCATGCTGCTGCTCCCCTGGTATTCATCATCGGTCGACTGCATCGTTCAGCACCCGCCTTCACCGTACTCCCGCTCCGCCGTGCAGTCGTGGCGACTGCGCAGCAGGCGGGGGCGGCAGGTACGCGTGCAGCTTGTGCCCGGACGGCATGTACTCGGTCTGCGGGCACAAGTTCGGGTGGCGCCGGGTGCGACGGGCGCGCATAGGCACAGGCCCGCGCATGGACACGTCGTCGTCCGTGCGGGCGATTCGCTAGGCTCGCCGCGGGTATTCGTGGCGGACGCCTGTGCCGACACTTCTGTCGGCCGGATGGCGGTCCGCAATCGACGGGAGCGGGAATGCGACGGTTGGCAGGCAGAATGGCGGGCGGCGTCACGGGCGGGGTGACCGACGGACTGGACCGGCTGCAGCGGCGTTCGCCGTCGTGCCGCTTCGTCCTCGCGGTGCTGCGCAAGTTCGCCGACGACCAGGCCGGGAACCTCGCGTCCCTGCTGGCCTACTACGCCTTCCTGGCGATCTTCCCGCTGCTGCTGGTCCTGGTGACCGTGCTCGGGATCGTGCTGCGGGACGATCCGTCGGCGCAGCAGCGGATCCTGCACTCGGCGCTGATCGACTTCCCGGTCATCGGCACGCAGCTGCGCACCAACATCCAGTCGCTCGGCCGCGGCGGGGTCGGGCTGGTGGTCGGCCTGATCGGCACGGCGATCGGCGCGCGCGGGGTGAGCATCGTGGCGCAGCGCGCTTTCAACAAGGCCTGGGCGGTGCCCTACGCCCGCCGCCCGTCCTATATCGGACGCCAGGCGCGCAGCATCGCGCTGTTGTTCGTGGTCGGTCTGGCCGTGCTGTCCACCGGCACCCTGTCGGGCATGGTGGTCAGCGCGGGCGACCTGCGCGGCCTGCTCGTCGACGCCGGGGCGCTGGCCGGGTCGGCCGTGCTGAACATCGGGTTCTTCCTGCTCGGCTTCCGGGTGGCCACCGCCGCCGAGGTGCCCACCCGCAACTTCGCCCGCGCGGCCGCGCTCTCCGCGCTGGCCTGGCAGGTGCTGCTGAGCGTGGGCAGTTACCTGGTCGCCCACGACCTGCGCCACTCCGAGGAGGTCTACGGCGTGTTCGGCCTGGTCCTGGGCCTGATCGCCTGGTTGCACGTGCAGGCCCAGCTGACCTTGATGCTGCTGGAGGCGGACGTGGTCCGGGCCCGGCGCTACTGGCCGCGCGCGATCAACGGCGACCGGCCGATGGAGGCCGGGGACCAGCGCGCGTACGTCGACTACGCCAAGGCCCAGCAGCGGCGCGACGGCGTCACGATCACGGTGCAGTTCGATCGGGCCGAGGTCGCCGACCCGGTGCTGAGTCTGGCGCTGGGCGTGGCCGAGGCTGTTCCGGGCGGCCTGCCGGAGGAGTAGGCCGGTTCCCGCGGGGGCCCGGAAACGGTCGACGCTCGTCACATGTCACGCTCGGCTCGGTGCGACGGCCGAAGGCGCGCGGCCGACGACGGGGACATGGCCACGGTCAACGGAGTGGCGAGCTGGGACCTGTGTTTTCCCACTGCTCGCACCTCCTGTCTACGTGGTTCGGACGGTCCCGCCGATTGCTGGCGCGACCTAGTGCCCCGGCTGCGCAAGGCCAAACGGTGGATTCTGCGGCGAGTTTCGGCCCGCGTCCCAGACTTGTCGGTCAGAGGGTCTTCGTCCATTCGTCCACGGTCTGAATCTCGGCCTGGCGTGGGAAGACCTTCTCCAGCAGCACCCGGTGCACCTCCGGGTCCGCGTCCAGGCAGGCGTCGGACAAAACAGTCGGTGATGCGCCGCTGCACGTCCATGACCGGCAGGGCGGCGTGGTTCGTCATCCGGGGTTCCTTCGCTCTTCCTGGGTTCACGGCCTGATCCGGAGATCGTGCGCAGGCTTCAGGGGACGACTATAACCGGCCACCGCCCGCGCTTGACCAGGCGCGTGGCCGGGGAGCCGAGCACCCGGTGGAACGGGTTGTGGCAGGCGCCGACCACGACCGCGTCGGCCCGCAGGTCGGTGGCCATGGTGACCAGGCCGCCGGACACGCCGCCGGAGATCACGTAGAACTCCCAGCGCTCCGCCCCCTCGCGCACCTGGCGCTCGACCTCCTGGGCCGCCCGGGCCGCGGCGTCGGCCGCGAACGGGCCGAACGCCGAGGCCAGCGGGCTGGTGGTCTGCACGTGCACCAGGACCAGGCGGGCCCCCTGGCGCCCGGCCAGGCCCGCGGCGTAAGCTGCCGCCCGCCAGGCCGGGTCGGAGCCGTCCACACCGACGACGATCGCGCTCGGGCCGTCCGGACTGCGCTGGTACAACGCCTCGCCCTCCTCTTCGGCGCCCTGGCCGCGGGTGGCTGTCGCGGGGCGGCCATGGACGTGATGAACGATCCGGAGAATACTTAGTTGACGCTGGCTAAGTAAATCGGCACGGTCGAAAGGTGGGGAGCATGGCGACGACGAACTCCGCGGAACCGACACACCAGGAGTCGGGTGGGCCGCGCGGGCGCATGATGGGTGTGGACCACCCGAGGTACAAATGGGTGGCGCTGTCCAACACCACGCTGGGCATGCTGATCGCGACCATCAACTCGTCGATCGTGCTGATCTCGCTGCCCGCGATCTTCAACGGGATCCGGCTGAACCCGCTGCAGCCGGGCAACGTCAGCTACCTGCTGTGGATGCTGATGGGCTACATGCTGGTCTCGGCCGTGCTCGTGGTCGCGCTCGGCCGGCTCGGCGACATGTTCGGCCGGGTCAAGATCTACAACGCCGGCTTCCTGATCTTCGCCGTGACCTCGGTGATCCTCTCGCTGGACCCGATGCACGGCAGCGGCGGGGCGCTGTGGCTGATCGGCTGGCGGATAGCCCAGGCGGTCGGCGGCTCGATGCTGATGGCCAACTCCGCGGCGATCATCACCGACGCGTTCCCGGGCACCCAGCGCGGTATGGCCCTGGGCGTGAACATGGTCGCCGGCATCGCCGGGTCCTTCATCGGCCTGGTCCTCGGCGGCCTGCTGGCCGAGTGGAACTGGCGCAGCATCTTCTGGGTCAACGTGCCGATCGGCCTGATCGGCACGGTCTGGGCCTACCGGTCGCTGCACGAGACCGGCGTGCGCCGGCGGGCCCGGATCGACTGGTGGGGCAACGTCACCTTCGCCATCGGCCTGACCGCGCTGCTGGCCGGGATCACCTACGGCATCCAGCCCTACGGCGGGCACACCATGGGCTGGACCAACCCGTGGGTGATCGCGGGCCTGGTCGGCGGAGTGGTGCTGCTGACCGTGTTCTGCGTGATCGAGATGCGGGTGGCCGAGCCGATGTTCCCGCTCAAGCTGTTCCGCAACATCGCCTTCACCGGCGGCAACGCGGCTGCTCTGCTCGGCTCGATCGGCCGCGGCGGCATGCAGTTCATGCTGATCATCTGGCTGCAGGGAATCTGGCTGCCGCTGCACGGCTACGACTATGCCCGCACGCCACTGTGGGCGGGCATCTACCTGCTGCCGCTGACCGTCGGCTTCCTGACCGCGGGCCCGATCTCCGGGCACCTGTCGGACAAGTTCGGCGCCCGGTTGTTCGCGGCCGGCGGGCTGGCGGTGATGGCGGTGTCCTTCGCCGGGCTGCTGCTGATCCCGACCGACTTCACCTACTGGGCGTTCGCCGGGCTGGTGTTCCTCAACGGCCTCGGCGGCGGGCTGTTCGCCGCCCCGAACACCTCGATCATCATGTCGAACGTGCCGGCCGAGGCCCGGGGCGCGGCCTCCGGGATGCGCGCGACCTTCCAGAACGCGGGCATGGTGCTGTCGATCGGCATCTTCTTCTCGCTCATGGTGGCCGGGCTGGCCGGCTCGCTTCCGCACACTCTCACCTCCGGGCTCACCGCCCAACACGTCCCGGCCGCCAACGCGGCCGCGGTCGCCGCGCTGCCGCCGGTCGGCACCCTGTTCGCCGCCTTCCTCGGCTACAATCCGATCCAGCAGTTGGTCGGGCCGCAGGTCCTGGCCAAGCTGCCGCCGTCGAACGCGGCCACCCTGACCGGGCGCCAGTTCTTCCCGAACCTGATCTCCGGGCCCTTTCACGACGGCCTGGTGGTGGTCTTCACCCTGGCCATCGTCATGTCGCTGATCGCCGCGGGCGCCTGCCTGCTGCGCGACCGCTCGCCGCGGGCGCTGGACGTGGCCGCGGCCGAGGTCGCCACCGGGCCGGAGGCCGACGCGACCACCGAGCCGGTGGCCGCCGCAACGAACGGCTCGGCCGACGGCGCGGCCCACGCCCCGGCGAACGGCACCGGCACCGCGGTCACCACCACGAGCACGAACGGATCCGCGAACGGTTCCGCCGCCGCCGCGGCACCGACCGACGCCGAACCGGCCGAGACCACGACCGGACGGTGACCGGCCGCCGACCGGACAACACCCTGGTTTATCAGTGTCCGCATGAAGCCCGGCCAAACCCGGCCGGGCGCCGGACCCCGGGCGAACCGGCACCACAGGACCACTGCCCGGCCATCGCGACGACGCCCCCGCGCACCCGGCGACCATGATCGGGTGCGCGGGGGCGTCGTCGTACCGGCGCCTTACACCCGACCGGCGAGTGTGCCAAACTGGCTGTAGGACGCACTTGGTTCAACCAGCAGCCGGCGGCCCGACCTGATCGACTCAGTTCGGCGTGCCCTGCTGGAAGGAAACCTCAGAAGTGGTGCCCATGTGGGCGATGGCCCATGGTCCGCGGCTGTGCTGCCGTCTGGTCCAGGACACGACCGAGACGGTCCTCCTGGCCGCGGCCGGCGAGATCGACCTGGCCACGGCCGAGGAGGTCGACGCGGCCCTGGACCCCTTCATCGACGCCGACCGCCCGGTCCTGCTGGACATGCGGGCCGTCACGTTCATCGACTGCTGCGGTCTGCGCTCCCTGCAACGGGCCCGGGCCCGCAACCCGCAGTTCACCCTGATCGCGCCCAGCCAGCCGGTGCTGCGGCTGCTGGAACTGATCGGACCCAACGCGCCCCTGCCCTGGATCGCGCAAGTCCCGCAGGTCGAAGGCAAGGGCGAGTAGAACGGTCGGCCGGGTTCGCGGCTACAGGAGCGGCGCGAGGTCGGCGAGCGTGATCGCCGCGGGGTCCTGACCGGTGTGCGCCACGTGCTCGGCGATCACCCGGAGCTTGACGTTCAAGCTCTGTGACGCGCGCACCAGCATCTCGAAGGCCTGCGCCGAGTCCACCCGGTGGCGCTCCATCAGGATCCCGGTGGCCTCGCCGATCCCCTGCCGGCTGGCCACCGCGGTACGCAGCGAGTCCACCAGCGTCACCCGGGCCAGCGCGGCCGAGGAGTGCACCGCGCAGATCGACGCGGTCTGCAGCGCCGTCTCGTCGAACGCGTCCGGTTTGGGCGCGTGCAGGTTGAGCGCGGCCCGGGTGCCGCGCTGCGCGGGCAGCCCGCAGGCGATCATGCTGCCGATGCCCAGGCTCTCGGCCCGCTGGGCGAAGTCCGGCCAGCGCAGCTCGGTGGCCATGTCCTCGATCTTCACCAGCTCGCCCTCGGCCCCGGCTTCCAGGCACGGGCCCTGGCCGGACTCCAGTTGCGCCCGGTCCACTTCCAGCACCAGGTCGTCGGTGAACGCCGGGGTCTCGATGGTCCCGTCCCGGCGCACCACCGTGATCCCCGCGGACACGGCTCCGTCGACCACCTCGGTGGCCGACTCCACGATCTCCTGCATGGTCCGCTCCACCGACGGGCTGTCGGCCAGCGAACGCGAGATCTCGGCGAACTTCCTGGCCAGCCGGGTGGCGTCATCGGTTTCGGACATACGGGCAACCTCCGGATACTGAGCACCTGCGGACAATCGCCGCAGGTGGCCGTCTGCTTCCCGAGTTGCCCCGCGCGGACGGTCGAAACCGCCGGGCGGACGGCTCAGGGCTCCAGCGCGGCCTGCTCCCGGCTGATCCAGGTGTCCACCTGGGCCCAGTTCTCCTGCAGCCAGGCCAGCCTGGCCTGCGGCTGGGCCGGGACCCGGGAGGCCGGCAGGGTCCACCAGGTGACGCTGGCCGGGCGGTCCAGCGGGACCCCGTGCCACACGTCCGCGACGGACTGCATGTGGTCCAGGCCGGTGTGCGCGACGAAGACCAGGCTCGCGTCCGGGGCGGCGTCGATCGCGGCGAACACCCCGTTGGGGTGCGGCGGCAGCACGTTGCGCAGCCGCTGGGCGTGCAGCGCGGCCCGGGAGTGGCCCTGGTGGCGCAGCCGCTCGATGATCCGCTGCCGGCGCCCGGCGGTGAAGTTGGCCCCCTCCGGGAAGACCAGCAGCGCGTCCGCGGGGCCCATTCCGGCCGCCATCCGGCCGATCGAGGCCGCCATGTCCTCCTGCGCGGGCGTGCTCAGCGTGCCCAGGGTCATCAGTGTGCTGCCGGCCGGCATCGGCTGCGCGGGCGGTTCCTGGCCGCCGGTCCGGCCGCCCGTCTGGCCGTCCGCCTCGCCGGGCTGCTGCTTGAGCGCGTGCCGCGGGGTGATGAAGCAGTGCGGGACGCGGCTGAGCGCCACGTCGATCAGCGGGTCGAACGCGAGCGTGTCCTTCAAGACGATCAAGGGTCTGCGACGGGCGTACACCAGCAGGGCGTGCACGAGCAGGAACGAGTCGCCCGGCCCGGCGTGCCGGCTGAGCACGAGCAGCGGCTCGTCCCCGAGGATCGCGGCGACCGGCTCCTGCGTCTCCAGGTCGCCCCGGCCGATGATCTCCGGCACCTGCACGCGCAGGCCGAAAGCCTTGGCCCCGGCCGCATACAGCCAGGTGAGCATCCGGGCCAGCAGGGCGTAGTTCGCGTCCTGATAGCGCTGGCGGCGGAGCTCGTTGCGGTCCGCGGCCGAGCTGAGCGACGAGGTCGCCCCCGCACTCAGACCGGAGACAGAGTCCTTGTTCTCCCGGATCCACACGCCCAGCCGCAGCCACAGCCACACCGCGCTCAGCAGGCCTACGACCTCGGCGACCAGGTAGACGACCAGGAACGCGCCGAACCGGATCGGCCGGGCCTTGGCTCCGGGCACCAGCGCGAACGGGAGGGTCACCAGGACCACGACCGGGAGCACCAGCACGGTGATCCCGATGAACAGCGCCAGCAGGGTGATGGTGACCGTCCGGCGCGGGATCGGGTGCCGCAGCAGAGTCCTTATGCTCATGTCAGCGCCCGGCCAGGTAGGCGCCGGTGGCCCGGTGGGCGGCCCCGATCCGCTCGTGGATGCGGGTGAAGTCGCGATAGCGCATGTACTGGGTCCAGTTGCCGCTGCCGGCCGGAGCGGCCCCGGTCGGCAGGATGTGCAGGTCCACCCCGGGCGGCAGGTCCGCGATGTCCCGGGTGAACCGGTGCCGCCGGGCGATCTCGAACGCGACCGCGGCCACCTCCCAGGGCCGTTCCGGCACCCGCAGCGGCTGCTCGATCCGGCCGACGTGCAGCACGTACACGGTCTGCGCGCCCAGCGCGATCGCCCGGCCGACCGGCACGCTGTTGACCAGGCCGCCGTCCAGGTAGTGCTCGCCGTCCACGGCCACCGGGGGCAGCAGCCCGGGCACCGCGCAGGAGGCGAGCACGGCGTCCGCGATCGGGCCCTCGGCGAACCAGTGCTCCGCGGCCCGTTCGATCGAGGCGGCGACGCACTGGAACGGGATGGCCAGCTCCTCGATCAGCTGCACCGGCAGGTCGGCCTCCAGCCGGCGGCGCAGGCCGGTGTTCGCGTGCAGGTGGGTGCGGGTGCGCACGGCCGTGCCCAGGCGGGTCAGCAGCGAGTCGTCGAACACCCCGGACGCGCCCAGGCCCACCCAGAGCTTCTCCAGCCGGTCCACCGAGGCGATGGTCGGGTCGGCGGCGATCACCGCGCCGTTGATCGCCCCGACCGAGGCGCCGAGCACCAGGTCGGGCCGGATCCCGGCTTCGACCAGGGCGCGCAGCATGCCGACCTCGCAGGCGCCGAGCTGCCCGCCGCCGCCGAGGACGAACGCGGTCCGGTAGGGCGGGGACGGCTTCTGGCCGGGCGCGGGAGCATCGACCGGCTCGGCGGCGGCCAGATCGGGGACCTCGTCGGCGAGCGGTTCGTGGCCCGGTGTTGCGGACTCGGGTGCTGCTGATTCAGGCAAGGGTGCTCCAGGAGGACATGGTCACCGGCTCTTGAGCCGGTAGGGCAGGGTGCACACCAGGACGTCGGTGCGGGAACGCAGGATGGTCGCGAGCAGCAGCCCGCGTTGGTTTTGCAGGATCCGGTAGCGCCGGGCCCTCGGTTCGACCTCGGGAATCAGGACGGCGATCTGGCGGTCGCCCTCCTGCAGTTCCAGGATGTAGTCCAGGATCGGGTGCACGAGCGAGCGGTGCGGGCTCTGCAGGACTTCCAGGCGCACGCCGGGGTCCCACTGTTCCCACTCCTCCTGGAAGCGGCAGGCGAGGTCGGCGTCCAGGTGGACGCTGACGGCCAGGACCTCCCCGCCCATGGACAGGGCGGCGGCGAGTGCGTACTCGGTGACCTTGTTGATGCCGCCGACCGGGACGATCACCAGGCCGGTGCTCGGGTGCGGCCGACCGGGGACCTCGCCGATGCCCAGCGCGGAGGTCCCGGCCGCGACCAGGACCAGGACGATCGCCTCCGGCCCGTAGGCCACCGAGCTGAGCGCGTCCAGGGACAGCGCGGCCAGGCCGCCGATGCTGCCCAGGCGGTGCTTGTCGCCCTCCCCGTGGCGCACCGGCACCCGCGGATCGACTCGTCTCGGTACTGTGGTCAGGTCCATCTGGCGCCTTTCCGGTCCTGCACGGTTTCCCCTGGTTTCCATCTTCGCCGCCCCGGCTCCGGCCGGAAACCGCCGCTCGGGTCAGGAGGCCAGGTCCACCAGCAGGGCCAGGCCGTCGGCCAGCTTGGCCGGGACCGGCCGGCCGGCCCGGTGCAGGGCCGCGACGTAAGCCTCGCCGGCCGCGACCGCCCGGTGCAGGCTGGCCGGCTGGGGGCTGGCCGCGTACATCTCGCGCTGGGCGAGCCAGTCGCTCTCCAGCGCGGGCAACTCCTCGGTCATCGGATTCGCCTTTCGAACGGCGGGTGCGGCGGGCTGCGGGCGGGACGGCCGGGCCCGGGGGCGAGTCGGGCCCGGTCGGCGACTGCCGACCGGGCTCCGATTCGCGCTCGCGGGCGCGGGGTCACGCTGATTTTCGGTGGTGCTCAGTGCGTGGTGCTCGGGCCCGGCCGACGTGTCAGTCGGTCCGGGTCTCGGTCAGGTCCGCGTCGTCGGACGACATCGCGCGGCTGGCCGAACCGACGACCACCGGGACCTGCTCCGGGTCGTCGCGCTGCTCGACCACGACGGGCTGCTCCCGGCGGAACCGGCGCGGCGTGCTCTGCCGCTGCTGCACCAGGGTCGGCTCGTCGGCGGCGGTCTCGACCACCGGCTCCTCGACGACCGGCTCGGCGGCCGGGGCGCGCCCCGGCCAGGTGCGCCGGTTGGTCTCGTCGGCCGCCTGCTCGTCGGCCTGCTCGTTCTTGCGGGCCTGAGCCAGGGCGCGGCGGGTCTGCCGGGACTGGACCCGGTTGCGGCTCATCCGGGCCGAGCCGGCCAGCAGCAGGACCAGGCCGAGCATCGCGGCCGCGCCCAGGGCCAGGCCGTAGCCGAACAGCCGGCCGGTGGACATGTTCAAGTGGTAGCCGAGGACGGCGACGCCGCCGGGCAGCTGGTGCGCGTCGCCGGAATTGTTGGCGAGGGCGGATATGCCCAGCACCCCGGCTCCGATCAGTAAGAGCACTCCGAGGACAATCATCTTTCCTACCTGCCGATCAACCGTGTGAGAGACCGGGACCCGGCCTTGGGGTTTTAGCTGACGGCCGGTTTTTGTGGCCGGCCGCGTGGTGCGACCGGGTACCCGGATCTGAGGGGTTCACACGGTGTCACCGGCGGGCGGTGCCGGGCTCAGTGGGCGAGCCAGTCCGGGTGCTCGACCTCGACCGGCGGCAGGTCCCTGACCTCGTCTTTGCTCAGGCCGACTTCCAGCCCGTCCGCGGTACAGGTGACTGCTCTGATCGGGATGGAGACGTCTTTCTTGCCCCACAGGTGGCCCTCTTCGAGCAGTACGTGCGTCACGTGGTTGTCTGCGGGGTCGACGACGAGGCCCTGGACCCGGCCGATGTCGCCGTCCTGCGCGTGGACGCGCTCGCCGCGGCGCACCTGGACGTTGCCGAGCGGGATCCGTTCGTAGACCACCTGCTCGGGTCCGGCCGGGTTGGCCGGGTCCAGGCCGCCGTATCCGCCGATCAGGGAGCCGCCCATGCCGGTGCCCAGCGGGAAGTAGGGCATCAGAGAGACCTGCGAGGCCGGGTAGCCGAAGTCGTCCCGGGCCGCGGAGACGAAGTGGGTTTCCTCGGCGCTGTCCAGGTGGTCGAACTCGGCGGCGTCGCAGCGCAGCGCGATCATGTCCGGATCGGCCGAGGCGACCAGGGCGACCGGCACCAGACGGGACCGTCCGTCCTGCGACTGCACCACCAGTTGGGTGAGCGTGCGGGCGACCGGGTCGATGATCACCCGGGTCAGCCGGCCGCCGGTCCCGTCGCTGCACGCGACGTCGGCGCCGATGGTGAACGGCGCGGTGGACGGGTCCACGGGGATGGTCGTTGAGTCCATTGCGGTTACCTCTTCTCCTCGTCCGCCACGGGTCGGCGCCGGGGCCCGCCCGAGGGGTTGGGCGGGCGGGCCGACCGGCGCTGACCTGCGGTGGTACCGCCCTCGTCAACGCTGACGACGGCGTGGCATCCGGTTACCCGAGGGTGCGGCGGGCAAACCGGGGCGGGCCCCGGCCGCGTTCACCGCGGACCCGGCCGGATCAGAGCAGGGAGGACTCGCCGCTGTTGACCACGACGACCGCGCAGCGGGCCTTGCGCAGGCAGGCCCGGGTGACCGAACGCGCCCACGGGCGCCGGTGCCAGGCCGGCGCACCGGTGTCGCCGGCGCCGAGCACGAGCAGGTCGCCGGGGTGGTGGGCCCGTTCGGTGAGCGCGTCGGCGACCGGCGGGTGCAGCAGTTCGCGGCGCACCTCCAGGCCGCCGGGCAGGCTGCCGAACGCGTCGGCCAGGGCCTCGTCGATCTCGGTGAAGTCGTCCACCGGGGTGAACTCGCTGTGGCTGACCTGGACCGCGTGCAGCGGCGCGCCGCGGCGGATCGCCTCGGCCGCGGCGGTGCGCAGGGCGGCGATCCCGGAGGCCGAACGGGTGACTCCGACGATCACCTGGGGGCGCTGACGCGAACGCTTCATGGGGTCGAGCCTCCGTACAGCAGGGCCGGGGATCCGGCCGTCAACGGGTGAGGGGCGACGGCCCGGCGGGCGCGGGCGACGCAGACAGGAGGCTGATCGATCATGATCGCCGTTCCCTCCCGGTCGGTCCGCGGCCGAACGGCCGTCTCGACCATCCTGGTGACCCGGGCGCGCCGGTTGAAACAACCGGCCGGACCAACCATGGCGCCGGGGCCTCAGCCTTCTTCGGTGCGGATCCATAGGCAGAACGGGTGACCGGCCGGGTCGAGCATGACCCGCACGTCGTCCTGCGGCTGGTGGTCGGCGAGGGCGGCGCCCGCGTCGAGCGCGTGCCGGACCCCGGCGGTCAGGTCGTCGACCTCGATGTCCAGGTGGCTCATCATCTGCTGGCGCCCGTCGCCGCCGGCGGCGGGCCAGACCGGGCGCCGGTACAGCGGTTCCGTCTGGAATGACAGGGCCGCGCCGCCGCCGGGTTCGGCGAGCGCCACCCAGTCCGTCTCCCAGGTCCGGGCCTGCCAGCCGAGCAGCCGCTGGTAGAAGCGCGCGAGGTCGGCGGCGTCGGGCGAGTCGAGCACGGTGGCGGTCAGGGTCAGGCGGGGTTCGGCGGTCACGGCGTCCTCCAGGTCGGGGAAGCGGGCGCGGTTCCACCCGCGCTCTCACGCTACCGGGCCGCGGGGGCCGCCGCTTCCGGCGAGCCTGGGGGCTAGGCAGTGTTGGGGAATGTCTCAAGGCGCGAATCCGGTGATCGCCGTCGCCTGGCCGCACCGCACGCAACGGCACAGACGACCGAGTATGAGCCGTCCCGTGCGGCGCGCCCATGCTCGGCGCTGACCAGATTC
>DASZBX010000022.1:0-21338 GCA_035943635.1 Actinocrinis sp. | reverse complement strand
GGTAGGTCTGGGCGGCCTGGTTCTCCAGGTCCAGGGCCAGGTTCGCCACGCCGCCGACGGTGGTCACCGCGCTGAGGGCGGCCAGGGTCTGGGGCTGGTTGGACAACGGGATGCCGGTGATCGTGGGCACGTTGGCCGAGGACAGGACCGCGTTCCACGCCTTCGCGTGGTCGGCGTGCTGGGCCATGGCGGTCTGGGCGAACGTGCCGACGGCCGCGGGCACCGTGCCGAGCTTGCCGGCGGTCGCGGCGGCCAGGGCGGCCGTGTACGCGGCCACGGCCTGGTTCTCCAGGGCGGTGGCCAGGGCCACGACCTTCAGATCACCGGTGTACTGGCTGCCGCCCGCGGCGCTCATCGACGGCGAGGCCATCGCCGAAGTGCTCGACGACGCCGCGGCGCTGCCCTTGGAACTCGAGCTGCTGCACGCGGCCAGGGCCAGGGTGGCCCCGACCCCGCCGAGTCCGACCAGGAAGCCGCGGCGGCCGAGCCGGCGCTCCGGGGTGGCCGGGGTGGTGTCGGCCAGTTCCTCGGCGAACAGGGCGGCCTGCTTGCGCATCACCGGGATGCTCTCGCGGTGCGCCTCGTCCAGTTCCTTCGTCATGGAGGAGAGCTGGGCCTCGCTGATCTGCAGCTGCCACTGCGGCGTCTCGGTCATGAGACCGCTCCTTCGCTGACCGGCGACGCGCTGGTCGTCGGGTAGAACGACGTGGGGAACCCGACACTGCCCGCCGCGGCCGGCAGGCTGCCGGGCATGGTCGGGATCGCGATCAGGGACGCGTCCCCGCCCGCCAGCAGCGCCTGCACCGCGAGCAGTACCGACCGGTGCTGGGCCTCGACCGGCGCCACGCTGCCGAACAGCGTCCGCAGCGAGGCGTTACTGGCGAGGGACACATACTTCGTGTACGTCTGCGCCGCGACGTCCTCCAGGGTGATGGCCAGCGCGACGACGTCCGCCGGGCCCTTGATCGTCGGCAGGGCCGACTTGACCACGGCGGCGTACTTCGGGTCCGCCCCGGTCTGCTGCATGCCGCCGGCCGCGGTGATGGCCTGGTTGAAGGCCTGCGCGTGCGCGGTGTGCTGGGCGGTGGTCTTGGTGATGAACGCGGCCACGGTCGCGTTGCCGGTCTTGATGAAGTCCAGGCCCGCGGCGGTCGTGTACACCGACACCGCCAGGTTCTCGATCGACGCCGCGGTCTGCAGCGCCATGATGTCTCCGCTGGTCGCGGTCGAACTGGCTGCCGCGGCCCGGCCGGCGCCGAGCAGCAGCGCGCCGCCGGCGATTCCGGCCATCCAGCCGCCGCGCGAACGCCGCGCGGGGGTGGTCTCCTGCTGCTGCGTGTACTCGTCCAGCGCCTGCCGAGTGATCCGTACCGCGTCGCTGTTCAAATCCTGCGACTCGACGGTCAACTCCGACAGAAGCCGGGTGTCGAGACTCTCGTCACCCATAACGGCCCTCCCATTCCTTCTCTTCTCGGCCCGGTGTGGCGGACCTGTCGAGGAGCCCCTTCGGCGTCGGGCGGGCGATGGATTGGCGCCGGGCATGACAAGTTCGGAACTTCACTCTTTCGGGGGAACGGACCAATCCGAACCGGGCTACTGCGACGAACCAGGGCAGCAACACGTGCGGCGAGCGGAGATCAGGACGCATCGCCGCATGCCAAGCGGGCCGCTGCGTGCGGCCCGCCGCCACCTATGACAAAGGTTGGATATGCCGGGATTCTCAGACAGCCGCACCAGAATGTTCCTGCGCGTACTGACGGCGATCGGTCTCGGCGTCGACGCCTACGTCCACGCCGATCTTGCCGGGCAGTTCGACGGCAACACCGGATCGGGCGGATTGAGCCAGGGGAACCTGTTCCGGATCGAGGCGGCCGTCGCGAGCCTCGCCGCGCTGCTGATCCTGGTGCACGGCCGCCGTCTGGCCGCCGCCTTCGCGCTCGTCGTCGCGGCGAGCGCGCTCGCGGCCGTGCTCGTCACCCGCTACTACGACATCGGCGCGATCGGCCCGCTGCCGGACATGTACGACCCGGCCTGGTACACCGAGAAGACGGTCAGCGCCATCGCCGAGGCGTTCGCCGTGGTCACGTCGGCCTCACTGCTGCTCAATCTCCATCGAAGGGTCAAACGCTGACAGGGCTCAGATATCAGTGCCCGTGCGCCGCGAACCTGCGGACGGCCAGCGGTCCGCAGATCACGAGCAGCGTCAACGCCCAGCCGACCGTCGCAGCGATCGGATGCGTCAGCGGCCAGGAAGGCGAGCACGACCGCGCTGACCAGCAGGTCCGCGAGCGCCTGGCCGAGCAGCACGCCGCCGCGGGAGACCGACATCGACAGCAGCCGGTCGGTGATGCCGCGCCCGGCGTCCCGGGCCGCGCCGACCATGGCCGGCATCACGCTGTTGAAGGCGATCAGCACGAACAGGCCCGGCATCAGGTATTCGCGGTAGTTACTGTCGCCGGGCGCGGTGATCGCGCTGCCGAATACGTACCCGAACACCACCAGCATCGCCGGCGGCGCGGCGAGCGAGGCGACGATCAGGCCGGGGGAGTGGCGGTAGTTGAGCAGGACGCGCACGGTCTGGGCCGTGACGTCCGCCGCCGCGCCGCGGATCCGGCCCGCCCGCGGCGCGACCGTGGTTCCCGGAGCCTGGCGGAGACTCAGTGTGCTGCTGGTCATCGGTTTCCCTCCTGGGTCTGGCTTTCGGCGGCTGAATCTGAGGTCTGATCGCTGCCCGGCCGCGCGCCCGGCCCGGTCAGGGCGAGGAACACGTCGTCGAGCGAGGGCCGGCGCAGGGCCACGTCCAGCGGGTGCACCGCGGCCGCGTCGAGCTCCCGGACCAGGCGGGGCAGCGCGATCTCCCGGCCCGGCGCGCTGGTCGCGGTCACCCGGCACTCGGCCGGCTCGACCGTCGCCTGCCGCCGGTCAGGTGACGAGGTGACGAGGGATCAGGTGACCGACCACACCTGGTTCGCCTGGGTTCCGCCGACGTAGCAGTCGTAGATCTGGATGGTCGTCCCGTTCGCCGTGCCCTGGCCGACCGCGTCCAGGCACCTGCCGGAGTTCGGATTGGTCACCGTACCGTTCGAGTTGACCTGCCATTGCTGGGCGACGGTGCCGTTACACGACCACAGTCTCACCTGGGTGCCGTTCGCCGTGCCCGCACCTGCCACATCCAGGCATTTGCCGGACTGTGGATTGACGAGTGTGCCGTTGGTGTACTGCCACGCCTGGTTCCAGTTGCCGCTGCAATCCCACAGCTGCACGAGAGTGCCGTCGGCGGTGCCGTAGTTCTGGATGTCCAGGCAGCGGCCGCTGCCCTGCCCGACGACGGTCCCGGGCGTGCCGCCGCCGGCGCCCCCGCCGCCCCCGCTGCCGTTGGTGGTGAAGGAGAAGGAGTTCACGCCCAGGCCCGGGCCGCCCTGCCAGGGCTCGAAGCCGAACTGGACGCTGGTCAGGTACCAGGCCGGCTGGAGGTAGCCGCGGGAGACCGAGTCGTTGGTGAAGTCCTTGAGGTTCACCGTGATCGCGGTGGTCGGGTTCTCCCGGACGTAGGACACGTCGTTCCAGCCGATCCCGCCGTTGTTCATCCGCGATTCCCAGACCTGCCAGGTCGCGCCCTCGATGGTCGCGGTGCCGATCTGCGAGCCGGCCGGCTCGGGCGCGCCCGCGTGGTTCGCCCAGATCATCAGCTCCTCGCCGTCGTTCTGCCCGCTCGGGTTCGGCGCGGTGTCGAACCAGATGTCGTAGGAGGAGTCCCACTGGCCGCTCGCGGTGGTGAACGAGACGCTCGACTGCGGGTTGCCGAACGCCGAGACCTGCAACGGCAGGCCGCTGTTGGACGAGCAGTTGCCGTAGTGGCAGCCGGCGTAGATCGACGGGTAGGCGGCGGGCGCGCCGTTCGTCGCCAGGTTGTGGTTGCCGCTGGTGACGGAGAAGCCGTCGTTGGTGACGTCGATGCACTGCTGGATCGAGTCGCCCCACTCGTTGTTCTGCACGATGTACGCGCCGTTGTCGACGGAGGCGCTGCCGAACTGCGAACAGATCTGCGTGTCGGCCTGCGCGGGCGCGGCGCCGGCCACGATGGTCCCGGCGCAGGCGGTCAGGGCCGCGAGCGCGTGGGCCACGGCCCGGCGCACGGCCGGTCGTCGCCCGGCGCCGCGGCTTCGGGGGTGCGGATGGAGCACGGGGGGTCCTTTCCTCGGCCCGGCCGCGGCCTCGGCGGCGTCCGGGCGTAACTGACGGTGCGGGCACGCGGCCGCCGAAGGAAAGTTTCGGTCTCTGGTGCTTTCGGGCCGGCAGCCGCGCGGCGGACGTTAATACCGTCCGCGGCGCGCTACAACCCGCTTCAGCTGAGACAAAAGGCAAAGAGTACGGATCATCGGGAGCAGAAGGTGTTGCCTACATCGGCCTTCGTGTTCGCCGCGAGTGAGTGAAGCCTCGAATGTATCGAGAATTTTCGTAGGAAGGTGATGAAAGTTTCAGGCAGGATTCGCGGTCGGCGCGACGCCCCGCGAGCCGGCTCAGCCCTCGCCGAGGAAACGCTCCAGCGCCTCGACCACCAGCGCGTGGTCCTCGGCCTGCGGCAGGCCGGAGACGGTCACCGTCCCGACCACGCCCACCTCGCGCACCCGGACCGGGAACGCGCCGCCGTGCGCGGCGTAGTCCGCCGCGGCCAGGTGCGGCGTGGCCTGGTCGAAGGTGGTGCCCTTGTCCCGGTGCCGCTGGCCGACCAGGAAGGAGCTGGCGCCGAAACGCTGGACCACCCGGTTCTTGCGCTCGATCCAGGAGTCGTTGTCCGCGGTGGTCCCGGGCAGGGCGCAGTGGAACAGCTGCTGCCCGCCGCGGCGGATGTCGATCGTCACGCCGAGCCCGCGGTCCCGGGCCGACTCCACCAGCAGGCAGCCCAGCCGCCACGCGTCGTCGTTGTCGAAGCGGGTCATCTGCAGCCGCCGCTCCTGCTCTTCCAACTGCTGCGTGAGGTTCGCCGGCTCGCTGTCCACGTCGTGTGCTCCCTCGGCTCGGGCCTGATGATCGCCGTCCGTCACCCTACCGGCTGACATACCGGCCAGAAGGTGCGGGACCGTCACCACACGCCGGGGAACAGGCGAGCGTGACCCTTGCAGTACTCGACGTACGGATCGCCGAGCTCGGCCCGCAGCGCCGGCTCCTCGACCGTGATCCGCTTGACGATCCCGAGCGTCGGGATCACGACCGCCGCGACGGCCGCGGCCAGGTCGCCCAACGCCAGCCCGAAGCCGAGGAAGAAGACCAGCAGCCCCAGATACGACGGATGCCGCACCAGCCGGTACGGGCCCTTGGACACCACGGCCTGCTCCGAGCGCACCATCACCTTCGTGGTGAACGACCGGCCCAGCGCCAGCACGGCCCACGCCCGCAGCAGCATGCCGACCCAGGCCAGGGCCAGACCGGCGGCCAGCCAGAAGTGCGGGCCGGGCAGCGGCAGCACGTCGCCGCCCGCCAAGGCGATGGCCGCGCCGATGCCGCACGCCACCGTGATCACGATCCAGAAGTACGAACCCCCGTCCTGCCCGCCCTTGAACGCTCCGTTGCGAAGGTCCCGGAACATCAGGACCCGCTCACTGATCACCCAGGCGCCGACGGTGATCCCGAACGCGATCTCCGGGCCGGTCTGCGAGAAGACGAGGCTCATACATGCCAGTGTGCTCCGCTGGCAGAACCCTGTAATCACCCGAGAGGGCTAACAACCGCTACCGCCCGCGCCGCCCGGCTCCCAGTCGCACTAATGAGCCAGAATCCTGACCGCAACTCACGCGCGAGGCGTCCACGGGCGGCTACTATGACACATGCTTGCGGATCGATCGGCAAAGGAGCGGATGGCCGTGCTGTCTGAGGGGTCCACCCCGGACGGGGAGCTCGACGCCGAGGTCCTGATCGTCGGGGCCGGCCCGGTCGGCTGCTGGCTGGCCGCCGAACTGTGCGGCGCCGGAGTGCGGGTCCTGGTGATCGAGGCCCGCGGCACCCGGGCGCAGTGGTCCCGCGGCTTCGTGGTGCACCCGCGCACGCTGGAGATCCTCCACTCCCGGGGCGCCGCCGAACCGCTGCTCGAAGCCGGCCAGCGCCTGCCCACCTGGCACTTCGCGATGGGTTCGCGCCGTCTGGACTTCACCGCCCTGCCCACCGCCTTCCCCTTCCTGCTGCTCCAGCCCCAGGCCCGGACCGAGGAACTGCTCGAAGCCCACCTGACCGGCCTCGGCGGCGCCGTCCTGCGCGGGCGCCGGGCCGTGGGCCTGACCCAGTTCAAGGACCGGGTGGTCGTCCGGGTCGCGCACGAGGGGACCGAGCACGAGCTCACCGCCGCCTTCGTGGTCGGCTGCGACGGCGCCCGCAGCGCCGTGCGCCAGGCCGCCGGAATCGAGTTCACCGGCACCCCGGACACCCTGGTCAGCCCGAGCGCCCTGGTCGAGCTGGCCGACCCCCCGCCCCCGGACCAGTACATGCAGACCCGCGAGCAGGGCATCTTCTTCACCATCGCCCTGCCGGACGGCCGGTTCGTGGTCTCCACGATCGACCACGCCCGGATGGCCGAGGTCGACATCCCCTGGACGGCCGACATGGTCCGCGAATCGGTCCGCCGGATCACCGGCACCGACTTCGGCATGGGCGAACCCGAGCGGGTCTCGACCATCGGCAACTCGGCCAAACAGGCGCACCGCTACCGCGACCACCGGGTCCTGCTCGCCGGGGACGCGGCGCACGTGCACTTCCCGATGGGCGGCCAGGGCCTGAACCTGGGCATCCAGGACGCGCACAACCTGGCCTGGCGGCTGGCCGCCGCGGCCCTGGCCCAGCGCGCCGACCCGCGGTCGCCGCTGGTGGACGCGCTGCTCGACGGCTACGAGGCCGAGCGCCGGCCGGCCGGGGAACACGTGCTCGAGGACGTGCGGGCCCAGATGGCGCTGGTCGCGGCGCCCGGCGCGGACGGGGCCGCGCTGCGCTCCCGGTTCGACGCGCTGCTGCACGAACATCCCGAGGTCAACCTCGAGTACGCCGGGCGGCTGTCCGGCCTGAACGTGCGCTACCCCGCGCCCGCGGGCGACGACCAACGGCTCGGCAGCCGGGCCCCGGACCTGCTCCTGGACCTCGGCGGCCCGGACGGGCAGCCGACCGGCCTGTACGAGCTGATGCGCTCGGTCGGCCCCGCCCGGTTCCTCTACCTGGACCTGCGCGGCGGCCCGGCGCAGCCCGGCGAGGCCGAAGCCGATGCCGATTCGACGGCAAAAGCCCAGCTCCAGGGCCTGAACCCGGGCTTCGGCTCGGACGTGGTGACCATCGCGGCGCGGGCGGTGCTCGGCCCGGACTGGGCCGTGCAGCAGGGCTGGGGCGCCGCCGAGGCGGTCCTGATCAGGCCGGACGGCCACGTCGCGAGCACCGGCGCCGAGGACGACGCGGCGCTGGGCGCCCTCGCCTCGTACTACGGGATCGCGGTCGCGCCCTGAGCCGCGGGGCCCGGCGCGCAGACCCCGGATCAGGGCGGCCCGGCCGCCCTGATCCGCGCAGTGCCCCGGGTCCGGCACCGGTCCGGCCGAGGTCCGCCGCAGGGCCGCTCGGAAACGATTCCGGTCGTCCGGCGGGGCCCGGATGTGCGGATTCCCGGCCCCAGCCGGTCCGCCACGATCCGTCCGCGACGGACGACGCTCGGCTAGGATGGGAATCCGAATCCGCCGGCCGCCGGTGTCGTTCGCACCGTGCACCAAACGGACGCTAGGGAGCAGACACGGCGATGACGAGCGCAGGAGAGCAGCAGGCCGGCTCGGCGCGAGGCGCGCAGCTGACGGAGTCGTACCCGCCGACCCGGGCCGACGCCCTGGACCGGCCGGTCGTGGCGTACACCTCGGCCGAGCCGGCCGCCCCGGCCAGACCGTCCGTGCAGATCGAGCCGCCCGGCCCGGCCGCGCCGCAGAACCCGGACCCGGCCGTGCCCGCCGGACCCGAGGCCTGCGCGCCCGGCGACGCTCCGCCCGCCGAGCAGGCCGCGCCGGCCCCGGCCACCGACCCGAACGACCCGGACCGGGTGCTCACCGAGGTCGAACTCGACCGCATCTGCCTGCACAACCTGCTCTCCGCCTGCTCCGACATGATCTACTTCAAGGACCGCCAGTCCCGCTTCCTGCGGGTCAGCCGCAGCGCGGCCGAGTTCACCGGGACCGGGCCCGCCGCGATGCTGGGCAAGACGGTCCGGGACTACTTCACCCCCGAGCACATCGCCGCGGCCTTCGCCATCGAGCAGGAGATCATGCGCACCGGCATCGCGGTCACCGACACCGAGGAGCCGCACCTGCGCCCGGGCACCGCCGCCGAGGAGGCCCTGAGCACCAGCAAGCAGCCGCTGCGGGACTTCGATGGTCGGATCATCGGAACGTTCGGAATCAGCCGCGACATCACCGCGCGCAAGATCAACGAACGCGAGCTGATCGCCCGGACGGCCGAACTGGACCGGATGGGCAAGGAACTGCGCACCCTGCTCGAGTCCAGCCCGGACCCGATGGTCCGCTACGACCCGCAGCTGCAGATGACCTATGCCAACCCGGCCGCCCAGCGGGTGATGGGCCTGCCGGAGAACGAGATGCTCGGCAAGACCAACCGGGAACTGGGCAACCCGGAGGGCTTCGTCCAGGACTGGGAGGCCGCGCTGCGCGAGGTGCTGGCCACCGGGGAGAACTCCGAGCGGGAGTTCACCGTGCAGAGCACGGACCGGACCCGGTACTTCCACACCCGGCTGGTGCCGGAGATCGCCGAGGACGGCGAGGTGCTCAGCGTGCTCACGGTCAGCCGGGACCTGACCGACCGGCGCCGGATCGAGGAGGCGCTGGCCGACCAGGCCGTGCGCGACCCGCTGACCGGCCTGGCCAACCGCACCCTGCTGGTCGCCCGGATCCACGAGGCGGTCCGGCGCAGCGCCGAACGGCCCGGCCGCCTGGCCGTGCTCTTCCTCGACCTGGACCGGTTCAAGCTGGTCAACGACAGCCTCGGCCACGCCGCCGGGGACGAACTGCTGGTCGCGGTGGCCGCGCGGCTGGGCGAGGCCGCCCGCCGGGCCGACCTGGTGGCCCGGTTCGGCGGGGACGAGTTCGTCATCCTGTGCGAGGGCGTGGACGGCCGGGCCGAGGCGGCCGAGGTGGCCGAACGGATCTGCCGCTGCCTGCTCGAACCCTTCGACTGCGGCGGCAAGCCGATCCACGTGCGGGCCAGCATAGGGATCGCCCTGGCCACCGGCCCGGCCGCCACCGCGGACGCCCTGCTGCGCGACGCCGACGCCGCGATGTACCAGGTCAAGGCGTCCGGCGCGGCCTCCGGGGGCTACCAGTTCTTCGAGTTCGCGGCGCACGAGCGGGCCCTGCACCGGCTCGACCTGGAACACGACCTGCGCCAGGCGGTCGAACGCGGGGAGTTCCGGCTGGTCTACCAGCCGGTGGTCGACCTGGCCGGCGGCGGCCCTACCGGCGCCGAGGCCCTGATCCGCTGGCAGCACCCGGTCCGCGGCCTGCTCGCCCCGTCCGAGTTCGTCGAGGTGGCCGAGGAGACCGACCTGATCATCCCGATCGGCCGCTGGGTGCTGGACGAGGCCTGCCGCCAGCTCGCGGTCTGGAACGCCCAGGACCCGAGCGGCTGCTGCGGCCTGACCATGGCGGTGAACCTGTCCAACCGGCAGCTGAGCCACCACCCGGACCTGGTCGGGGAGATCACCGGGACGCTGGCCCGGCACCGGATCCGGCCCTACCAGGTGTGCCTGGAGGTCACCGAGACCGCCGTGCACGAGGCCTCCCGCGCGGCCCGGTCCGCGCTGGCCGAGCTGTCCGCGGCCGGGGTGCAGATCGCCCTGGACGACTACGGGACCGGCTACTCCTCGCTCGGCCACCTGCGCGACATCCCGGTCAACGCGCTCAAGATCGACCGGATCTTCATCGACGGCCTGAACCGGCACCGCGGCGACGACGCGATCGTGGTGGCGGTGATCACCCTGGCGCACGCCCTCGGGATGCTGGCCGTCGCGGAGGGCGTGGAGAACCCGTGCCAGCGCGAACGGCTGGCCGAGCTCGGCTGCGACCTGGCCCAGGGCCACCTGATCGCCGAACCGCTGACCCCGCCGGACTTCGAGAAGTTCGTGTTCGCCGACACCGCCGCCGAGGCGCGGTTCGCCGCCAAGCCCTGAGCCGGGCTGCCGGACGCCGGGCGGCCGGACCGCTGGAGGACTGGCGCAGGCCCTGGCGGATCGACGGTTTCGGCGTGTAAGGCTGATGACTTCTTGTACAGTGTGTCTGGCAGTTTCGGCTCACTGTGGGGGTGGCAGGCGTTGGCTTCGGTGGTGCGGCGTGGCGTGCCCGTGCGCGAAAATCCTGTGCCGGGCACCGATGTGACGGTGCGTAATGTGATCGGCTCTCAGATCGTGGTCGGGGACGGGACCGTCCACGTCAGCATCCTGACCGGCGGCGTGGCGCGCATCGACCAGGCCGGCGGCACGCCGATCCTGCGGGCGGCCGCGATGCCCGTGCTGGCGACCGTGAACCGCGCCGAGCCGGTCGGCCGCGCGGACGTCGTGGCGCTGGCCGCCGCCGACGTGCGGGCGGGGAGGTCGGTGCAGCTCGTCGGCGCCCCGGGCACGGGACGGCTGGCCGTGGCGCAGGCGGTCGTCCGGACGTTGGCGCAGAGCGGGCTGCGCGGCGTGCAGCTGTTCGGCTCCGGCGAGCCCTGGACGCTCAGAAGAGTGTACGAACAGCTGGCGAAGGCCTACTTCTCGGTGGTCTGGGACAACCCGGACGAGGCCGCGCTGGCCGCCGCGGCCGAACGCGCGGGCGCCGGGGCCGGCGGCGTGTTGCTGATCGCCGACTGCGACCTCGAACCGGCGGACCTCACCCGGCTGACGGCGACGTTCCCGGCCTGCGTCTTCCTGCTCACCTCCCAGCTTCCCACCCTTTCGGGCGACGCGACCGCCTGTCACGAGGTCGTCCCGCTCACCCCCGCCCAGGCCCGCGAGCTGCTGACCCGGAACCTGGCGCCGTGGGCCCGCGGACTGCCGGGATCCCAGGTCGACGAAGCGTACCGACTGTCCGAAGGCCGGCCGCAGCGGCTCCTGCAACACGCCGCCTTCCTCCAGCGCGCCGCGGCCCGGCCCGAGCAGACCGACCGGATACCGGTCCCGTTCCCGGAGCAGATCGCGCTGCTCGTCGCGGGCCTGACCGAACCGGCCGGCCGGGTGCTCGTGGCGCTCGCCGATTTCGACGTGCCGATCGAGGCCGCCCTGATGCCGGCGATCCTCGGACTCGACGTCGGCAGCGCCGTCGCCGACCTGGCCGCAGCCCACCTGGTCCGGCTCGACGGCCCGGCCTGCCGGATCGACCCGGACGCGGCGAACGCCGTGGCCGGGCGCCGGGCGGACCCGCGGACGGCCGCCGCCGGGCTCCTGCCGTACCTGGCCGACGGCCCGCTCCCCGGCCCGCGGCTGCTGCTGGCCGTCGCCCGGAAGCTGTCCGCAGCCGGCGACCCCGCCTGCACCTCGGGCTTCGCCCGCGCCGCGGCCCCCGCGGTCCTCGCCGCCGGAGACACCGACGCGTGGAAGCAGCTGCTCGCACTCGGCGTGCAGGCCGCGACCGCATCCGGCCGCAAACCCGACCTCGACTACTTCCTCGCCGAGCAACACACCGCCCACCTGCTGACCGGCGACGTCATCGGCGCAGCAGCCGTGTTCCTGCTGCTCGCCGAGTCGCTCCGCGGCGGCCCCGGCGCGCCGAACCCGCCGGTGTCCGCGCACCCGCGGCCGCGCGGCCGAGGAGCGCGCCGACACGGCCGCAGAGCCCTGACCGCGGCGCACGGCGTGGCCGCCGCCACGATCACGGTCATCGTCGTGGTCATCGTCACGACGACCGTGATCGTGACCAAGCCCGGCTCGGGATCCGCGCCAAGCCCGCGCACGACCGCGACCGGGAGCGCGAGCGGCGTGGTGACCGGCCCGTTGGCGCTGGCCCAGGCACTGTCGTCGTGGACGGTCGAAACGCGCGACGCTCCGTCGATCCCGTACACTGGAACAGCCCTGACCTACGCGGTCACCGCCGAGTACCCGGTGATCACGGCCGGAGTGAGCAGCCCGACCGAACTGCACGCGTTCAACCAGTTCATCCAGCAGCCCATCGTCGATTTCAACGACAGCGTGTCCGGCGCCGCGCAAGAATCGCAGCAAGCCGACGGCGGCCCTGCGCAGCCCGGCGGCGGCGAACTGACCGTCGTCACGAAGACCGGCGGCCTGCTGAGCATCGAGTACCTCTTCTTCGCCTCGGACAACGCCGGCGGATCCTACGGCCAGATGCGGATCGTGCGGATGGCCGACGGCTCAGAACTCCCGCAGACCGCGATCCTGTCGCCGGCGGCCGAGAGCCCGTCCGGCCTCGCCACGATCACGAACGCGATCAACTCCCGCCTGCCCGCCGGCTACACGGCCAACGGCTGCCCGGCGCCGACGACCGACCAGGTCGCCACCGGGCTGCACGCCCCGGACGGAAAGAGCGCCGGCGGAATCGGCCTCGGCCTGCTGCCCGCGGGCGTCGACTTCCTGATCGGCGCGGGCAACCAGAACTGCATCGTGGGCGACGTCATCGTCCCGTACAGCGAGCTGACCGGGTTGGTCGGCACCGAGGCGCTGAGCCTGGTGAACCGCGGCACCAACCCCTGAGCAGCACCGAGCAAGCGCAGTTTGGCGACTACTGGAAAGGCAGTCGAATGAGTGGTGGGCAGGACGGGCCGGCTGTCGGCCGGGCCGTTGCACCGAGCCCCGGCACGGTGACGGTCGGCACGGCGACGATCAGCGACGTCGTCGGCTCGCAGATCGTCGTGGGCAACGGCAACATCGCGATCCAGCTGACCGTCGACGACCGCTCCGAGCTGCGGCCGGACTCCGGACCGCGGCGCCGTACCGCGCGCGAGCTCCAGCGCCTGCACGTGCGGCCGCGGCCCGAGCCGGTCGGCCGGGACGAACTCGTCGCGCGCGCGGCGGCCGACCTGGCCGAGGGCCGCAACGTCCAGCTGTTCGGCGCGCCCGGAGTGGGCCGGCTGGCGGTCGCGCACGCCGTGGCCGCGCGGCTCGGCGCGCTCGGACATCGGGGCGTGCAGCTGCTCGACGCGGAGGAACCGGCCACCCTGGCCGCGCTGCTGAGCCGGCTGGCCTGGCACTTCTTCGACGAGGCCTGGTACGAGCCGGACGAGTCGCAGCTGCGGGCCGCGGCCCGGGACGCGGGCGTGAGCGGGATCGTCGTGATCGCGGACTGCGACCTCACGCCGGCCGAGATCGAGCGGCTGCTCGACGTCTTCCCGCGCTGCGCCTTCCTGCTGACCTCGAGCCAGCAGACGCTGTACGCAGGCTCGGGCACAGCGCTCGAAGTCGATCCGCTGACGCTCGCCCAGGCCCGGGAACTGCTGGTGCGTGAACTGTCCGCGGACCCGGCGCACCCGGTCAACCTGCGCCCCTCCCAACTGAACGAGGCCCACCGGCTGGCCGAGGGACAGACCCAGCGCCTGGTCGAATACGCCTCCTTCCTGCGCAGCGCGGCGCGCAACCCCGGCCGCAGTCCCCACCAGCGGGCCGCAATCAGCGACCAGGTCACGCTCCTGATCTCAGGACTCACCGAACCCTCGCGCCGGGTGCTGGCCGCCCTGGCCCGGTTCGCCGTCGCGCTCCCGCCCGAGCTGTTCACGCCGCTCGCCGGACTGGACGCGTCCAGCGCCGCCGCAGAACTGACCGCGGCCGGCCTGATCGCGGCCCGCGGCGAGGTCTACACCGCGGTACCCGATGCCATCAGCGTCCTGACCGGCACTGCGATCGATCCGGCCCTCGTCGCGGACGGCCTGCTCGCCCATCTCTCCGATCTCGCCGGCCAGATGCAGCCCACTGCCATGGCGCCGCAGCTGCCGCGCCTGTGCCTCGAAGTCGCCCGCACACTGCGTGACGCCGGATCTTCAGACAAAGCCAGCGCACTGATCCGGGCCGCCGCGCCGCGGGCCCTCGCCGCCGGGAAGGTGGACGCCTGGATCCGCTTGGTGGGCCTCGGAATCCAGTGCGCCACCGCAGCCGACCGGCCGACGGACCTGGCTTACTTCCTGTCCGAACACCACACCGGAGCGCTGCTACGCAACGACCGCGCCGCCGCGGCCTCCGCCCTGGCCGCGCTGGCCGAACTCCTGACCAGGCAAGCCGCCCTCGAGGCGGCCGGCCGCGAAGCAGCGGACACCGCGCGCCGCGGACTGCTGCACCGGGCGCGGCGGCTCGCGGGCCTCGGGCACGGCGCGGTCGGCGGAACGTTGGCCGTCCTTCTCGTCGTCGCGGTGGCCATCTCCGTCATCGTGTTCCGGCCGGCCTCGGCCGCCACGGCTGCTCCCGCGTCGGATTCCACGCCCACGCCGTCCTCGACCCAGTCCGGCGCGCAGAGCGCCGCCCTGCCCGCCGCGGCCGCGGCCGACCCGGCCGCCACGCCCGGCACCGTCTGCGGCCAGCTGCCGGAAATCGTCGCAGGCCTGGACAACCTCGTCGTGACCTCCGGCGGAATCTCGTGCGCGACCGCGTACTCGGTGGTCGAGGCCTACGCGGCCGTGCCCGGCAAGCGGGGCGCCACGCAAGCGGCCACGGTGCAGGGCTGGAGGTGCAGCCAGGCCGACGACGAGGCGTACTCGGAAACCGGAGTGGTCCTGACCTGCCAAAACGGTGACCTGAGCTTCGAAGCCCAGAACCCGCAACTCGCCCCGACCGCCCCAGCCACCATTCCTGCCCAGAACTGAAAGGAATCCCATGCCCTGGCGCCGGAACAAGGCCGAGACCACCAACCAGCCCGCCACGCCTCAGTTCAACAACGTCAACATCACCGGAATCCAAGGCGCCACGGTCACCGTGGGCACCGGCAACACGTTCGTCCAGAACTCCACGGTGAACACCCAGGCTGACACCGCCCAGCTGGACGCGGCCCTGTCCTCGCTGCGCAACCTCGTGCAATCGCAGGCCGGCCTGCTCAAGGTCCCCGCGCTGGACCATGTCGCCGCGCTCGACGCGGCCGCGAAGAAGTCCCCGCCGGACGCCGGAACGGTCACCCGGGTCCGCGAATGGTTCGCCGCGAACCTGCCCGCCATCGCCCCCGCGGTCCTCGACGTGATCGCCAACCCGACCGTGGACACCGCGGTCAAGGCCGCCGCCCAGATCGCCCACGGAGCCACCGCCGCACACCCGAGCGCGCCGGAGCACGCCGCCACCGCATGAGCGACCTGCTGCGGCAGTGGAACGAGCGGTGGTCGCCGTGCCCGCCGAACCGATCAGAACAAGCGCCCGACATGCGCCAAAGCCTGCTTGAGCAGCAGCCCCTGACCGCCCCACATCTCCTGCTGCACCACCGGCGAGCAGGCCTCCTGCGGGCTGAACCAGACCAGGTCGAGCGCGTCCTGCCGCGGGCGGCAGTCGCCGACCACCGGGACGATGTACGCGAGCGCGACCGCGTGCTGGCGCGGGTCGTGGTACGGCGTCACGCCCTCGGTCGGGAAGTACTCCGCGACGGTGAACGGTTGCAGCGACGCCGGGATCTGCGGCAGCGCCATCGGGCCGAGGTCCTTCTCCAGATGGCGCAGCAGGGCGTCCCGGACGCGCTCGTGGTGCTGCACTCGGCCGGAGACGAACGCGCGGCTGACCTCGCCCTCGGGGGTGATGCGCAGCAGCAGCCCGATCCGGGTGACCTCCCCGCTGTCGTCGACCCGCACGGGTACGGCTTCGACGTACAGGATCGGCAGCCGTGCTCGGGCCGCTTCGAGCTCATCGCGGGAGAGCCAGCCAGGTGCGGTTTCGATCACTTCGGACATTGGCTGATCGTACTAAAGGCGGCGGCTTTTCCGCGAGCGTCCTGAGAAGATCACGGCCGGCAGCCGCGCGGGGACAGGGAGTATGGGCCGCACGGGGCCCGCGGACAGGTGGGCGAACCCTGGCGCGCGGCCCGGCCGACCTCGCCGCGTCCGACCGGCGAGCCGGGCCCGCCCGCCCGGCGCTTCCGGCTTTCCGGTGGCTCCGGTGGTACGGTCGATCTCTGATTCAGTCCTGCCTGACCCCCGCCCGACCCCTGGCCGGCCGCACCCGGGCTGCTCGGCCTGCGCCGCTCCCGCGCCGCCACCAGGTCCGCAAGGAGCCCTGATGGATGAGACGACCCGCCGCCGGCGCGGATTCGGCGCCGACACCCCGCTGCGCCGCAACCGCGACTTCCGCCTGCTGTGGACCGGCCAGGTGGTCTCGGTGCTCGGCTCGCAGATCTCCTGGCTCGCCTATCCGCTGCTCGTCCTGGCCATGACCGGATCCGCGATCCGGGCCGGCCTGGTCGGCGCGGTCGGCACGGCGCCCTACCTGCTGGCCCAGATCCCGGCCGGAATCCTGGTGGACCGCGGCGACCGGCGCAAAATCATGCTCGCGTGCGACGCCGGACGGCTGCTCGCCCTCGGCAGCATCCCGCTCGCCGCCGCCCTGTGGCACGTGCCCTACCCGCAGATCCTGGTGGTCGCGTTCATCGAGGGCACCCTGTTCGTCGGCTTCAACCTCGCCGAACGCGCCGGCGTACCGGTCGTGGTCGAGCCGGACGAGGTCCTGGCCGCGCTCGCCCAGAACCAGGCCCGGAGCGCCGCGTGCAGCTGCGTCTGGGCTGCGTAAGCGGTCGGCATGGCGGCGACGGCGAACCCGCCCAGCGCCAATACGAAGTCCCAGAGGATGGGCCGCTCACGGAACAGGCGCCGCACCGGCCCGAGGATCTGCCCGGTCCCACCGTAGGGCTCCGCACTGGCCAGGGCACGCCGCGGTATCGGCTGCGGTTCGGTTCGAAGCGTCATCGCGCGTTCCTCTCGCCCGGCCGCGCGGGCCGGAAGCGCACTTTTCCGCTTCCGGCCCGCGTTTGCCGTCCAGCTCTTACTTTAGGTGGTGCCTATCGTGCGGACGACGCCTCAGCAGGCAACTCTTCCTCGCCCGCGCTCACGCCCGCCTTGATGTCCGCGCCGATGCCCGCGCCCTGCTCGTCCGGCGGGTCGACCGACAGGTGCGGAAGGATCCGGCCCAGCCACCACGGCAGCCACCAGTTCGCCCGTCCGAGCAGCTGCATTGAGGCCGGGACCAGGATCGTGCGGATCAGGAACGCGTCGATCGCGACCGCCGACGCCAACCCGATTCCGAACTCGGCGATGACTCGCTGCCCGCCGAACACGAAGGCCAGGAACACGCAGATCATGATGGTCGCCGCCGCAGTGATCACCCGGCCGGTCTCCGCCTGCCCGATGCGTACGGCGCGCTTGCTGTCGCCCGTGTGCACCCACTCCTCGTGCATGCGGGAGACCAGGAACACCTGGTAGTCCATCGAGAGCCCGAACAGGATCGAGAGCATCAGGACCGGCAAGAACGCCTCCACCGGCCCGGCCGTGCCCAACCCGAGCATGTTCAGCCCCCAGCCCCACTGGAACACCGCGACCACCACACCGAACGCCGCACCGGCCCCGAGCAGGTTCATCACCGCCGCCATGGCCGGAACCCCGAGACTGCGGAACGCCAGCAGCAGGAGCAGGAAGCCGAGCGCGATGATCACGCCGATGAACAGCGGCAACTTGCCGTCGATGACGTTCGCGAAGTCGTAGAAGATGGCTGTCGCGCCGGTGACGTACACGGTCATCGACGTTCCGGCGCGGGCGTGCGGGATGACCGTCGAGCGTAGGTTCGCAATCAGGTCGGTCGTGGCGGCGGAGGCAGGAGACGAGTCCGGGTACACCTCGATGATGCCGATCGTCGCACCCGGCCGCGACGGGACCGCTTGGACTGCTGCTACGTCGGGTGCTGTGCGGAGTGCGTTGGTCAGGGAGGTGAAGGCTGTTGCGTTGCTGGTTGAGGTTGCTCCGCTGCCGCTGCCGCCATCGCCCGCGGCGCCGAATTGGACGACGACCTGGAGCGGCCCGTTGAACCCGGCTCCGAAGCCCTCTGCCAGCATGTCGTAGGCCTTGCGACTGGTCGAAGAGGTCGGCGCGGTGCCGTCGTCCGCGTGGCCCAGCCGCAGCGAAGCGACCGGGATCACGAGCGCGACCAGCACGGCCAATGCCGCGACCGACAGCGTCTTCGGCCGCCGCTCGACGAACGCCGCCCACCGCGCCCAGAACCCGCTGGCCTCTGCCGGCTCCGGCCCCCGCTCGGCCAACACGCGCCGCTGCCGCCGGGAAAGCACCCGCGTGCCGAGGATGCCGAGCAGCGCGGGCAACAGCGTGACCGCGGACAGGACCGTGAAGAGGACGGTCAACGCCGCCGCGATCCCGACGCCGTTGAGGAACGAGACCCCGAGCACGAGCATCCCGACAAGCGCGATACACACTGTGCCACCCGCGAACAGGACTGCTCGCCCGGACGTGTTCAGCGCGATGACGGCCGATTCCTCCGGCGACAGGCCACGCATCAGCCCACGTCGGTGTCGGGTGACGATGAAAAGTGCGTAGTCGATCCCGACGCCCAAGCCGATCAGGGCGGACAAGGTCGGCGCGAGCTGCGCGATGGAGAAGGCATGGGTGAGCAGGTCGACCGCGAGGATGCCGGCGCCGAGCCCGAAGACGGCGGTGAGGATCGGCAGGATCATCGCGAACAACGACCCGAAGGCGATGAACAGCACGACCGCGGCCGCCAGGATGCCGATTCCTTCACTGGCTGATGGCTTGACCTGCGCGACCTGGTCGATTGCGTTGCCGGTGAGCTGGACGCTGAGTGTGGGGGGGATGCTGCTTGGGCTGTGTTGATGACCGCGGTGATGTCCGCAGTGTCGAGGAGGTTGGCCTGCTTGGTGAAGTTGACCAGCGCGTATGCGGTGCGGCCGTCTTTGCTGATCTGCACCGCGCCCGTGGTGTCGTAGGGGCTGCGGACGCCTGCGACCTCGGGCAGCTTCGCGATCTTGCCGAGCGTCGCGGTCATTGTGCTCTCGACCTGCGCGTCGTGGACTGTGCCGGCTGACGTTTGCCACACGATCGTGTCCTGGTCACCGGACTGGGACGCGAGCTGGGTTTGGAGGAGGGTCAGGGCTTTGGTTGATTCGGTGCCGGGGAGGGAGAAGCTGTTGGCGTAGTTCACGCCCAACGCGTTGCCGGCGGCGCCGAGGCCCAGCATGCCCACGACCCATAGCAGTAATACGGCGAAACGATGCTGGAAACACCAGCGGGCAAGGGCGGACATCGGGCCTCCGGAGCGATGGACTTGGGTCGGGGTCGGGGTCGGGGTCGGGGTCGGGGTCGGTTTTGGTCAGGCTGGTCTGGATCAGGTCTGGTCGCGACGAAAGCCCAGCAAGCGCGCAGCACGAGCCGATGTCCCAGCCAACAGCGATTCTCTTCGCCCACAGAGCTCGCGTCGTCGCCCCCACGTGTGCTTCCGACCTCAGCCGCTGGTACTACGAGCCGCCTTTCGACCTACCAAGAATGTGGTAGCCCCGCACTCGAAATTCCCGCATCACCCCAGCTCAGATCGCTCCCAGCGCCATATTTCGCGATATCAAGCTGCTCGCCCATCCACCTATTCCGAGTCTTCTTCTCCAGCTGAGTCCATATCCCCGTACATCGTCAGCTTGTCGAGCAGCGCAGGCATCTGCGCGAGCAGCGCGCGCTCCGCGGGGGAGAGCCGATCGATGAGCGCGTCGGCAATCCGCGCCGAGCGCTTTGTCCGGTCGGCTCCGAGCACCGATTCCCCCAACGCCGTTATCCCGACCACGACCCGCCGCCGATCCCGCTCGTCCGCCGCGACCTCAACCAACGCCTGATCGGCCAGCAAACGAACCGTCCTCGCCATCGACTGGTGTCGCACGCGCTCACGATCGGCCAGGTCCGTGATGGCCAGAGCGCCGTCCCGGGACAGATGCCCCAGCGCGGCGGCCTGGCCGCCCGGCAGGCCGTCTTCATGCCGCACCTGCCGGACGAACCGGCCGATCGCTGCTCGCAGTTCCTCGGCTTGGTCTTGCGCCTTGCCTTGTGCCTGGCCTTGCGCTCGGTCCTGCACCTGGTTTTGAGGCTGGTCCTGGCCGGGGTCTTGAACCGTTGCACTCAGCGTCGATTGCTCCATTTACATATTCTACAGCCGTGCTGTACAGTTGAAGCAGATATACAGCAAGGCTGTATAAATGTCGCAACGAGAGGATACTTCCCATGCCGGCCTATGATCCCTACGCGCTCGCGTTCCCGGCCGCTCCGTTCACGCTGACCAGCGGCGATTTCGCAGACGGCGCTCCGTTGCCGCTCGCCTGCTATGCCCCGGAGCGGGGAGACGGTCTGTCGCCTGCGCTGAGCTGGAGCCAGCTGCCCGAAAACGCCGAGAGCGTGATCCTCACCGCCTACGACCCAGATGCGCCTATCCCCGGCGGGTTGTGGCACTGGATCGTCAAGGACATCCCCGCCGATGCGGCCGGCTTGGCTGCAGGAGCCGGTGCTGTGGGCGGCGCAGTGCTGCCCGAAGGTGCCAGCCACCTGCTCAACGATCTAGGTGAGATGGGCTACCACGGTGTGAATCCGCCTCCCGGTACTGGTGTGCACCGGCTGGTTCTGTGTGCGACCGCGCTGTCTGTGCCGAAACTTCAGGTGCCCGAGGGGGCCAGCACGGCGCTGTTGCACATATTGATGATCGAGCACACTGTCGGCCGTGCCGTGCTCATCGGCACTAGCGAGGCTTCGGAGGTGTCGACGGCTGGGGTTGTCGCGGCATAGGCGGTTGATGGGGTTCGGCTGCCGGGGCAGGTGCGCTGGTTGCGCTGGGCGGGGTGTGGCTGGTTGCGCCGCCTGGTTTGTCTTGCGGCTACTGCTGTGCCTCCGGCGGGCCAGGAACCCCCAAGGATCCCCATGGACCAGTTCATTTGGGTGGTGGGTTACCTTTTGGGTGTGTCGGATCGGGCTCCTCGGCGCCCCAGTCGGCCCGGAGCCTGCCGCACCGGACAGGCCCTATCAACTCCCGGGCTGCGTGCTTTGGGCTTTCTGCTCGCGGTCGGTGTGGGTCGGGTGCGGGAGTTGACAGGACCTGTCCGGTGTGGCTGTCTTCGTTCCGCCTGGGCCACCGAGGATCCCGATCCGACACAGCCCCAGCCTTGCGCGAGAGTCGCGCAATCCCCTGAAATACCGCAGCAGTCGAGCGAACCATACTGCTGATACGGCGAGCAGCGGTCGCGCTGGACAAGTACGCGCGCGAGTGCGCTGCTTCGGCGGCTTGGCATTTACGGCTGGCGGTTTGCGGGCTGAAGGCGATGTGATACCGCGGGCTGCCGCTGCCGCTGCCGCTGCTGGCTATGGATAGCAGCGGAAGTGTTGTA
>DASZBX010000021.1:0-14081 GCA_035943635.1 Actinocrinis sp. | reverse complement strand
CGCGGGGCCGCCGGCCGGCCGCCGGCGGGGAGTGCGGTCCCCGCCGGCGGCCGGCCGGCGGCCCGACCCGCCGTGCGCGCCGGCCGCGGGGGCAACCTCCAGCAACCCCCGCGGCGCCGCGCACGGCACGGTCCCCACCGCGCGATCGCTCGCGCGGTGAAGCTCTCGGCGGTACCTCAGACCAGCTTCCACAGGTGGTCGGTGGTGCCGTTGTCATCCCACTGGGTGATCTGCGCGCCCGCGGTCTGGGACGCGCCGGACACGGCGATCAGCTTGCCGCTGTTCGCGTTGACGATCTTGTACCAGCCGCTGCCCGCGCTCACCAGGGTCCACAGGTGGTCGGTGGTGCCGTTGTCCTGGTACTGCTGGACGAAGGCGCCGTCGGCCGTGCTCATGCCGTTGACCGCCAGCACCTTGCCGCTGTTGCGGTTCTGGATCCGCACGTGGCCGTCGCCGTTGTCGATGATCGCCCACAGGTGGTCCACGGTGCCGTTGTCCGACCACTGGGTCACGTTCGCGCTGTCGGCCAGGGACATGCCGTTGACCGCGAGCAGCAGGCCGGAGTTCTGGTTCTGGATCTTGTGCCAGACGGTGGTGCCGGCCGCCGGGGTCAGCGCCAGGCAGAACGTGCCGCCGACCACCGGGCGGTCCTGGAAGCCCTGCTGGGCCGCGGTGGCCACCACGTACCAGTCCGAGAACGGCACCCGCTGCGGGGTGCTGTTGAGGAACCCGTACTCGCCCTGGACCAGGGTGGAGGTGATCGTGCCCTGGCCCTTGAGCCAGGCGGCCGCCCACATCTCCCAGTCGGCCTTGGTGTAGTCGTTGCGCGGGTCCAGGATCACGCCGTAGGTCCCGGCGTTGGCCTGGTACCAGGCCGCCTCCTGGGCCGCGACGCCGACCGGCATCAGGTCCAGGCCGAGCAGGCGGTCGGCGAAGCCGTTGTACTTCAGGCTCCACGTCCCGTCCTGGTCGTAGGCCAGCTTCATGTGCTGGCCGGAGGAGTCCTCGCCCTTGCTCACCCACTGGCTGATGTAGCTGCGGGAGACGGACGTGTACCGGGTCACGTCCGCGGTGTTGTTGACCGTCTTGGCGATCACGCCCATCGCGCCGATGCCGACGATGCCCTTCAGGGCCAGGTTCACGCTGTGCGCGATGAAGCCGGTGAAGTCGTCGGTCTGGTTCTGGTACCCGGGGTCCAGGGCGTTGGTGACCAGGTATTCGGCCCACTGGCGCAGGATCGGGTAGTGCGCCTGGGCGAAGGAGGTCGCGGCTGCGGCGGGCAGCCGCTGGATCACCGCCGCGACCATGATCAGCATGTTCGCGGACTCCTCGACCGGCATGTCCTCCTGGGTGTCCTTGCCGTTGGACACGCCGCCGGACCCGTTCGGGTAGTGCGGGCCGATGTCGTGCTCGGCGAAGGTCTGGTTCCAGCCGCCGGTCTCGGCGTAGGCGAGCACCGGCGCGAGCAGCAGCTGCAGGTAGGCCGGGGACAGGTACAGGTAGGCCGGGCTGGACGGGTACATCACGTCGACCGTCGAGACGTTGCCGTCGGAGGAGATCTCCTTGAGGAACGCCCACGGCGAGCCGTTGTAGTTCACCAGTTCGGTGCCGCCGACGGCCTGGCGCAGGGCCAGCGCGCAGATCGCGGCGTAGTCCGTCCCGGCCGTTCCGCCGCCGGCCGCGTTGCTCGCGTCGGACCGCACTTGGGCGTCCAGGGCCGCGCCGGCCGACAGGGCCGAGGAGTAGTCGCCGACGAACCAGTCCAGCATGTTCTGCCAGGAGGTGCCCCAGTAGTTGGTCCACCACGGGTTCAGGTTCGCGCCCAGGTAGCTGACGGCCGGGGTGCGCACGTGGCCGATCGCGATCTGGAACACCGCGGACGGCCCGGACGGGGTGACCGTGCCGAGGTTGCGGTTCAGGCCGAGCACCGGCCAGTTGTTGCTGATCGCGCGCGGCTGGTTGGTATCGACGGTGTTGGCCAGCGCGCCGTTGGCCGCGGAGGCGGTGCGCACGACGGTGTCCTGGCCGATCTGCCAGGTCACCCCGGATCCGGCCGGGGCCGAGAGCACCAGGGAGCCCCAGGAGGCCTGGTCGCCGTTCTCCTGCAGCACGCCCGGGCTGTTCGGGGTGAAGGTCAGCGCGAGGTTGCCGCCGCCGGTCTGCTGCTGCGCCCAGTTGATCAGGGTGCTGCTGTCGCCGTCGACCCACTCGCCGGAGGCGTCGACGTGGATGTCCACGGTGTGGTTCCTGCCGTCGGAGCTGGCCGCCTGGACGGTGACGTAGCTGAACGGCACGCTCTGGCGCTGCAGGTTGGTCAGCGCCACCGGGGAGAAGAAGGTGACGGTCAGGGTGACCCCGCCGCCGGTCAGGGTGTAGACCGAACGGGTGGCGGTGAAGGTCAGCGAGACCTGGCTCATCGTGCTCAGGGCCGGGCCGCCGGGCAGGGCCGGGGCGCCGCAGAAGATCCACGGGGCGCCGTCGATCCGGGCGATCCCGCACAGCGCGGTGGTCCGGCCGTTCCAGAAGGTCGGCCAGGTGCCGGCCAGGCTGTCGGCGGCCTGCCAGGTGCTGAAGTAGGGCGAGCGCACGGCCAGCGGGGTGGCCGGCGGGCGCAGCGGGCCGAAGGTGCTGGCGGCCGGCGCGGCGGCCTGGGCGGCGGTGGCGGCGCCGGGCAGGCCGGCCGCGGCCGAGGGCAGCCCGGTCGCGGCCAGGGCGGCGCCGGGGGAGAGCAGCCCGGCGGCGGCGGTGGCCGCGACCGCGGCCCCGCCCCAGCGCAGCAGGTCGCGCCGGCTGGCCGCGCTCGCGGCCAGGGGTGAGCCGGTGGTGGTACCGGTTTCTGGTTCGGGTGACACTTGTGAATCCTTTTTTCGGGCCCGGCGCCGGGGCCGCGGGGGCCCCGGCGCCGTGCGGGAGAGGGGATGGTGCGAGGGTGGGTCGGCGGCGGCCCGGGCGCCACAGGGCAGCCGCCGCCCGCTCACAGCAGTTGCCAGAGGTGGTCGACGGTGCCGTTGTCGGCGTACTGGGTCACCTGGACGCTGTCGCTCAGGGACTCGTTGGACACGGCCAGCACGAGGCTGCTGTTCTTGTTCTGGATCCGGAACCAGGACCCGGTGCCCGGGCGCAGCCGCCACAGGTGGTCGGCCGAGCCGTTGTCGTCGAACTGGACCACGGCGGCGCTGTTGGACGTGGACATGTTCGACACGCCCAGCACCTTGCCGCTGTTGGCGTTGAGGATCTTCCACCAGCCGCTCGGGTCGGACTCGAAGGTCCACAGGTGGTCGGCGGTGCCGCTGTCGTCGAACTGCACCACGTCGGCGCTGTCGGCGGTGGACATGTTGGTCACGCCCAGCACCAGGCTGCTGTTCTTGTTGTTGATCCGGATCTGGCCGTTGGGGATCAGCGTCCACAGGTGGTCGGCCGAGCCGTTGTCGTCGAACTGGGTGATGTTCGCGCTGTCGGCGGTCGACATGTTCGACACCGCGAGCACCTTGCCGCTGTTGAGGTTCTTGATCCGCACCTGGCCGTCGCCGTTGTCCACCAGCGTCCACAGGTGGTCGGCGGTGCCGGTGTCGTCGAACTGGACCACCTGCGCGGAGTCGGCGGTGGACATGTTCGACACGCCGAGCACCTTGCCGCTGTTGTTGTTGCGGATGCGCACGTTCCCGTCGCCGTTGTCGATCAGCTGCCACAGGTGGTCGGCCGAGCCGTTGTCGTCGTACTGGACCACGTCGGCGCTGTCGGCGGTGGACATGTTCGCCACGCCCAGGACCTTGCCGCTGTTGGCGTTGCGGATCCGCAGCCACGCGCCGGTGTTCGGCGCGGTCCACAGGGTTCCGGAGCCGGAGACCGTGGGGAAGGAGGTGATCCGCAGCCGGGCCGCGCCCATCGGGATCAGCGTCGCGGTGAGCGCCGGGCCGGTCGGGTACGCCGGGCTGGCCTGCAGGGTGCCGAGCACGTTCTGCGAGTCGGTCTGCCAGCCGTTGATCGGCTGGACCGAGACGGTCATCTTGGTCGGCACGGTCGCCTGGGTGAACGGGTTGGCCGGGGTGGCGGAGGTGGCCGGGACGAAGGTGAACGAGCCGGCCGGGTTGCCCGCGTTCAGCGCCAGGCCGTAGTTGTACGGGCTGGCCGCGTGCACCTCGTACTGCGGGAACTGGCTGGTCCCGGCGGTCTGGACGAAATTCTCCTGGATCTGCAGCGAGTAGGTCAGCGGGCCGTGGTCCACCGAGACGCTGTTGTGGTTCGCGCTCCAGGTGCGCAGGCTGGTGACCTGCGGCAGGTGCAGCGTGACGGTGTCGCCGTTGGACCAGGTGCGGTTGACCAGCGCGAACGCGGGCCCGGCGGCCGCGGCGTAGGACTGGCCGTTGACCTTCAGGGTCGGCGAGGAGCACCAGTGCGGGATTCGCACGTACAGCGGGAAGGCCAGCTGCTTGGGGCTGGACAGGGTCAGGGTGACCGTGTCGTTGAACGGGTAGTCCGTGGTCTCGGTGAACGAGACCGTGGTGCCGTCGCCGACCTTCGCGGTGACCGTGGAGGGCGCGTACATGGCGGCGCACAGGCCCTTGTCCGGGGTGGCCAGCCACATCTCCTCATTGAAGTAGGGCCAGCCCTGCCCGTAGTTGTGCGGGCAGCAGCGGTACTGGTCGACGCCCGCCATGTAGGACTGCATGGCCCAGTTGTTGTCGAACTGGCCGAAGGTCTTGGCCGTGTCGGCCATGTCGGCGCTGTTGGCGCTGGTGATGTAGTGGGTGGACTTGCCCTGCGGGTCCAGGGACGCGGGCAGCGAGTTGAACGCCAGGTCCTCGCAGCGGTCGGCCCACACCGGGTCGCCGGTCAGCCGGGTCAGGATCTCGTGGCTGGCCATGAGCTCCACGATCCCGCAGGTCTCGAAGCCCTGGCGCGGGTCGGCGTAGCCGCCCCGGTAGTTCTCGTCCCCGGCGAACCCGCCGCCGGCGAACTGGCCGAAGGTGCCCATCACGGTGGTGTAGTTCGTGTACGCGGCCTGCGTCAGCGAGGACTGGCCGCTGCGCAGCGCGTACAGGGCCGGCTCGCGGAACCCCTGGGCGATGTTGACGTTGTGCGGGCTCGGGATGTTGTTGACCCAGTTCTGGCTGTTGGAGTGCACCTTGTCGGCGAGGGTGAGCAGGTAGCTCTCCCCGGTCCGGTTGTAGAGCCAGAAGATGCTGTCGAGCAGGTCCGCGACCCGGTAGGAGACCCAGCTCTGGGAGAAGACCGAGCCGTTCTGCGCGTTCATGTACTTGAAGAACGCGTCCATGAACGGCACGATCCGGCTGTCGTTGCTGTACTCCTGGAAGGTGCGCAAGGCCTCGAGCAGCGGCAGGTAGGGCCAGAAGTCCGGGCCGTTGTTGAGCGAGGTGCGCAGCGAGGTCGGGCCGAAGAAGCCGTCGGACTGCCTGGTGGCCAGGATCCCGGTGATCCACTTCTCGGTGGACGCCAGCGCGGTGGAGTCCCCGGTGGCGTAGGCCAGGTCGCCGTAGCCGCGCAGCCAGTAGGGCACCTCCTCCCAGCCCACCCCGGACGGGGTGATCCAGCCGGTCGTGCCGTAGTTCAGGAAGTGCGAGGTCGCCTGGTACTGCCCGCACAGCCCGGCGAGTTGCAGCTGCAGCTGGCCGGCCAGCCAGCCGGCCGCCTTCACGCTGCCCGGGGGCAGCTTGAGGAACGAGGTCGGCGCCAGCGGCGCGGCGTTGCTGGTGTACAGCCCGCCGGCGGCCGGGGCGACCGAGGCGTAGGCGGGGGTCGCGCCCAGCCGGGCCAGGGCCGGCGCTCCCGCCGCGGTTATCAGTGCACTACGTACGAACGTCCTGCGGGAGAGTGCCATCACAGTCCTTCGGTAAACGATAGAATCCACGGTCGCGACCGGGATCCGGCGGACCCGACCGCCGCCGCGCGGAGCGCAGGGCGCGCAGGGGGTTCGAGTCCCGGAGATGAAGGCCCGGTTACAGCCGAGGTGGTCATTACAACGATGTATCGCCCATTCATGCACCGCGGGCGCTCGGCGTCAAGGTCTTCCCCGAGGCAATCAAACATCCAATGAATAGTCGCCTCGCAGTCTTGTGCGGTTCTGCCTCCATTTATGTTGCATTTAGGTGTGCGATTTTGCGCGAGCAGCCTCAAAAGCCTTGACAGCGGTGGGCGGTGATGCATGAATACCACTCGTTACATCGTTAGAAACGCAAGGCACCACCCTGGGGCTGCCGCTCTCCTCAGCCTCGGACCACCCCCATCTACCAGCAGTGTTGAGGATGTGATCGGCACATGAACGCCTTCCTGAAGGCCAAGGGCGCCCCGGCCGTCGTGGCGGCAGCCGCCCTGTGTCTGGCCGCCAGCGCGTGCACCTCCAGCGGCACCAGCAGCCCCAGCGCCGGGAGCAGCAACAACTCCGCGGCGGCGCAACAAACCGTCGCCGCGACCGGCTCGGCCGCCGGACCCGGATGCACCTACCAGACCTATGCCGGCGGAGTGTCCAAGCTCGACATCACCGACGGCAAGACCATCGTCGGGTTCTCCCAGTCCGAGTCCACCAGCAACCCGTTCCGCGCCACCGAGACCAACAGCATCACCCAGGAGGCCCAGAAGCTCGGCGTCAAGCTCATCCAGCGCAACGCCAACGCCGACGTCAACGCCCAGAACTCACAGATCGAGGACATGATCGCGCAGGGTGCGCAGGTATTGATCGTCGCCCCGGAGAACTCCGCGGGCCTGGGCCCGGCCCTGGCCGAGGCCAAGGCCAAGAAGATCCCGGTGCTGACCATCGACCGCACCGCCACCGGCACCGCGTGCAGCGACTTCGTCGCCTTCATCGGATCGAACTTCTACGGCCAGGCCCAGATCGCCGCCGACGACCTCGGCGGCGCGACCAGCGGCACGGCCCAGGTCGCCGTCCTGACCGGCACCCCCGGCAACAACGTCTCGACCGACCGCACCAACGGCTTCACCTCCGAGATCGCGGCCAAGTACCCGAACCTGAAGGTCGTCGCCTCGCAGACCGGCAACTTCGACCAGACCGACGCGCAGAACGCGATGGCCCAGATCCTCCAGGCCCACCCCGGGATCACCGCGGTCTACGCCGAGAACGACGAGATGGCCTTCGGCGCGATCCAGGCGATCATCGCGGCCGGCAAGACCCCCGGCAAGGACATCAAGATCGTGTCCATCGACGGGACCCAGCAGGCGGTGCAGGATGTGGTCAGCGGCCAGCTGGTCGCCGACATCGAGACCAACCCGCGCTTCGGCCCCCTGGCCTTCCAGTCCCTGCAGGACTTCTACGGCGCCACCGGGGTCCAGCCGAACGTGATCATCAAGGACTCGCACTTCACCAGCTCCAACGCCTCCTCGGCGCTGTCCTCGGGCCTGGTGTACTGACCGTCCGTTCCACCGTCGGCCGGCCCGCGGCCGGACGGCCACCACCCGAAGGAGCAAGCCCCTTGTCCGAGCCCGAACCCGACCCCGCCACCGCGCCGATCCTCCAGGTGAGCGGCCTCGACAAGAGTTTCGCCGGAGTCCACGCCCTGCGCGGCGTGGACTTCACCCTGCTGCCCGGCGAGGTGCACGCCCTGATCGGCGAGAACGGCGCCGGCAAGTCGACCCTGATCAAAGTGGTCACCGGAGTCTACCGCCCGGACGCCGGCACCGTGCACTACGCCGGGGAGCCGGCCGCCTTCCGCAACCCGCTCGAAGCCCAGGCCGCCGGCCTGTCCACCATCTACCAGGAGGTCAACCTCGTCCCGCTGATGTCCGTGGCCCGCAACCTCTACCTCGGCCGCGAACCGCGCCGGGCCGGGCTGATCGACCAGCGCCGGATGAACCGCCAGGCCCGCGAGGCATTGCGCGAGTACGGCGTGGAGACCGACGTCACCCGCCCGCTGCACACCCTCGGTGTCGGCGCCCAGCAGATGGTCGCCCTGGCCCGGGCCGTGCAGATCGACGCCCGGATCGTGATCATGGACGAGCCGACCTCCTCGCTCGAACCCCGCGAAGTCGAGACACTCTTCTCGGTCATCCGAGGTCTACGCTCGCGCGCCATTGCCGTCGTCTATGTCAGCCACCGGCTCGACGAGCTCTACGAGATCTGCGACCGGGTCACCGTCATGCGCGACGGACAGGTCGTGCACACCGGCGAGATGGCCGGACTCGAACGGCTCCGGCTGATCTCCCTGATGCTCGGCCGCGAACTGTCCACGGTCCGGCGCGAGGGCACCACCGCCTTCAACGCCGACCGCCGCCGCCCGGCCGGAGCCGAGCCCGCGCTGCGCGCCACCGGTCTGACGGTCCGGCACAAGATCGGCGACGTCTCCTTCGAGATCCACCCCGGCGAGGTGGTCGGCCTGGCCGGCCTGCTCGGCTCCGGCCGCTCCGAGACCGTCAAGGCCGTCGTCGGCGCCCTGCCGGTGGACGCCGGCGAGGTCGAGATCGACGGCGTCGCGCTGCGCCGGCCCAGCCCCGCCGCCGCCGCCCGGGCCGGGGTGGTCATGCTCCCGGAGGACCGCAAGGTCGAAGGGATCATCCCGAGCCTGTCGGTCCGCGAGAACATCGTCCTGGCCGCCCTGCCCCGGCTCTCGCGGGCCGGGGTGGTGTCCACCGCCAGACAGGACGAGATCGTGGCCAAGTTCATGGACCGGCTGCGGATCAAGGCCTCCAGCCCCGAACAACGGGTCAGCGACCTGTCCGGCGGCAACCAGCAGAAGGTGCTGCTCGCCCGCTGGCTGTGCATGAACCCGAAGGTGCTGCTGCTGGACGAACCCACCCGCGGCATCGACGTCGGCGCCAAGGCCGAGGTCCAGGGCCTGATCGACGAACTGGCCCGGGACGGGCTGGCCGTGGCCCTGATCTCCTCCGAGCTCGACGAGCTGATCGAGGGCTCGGACCGCCTGGTCGTGCTCAAGGACGGCCGGGTGGTGGCCCAGCTGGACGGCGAGCAGGTGACCGAGGAGAACGTGCTCGACGCCCTGGCCGGCGCCGCCGACCCGGCCGCCGGCCCCACCCCCGGACCGGCCGCCGGTCCGTCCGCGACGACTGAGGAGCGTTGATGAGCGCCGTCACCTGGTCCAGGCCCGAGATCGGGCGCGACCGGCTGCTGAAACTGCTGCAGGAGTACGGCGTCTACGGCGCCCTCGTGGTGCTGATGATCGTCGCGGTCGCCCTGGACAGCTCCTTCCTGTCCCTGAGCAACATGCGCGTGCAGCTGTTCCAGGCCTCCCCGACCATGGTGGTCGCCCTGGGCATGGCCCTGGTCATCGGCACCGAGGGGATCGACCTGTCGGTCGGCGCCGTCATCGCCGTGGCCGCCGCGGTCATGCCGCTCTACCTCGGCTACGGCCTGCCCCTGGCGCTGCTGATCGCGCTGGTGGCCGGGGCGGTGAGCGGCGCGATCGGCGGCGCGATGGTCGCCTTCGCCCGCGTCCAGCCGATCGTGGCCACCCTGTCCCTGATGATCGGCCTGCGCGGCGTGGCCGAGATGATCAACGGCGACTCGGCCAAACCGGTGATCAACCCCGGCCTGCTGGGCCTGGGCGAGAACAAGGTGTTCGGGGTCCCGGTGATGGCGCTGGTCGCCGTCGGCGTGGCGATCCTGGTCGGCCTGCTGGTGCGCCGCACCACCTTCGGCCGTCAGCTGGTCGCGGTCGGCGACAACCGCCAGGCCAGCCGCCTGTCCGGCCTGCCGGTGCGCCGGGTGCTGGTCACCGTGTACATCATCTCCGGCGTGCTCGCCGCCCTGGCCGGGGCGATGATCGTCGGCCACGGCGCGGAGGCCGACCCGGCCAACCAGGGCCTGAACATGGAACTGAACGCGATCACCGCGGTCGTGGTCGGCGGGACCCCGCTGGCCGGCGGCCAGGTGCGGGTGCTGGGCACCGTGGCCGGGGCCCTGTTCATGCAGCTGATCACGGCCGTGCTGATCCAGCACAACGTGCCCACGTCCTACACCCAGATGGTCGAGGCCGCGATCATCTGCCTGGCCGTCTACATCTCCCGCGATCGGGGTACCCGATGAGTTCCGCCACCGTCCACACCGATCACCCGGAGAACGCCGGGCCCCCGGCCCCGGTCCCGGCCGCGGCCGAACCCCCGGCCCTGCGCGAACGGGTCACCGCCGCCGTGCAGCAGCGAGGCGCGCTGGCCGTCCTGGTCCTGGTCGTGATCATCGCCTCGGCCTCCTCCCCGACCTTCGCCACCTGGCCGAACATCAGCAGCATCCTGGGCAACAACGCCTTCATCTGGCTGCTCGCGCTCGGCATGACCTTCGTGATCACCACCGGCGGGATCGACCTGTCGGTCGGCTCGCTCTACGCGCTCGGCGGGGTCCTGGCGGCCCGCGGCGCGCAGACCGGGACCTGGCTGGCGATCGTGCTGCCGATCGCCGTGTGCGCCGCCTGGGGCGCCCTGCAGGGGCTGCTGGTGGCCCGGGCCAAGATGGCCCCGTTCATCGTCACCCTGGCCGGCCTGCTCGGCGCGCGCGGACTGCTGCAGGCGCTGACCCAGGAGGGCACGAACACGTATCTGGTGCCGGTGAAATCGGCCTTCCGCAACCTCGGGGCCGGGGTCTGGCCGCCGGTGCTCATCGTCGGGGCGCTGTTCATCCTCGGCGCGGTGCTGATGACCCGGACCCGGTTCGGCGCGACCCTGACCGCGATCGGCGGCAACGAGAACGCCGCCCGGCTGATGGGCCTGCCGGTCGCCCGGACCAAGGTCATGGTCTACCTGCTCTCGGGCACGCTGGCCGGCGCGGCCGGGGCGCTGGGCGCCTCCCGGCTCGGCTCCGGGGTCACCACGATCGGGGTCGGCTACGAGCTGACCGCGATCGCCTCGGTGGTGATCGGCGGCACCCTGCTGACCGGCGGTCAGGGCTCGGTCGCCGGCACGCTCTGCGGCGTGCTGCTCCTGGCGGTCATCCACAACCTGATCGACCAGCACTTCTCCCAGTACGGCTCGGCCTTCACCGACGCCGTCAACGGCGGCTTCCTGGCCCTGGTGGTCCTGCTCCAGGCCGGGCTCAGCCGCACCCGGCGGCTGACCTGAGCCAGCGCGCCCCGGCGGCCGCGCCCGGGCGCGGCGGCGGGCGGCCCGCGGGCCGCCCGCCGGGCCGGCCGGCGATGCTCAGACCCGGCGGCTGCTCTCCCGCACGACCAGGCGGAAGCCGGGCTGAATCAGTTCACAGGGGGTGCCGTAACCATGCGTGATCCGCTCCAGCAGCGTGCCGACCGCGGCGTCGGCGATCTTGGCCTTGTCCGGGGCGACCGTGGTCAGCGAGGGCACCGAGTACTCGGCCTCCTCCACGTCGTCGAACCCGACCAGGGCGATGTCGTGCGGGACCCGCAGCCCGGCCTCGTGCACCGCGCGCATCGCGCCCAGCGCCATCAGGTCGTTGAAGCAGAACACCGCGTCCGGCCGCTCCGGCAGCTTCAGCAGCCGGCGCATCGCCGCGGCCCCGTCCGGGCGGAAGTAGGAGCGCACCGGCGGGTAGAGCGAGGGGTCGGTCGGCAGCCCGGCCGCCTCCAGGGCCTGGCGGTAGCCGAGCAGGCGCTGCTGGGCGGTGGCGCGCGGGGACGGGTCCTGCCAGCCGATCGCGGCTATCCGGCGGTAGCCCTCCCGGACCAGGTGCTCGGTGGCCGCGCGGGCGGCCGAGACGTTGTCGATGTGCACGTGGTCGCACACCAGCCCGAAGTCCGCCTCGCCGAGCAGGACCAGCGGGATCTGCCGCTCCCGGGCGGCCAGCGCGGACTGGTCCAGGCCCAGCGGGCTCAGGATCACCCCGTCGATCATCGGGTCGCCCAGCCCCGAGGCGATCCGCAGCTCGGCGCCCGGGTCCCCGGCCGTGTCGTCCATCAGCACCGTGCAGCCGAGCCGGCGGGCGGCGGCTATCACGTGCACCGCCAGCTCGGCGAAGTACGGCGAGGGCAGCTCGGGGAAGGCCAGGGCCAGCACCCCGCTGCGCCCGGTGCGCAGCCGGCGGGCGGTGACGTTCGGGTGGTAGCCGAGCGCGTCGATCGCGCGCTGCACCCGCAGCCGGGTCTCCTCGGCCACGTGCAGCGAGCCGTTGACCACGTTGGACACGGTCTTGATCGACACGCCGGCGGCCAGCGCCACGTCCTTGAGCCTCGGCGCGACCGTCGCGCCCTGTTGACCGGCCATGAGTCCCTACCTTGCCAGTTCATGCCCCCGCGGGGACGACGTCGGAGCAGTGCCGGAGCTCGTGTTCCGGTTGCGGGCACCCTGCCCGCACCACCAGGCCGCATGCCGTATTACAACGTTAGAATAGCCGCCGCCGACCCGAGGAAGCCAATCGTTCCCGTGGATCAGGAGACCAATCCGTGCCGCCACTCAACCAAACCTCCGCTCCGGTGTGCGACCGCTTCGGCCGGTTGCCCGACGGGACGGCGGTCGACCGCTGGACCCTCACCGACACCATCGGCACCGCCGCCCGCATCTTGACGTACGGAGCCACATTGCAGTCCCTGACCACCCCCGACCGCAAGGGGCGGTCGGCGAACGTGGTCCTGGGTTTCGCCGACCTGGCCGACTACGTCGAACGCAGCCCGTATTTCGGGGCGACCGTGGGACGTTACGCCAACCGTATTGCGGCCGGCTCGTTCGTGCTCTCCGGCCGCCGCCACCTGCTCGCGCTCAACGACCCCGGCCGCCCGAACTGCCTGCACGGCGGCGAGCGGGGCTTCAGCGCGCACGTGTGGCAGGCCCGCAGCGTGAGCACGCCGACCGGGGAGGGGGTGGAACTGTCCCGGGTGAGCCCGGACGGCGAGGAGGGCTTCCCGGGGACCGTGCACGCCACGGTGACCTACACCCTGGCCGACGGCTGCCTGCGGATCGAGTACCGCGCCGCGACGGACGCGCCGACCATCGTGAACCTGACCAACCACACGTACTTCAACCTGGCCGGCGAGGGCAACGGCACCATCCTGGACCACGAACTCGAACTCGCGGCGGCCCACTACCTCCCGGTGGACCACAACCTGCTGCCCCGCGGCGGCCCGGCCCCGGTGGCCGGCACGCCGTTCGACTTCACCAGCGCGTGCCCGCTCGGCCGGTGCCTGTGGGACCCGCACGAGCAGCTGAAGATATCCGGCGGCTACGACCACTGCTGGGTCCTGGACGGAGGCTGGACCCAGACCCCGAGGCCGATCGCCCGCCTGTCGCACCCGGACAGCGGCCGCGTGCTGGAACTGGCCACCACCGAGCCGGGGATCCAGGTGTACACCGGCAACAGCCTGGACGGGACGCTGGTCGGGCCGTCCGGGGCGAGCTACGTGCCGTATGCGGGCGTAGCGCTGGAGACGCAGCACTATCCCGACTCGCCCAACCACCCCGACTTCCCGCCCGCGCACCTGTATCCGGGGGCTGAGTACCACTCGGTGACCACGATGCGGTTCCGGGCGGTCGGGGGCGAGGCGATCGCCGGTTGACGCGGACGGCGGCCAGCCGGGGCGACGGCTGGCGCCTGATCGAGAGGCTTGGTGGACGGGACCGCTCATTTCGTTGTCCGTGAATGGCGGTCCTATGACCCTGCGAGGGTTTCAGCCCGATGGAGTGCTGTGCTTCGCTCTTCTCTGCGGCTGTGTGATGCGCTGATTTGCCTTTGCCTTCATGGTCTTACCCACTTTTCGCGCGGCTTTCCTACGCGCATGTGACTCACCGGAGCCATGTGACGCGTCCGCGTGACGCTGCTCCATCCCGCGCCTCTTCGCCGTGATCGTTTACCGGCCCTGAGCGCTGGATCTGGCCGCATTCCCTGATCAGACTGTTCTCGAACGTCAGTGTGGTCGGGTAGATTGCCGTTCTGCGCATCGAGGGCGGGGGAGGGCTCCTTCGCCGCCGGTTCGTGCGGCTTGCCGGGAGGGGCGGGCGCTGGGGTGGTCGGCCGGACAAAAGGCCGCCCGGCGCAGGGATTCCCGGGCGGTGTGGGGTGGTGCTGGCCGACGGCCCCGGCCAGGTCTGGTCCTGGGACATCACCAAGCTGCGCGGACCGGTCAAGGGCGTGTGGTACCAGGCCTACGTCCTGATCGACATCTACTCCCGGTACGTCGTGGGCCACCTGGTCGCGGCCACCG
>DASZBX010000020.1:0-60984 GCA_035943635.1 Actinocrinis sp. | reverse complement strand
CCGCACGCAACGGCGCAGACGAGCGAGTATGAGCCGTCCCGTGCGGCGCGCCCATGCTCGGCGCTGACCGGATTCGCCGCACCTACCAGCACAAACCGGCGGTCATGCCGTGGCCTTGACACATTCCCAAACACTGCCTAGGGCGGCACACCGCCGGGCGCCACGGCCGACGCACATGGACACGGAAGGGGAACCATCGTGAGCGATCGCAGAGAACAACTGCTCGAAGATGTCCGCGCCTACCACCGGCAGGTCTCCCCGCGACGGGAGTTCGTCCCGGGAACGACGGAGATCTGGCCCTCCGGCGCGGTGCTGGACGAGGCGGACCGGGCCGCCCTGGTGGAGGCCGCGCTGGACCTGCGGATCGCCGCCGGGCGCAGCGCCCGCCAGTTCGAGTCGGCCTTCGCCCGCAGGCTCAAGCGGCGCAAGGCCCACCTGACCAACTCCGGTTCGTCGGCGAACCTGCTGGCCGTCTCGGCGCTCACCTCGCACCTGCTGGAGGACAGGCGGCTCAAGCCCGGGGACGAGGTGATCACCGTCGCGGCGGGCTTCCCGACCACCGTCAACCCGATCCTGCAGAACGGCCTCGTCCCGGTCTTCGTGGACGTGGACCTGGCCACCTGCAACGCCTCGGCCGACCGGGTGGCGGCCGCGATCGGCCCGAAGACGCGGGCCGTGATCATGGCGCACGCGCTGGGCAACCCGTTCCCCGTCACCGAGGTCGCCCAACTCGCCGCGGACCACGAGCTGTTCCTGATCGAGGACAACTGCGACGCGGTCGGCTCGCTCTACGACGGGAAGCTCACCGGCACCTTCGGCGACCTGGCCACGGTCAGCTTCTACCCGGCGCACCACCTGACCACGGGGGAGGGCGGCTGCGTGCTGACCTCGGACCTCGGCCTGGCCCGGATCGTGGAGTCGCTGCGGGACTGGGGCCGGGACTGCTGGTGCGAGCCGGGCGAGAGCGACAAGTGCCTCAAGCGCTTCAAGTACCAGATGGGCACCCTGCCGGCCGGGTACGACCACAAGTACATCTTCTCCCACGTCGGCTACAACCTGAAGGCGACCGACATCCAGGCCGCCCTGGGACTGAGCCAGCTGGCCAAACTGGACGGCTTCATCGACGCCAGGAAGCACAACTGGCGGCGGCTGCGCGACGGCCTGGACGGCGTGCCGGGCCTGCTGCTCCCGCAGGCCGCCCCCCGCTCGGACCCGAGCTGGTTCGGGTTCGTGCTCACGGTGGACCCCGAGGCGCCGTTCAGCCGCGCCGAGCTGGTGGCCTTCCTGGAGGAGCGCAAGATCGGCACCCGCCGGCTCTTCGCCGGCAATCTGACCCGGCACCCGGCGTACATCGGCCAGCCGCACCGGGTCGTGGGCGAGCTGGCGAACAGCGACACGATCACCGAGCACACCTTCTGGATCGGCGTCTACCCGGCGCTCACCGACGAGATGCTGGACTACGTCACCGCCTCGATCAAGGAATTCGTGGCCGCCCACGGCTGAGTCCGCGAGCTGCGCCCGCACCGTCGTGCCCGGCCCCCGCCGTCCGACCCCCCACAACCGAGGGAGTCCCCCGATGTCCACTCCATCCCTTCTCTCCCCGCTCCAGGCCCGCGTGGACGAGCGCCTGCCGTCCCGCATCGCGCTGTCCGCGGCGGCCACCGAAGGCGTGCAGCTGCGCACCGATGAGTTCGCCGCGTGGCTGGCCGAACGCGGCCGGGCCAACGAGTTCCGGGTGGACCGGATACCGTTCGCGCACCTGGACCGCTGGTCGTTCGACGAGCGCACCGGCAACCTCGCCCACCACACCGGCCGCTTCTTCACCGTCGAGGGGCTGCACGTCGTCAAAGAGGGCGCCGGAGGCCGGGACGGCCGGGACGCCGACTGGCACCAGCCCATCATCAACCAGCCGGAGGTCGGCATCCTGGGCATCCTGGTCAAGGAGTTCGACGGGGTGCTGCACTTCCTGATGCAGGCGAAGATGGAGCCGGGCAACCCGAACCTGCTCCAGCTCTCGCCCACGTTCCAGGCCACCCGCAGCAACTACACGAAGGCCCACAACGGGACGGACGTGAAGTACATCGAGTACTTCATCGGCCCGCACCGCGGGCGGATCATCGCCGACGTGCTGCAGTCCGAACACGGCTCCTGGTTCTACCGCAAGGCCAACCGGAACATGATCGTGGAAACGGCCGGCGACGTGCCGCTGCTCGACGACTTCTGCTGGCTCACGCTGGGCCAGATCAGCGAACTGCTGCATCGGGACAACGTCGTGAACATGGACTCGCGCACCGTGCTGTCCTGTCTGCCGCACGAGGAGACCACGACAGGGGCGCTGCACAGTGACAGCGAACTGCTGTCCTGGATAACGGCGGAACGCGCCCGGCACGACATGCGGATCGAACGCCTCCCGCTCCGGGACGTTCCCCGCTGGAAGCGCGGCGAGAACACCATCGAGCACGAGGACGGCCGCTACTTCAGAGTGGTGGCGGTCTCCGTGAAGGCGGGCAACCGCGAGGTCACCGGATGGACCCAGCCCCTGTTCGAACCCGTGGCCCGAGGCGTCACCGGCGTGGTCACCCGACGGTTCGGCGGCGTGCCGCACGTCCTGGTGCACGCCCGTGTCGAAGGCGGGTTCCTCGACACCATCGAGCTGGGTCCCACGGTGCAGTACACCCCGGACAACTACGCCCACCTCGACGCACGGGACCGGCCGCCCTTCCTCGACTACGTGATGCACGCACCCGCGGACCGCATCCGCTACGAGGCCGTCCACTCGGAGGAAGGCGGACGGTTCCTCAACGCCGAGAGCCGTTATCTGGTGGTGGACGCGGACGAAGCCGACGCGCCGCTGGACCCTGCGCCCGGCTACGCCTGGGTCACCGCGGCGCAGCTGACCACGCTCGTCCGGCACAGCCACTACCTCAACGTCCAGGGCCGGGCCCTGCTGGCGTGCCTCAACGCGATGGCGGTGGTCAGTCGATGAGCGAACCGGTCCGCGTCGCGGTCATCGGCTGTGCGGACATCGCGGTGCGCCGGATGCTCCCGGCCTTCCAGGCGGATCCGGACACCGAGATCGTCGCGGTCGCCAGCCGCTCCCTGGAGAAGGCGCAACGGGTCGTGCGGCGATTCGGCGGCTGTGCGGTGCAGGGCTACGCCGAACTTCTGCGCATCGACGAGGTCGACGCCGTCTACGTTCCGCTGCCCGCCTCGCTGCACGACCGGTGGGTCCAGGCCGCACTCGACGCCGGAAAGCACGTGCTCGCGGAGAAACCCCTGACGGCGAACGCCGACCGCACCGGACTGCTGCTCGAGCTGGCCCGGGACCGCGGGCTCGCGCTGATGGAGAACGTCATGTTCGTCCACCATCCGCGGCACGAGGCAGTGCGGCGCCTGGTGGCCGGCGGCGCGATCGGCGAACTGCGGGCGCTGCACGCGGCGTTCGCCGTCCCGCCGATGGCGGACGCGGACATACGCCACCGCCCGGAGCTCGGCGGCGGCGCGCTGGCGGAGGTCGGCGTCTACCCGCTGCGCGCGGCCCTGCACTTCCTCGGACCCCGGCTGGAGGTCGTCGGGGCGCAGCTCACCCGCCGCCGCGGCCGTGAGGTCGAGACGTCCGGCGCCGCCCTGCTGCGCACACCCGACGGGTGCACGGCACAGGTCACTTTCGGCATCGAGCACGCCTACGTCTCCCGATACGAGCTGTGGGGGAGCGCCGGACGGATCACCGTGGACCGTGCGTTCACCCCGCCGGCGGACTTCGTCCCGGTGATCGAACTGAGCCGCGGCGGCGAACGCGAGGACATCCGGCTGGCGAGCCACGACCAGGTGGCCGCCACCGTCGCGGCCTTCGTCGCCTCGGTTCGGGCCGGCGCGGCCCCGGCCGGGGAGACGTTGTGCCAGGCCAGGCTGCTGGACGACGTGCGCGCCCGGGCCGCCGCGTGAAAACGTGCACTGATGCACTCCGGTGGGGTATCGTGAAATCATGACTACCGGGACGGCCTCGAGCCACGCACGGATTGGTGACCCGGTGCTCCGCTGAGCGCCGGGCGGGCGGTCGCGCGCCCGCAGTCAGAGCAAAGATCGGGCACCGCCACACGGGCTCCGCCTCCGTCGGGTTGACCACAAGTTCGCCACGTCAACCACGACCGGAGAGTAATCATGCCCACCACCATGCTGCACATCCCCACCACCGACGGCAAGGCCGACGCCTTCGCCGCGTTCCCCGACGACGACCTGCGGCACCCGGGAGTCCTGCTGTACATGGACGCCTTCGGCCTGCGGCCCGAGTTGGAGGACAAGGCCCGCGAGCTGGCCGGGCACGGGTACTACGTGCTCGTTCCCAACCTCTACTACCGGTACGGCCCGGCGCCGCTGATCGAGCTTCCGGAGTACATCACCCTGGAGTCCCGGCCCGAGATCATCACCCGGCTGTTGCCCCAGATCATGTCGCAGACCCCTGAACTGGTCCTGCGCGACGCGGGCGCCTTCCTCGAGTTCCTCACCGCCCGGGACGAGGTGGGCGAGGGTCCGGTCGCCACCGTCGGCTACTGTATGGGCGCCTCGCACGCGCTGCTCGCCGCGGCGGCCCACCCCGGCGAGGTGGCGGCCGTCGCCGGATTCCACCCGGACCCCATGGTCACCCGTGATCCTGAGGGCCTGTGCCGCTCCCTCGCCGGGCTCACCGCCGAAGTCCACCTCGGCATCGCCGAAGGCGACATGACGGACGTGCACCTGGACGAGGTCGGCGGGGCCCTGGACGCGGCGGGCTTCACGGTCACCGCGGAGATCTACCCCGACACCGTCCACGGCTTCACCATGGCCGACACCGAATCCCTGAACCCCCTGGCGCTGCAGCGCCACTGGGACCGCCTGCTCCCCCTCCTCGATCGTGCCCTGACCGGCCGCTGAGGTTCCGCTGCGCAGGCCGGGCCCGGTGTCTGCGGGCCGGAAACCCGAGGATGCCGGAGCCGGACGAGGCCCGGCCGGATCCGTCCGCGCGATCGCATGGTCCGCGGCCGGATCAGGCCCCTTCCCAGCCCTGTCGTTGCCCCCGAAGGAGAGCGGCGTTGACATATTCGAGTTCTTTGACGGGAAGACCGGACACCCTCACGGTCGAGACCTCGTCCGGACGGCTGCACGGCTTCCTGGACCGGGGCGTGCCGAACTGGCGCGGCGTGCCCTACGGCCGGATCGAGCAGCGGTTCCGGCCACCGGTCCCGGCCGAGCCGGCCGGTCCGGTCACCGCGGACCGCTGGGGGCCGACCAGCTGGCAGCTGCCGGTCCAGCTCGGCAAGATCTGGGCCCAGATCGACCTGGGCATCGCCGAGGACGAAGACTGCCTCAATCTCAACGTCTGGTCGCCGGGTCCCGCCCGGGACGAGCCCTGTCCCGTCCTGGTGTGGCTGCACGCCGGAGGCCGCGTCTACGGCAGCGGCAGCACCTGGATCGATCCGTGGCACTTCGCGGCCCGCCACAACGCGGTCGTCGTGACCGCGAACTACCGGCTCGGCCCCTGGGGCTGGCTCTACCTGGGCGGCCACGACCCGGCCTTCGAGGACAGCGCCAACATCGCAGTCCTCGACCAGGTCATGGTGCTGCGCTGGGTGCGCCAGAACATCGGCGCCTTCGGCGGCGATCCGGCCAACGTCACGCTGTTCGGCATGTCCTCGGGCGGTTCCGACGTGGCGACGCTGCTGGCCGCTCCCTCGGCGAAAGGGCTGTTCCGGGCGGCCGCGATCTACAGCGGAAACGCCGAGGCGCCGGTGCCGGTCGACGAGGCCGTGGCCTTCGCCGAGGAGTTCATCGCGGCGGCCGGGCCCCTGGCGAGCTCGCCGGAGGACTTGGCCCGGCTGCCGAACGTGGGTCTGCGCCACATCCACCGCAAGCTGCTCGAACGCGGCGCCCGGATCCGGTACAGCCCGGTCGTCGACGGCGCGGTGCTGCCCGAACCGGCGCTCGACGCGATCGGCGACGGGCTCACGCCCGACGTGTCGGTCCTGGTGTCGGTGACCTCGGACGAAGCCGGACTCTACGCCGGCTTCGGCGACGAGATGGTCGACGAGGCCTACGACACCTTGGTCGGAGGCGACCAGACGGTCGACCAGGACGAGAAGATCAGGATGCTGTCGGAGAAGTGCTACTGGGAGCCGGCCGACCGGCTGCTGCGCGCCGTGCACAGGTCCGGCGCGAACGTCTGGGCACAGAGATTCTGCTACGCACCGACCACCTCGCACTTCGCGACCACCAATCCCGCCCTGGCGTCGAGACCGGTCCACGGCGTCGACACCGCGTCGCTGTTCACCGACCCGGACGGAACCGAAGGCACCGAGACCGACCGCAACGTCGGCGTGCTGGAGCAGGCCGCGCTGATGGCGCTGGCCACGACCGGGCGGCCGCCGTGGGACGAGTGGGCCCCGGCCGCGCCGTTCACCTACCGGATCGAAGCACGTGAACGCTGAGCCGGAAGGAATCGGGGCAACGGTGCCGACCATCAACGCGGCGAACGAAGATCTGCCCGCCGGCGGTGAAGCTCTGCTGGCCGCGGTCCGCCGCGGCGTCCGCACGATCGACCTCGGGCAGCCGCTGTTCACCGGGATGCCCTGCTCGCCCAACCACCCCGGCTTCCGGATGACGCTGACCCGCCGGCACGGGGACATGCAACGCCCGGACGGCGGGTCGGCGAGCAGTGAACTGATCATCACGGGCGGCCACGTCGGCACGCACATCGACGCGCTCGCGCACGTCAGCCACGAGGGCAGGCTCCACGGAGGTGTGGACGCGGCGCAGGCCCAACAAGGCGGCGCCTTCTCCAGCCACGGAGCCGAACGGATACCGCCGTTGGTCGCCAGGGCCGTCCTGTTCGACGTGGCGGCGGTCCACGGCGTCGGCGTCCTCCAGCCGGGCTACGGCATCACCCGGCAGGATCTGATCGACGCCGCCGAGCGTGCCCGGGCGCAGCTGGGGCCGGGGGACATCGCCCTGGTCCGGACGGGGTGGGCGCGTACCTTCCAGGATCCCGAGACCTACCTCGGCCAGGGCGGCGGAGTGCCCGGAGTCACCGAGGACGCCGCCCGGTGGCTGGCGCAGCAGGCCGTCGTGGCCACCGGAGCGGACACCACGGCGTACGAGCAGATCCGGCCGGGCGAGGGCCACCGTGTCCTGCCGGTGCACCGGCTGCTCCTGGTGGAGCACGGCATCTACATCATGGAGCACCTCGACCTGGAAGAGGCCGCGGCGCTCGGGCTGACCGAGTTCGTGACGGTGGTGGCTCCGCTCCGGATCGTCGGCGGCACCGGTTCGCCGATCCGGCCGATCGCGGTGGTGGGCGCATGAGTGCGACTCCCGCGGAACAACTGGCCGCCTTGGCGGTCCGGGTGCGTGAGCACGGACTGCCGGCCAGGCTCCGCGAGGACGTCGCCGGCCGGGTGCTGGACGTGGTGGGCAACTGCCTCGCGGCGCTGCCCGAACTGCCGGCCGAGGTGGTCACCAGGGTGGTGACGGAGTGGGGCGGTACGCCGGCCGCCACCGCCATCGGTTCGGCCGTGCGCGTGCCGGGCCCCTCGGCCGCGCTGGTGAACGGCACCCTGGCGCACAGTCTGGATTTCGACGACACCCACCTGCCCTCGGTGCTGCACCCCTCGGCCGCGGTGATTCCGGCCGCGCTCGCCGTCGCCGAGCCGGCCGGCGCCCCGGGTCCGGCCTTCCTGGACGCGGTGGCCGTCGGCATCGAAGTGACCTGCCGGCTGGGCATGGCGGGCTTCGACGAGCAGAGCGCGAACTCGGTGTTCTTCGACCGCGGCCAGCACGCGACCTCGATCTGCGGGACGGTCGGGGCGGCGGTGGCGGCCGGCCTGCTCGGCGGCCTGACCGGCGCCCAGCTGACCTCGGCGATCGGCATCGCGTGCAGCATGAGCTCCGGGGTGATCGAGGCCAATCGCACCGGCGGCACGGTCAAACGGGTGCACTGCGGCTGGGCGGCCCATGCCGGCGTGGTGGCCGCGGACCTGGCCCGGCACGGACTGACCGGTCCGCCCACCGTGCTGGAGGGGCGGTTCGGACTGCTGCGGGCCTTCTGCGGTGAACGGTTCGCCATCGAGGCGGTCACCGAGGGGCTCGGTGAGCGGTGGGAACTCGAACGGGTCTTCTACAAGCCCTATCCGTGCAACCATTTCACGCACGCCGGGGTGGACGCCGCGTTGCGGATGCGCCGTGCGGGAGTCGATCCCGGAAAGATCACCGAGATCATCCTGGGCGTGCCGGAGCCGGTGCTGCGCACCATCGGCGAGCCGATCGAGGACAAGCGCAGACCCCGATCGGGCTATCACGCCGCTTTCAGCGGTCCCTACACGATCGCTGCGGCACTGCTGGGCGGCGGCGGCCTGGGCCTGGGCCACGACGACTTCACCGACCGCGCGGCGGCGGACCCGGCCCGGCTGGCGCTGGCGGACCGGGTGCGGATGGAGGCCGACGGCGAATGCACCGCGGCGTTCCCGCACCAGTTCCCCGCGGTGCTCACGGTCCGGCTGGCCGACGGCACCGTTCGCCGGGAGCGGGTCGAGCACAACCGCGGCGGCCCGGCCAACCCGCTCTCGCCCGGAGAGCTGACCGAGAAGTTCCGGCTCAACGCCCGGCGCCGGGTCGACGACGAGACGGCCGAGGAACTGGCCCGCCAGGTGTGGCGGCTGCGTTCGGACGGCCGGGCAGATCTGGTCGCCGACCTGCTCAGGCCTCCGTGAAGCCGCCCCGGCGACCGTCCGTCCCGGTAACCCGTCCCGGGCCAGCTCGTCGCGTGCTGGCCGGCGAGAGGAGAATGCCCATGCCACGAATCCCTGCCGCCGAAGCAGGCGTGGGACCCAACGGTCTCACCCGGCGCATGTTCGTCTGGCTGATCGTCGCCCTGATGGTCGGCCTGATGCTCGGCGCACTCGACCAAACCGTGGTCGTCACCGCGCTGAAGTCCGTGTCCGAGCAGCTGCACGGCCTGTCGATGCAGGCGTGGGTCGCCACCGCGTACCTCATCACCTCGACGATCTCCATGGCGGTGTACGGCAGCCTGGCGGACATCTACGGCCGCCGGAAGCCCTACCTCGCCGCCATCGTGATCTTCGTGGTGGGCTCGGCCATGTCGGCGTTCTCCCAGTCGATCTGGGAGCTCGCGGCGTTCCGCGCCGTGCAGGGCCTCGGGGCCGGCGGCCTGGTGGGGATGCCGAGCATCATTCTCAGCGATGTGCTCTCGTCCCGCGAACGCGGCCGGTACACCGGATACATCCTCAGCGTCTTCGGGGTGGCGAGCCTGATCGGCCCGCTGATCGGCGGCGCGCTGGCCGGCCAGCGGGACCTGCTCGGCATCGCGGGCTGGCGGTGGATCTTCCTGGTCAACGTGCCACTGGCGCTGGTGGCGCTGGTGATCGCGGCCAAGGCGATCACCTTCCCGTATGAGCGCCGCGGCCGGCGGATCGATTCCTGGGGCGCGCTGACCCTGGTCGTCGCCGTCGTGCCGCCGCTCGTCCTGGCCCAGCAGGGCAGCACCTGGGGTTGGACGTCCGGCAGGTCGGTGATCTGCTACGCGGTCACCGTGGTCGGACTGGCCGCGTTCCTGGCCGTCCAGTTCAAGATGGGCAAGTACGCCCTGATCCCGCTGCGGCTGTTCCGGATCGGCCTGTTCAACATCAGCTGTTTTCTCAACCTGAGCCTGGGATTCGGCACCCTCGGCGCCTTCGTGCTGGCGCCGCTGTACCTGCAGGTCGTGTTGGGCGAGAGCCCGACCGCCGCCGGCCTGGTCACCGTGCCGTGGATGGTGACCAGCATCGCGGGGTCGAGCATCACCGGCCGCCTCATGCTGAAGTTCGGAACCTACAGGCTGGTCACCCTGGTCGGCTTCGGCATGTCGACTGTCTCGGTCCTCCTCTTCGCCACGGCGACCCCCCACACGCCGTTGTCCGGCATCGTTCTGATCATGGCGTTCATGGGCCTGGGCATCGGACTGTGCCGGACTCCGCCCACGGTGGCCGTACAGAACGTCGTCTCCCCGCAGGAGATCGGCGTGGCCACCGGCAGCACGCGCCTCTTCCAGATGATGGGTGGCACGCTCGGCACTGCGGTGCTGCTGTCGGTCGTGTTCGGACTGGTGACGGACAAAGCGACGAGTGCGTACGCTGCGGCGATGCGCACCGGTCCCTTCAACCGCCTGCTCACCGACCCGGCCGTGCTCGCCGATCCGGCGAACCGCCGGTTCGTCCAGACGCTGACCCACCAGGGCGTGGCCGGTCTCAACCTCAACAATCCGTCCCTGCTGACGGGTCTGGACCCGCGTCTGTCGGCGCCGCTCCTGGCCGGATACGCAGACGCGATGGACGTCGCGTTCCTGATCTCCGGAATCGTGCTGGCCGCCGGTTTCGTCTCCGGATTCTGGTTCAAGGACGTGCCGCTGTCGCGCAAGGCCGGCAACCAGCGGCGCGCCGAGCAGGCCGGCGGCGCGGACGGGAACGGCGCGGCCGCCGCCCAGCCCGCCGCGCCCGAACCGGCCCGGCACACGTCGGCCGCCGACGACGCAGCCGCCGCCGGTCTGAAACCGGACAACTGAACCCCGCCCACCGCACAGAAGAGGGGCCACTGTGGAAGAAACTCCCCTGCCGCTGGCCGGGCTCAAGGTGATCGACGTGTCCACGCTGTTCGCCGGCCCGTTCGCCGCCCGCCTGCTGGGCGACTTCGGGGCCGAGGTCGTCAAGATCGAGCAGCCGAGCGGGGACCCGCTTCGCCGGTACGGTCACACCTACGACGATGTGCCGCTGTTGTGGAAGTTCCTCAGCCGGAACAAGAAGAGCGTCGTGCTCGACCTGCACGACGCCCGGGACCAGGAGCTGTTCCTCCGGCTGGCCGCCGAGGCGGACGTCGTGGTGGAGAACTTCCGGCCGGGAACCCTGGAACGCTGGGGACTCGGCCCGGAGCTTCTCGCCCGGGTCAACCCAAGGCTCGTCCTCGCGCGGGTCACCGCTTTCGGACAGGACGGGCCGTACGCGCACCGGCCCGGTTTCGGCACGCTCGCGGAGGCGATGAGCGGCCTGGCGGCGATGTCCGGCGAGCCCGACGGGCCGCCGATGCTGCCGGCGTTCCCGCTCGGCGACGCGGTGGCCGGCCTGCACGCCGCGCTCGCCGTCCTGATCGCCCTGCGCGGCCGGGACCGGACCGGCTCAGGCCAGACCGCCGACATCTCGATCACCGAAACGCTGATCGGAGCGCTCGGGGCCCAGATCACCGTCTACGACAAGCTGGGCGTCAAACCGGACCGAGTCGGAAACCGGTCGAACAACAGCGCGCCGAGGAATGTCTACCGGTGTGCGGACGGGCGCTGGGTGGCGGTGTCGGCGCCGGCCCACTCCGTGGCCGAACGCATCGTACGGCTCGTCGGGCGCCAGGACCTGTGCGAAGAACCATGGTTCGCCGACGGCGCCGGCCGGGCCCGCCACCGCGACCTCATCGACGAGGCGGTCGGCCGGTGGATCTCCGTCCGTTCCCAGGAGGAAGTCATCAAGACCTTCGAACAGGCCGACGCGTCGGTGGCCCCCGTCTACGAGATCGACGACGTCCTGGCAGACCCGCAGCTGCGGGCCCGCGGCGTCGCGGTCGAAGTGCCCGACAGCGAACTGGGCACCGTGCTCATGCCGGGTCTGCCGTTCCGCCTCTCGGCCACCCCGGGAAGGATCGCCTGGAGCGGCCCCCGCCTCGGCGACCACACCGACGAGGTCCTACGACCACTGGACGGGGTTCGTCCGGTGCGCCCACCGACGCGGAATGAGCGGACATGAGTGCACCTGCGCACACGAACTCGATCTTCCGCAGCTGCCTGTACGTTCCCGGCCACCAACCGGAACGGATCTCCACCGCCTACGCCTCCGAGGCCGACGCGGTGATCCTCGACCTCGAGGACGCCGTCCCCGCGTCGCTCAAGGCCAAGGCGCGGGAGATCGTCGCCGAGATCACGGCCGGGCCGACGCCCAAGCCGACGTACGTGCGGGTGAACTCGGCGGCCAGCGGCCTGCGCGACGGCGACGTGCTCGCGGTGGCCGGGGCGGGCCTGGTCGGAGTGCGCCTCGCGAAGGCGGGCTCAGCCGAGGAGATCAGAGGCGCGGCGCGGCTGCTGCGGCAGGCCGGCAGCGCCGCGGTCATCCACGTGCTGATCGAGACGGCCAGCGCCCTGGAGCACGCGTTCGACCTCGCGACGGCGTCCCCGCTGGTCGGCATGCTCGGCCTCGGGGAATCAGACCTCAGAGTCGACCTCGGCGCCGCGCCGGAGAGCGCGACCATGGACGCCGGCCGGGCCCGGGTGATCGTCGCCTCGCGCGCGGCGAATCTGCCCAATCCGTGCCAGAGCGTGTACCCGGAGCCGCGCGACCTGCGCGGGCTGCTGGTCACCAGTCGCCGCGGCCGCCGGCTCGGCTTCATCGGCCGGATGGCGATCCATCCGGCCCAGATTCCGATCATCCACGAGGTGTACACGCCCAAACCCGACGAGATCGACGACGCCCGCTCGATCTGCGAGGCGGCCCGGCTCGCGGCCGAGCAGGACAAGTCGATCGTGATCGCCGCCAGCGGGCGGATGGTGGGGCCGCCCGCGGTCGCGCGGGCGAAGCAGGTACTCCAACTGGCCCAGGCACTACAGCTGATCGAGATCGGATGACCGGGCCGCAAGGCGGCGGTGCGGTGAGCCGGTACACGACGCCACGAAGATACGGAGACAGTCGATGACGGACACGATGACCGACAAGCGGTGGGCGATCCTGGACCCGGCCGTCCATCCGGACGATCCCGAGGAGTACCTGCGCGCGGCGGTGGAGTGGCACTTCGGCGAGGAGACGGGTTCGCCGTTCTGGCTCGAGCGCGCCGGGAGCTTCGGCTTCGATCCGGTGCGCGACGTGCGTACGTACGAGGACCTCGCGCTCTTCCCGAACGTCGCGGACGAGCTTCGCGACGTGCCGGTCCAGGACCTGATCCCCCGCGGCTACGGCCGCAACCCGGCGGCGCCGCGGGTCTTCGAGACCGGCGGTACGACCGGCGCGCCCAAGCGCGTGATCATGATGCCGGACTGGCTCGAGGCGTCGATCGACCGCATGCTCGCCGGTGCGCAGTTCGCCGGGCGCCCGCCGGCCAACATCCTGATCGCGGCGCCGACCGGGCCCCACAAGATCGGCTGCATGTACGACTACGTGGTCGCCCGGCAGAACACCGTCAAGTTCACCATCGACCTGGACCCGCGCTGGGTGAAGAAACTGATCAGCCAGGGCATGGCCGACCAGGCCGCCGCGTACGTCGAGCACGTGCTCGACCAGATCGAACACGTCCTGGCCAGCCAGGACGTCGGGCTGCTGGTCACCACCCCGCCGCTGCTCGCCGCCTGTGCCCGGCGGCCGCGGCTGGCCGCACTGATCAACGCCAAGATCCGGCTGGTGTTCTGGGGCGGGGCGCACATGGACCGGGACCAGCGGTACCAGCTGATGTTCGAGCACTTTCCGAACGTCCGGATGGTCAGCAGGTACAACAGCGCCCTGATTCTGGACGGGGCCAGCGAGCGGGCGGGCGGCAGCCCGGACGACGAGATCGTCTACGACCCGCGCAGCCCGGTCGTCACCTTCCGGGTGGTCGACCCCGAGACCCGTGCGCCGGTCGGATACGGCCACCGCGGCCAGGTCGTCATGAACCATCTGAGCAAGGGGTGGTTCCTGCCGAACAATCTCGAACGGGACACCGCAGTCCGGGTCGAAGGGCCGGCCGGACAGATCGGCGACTCGGTGGCCGGCCCCAAGCCGGTGGCGCAGTTCGGCGGGGAACGCGTGATCGAGGGGATCTATTAGGCAGTGTTTGGGGATGTGTCAAGGCCACGGCATGACCGCCGGTTTGTGCTGGTAGGTGAGACGGATCTGGTCAGCGCCGAGCATGGGCGCGCCGCACGGGACGGCTCATACTCGGTCGTCTGTGCCGTTGCGTGCGGTGCGGCCAGGCGACGGCGATCACCGGATTCGCGCCTTGAGACATTCCCAAACACTGCCTAGTGCCGTGGCCGGGAAGGGGCAAACGTTCCCGGCCAAGGCACTAGCCGTCGTCATGACGCCGTGGCCGGGGGTTTGCGGCCCCCGGCCTGTGCTTCTGGCTCCGTGAGCGGACATGCGGTGTGGGTTGTGCGGCGCCTTCGTACACATCCGTCCGGCAGAATGGTGCGGTCGTCGCGGCGCGAGTCGCGCAGACTCGGCCTGCGCATGGCCGTCAGGCATTCGGCGCAACACGAAGGGCAGGGGCAGAGGCGTGTGGGCACGAATACAGCAGCCGCCGCAGCGGCAGACGCGTCAGCGCAGACGGCCGCCGCGGCGGCGGACCCGGGCGCGCTCACGGGCCTGTTCCGGGAGGTGATGGCCGGTGTGTGCAGCCCGGTGTCGGTGGTCACCGCGATGACGGGCGACCGTCCGCACGGCAGCACGGTCAGCGCGTTCGCCTCGTTGTCGCTGGTCCCGCCGATGGTGCTGATCTCCCTCGACCAGCGGTCGTATCTGCTCACGATGATCAGGGACACCGGCCGGTTCGGCGTCAACGTGCTCGGCAGCCACCAGGCCGGGCTCGCCCTGACCTTCGCCGGCAAGGGCGCGGACAAGTTCGCCGGGGTGCCCTGGCAGCTGGACCAGAACCTTCCCCGCCTGCTCGGCGCACCCGGCTGGCTCGCCTGCCGGGCCGCCGACTTCGTGATCGGCGGCGACCACGTCATCGTGCTCGGCGAGGTGACCGCCGCCGAGACGACGACCGCCGCCCCGCCGCTGACGTACCACCGCAGGGAATTCGGCACGCACAGCACATCCCCGGCGGATTGAGACGCTGCTCCGGCAATCGCGGCGCGACGGTGGCCAGGGCGCCAAGGTGTCAGGCGCCGGCGTGCAGATAGAGGGTGCGTGTGTAGGTCCCCGCGGCGACGTTGGGCTGGCCGGCCGGGCCGACGTCCGTCGCCTGGTGGAATTTGTTGCCCATCGCGGGGATGGCGTCCAGGAAGGACAGGTTGCCGCTCGGGAACGGGGCGGTCGCGTAGACCGGGTCGGCCGGCCAGGTGGGGGTGAACAGGCGCAGGAAGATGTTCTCCTGTGCGGATGCGAAGGTGAGGGTGCCTTCGGTGGTGTGCAGGGCCGCCCAGTACATGTCGGCGTGGTAGCCCTTGAACTCCGGGTAGACATACCCGGAGTCCCCGGTGACGGTGTCGTTGTAGTTCTTGGTCCACACGTCGGTGGTCACTCCGCGCAGGCGGTTCTTCCAGACGCGGTACGGTCCCCGGCCCAGGCAGGTGACCGCGGTCACCTTCGCTTCGGGGTAGTCGAAGTTCACGCCGAACAGGTCATAAGACCCGGTGAGGTTGTAGGTGTAGTCCAAGCGCAGCCACCCGTTGGTGTCCAGGCGCCAGCGCACCGAACTGAGCGGGCCGCTGTAGGTGGCGGTGACGGTCTGGGCGGCCCCGTCCTGGGCGTGGGTCAGGTTGGTGAGTGTGGAGGTCCCCGTGGTCAGGGCGGGACCGTTGCTCAGCGAGACCGATGAGCCGTTGTGGGTCAGGCCACTGAGTCGGCCGGTGGACTTCGCGATGGAGACGGTAGTGGTACCCGCGGTCATGGTGATCGTGCTGCTGCCGACACTCGTGGTCACGGCCGGGGCGCCGGCGACCGGTGCGACGATCTTCGCGGCGTGGTCGGCCGCCTTCGTGATGGTCCAGACCCACGTGTTGACCACGGTGCCCGCGGGATCGGTGACGCTGAGCGTCAGCGCGTCGGATGAGGCCCAGGTGCCGGGCAGCCCGAGGGTCAGGACCCCGGTGCCGCCGGGCGGGATGTTCGGGCTGGTTGGCGTGCCCTGGGCGACGACCGTGTGGCCGGTGGTGGTGCCGGGCGCCGGGTAGTTGACCAGTTGCCAGGTGAACGTGCAGGCGGAGGTGTTGGTGAAGGCGTAGTTGTTGGTCAGGCGGGTGGTGCCGTTGAAGGCGGACGGGAAGGTGGTCTCGTAGTAGGAGCGGCTGGTCAGCTGGATCGGCGACCACACGTCCCGGATCGTGCCGACGCTGCCCTCCTGCTCGCGGAACGGGCCCACGACGCCGTCCGGCCCGCGGTTGCCGTTCGTGTCGATCGCTCCGCCGCCGTCGTCGCGGCGGATGCCCTCGTCGATCAGGGACCAGATGAACCCGCCGGCCGAGTGCGGCGCGGCGAGCATCAGCTGCCAGTAGTCGTCCAGGCCGGCGCCGGCGCCGCCGTCGTAGAGGCCGTGCAGGAACTCGGTGGGCATGAAGACGTTCGAGGCGGCCAGTTTGGAGACGACCGTGGAATAGGTCGGATAGTGGTTGGTGTCGATTCCGCCGAAGAGCGTGGAGGGGTGCAGCACGTTCCGGTCCTGGATGTCCCAACCGTCGAACGCGCTGTCCAGGGCGGTGTTCCAGCCGCCTTCGTTGCCGTTGTCCCAGAACAGGATCGACGGGTGGTTCACGTCCCGGGTGACCATCGCCTGGACCAGCGGCGTGCCGGCGGCGGTGTCGTAGTGCTGCTGCCAGCCGCCGAGCTCGTCCAGGACGTACAGCCCCAACTCGTCGCACAGGTCGAGGAAGAATCCGTCCGGCGGGTAGTGGGACATGCGCACGGCGTTGATGTTCATCGACTTCATCAGCAGGATGTCCGCGCGAGCCAGCCGGGGGCTGGACGCGCGCCCGAGGGTCGGGTAGAACGTGTGCCGGTTGATGCCCTTGAGCAGAACCCTGGTGCCGTTGACGTAGACGCCGTCCCCGGTGCGCACCTGCACGGTCCGGAAGCCGAACTGCTGGGTGACCGTGTGGACCGCCGCGCCGCCGGCTGCGGCCAGTTGGACCTGGACCTGGTAGAGGTTCGGGGTCTCGGCGGTCCACAGCGCGGGGGAGGAGACCGTCGTGGACACCGACACCCGCGTGGCCCCGGCCGCGACCGAGGCGGTGAGGCCGCTGCCGACGGCGGTGCCGTCGAGATGCTGGATGTGCGCGGTCACCGTGCCGCTGGGAACGGTGCCGCCGAGGTAGACGTCCATCGAGAACGCCCCGGTGGCCTCGGCCTTGATCGCGACCCGGTCCACGCGCGCGGTCGGGAACGCCTGGAGGGACACCGGCCGGAAGATGCCGCCGAAGTTCCAGTAGTCCCCCTCGCGCTCAGCCTGGTTGACCGAGGTCTCGGCGGAGTCCTTGTCCACGGTGACTTCCAGCAGATTGGACTTGCCCAGCAGGATGATCGAGGTGACGTCGTACCGGAACCGGTAGAACGCGCCCTGGTGCGTGGGCCCGGCCGAGGTGCCGTTGAGCAGGACCGTGGTGTCCGTCATCGCCCCCTCGAAGACCAGGAAGATCTGCCGGCCGGCCCACGCGGCGGGCGGGGTGAAACTGTACCGGTACTGGCCGTTCTCGCCCGGAGTCAGGGTGCCGCCGTAGTTGTAGGTGCCGTAACCGGAGAACTCCCACTGCGAGGGGGTCGGGATGCTGCCCCAGACTCCGCTCTTGCGCCCGGCCGTGCACAGGAAGTCCCACGGGACGGTGTTGTCGGCGTCCGTGCCGGTCAGGTACATGGTCTGCGTCGTGGCGTCGGCGGGTGCGATCGCCGCGGCCGCGGCGCTGTGCGCCGTCGCGACCGCGGTCAGTCCCGCGCCTGCGCCGAGAGTCAGGAACTTGCGTCGTTGCAATTCCATGGTGAGTGCTTCCTACGAGGGGCCCGGCTACGCTGCCGGTGCCTGGGAAATCAGTCGTCCGCGGAGGAGCGGGCGACGAGCTGGGTGGGGTTGACGAAACGCAGCGCGACGACCAGCAGGACGAGCATCGAGCCGGTGTAGACGACGGCCATCGCGTCGATGGACTGAGGGGTGCGGATGCCGGCGGAGAAGACCGCCGAGAACAGCGTCACGATCAGGGTCTGGCTGTCGGCCCCGGAGGTGAGGAAGGTGAGTTCGAACATGCCGAACGTGCGCACCAGCACCAGGATCCCGGCCGCGAGCATCCCGGGCAGCAGCAGCGGAGCCAGGATCCTGCGGAAGACCGCGCCGGTGGACGCCCCGCACATGCGGGCCGCGGATTCGAGCCGGGGGTCGATCTGCTCGATGAACGGGGTCATGGTGAACACGACGAACGGAATGGCCGGGACGAGGTTCGCCAGCACCACGCCGGTCAGTGACCCGGCCAGGTGCAGCCGGTAGAGCACGGTCGCGAGCGGGATGCCGTAGGCGATCGGCGGAACCAGGATCGGCAGCAGGAACAGCAGGCTCACCGCGCGTTTGCCGGGGAAGTCCCGGCGGGCCAGCGCGTACGCGGCCGGGACGCCGAGCAGCAGGGAGACGCCGACGACCAGCAGCGTGATCTGGACGGTCACCTCCAGGACCTGGCCGAGGTCGAACGTGCTCCACGCGTCCGAGTACGCGTGGGTGGTGTACCCGTTCGGCAGCCAGCCGCTGAACCAGGTCTTGCCGAAGGAGTCCACCAGGACCGAGCCCAGGACGCCCAGGACGTTGACGAAGAAGAACGCCACGGCCGCCCAGACCAGCCAGGTGCCGGGCCGCAGGGCCACCCGCCGCGTTCGCGTGCTCATCCCTTTCCTCCTGTCGATCCGCGGTACATCCGCGAGCGGGCGCCCAGGGCCAGACCGATGACCAGGAGCATCAGCGCGGTCATCACCATCGCGACGGCGCAGCCGAGCGGGTAGTTGAATTTCTCCAGCGCGTCTTCGTACGCGACGATCGAGATCACGTGGGTCTTGCCGTCCGGGTCGCCGACCATCAGGGCCGAGGGGAAGACGGCGAACGCGAGCACGAACGTCAGGCAGAACGTGGACATCAGGCCCGGCAGCAACAGCGGGAAGGTGACGTGCCGGAACCGCTGCCACCAGCCGGCGCCCAGGGTCGCGGCGGCCGATTCGAGCGAGGGGTGGATGCCGGACAGATACGCGTGGGTCAGCAGGAAGGCGAACGGGAAACCGCTGATCACCAGCGAGAAGAGCACACCCCAGTAGTCGTAGACCAGCTGGACCGGGCCGGCGGTCAGGTGCAGCCAGTGCAGGGTCTGGTTGAACCAGCCGACCGGGCCGAAGAACTCCAGGATGCCTTCGGCGGTCAGCACGGTGCCCAGGGTGATCGGCACGACCAGCACCGCGAGCAGCAGGCGTTTGCCGCGGAAGTCCCGGCGCATGCGGTAGGCGATCGGGACGCAGGCGCCGACGTTGATCAGGGTGGCCGGCAGGGCCAGGCGGAAGGTGGTGGCGATCGATCCGCGGGCGTAGGGGTCGTCGAAGAAGGCCCGGTAGGCGCCGAAGACCCCGCCGGACTTCGGCTGGAAGGACAGTTGCAGCCCGTAGAGGAACGGGTAGCAGAACAGCGCCGCGATCGCCAGGACGCCGGGGACGGCGAGCAGCAGGGTCCGGTCCACGCCGCGTTCGGCCAGCCGGTGGCGCAGGCCGGAGCGGGCGCGGGTCCGGGTCCGGGACCGGTCCGCGGCCGGTCCGGGAGCGGAGCCCGGCGCGGGGACGAGGGTGGTCATCGCGGGTCCTCCTCGGCCGGGAAGAGCAGCACCCGGTCCCGCGGCACGGCCAGTCGCACCGGGTCGCCCGCCCCGAGCGGTTCCCGGGTGCGCACGTGGACGCGCCGGATCTCGCCGATCCGCACCTGGGCCAGGCGTTCGCGGCCGTGGTATTCGACCACTTCCACGGTGCCGTCGAGCAGGTTGCCGGCCACCGCGGGATCGGGGTCGGCCGCGCCCGTGACCACGATCAGGTCCTCGGGCCGGAAGGCGGCGATCGCGGCGCGGGCGGGCGCGAAAGCCGGCGGGTCGACGACGTGGCCGACCAGCTCGACGCCGTCCCCGGCGACCGTGCCCTGCTCGCCGTGCACCTCGCGCACATCCAGCCGGAGCAGGTTGCGGTAGCCCATGAATCCGGCCACGTGCGCCGAAGCGGGGTGTTCGTAGAGCTGCGCCGGGGTGCCGATCTGGCTCACCTCGCCGTCGCGCAGCACGACCAGGCGGTCGGCGAGGGAGAGCGCCTCCTCCTGGTCGTGCGTGACGTACACCGTGGTCAGGCCGAGTTCCTGGTGGATGCGGCGGATCTCGGTGCGCATCTCCAGGCGCAGGGACGCGTCCAGGTTGGACAGGGGTTCGTCCATCAGGACCAGCGGCGGTTCGAGCACGACGGCGCGGGCGATGGCGACGCGCTGCTGCTGGCCGCCGGAGAGCTGGCCGGGGTGCTTGTGTTCGTGGCCGGTCAGCCGGACCTGCGCGAGCGCGGTGTCCACGCGCAGGTCGATCACGGCTTTGGGCAGCTTGCGCATCTTCAGCCCGAACGCGATGTTCGCGCGGGCGGTCAGGTGCGGGAAGAGGGCGTAGTTCTGGAACACCATGCCGAAGCCGCGTTTCTCCGGCGGCACGGTGTCGATCCGGCGCCCGTCCAGTTCGATCGTGCCGGCGGTCAGCGGGAGCAGGCCGGCCAGGCAGTTCAGCGCCGTGGTCTTGCCGCAGCCGGACGGGCCGAGCAGGGCCACGAACTCGCCGCCGGCGATGGTCAGGTCCAGCGGGCGCAGGGCGGCGTGCGTCCCGTAGCTGCGGCTGATCCCGGACAGGCGCAGTTCGGTGAAGGCGCGGCCGGGGCCGGCCGGACCCGGCGCCGGAGCCCGGCCGCGGGTCTGGGTGTGAATCTGGGTCTGGGTCTCGATCTCGGCCATCGCTACTTCGTCGACCCGATCTTCTGGTCCCACAGGTCGAACGCGGTGACCTGGGAGGGGGCGGGCAGCGAGTTCTTGATCGGGAACTGCGCGATCCAGCTGTCGAAGTCCGGGTCGCCGTACTGGGCCACCACCTGCCGGGACGCGGCCGGGGCCATCGCGAGGGTCACGCCCTTGACCGCGGGCCCGGGGTAGAAGTACCCGGTGTCGTAGGTGACCGCCTGCTGGGCCGGTTCCAGCAGCCAGGCCAGCAGGCGCAGGGTGGCGATCAGGACGTCGTCGGACACGCCCTTGGGGATCACGCCGTACTGGGCGTCGCTGACCCAGGTGAAGTCGTCGAACTTGGCCACCTTCATGTTCGCCGGGACGGTGCCCAGCGCGCGCGGGTTGATGTACCAGCCGGTGGTGGAGGCGATGATCTCCACGGTGCCCGCGGCGAGGTTCTTCATGGTCGCGCTGGTGCCGGACGGGTAGGTGGAGACGTACTGGTTGAGCTGGGTGAGGTACGCCCAGGTCTTGGCCCAGCCGTTGGTCGGGTCGGTCGGGTCGCTGTCGCCGAGCAGGTAGGGCAGGCCCATCAGGAAGGTGCGCCCGGGCCCGGAGTTGGCCGGCTCGGCGTACTGGAACTTGCCCGGGTTGGCCTTGGCCCAGGTGAGCAGGTCGGCCGGGGTCGCGGGCGGGGTGGTGACCTTGGTCGGGTCGTACTCCAGCAGCGGCCCGGACGGGTACCAGACCAGTTCGATGCCCTGGTCCTGGGCCAGGGCGGCCATGGAGGCCGCGGCGGGCTGGTAGTTCGCCATCAGGTTCGGGAAGAACTGCGGGTAGTACTGCTTGAGGTTGACGTACAGGGAGTCCTGGATCCCGGCGGCCAGGCCGTCGGTGCCGGTGAGCACGAGGCCGATCTGCACGTTCCCGCCCTGTTGCTGGGCCTGGAGTTTCGCGGCCAGCTGCGGGGCGGTGCCGGTCGCGTAGGTGACGCCGGACAGGATCTCGGGATGGGCGGACCGGAAGGCCTCGATCGCCGGTTTGGTCAGCTGGAGGTTGCCGGCCACGTCCAGGATGTCGAGGGTGACCGGCTTGGCCGGGGCCGAGGCCAGGGCGGCCGGCGGGGTGCCGGCGGAGGTGGCGGCGCTGCTCGGCGCGGAGCACGCGGCGAGCACGCCCGGCGCGGCGACCCCGGCGGCGAGCGAGAGGATCAGGGTTCTGCGGTTTATCGGGGCTGTTCCGGGGGATGGCTGGGAGTTCACGGGGGCACGACCTTCCACGTCTTCGTGAGTACGGGCCAGGAGATTCAGCGCTATCGCAGGGCACAGATGAAAAGGGGTTGAAACGGTGAATCGGGAGGTGAAACCGAGCTCCGCTCAGTGCGGGTCGGGCTGCGGGTTGTGGCCGGACCGGGCCAGGAACCCGAAGTCGCAGCCCAGATCCGCCTGGGTGATCTGCTCCTGGTAGAGCGCGCCGTAGCCGCGCACATACCGGGGTTCCGGCGGCCGCCACTCGGCGCGCCGGCGGGCGAGTTCGTCCTCGGCGACGTCGAGCGTCAGGGTGCGCGCCGGCACGTCCAGCGTGATCGGGTCGCCGTCGCGGACCAGGGCGAGCGGCCCGCCGACGTGCGACTCCGGGGCCACGTGCAGCACGCACGTGCCGTACCCGGTCCCGCTCATCCTCGCGTCGGAGATCCGCACGAGGTCGGTCACGCCCTGCTCCAGCAGGTACGTGGGGATCGGCAGCATCCCGTACTCCGGCATCCCGGGGCCGCCGAGCGGGCCGGCGCCGCGCAGCACGAGCACCGAGGCGCGGGTGACCCCGAGCGCCGGATCCTCGATCCGGTCGCACAGGTCCCGGTAGCCGTCGAAGACCACGGCCGGGCCGGTGTGCCGCAGCAGCTCCGGATCCGCCGCGATGTGCTTGATCACAGCGCCGTCCGGGGCGAGGTTGCCGCGCAGCACCGCCACGCCGCCCTCGGCCGCCAGCGCCTTGTCCGGGGTGCGGATCACGTCCGGATGGTGCACCCGGGCGCCGGCGATCTGCTCGCCGAGCGTGCCGCCGACCGTCTCCCGGTCCAGGTGCAGCGCGCCGGGCACGGCGGACAGCTCGCGCAGCAGGGCGGGCAGCCCGCCGGCGTAGTAGAAGTCCTCCATCAGGTACGCGCCGGCCGGGCGGACGTTGGCCAGCACCGGCACCCGCCGGGAGATCCGGTCGAAGTCGGCCAGGGTCAGCCGCAGCCCGCACCGGCCGGCCATCGCGATCAGGTGGATCAGCGCGTTGGTCGACCCGCCGAGGGCGAACACGCAGGCCGCCGCATCGTCGAACGCCGCCGCGGTCAGGTAGTCGGTGACCGGCCGGCCGCCGAGCGCCAGGGCCACCGCCCGGGCGCCGCTGGCCGACGCCATCCGCAGGTGCGCCGAGTCGACCGCCGGGATCGAGGCGGCGCCCGGGAGCGTGACCCCGAGCACCTCGGCCACCGAGGTCATGGTGGAGGCCGTGCCCATGGTCATGCAGTGGCCCGGGGAGCGGGCCAGGCCGCATTCGAGCTCGGACATCTCGCAGTCCCCGATCCGCCCGGCCCGGTACTCGTCCCAGTAGCGGAACAGGTCCGACCCGCTGCCCAGCGGCTCGCCGCGGTGGTGTCCGCGCAGCATCGGCCCGGCCGGCACCGCGATCGCGGGCAGGCCCGCGCTGGCCGCGCCCATCAGCAGGGCCGGGATCGTCTTGTCGCAGCCGCCCATCAGCACCGCGGCGTCGATCGGGTAGGACCGCAGCAGTTCCTCGGTCTCCATCGCCAGCAGGTTGCGGTAGAGCATCGGCGTCGGCTTCTGGAAGGTCTCGGACAGGGTCGCCACCGGGAACTCCAGCGGGAACCCGCCGGCCTGCCAGACCCCGCGCTTGACCTGCTCGGCGCGCTCGCGCAGGTGCATGTGGCAGGGGTTGATGTCCGACCAGGTGTTGAGGATCCCGATGATCGGCTTGCCCAGGTGCTCCTCGGGCAGGAAGCCGAGCTGCCGCATCCGGGAGCGGTGGCTGAAGGTGCGCAGGTGGCCGCCGGTGCCTGAGTCGCCGAACCATTGGGCGCTGCGCAATGCCACGCGGGGCTCGGCCGCGGGCGGCTGCGGCGGCTGCTCCTGCGGCTGCTCGGGCCGGGTCACGTCGTCCATCGCGTGCCCCAGCCGGCGAGGATGGACTCGATCTGCTCCCGGACCGGCGGCGGCAGGGCGCGGGAGGGCGGGCGCACGTCCGGCCGGCACAGGTCCAACTGGGCCAGCGCCTCCTTGACGACGCTGACGTTGTCCGCGGCCGAGTCCGCCGCGCGCAGTTCCTCGAACGGGCGCAGCTGCTCCCAGATCTCCATCGCGCGCCGGTCCGAGCGCGCGGCCAGGGCCTGGTGCAGCCCCAGCGACATCGCCGGGGCGACGTTGACCAGCCCGGAGGTGAAGCCGGTGGCCCCGTAGGCGAAGTACCCGGGCGCGGACAGCTCGGCCAGCCCGGCGATCCAGGCGAAGCGGCCCAGGCCCGCGTCCCGGGCGACCGAGCCGAAGCGTACCGGGTCGGCCACCGAGTACTTCACCCCGATCACGTTCGGGCACTGCTCGCCCAGCCGGGCGATCTGCGCCCCGGAGATCCGCGGGTCGCGGATGTACAGCACCACGCCGAGGTCGGGCACCGCCTCGGCGATCGTGCGGTGGTATTCGGACCAGCCCTCGCCGGAGATGTACGGGTGCACCGGCTGGTGGATCATCACCAGCTGCGCGCCGCAGTCGCGGGCGTGCCGTGCGGCGCCGATCGCGGTCGTGGTGTCCAGGCCGACGCCGACCACGACCACGGTCCGGTCCCCGACGGTCTTGACCGTGTTCTCGGCCGCCCGGCGGGCCTCGGCCGGGTCGAGGGTGTAGAACTCGCCGGTGTTGCCGTTCGGGGTCACGGCCCGGATCCCGCCGTCGGCCAGGCGGCCGAGCAGCGCGGCGTGCCGTTCCCAGTCCACCGAGCCGTCCGCGGCGAACGGGGTGACCGGAATCGCGACAACTCCGGCCAGCGCGGAACGGTGTGTGCCATCATCGAGATACATGGGCTCCAACCTTGCTGGGTGTCGAGCACTGTGTGTGGCGGCCCGGTTCGTTGGCGCGGACCGGGCCGCGTTTTCGCTGGTGTGCGTGCGTGAATATGCGGTGCGTGTGCGTGTGCGTGTGCGTGTGCGGACGTGCGTGGTGTGCGTGTGCTGCTATCCGCTGTGGACCGGCGACTGGTCGAAGTTCCTGGTCACGAATCCGCAGATGTGGTCGTGCAGGAGCGTTGCGGCCAGGTCGGCCGCTCCGGCCGTCGCGGCGTCGAGGATCGCCCGGTGCTCCGCGGCCTCCTGTCCCCAGCTCGGCGTCCGGGTCCAGACCATCGCCGAGACCAGCGCCGTCTGGTCGCGCAGCCCGTCGAGGATGCCGACCATCAGATCGTTGCCGCAGCCGAGGTACAGCGCGCGGTGGAACTCCCGGTTCGCCAGCGAGCGCTCGGCCCGGTCGGCGGCCGTGTCGGCCAGGTCCAGCGCCGCCGCGGCCGAGGCCCAGGCCGGCGAGCCCTCCTCGGCGTCCCGCTCGACCGCCCGCCGCAGCGCCTCCGGCTCCAGCAGGAGCCTGATGTCGTAGATCGACCGGGCCGACACGTCGTCCACGGTCCGCACCGCGGCGCCCCGGTACGGGCTCATGCTCACCAGCCCGGCCCCGGCGAGAGTCTTCAGCGCCTCGCGCACGGGGGTCTTGGAGACGCCCAGCTGCGCCGCGAGATCGGTCTCGACCAGCGGCTGGCCGGGGGTCAACCGGCCGGTCAGGATCGCGTGCTTCACCGCGGCCAGGACGGCCTCGGTGCGCGAGGGCACCACCACCGACGGGATGACGGTGTCCGGCATGCTGCTCCCTCCAGGAGGCGAACCGGAGTCCGGCCGCCGTCGCCGAACGGCCGTCCGCCACCGCGTCGTAGATCTTGTGTAGGAGATCTCATATATGAGGTGCCATGAAGTTACGTCGGGTTTAAGGGTTCGTCAAGGGTACCCGGGGCCGGTGCCGGCGGCCCGGCATCAGTGTCCGGCGCGACATGGCAGGACGCGGCGGGTATTGCCGGCGAATCAGGCCTCTTCAAAAGGGAACATATTTTGCGATTGGTTGCGTTGTTTTGTGTTTGTTTTCGTGACCGCACTGCCGAAGGCACTCGTGCTCTCCCCTGTCCACAGCAGGGCGAAGTCCCTCGTTCGGAGAATGCCCGGACGGTTGCGACGGTCCGTCCCCTCCTGTGGAGAACCGACTGATCCGACCTGCGAAGTGCTCACGTGCTCTTCCCCGTCCGTCGGTCCGGTCATGGTAATTCTGCCGCAGGAACTGCCGCGGCACCCGGCGTGGCCGAAGGATCCCCACTCTGTGGTGGCGCAGATTCCTTGAGTGTGCAAATATCTATCTTTACGCACTAGTGCGGGTGCCCAATCTTGCATGAACATGTATATTATTCTTGACATCGCTTGGGAGGAGCTCCATGATGACCGTCATCCCCCACCCGCTCACCGGGTCCTCCGACCAGGCCATGTGGAGCAAAGTCCTCGCCCTGCACGCGTACGTCGAGCGCCAGCTCACCCAGACGCTGCAGCGCAGCCACGGCATAGGCCTGTCCGAGTTCCGGGCCCTGGAGTATTTGGCCCAGGCCGCCGACGGCGAGCTGCGCATGCAGGACCTGGCCGACAAGGTGGGCCTTGGCCAGAGCTCGGTGACCCGCCTGGTCGGCCGCCTGGACGCGGCCGGCTTCGCCATGCGGGACCTCTGTCCGGACGACAAGCGCGGGGTCTACGCGGTGATCACCGACGAGGGGCGACGGCGTTACGCCGCCGCCCGCGGCACGTACGGCGAGGTGCTCAGTTCGGCGCTGAACACCGCGGGGGCCGCCGCCGAGCTCGCCCGTACGGTTCAGATGCTGCGAAGCGGCGCCTGAGCAGCGCCTACCCTGGCCGACCCGGCGCCGAAGTCGCCCGACCCGGCCGCGGCCTTCGACCGGTTCGCCGAGTGGGCCACCGCCCGCTTCGGCCTCACCGGGCAGGACACGCTGCTCAGTTACGCCCCGCTCAACTTCGACCTCTCGCTGCTCGACGTCTGGACCGGGCTGTTGCTCGGCGCCCTCGTCGTGCTCGTCGAGCAGGAGTCCAGCACCGACGCCCGGCACCTGCGCGACTTGGTCGCAGAGCACGAGGTCACCCTCGTGCAGGGTGTGCCGCTGCTGCACCGGCTGCTCACCCGGGACGAGGTCCGGCATCCGTCCGTCCGCACGGTGATCTGCACCGGCGACGCGACGCCGCCGCCGCTGCTGGCCCGGCTCGGCGCCACCTTTCCCGGCGCCGGGTTCCACAACGTCTTCGGCTGCACCGAGACCAACGACAGTTTCCTCCACGAGATCGAACTCGAGAGCGTGGGGGAGAAGACGCCGATCGGCCGACCGCTGCCCGGCGTACGTGCGCTGCTCCTCGACGACGACGGCAGGATCCTCGACGGGCCCGGCACCGGTGAACTGCTCGTGTCGACCCCGTTCATGACCTGCGGGTACCTTCACCGCGAGCGCAACGAGGGCGTGTTCGTCGCTGCCCCCGACGGCGGCCCCGAGGTGTTCTACCGCACCGGGGACCTGGTCTTGCGGGACGCCGACGGCTTGCACTGGCTCGACGGGCGGGCGGATTTCCAGGTCAAGGTCCGCGGGGTCCGTACCAACCTCCAGGAGATCGAGAACGTCCTGGCCGCCCATCCGGACGTCTCCGAAGCCGTCGTGGTGGCCCTGCCCGACCCGGAGGCGGGCTACCGGCTGCATGCGCAGGTGGCTCGGCGGCCGGGCACCGCCCTCACCTCCTTGCTGCTGCGCACCCACAGCGCCGAGCACCTGCCCAGAAACGCCATCCCGTCCTCGGTTCGGGTGAGTGACGCACCCCTGCCGCGTACTGCGACCGGCAAGCCCGACCGCAACCTCATCAAGGCGTTACACCAGAAGGGAAACCCTGTATGAGCACCCTGGCGGACGAGGTCCGCAGCTATGTGATCGCCGAATTCCTCGACGGGGAGGACACCGCGGAACTGACCACGGAGTTCGACCTGATCGACAGCGGCATCGTCGACAGCCTGGCCCTGGTCCGGATCGTCTCCCACCTGTCCACCACCTACGCCATCCCGGTCGACGACATCCCGCTGAAGCCGGAGCACTTCCGCAGCATCGGCGCCATCGTCGCCGTCATCGAGAACGAGAGCCGGGCCGTCCGGTGACGGTCCGGGACGACCCCGGAAATCTGTACCGATCCTACGTCTGAGGAGAACTGCAATGCTCGTTCGGAGCATCACTGATGTCGCCCCCGTGGAGTGGGGCAACGGCACCAGCCACCGGCTGCTGACCGAGGTGGACAGCATGGGTTTCAGCGTGTGCGAGACCCTGGTCCGCAAGGGTACGACCAGCCCGCTGCAGTACCGCCGGCACTTGGAGGCCTGCTACTGCATCGGTGGTTCCGGTGAGATCCTCACCACGAGCGGAGAGCGCTTCAAGATCACGGAGGGTGTCATAGACGCCCTCGACAAGCACGACGCGCACTACCTCATGGCATCCGGTTACGAAGACCTGCGGCTGATATCCGTCTTCAGCCCGGCCCTGCGCGGCGACGAGAAGCACACGCTGACCTCCGACGGCTTCTCCCAGTACTGAGCCCGATGTGCCGGGACCCGCACACCGGCGGGTCCCGGCACCGCCGCGTGCCCCGCACGCCGGAAGGATAGCAAGACCATGACATCCGTATCAGCGTCCATATCCGCACAGCCGGCCCCGCGCACCCCCGACTCCTCCAGCGAGCCCTTCGAACTCACCGCCGCATGGGCGCAGGAACTCAACCGCGACGTGGAAGATTCCGACGCCCGCGCGCAATTCCCCTGGGACAAGTGGAAGACCATCCAGCGCTCGGGGATCCTGGCGCTCCCGTTCGACCGGCGCTACGGCGGCCGCGGCGGCACCCTGACCGAGACCATGCGCGCCCTGGAACAGCTCGGCTTCGCCTGCCGGGACGCCGGCCTCGCCTTCTCGGCCTCCACCCAGATCGTCAGCGTCGGGATCCCGCTCCAGGCGTTCGCCGGCGAGGAGCTCAAGTCCCGCTACCTGCCGCGGATCGCCTCCGGCGAGCTGATCACGGCGCACGCCATCACCGAGCCGGACCACGGTTCGGACGCCATGCACATCACCACCACCGCGCGGCGGGACGGCGACGGGTACGTCATCGACGGCGGCAAGACGTTCATCACCAACGCGCCGATCGCGGACCTGTTCCTGGTGTACGCGCGCACCGGCGACCCCGGGCCCTTCGGGCTGAGCATCTTCTTCGTCGAGCGGGGGACCGCGGGCCTGCGGATCGGCGAACCGCTGGGCAAGATGGGACTGCGCACCTCCCCGCTGAGCGAGGTGACCTTCGACGGGCTCAGAGTGCCGGCCGCCCGCCGGATCGGCGGCGAGGGCGCGGGCTTCCTGATCCTGGACCACGTGATGAAGCGGGAGATCCTGTTCTCCTTCTCCGTCACGCTCGGCGAGATGAGCCACCGCCTGCAGCGGGTGATCCGCTTCGCGAAGACGCGCCGTCAGTTCGACCAGCCCATCGGCCGGTTCCAGGGCGTCTCGCACCGGATCGCCGACATGAAGATCGCGGTGGAGACCGCCCGCAAGTGGCTCGCCGACACCGGCGCCAAGGTCGAGGCCGGCCAGGACGCGGCGATCGACATCGCGGCGACCAAGATCGTGGTCAGCGAAGCCAACAAGAGCACGGCCCTGGACGCCGTGCAGATCTTCGGCGGCCAGGGCTATCTGACCGGCACCGGCATGGAGCGCGAGGTGCGCAACGCCGTCGGAGGAACCATCTACTCGGGCACCAGCGAGATCCACCGCAACCGAATCGCCGGACTGCTGGGTCTGTGAGCACCGGCCATGACGAAAGGACAACCGTGAACGCCCTATCGAGCGCCGAGCACGCCCGGCTGACTGCGCCCACCGACTTCCTGGACTACGACACGGACGCCGTCCAGGTGTTCGTCGACCATGCGGTCGCCGACCGTGCCGCCGACCAGAGGCAGCTCGCCGTCGACCTGTACTACGCGGTGCGTGACGACATCTTCTATGAGGTGTACGACGCGGACCTGTCCCCGGCCGGACTGAGAGCCAGCCACACCGCGGCCACGAAGAGGGGCTTCTGCATGCACAAGTCCGCTCTGTACGCCGCTGCCTGCCGCGCCGTCGGGATCCCGGCCCGTCTGCACTATGGCGACGTGCGCAACCACCTCGCCTCCGACCGGCTGCTCACCCTCATGGGCGGGGACGTCTTCTTCCACGGTCTCAACACCGTCCACCTGGACGGCAGGTGGGTCAAGGCCACTCCGGTCTTCAACAAGATCCTGTGCCGCCTGTACGGGATGACGCCGCTGGAATTCGACGGCACCGCCGACAGCGTGCACCACCCCTTCGACGCCCGCGGCAACAAGACCATGGAGTTCGTCGCCGACCACGGCGACTTCCACGACGTGCCCTACGAGTTCGTCATGTCCACCATGCGCCGCAAGCATCCCCGCCTGCTGGACGGCACCGGCACCGGCACCGTCCGCGGCGGCTCGCTGACCGCCGAGGCCGGGGCCTGACCCGAGAGGAGCGACCATCATGAACGACGCCCGAGCCGAGGAAGACGGCTGGGAGGCCCGGGCCAGAGTCGGCGTGGTCGTACCACACGCGGACGTCGGCCCGGAGTCGGAGTTCCAGGCGATCGCCCCCGACGGCATCTTCATCCACGGCTCCCGCGTGTACTTCGGCGCGATGCGGCCCGGCGGAGAGATGGATCCGAAGATCCCGCACGACCCGGTGCGCGCCTTCGTGGAGCCCCCGCTGATCGACGACGCGGTGCAACTGCTCGCGGCTTCCCCCATCGACGTGATCGCACTCGGCTTCACCAGCTCCGCCTATGTGCTCGGCGCGAGCGGCGAGAAGGAGCTGTTCGCCCGGCTGGCGCGTCACACCCGGGGCATTCCGCTCACCGGCACCACGGCGGCCGCAGTCAGGGGCTTCACCGCGCTCGGCGTCCATTCGGTGGCGATCGTCAACCCGCCGTGGTTCGACGACCGGCTCTGCGAGCTCGGTGCCCGCTACTTCACCGACCAGGGCTTCGAGGTCGTCCACCACGACCCCTGCGGCCTGCCCAGCAATCAGAGGCTGATCACTCCAGAAGCCCTGTCCGACTGGATCCGTACCGCGGTCGCCGACCACCGGCCCGAAGCCGTCCTGGTCGCCGGCAACGGCATCCGCGCGGTCGGCGTCATCAGCGCTCTGGAGAAGGAGCTGGACTTCAGCATCCTGACCGCCAACCAGGTGCTGTTCTGGCACGCCCTGCACTTGGCCGGAGCGGGTGACGCCGCACGGCAGATCACCGGCTACGGGCGGCTGTTCGAGACGGTACCCGGCAACGGTACGGCTACGGCCTGAACCGGCCAACGGTCACTGCGCCAGGCCCTACGCCAAAGAAACCTCGCCCTGCTCTCAGTGCATGCGCAATCAACTATATGCGGAGTTGCCGGGGAAGTGCGCGATTGCCGAAGGCCCTCCTCCCGGGGCGTTGACATGCTGTGCACGCCCATATACACTCCGTTCATAACCCAGTTTTCACCATTTCCCCGCGTGAGGTCCGAATGTATATGTCGGTACAAGCAAATATCTGGAGGCACCATGCCTGACCCCACGCCGCCCACTGCCGCCGGCTCCGTCAACGGCGAGGCCATCGCGCTCCGCCCGACCGCGGCCTGAACCGGAGAACGCGATGTCGTACAGTTCCGAGATCCCAGACGACGAGCTGGCCGAACACGTCCGTGCGGCGGTTCGGATCAGCCGCGAGCACGTTGCCGGCGGCGGCATCCCGTTCTCCGGCGTGGTGGTCAACGGCGGCCGTGTGCTCGGCACCGGCTTCAACCGGGTGCGCGAGGACAACGACGCCACCGCGCACGCCGAGGTGGTGGCGCTACGCGCGGCCGCTGCCAAGCACGGACTGCGCGCCGTCACCGGAGCCACGCTGATCGCCTCGGGTGAGCCCTGCGCCCTGTGCTACCTGGCCTCGCTGTACTTCAACGTCAGCCACGTCGTCTACGCGGCCGACCGGGAAACGGCCGCACGGTACGGCTTCGACTACTCCGGCTCGTATGCGGTCTTCGCTGAAGACCCCACGGCCTGGACGGTGAAGGTCACCTCGCTGCCGCTGCCTGAAGCGACGGAGCCGTTCGAAGACTTCCTCACCATGGAGCGGAGGCGGTCATGACCGAGACGGGAACCGGCAGAGTCGGCATCAAGGTCTGGTCGGACTATGTCTGTCCGTTCTGCATGCTGGCCGAAGGCCCCCTGCACGAGGCCACCCATGACCTCGACGTCGACATCGAGTGGATGCCGTTCGAGCTGCGGCCCTACCCGACTCCGACGCTGCGGCCCGAGGACGAGTACCTGCCCGCGATCTGGGCCCGCTCGGTCTATCCGATGGCCCGGCGGATGGGCGTGAGCATCACCCTGCCCACCGTTTCACCGCAGCCCTACACCCGGCTGGCGTTCGAGGGCCACCAGTACGCGGCCGAGCACGGCAAGGCCGCGGAGTACACCCCGCGTGTGCTGCGGGCCTTCTTCCAGGAGAACCGGGACATCGGCCGGCTGGACGTCCTCGCCGACATCGCCTCCGAACTGGGCCTGGACCAGGCCCGGTTCACCGGGGCGCTGACCGCCGGAACCTACGCCGAGACCCACCGGAAAGCACTGCGGATCGCCGAGGCGTACCGCGTGTCCGTCGCTCCCACGATCCTCATCGGCGAAAACCACCGCCTGGAAGGCGTACCCACTGCAGTCCAGATCCGCAAAGCGGTGCTCGACGCCCAGAACGAGCAGGAGGTCACTCACGGTGCTTCCTGCGGACCGGAAGGGTGCTGACATGAAGGCGACCGGCCGGCTGCTGTGCCCTCCTTCCCCTCCTGACGGGTGCGCTCCGCAGCACCACTGCATCTGACCGCCATCCGACGAAAGGGCAATCATGGAATGGCTCTACCTCGCCATCGCCGACGTCTTCGAGATCACCGTCGCCATCGCGGCCGGAAAGGCCGCCGGCTTCAAGAACCGCCGGTGGACTGCGATCACCCTGGTCAGCGGTGCGATCGGGACGTACTTCCTCAGTAAGGCGCTGCTGACCTTCGACGTCGGCGTCGGCTACGCGATCTGGACGTCCATCGCGGGCGTCGGCATCACCCTTCTCGGAGTGCTGCTGTTCCACCAGCGCCTGGACTGGCGCAAGGCACTGGGCATCGCCGTCATCATCATCGGCGTCGTCGGCCTCCAGTTCAGCGGCGCCGCATAGAAACCCCCTGCTGACACCCACGAAAGGACTCGGGATCATGCCCAACCCCGGCCGTTCCTCGGCCAACCCCTGGCTCGTGCTCCTCCTCGCCGGAGGATTCGAGATCGGCTACGCGCTGTCCGTCGGCGGAAGCCACGGCTTCACCCGCCTGACCTGGTCGCTGGTGGCAGTCGTGTTCTTCCTGCTGACCCTGTGGGCGCTGAGCGTCGCGCTGCGCTCGATCGACGTCGGAATCGGCTACGCAGTCTGGGCCGGGATCGGCTCCGCCGGCGCAGCCCTGCTCGGTCCGGTCTTCTTCGACCAGACCCTCACCCTTGTCAAAGCCCTGTGGTTGAGCGTGATCATCGTCGGAGTGGTCTGGCTCAAGCTCGCCGACCGGCCGCGCAAGACGCCGCAGCCCGCCGAAGCGCCGCAGGCCGCTCAAGGGATACCGGCCAGTCCGCAGACAGCCTTCGCCGTGCCGGTCGGCAACGGACACGCCCCCGAGTGATCGCGGCGCCTTGACCCCGGAGGCCGCTTGATTCGCAGGGTGCTCGTTCCTGTGCAGACAGGCCAGTAGACAGCGGCGGTGCATCAACTGCACCGCCGCTTTTTTTGAATCTCCAGTGCGGAGCGGGGCTAGAGAAGAAGTCGCAGCGCTGCAGTTCCGGCGACCTGTCCCACACTCCGCGCCCGCCCGAAAGTCACCCGAGCGTGGCGCCGCGTAGTAAGAGCAGTGCGACGTCCACCAACGCAAGGCCGATGGTCGCCAGGAACGGCACACGGCTGTGTGGGTCCGATCGCAGCGGCAGAGCAACGACGATCGCCAGTGCGCCGGTCAGCGCGAGGCTCGCCCAGCCGGCGACGTTGATCGGTCCCGCCGGGCCCACGACGAGGAGAACCGAAGCGGCCAGCAACGCCACACCGGCCAGTCCGCGGGCCGTGCGTGCGCCGAGCCGCTGCGGCAGGCCGTGGATTCCGGTGTCCAGGTCGCCGTCGATGTCGGGCAGGACATTGGTGGCGTGGGCGCCCACGCCCAGCAGTGCGCCGGCGCCGATCGCCCAGGCGGGCGGCCACGGATGGCCGGGCAGGGCGAGGGTGACGAAGGCCGGCAGCAGTCCGAAGGCGACGGCGTAGGGAGCCGGGGAGAGCCACGTGCGTTTCAGGCCCAGGTTGTAGCACCAGGCCGCGGCCACGCCGACCAGGTGGGCGGCGCCGGCGAGCAGGCCGCTGGCCAGCGAGAACGGGACGCACAGAGCCAGTGCGCACCCTGCCGCGACGGCCACCGTGCGTGCGCCGAGTTCCTCGGAGACCAGCGGCTTGTCCGTGCGGCCGTTGGCGATGTCCCGGGCCAGGTCGATGCGATCGTTGGACCAGCCGACCGATAGTTGCCCGGTGAGCACGGCCGCGGCGACCAGGAACCCGCCGGCCGCGTCCCGGCCGGAGACGACGGCCAGGGCCGTGATCATGGCCGTGACCGCGAGCGACGGCGGCGCGTGGCTGGCCCGCAGCAGGGCGAGCATCCGGGCGCCGAATCCGGGGGCGGCGCGCGGTGAAGGGGCGGCTGGATCTGGCGCTGCGATGATGTGCTGCACCCCCGCGGTCAGTGGGCGTTCGCGCCGACAAGGCCCGAACAGACGGCCCCAGACTACGCGATGACGCGGCGGCGGGTCGTTGCGCGCCGCCTTCCGAACGCCCCACACGCCCACTGTGCAGTTATCTCAGCCTGAGCGCTCGCTTATTGCCGCTCTCAGCAAATATTGGCAATCTTTCAGTCAGGTCATTGGCCTGACCACCGCCGAACTCGACATGCCGTGGGGCACGATCGAGCCCCGGCCGGGCACGTTCAGCTTCACCGAGTTCGACCAGGAACTCGCCGACGCCAGCGCCGCCGGGATCCAGCTGATCCCGATCTTCTGGCAGGCCGGCTGGGGCGGCAGCCCCGCGCCGTGGATCACCGACTTCGAAGTCGGCAGCGGCGGCGCGCAGAGCACCGAGCCCGCGTGGTGGGATCCGACCGAGCAGTCCGAGTACTTCACCTATGTCACCAGCACGGTCCAGAACGCCGCGGGCCGGGCCGGCTACGGCGGTTCGATCCTGGACTACGGCTACCTCGACGCGCAGTGGGACCTGAACGGCGCCGGCGGCGGCTGGGCGCCCGACGACATCAGCGAGTACCAGAACACCTACCTGCCGCAGACCTACGGCACCATCGCCACGTTCAACGAGTACCGGCACCGGCGCCCGCAGCCGGGCGGTTCCGCGGACGACGCAGACGGATCTGCGCTATAGTCTCCGTACGCTGAGAAGCTTTGCCGCGCGCGACAATGCAGCGCATGCCGGGCCCGGTCGGGCTCTGGCGGACACCTGCCATTCGCCACACGCGGTGGAGCCGACTTCGGGGGAGGGGCGTGGACGCGGAGCGGCTTCGCCGTGAACGGGTGCTGCGATACTGGCGGGCGATCGAGTTGTTCAGCCCGAACACCATTCCCCACCTGGACCACGGACGGTTCGACCAGGGCGAAACCAGCAGGGTCTTCCCGGTGCACGACGGGAGGCCGCTGCCCTGGGAGGCCGGGTCGCCGATCGCCCGCAGGCCCGCGGTCCGGAACAAGGTCTGGCAGCACACTGTCTACGCCGGCGTGTTCGACCTGCGCGTGATGCGCGATCGGCTGTGCGACATATTCCCCGGAAGCAAGGACGGGAACGACCACGACGGCCGGATCAGCGGACACAGCGCACTGTTCTGCTTCACGGTGACAGAGGACGGATACCTGATCAAGAAGAGCGCGGTGGTGTCCACCTGCGCCTGGGCCTGCGGCCGGGCCCTGTCGCCGGGCCCGCAGGAGAAGGGCTGGCTCGACGGGTTCGAGGCGGACTCCCTGCGGCTCGTGTCGACTCTGGAGGAGCTGGGCGACGGCAGGCTGCCGATCGTCAAGGCCGGTGGCGCCGGCGCAGAGCTCGGACCGATCGCCGGAGTGGCCGTCGACCTGGTCGTGGACCTGGCGAAGCAGGGCGTCGGGCTCGCGGCGGCGGCCGCCGGGGCGAGTGTCGGCGGAGTCGTCGGTCCGCTGGTGGGCAAAGCGGTCGAAGTCCTCGGCGGCAAGCTGGTGGACGGGGCCAAGGACAAGGTCGCCGAGCGTGCCGCCAAGCCCGACCGCAAGGGCCAGGCTAATCAGGATGGTGATGCAGGTCCGGCCGCCGAACCGCCGGCCGAGCTCGGGACCAAGGTGCTCGACATCCTGGACCTGGCCGGGATCACCCGGTGGATCGCCGAGCAGCTCGGCGTCGACGTGATGCTCCGACCCGACGCGGTGCGCGTCAAGAGCAGCCTGGTGTCGGCGAAGCACGGGGAAGAGTCGGGCGGTGACGAACTGCTCAACAGTTTCTTCGCCGAGGACCTCGACCGTATCGCGACCGCCGCGCGGGGCGAGGACCTCGGCAGCGGCCTGACCGCCTACCTCGCCTCCACGCGGGACATCGACATCGCCGCCCGGGTCGATCTGCGGCGGGACCACCTGCCCGGGCGCGACCGCACACAGCCGCGCGATGCGCCGCTCGGCGCCTGGGTCTCCCCGCCCACGCAGCCGTTGGCACTGAGCCAGCAGTTCGCCGTCAACACCATCATGGCCGAGATCGGCCGGCCGCAGGGGAGCGGGCTCTACGCCGTCAACGGTCCGCCCGGGACGGGCAAGACGACCATGCTGCGCGACCTGATCGCCGCGATCGTGGTGCAGCGCGCCGAGCAGCTGGCGACGTTGTCCTCCGCGGCCGCCTGCTTCACCGGCAAGGCGATGACCTGGACGACCGAGAAACAGGACGGCAGCACCTTCACCAACCGCATCAAACGACTGCGACCCGAGCTGACCGGGTACGAGATCCTGGTCGCGTCGTCGAACAACGGCGCGGTCGAGAACGTCACGCTGGAGATTCCCTCGCTCAAGGAGCTGAAGGAGCCCTGGCACGATCGGGTCCGGTATCTGCCGGAGCCCGCCGGGCTGGTGCACGGCGACGAGGTGTGGGGAGCGGTTGCGGCGCGGCTGGGGCGCCGCAACCTCCGGGGGACGTTCGTCGAGGGCTTCTGGTGGGGCCAGCTGCCTCAGGCCCAGGGGACGCAGCGGACCGGGCAGGGCTTGATCGATCTTCTGCGCAGGCAGCAGAATGACGCGGCCGCGGCCGGGACCGGTCCCAACGATCCGGACTCCGGCCAGACGCGGATGCCCCTGGGCACGCAGACCTGGACCGAGGCGAAGGCCGCCTTCACGGCCGCCCGCGAAGAGGTCCTGCGGTTGGTCGCGGACCGCCAAGCCGTGGCCGACCTGCTGGCTCGCACGAGTGGACCCGATGCGCTGCTGACGGCGCTCACCGGCGAGGCGGAGACCGCGCAGGGCGTGACAGCCCAGCTCGAGCAGGGACTGCGTCACGCGAAGAAAGTCTCCGGCGAAGCGGAAGCGTACTGCGCCGACGTACGGAACCTGCTCGCCCAGCGTGGAACGTCCGAGCGGGACGCGCAGTACGCGGCGAGCAGCGCGCTGGGCGGGCTCGAAGCTGCCGAGTCCCTGCTCGCCGCACACGACGGGGAGAACCGGCGGCCCAACAGAATCAAACGCCTGTTTTCCAGGGGCGCTGACGCCAGATGGGAGGAACGGCGGCGCCCCTCGATCCTGGCGCAGGACGCGGCTTACGAGTACTGGCAGGCGTGCGAGCAGTACCGGGAAGCCTGCGAGGAGGATCGGCGGGAGGCGGAACAGCGCTTGAGCCACGCGCAGGCCGCGGCGGCCAGGGCGCGGCGTGAGGTCGAATCCGGCGAGGCCGCGGTTGCTTGGGCCGCCGCCGAGGCCTTCGGCACCCGGGAGCGACTGCTCGTGCGCCGGGCCGAGTTGCGAGCCGAGCGTGAGGAGCTGGACGCGGCGCGGCGACGGTGGGGCGCGGCGGTGCCCGACCCGGCCGACTGGGCGGCGGCGCCCGAGGACCTGGCGGCGATGAACCGCCGGGAGCGCTCGTCCCCGTGGATGGATCCCGAACTCCAGGAGGCCCGCAGCCGCCTGTTCGTGGCCGCGCTCGATCTGCACCGGGCGGTGCTGGCCACCGAGCCGAACCTGGTCAGAAGCTATCTGAACGCCGCCATGGAGATCGTGAAGGGCGGCGCGCCCGCCGATCTGCGCGAGGAGATCGTGCTGGCCGCCTGGCAGCTGCTCTTCCTGGTCGTCCCGGTGATCTCGACCACCTTCGCCTCGCTCAGCCGGATGCTCCATCCGCTGGGCCGGGGAAGCCTGGGCTGGGTCTTCATCGACGAGGCCGGGCAGGCCAGCCCGCAACAGGCGGTCGGAGCCGTCTGGCGGGCCCGGCGCACGGTGGTCGTCGGCGATCCGCAGCAGCTCGAACCAGTCGTGACCTTGCCGTGGACCGGGCAGAGGCGGTTGTGCGCGCACTTCGACGTCGACCCGCAGTGGGCCCCGGGGCTGCAGTCGGTGCAGACCACCGCGGACCGGCTGGCGCGCTACGGCGCGTGGCTCGAGACCAAGTCCGGGGCGCGGGTGTGGGTCGGCTCGCCGCTGCGCGTGCACCGCCGGTGCGACCGGCCCATGTTCGAGATCAGCAACGAGATCGCTTACGACAACATGATGGTCTACGGCAAGACCGAGGAACCGGCGGCGGCCTTCACCCTCGTGGCCCGCAGCACCTGGTTCCACGTCGACGCGTCGCCGGGCCAGGACAAGTGGAATCCTGCGGAGGGCGTGGTCCTCGCGCGGACCCTGGAGCTCATCGCCGACCGTCTGCGGGAGCGGATGTTCCAGGAACAGCAGATGCCGCTCAAGCCCGGCACACTCGAGCCCGTCTGGTGGGAGGGCGGGAAACCGTTCGAGCGGGAACTCGCGCGCAGAGTCGGGGAGAGCGTCTTCGTGGTCAGTCCGTTCCGAGACGTGGTGCGCGGCATGAAGAAGGTGGCCGAGCCGTACTTCCCGGAGGGGTCGAAACGTGTCGGCACGGTGCACACCACGCAGGGCAAGGAAGCGGACGTGGTGATCCTGGTCCTGGGTACCGCGGCCGATGCAGATGGTTCGCGCAGCTGGGCGACGCTGAGCCCGAACCTGGTCAACGTGGCGGTGACCCGGGCCAAACGCCGGCTCATCGTCATCGGGGACCACGCGCTGTGGGCGCAGCTGCCCAACTGCGGCGAACTGGCCCGCCATCCGCAGATCCACGTCGCCGACCGGCCGTGGTGGAAGACCGAAGTCTGATCCGGTCGGCGTGATGAGTTCGCGGTGCCACGACAGAGAAACGCCCGCCGCAGCCTGGACGAGCACTGCGGCGGGCGCCCTTCGGCGCACGGTCTCACGGCCGCGCCGGCTCGGCCTCGGCGGGTACTTCAGGCGCGCTGTGCTCCGCCGGCTTGGCGGCGGACAGCGCCAAGGCGGCCACCGCGGCCAGGAACATCAGGCCCGCGTTCACGAGCAGCGCGGCCCGGTAGCCCTGTACCAGTGCGCTGAGGTGGTCGCTGTGGTGGCTCGCGTTGGAGGTCACGCTGGAGGCGACGTTCACCAGGACGGCCAGGCCGACGGCTCCGCCGATCTGGCGGGAGGTGTTGAGCAGGCCGGAGGCGGCGCCGGCGTTCTCCTGGTCCACGCCGGCCGTGCCGCTGACGGTGACCGACAGCAGCATGATGCTGACGCCGAACCCGCCGACCAGGTTGGGGCCCAGGATGTGGCTGACGTAGGCGGAGTGGGTGGGGATGGTGGCCAGCCAGACGATGCCCGCCGTGGCGATCAGGCCGCCGGCCACCAGCAGCGGGCGCGGGCCCAGCTTGGGCAGCAGCTGGCGGGAGGTCAGGCCGCCGACGATGAAGATGACGGTGATCGGCAGCATCGCCATGCCGGTGCGCAGCGCGCTGTAGCCCAGGACCTGCTGGCAGTACAGCGAGAGGAAGAACATCAGCGCGGTCAGCGTCACGCCGAGGAAGAACATCAGCAGGTTGGCGATCCGCAGGGTCCGGGACCGGATCACGGCGCCCGGGATGAGCGGGTGGGCGCTGCGGGCCTCGGTCACCAGGAAGGCGACCAGGAACACGGCGGCCGCGACCAGCGACGCCACCACGCTCGGCGAGCTCCAGCCCTTGGCCGAGGCCTCGGAGAGCCCGAAGGTCAGCGCCCCGATCCCGAGGGTGACGCTCAGGGTGCCGGGCAGGTCGAGCTCGATCCGCCGGGCGGTGGCCGAGGGCAGCAGGAACCGCAGCCCGGAGACCAGCAGCGCGATGCCGGGGGGCACGTTGACGAACAGGACCCAGCGCCAGTCCAGTTCGGCGGTCAGCACGCCGCCGAGGACCACGCCGACCAGGCCGGCCACGCCGCCCATCATGCTCCACAGCGACAGGGCGCGTCCGCGCTCGTGCTCGTCGGCGTGGCTTGCGGTGATCAGGCTCAGGCTGGTGGGGGCCAGCGCGCCGGCGCCGGCGCCCTGCACGATCCGGGCCGCGATCAGCACCGCCGGGCCGGACGCCAGCCCGCCGGCCAGGCTCGCGACGGTGAAGACGGCCGCGCCGGCCAGGAACACGCGCTTGTGCCCGAACAGGTCACCGGCCCGGGCGGCCAGCAGCAGGAAGCCGCCCAGGGTGATCAGGTAGCCGCTGACCACCCACTGCTGCTGGCCGGTGGACAGGTTCAGTGCGGATTTCATGTCCGGCAGGGCCACGGTGACAATGGTGGCGTCGAGCACGACCATGAAGAGGGCGAGGCAGGACATGGCCACGATGACGCCGAGCGGAAGGTTCGGTCGCAGGACGGGGGGTGCGGACGGGGCTTCGGCCTCGGACATGCAGTCTCCTCAGGGTCCTTATGTGAACACTGTTCACAGTACTGTGGTCGTTCTGAAGGTGTCAATCAAGGGAGAAGCCCCATGCCGCTGAGCAGAACCACCGTGGTCGACGAGGCGCTGCGCTTCCTCGACGCCGAGGGTCTGGACCAGCTCACGATGCGCCGGCTCGGCGCCACGCTCAACGTCCGGGGCGGGGCGTTCTACCGGCACTACCCGAACAAGGAGGCCCTGCTGGACGCGGTGGCCGACCGGATCGTGGCGGGCGTCGGGGACCGGCTGCCCGACGTCCCCTGGCCCGAGCAGGTCCGGATCCTGGCCGGCCGGCTGCGCGCGGCCCTGCTGGCCCGCCGCGACGGCGCGCGGGTGGTGGCCGGTACTTTCGCGCCGGGCGCCAACACGATCGCCGGCACGGACACGGCCGTCCAGGTGCTGTGCCGGGCGGGCCTGCCGCCGGCGCAGGCGGGCTGGGTCAGCTTCGCGCTGTTCTACTACGTGCTCGGGCACACCATCGAGGAGCAGGCGCAGGTGCGGCTGCCGCCCGGGTCCGACTGGCGGGTGCGCACCGAGCGGCTGGACGTCGAGGTGTCCCCGCAGTACGCGGCGGCGCTCGACGCCCTGACCGGAGCGGATCCGGCGGAACGGTTCGAGTACGGGCTGAACGTCTTCATCGAGGGCCTGCGCCGGTTCCGGCCGGACGGTCCGGTGCCCGAGGAGCCCGGGTCGGCCGCCGATTCGGAGCGCCCGGCCGCCGACCCGGGGTGACGGTGGCGCGCACGCCCGCGCCGCCGAGGCCGGCCCGACGGCGGTCACCGGACGGACTCGGTCAGGCATGAGGGCAGCTGGGTGCGCCGCCGGATGCCGAGCTTCCGGTAGGCGCGGGTGAGGTGCTGTTCCACCGTGCTGACCGTGATGAAGAGCTTGCGGGCGATCTGTTCGTTCGTGGAGCCGTTGGCGGCCAGTTTGGCCACGCGCCATTCCGCGGTGCTCAGCTGGTTCGCCGCCGGGGCCCCCTCGCCGAAGCCGTCCGCGCCGGCCGACTGGCCGACGGCCGCGGCCGCCGGCTCCGGCAGCGCCGCACCGCACCGGTCCGCGAGCGTCCTGGCCTGGTGGGCGTGCGAGCGGGCCTGGGCGACGTCGCCGAGCGACTCGTGCGCCCGGCCGAGGTCGGCCAGCGTGCGGGCCAGGTTCAGCGAGTCGCCGCAGCGGTCCAGGATGCCGGCCGCCTTCAGCAGCACCGGCGGCCGCGCTTCCGCGGGGAGCGTGGCCGCCAGGGTGCGGTAGGCCAGGCCGCGGGTGCGCAGGTGGCCGGACGGGAGCAGCGCGATGTGCTCGGTCAGCAGCGCCTTGGCCTGCGTGGTCAGGCCCTTGAGCAGGTACGCCTGGGCGGCGTGGGCGCGCCAGGGCACCGCGGACGGGCAGTCCGCCTCCCACAGCTTCATCAGGTGCCCGGCCGCCAGGAAGTCCTGCAGCGCGCCGTCCGGACAGCCGCGGGCGAGGTGGAACTGGCCCCGGGCGTCGAGGTAGGCCACCGCGCCCAGGGTCCCGAACGCGGCGCTCGGGACGAAGAAGTCCAGGTACTTCGCGGCCTCCGGCAGGTTCCCCATCGCCGTGGCGGTCAGGATCAGGAGCGAGAGCGGGAAGACGACCGCGGCTCCCCATCTCTCGCCGGGCAGCAGGGTCAGGGCGGTGTACGCCGACTGCCGGGCGCTCGCCAGGTCGCCGAGGCGGTAGTGGATCTCGGCGCGCACCGTGGTGAACAGGGCGCTCCAGACCGGTCCGTAGGTCTCGCCCCGGGAGGCGAGCAGGGCGTCGCACCACACGGACGCCTTGTCCAGGCTGTCGGAGTAGATCAGGACCATGAGCGAGGCGAGCGTCGCGGCCGGGCCGGCCGCCGCGGCCAGGGCCTGGCGCAGGACCAGTTCCGCGGTGGGCACCGTCGCCTCGTCGTCGGTGCCGCGCAGGACCGCGCCCAGCGCGTTCGCGGCCTCGGAGTCGGCCGAGCCGGAGCCGGGGTCCGGCCCGGCCGGGCCGGCGGCCCGCGGGGCCGCGATGCCCGGGTAGGTCAGCGGCAGCCACAGCCGCAGCTGGTTGACCTGCCGGGCGGCGTCGTCCTCGGCCTGCGCGGGCCGGTCCGCACCGGCCAGGCGCGCGATCACCCGCCTGGCCTGCACCTCCTGCCCGTTCCAGAGCAGGCTGCGCACGACCGGGACCGCCTGCCGGGCGCGCAGCCCGCCCTGCTCGGCGGACGCGACCAGGTCGGGCAGGTAGGCCTTGGCCGCCGCCGGGTTGTGCCGCCACATCACGTCGACGATCTTCGCGGCGGTGTCGGTCCGTTCCCGCGGGCCCGCGCACCCGCGGTGCGCCTTCTCGAGGTAGCCCAGGGCCGTCTCGTGGTCGCCGCCGGCCAGGGCCTGGTCCGCGGCCTCGACCAGGACGTGCCCGGCCCACGGGATCGCCTCGTCCACCCGCATCAGGTAGTCGGCCGTGACGAGGGCCGGCACGCCTTCGTGGTGCAGCAGGCGGGCGGCGCTGGTGAGCATGTCGCGGCGCTCGGTCTGCGGGATGCCGCGCAGGATGGACTCGCGCACGCTCGGCTGCCCGAGCAGGTCGGGGTCCAGGAGCCCGCCGACGCCGGGGGACGCGGCGACCCGGGCGAGGGATTCCAGGTCCAGGCCGCACAGCCGCGCGACCACGGCCTTCGGCCGGCCCTCGCCCAGCATGGCGGTGGCCTGGGCGATCGCGAGCACGATCGGCTCGGCCCGGTAGAGGCAGCTGAGCACGGCGCGTCCGAACACGGGTCCGGCCGCGGGCGGCGACTGCGTGCCCGGGCCGGAGTTGTCCTCGGCCAGGGCGTGCACCAGCAGCGGCCGCCCGCCGCTCAGGCGGTGGCACTGCGGCGCGATCCGGGCGGCGACGGCGGGCGGGAAGTACTCCCCGAGCACCGTCGCGACTCCGGCCACGGACAACGGCTCGATGTCCAGGCAGGTGTGGTCCGGCATGCGCAGGATCTCGGCCTGGATCAGGCGCTGGACGCTGTCGCAGCCCATGTCCGGGCAGTAGGACAGGACGATCGAGATCGGCGCGTTGCCCATCCGGCGCATCAGCGCGAGCAGGTACTGCAGGGACTCGACGTCGGTGAAGTGCGCGTCGTCGAGGCAGATGACCAGCGGCGCGCTGTCGGCCAGGGGCTGGAAGGCGCCGTGCAGCAGGCCCAGGATCCGGGGGGAGATCTCCGCGGGCTGCTCGGCCCGGCCGATCTGCTCGACCAGGTCGTGGACCTCCCGTTGCGCGCCCTGGGACAGCAGCCGGTGGCCGCGCAGGAGCTGGTCCATGATCCCCAGCGGCTGGCGCCGCTCGAATATCGACGCGGCGGCCTCCAGGACCGTCGCGCCCTTGGCGGCGGCGCCGCGGGCGAAGGCGCGCAGCAGGGCGGTCTTGCCGCTCGCCAGCGGGCCGCTCACGGCGACCAACCGTCTTCGGCCCGGAGCGCGTTCGCCGTGGATCCGCGCCAGCGTCTTTTCTTCCTCGTCCCGTTCGACCAGCTCGTACATCAGTTCTCGCCATCTCGCATCACAGGGGCAGGGGTGTATCAACACTCGATGAATGCGCGCGATCGTCGGGGTGCGGCCAGATCGGGGCCCTTTCGTCTCGCGTGCCGGTGCTCGGCGGATGCCGGGGCCCGGTCCGCGTCGGTGGTCGGTGCGCTCCGGGGTCTGCCGGAGCCGGGACCGGGCGGGAGGTCCGTCCGGTCAGAACCAGCGGGCATCTCGGGCGATCCGCAGCGCGTCGATGCGGTTGCGCGCACCGAGCTTGACCACCAGGGCCGAGAGGTAGTTGCGAACGGTCCCCTCGGACAGGTGCAGCCGCTGCGCGATCTCGACCGTCGTGTCCCCGTAGGACAGGCGTTCGAGCACCGAGAGCTGGCGCACGGTCAGCGGGCAGCCGGCGTTGGCCAGGGCCGCCACCGTCAGGTCCGCGTCGAAGACCCGCTCGCCCTGGTGCACCCGGTGCAGCGCGTCGAAGAACCGGTCCGGCGGCACGCTGCGCTGGAGCATGCCGTCGATCCCGCCGGAGAAGGTCTGGCGCACGATCGACCGGGTGAAGCGCTCGGCCAGGACCAGGGTCCGGCAGTGCGGCAGGCTCGCGATCTTCTCGGCGACGGTGATCGCGCCGCTGTCCACGCCGTCGAAGCTGATGATGGCGATGTCCGGGCGGTGGATCTCGGCGAACTCCAGCGCGTCCGCGTCGCCGCCGACGGCCCCGACGACGCGGATCTCCTCGCGCTTCTCGATCAGCGCGGCGAGCGCGCTGCGGGAGAGCAGCAGGTCGTCGGATATCATCACGTGGATTCCCATGTGTTCCCCTGGAATGAATCGCGGCTCACAAGTGGTCGAGGACAGGTCTGGTCCGGTGTGTCGCGGCCCGGATGGCCGGTCAGGCGCACGGCCCGGCGGGGATCGCGGCCCGGACGGGCCGGATCCGGCTCACCCGGCCCCGCGGCAGGGCGGCGCGGCGGGCGGCGGCCGCCCGGCCGGGTGCGGCGGGGGCCGGCGTGCTCGCCCGGCCGGCCCGTGATCGTCGTCGACCCGCCTCACATTGCCCCTCCAGCCACAGAAGTCGCGCTGTCGTCTTGACGGCACCGGATTCGCTGCTGTTCAGCCCAGCTGGAAACCGCGACCGGCCGCCTGCGACACGGCTGTGATCACGATGACTCGTGGGCACCCCGAAGGGCGGGTTGCCCACACCCGTACTGGTCTTGTACGACGGCGACCGACCAGCGGTCAGTCACCGCCCAGCTCCCGTTTTACTACGAATACGTAGTCATGATAACCAGTTCAGAACTCGTAGGTCAAGGCCTAAGTCTGTCAGAGTGTCAAAGCAGAATTGAAGATCCAGAAGGCCTGAATGAATGCTTAATGGCCAGGTCAGACGGCATGAGACGAATTCCGGCGGCGCGCCCGGAACTTTATCTGTGCACATATAATCTGGTCCGAGTCGTCGGCCACTGTATCAGCACTCTTGTTTCAATGCCCGGGCTCGGCCGACCGCCCGGCCGGCCTCGGCGGGCCGTCCCGCGGGCGCCCCCCAGGCGACCGCGTCCACCGCCAGCCACGGCTCGCCGGCCACCGTCGCCGGGGTCAACCCGGTCAGCGCCACGACGTCGCGGTGCAGATGGGACTGGTCGGCGTAGCCGCCGCGCGCCGCGACCCCGGCCGCGCCCTCGCCCGCGGCCAGACGGTGCACCGCGTGGTCGAAGCGGACCAGCTTCGCGGCCTGCTTGGGCGGCAGGCCGGTCTGCGCCTGGAACCGGGACCACAGCCGCTTGCGGCTCCACCCGACCTCGGCCGCCAGCCCCTCGACCCTGGCCAGGCCGCGGCTGGCCGCGATCCGGTGCCAGGCCCAGGCCACCTCCGGGTCCACCCGCGGCCCGGCCGCGATCCGGCGGGCCAGCAGGGCCCACGCCACCTCGAACCGGCGCTCCCAGCAGACCGCGTCCTCCAGCTGCTCCCGGACCCGCTGCGCCTCCCGGCCCCACAGGTCGTCGAGGCCGGCCACGGCGCCGTCCAGCTCCGCCGGGGCGACGCCCAGCGCGGCGCGGGCGACCAGCGGGGACAGGCGCACCTGCACGCCCTCGACCCGCTCCCCGCGCAGCCGGACCGCGCCGCGGCTGCCGGCGCCGAGCCCCGCGGCGAAACCGCCGCGGTGCCGGCGCCCGGCGCCGTCGTCCACGACCGGGGAGCCGGGACCGAACTGCAGCGCCAGCATCACCGCGGGATGCGGGATCACCCGCAGGTCGACCCGGTCCGCGCCGAGGCCGCGGAACCCGGCCATGCTCACGCCGGCCACCAGGCCGGGGCGGCGCGGGCGCGCGACGTCCCACCGGGGCGCCTCGTCGGGTTCGTCCGGACCTGGTCGCATGCTTGAATGCTACGCGAGGTGACCGTCCCGACACGCCTGCTTATCTCGCTGCGCGGGCTCCCACCAGCGCGCGGTCCGGCCCGCGGCCGCGCGGGGCCGGCCGCCGGGTGCCCGGTCATGGTTGGTCCCGCAGCACGGCGGCCAGCCGGGCGACCGTGGGGTTGTCGAACAGCCGGTGCAGGCCGTCGTCCTGGCTCTCGGTCGTACCGAACTGCTCCCTCATCCGGTCCAGCAGGCTGATCGCGTGCAGGGAGTCCCCGCCGAGTTCGAAGAAGTTCTCCTGCACCCCGAAGTCGTCGCGTTCCAGGACCTCCTGCCAGAACCGCAGCAGCGTGCGCTCCAGCTCGTCCTGCGCGGCGGCCGGCCGGACCGGGGCCTGCAGGTCCCTCGGGGCGGGCAGGGCCGAGACGTCGACCTTCCCGTTCGCGCTCAGCGGCACCTTCGCGATGACGAGGTAGTGGCGCGGGACCATGTATTCCGGCAGGAGCTGTTCGAGCTCGGCCCGCATCGCGTCGGCGTCCGGATGCGGGCGCCCCGCGGCGGCGGCCTCGCCCGGCCCGGGCACCAGGTAGGCGACCAGCTGCCGGCGGCCGGTCCGGGGATTGGCGTCCACGGCGACCAGCGCGTCGTGCACGCCCGGGCGCCGCCGCAGCGGGGCCGCGATCTCGCCGAGTTCGATCCGGTAGCCGTTGACCTTGACCTGCGAGTCCTCGCGGCCCAGGAACTCGATGTCGCCGCCGGGCAGATAGCGGCCGAGGTCCCCGGTCCGGTACAGCCGGGCCTTGGTCCGCGGGTGCACGACGAACCGCTCGGCCGTGCGCACCGGATCCGCCCAGTAGCCCCGGGCCACGCCGACGCCGCCGATGTAGATCTCACCGGTGGCCCAGACCGGGCTCGGTTCGAGCCACTGGTCGTACACGTGCATCGTCTGGTTGGCCAGCGGCTTGCCGTACGGGATCCGCGACCACTCCGGGGGCACCGTGCCGATCGGGTAGTGGATCGACCAGATCGACGCCTCGGTCGCGCCGCCGAGGCTCATCACCTCGACCCCGGGGAAGACCGCGCGGATCCGGTCCGGCAGCGCCACGGGGATCCAGTCCCCGCTCATCATCACCAGGCGCAGCGCGTGCCCGGGCGGGGGAGCGGCCGGGTCGAGCGTGTCGACCCACGCCTGCATGAGGGCGGGCACGGAGTTCCACAGCGTCACCCGGTGCCGCTGCACCAGGTCGGTCCAGTGCCGCGGCTCCTGCGCCCGGCCCGGCTCCGGCATGACGAGCGCGCCGCCGGCGGCCAGCAGGCCGAAGAGGTCGTACACGGACAGGTCGAAGCTGAGCGCGGACAGGGCCAGCACCCGGTCCTGCGGGGTGACCCGGTAGCGGTCGTTGAGGTCCTGCACGGTGTTGGCCGCGGCCCGGTGGTCGATCATCACGCCCTTCGGCGTGCCGGTCGACCCGGAGGTGAAGATCACGTACGCCAGGTCGTCCGGGCCCGGACCGGTCGGCGGCGGGCCGGCCGGCGCGGCCGCGACCTCGGCGTCGGCCAGGGTCACCAGCCGGACGTCGTCCGGCCAGGACAGCTCGTCGCGCAGCCGGGCCGTGGTGACCACCACCCGCACCTCGCCCTGCCGCAGCAGCTGCTCGCGCCGGGCGGCCGGCCAGCGCGTCTCGATCGGCAGGTACCCGGCCCCGGACCGGGTGACGCCCAGGGCCGCCGCCACCTGCTCGTACCCCTTGTCGGCGACGACGCCGACCAGGGTGTCCCGGGCCGCGCCGGCCGCCTGCAGGACGTGGGCCAGCCGGTGGGCGTCGGCGACCAGGCCGCGGTAGGTGTGCTCGCCGTCGGCGCAGATCACGGCGGTGGCGTCCGGGGTGCGTTCGGCCTGCTCCTCGACCAGGGCGCAGAGCGTGCGCGGCGCGATGGGCGCCTCGGTCCGGTTGGCCTGCCGGCGTTCCTCGGCCTGCGTGGCCGGGAGCGCGACGAGTTCCGGCTCGTCCCACGCGGCCTCGTCCGCGCCGAGGCGTTCCAGGCACGCGCGGTGGGCCTCGAACATCGCGTCCATCAGGCCGGGCGGGAACAGCCCGTCGACGGAGTCCCAGTTGACCAGCAGCTCGCCCTGGTCCTCGAGCACCTGGTAGTCCAGCCACACCTGCGGCGTCTGGCTCGCGCCGTACACCACCTCGCCGAACATCCGGGCCGACTCGGCCAGGCTCGCGCCGGAGTCGAAGCCGATCATGCTGGTGAACACCACCGGCATCCCCGCGCCCGGCCGGCCGCCGAACCGCCGGGCCCGTTCGCGCAGCACCCGGATCCCGGAGAAGGAACTGTGCCCGAGGTCCTCCATCAGCTGCTGGTGCAGGCGCTTGGCACGGCCGGCGAAGGACTCGTCCGGCTCGGGCCGCGACTCGAGCAGGACCACCGAGGTGAAGTCGCCGATCACCTCGCCGATCCGCGGGTGCACCGGGGCCCGGTCGAACAGGGTCAGGTTCAGGGTCAGGTCCGGCCGCTTCGACCAGCGCCGCAGCACGTCCGCGTAGGCCGCGACCAGGGCGGCGGACGGGGTCAGGCCGCGCCGGCGGGCGGTATCCCGGACCGCGGACCACTGCTCGCGTGAGAGCCGGGTGTGCCGGCGGGTGAACACCGGCCGGGCCGGCTGCCCGGGCTGGGCGGCCAGCGGCAGTTCGGGGGCGGGCGGCAGCCGGTCGAGCCGGTCGAGCCAGTAGCGCCGGTCCTCGTCGAACCCCGGCTCGCCCGGGCGGCGGCTGTGCTGCTCGGCCAGCACGTAGTCGCGGAAGGTGACCGGGACGGGCTCGGGCTCGTCCTGCGGCCGGCTGTAGAAGCGGAACAAGTCGCGCTGGAAGATCCCGATGCTGAACCCGTCCATGATCAGCATGTCCACGCTCAGGTGCAGGCGCCAGCGCCCGCCGCCCAGCTTGGTGGCGCGGACCTCGAACAACGGCGACCGGTCGGCGGGCAGGATCTGGTCGGCCAGCTCGGCCCGGACCCGGGCGATCCCGGCCTCCCGGGCCGCCTCGTCCAGCCCGGACAGGTCGGCGACCCGGATCTGGTACGGCGCCGCCTCGGGCTCGACCTGCTGGAGCCCGCCGGGCCGGACGGCGGCCCGGAGCATGTCGTGGCGCCGGATCAGCTTGTCCAGGGCCCGGCCGAGCCGGGGGACGTCGAGATCCGCGGCGTCGTACTCGATGTAGCCGTGCGCCGCGTTCCCGCCGAGTTCCACCGACGGCGTCCGGCCCACCCAGTACGCCTGCTGGATGTCGGTCAGCGGGAACGGCTCGTGCCGCTGCGCCGGCTGCGCGACGAGGCCGGCCGGCTCCGGGGCGTCCTGCGAGCGATCGAGGGCCTCGATCAGCTCGTCCCGGCGCAGGGCCATCTCCTCGCGCAGGTCGGCGGTCAGGGCGCCGGGCGGGGCGGTCACGTGCAGCCGGCCGTCGGCCGACCGCAGTCTGACCCCCCGGCGGTAGAGTTCGGCGAAGAGATCCGTGGTCATCGTGCCTGCCTTCCGGGCGGGTTACAGGATGAGTTCTTCGGCCGGTCCGGCGTCGCCGGCCGGCTCGTCGCCGGTCGCGACGAGGCTTCGGGCGGCCAGGGACCGGCAGACCAGGTCGACGATGTCGGCCGCGGTGCCGTCGCCGAGCAGGCGCTGCGGCGGGACGTCCACGTGCAGTCCGGCGCGCAGCTGCCGGCGCAGCCGCATCGCCCGCAACGAGTCCAGGCCGAGGTCGCCCAGGCGCATCGCGCCGAAGTGTTCGCGCAGGCCCGGCCGATTCTCGGCGAGCCCTTCGACCAGGGAGCCGACCCGGGTGAACAGGAGGTCGGCGAGCTCGCGCCGGGCCGCCGGCGGATCCTCGACGGCGAGCCGGCACAGCCGGTCCGCGTCCCACGGCTCGTCGGCCTCCGGCTGCCCGGGAGCGTCAGCGGGCCCGGCCGGCCCGGCCGCGCGGAACACGAGCTGCGCGACGGAGGCGAACGGTTCGCCGGTGTCGTCGTAGAGGTCCAGGTCGATCGCCGCGCCCGGGGTGCGCCGGGCGTGGCACCACACCCGCCGCGGCGGTTCGCGGTGCCGGGCCAGCCGGGACAGGCTCGACGGCAGCCGCAGGCCGTCGCCGGCCACTAGCGGTGAAGCGGCCAGGAAGCAGGCCTCGAGCACGACCGGATGCAGGAGGTACCCGTCGTCCTCGCCCTTGCCCTCGGCCTCGCCCGCGTCCTCGCCGTGGTCGGCGCCGGCCGGATCCGTCTCGATCAGGGCCAGTGCCTCGTCGTCGGTCCGCCACCAGCGCCCGAGCGCCTGCCGGAAGTCCGGGCCGCAGGCGATCCCGCAGTCGTCGAGCCAGCCGAACAGCGCTCCGGGGTCCTGCTCGGCCATCCGCGAGCGCAGCTGCCCGAGGTCCGTGCGGGGCGGGACCGGCGCGGTCGGCTCGGCGGCCAGGGCGGTGAAACGCTCGGTCCAGGCCCCGGCCGGGCCCGCGCTGAACCCTCTGATCCGGCGGTCCGCCCCGCGGGTCTCGGCCGCGGTCTGCAGGGCCGGCCCGAGCGGGCCGGGCACGGTGGCCGGCTCGCCGAAGACCAGGTTCTCGACGGTCCGTACGCCGCCGCCGTCGACCGGATCACCGTCCGCGAACTGCGCGGCAGCCAGCGCCCACTCGGCGACGGCGCCGGCCGGCAGCGCGGGCGCGCCGCGCAGCCGGTACTGCGCGACGTACCAGGGCTCCCGCGCCGCCGGTGTCCGGGCGAACCGCCGTTCGGCCGGGTCGGCCAGGTCGATCACGCCGCCGAGCAGCGGGTGGACGGGCTGCCCGTCGGTCCGGAACTCGCCATGGTCGCGGGCCGGTTCCGGGTCGAGCCAGTACCGCTCGCGCTGGAACGGATAGCCGGGCAGAGTCACCTGCCGGGCACCGGTGCCGGCGAAGGACGGCTCCCAGGACATCTCCGTCCCCGCGGTGTACGCCGCAGCCAGAAGCGTCAGCAGCTCGTCTGCGCAGGTGACGGTCCCGGGATCCAGCTCCAGACGGTTCGCCGCGCCCCGCGCCAGCACCTGCGCCCGGACGTCCTCGGCGCCGGTGCCCAGGAACAGGCCCCGCGCCCAGTGCTCCGAGTCGGCGGGCTCGCCGGAGGTGATGAGCGTGATCTGGGGCTTCGCGTAGTCGGCACTCTCGGCGGCGGCCCGCAACCCGTCTCGGGCGCCGGACCGTCCGGCGTCCCGGGTCAGCGCGGCGGCGGCCGCGATCGCGGCGGCGTCGGCCAGTGACAGGACGCCGGCGGCGAAGGCCGCGGTGATCTCGCCGATCCCCGAGCCCGCGACGACGTCCGGTGCCACACCGTACGCACGGACCGCGTGGAAAAGCGCAACCTGGAGCGCGAACACGGCGGCATCCGGGTAGGCCGTCGGCGGCTGGTCGAGCCGGGCGGCCAGGGCGGCGTGGACCTCGTCGTACGCCTCGGCGAAGGCCGGGAGACATCGGGCCTCGCGCCAGGCCGCGGCGTCGGCGCCCGGCTCGTCCCCGGTGAACAGCACGGTCGTGTGCGCGGTGGCGGCCGTGGCCGTGCTCAGGCCGGGTGCGCCCTCGCCGCGGGCCAGCGCGGCGAGCGCGGCCAGGTGCTCGCCGGTGTCGGCGCCCAGGCTGACCGCGCGGTGCCCGAACCCCGCCCTGGTCCGGGCCAGGGAGAGCCCGACGTCCGCGGCGGCGGCCGGACGGGCGGCGAGGAACTCGCCGAGCCGCACGGCCATGGCCCGCAGCGCCGGCTCCGTCTTCGCCGACAGGACCCAGGGCACGCGCCCGCCGCCGGATCCGGCCGGCGGCGCGCTCGCACCGCGGTCCGCGGCGGCCGGCTCCTCCAGGATCAGGTGCGCGTTGGTGCCGCTGATGCCGAAAGCCGACACCCCGGCCCGCCGGGGGCGTCCCGCGGCCGGCCACGGAGCCGACTCGGTCGTCAGCACGACCGTCCCGGCGGACCAGTCGACGTGGGCCGACGGCCGGTCGACGTGCAGCGTGCGGGCGTGGATTCCCGCGCGCATGGACATGACGGTCTTGATCACGCCCGCCACCCCGGAGGCGGTCTGGGTGTGGCCGATGTTCGACTTGACCGAGCCCAGCCGCAGCGGCCGGTCGGGCGAGCGGCCCTGGCCGTAGGCGGCGATGAGGGCCTCGGCCTCGATCGCGTCGCCCAGGGCCGTGCCGGTCCCGTGCCCCTCCACCGCGTCCACCTGGTCCGGGGTCAGCCCGGCGTCCGCCAGCGCCCGGCCGATCACCGCCTCCTGCGCCGCGCGGCTCGGCGAGGTCAGGCCGTTGGTCGCGCCGTCCTGGTTGACCGCCGACCCGCGGATCACCGCGAGGATCTCGCGGCCGTTGCGCAGCGCCACGGACAGGCGTTCGAGCACGAGCAGCCCGGCGCCCTCGCCGAAGCCCATGCCGTCCGCGGCGTCCGCGAAGGGCTTGCACCGGCCGTCCCCGGCCAGCGCGCCGCGGCGGCCGAACTCGAGGATGACGTTCGGCGTGGCCATGACCGTGGCACCGCCGGCCAGGGCGAGGTCGCAGTCCCCGCGCCGCAGTCCCTGGCAGGCCAGGTGGATGGCGACGAGCGAGGACGAGCAGGCGGTGTCGATGCTGATGGCGGGCCCGTGCAGGCCCAGGACGTAGGCGACCCGGCCGGAGTTCGTGCTCGGCGTGCCGCCCACGATCAACTGGTCCTCGATGCCGGCCGGCCGTGCGGACTGCGGCCCGCCGGCGTAGTGGCAGTAGGACACCCCGGCGTAGACGCCGGTCTGGCTGCCGCGCAGCGCGGCCGGATCCAGGCCGGCGTGCTCGACCGCCTCCCACGCCGTCTCCAGCAGCATCCGCTGCTGCGGATCCATCGCCAGCGCCTCGTTCGCGCCGATGCCGAAGAACCCGGCGTCGAACCGGTCCGCTCCGGCCACGAAGCCGCCGCGGCCGGCCGCCGGCCGGACCGAGGGGTCGGGGCCGGGCACGCGCACGGCGCCCCAGCCGCGGTCGGCCGGGAACGCCGAGACGCCGTCGCCCCCGTCCGCCACGAACCGCCACAGTTCGTCCGCGGACCGCAGGCCGGGCGGGAACCGGCAGCCGATGCCGACGATCGCGACGGGCTCGGAATCCTTCAGTTCGGCCTCGCGCAGCCTCCGGGCGGTGTGCTGGAGGTCGCCGGTGGCCTTCTTCAGGTACTGCCGCAGCTTGTCTTCATCAGCCATTGGTCTCACGGCCCCTTGGGATCGCCGGGTGCGCAGTGCGCCCGGGAATGGTGGAATCCGCCCCGGTCCGATTCCCGGCCGACCCTACTGGCCCCGCCGACGCCCCGATAACCCCACCCAGACCCCTAGGCGCTCCGGGTTTGCCTTGACTAAGGGGGTGATAGGGGTTTATCGGCCCGCCCCGGCCGCCGAATGAAAAACCCTGGTGACGGGCCGTGCGGGCCGCCCGGGTATGCGGAAATGCACCTGCGACCATGCATTCTTCACATTCCGCCCGGTCGTTACCGCCAGTATTGTTGCGCCGGGTCGCAGTCGCGTCTTCACCTGGACTTTGAATCTGAGAAGGGGCCGAGAAGCCGATGGCTGAACTGGGCAACGGACTGAGCATCAAGGCGGCGGCGGCGTGGTTCCCGCCGGACCGGCAGGGCCCGGCCGGCGGCGAGCTGAGCGCCGAGGCCGCCGAGCGGATCGGGGTCGCGCGGCTGCCCGTGGCCACCGACCTGGCGGCCCCGGAGATGGCCGTGCTGGCCGCGCGGGACGCGTTCAAGGACGCCGGCGTGGCGCCCGGCGCGGTCGGATTCCTGGTCCACGCGTCGATGTACCACCAGGGCATCGACATCTGGTCGCCGGCGCACTACATAGCGCAGGAGTCCGGCGCGGTCGGCGGCCTGCCGGTCAACGTGCAGCAGACCTGCAACGGCGGCGCCCTGGCGCTGCACCTGGCGGCCCTGTGGCTGACCGCCACCCCGGACGCGACCACGGCCCTGGTCACGGCCGCGGACCGGTTCGCCGGGCCCGGCTTCGACCGGTGGGAGAGCGACGACGAGGCCGTCTACGGCGACTCGGGCGCCGCGGCGGTGCTGGGCCGGCGCGGCGACGGCAACGGCGCGGACCTGCTCGACCTGCTCGCGCTCGAACTCGCCGCCGACCCGTCCTTCGAGACCCAGCTGCGCGGGGACGACGGGTTCGGCGCCGCCCCGCTCGCGCACGGCGCCCCGATCAGCCTGGTCCGGCCCAACACCGTCTTCCGGGCCTCGAGCCAGGCGGCGCTGCTGGGCAAGAGCGGCGTGGAGAAGCTGTTCGGAGCGGTCCAGCGCGGCCTGGCCGGGTCCGGGGTCAAGCCCGACGACATCCGGGTGGTGGCGATCCCGCGGCTGATCCGGCACATGCGCGAGAACGTGTTCAAGCCCGGGATCGGCCTGCTGCTGGGCCGCCAGCCGGAGTACCTGGAGCCGGACACCGGCTGCCTGGGCCCGGCGGAGTACCTGGCCAACCTGGCCGACATGGCGGTGGCGCTGGCACCCGGCGAGGTCGGCATGCTGATCCAGGGCGGCGGCGGATTCACCTTCTCCTGCACGATCGTGCGGCGCTCGGCGCACTGACCTGAACGGCCGCCCCCGGCCCGGGCGGGGAGCCGCCGGCGTGACGGCGCACGGCCCGTCACGCCGGCCGGACCCGCCAGGGGCGGGGGCCGCTGCGGCGGCCCGCGGCGGCGGCGAAAACCCGCCCGCCCTGCCTGCTCCGCGGCGCGCAACGGCGCCCGGAAAAGCCGCGCGCGGCGCGCAAACAATGCGCGCCGATTTCCCTAGAATTCGATCGACCCGGAATTCCGGGCGATTCGTGCTGCCCGCCCGATGAATGAAGAATACACGAACAATCGTGTGGCATTAATCTTCCGGCGGCGCAGTCCGAATTGCTAGGGTCGGCGTCGTACATTGATGTTCCCCGTGCCGGTTCTGCCTCAGGAGATGGGCTTTGTTGGACCAATCTGTAGTGGTGGACACGCCCTGGGAAAAGGTCGCGGACTCCATCGAATTCATTCCCGCCGAATACTCCGACAAAAGCCAGCCGGAATCGGTGGCCCGGGAGATGCTGCGCTGCGGGCCGGCCGAGATCGACCGGCTGGTCGCCGCCGGACTTCCGTTCACCCGGATATCCGGTGTCCGCCATTTCGACTCGAACGACCTCTACAACCTCGGCATGTACTCCGGCACCGCGAAAACGCAGCCGGAACTCGCCTTCCGCATGCTGTTCCGGTTCGCCGGCCGGCCGCTGGACGCCCTGCTGGTGCCCAAGACCTGGGATTTCCAGGTCCGGCTGGAGTGCCCGGACTGCGCCGGAACGGCGCCGTGGCGGCTCGAGGCCCCGGACGTGGTCCGCTTCGGCGGGAGTATCGCGGACGTGGCCGACCCGGCCCCGAGCTGCGGATCGGCGCGGTACTGCGCCACGGTCACCACGACCGGCGCGCGCACCGCGCTGATCTCCCCGGAACTGCGCCGGCTGACCGGCGAGTACCTGGCCTCCGGCTACCGCTGGCAGATGATCCCCGTGCCCATGCAGGCGGACTACGCGCTGGTGCACGACCTGGGCGCGACGAGCTGCATCGCGGCCAGCCTGCTGCTGGCCGAGCGGTTCCGGGAGGGCGGATACCCGGCCGAGGCCAAGCGGGGCTGGTTCTGCGGCGTCCTCGGCGGCGCCCTGGACCTGCCGCACGCCTTCGTCGAGGTCGCGGACGAGGACGGCACACCGAAGATCATCGACATCGCCAAGGCCCAACTGGCCGCGAGGCTGTCCGCGAGCACCGGCGAGTTCCAGGAGCTGTGCCTCGGATCGATTTACAACAAGGTCATCCCGTCCACCGCGTCCGGCAACGCCGCCCTGGCCTACCACGGGTGCGGTGCCCGGACGCCGGTCCACGTACGCGCGGACATCCGAGCGGTGTCCTGAGGAGACGACTGCACATGACAGCCACAGCACGCGAGATCAAGCCGGTCGAACTGGACCTGGACCGGCTCGAACAGATGGCCGAGTCCGGCTACTACAACCCGTACACGATCTTCCAGTGGCCCGACACGATCGAGGCCGACAAGCCGTGGATGAGCGAGAACCTGACCACGCTGGCCGGCACCGAGATGTGGGACGAGCTGACCCGGGAGCAGCAGCTCGCGCTGACCCGGTACGAGACGATCAACTTCTTCAGCCTCAACATCCACGGTATCCGTGAGCTGATGAGCGAGGTCGTGCTGCGCATCCACGAGCGGACCTACGCCGGGGTCTCGGAGTTCCTCCACCACTTCATCGGGGAGGAGAACGAGCACATGTGGTTCTTCGCCCAGTTCTGCCTGCGCTACGGCGGCAAGCTGTACCCGGCCCAGCCGTCGCTCAAGGCCGACTCGGTCTCCCACCTGTCGGCGGTGGCCCGCGAACTGATCGTGTTCGCGCGCATCCTGATCTTCGAGGAGATCGTCGACTACTACAACGCGCAGATGGCCACCGACCCGGACCTGCCGGAGATCGCCCGCGAGATCAACCGGGTGCACCACCAGGACGAGAGCCGGCACGTCGCGTTCGGCCGGATGGTGTTCACCAACCTGCTCGCCCAGGTGGCCGGGCGCGACCCGGCGGAGGTGCCGGCCGTGGCCGAGTACCTCGAGAAGTACCTGCAGTACAGCATCGGCACCCTCTACCACCCGGCCGCCTACCGCGACGCGGGCATCCCGGACGCCCTCGCCCTGCGCCGCCGCGCGCTGGAGCACCCGGCCCGGGCCGAGGCGCACGAGCGGATGCTCAAGCGGACCAGGAGCTTCCTGGCCAAGGCGGGCGTGGGACGGGAGCTGGTCGGGCGATGACCGAGACCATGAAGCCCGTGCACGAGTTCATCCTCGGCCGCAACCCCGAGATGGACCGGCTGGACGGGGACCTGGACCTGATCGACAGCCGGGCGATCAACTCGCTGGCCTTCGTCGAGTTCATCTTCCTGCTCGAGGAGCTGACCGGCGAGCCGATCGACCCGGAAGAGCTGGACCTGGACGACTTCCGCACCCTGAACGCGATCGAAGCACGATTCTTCCCCCAGAAGGCGGCGTGATGACTATGGCAACCGACAACGGCCTGAGCGTTCTCGACAGCGGGCAGCTGCGCCTGCTGCGGGGACTGGACGCGGTGTTCCAGCGCTACGCCGAAGGCTGGCAGGCCCCGGAGTTCCGGTTCCCGTTCCTGATCCGCTGCCAGGACCTGGACAAGTTCGACTACTTCGACAACTTCCCGCACCTGGGCCTGGCCGCGACCCGGCTGGACCCGACCCGGCTGGGCAAGCTGCTGACCGAGGCCGAGCGCCCGCTGGACCGGGTCCCGCCCGAGATCATGGAGCCGACCGCCTTCGCGCTGCCGTCCGCGGCCTGCTACGCCATCTACCTGAACCTGGCCGACTCCACCCTTCCGGCCGACGGGGTGATGCGCACCACGCTGGCCACCTGCTTCCGCAACGAGGACCACTACGACGGTCTGCAGCGCCTGCTGGGCTTCTCCATGCGCGAGATCGTCTTCATCGGCCCGGAGGACGGCGCCAAGAACCACCTGCTGCGGGCCAAGGAGACCGTGCTGCGGCTGTGCGCCGACCTCGGGCTGGCCGTGCGGGTCGAGGTCGCCACCGACCCGTTCTTCGACAAGAACAGCGGCAAGGCCAAGATGCAGCGGCTGTTCCCGGTCAAGGAGGAGTTCGTGGTCGAGGGCCTGGCGATCGGCTCGGTCAACTACCACCGCAACTTCTTCGGCGAGCGCTGCTCCATCCAGGCCGGCCCGGACACGGCGCACACCAGCTGCCTGGCCTTCGGCCTGGAGCGGTGGGTGCACACGCTGACCAAGCGGTTCGGCGACACCGGTGCGGCGCTGGCCGCGGTGGAGAGCCTGGGCTGATGCGCACGGCCCTGGCACAGACGCTCGGCGTCCGGGTGAGCCTGCTGCAGTCGGGCATGGGCGGCGTCGCGGGCGCGGACCTGGCCTGCGCGGTGTCCGAGGCCGGCGCGGCCGGCTGCGCGGGCGGCTACAAGCTGGTCGGCGACCCGCTCTCGGCCATGCTCAAGCGGCTGGCCGACGGCACCGACCGCCCGGTCGGGGTGAACCTGATCCCGGAGGTGGTCGGCCCGGCCGACCTCGGCCGGCAGATCGCCCAGGTGCTCGACGAGACGCCGCAGCACGTCTACCTCTCCTTGTTCGGCCTGGCCGAGGACGCCGTGCTCGACCGGATCACCGGCGCCCGGCGGCGGCTGGTGGTCCAGGTCGGCACGGTCCCGGACGGCCTGCGCGCGGCCGGGCACGGCGCGATCGTGGTGGCCCAGGGCATCGAGGCCGGCGGCCACCTGCTGGGCACCTCGAACCGGGACGACCTGGTCGCCGATCTGCGCGCCTGGCTGCCGGACGCCTGCCTGGTGGCCTCCGGCGGGATCGGCTCGCCGGACCAGGCGGCCCGGGCGCTGGCCGCCGGAGCCGACGGCGTGCTGGTCGGCACCGCCTTCGTGGTCGCCCGCGAGTCGACGGCCCACCCCCACTTCAAGTCGGCCGTCCAGACTTCCGGCCCGGCCGACACGGTGATCACCGGCGTGTACGAGATCGGGTGGCCCGGCCGGCGCCACCGGGTCCTGGCCACCGGCGTCACCCGCGACCCGGACCAGCCCAAGAACTTCATCGGCCGCACCGCGGTCGAGGGCCGGACGTACCTGGTGCCGCGGTTCAGCGCCGCGGTGCCGACCGTCGCGACCACCGGCCGGATCGAGGAGATGGCGATGTACTGCGGCCTGTCCTGCGACGCCGTCACGCACGAACTCCCCGCGGCCGACATCGTCGCCGCATTCGCCCGCGCCCTGTCCGGCGCCGGGGCCCCCGAAGCAGAGAAAGGCTAGAACCCATGCCAGGCTACGAGAACCTGTCCCGACTGGACCTGACCTACCGCGAGGACACACCCCGGATCCCGACCCGCGAAGGCGTCGAGCTCTACTACGAGTCCCGCGGCGAGGGCACGCCGATCACCCTGCTCAACGCGTTCTTCCTGACCAGCCCGTCGTGGCGGGTGTTCACCGAGGACCTGGAGAAGGACTACCGGCTGATCAGCTACGACCTGTGCAACCACGGGGCCTCCTCGCACGTCGGGGACGAGCCGACCTGGGACGAGCACATGACCGACCTGATCGCCCTGCTGGACGCGCTGGAGATCGAGTCCACCTACCTCGTCGGCGCCTCGACCTCCACCATCCTGGCCCGGGACATGGCGCTGCGGCACCCGGACCGGATCAAGGGGATCGTGCTGGCCGGCCCGGTCTTCGGCCCCCGCGGGATGCGGCGCCAGCGGCAGATCCAGCGGGCGTGGCTGCGGACGCTGGAGTCCCACGGCATCCCGGCGCTCTACGAGCACCTCTACCCGGAGGTGTTCAGCGCCGAGATGAACGAGTTCCTCGGCGCCCCCGGCTTCCTCGGCTTCCGCGAGGCCTTCTCGGCCCTGTCCACGGTCGAGGACCTGGTCAACGGCCTGAACCGGGCCATGAAGGACGAGCACAAGCCGCAGCTGCTGGCCGACGTGCGGGTCCCGGCGCTGGTCGTCGTCGGCGACGACGACTTCCTGCTGAGCCCGACCGGCGCCCGGGAACTGGCCGAGCAGTTCCCGGACGGCCGGCACGAGATCATGCCGAAGGCCGGCCACATCCCGTACGTGGACGATGCCGAGGCCTTCCAGGCCCTCGTGCACACGTTCGTCCAGGACGTCCAGGCACGTGTCTGACCAGGCGGTCCAGGTGCGGCTGAGCATCAGGGAACTGCTGACCGGCCTGTTCACCGACGCCGGGTTCCTCGGCGACGTCCCGGACTCGGTGTCCCTGCGCCAGGCCGGGGTCTCCTCCAACGCGCTGGTCAGCCTGCTGGTGGCGATGGAGGACGCCTTCGGGTTCGAATGGGACGACGACGTCCGGCCCGAGGTCCTGCGGTCGATCGACTCGCTCGCGGACCACGTGCTGGCCCTGCGGTCCTGACCGCGCCCGCGGCCGCCGGACCGGCCGGCGCCGTCCGGATCCGCTGGCGGCCGGTGTGCCCGCCGTTCGGCCCGGCCGAGCAGTCGGCGGCCGGCCGGCGGGCGGCCGCGGCGGCGCTGGCCGCGGCCGGCTGCGCCGACCCG
>DASZBX010000019.1:0-14649 GCA_035943635.1 Actinocrinis sp. | reverse complement strand
GCGCGAGGAACTGATCTCAGTGCTCGCCGACCTGTCCCCGGTCTCCTCGACCATCGGCTTCTACTCGACGGTCAAGGGCGAGCTGATCGACACCGCGTCCCTCAACGCAGAGTACTGGTACGAGAACCTGCGCCGGCCGGTCCGGCTGGAGCCGGTCGTGCGCGACCTCGCCGCCCGCGGCCAGGGCGTGTTCATCGAGGTCAGCCCGCACCCGGTCCTGGTCATGAGTGTGCAGGAGACCCTGGAGGACTCCGACTCGGCCTCACTGACACCGGTCGTGGTCGGCACCCTGCGCCGCGACGACGGCGGGATCGAGCGCTTCTTCGAGTCCCTCGCCTTCGCCCACGCGAACGGCGCGGCCGTGGACTGGACCGCCCTGCTCGGCGGCGCCGGCCTGCGCCGGGTCGCCCTGCCCACCTACCCCTTCCAGCGCGACCGGTACTGGCCCGAGCCGCCGCGCCAGCAGCTCGGCGACCTGCGCGCGATCGGGCTGGCCCCGGCCGACCACCCGCTGCTCGGTGCGGCGGTCCCGCTCGCCGACGGCGCCGGGTACCTGATGACCGGCTACCTCTCCCGCCAGACGCACCCGTGGCTGGCCGACCACGCGGTGGCCGGGACCGTGCTGCTGCCCGGCACCGCGTTCGTGGAGCTCGCGATCCGGGCCGGGGACCAGGTCGGCTGCGACCGGCTGGAGGAACTGACCCTCGAGGTCCCGCTGCTTCTGCCGGAGCAGGGCGGCGTCACGATCCAGGTGTGGGTCGGCGTCCCGGCCGGCAACGGCGACCGGCCGCTGCACGTGTTCGCCCTGGCGCAGGACGCGCCGGCCGACCAGCCGTGGACCCGGCACGCCACCGGCTCGCTGTCCACCGCCGCCGCCCGCCCCGGCTTCGACCTGGCCCAGTGGCCCCCGGCCGGGACCGAGCCGATCGAGGTCGGCGGCTTCTACGACCTGCTCGCGGGCGCCGGGTTCGGCTACGGCCCGGCCTTCCAGGGCCTGACCGGCGCCTGGCGCGCCGACGACGCCGCCCGCACCCTGTACGCCGAGGTCCGCCTGCCGGCCGACCAGCACACCGACGCGGCCCGGTTCGGCCTGCACCCGGCGCTGCTGGACGCCGCCCTCCAGGTGGTCGCGCTCGGTGCGGCCGGCGCCGAGGGCCAGCCCGGCCGGCTGCCGTTCACCTGGTCCGGAGTCACTCTCTACGGCGCCGGCGCGGCCACCCTGCGGGTGCAGCTCTCGCTCGACGGCGCCGACCGGGCCACCCTGCGCCTGGCCGACGCGGCCGGTTCGCCGGTGGCCGAGGTCGAGCAGGTGGTGCTGCGCCCGGTGTCCGCGGACCGGCTGGCCGGCTCGGCCCCGGCCTACCACGACTCGCTCTTCCGGCTGGACTGGACCCCGCTGCCCGAGCGTCCGGCCGCGATCGAGGGCAGCTGGGCCGAGGTCGGCCCGGAGCCGATCGGCCTGGGCGTGCCCTGCTACGCCGATCTGGACGCGCTCGGGTCCGTCCCGGACGTGGTCGTCGCCGCCTGCCCGCCCGCGGCGGCCGACGGCGCCGACCTGGTCGGCCGGATCCACGCCGCCGCGCACGCGGCCCTGGCCCTGGTGCACCGCTGGCTCGGCGACGAGCGCTTCGCGGCCACCGCCGGACCCGGCTCGGCGCCGCTGCTGGTGCTGGTCACCCGCGGCGCCGTGGCCACCGTGGACGGCGAGCAGGACGCGGACCCGGCCGCCGCGGCGGTCTGGGGCCTGGTCCGCTCGGCCCAGTCGGAGAACCCCGGCCGGATCGTGCTGGCCGACCTGGACGAGGACCCGGCCGCCCCGGCGGCGCTGGCCCGGCTGGTCGCGGCCGGCGAGCCGCAGGGCGCGGTCCGGGCCGGGACCGTGCTCGTGCCCCGGCTGGCCCGGGTCCCGCGGACCACCCCCGCCGCGCCGAGCATTCCCGCAGTCGGCGGCGCGCCTGAGGTCGGGCAGACCCCGGCGAGTGTGTTCGACCCCGAAGGCACCGTCCTGGTCACCGGCGCGACCGGCACCATCGGCGCGCTGCTGTGCCGCCACCTGGTCACCGCGCACGGCGTGCGCCACCTGCTGCTGGCCAGCCGCAGCGGCCCGGCCGCGCCCGGCGCCGCCGACCTGGTCGCCGAGCTGACCGAGCTCGGGGCGAGCGTGACCCTGCGCGCCCTGGACGCCGCCGACCGCGAGGCCCTGGCCCGCGGCCTGGCCCAGATCCCGGCCGCGCACCCGCTGACCGGGGTCGTGCACGCCGCCGCCACCCTGGACGACGGCATCGTCGAATCCCTGACCGCCGACCGGGTCGACCACGTGCTGCGGCCCAAGGTCGACGCCGCGGTGCACCTGCACGATCTGACCCAGGCCGCGAACCCGCCGGTGTTCGTGCTCTTCTCCTCGGCGGCCGGCGTGCTCGGCAACTCCGGGCAGGCCAACTACGCGGCCGCCAACACCGCGGTGGACGCGCTCGCCGCCCGCCGCCGGGCCGCCGGGCTGCCGGCCGTCTCGCTGGCCTGGGGCCTGTGGGAGGAACGCAGTGCGCTGACCGGGAAGCTGGACGGCGCCGACGTCTCCCGGATGACCCGCGGCGGGGTCGCGGCCCTGTCCTCGGCCGAGGCCCTGGCCCTGTTCGACGCCGCCCTGACCACGCCGGACGCCTCGCTGCTGGTCCCGATGCGGCTGGACCCGGCCACCCTGCGGGCCCAGCCCGCGGACGTCCCGGCCGTGCTGCGGGCACTGGTCCGCGGGACCGGCACCCGCCGGGCCGCCGCGGCGGTCTCCGGCGAGGAGGGCGCGGGCTTCGCCGCCCGGGTGGCCGCGATGCCGCCGGCCGCCCGCGACCGGTTCCTGCTCGACCTGGTCCGCACGCACGCCGCGGCCGTGCTCGGCCACGCCTCGGCCGACGGGGTCGGCGCGGACCGGGCCTTCCGCGAACTCGGCTTCGACTCGCTGACCGCGGTGGAGCTGCGCAACCGGCTGACCGCGGTGACCGGGCTGCGGCTGCCGGCCACCCTGGTGTTCGACTACCCGAGCCCGACCGTGCTGGCCGCGCACCTGTCCGGCGAGCTGGCCGGGACCGAGGTGCGCGGACCGGCCGCCGCCCGCGCGGTCGTGCGCGGCGGCGAGCCGATCGCGATCGTCGGGATGAGCTGCCGGTACCCCGGCCAGGCCGGATCGCCCGAGGACCTGTGGCGGCTGGTGGCCCGGGAGGCCGACGCGGTCTCGGTGTTCCCGCTGGACCGCGGCTGGAACGTCGACGCCCTCTTCGACGCCGACCCCGACCACCAGGGCACCAGCACCGCGCGGGAGGGCGCGTTCCTCTACGACGCGGGCCACTTCGACCCGGGGTTCTTCGGGATCAGCCCGCGCGAGGCGGTCGCGATGGACCCGCAGCACCGGCTGCTGCTGGAGAACTCGTGGGAGGCGGTCGAGCGGGCCGGGGTGGACATGGCCTCGCTGCGCGGCAGCCAGACCGGTGTCTTCATGGGCCTGATGTACCACGACTACGCGACTACGCTCACTGCGATACCCGAGGGCGTCGAGGGCTACCTGGCCACCGGCACCTCCGGGAGTGTGGCCAGCGGCCGGATCTCCTACACCTTCGGTTTCGAGGGGCCCGCGGTCACGGTCGACACGGCGTGCTCGTCGTCTCTGGTCGCGATTCACCTGGCCGCGCAGGCGTTGCGCAGCGGCGAGTGCTCGTTGGCGCTCGCCGGCGGCGCGACGGTGCTGGCCACGCCCTCGGTGTTCGTCGAGTTCTCCCGTCAGCGCGGCCTGGCCGGGGACGGCCGGTGCAAGTCCTTCGCCGGCGCCGCGGACGGTACCGGCTGGGGCGAGGGCGCGGGCGTGCTGGTCCTCGAACGCCTGAGCGACGCGCGGGCCAACGGGCACCCGGTGCTGGCGCTCGTGCGCGGCTCGGCGGTGAACCAGGACGGCGCGTCCAACGGCCTGACCGCCCCGAACGGCCCGGCCCAGCAGCGGGTGATCCGCCAGGCCCTGGCCAACGCCGGGCTGAACACCGCGGACGTGGACGTGGTCGAAGGCCACGGCACCGGCACCGTGCTCGGCGACCCGATCGAGGCGCAGGCGCTGCTCGCGACTTACGGCCAGGACCGTCCGGAGGACCGGCCGCTCTGGCTCGGCTCGCTCAAATCGAACATCGGCCACACCCAGGCCGCGGCCGGCGTGGGCGGCGTGATCAAGATGGTGATGGCGATGCAGAACGGTGTGATGCCGCGCACGCTGCACGTCGACGAGCCGTCGCCGCACGTGGACTGGTCCGCGGGCGCGGTCGAGCTGCTCACCGAGGCCCGCGAGTGGCCGGAACCCGGCCGTCCGCGCCGGGCCGCGGTCTCCTCGTTCGGCGTCAGCGGCACCAACGCGCACCTGATCCTGGAGCACGTCCCCGAGACCCAGGCCCCGCGCGCCGCCTCTCAGGACCCGGACGCGGCCTGGCCCTGGGTGTTGTCCGCCCGTGGCGCCGAGGCCCTGCGCGAGCAGGCCGCCCGGCTGGCCGCGCACCTGGACCGGCGCCCCGACCTGGACCCGCGCGACCTGGCCGCCACCCTGGCGACCCGGCGTTCGGCGCACGAGCACCGCGCGGTCGTGCTCGGCAGCGGCCTCGGCGAGCTGCGCGAGGCCCTGACCGCCTTCGCCGACGGGCGCCCCGGACCGCACACCCGCACCGGCGTGGCCCGGCCGTCCGGCGCCGGACGGACCGCGTTCCTGTTCGGCGGCCAGGGCAGCCAGCGACTGGGCCTGGCCCGCGAGCTGTACACCCGCCACCGGACCGCCTTCGCAGAGCCCTTCGACGCAGTCTGCGCCGCCCTGGACGAGCACCTGGACCGGCCGCTGCACAGCGTGCTGTTCGCCGACCCGGACTCCGAGGACGCCGCCCTGCTGGACCAGACCGGCTACACCCAGCCCGCGCTGTTCGCGGTCGAGGTGGCCCTGTTCCGGCTGGCCGAGCGCTGGGGGCTGCGGCCGGACTTCCTGATCGGCCACTCGGTCGGCGAACTCGCCGCCGCGCACGCGGCCGGGGTGCTCACCCTGGCCGACGCGGCCGCGCTGGTGGCCGCCCGCGGCCGGCTGATGCAGGCCCTGCCCGAGGGCGGCGCGATGGTCGCGGTGCAGGCCGACCCGGACGAGATCCGGCCGCTGCTGACCCCGGGCGTGGACATCGCCGCGGTCAACGGCCCGCTGGCCAGCGTGGTCGCCGGGGAGCGGGACGCCGTGCTGGCCCTGGCCGCGCTGTTCGCGGCCGAGGGGCGCAAGACCAAGCGGCTGAAGGTCAGCCACGCGTTCCACTCGCCGCTGATGGACCCGATGCTCGAGGACTTCCGGCAGGTCGCCGAGGCGATCGACTACCACCCGGCGCAGATCCCGATCGTGTCCAACCTGTCCGGCTCCCTGGGCGCCGAGGACCACGCCACGCCCGACTACTGGGTGCGGCACGTGCGCGGCGCGGTGCGCTTCGCCGACGGCATCCGCGCGCTGCACGCCGAGGGTGTGCGCACGTACGTCGAACTGGTCGGCGACGGCGCGCTGGCCGCGATGGCCCGCGAGTCCCTGCCCGCCGACGCGCCGGACCCCGCGGTCGCGGACCGTTCCCGCGGGCCGGTGTTCGTGCCGCTGCTGCGCGGGGACCGCCCGGACGCCCGGGCCCTGGCCACCGCCCTGGCCGACCTGTGGGTGCACGGCGCCGGGCCGGACTGGACCGCGGTGTTCGCCGACGACGGCGCCCGCCCGGTCGAGCTGCCCACCTACCCGTTCCAGCACGAGCGCTACTGGCTCGAGTCGCCCGAGGCGCCCGCGGCGCAGGCCGCCGACCAGGTGGACGAGGAGTTCTGGGCCGCGGTCGAGGGCGGCGACGCCGAAGCCCTGGCCCAGGCCCTCGCGGTCGCCGACCAGGATCTGCCCGCGCTCACCGCGCTGCTGCCCGCGCTGACCGCCTGGCGCGGCCGGCGCCGGGCCGGGTCCCCGGCCGACCGCAGCCGCTACACCCTGGCCTGGCAGTCGCTGCCGGAGACCCCGGCCCCGGCTGCGGCGGCCGGGACCTGGCTGGTGGCCGCCCCGGCCGGGCCGGGCGCGCAGCAGGTCGTCAGTGAACTGATGGCCACGCTGTCCGGGCGCGGCGCGCAGGTCGTCGCCGTGCAGCTGGACCCGGGCGACACCGACCGGGACCAGGTGGCCGGCGGACTGGCCGAGGTGCTCGGCGACGCGTCCGTCACCGGCGTGCTGAACCTGCTCGGCCTGGCCGAGGACCCGATCCGGCCCGGATCCGCGCTGACCACCGGCGCCGCGCTGACCCTGACCCTGCTCCAGGCGCTCGGCGACCTGGGCCCGCGCACCGCCGCGGTGCCGGTGTGGTGCGTCACCCAGGGCGCCGTCGCCACCGGCCGCACCGCGGCCGACCGGCCCGCCCAGGCGCAGGTCTGGGGCCTGGGCCAGGTCGCGGCGCACGAATACGCCGGCCGTCTGGCGGTCGGCCTGGTCGACCTGCCCGAACCGGCCGACGCCACCGCCGCCGGACGCCTGGTCGACCTGGTGTCCGCTCCCGGCGCGAGCCCGGAGACCCAGGTCGCGGTCCGGGCCGCCGGGGTCTTCGGCCGCCGCCTGGTCCGCGCTCCCGGCGCGGACCCCGCGGCCGCGCCGGCCGGGGCCCGGCGCCCCGGCGAGAGCGTCGCGATCGAGCTGCAGGACGGTGCCGACCCCCGGACCGCCGAACTGGCCGCGGACCTGGCCGCGCAGGTCCTGGACGGCGGCGCGCACCCATTGCTCGGCGCCGAGGCCATCGCCGCCGCCGACGCTCCCGGCGCCGGGACCCCGCGTATCGCCGTGCACATCGCGACGCCCGGCCCGGCCACCTCGATCGAGGACCTGACCGTCGCCCGCCTGGCCGACCTGGTCCAGCGCCGCACGGCCGCAGTGTCCGGCTACCTGGCCGCCGCCCCGGCCGGGCTCGACACGGTCCTGCTGTGCACCTCGCCCGCGGGACTGCTGGCCGTCCCCGGACACGCCGCCGACGCCGTCGCCGACGCGCACACCGAGGTCCTGCTCGGCGAACTGCGCGAGCGCGGGGCCCGGGCCGCGGCGATCGCGCTCGGCCCGGTCGGCTCCCCGCGGACCGCCGCGTCCGCCCTGTACCGGGCGCTGGGCGAGGCAGACCCCTGCGACCTGGTGGCCGAGGTGGACTGGGACGGGCTCGGCGCCCACGGCGCGCTGCACTCCCGGCTGACCCGGGCCGCCGCGGCCCCGGCCGGGCCGGGCGCCGCGGAGCGGGCCGCGGCCGAGGGCGACTTCACCGCCCGGCTGGCCGCCGCGGACCAGGCCGGCCGCCTGGCCCTGGTCCGCGACCTGGTCCGGCAGCTGGCCGCCGGCGTGCTCGGGCACGCCTCGGCCGAGACCGTGGACACCGAGCGCGGCTTCCTGGAGCTCGGCTTCGCCTCGCTGACCGCGGTGGAACTGTGCCGCCGGCTGGCCGAGGCCACCGGCCTGGCCGGGCTGACCCCCGGTCTGGTCTACGAGTTCGCGACGGTCGACGCGTTCGCCGCCTGGTGCGCCGAACGCCTCTCCGACGCGGCCCGCCCGCCCGCGCCCGCCGCCGAGGGCACCCTCGCGGCCGGCCTGCGCCAGGCCTGCGCCCTTGGCCGGGTCGGGGAGTACGTCACGTTCCTGATGTCCGCGGCCCGGTTCCTGCCCACCTTCAACGCCGCCACCGGCCAGGTGCGCCCGGAACCGGTCCGGCTGGCCGCGGGGGAGGGGCGCCCGATGCTGGTCGCCCTGCCCTCGATGACCGCCATCTCCGGCCCGCACCAGTACGCCCGGTTCGCCGCCGCCCTGCGCGGCCGGCACGAGGTGGCCGCCCTGCCCGCGCCCGGCTTCGGCCCGGCCGAGGCCGTCCCGGAGACCGTGGAGGACCTGCTCGAGGTGCTCGCCGACGCGGTGGCCCGGCACACCGGCGGCCGCCCGTTCGCCCTGGTCGGCCACTCCTCCGGCGCGGTGCTCGCGCACGCGGTGGCCACCCGGCTGGAGAAGACCGGCGCCGGCCCGGCCGCCCTGGTCCTGCTCGACGCCTACGCCCCCGGCGGCGACCTGGTCGACGGCCTGCTGCCGGAACTGCTCGCCGCGATGGCCGGCCGCGGGGAGCAGGCCGCGCCGCTGGACGAGGGCCGGCTCGGCGCGATGGGCGCCTACTTCCGGCTCTTCCACGGCTGGACCCCGGACCAGTGCGCCGCCCCGACCCTGCTGGTCGCGGCGAGCGAGCCGATGGCCGGCTGGACCGGCCGGCCGTGGCGCAGCACCTGGGAACAGCCGCACGAGACCGTCGCGGCCCCCGGAGACCACTACTCGATGATGGAGGACCACGCCGCCGACGCCGCCGGCGCGGTCGCCGACTGGCTGGCCCGGCTGTCCGGGCCGGCAGAAGCAGGGATCTGAGACATTAGGCAGACCCCTGATATTCTGGCGGGAACCGACCAGAGCCGTCCGGCCCGGCCGGAACCCGACCGGCCTCGTCAGATCCCTGATGACCCGCACCACCCGTGAACCGGTGATACCCGAGGAGTCCCGCATGACAGTGCCACCGATGGACGCGTCGCTATGGATGCGGCGCTTCCACCCCGCGCCGGCCGGCGCCCCCCGCCTGGTCTGCTTCCCGCACGCGGGCGGCTCGGCCAGCTTCTACTACCCGGTCTCCCAGGCCCTGGCCGGGAAGGTCGACGTCCTGGCGATCCAGTACCCCGGCCGCCAGGACCGGCGCTCGGAACCCAGCCCGGACAGCGTCGACGCCCTGGTCGACGGGCTCTACCCGGCCCTGAAGACCGTCCTGGGCGGCCCGACCGCGTTCTTCGGCCACAGCATGGGCGCGATCCTCGCCTTCGAGGTCTCCCGCCGGCTGGCCGAGCACGACGGGTTCAGCCCGAGCGTGCTGTTCGCCTCCGGGCGCCGCGCGCCGTCCAGCACCCGGGACGAGAACGTGCACGAACTCGACGACGCCGGCGTGGTCCGGGAGATGCAGCAGCTGAGCGGCACCGACGCCCGGCTGCTCGCGGACGAGGAGGTGCTGCGGATGATCATGCCGGCCATCCGCACCGACTACAAGGCGATCGAGACCTACCGCTGCGCGCCCGGCGTCACCGTCGACGCGCCCGTCCTCGTGCTCACCGGCGACGAGGACCCGAAGACCACCCTGGCCGAGGCCCGGGCCTGGCAGGGGCACACCACCGGGGCCTTCGACCTGAAGGTCTACCCCGGCGGGCACTTCTTCCTGGTCCAGCAGGCCGGCGCCGTGATCGACACGGTGCGCGACCGGCTGCTCGGGGCGGGCGTGCGCGGCTGAGACCGCGCCGACACTTTAAGGGTGCCGCCCGCCGGTTCAGGGGTGCCGTCCGCACCAAGACCTTGACTAACATCGAGAAACTGCGGTGTCCGTGCCCTGCAGCGCCGGCGCCGCGCCGACTTCAGTTGGGAGACTGATCATGGCTGAGCTTGAACCGTGGCGGGTCCTGCGCAAGGGCGACCCGCGCGACCTGGTCCTGGCCGTCGACTTCTACGCCCCCGGGCGCGCCGAGGCCGGCTTCGACGACTTCGCCCCCCTGCTCGACGGGGACTACGAGATCTGGGAGGCCGTGCAGCCCGCCCTGGGCGCCGAGACCGCCATGGACTCCGAGGACTACCTCGAGCGCTGGCTCAAGGCGGTCCCGGCCGAGGCCCGGGTCCGCGGCGTGATCGGGTTCTGCGTCGGCGGGGTCTGGTCCTCCACCCTGGGCGAGCGGCTGGGCGAGCGCAGCGGCGCGATGCCCCCGATCGTCATGTTCGACCCCGAGCCGGTCACCAGCCTGGTGCTGTACTGGCAGTACCACAAGCTGCTGGACAAGCTCGGCTCGATCCTGACCTCGGACGAGCTGGCCAAGGCCAAGATCGACGGGATCGCGATCCCGGAGACCAGCGACGACCTGCGGGTCGTCGGCGACGGCCTGGCCAAGCTCTACCGGGAGCTCGGCGACGTCGGCCTGGCCCGGCTGGGCCTGGACCAGGTGCGCCGCGAGGAGATGACCGCCCTGTTCGACTCCTACATCTCCTACCTGGTCGCCTCCAGCGAGCTGACCCCGGCCGCGGACCTGTCCACCTCCGTGGTGATCAGCTCGGACGCGCCGGCCGACGGCGTGTACCTGGGCGGCCGCGAGATCTCCTTCGACATCGACCGACACGAGCTGCTGCGCGCCCCCGAGGTCGCCCTGCGCGTGTCCGAGCTGCTGGGGTAGCGCCGGCCATGCGGACCATCGGCAAGGACGGCGAAGCCGGCGAGGTCGTCACCCCACGGCTGATCCCGGCGAGCGCCAAACAAGAGGCACTGTGGCTGCTCGAGCAGCTGGTACCGGGAAACGGCGTGAACAACGTCGCGGTCTCCTTCACGGTCGGCAGCCCGCTGTCCGGCCCGGCGCTCCAGGCGGCCGTCGACGTCGTCCTGCGCCGATACCAGGTCCTGCGCACCACCTTCCAGGTGCGCGAGGGCCGGCTGCAGCGCGAGGCGGCCGGCCCGGATGAGGTCAGTGCGCCGATCTCCCGGCGCACCGCGGACCCGGAGCAGATCGAACGAGAACTGTCCGCGTTCGCGGCCGAACCGTTCGAGGCGCAGAGCCGCCCGCTGCTGCGGGTCGCGCACTGGTCGCTGCCGGACCGGGACGTGGTCGCGGTGTGCGTGCATCACTTCGTGTTCGACACCATCTCGGCCACGTTCCTGTTCGAGGACCTGGCTGAGGCGTACGACGCGTTGGCGGCGGGCAAGCCGGTGCCTGCGCACCTGAGTGTCGAGGTGCGCCCGACGGCGGATCCCACCCCGGCCGAGCAGAGCATTGATTACTGGCGCGACCGGTTGTCGTCGATCGATGCCGATCGGCTGGGGCCGGCCCTGAGCACGGTCGAGCCGGCCAGTCCGACCGTGGCCGGCGGGTTTGTGGAGCACCGGCTCTCTCCGCGGGCGGCCGAGACCGCCCGGCGGCTGAGCCGCGAGCTGCACGCTCCGGAGGCGGTCGTTTATCTGTCTGCTTACTATCTGCTGCTGGCCCGGCACGGCGCGGGTCCCGATCTGGTGATCGGGTCGCCGGTCAACGCCCGGGGCGCGCAGGCCGCCCGGGCCGTCGGATACCATGTCAATGTTCTGCCGTTGCGGGTGCGGGTCGATCTGGAGCAGGGCCTTCGGGAACTGGTCGCGGCCACCCGGAGCAGCTACTTCGACGCGCTCAGCCATGCCGATGTCCCGGTGGACCTGCTGCTGCCGGAGCTGCCGCGGACCAGTGCGGCCTGGGGCAACACGCTCTTCCGGCACCTGTTCAACTACGCCCCCGGCGGCGGCCTGCCCGAGTTCTCGATCGGCGGCGCCACGGCCACCGCGCGCAGCCTGGAGAACGGCACGAGCAAGTTCGACATCGAACTCGTCGTGCAGACCCTGGGCGAGGAGACCGTGCTCAAGGGGCGATACGCCGAGATCCTGGACCGGGAAGACGTCAAGCTGCTGCTGGAGCGGTACGAGTCGCTCCTCCTCGCGGCCGGCGCCGACCCACAGGCCCCGCTCGGCCGGCTGCCGTACTGGAGCGAGCGGGATCACGCCGTGATCGGCCGCGCCAACGCGACCGCGGCACCCGGCCCGGACTTGACCGTGCCGGCTGCGGTGCATGGGCATGCGGTGCGTACCCCGGATGCCGTTGCGGTGGAGTCCGGGGAGCGGGCGGTCACCTACGCCCAGCTCTGGCATGCGGCGCGGGCGACTGCGGTGATGCTCGGTGAGCTTGGCGTGGGCGATGGGGATCTGGTCGCGCTGGCCGGGCCTCGTGGGCCCGAGCTGGTGGCCGCGGTCTTCGGGACGTGGCTGGCCGGCGCGGCGTATCTGCCGCTGGACCCGAACCACCCGGCCGACCGGATCGCCGACCAGCTTGCCGATTCGCAGGCCCGGGCCGTACTGCTGGCCGCGGGCTCGGCGGCTCTGCCGGCGGCCGAGTGCGTCGTCCTGCCGATGGCCCAGGTCGGAGCCAAGGCGCAAGACGCCGAGGTCCCTGCCCGGGACGAGGCGTTCGCCGACCCGCAGGCGAATGACTGTGCTTACATGATCTACACCTCGGGCTCCACCGGCCGGCCGAAGGGGACCCGGGTCAGCCACGGCAACCTGGCCAACCTGGTCGCCCACTTCCGCGGCGAACTGTCCGCCACCGCCGAGGACGGCGGACTGTGGATGACCTCGTTCTCCTTCGACATGTCGGTGATGGACCTGTTCCTGCCGCTGTTCGCCGGCGGGCGGGTCGTCGTCGCCCCGGACGCGGCCCGCACGGACGGCAAGGCGCTGCGCGAGGTACTGCTCGCCCACCGGGTCGACCTGGCCCAGGCCACACCGACCTCCTGGCGGCTGGTGTTCGACGAGGTGGCCGACCTGCTGGCCGACATGCGCATCATCTGCGGCGGCGAACCGATGCCGCCGAGCCTGGCCCGCAAACTGCTCGACTCCGGCTGCGAACTGCGCAACCCGTACGGGCCGACGGAGACCACGGTCTGGTCGACCAGCGGCAGGATCCTGGAGCACGACCCGCGGATCCACGTCGGCCGGCCGATCCGCAACACGGTCGTGTTCATCGCCGGACCGGGCGGCCAGGAGGCCCCGCTCGGGGTCCTCGGCGAGCTGTGCATCGCCGGGTCGGGCGTATCGCTCGGGTACCACAACCGTCCGCAGCTGCTCGCGGAACGGTTCGACACGCACGCGGTGTACGGCAGGTTCTATCGGACCGGCGACCGGGCACGATGGCTGGTGGACGGCCGGCTGGAGCTGGTCGGCCGGGTGGACCGGCAGATCAAGCTGCGCGGCAACCGGATCGAACTCGGCGAGGTCGAGTCGGTGATGGAGGAACACCCCGAGGTGGCTGCGGCTGCCGTGGTGGTCGTGGGGGATCCCAGCGCGGATGCGATCCTGGTCGCGTTCGTCCAGGGGGATCCCGCGCTGGGAGTGGAGGACCGGTTGTGGCAGCACGCTCGGTCCCGGCTGCCTCAGTCTGCTGTCCCGCACGAGTTCGTCGTCGTGGACCGGTTCCCGACCACCAGCACGCAGAAGGTTGATTATCCGGCGCTGGTTCGGCTGGCTGAGGAGCGGCGGATCGCGGCTTCTGCGGCCGGGGCCGGCGACGGCGACGGTGTCGGAGCTGCTGGTGCCGGCGCTGGTGCTGGGCAGGCGGGTGCCGGCGGTGCGGACGCGGCCGGCTCCGACGAGTTGCTGTCTTCGTTGATCGGGTTGTGGGGCGAGCTGCTCAACCGGTTCGATCTGGGCGGTGAGTCCAACTTCTTCGTCAGCGGTGGCCACTCGTTGTTGAGCGCGCGGCTCGTGCAGCAGGTTGAGGAACGCTTCGGGGTGCGGGTTCCGCTCTCCGAGGTGTTCTCACTGCCCACGCCGTCGCAGCTGGCTGCTTACCTGCGCAAGCTCGGTGTCACTGATCCGGGCGCTGGTCAGGGTAAGAGCGCTGCCTGATCCGCGTCGGCACCACACCCGGGCCAGGGTTCTGAGTCTCTCGGAACCCCGGCCCGGCTACATGAGGGCGGGGAGTCGGACGCATCGGAGATCGAAGTCTCGCTTGACGCTGGATTTCCGGGGTCGTTGCTTGCCGTGAGTTCGATTCTGCGGCCGGACAGTTGCAGAGTTCCCGAGTACCGCGCCCTGTTTCCGTCCGGGTGGATCCAGGACCACGTGATGTTCGTCCCCGTCACCTGGTACAGATCTGGTCCGTACTCCTCGAGCAGGTCCCGGCCTGCATAGCTGCGGCTGTTGGCGATGCCCACGCTCACGCTGCGCAGGTCGGGTCCTCGGGCAGGTCGATCCTTGCGTGACCGCGGCACTTGGTGTGGTAGCCGGCGGTCTCCAACTCGCCTTTCCGCCACTCGGTGTGCCGGCACTCCACCTGGACGTACCATCCGCGCTTGTCCGTCTTGAGCTTCCAGGCGGACAAGGACGGGTGGACTGAATGCCCACGGCTGCAGTCGACGAAATACCTCGGGCCGAAGAGGTATGAGCGTTGCAAGCGTTGGAGGTCGACGTTGCTGAACGGCGCCTTGGCCACGGTGCCTCCGTGTCCTCGACGAGGTCAGTAGGTAGGTTCTGCCGGACATGCGGACGAACAGCGGGCGCGCGTACGTACATCACATATGCCTGTACTGTCCGGCTCTCCGTATGCACGGATTGTATCCGGCTGGGGCTATTGGCGTGAGCATCATCGGTGCCGCAGCGTACAACCAATACTGCTCGCTAACATCGTGCCTGCCAGCGACAGACTTACATCGGGGGAGCAGTATGTTCGTCAAGCCCACCACCGGCCGTGCCAAACGGGCCACTGCCGCCGTAACCGCGATGGCCATGGCAACGCTCGGCCTTGTGGCGTGCAGCGGGCAGTCCGCGACGACGACCGCAGCCGGTAGTACTACATCGGCTCCTCAGGCCGCCAGCACCACTACTGCGCCGGCTCCTCAGGACCCCTGGGCCGTCCCCCGGGAAGTGGACACCGGGTTTCATGCGGCTATGGGTATCAGTATAGGGCTACTGATAACGCTGGTAAAGCCCTTCCGGTACCGGGTCTCGTAGTCGGCCGGCGAGAGGTAGTTGGCTCGGGAGTGCC
>DASZBX010000018.1:0-29358 GCA_035943635.1 Actinocrinis sp. | reverse complement strand
AGCATCAGCGGAACTTTCGTCACGACGATCGTTATTAGAGACCGCCGATGCTGCCCTCTTCCATGCCCCCGCGCAACAGGATCCTGCTATATCAAGGCATCACCACGGCGCACTCAACCCACCCAAACCGCGAAACTCGAGGCTACTGCTACTGCTACTGCTACTGCTACTGCTACTGCTACTGCTACGGCGGCGGTGTTGGATCGCCCGCAGTGCTTTAGCCAGCTCTCGCCTGCCGCATATGCCAGGCTGCCGAGGCGGCATGCTTGTGCGCGTACTTGTTCGGCGCAACGATCCCCGCCGTATCAGTTGTATGGTTTACCTGGCTGCTGCGGTAGTTGAAGGGATTGCGCGGCTCTCGCGCAAGGCTGGGGCTGTGTCGGATCGGGATCCTCGGTGGCCCAGGCGGTTCGTAGGCTGCCGCGCCGGGCAGGTCCTGTCAACTCCCGAACGCAACCCGCCAACCATTGCGAGCAGACCGCTCGAAGCAATTGGCCCGGGAGTTGATTGGGCCTGTCCGGTGTGGCAGGCTCCGGGCCGGCTGGGGCGCCGAGGATCCCGATCCGACACACCCAAAAAGGTAACCCACATCCCAACGCAACAGGCCTACGGGCCAATGGATGCTTGGGGGTTCGTGGCCCGCCGGAGGCACAGTAGTAGACGCAAGAAAACCGCCTGACCTGACCCAAACCCCAAAACCCACCCAACGCTATGACAGGATGTGCATGTGCAGAACGTGGATCACATGACATCCGCCGGAATCATCCTAATGGCCGACCCAAGAATCGCAGCGATTCCGGTGCACGACGACGGCGCGCCTCTCGCGGACGTCCGAGACTGCGCAACACTCCGCGTCTCGCAGCTATGGGCCGACGACGCGGGAGCGTTCGCTCAAGTGCGCACAGAGGTACGGGACCGGCTCGTACAGGCCGCCGCGGCATTGCCGAACGGATTGCGGCTACTGCTGGTCGAGGGCTACCGGCCGCCGGTGCTCCAGAAGTTCTACTACGACGAGTACGAAACCGAGCTGCGAGTCGAGCACCCAGACTGGGATGCGCAGCAGTTGCGAATGGCGGCGAGCAGATACGTCAGCCCGCCAGAGATCGCGCCGCACAGTGTGGGCGGCGCCGTGGACCTGACCTTGTGTACCGAGGACGGCGAGGAACTGGACTTCGGTACTCGGATCAACGCCAGCCCAGAGGAGTCGGCCGGGGCGTGCTACACCGGGTTCCCGGACCTGTCGGCTGAGGCTCGGCATAATCGGGCGGTACTGTGCGCTGCTATGGGAGAGGCCGGGTTCGTGAACTACCCGACCGAATGGTGGCACTGGTCGTACGGCGACCGCTATTGGGCTCTGGCTACTGGTGCATCTGCGGCGTTGTATGGCCTGGTCGCAGATCGCTAGCAGTCGTTGATCGGCTGGGCCGCGTTGCGGTGGTTTGTGGGTGCGGCGATGCTGGAAGTACGCAGTTCGTCCACTTCAGTTTGTCCGCTGAAGTTCGTCCGCTCCACTTCGTCCACTACAGGGAGGACCCAACACACGTGACTGGCGAGACCAACGACATCACCGTCACCGACGCCGAAAACAGCAACCGGTTCGAAGCCCACACCTCAGACGGCACCCTAGCCGGCTTCCTGGAATACATACGCAGCGACGACCTGGTCATCTACCCGCACACCCAGGTCGAACCGGCCTTCGAAGGCCAAGGAGTCGGCGGTGCGCTCGCGCGGGTGGCGCTCGATGATGCGCGTGCGCGCGGGGTGAAGGTGCGGGCGAGTTGCCCGTTCGTCGCTGGCTGGTTGGTGCGGCATCCGGAGTACAAGGACCTGCAGACCGCGTCCTGACGCAGCCGGGTTCCCTTTCCGGCAGTTCCGCGCCATCTTCGCGCCGGCGGCCGCCCAGATTGTGACGGGCGCCGTCATTGCGTGCTGTTCGGAAACGTGGTCACAATGACGTCAACACCTTCGTCGGGCGGGAGCTGATGACCAACACGTGGCTCGCTGAGGTCGGCACGGACCCGGGGAAACGGGCCCGTGAGATCGGCAGCGCCCACTCGGTGTTCGTCTCCACCCACACGCTGGCCGGCCTGGGCCGGGAGGTGCGCGGGGTGGTGGCCGATTCGTGGTCCCGGTCCAGTGACGCACACGTGCTCCTGGACGACGCCCCGCCCATCATGATCGCCGACGACGACCTGCTCGCGTACCGCGCCGCGCATCCGCTTGCGCAGGTCATCGGGGTGCTGCGGCGGTTGGTCGGTACTGCTGCGGACGACGGCGACCACGTGATGGCCGTGTCCGACGCGGCCGGGCGGCTGATGTGGGTGGAGGGGCACCGCAGTGCGCGGGCGCAGGCCGAGAAGATGAACTTCGTGCCGGGAGCGTGGTGGGACGAAGCGCATGCGGGTACCAACGCGCCTGGTACCGCGCTCGCGTTGGACCATGAAGTGCAGATCTTCGCGACCGAGCATTTCCTGCCCTCGGTGCAGGCCTGGACGTGTGCGGCCGCGCCGATTCACGATCCGGCCACCGGCGAGGTGCTCGGCGCCATCGACATCACCGGTGGCGACAGCGTCGCCAACCCGTTGAGCCTGGGACTGGTGCGGGCGGCTGCGATGGCGGCTGAGAACGAGTTGGCTCGCAACTCGGGAATGGGACCGGTGTCGGGAGCCGCGGCGGGAGTTGGGGCTTCAGCTGCGGGTCTGGGCTTGAGAACGGCCTCGGGCTCAGTCCGAGCGCCCGGGCTGTGGCTGCCCCGCACCCGACCGGTGTTCCGGCTGGACGCGCTCGGCCGGGTAGAAGGCGTGTGCCAGTCGGCCGGGCGGGCGATCCGGTTGCATCGGCGGCACACCGAGATCCTGATCATGCTGGCACTACGGCCGGACGGCATGACCGGTGACCAGCTCGCCGCCACGCTCTACGACGACCTGGCCAACCCGACCACCCTTCGAGTCGAGATGACCCGCCTCCGGCGCGTGGTCGGGGACCTGCTCGCCTCCCGCCCCTACCGCCTGGACGGGCCCGTCGCCGCGGACTTCCTGGAGGTCGCCGCCGCGCTGCGGGACAAGAATGTGGCTGGTGCGTTGGCTGCGTACGGCGGCCCGCTACTCCCGACCTCAGAAGCGCCGGGCGTGGTGCGGCAGCGGGAGTGGTTGGACACCCAACTACGCTCCGCAGTACTCACCAGTTGTGACGCCGACCTGGTGCGCAGCTGGGCCGACCGGGCCGGGTTCGAGGACCTGCAGGTCTGGGAGCACCTGTTCCGGATCGCCCCGGCGCTCTCGGCGCACCGGGTGGTGGCCGCGTCCCGGACGCAGCGGCTGCGGGACGAGTACGGGCTGTCGCCCTCGCCCCCGCTTTCCCCCTCGCTGTCGCGGAACGCAACATTCATGCAACGTCCGCGCCGCTAGCGTCGCGTCACCACCAGCCGTCCAACGAGGGACGGCTGGCAGACGATGGAGGTCACTTCCATGACCGATTTCGCGGCGCCCGGCACCTCCGGCGCCAAGATGGACTACCTGCCCCGCTACGACCACTGGATCGGCGGGGAGTTCGTCGCTCCCGCGCTCGGGCGCTACTTCGACAACCCGACCCCGGTGACCGGGGAGACGTTCTGCGAGATCGCCCGCGGCACGGCCGAGGACGTCGAGCGCGCGCTGGACGCCGCGCACGGCGCCGCGCCCGCGTGGGGGCGGACCTCGGCCGGCGAGCGCGCCAACGTGCTCAACAAGATCGCCGACCGGATGGAGGCCAACCTCGAAGCCCTCGCGGTCGCCGAGACCTGGGAGAACGGCAAGCCGATCCGGGAGACCATGGCCGCGGACATCCCGCTGGCGATCGACCACTTCCGCTACTTCGCCGGCGCGGCCCGGGCCCAGGAGGGCTCGCTGTCCGAGATCGACGACGACACGGTCGCGTACCACTTCCACGAGCCGCTGGGCGTGGTCGCGCAGATCATCCCGTGGAACTTCCCGATCCTGATGGCGACCTGGAAACTGGCCCCGGCCCTGGCGGCCGGCAACGCGGTGGTGATCAAGCCGGCCGAGCAGACCCCGGCCTCGATCCACTTCCTGATGAGCCTGATCGCGGACCTGCTGCCGCCGGGCGTGGTGAACATCGTCAACGGGTTCGGCATCGAGGCGGGCAAGCCGCTGGCGTCCAGCGCCCGGGTGGCCAAGGTCGCGTTCACCGGCGAGACCACCACCGGCCGGCTGATCATGCAGTACGCCAGCGAGAACATCAAGCCGGTCACCCTGGAGCTCGGCGGCAAGAGCCCGAACCTGTTCTTCGACGACGTCAGCGCGGCGAACGACGACTTCCTGGACAAGGCCCTGGAAGGCTTCACCATGTTCGCGCTGAACCAGGGCGAGGTGTGCACCTGCCCGTCCCGGGCGCTGATCCAGCAGGGCCACTACCACGACTTCCTGGACGCCGCGGTCGAGCGGACGCAGAAGATCGTGCAGGGCCACCCGCTGGACCTTTCCACCATGATCGGCGCGCAGGCCTCGAACGACCAGCTGGAGAAGATCCTGTCCTACCTGGACATCGGCCAGAAGGAGGGCGCCAAGATCCTCACCGGCGGCGCCCGGTCCGAGCTGCCCGGGGAGCTGGCCGGCGGGTACTACGTGCAGCCGACCATCTTCCAGGGCAACAACTCGATGCGGATCTTCCAGGAGGAGATCTTCGGCCCGGTGGTGTCGGTGGCCTCGTTCGCCGACTTCGACGACGCAATCAAGATCGCCAATGACACGCTCTACGGCCTCGGCGCGGGCGTGTGGACCCGGGACGCGAACACCGCCTACCGGGCCGGCCGGGCGATCCAGGCCGGCCGGGTCTGGACGAACTGCTACCACGCCTACCCGGCGCACGCGGCGTTCGGCGGCTACAAGGGCTCGGGCATCGGCCGGGAGAATCACAAGATGATGCTTGACCACTACCAGCAGACCAAGAACCTGCTGGTCAGCTACTCGCCCAAGAAGCTCGGGTTCTTCTAGACCATGAGCGGGAACGAGAGCGGGAGTGGGAGCGTACCCGAAGTGTCCAGAGTAGACGTCACCGACGCGGCCGCCGACCTGCTGCGGACCCTGTACAAGGCCAACGGGCCGCTGATGTTCCATCAGTCCGGCGGCTGTTGCGACGGCAGTTCGCCGATGTGTTACGTCGAAGGCGAGTTCCGTACCGGTTCGTCCGACATCCAGTTGGCCGCGTTGCAGATCGACGGCGTGCCGGAACCGGTCACGTTCTGGATGTCCACGGCGCAGTTCGAGACCTGGCGGCACACCCACCTGACCGTGGACGTGGTGCCGGGCCGCGGCGGCGGCTTCTCGCTGGAGGCGCCCGAGGGAATGCGGTTCCTGATCCGCTCCCGGGTGCTCACCCCGGAGGAGATCGCCGTTCTCGACCGGGTGTAGGCGCGGCGGCCGGAAACGGTTGCCGGGTAAGGAGATCCCGCCTGCTCCGGGTCGCGGTTCGACAAAGAGCCGCGGCCCGGAGCGGGCGGGATTTTCTGCGTGCTCAGCCGAACATGGGCGCGGAGGGGCTCAGGCGGAGCGTGACGGCCAGGGCGTCGTCGTGGGCTGAGCCGTCGGCGCCGGGCTGGCGGGTGCGGCCGCTGCCGGAGCCGAGGATGGTGAGGGTTCCGTACGGCGCGGGGCCGCCGTGGTCGGGGGAGCCGTCGGGCGGGCCGGCCGGGACCGGGCCCGGATCGGTGCCGCCGGGGCTGCCCTCGGCGGTGAGCACGGGCGGGCCGGGCGGATCGGCGTGGATGGACAGGGTGTAGTGGCCCGGGCCGCGGTGGGCGGGCGGCGCGGCGGGCCGGTCGGGGGTGTTCGCGGGCGCGCCCGGCGGCTGGATCCGCACCCGCAGGGGGTGCGTCGTGCCGTCGGCGGCCAGGGTCATCGACATGACCCCCTCGAAGTAAGCGGTCTGTTTCGTACCGCCGAGGCCGGCCGGTTGCGCCTCCTCGGGGACGTACTGCAGGGTCCCGTTGCCGGTGCCGTAGCCTGCGGCAGCCGGAACGGGCTGGTCGCCGGCTGTGAGCAACGCGTAAAGATCGGCCTTGAGGCCTTTCTCGTAACGTGTCGCCGCCCAGCTGAATACGTTGTCCAGGTATGACATCGGGCTCCTCGGTCGTGGTGTGGGCGCATCCGGGATGTCAGGTTCCGTCGACAGGTGCTGAGGTGTCTCCCCGGTTAACAGCGTATTGCGTCGGGGCCGGACTTCAAGGGGAATCGCGAAGAAAGGCGGCCGACTGCGGCCGGAGCCGGTGTCAGGTTTCCTTGACAGGAATTGCTGTCAGGATATCCTGACAGCATGCCGACTGAGGAAACACCGGCCTCGCTGGCCGGCCAAGTCACGAACAAGGACCCCGCGGTGGGCCTGGAAGCGGTCGTCGCGCTGCGCCGGCTGCTGGAGGAACTGGAGCGGCTGCACGTGGACAACGCGCGCGACCAGGGCTGGACCTGGCAGAGCATCGCGACCGCGCTGCAGGTCAGCCGACAGTCAGTACACGAAAAGCACGCATCCCGGCGCAAAGCCGTCGGCAAGGAGGAATGACGATGTTCGACCTGTTCACCGAACTGGCCAAGCGGGCCGTGGTCGCGTCCCAGGACGCCGCGCTGGCCCTGGGCCACGACTTCATCGGCACCGAGCACCAGCTGATCGGGCTGGCCGCGACGGCCGGCACGGCGGGCGAGGTGCTGCGCGAACGCGGCGTGGAGCTCGGCCGGCTGCGGGACGAGACGGTCCGGCAGCTGGCCGAGGCCGGGATCCCGGCCACCGGGGGCGACTCGGCCAAGCAGGCCCTGTCCTCGATCGGGATCGACGTGGCCGCGATCCAGCGCGAGGCCGACGCCTCGTTCGGGTCCGGCGCGTTCGTCTACCCGCGCCCGGCGTACACCGCGCACGCGAAGAAGTCGCTGGAACTGAGCCTGGCCGAGGCGCAGGCCCTGGGCCGGCCGGGCCCGGACACCGAGCACCTGCTGCTGGGACTGCTGGCCGTGACCGAGAGCAGGGGAATCAGTGTCCTGAACGCGCTGGACGTGGACGTCGCCGGGCTGCGCGAAGCGGTCCTGGCCCGCGCGGCCGGGTAGGCCCACCGCGAAACCGGGTTGGCGCACCGGGCGCCGCGTATTAGGGTTCTGATTACGGTGCCCGTCCGTCCGCGGGTCCGGGTCCGGGTCCGCGCGGCGGCGGGCCGCGTCGAGGAGAGACGGAGAACCCGGTGCGCCTGCCCGATTCGCTCAGCCCGCTTCGGGAACGGCCCTACCGCCTGCTCTGGACCGCGCGCACCGTCTCAGCGGTCGGCGACGCCCTGATCCCGGTCACCGTGGTCTTCGCCATCCTGCGCGCCGGCGGCACCGCGGCGAACGTCGGCGAAGTGCTCACCTGCGGATCCGTCGGCCAGGTGCTGATGCTCCCGGTCGGCGGGGTGTGGTCGGACCGGTTGCCGCGCCGCCTGGTGCTGATGGCCACCGACGCGATCCAGGCCGTGTGCTACGGACTGCTCGCAGTCATGGTCTTCACACACCACGCGGCGGTCTGGCAGTTCGCGCTCGTCTACACGATCGCCGGGATGGCCTGGGCCTTCTTCGTCCCAGCAGCCAGCGCGCTGGTGCCCGACCTGGTCGGCACCGAACGACTGCAGCCGGCGAACGCGATGCTCGGGCTGAGCAACAGCAGCGCGTCCGTGCTGGGACCGGCCGCGGCCGGGGCGCTGCTGGCGATCTCCAGTCCCGGCATCGCGATCCTGATCGACGCGGTCAGTTTCGTGGTGAGTTTCACGATGATCGCCCGGGTGCAGGTGACCGCGCATCCGAAGGCGGTGCCGGGGCGTTTCCGGGCCGATCTGGTCGGCGGCTGGCGCGCGTTGGCGGCGCGGCGCTGGTATCTGGCGAACCTGCTCGCGTACGGGAGCGCGAACTTTGCTCTGGCGTGCTTCTTCGTGCTCGGGCCGGTGGTGATGCAGGAGGGCCACGGCGGGGCCACGAGTTGGGCGGCGATCATGGTGTGCGGCTCGGTCGGGTCCATCGTGGGCGGGGTGCTCGCGTTGCGCTACCGGCCGCGGCGGCCGATGGCGGTCAGCGACCTGCTGTCGGTGATCGGCGCGATTCCCGTGGTGCTGACCGCTTTCGTGGTCCCGGTGCCCTACATCGGCATCGGGCTCGCGGTGGCCTTCGGACAGATCTCGCTGACCAATGAGATCTGGTCGGCCGCGCAGCAGCAACTGTTCCCCCGGGAGATCCTGGCCCGGATCACGTCGCTGGACTGGACGGTCTCCCTGATCGCCACCCCGGCCGGATATGCCGCCGCGGCGCCGATGGCGCAGGCGCTCGGGGTGCGCACGACGCTGCTGATCGCCGCGGTGCTGACCGCCGGCCCGCTCATGGTGATGGCCGCACTGCCGGGCGTGCGCTCGGTGCGGCGGCGTGCGGACGGGAGCGTGGTCGTGGTGGCCCCTGACCTCGCGGTCGAAGATGCTGCAGAGGTCTGAGTCAGAGTTGATCCAGGGCTGATTCGGGCTTGCCGACGGCTTCGGCGAAGGCGCCGCTCAGTCGCCGGAAGTGTTGCAGCTGCCCGGGATCGCCGACCAGGTCCACGGCGGATCCGGCCGCGGGGTCGAAGCCCGGGCCGAAGCGCGCGGGTCGCGCGGCTTGACGACCACGAGCGCCAGCCCGACCAGCACGACGGCGGCGCCGAGCATCGTCATCGCGGTGACCGACTCGCCCATGAACAGGTACCCGGCGACCAGGCCGACCACCGGTATGGCCAGGTTGAACGGGACGATCCGGTCGGCCGGGTACTTGCCGAGCAGCATGGTGTAGATGGTCATGGCCATGAGGGTGGAGAAGCCGACCGTGTAGGCCAGCGCCACCCATGAGCCGATGCTCGCGTGGGCCAGGGCGTGCGCGTCACGGCTCACGCCCTCGGTGGTCAGGGACAGCGCGAGCAGCGGCAGCGGCGCGACCAGCGAGGACCACACGACCATCCGCAGGCCGTTGTCCGGCTTGGCGAACCGGGTGCTGACGTTCCCGGCCGCCCAGGTGGCCGCGGAGCCGAGCATCAGGAGCAGCGCGACCAGCCGGACCGAGCCGCCGATGGCCAGCCCGACCAGGGCCAGGCCGCCGGCGCCGACCGCCATCCCGGACAGCTGCCGCAGGCCCGGCCGCTCGCGCAGGGCGATCGCGGCGAACAGGATGGTGAACATGGCCTGGGCCTGGGAGAGCAGCGAGGCCAGGCCCGAGGGCATCCCGGCCGCCATCGCCAGGTACAGCAGCGAGTACTGGCCCAGGATGGTGAACGTGCCGACCGCGAGCACCCAGCGTGCCTTGACCTTCGGCCGGGGCACGACCAGGGCGCACGAGCCGACCAGGGCGAAGCGCAGCGCGGCGAAGAGCAGCGGCGGGAAGCCGTTCAGTCCCACGTCCAGGACGGCGAAGTTCACCCCCCAGGTCACGATGACGAGCAGCAGCAGGGTGAGGTCGCGACGGGGGAGCACGGTACGGGTTGCCATGCGTCCAGCTAATCCGCCTAGACTGTTAAGGTCCATCGAATAGTTCTTAGCGATAACGTGCAGGGGTGCTTAATGATCGATCCGCGGCATCTCAAGACGCTCCGGGCGCTGGCCGACCACGGGACGGTGACCGCCGCCGCGAGCGCGTTGCACCTGACCCCCTCGGCGGTCTCGCAGCAGCTGACTGCGCTGGCCAAGAGCACCGGCTGCACTCTGCTGGAACCGCACGGCCGCCGGGTCCTGCTGACCCAGCCGGCGAAGATCCTGCTCGACCACGCCGACGCGATCATGGAACGGTACGAGCACGTGGAGTCGGACCTACGCGAGTTCCGGCAGGGCGCCGTCGCGCGGATGCGGATCGCGTCCTTCTCTACCGCCATCTCCGGGTTCGTCGCGGCCACGGTGGCGATGCTGGGCCGGGACGAGGCAGGGTGGCGGGTGGAGATCGAGGAGGCGGAGTCCGAGGAGTCGATCGCGCTGCTGCTGGACCGGGACGTGGACCTGGCCGTGGTGATGATCGCGCCCAACCGGCCGCTGCTGGCCGACCGTCGGCTTCATCTGGAACCGTTGCTCGACGACCGGTACCAGGCGGTGGTTCCGGCGGACCACCCGCTCGCGGCGGCCGGGGTGGTGGGCCGGTTGGCGGATCTGGCCGAGGAGCCGTGGGTGCTGTCGCGGACGTGGACTTCGTGCCATGAGATCGTCGCGGGGGCGTGCGCTGCGGCCGGATTCCAGCCGCGCGCGGATCATTACACGACCGACTTTTCGGCGTCGGTGAGTATGGTCGAGGCCGGATTGGGGGTGACGGTGATACCCGAGTTGGGGTTGCCGTTGCGACTGCCGGATTCGGTGCGGGCGCTGCGGATCGAGGAGAATCCGCCGCATCGCCGGATCGCGGCGGCGGTGCGGCGTGGGTCGAGTCAGCCGGAGCTGTTGTCGGCGTTGCGGAAGGCGATCGTGGACCGGGGGTTTGCGGGGGCGGCGTCGGAGGTGGTTGCGGAATCTGAGGTCTGAGGGTCAGTGGTTGCGGCGCAAGCGGCCGAGGAGGGTGCTGATTCGGCCGGTGGTGTTCGAGCGGCGGTCGGTGGCCGAGGCGGCTAGGCAAACCCGAGACTCAGCTGGAGGGGAATGCGGGCTCGGACATCGTCGGTGAGGGACGTGCGGCCGTAGAGGACGCGTTCGCCGGTGCCGCGGACTTGGGCCTGGGGCAGGTACTGGCTTCGGATCCTGGAGCTCACGCCGTCCGCGGCGACCAGGACGTCACAGGTGTCCTGGCTGCCGTCGGTGAAATGCGCCCGGACCCGGCCGTCGTCAAGCTGCTGATAACGGTCGAATTCCCGGTCGAACGACACGCTGTCGGACAGGCCGCAGTAGAGGATTCTGCGCAGGATGGACCGGTCTACGGAGGTGTTCACGGAGTTCGGGGAGTCGGTTTTTGGTGCTGCCGCGGTGGGGTTCGGGTCTGTGAAGTGCTGGGTGTGCAAGGGTTTGAGCGACTTGGTCATGACGGTCAGTTGGCGGCTCGGCTGCCCGGTGGTGGCGATGAACAGCTCGTAGAGGTCGGCGGGAAGGCACTCGTGCAGGGCCTGCGCGCCGCGTCCGTCGATGTGGAGACGGTAGCCCTGGCTGCGGGCGGACGACCGGGCGTCGCGTTCGTAGACGGCGACTTCGATGCCTGATTTCACGAGCCCCTGAGCCGGGCACGGTCCGCCCAGCCCGGCCCCCACGATGATGACCCGCACGTGCGACCCGCCCCCCTTGCTCACGATGATCCGTTACCCCGCCTCTGTGGTGCACGACGAGTGGGTGGTGCGGTTCGTTCCCGGGGTGTTGTCGGCGCGGGTCGGCCGGGCTATCGTCGAGTTCCGTCAGCTGGTCGGGGAATCGAAGTCAGGAGACGCCAGGCATGATGTCGGGGGTGGACATCGCGGCGATCATCATCGCCGGCGGGTTGGTCGCGGGTGGGGCTTGGGACCGGGTCAAGCGTCTGGGCACGGATCGGCGGGACGAGCGCGCCCGGCTGGCCGACGGGCCCGAGCCGGTGTGCGGGTGCGGGCATCACCTGGCGTATCACGACCTGCACGACGGCCGGTGTTATGCGGAGGTCAAGCGGGAGGCGAATGGCGGTGGCGGCGGGGACGGCGAGGAGCCGGCGGCCGAGGTCTCCTGGCATCAGTGCGCCTGCCGCCGGTACGCCGGGCCCGAGCCGCTCGCCATGCTGTACGCGCCGCCCCTCGCCCGGGCCGGATATCAGGAGCCTAATCCCAAGTCGGTGGATGCGCCCGGTCCGGCCGACGAGATCGAGGCGGAGAATTCTGAGGGCTGAGTTCGTCGGTCGGCCGGTCTGGGCTGCGCCGGACGGAAGATCCGCAGAACGAGGAGCGGGCTGCCGGTAGGCGCAGATCTACGACCGCGCGGCCAGGCCGTCGCAGATGATCCGGACCAGGTGGCCGGGCGGGGTGGGGTTGCCCATGGTGACGTTGCGCTGCTCGGCGGCGATGGCGCCGACGGCGAGCGAGTGCAGGTCGTCGGCCGTGACGTCCGCTCGTACCGCGCCGGATTGCTGCGCGCGGGTGAGCAGGGCGTGCAGAACGTCCTTCATCCGGGCACCGGCGGCCAGGGTCGACTCCTGCAGGGCGACGCCGGAACTGGCGAGCAGGTCGGCCAGGTCGGCCTTCTCGCCGGCGTCCAGGACCAGACGGGTGAAGTACTCGAAGAACGCCGGGCCGGGGTCCGGGGCGGCCAGGCGCGCCTGACCGTCCGCAGCCAGGGCCTCGAGGCGGTCGACCACCACGGCTTCGAAGAGGGCTTCTTTGGTGGGGAAGTGACGGTACACCGTGCCCGCGCCGACGCCCGCGCGCCGGGCGATCTCGTCCAGCGGCACGGCCAGGCCCTCGGCGGCGAAGACCTCGCGGGCCGCTTCCAGGACTTTGGCGCGGTTGCGGCGGGCGTCGGCTCGCAGCGGACGGGCGGGCGCGGGCGCGAGGGCTGATGCCGGGTCGGATGCGGCGGGCGGCGCGGAGCCGGGCGGGGTGGTCAAGGGGAGGGGCTCGCATCCTGTAGACAAGCGGGGCGCACGTTCCGTATAGTTGAGCGGGGCGGTCGTTCCGATTGTATCCCCCTCCCCACCACGGGTTTTCCCTCTTCAGCTTGGGTTCAGGAGATCATCATGTTCGCATCAGCCCGCACTGCGCGCGAGACCGTCGACCTGTTCCTGCATACGGCGGTGCAGGGCAGCCGAGATGAGCTGGCCGAACTCTACGCGCCGGACGCGGTGATCGAGATCCCGTTCGCCCCCGGCGGCGTGCCCGGCGTGACCAGGGGCCGGGAGACCCTGCGGGAGCGGATGAACGCGGCCGCCGGGCGGTGGGATTTCACCTCGGTTGAGAACGTGACCGTGCACGAGACCACCGATCCGGCCGTGCTGATCGTCGAATACCGGATCAACGGTCAGGTCACTGCGACCGGGAACCCGTTCGCCCTCAACTACATCGCCGTCATGCGGGTCGAGAACGGCCTGATCGCCTCGGCACGCGACTACGGAAACCCCGAGGAGGTCAGCGCACTGATGTCGGCGTAGCGCCCGGCCGGTTCTTCCTGCCGGAACCGGGCACCACGCCGAGACAGGGTCGAAATCAGGGTCGATATCAGGCCTAGATCAGACCACTGCTACCAGGTCAGGACGTGAACCCGACCTCGGTGTAGTCGGGCAGTTCGAGGCCGAACGCTCCCCAGTTGGCCAGGGTCGCCTTCTGCATCTCGATGTCCGGCTCGACGAACAGCGGCAGGCTGTGGCCCTCCTGCCAGATCAGCGCGTCGGCCTGGTCGGCGAGCTTGTGCGACTGCTCGATGTTCGTGGTGACCAGGGCCTTGGTGAACAGCGCGTCGATCTGCGGGGAGCCGATCGCGCCGAAGTTCTGGAACAGGTTCGTGCCCTGCGGCTGCTGGTAGACCGGTTCGCTGCCGGAGATCGGGTACGGCGAGTCGTCCCACTCCCACAGGCCGATCTGGAAGTTCCCCTTGGTCACGTAGTCGTCGAAGTAGTCGCTGGCGTCGATGGTCTTCAGCGTGATCTTCACGCCCACCTGCTGGTACATCACCTGTAGGAGCTGGCCGACGCCCGAACCGACGGTGTCGCCCTGCTGGAGCAGAATGGTCAGGGCCAGCTGTTTGCCGTCCTTGGCCCGGATCCCGCCGGAGCCGGGCACCCAGCCGGCCGCGGTCAGCAGCTTCTCGGCGTTCGCCGGGCTGTACTGGCCGTACTGGCCCGCGTCGTCCGCGTAGCCGACCTGGGAGGGCAGCAGGACGTGGTTGCCGAGCGGCGGCACGGTCGGGACGGGCAGGCCCTTCATCTGGGAACTGATGATCGCCGGCCGGTTCACGGCCTCCTGCAGGGCGTCCCGGACCCGGGAGTCGGTCAGCAGCGGGTCCTTCGCGTTGAACATCAGCGCGGGCCACAGGGCGCTGATCGCCTTGCGCGCGGCGATCCCGGGCGTGTTCTTGACTTCGTCGTACTGGGCCACGTCGGTCACCTCCACGTCGTCGATCTCGCCGTTGGCCAGGGCCTGGACCGCCGCGGTGTTCGACAGGGTCTCGAACACGATCGAGTCGAGCTTGGCCGGCCGCCACCAGAACGAGGGGTCGCGCACGACGGTCACGGTCTGTCCGCTGGTGTTCAGGGCACTGAGTTTGAACGGGCCGCCGGTGACCGGGATCGCGTTCAGGTACCCCTTGTCGAACTCGGTCGGCGAGGCGTTGTACTTGGCCGGGTAGATGATCCCGAACAGGGAGGCCCATTCGCCGAAGGGCGTGGAGAAGGTATAGACCACGTCATAAGGGCTCGAACCCTGCGTCACGCTCTTGATGTCGTTGGCGCCGGTCGTGCCCGAGGGGTCGAACGCCGTGTTGGTCCCGTTCGTCGCCTGCCACTGGGTGATGTAGTCGTTCGCGGTGATCGGGGTGCCGTCGGACCAGTGCGCCTGCGGATTCAGGTGCAGCTCGATCACCTGCGGCTTCGCCCCGGACGCCTGGGTCACCTGGTAGCCGGAGACGTAGGCCGGGTCGTTGTACGCAGTGCCGGTCGCGTCGGTCAGGAACGGCGTCGGCATCAGGGCGCTCATGATCGCCGAGATGGAGGTGGTGGTGCCGTCGGTCTGGTTGAAGTTGTACTGGCTCGGATAGTCGCCGATCGCCAGGCGCAGCGTCCCGCCGGACTTCAGCTGCGCGTACGGCACGGCGTTGGTGTCGGAAGCCGGCAGGGCCGGCGCCGGCGCGGCCTTCCCGGACGTGTGGCCGGAACTGCTGCTGCTGCATCCGGTCGCCAGGAACGCGAACGTGACGGACACGGCGATGATGCTCGCCGTCGTGCTCTTGACTCTCATCAAGGCTCCTCGGGGTGGGGGAGTGCAGGCGACCGCGGGCGTCGTGGCCCGCGGCCGTGAAGGGTTGTACGGGTTCTGCCGAACCGGTCCGGCGGTCGGCGGTCGGGTGTTCAGCCGGACTGGCGCTCGGGGAAGTGGCAGGCGACCTGCCGGTCCGCGCCGGACAGCCGCGGGACCTCGGCGGCGCACCGGGCCCGGTCCTGCTCGCCGAATGTCGCTGCGAGCTGACATCGGGTCCGGAACCGGCAGCCGGACGGCGGGGCGGCCGGGCTCGGCAGGTCCCCGTGCAGCAGGATCCGTTCCCGGCCGCGTTCCCGGGCCGGGTCCGGGATCGGGATCGCGGACAGCAGCGCCCGGGTGTACGGGTGCTGCGGCGCCCGGAACAGCTCGTCGCCGCCGCCGGACTCCACGATCTTGCCCAGGTACATCACGGCGACCCGGTCGGCGATGTGCCGGACCACGGCCAGATCGTGCGCGACGAACAGGTAGGACAGGCCCAGCCGGCCCTTGAGGTCCTCCAGCAGGTTGATCACCCCGGCCTGGATCGAGACGTCGAGGGCTGACACCGGTTCGTCCAGCACCAGCAGCTTCGGCTCCAGCGCCAGCGCCCGGGCGATCGCGATCCGCTGCCGCTGCCCGCCGGAGAAGTGCTGCGGATAACGGGCGCCGTCCTCGGGATCCAGGCCGACCAGGCGCAGCAGTTCGCGCACCCGCGGCCCGATCTTCTCCCGCGCGACCGCGTGCGCGGTCAGCGGCTCGGCCACGATGGCGCCGACCGGCATCCGCGGGTCGAGCGAGGCCATCGGGTCCTGGAACACGATCTGCACGTCCCGCCGCAACGCCTGCCGCTGCGCCGCGGTGAGCGTGGCGGTGTCCTGGCCGTGCACCAGGATCCGGCCGGCCTGCGGCGTCGCCAGGTTGAGGATCTCCAGCAGTGCGGTGGTCTTGCCGCACCCGGACTCGCCGACGATGGCGAGGGTCTCCGCGGCCTTGACGTCGAAGTCGATCCCGTCCACGGCGTGCACTGTGCCGACCTGCCGCCGGAAGACCGCCCCGCGCAGCAGCGGGTGGTGTTTGACCAGGCCGGTGACTTCGAGCACTGTCTCGCGGTCCGCGCGCGGAGTCCGGGCCTGCTCGGCGGCGTGGATCTCGGGCAGGGGGAAGACGTCCGTGACCGAGAGGTCCTCCTGTTCGATCCGCGCGGCGTAGTGGCACGCGGAGAACCGGGACGACGAACCGATCCGGAGGAGTTCGGGTTCTGACTCGTCGCACTGCGCGGTGGCCATCGGGCAGCGCGGGGCGAACGGGCATCCCGGCGGCAGGTCGGCCGGCGACGGCGGGCTGCCGTCGATCGGCACCAGCGGCGTCCGGCCTGCGGCGTCGACCCGGGGGACGGAGCCGAGCAGGCCCATCGTGTACGGCATCCGCGGGCGATGGTAGATGTCGTCGACGCCGGCGCTCTCCACGGCCCGGCCCGCGTACATCACCAAGGCCCGGTCGGCCAGGCCGGCGATGACCCCGAGGTCGTGCGAGATCATCACGATGCCGGCGCCGGTCTCCTGCCGCGCGGTCTTGAGCACGTCCAGGATCTGCGCCTGGACGGTCACGTCCAGGGCCGTGGTCGGTTCGTCGCAGATGATCAGGTCCGGGTCGTTGGCGATCGCCATCGCGATCACCACGCGCTGGCGCATGCCGCCGGAGAACTCGTGCGGGAAGGCCTTGGCCCGCTGGGCCGCCTGCGGGATGCCGACCAGGTCCAGCAGGTCCACCGCGCGCCGGGCGGCGTCCCGGTCCGAGACGCCGGGCCGGTGCACGCGGACCGCCTCGGCCAGCTGCCGGCCGACCGAGTAGACCGGGGTGAGTGCGGACAACGGGTCCTGGAAGACCATCGAGATCCGGTTGCCGCGCAGCCGGGACATTTCCCGGTCGCCGAGCCCGAGCAGTTCCACCCCGTCGAACCGGACCGAGCCGGAGACCGTCGCGGTGCCCGGCAGCAGGCCCATCACCGCGGTGGAGGCGACCGACTTGCCCGAGCCGGACTCCCCGACGATGCCGAGCACCTCGCCCTTGGCGACCTCGAAGGACAGTCCGCGCACGGCGTAGACCGGCCCGGTCCGGGCTGCCGCGGACCGGCGGCCGCGGCCCGCGCCCCGGCCGGCCGGGAACGAGACGGTCAGCCCGCGCACGGCCAGCAGGCTGCTCACCGGGCACTTCCCGAGGTGGGGTCCAGGGCGTCGCGCAGGCCGTCGCCGACGAAGTTGACCGCGAGGCAGAAGGCGACCAGCAGCGCCGCGGCGAACCAGAACAGCCACGGCTGGGTGGTCGCGGACTGTTGGCCGCCGGCCAGCAGCGTGCCCAGCGACACGTCCGGCGGCTGGATCCCGAAGCCGAGGAAGGAGAGCGAGGTCTCGGTCATCACGGCGCCGTTCACGCCGATCGCGACGTCGATCAGCAGCAGTGAGGCGATGTTCGGCAGCACGTGCCGCTGGATGATCGTGCGCGGCCGCACGCCCAGGTAACGCGCGGCTCGGACGTAGTCGCGCTCGCTGACCGAGCGGGTCAGCCCGCGGACCATCCGGGCGGTGATCATCCAGCTGAACGCGGCGATCAGGAAGACGTACAGCAGCCAGGTGTGGCCCTGGTAGAGCGGCGAGAGGATCGCGATCAGCAGGAACGCCGGGACGACCAGCAGCATGTCGGTCAGCCAGAGCATCGTCCGCTCCGCCCAGCCGCCGAAGTACCCGGCGACCGACCCGACCAGCGCCGCGATCGCCGTGCCCAGCACTCCGGCGAGCAGCCCGATCACCAGGGACTTCTGCAGCCCGCGCATGGTCTGGGCGAACACGTCGTCGCCGATCTGGTCGGTGCCGAACCAGTGCAGCGACGAGGGCGGGGACAGGAAGGCGTCGAAGTCCGGCTGGTCGTAAGACCACTGATCCAGGTGCGGGCCGAGGTAGGCGAGCAGGAACAGCACGACCAGGACGGCGAGCCCGCCGACCGCCGTGGGTCTGCGCACGAACGCCCGGCCGACCAGCCGCCAGCGCCCGGCCACCCGGTCGCCGGCGGTGGCTGCGGCCGCCTCCCGGACCCGCCCGATGTCCGTCATCTCAGCTCACCCGCACCCGGGGGTCCAGCAGCGAGACCAGCAGGTCCGAGACCAGGCCGGCCAGCAGCACGAGCACCGCGCTGAACAGGGTGATCGCGGCGATCGAGTTGATGTCGCCCTGCCCGATCGAGGAGTCGGTCCACTCGCCCATGCCGTGCCAGCCGAAGATGTTCTCGGTGATGATCGCGCCGATCAGGATCGTGACCATCGTGTAGGCGAACAGGGTCGCCGTGGGGATCAGCGCGCAGCGCAGCGCGTGCCTGGTCAGCGCGGTTCTTCGGCGCAGGCCCTTGGCTCGGGCGGTGCGGACGAAGTCGCTGGCCAGCACGTCGAGCATCACACTGCGCTGATATCGGCTGACCACCGCGGCGGTGGTCAGGACGAGCGTGAGCGTGGGCACCAGCTGGTGGCTGGCGTCGTCCAGGATCGTGTGCCACAGGTCCTGGTTCAGGCCGGGTGTCGAAGGGCCGGTGAAGTTGACGATGTTCTGTCCGGCGGCGTGGTTGAGCCAGATCGCGAGCTGTTCGAGCAGGACGGCGATCACGATGACGGTCATCGAGTTGACCAGGTAGGACAGGAAGGTGCTGATCTGGTCGGAGGCCTTGTACTGGCGCACCGCGTTCCAGGCGCCGAGCGCGACGCCGGCGAGCGTGCCCAGGACGCTGCCCGCGATCAGCAGGCGCAGGCTGACCACGGAGCGCTGCGCCATCATGGTGTTGATGGAGCTGCCCTCCCAGGTCTGGCCGAGGTTGCCGTGCAGCACCACGCCCTGGAGCCAGCGGCCGTAGCGCAGCAGGATCGGGGTGTGCGGGTTGAGGTTGAACCGGGTGAGTGTGCGGTCCACGGCCGCCAGCGAGGGCCGCGGATGCCGGTTCAGGTAGTTGGCCTCGGGGTTCATGGTCGCGGCGGCCAGGAAGTAGGCGAGGCTGGTGGCGATGAAGGTCAGCGCGAGGTAGTTGACGAACCTCCGCAGCATGAATCCGGCCATGCACAACCTCGGACTTTCGCAGCTTACTGCGGTGGCGGCCGCCAGAGCATCGTCCCGCCCCATACCCCGGTTGTTTCGGCGACTAAACCAGTTATCGGATATCGCTGGCGGCCTTGTGCCGCCCCGTATTCGCGGGTGTTCAGATGCCGACAATGGCTTGGTGTGGCAATGTCCTGACTGTACTTTTACCTGCTGCTTAACGAGTCATGGCCCGGCTTGGCCGACTGTGCCGTAGCGGCCGCTGTCCGTTGAATGAATAAGAAGCCTGTCAGGAGGTTAGGATGGACCGGCCGAGGGAAGGGCGACGGTTTCCAGGTCCGGCCGGCCGGTTTCGCGCCACCCGGTCCGGTAGCCGCTCGGGGTCACGCCCAGGGCGGCGACGAAGTGCCGGCGCAGCGAGTCCGGGCCGCCCAGTCCGCTGCGCTGCGCGATCCGGTCCATGGTCAGTTCGGTGGTTTCCAGGAGTTGGCGGGCGACGTCGATCCGCTGGTGCAGCAGCCACCGCTGCGGGCTCAGGCCGGTCTCCTCGCGGAACCGGCGGGTGAACGTGCGCTCGCTGACGCTGGCGTGCGCGGCCAGGTCGGCCAGGGCGAGCGGGGACTCCAGGCGGGACTGCGCCCACGCCCGGGTGGCGGCGAAGGACCGGTCGGTGCGCCGGAACGGGCCGAGCCGGACGAATTGCGGCTGGTGGGCGGGCCTGGCCACCAGGCCCGGGTCGGCCGTCGCCACGCGCACCCGGTAGGCCGGGCGTCCGGATGGCCCGGCCTCGCCGAGCATCGACTGGGCCACCGACAGGTCGTGTGTCATCACCGGTGCGACGGCCATGAAGACGACGTCGTGCTGGAGCGTGGACATGGCTGGATCCTCCGGATGCTTGGCCGTCAAGGCACTGTCACGGGCCACGGTCCGACCCGCACAGTGGGAGCAGCGCTCGCGGGGTGCGTGATGTTCCCCCGAGTGATGGTGATGCCTTGAAGATTGGAGAGAGCCATGTCGTTGCGTGTTGTTGTCGGGGCTGGTGCTACGGGACTTGCCACCGCCCGATTGCTGGCCGAGCAAGGGGATCGGGTCCGCCTGGTCAGCCGTCGCGGTACCGGTCCGGCGGGGAATGAGCTGATTGAGACAGTCGCGCTCGACGCGACCGACGGTGCCGCGTTGGCCGAAGCAAGTCAGGGTGCAGTGACAGTTTTCAACTGCGCGGCGCCCGCCTATCATCTCTGGCCGCAGACTGTTCCGCCGCTGTTCCGGGCGATTCTCGGAGCAGCGGAGCGGGCCGGGGCGGACTACGTCATGCTGGGCAACCTGTATGGCTACGGCCTGGTCGACGGTCCGGTCACCGAGGACCTGCCGCTGGCGGCCACCGGCCCGAAAGGGCTGGTCAGGGCGCAGATGTGGCAGGAAGCCGAGCAGGCGCACGCCGCCGGACGGCTGCGAGTCACCGAAGTGCGGTCCGGGCAGTTCCTCGGGGCCGGCGCAGTCTCGTCCTTCTCGCTGACCGTCCAGGCCCCGGTGCTGTCCGGGCAGCTGGCCCTGGTCCCGGCCGCGCTCGACACCCCGACCGGGTACACCTCGATCGGCGACGCGGCCCGCGTGCTGGTCACCGTCGCCGGGGACGAACGCTCCTTCGGCCAGCCCTGGCACGCGCCCGCCACCAACGCCACCGTCCGGGAGGTGGCCGGGCTGCTCGCGCAGGCGGCCGGCGCCCCCGCTCCCCGGCTGGAGGCGATGACCGACCGGGACGTCGCGCTGCTGTCGCTGACCTTGCCGCTGTGGGGCGAACTGGCCGAGACCGCGCACATGTCGCACCATCCTTTCGTGGTCGACTCCAGCCGGATCGCGAAGCTCCTCGGGCTCGAACCGACGCCGCTCGGCGACGTGTTCCGGGAGCTGCTCGCGCCGTGAGCTAACGTCTGACCATGGATGTTGCCGAGGTGGACGCCTCCGGGCCGGACGCGCCGCAGGAACGGGCCGGGTACCGGCGGTCGACCGGGTCCCGGCGCGGCGAGGCGCGGCGGGAAGAGCTGCTGGAGCGGGTCAGCGCCGACCTGGCGGTGAACGGCCTGGTGGACTTCTCGCTGCGCCGGGCGGCGCGGGCGGCCGGGACGACGCACAAGGTGCTGCTGTACTACTTCGACGGCCCGGAGGACCTGCTCACCCGGGCGATCTTCCGGCTGCGCGGGCGGCGGATCGACCGGGCGATGGCCGCGGCCGCGGCCGGACCGGCCGGGCGGCCGCTGGCCGAGCGGGTGCGCGCGGTGTGGCCGATCCTGCTGGCCGAGGGCACCGGCGAGCGGCGGGTGCTGGACCAGGCGATCGGGCTGTCGATGTACGACCCGGGCCGGTACGCGGCGCTCGGGCGGGACGCGTCGAAGCAATACCTGCCGTCACTGGTGTCGATCTGCCCGCCGGGGTGGTCGGAGCAGCGCAAGGTGCAGGTGGCCGAGCTGGTGCTCGCGGCGCTGCGCGGGTTCCTGATCGACTGGATGACCAGCGGCGACGATCCGGCCGGGGCCGAGGCCGGGTTCGCGGCGCTGGTCCGCGCCCTGGAACGGGAGGAGGCCGCGGACGAGTAGCCGGATACCGGGCCCCCGCTGTGGCGAAAAAGTGAGCCACGTGGTTCACTTTTGGTGAGGGTCGCGGACCCGCTGGGAGGCAGACAGAGATGAACGGGTACGGGGAAGAGCGACGGGAACTCAGATTCACCAGCAACGGCGTCGAGTGCGCCGCATGGCACTATCCGGGCAGCAACGGCGCGTGCGTCATTATGACCAGCGGTTTCGCCATGCCGAAGGAGCCGGGCACGGACCGGTTCGCGCGCCGGTTCCACGAGGCCGGGTTCAGCGTCTTGGCGTTCGATTACCGCAGGCTGGGCGGCAGCGGCGGCCGGCCGCGCGGCGTGGCGACGATCAAGGACCAGGTGGCCGACTGGCGCGCGGCCCTCGCCTTCGCCCGCACGCTGCCGGGCGTGGACGCCGGGAAGATCGCGATCTGGAGTTTCTCGCTGCCCGGCGGCTACATCGTGCAGGTCGCCGCGCAGGAGCCCGGGGTCGCGGCCGCGATCGCCCAGTCGCCGAATCTCGACGGCCAGGCGGCCACCCGCAACGCGATGCGGTTCACCACCCCGCTCGCGATGCTCAGGCTCACCGCCCGAGGCGTGCTCGATGCGCTCGGCGGGCTGGTCGGACGTGCACCGTTGCTGGTGCCGACCTCCGGCCCGCGAGGAATCGTCGCGCTGCTGTCGACTCCGGATTCGCTGGACGGCACCGGCGCGATCGACCCGGACGGGGAGTACCCGGACTGGCAGCAGGTGGTCGCCGCCCGGTCCACGCTGCGGGCCGGGTTGTACCGGCCCGGACGGTTCGCCGCGCAGGTGAGGTGCCCGCTGCTGATCGTGGCCTGCGACGGGGATCAGTCCGCGCTGGCCGCTCCCGCTGTGCGCGCAGCCGGGGTGGCCCCTCGCGGGGAACTCCTGCGAGTGCCGGGCGGGCACTATGCGCCGTTCCTGGACGCGCACGAGGAGGTCGTCGCAGCTGAGGTGGCGTTCCTGAGGCGGCATCTGGCGGTGCAGCCGAGCGAGGGAAAACCGCTTGCCGGGTGAACTCGTACACTGCCAGGCTGTGCGCCGTGGGTAGACGAGCCGTTGAGCTGTTCGACCAGGTGGCTTGATCCGCGAATACGACGCCTACACCGGGCCGGACGGCGGCCGGCTCGGCTGGCCGCTGGACGGCGGGGAACTGCTCGCCGAGGCCGGGTTCGGCGGCATCGAGGAGATCGACGTCGAGCAGCAGATCCTCGTCCCGGACGCCGACACGTTCTGGCAGTTCGCGTTGTCGTACGGTTCGCGCGCGCTGATCGACACGTTGCCGGAGCGACGGCGCGATGAATTCGAGGCGAAGCTGCGCGCGGAACTGGCGAACACGGACCCGATCGTCTACGAGGCCGGGGCCACGTTGTACCAAGCCAGGGCATAACGCACACCAGTGGTTGGCCGTCCTGTCACGGCGCGTTCACCGAGGTCCGGCCGGGCGGCGGGTGGTTCACGGGCGGAGCACTCGGGTATCCTGCGTGGAGTACGTCCAAGGACAGTGGACTGATTGAGTCCGCCCCGACGAAAGGCTCCACCACCCATGCGCGGCTGCCCGTGACCGGACCGGACCCGCTGATCGGACGACTCCTCCCGGCGGGCGTGTGCGCGGCCGAGAGCTTCGGCACCCCGCCGCCGGCCGAACTGGCCGGGCTGTACCCGGCCGAGGAGGAGGCGGTGAGCAAGGCGGTGGACAAGCGGCGGCGCGAGTACGCCTGGGTGCGCCACTGCGCCCGGCAGGCGCTGGGCGGGCTGGGCGTCGCCCCGGGGCCGATCCTGAGCGGCCCCCGGCGCGAGCCGCTGTGGCCCGAGGGCGTGGTCGGCAGCATGACCCACTGCGACGGCTACCGGGCCGCCGCCGTGGCCAGCACGGACGTCCTGCTCGGGATCGGCCTGGACGCCGAGCCGCACGGCCCGCTGCCGGACGGCATCCTGGACTCGATCACCCTGCCGGAAGAGCGCAAGCACCTGGACGACCTGGCCGGGCGGATGCCGCAGGTGCACTGGCAGCGGCTGGTGTTCAGCGCCAAGGAGTCCGTCTACAAGGCCTGGTTCCCGCAGACCGGGGAATGGCTCGGCTTCCACGACGCGTCACTGCTCTTCACGCCCGCCCCCGAAGGCCCGGACCAGGGCGTGTTCACCGCGCAGCTGCTCAAGTCCGGCCTGGTGCTCAACGGGCGGCCGACCGCTCAGCTGACCGGCCGCTGGATGGTGTGCAGGGGCCTGGTGATCACCGCGGTCTCCCTGGTCGCGACCGGCTGAGGGTGCAGGTGGGCCGGCGCGGCCGCGCGGTGGCCGGGCCGGCGCCAGGCCGGCGGGTACCCCGGCCCGGTCGGCGCGGCCCGTTCCGCCCGGTCCTCGGCCTCCGGCCCGGTTTCGATCGCGGTCGTGCCTTCGGCCGGTGCGTCCTGCTCCTCGGCGGGCGACGGCTCGCCGTCCGGCTCGGACAGCGCGCGGATGAACGTGCGCACGTGCCGCATCATCCGGTATTCGTACCGGTCGCCGCGCTGCACCTGGAGCATGGAGGTGTCGGCCAGGTCGGCCAGCAGGCTCACGCTCTCCCCGCCGGCCAGGTCCGGGACCAGGTCGGCCAGGGCGTCGCCGCCACCGGGCGGCACTTGCGGCAGCTCCGGCAAGGCGGCCAGGTGGCTCAGGAACCCGCGCTGCTGCTCGGTCAGCAGGTCCCAGCTCCAGCGCAGACTGGCCTCGGCCGAACGCTGGTGCGGCAGGGCCAGGAAATCCGGGGCACACAACAGTTCCAGCGAACCGCCGGCCGACCTCAGTGCGGACAGCGGCGCTATCCGCAGCCGGTGCGCGGCGAACTCGATCAGCCGCGGGATCCCGTCCAGCTCCCGGCACAGCCCGGCCAGCCCACCCGGCGCGTCGGCCAGTTCCACGGCCAGGGAGTTGCTCGGCAGCCGCTGGGACAACAGCTCGACCGCCGACCCGGCCGGCAGCGCGGCGACCTCCCAGATCCGGGCCGCGGCCAGCACCGGGGGACAGCGCGTGGTCACGATCAGGTGCAGCCCGGGCCAGGTGCGCAGCAGATGCTCGGCCAGGAGGGTGGTCGTCTGCGGCAGATGCTCGGTGGTGTCCAGGACCAGCAGGATCCGCTGCTGCGAGCTCGGCTCGTCGCCCTCGAACAGGTCGGTCACCGCCCTGAGCGCAAGGGCGAAGGTACGCTCGCAGTCCTCGTCCTCGCGCGGCAGCAGGCCGAGCTGGGCGACGGCCACGCCCCGGCCGAACGCGGGCGCGGCGGCCTCGGCCACGGCCAGGGCCAGCCGGGACTTGCCGACCCCGCCCGGCCCGGTCAGCACGGTCACCGGATGCGCCTGGACCAGGGCGGTCAGCTGGCCCAGCTCCCGGTCCCGGCCGACCAGGGGCGTGCGCGCAGGCCGCGGTCCGCGCCAGCGGTCCGCCGGCGCGGCGGCCGCCGGCCACAGCTCGGCCCGGACCGCGGTGGCCAGGCCCGCGCTCTCGGCCGCCCGGGCCTGGAGCTCCTGGTGCAGGTCCGGATCCAGGACGGTCAGCAGCAGGTCGAGCGTGCTGCGCCGCGGGTTGCGGATCCGCCCGCTCTCCAGGTTGCGGATCGTCCGCACGCTGATTCCCGAGCGTGCGGACAGCTCCTCCTGGGTCCACTCCCGGTGCAGGCGCAAACTCAGCAGCGCACTGGTGATCACGACCGATGCCACCCCTCTGCCGCGTGTCAATAGGCTTGCCGCGATACTCGTGCGGTCGTTCGCGGGTACTCATTCGGCCGGCGACATAAATCGGGTCTCATGGTCATATAGCCACCGCTGTCCGGCCTGGGGGAAATGATGCCAGAACTATGCCATGCAGGGCTAGGGGGCGCAGCTCTTTCAGGGGTCTGAAGTGGACGTTTAGGCCACGTTCCACGCAGTTCCATCCGATGGCCGGACGGGGTTCGGCAGCCGGGGCGGGCGAGCGCGCGGACCGGGCCGGACCGGTCGCCTTCCGGGGTGGAGATGCAGCCGAGAGTTCGACGCCGGCGGTGGACGTAAGCCGGTGCCCGCGGTGGCGCCGACTGCCATCCTCGGCGACGCCGCCCGCGCAGTCCAGGCATGCCCGGCGGCAAGCGGACGCCGCGGCCGTACCCGTATAACGGCCGGGCAGTTGCCTCGTTTATTGCCTGGAGCCGAGCCTGCCCGGCCTGTCAGGATGAGTGCCCGCCTCAGCCGGGCCCGTACTCCGGGTCCGCGCCGACGGCGGTTCCGCCCGCCCGGCACGCCCGGGCGCAAGGGCGCCGGAACAGCACCCCGGCGCGCTTCGGCGGCCGGGTGGCGAGACGTGGCGGGACATCCTGCGCGGATCGCGCGATAAGGCGCCGAGTGTTATGGTGCGCGTAGCGATATGCTTGACGGCAACTGCCGCTTGGGGGCGGAGAACTCGATGGATGCAGCTGAACCGGCCGGTGTACCGGCCGACTGGGTCGTACCCGGATACAGACACGAACGGGAACTGGGCGCGGGCGCCAACGGGCGGGTGGTGCTGGCCCGGCACCTGGAGACGGGCACCGCGGTCGCGATCAAGTACCTGTTCCGCACGCTGCACTCGGAGCCGGACTTCCAGGCCGCCTACCGGGCCGAGGCGCACCTGCTGAGCGAGCTGGACTCGCCGTACGTCACCAAGCTGTACGAATACGTCGAAGGCCCCTCCGGCGCGGCGATCGTGATGGAACTGGTCGAGGGGATGACCCTGCGCACGCTGATGCGCGAGGAGGGCGCGACCAGCCCGGAAGCCGCCCTGGTCGTGCTCAAGGGCTCATTGCTCGGCCTGGCCGCCGCGCATGCGGCCGGCGTGGTGCACCGGGACTACAAGCCGGACAACGTGCTGGTGACCGAGCAGGGCACCTCGAAGCTGGTCGACTTCGGCATCGCCACCCGCTCCGGCGCCCCGGCCGCCGCCTCCGGCACCCCGGTCTACATGGCCCCGGAGCAGTTCGCCGGGCTGCCGGCCACCCCGGCCACCGACGTGTACGCCGCCACCGCGACCTTCTTCGAGTGCATCACCGGCGCCCGGCCCTATCAGGGCACGACCACGCTGGAGCTGATGGCGCAGCACACGGACGCGCCGATCCCGGACGAGCAGGCCCCCGAGCCGATCCGCCCGCTGATCCGGCACGGCCTGGCCAAGACGCCCGAGGAGCGCCCGGCCAGCGCGGCCGACTTCGTCGGCGAACTCGAGAGCCTGGCCGCCGCGGCCTACGGCGAGGACTGGGAGGAGCGCGGCCAGCGAAAGCTCGCCGCCCTGCTCGCCCTGCTGCCGCTGCTCCTGCTGCGCGTCCCGGCCCTGGCCCCGGACGCGGGCACGGCCCTGGCCAGCACCTCGCTCGGCCCGACCACCACCGAGCCGGGCACCGGGAACCTGGCGCACTCGGTCAACCGCCGGCGCACCCGGGCGATCCGCGGCGGCGTGGGCGTCGGCGTGGTCGTGATCATCGCGGCGACGCTGATCGTGACGACGCACAAGCCGCCGACCTCCCCGACCGCCGACCCGGGCACCCCGACCACCGCGGCCCTGGCCACGCCGAGCAGCACGCCGCCGGCCACGCTGACCGCCACCGCGACTCCGACGCCCACGGACACCGGCACCCCGACCGCGACGGCCACCCCGAGCACGACGACGGACGGCCCGACCCAGGACCCGACCTCCGCGCACACGACCGCCCCGGCGGTGAAGAAGACCACGCCGCCGGCCACCAAGAAGCCGACCACCCCGCCGCCGCCGCCCCCGACGACCCCGCCGCCGTTCCAGGTCCTGTCGGTGACGATCAGCGGGTACAAGTGCGTGCCGACCAGCGAGACCGAGACCCAGGCGGTGGTCGACGTGAAGACGAACGGCACCGGCACGGGAACCCTTACCCTGTCCTGGTGGGACAGCCCGAGCAGCAAGCCGTCGGGCCGGATCCTGCACACCGAGTCGATCAGCCTGCCCAAGGGAAAGACCGACGTGTCCGATACATATGTGTTCAGCTTCGATGCTGACATCCAGCTCTACTGGGGCCTGACGGCGAGCACCTCGCCGGCGGCCGGGACGGGCAACGGAACCTCCGCGGCCATCCAGGGCGACCAGTGCGTGATCCTCAAATGAGCAGCGAGCGCAGTTATCCGAAGCCGCCCGGCGATGGCCGGCCGACCCCGCCGGGCACCGAGACGCCGACCGTGGACGTGGCCGGCGAGCTCGCGACCGCGCGGCTGGGCAAGCAGCCCGAGCCGCAGCCGGAACCCGCGCCGGAGCAGGCTCGGCCGTTGTGGTCCATGCCGACGCCCGGCCAGGCCCCGCAGGTGCCGCAGACCCCGCAGCTCCCTCCGCCGCCGGTTTCGCAGGAGCCTGTCGTGCAGACGCAGCGTCTGCCGTACGGGTCCGGTTCGAAGCCCGGTGCGATCCAGGCCGTGACCAGCGGACCCGGGGAAGTCACTCCCGACTCCGTCCTGCAGACGCAGCGCCTGCCGTACGGATCCGGTTCGCAGGCCGGTCCGATCCAGGCCGTGACCAGCGGTCCCGGGGAGTCGACCCCCGAGTCCGCCGATCAGACCCAGCGCCTGGCCTTCCCGCCTGCTGCGCAGGCCGGATCGCAGCCCTCGTACTACCAGCAGCGGCCTTCGCAGGAGTCTGTCGACCAGACCCAGCGCCTGGCCTACCCCGGGAACGCGGGCGGCATGGGCGCGCCCGTCCCCACGGAGGACCTGGCCGGACCGGAGCGCACCGCTGCGTACCTGATGGAGGACACGGCCCGCGACCAGCCCCTGCCGCAGGGCCAGGACCAGTTCCAGAACCGGCAGTTCCAGCAGAACCAGCAGTACCCGCCGCACAACCAGGCCCCGGCCCGGCCCGAGGCCGGCGGTTACGGCGGCCCCGCGCCGACCCTGCGGTTCGACCAGTTCCCGGAGAACCCGGCGCCCGAGCCACAGCCGCAGACCCCGGACGGCGAGTACCGGCACTTCGGCCCGGGCGTGCCCGGGGCCGCGGGCGCGGCGCCGAACCAGGCCGCCGCGGTCTGGCGGGGCGAGGGCGCCGCCGCCGCGCCGCCGCCGCCCAAGCCCAAGCGCCGGCGCGCGTTCGCCGGCTGGCTGCTCGCGCTCGCGGTGCTCGGCATCGTGCTCGGGATCCTCGGCTACTTCTACTACTTCGGCACCCCGGTCAAGGTGACCGGCGCCACGGTCAAGGGCCCGACCACCACGGTCGGCTGCGGCCAGACCGCGACCGTCACCGGCACCATCCAGACCAACGGCGACACCGGTTCGGTGACGTACGAGTGGATCCGCAGCGACGACACCGGCACGCCGGACGTGCTCACCCAGCACTTCAACAAGGGCACGCACCAGGCCAACGTGACCCTGCTGTGGACCTTGAAGGGTTCGGGCACGCTGAAGGCCACCGCGACGCTGAAGATCCTGACCCCGCAGCAGCTGCAATCCGCCACGAGTTTCACCTACACCTGCAACTAGCGCCGTGGCCGGGAACGTTTGCCCCTTCCCGGCTCTATGCGCAGTCGATATTCACAGCGCGCCTGGCTGCGGACCGGGATGCGCCCACGGACGACAAGGGTCCGAGGGCGATCGGCGGATCCTTGCCAGCCGGGCGCCTGGGCAGTGTTGGGGATTGTGTCAAGGCCACGGCATGACCGCCGGTTTGTGCTGGTAGGTGCGGCGAATCCGGTCAGCGCCGAGCATGGGCGCGCCGCACGGGACGGCTCATACTCGCTCGTCTGCGCCGTTGCGTGCGGTGCGGCCAGGCGACGGCGATCACCGGATTCGCGCCTTGAGACAT
>DASZBX010000017.1:0-80163 GCA_035943635.1 Actinocrinis sp. | reverse complement strand
CACAATGGCTCTGACAGATGCCGCATCCGTGAACCAGGAATACACATAAGCACAGGCCCCGACGCCGGCTCCGACGAGAAGGACCATGATTTCGGCCAGCCAGAGCATGCGGATTCTGAAGCGACTGTTGCGCAGGTCTTCCTCGACCTGCAACAGCTGGTCCTGGACCTCACGCAGGTCGACCCCTGATTGTTCCTTTGCTCTCCTGGGTCACTCTCTCCCCTCCCGCAGCGCACCGATACCCCTTGAGCTTAAACAGCCGACCGCCGTCATCCGCTATGCCTGAACAGCGCGCCAATCGTTGATCGTCGCGCAAGTCTCTCCTGCGGATTCGCGGTGGGGGTAGTTCGACCGCCTGATCGCCCGGACCCGTTTGCCGGGCCGCGGGGATCCAGCGGCGCAGCCGCGAGTGCGGCTCACAACAGCCAGACCCAGTCGCGGATCTCGAGGAAGTCGTCTCCGTGCCCCGCGTGTGGTCGCGGCTGCGCATCCGGTCACCTCAGGGTAGGTCGGCCTGCCCGGATTCAAGCAGGTCCATCTGGGCGGCGAGCTATGCACGCCAATGCGTGTATTCGTCCCGTGACGCGGATCAGTTGATCTACTGCTGGTCCTGCCTCTAGACGAGTTGTTCCGAATTCTGGCGCCTGAGCCGAGTTGCTGGTAAGCGCATTGACCTACAGGGTGAGTGCGCACGGCGAAACGGCTCAGCGGCGGTGGCTGGGCGCGCGCCGCGGTCGACCGCATACTCGGTCGTCTGCGGTTGGCCGCGGCGCGCGCCCAGGCACCGCCGATCAGGCGTTTCGCCGCGCCAGAATTCGGAACAACTCGTCTAGGCTTCCCGTCGATTACGAGTCGGTCAGGACGGCGGTGAGCAGGAGACCGACTTCGACCGCCAGGTCCTCGGCCGAGGGCGGGTTCGCCTGGCCGGCTCCGGCGGTGGCGTTGAACAGGATGCCCTCGCACCAGGACACCAGGTAGCGGGCGCGGCGGTCCGGGGCCGGGCAGCCTGCGGCGGTCAGCAGCGCGGCCACCGCCTGGACGAAACCACTGCCCAGGCTGTTGTAGCGGGCGCGCAGTTCGGGGCGGCGGCCGGCTTCCAGGGCCAGTTCGAACCGGGCCGCGGTCAGTGTGCGGCCCTCGGTCAGGGCGAGGTGCAGGCCGCCGGCGAGGACGGCCGCCAGCTGCTCGCGCACCTCGCGGGGGCCGAGCACCTCGCGCGAGTCGTGCGCCGTCTGGTCGAATCCGGCCGCCTCCACCTCGGCCAGGCGGTCGAGCGCGACGGTCAGCAGGGCGGCGCGGGTGCGGGCGTGGTTGGACGTCGAGCCCTCGGGCAGGCCGGCCGCCGCGTCCACGGCGCGATGGGTCAGGCCGCGCAGGCCGCGTTCGGCCAGCAGGGTGATGGCGGCGTCGGCGATCCGTCGGGCCCGGTCGGTGGACGGCGAAGTCGTCGAGGTCGTCAGAGTCATGGAGAGAATCATGCCCCCTCTCGACCGCCCACTACACCCGTAGTATATTTACTACAGCTGTAGTTTCGCAGGTCGGCGAAGGGTGTGTGGTCGGATGGGATCGCGACAGGCGATCGTGCTCGGCGCCGGGATCGGCGGGCTGACCGCCGCGGTCGCGCTGCGCCGGCGCGGCTGGCAGGTCTCGGTGTACGAACGCTCCACCTCCCTGGACCCGGTCGGAGCCGGACTCGGCGTGGCGCCCAACGCGCTGCGCGCCCTGGACTCCCTCGGCCTGGGCGCCGAGGTCCGCGGCCGCGCGGCCCTGCCCGGCGACGGCGGCGGACTGCGCCGGCCCGGCGGGCGGTGGCTCGTGCGCACGAACGGCGACGCCCTGGCCAAGACGTTCGGCGACAACGTGGCCGTGATCCTGCGCGCCGACCTGGTCCAGGTGCTCGCCGACCAGCTCACCTCCGGCGAGGTGCACACCGGGGCCACGGCCCGCGTGCTGGACCCCGGGTCAGCCGGCGCGCGGGCGACCGTGGCCACCCCGGACGGCGAGCAGCCGGCGGATCTGGTGGTCGCCGCCGACGGGATCGCCTCGCAGACGCGCGACCTGCTCTTCCCCGAGCATCCGGGGCCGCGCTACAGCGGGTTCACGGCGTGGCGCACGGTCGTACCGGCGCCGGACGGGCTGTTGCCGTTCGGCGAGACCTGGGGCCGGGGCATGCTGACCGGGTTGATGCCGCTGGTCGACGGGCGCGTGTACATGTACGCCTCCGCGCTCGCGCCCGCGGGCGGGCATTCCCCGGACGGCGAGCAGGCCGAGCTGCGGCGCCGCTTCGGGTCCTGGTGCACGCCGATCCCGCAGCTGATCGAGTCCGCCGAGCCGGAGAAGGTGCTGCGGAACGACGTGTACGAGATGGGCGTGCCGCTGTCCGCGTACAACAAGGGCCGTGTCGCGCTGCTCGGCGATGCGGCGCACGCGATGACGCCGTTCCTAGGGCAGGGAGCGTGTCAGGCGATCGAGGACGCGGTCGTCCTCGGCAGTCTCGCCGGGGGCGGGGGCGATGTGGTCGGTGAGCTGGCCGCGTACTCCGCGGCGCGGTTGGCTCGGACGATGATGGTCGTGCAGCGGTCGCGGCGGTTGTCGCGGGCGGTCGCCGTGCGGTCGAGGGCGGGTGTGGTCGCGCGGGACTTCGGGTTGGCGTTGGGCGGGCTGCTGCCGGAGTCGGTTCCGGCGCGGGCCGTCATGCCGGTGCTCGACTGGCGGCCGCCGGTGACCGAGGCCGGGCTGGTCGGAGCGCCGGGACCCGGGACGACGGCCGTCGCCTGAGGCCGACCTCAAGAACCGCCGCGAGCGTGAGGCGAGGCTGCTGGTTGGCGGTGAAGCCGAACCGCTCCAGCGAGAACCGCCGCGAGTGCGAGGGGCGGCACTGCTGGGGTGGCGCTGATGGTCGTCGTCCCGGCCCGGTCAGGCTCAGTCGAGCTCGGCGAACTCCAGTCGGGCGACATGGGCGGGGTCGGTCAGGATGGTGAGCGCGCCGATCAGGCCGTCGTCGTGGAGCGTGAACATCATGGCCGCCTGCACCGTGCCCCGCTCGCCGCTCACGATGCCGAAAGCACCGTTGATCAACGCCGGGCGGTGCGCCACGGTCGCATGCGACAACGCCCGGCGGACGACTTCCTGCGCGCCGTGGACCACCGTCGTGGAGAACAGGCCCGTGCCCGGGGCGGCGAGTTCGACCCGCAGCACGACGTCGGGATCGAGCAGCGCGAGCAGCGCCTCGAAGTCGCCGCCCCGGGACGCGGCCACCCACGCCTCGACCACGGCCCGCTTCCGGCTCGCCGCCGCACCAACGCCCGTCCGGACCGCGCCGCCGGTATCGGTATCGGTCTCGGCCGCCGCCTCGGGTTCCGCGCCCTGGATCCGGCGCCGGGCCCGCGAGGCCAGCTGCCGGGCCGCGGCCGGGGTGCGGTCCACGATCGGGGCGATCTCGTCGAACGGCACGGCGAACATGTCGTGCAGCACGAACGCGAGCCGTTCGGCCGGAGCGAGCGTGTCGAGAACCACCAGCAGGGCCAGGCCGACCGAGTCGGCCAGCAGCGCCTGCTGCTCCGGGTCGGCCGCGTCCGCGCGGCCCGCGAACGCCGTCGCCGCCGCGCCGGCCGGAAGGGCCTCCTCGCCGCGTCCGTCCTGGTCGAGCGGTTCCTCCCGCCGGGTGCGGCGCGACCGCAGCAGGTCCAGGCAGACTCGGGCGACGACCGTGGTCAGCCAGCCGCCGAGGTTGTCCACGCCGTGCGCGCCGGACCGGTCCAGCCGCAGCCAGGCCTCCTGCACCGCGTCCTCGGCCTCGCTGGTCGAGCCGAGCATCCGGTAGGCCACCGACCGCAGGTGCCCGCGGTGCTCCTCGAAACGGCCGGCCAGGAACTCGTTCTCCTGCGTGTCGCGCATCTCGTCCATCGGTCAATTTCCCTTCCACGCTCCGTCACAGCGTTGACGGATCAGACCCGGCCGATGTGACAGGAAACCGCCGTCGGCGAACGGCAGGTCCGGCAGGACCGCCACGCGCGTCTCGGCCGACCCGGCGGCGCGGGCGGTGAGCTCGACCATGCCGGGCTCGGCGTCCACGGCCACCACCCGCGCGCCGCGGGCGCAGGCCGCGACGCGCGGGTTGCCCGGCCCGCACCCGGCGTCCAGGACCCGGCTGCCCTGGCCGACCCCGGCGGCGTCGAGCAGCAGCGGGATGGTGTGCCGGCACAGGTTGGCGTGGGTGTCGGCGGACGCCTCGGCCCGCCCGGCCCACAGCTCCCGCTCGAACTCGTCGCACCGCGTCGCAGACATCGATCCCGCTCCTTCACTGTCGCCGTCACCGCGGCCGGCCGTCGTGGGCGCCAGCCGGGCCGCGGCCCTCGGCGACGACCCTAACGCGGATCTTGGGTCTGGGGCCGGTGCGCGGCGGATCGCGACGGTCGATCTTGCGGTCGGGGCGTCGTACGCCGAACGGCTGCCTTCCACTGGCAATACGCCGGCAGTCGCGGCGGGACAGATCGGCCGTGCTGCGGTAGTCCGGCCACAGCGTTAGGGTCGCGGGATGACCATGACCAACGTGCCGATCGTCCCGGCCGACTTCGCCGTCCCCGCCGGGACCAGCGCCGGGGGACTGCGGCGGCTGGAACTGCTCGGACCGCAGCACAACGAGGCCGACCACGCCGCGTGGACCTCCAGCGTCGAGCACATCCGGGCGACGGCCGGGTGGGCCGGCCGGGACTGGCCGGTGGCCGCGATGACCCCGGCCGAGAACCTCGCCGACCTGGTCAGCCACCAGGACCGCTCGGCCCGCCGGCTCGACTTCGCCTACACGGTGATCGAGGAGGCGACCGGGGAGACCGTCGGCTGCGTGTATTTCAAGCCCGCGCGCACCGGCGGGGACCCGGTGCAGGCGCTGTCGTGGGTTCGGGCCGACCGGGCCGCGCTGGACGGGCCGCTGACCCGGATCGTCGGCGCGTGGCTGGCCGCGCACTGGCCGTTCGAGGCGATCGGCTACCGGGACGGCGACACCCCGACCACGATCCGCGCCGCCGCAGCGGCCTGACCGCCCGTCGGCGCGCCCTGCCCGAAGCCCGGAACGGCGCCGCCGCCCGCCTCTTGTCGGCGGGCCTGGTTACTGTTGATCACATGACTGATCTCCGAGAATTGCACCGGCGGGCGTTGCAGGTCAGCGTTGACGTCGTCGACCAGGTGAGTCCGGACCAGCTCGCGTTGCCGACCCCCTGCTCCGCCTGGAACCTGGGCCAGCTGCTGGCCCACATGGTCGGCCAGAACCACGGCTTCGCGGCCGCCGCGCGCGGGGAGAGCAAGGACGCGGGCATCTTCCAGCCCCGCCCGATCGAGGCCGACCCGGCCGGGCTGCACGCGGCCAGCGCCGCGGACCTGGCCGCCGCGTTCGCCGAGGACGGCCTGTTGGACCGGCAGGTCTGGCTGGCCGAGATCACGGCCGGCCCGGTCTTCCCGGCTCCCGTCGCGATCAGCTTCCACCTGGTGGACAGCGTGGCGCACGCCTGGGACGTGGCCGAGTCGATCGGCGTCCCGGTCGCCTTCGACCCCGAGGTGTTGCAGACCGCGCTGGCCGTCTCCCGCCGGATCCCGGACGCCGAGAACCGGCTGGAACCGGGCTCCGCGTTCGCCCCGGGCGCCGTGGTCGAGCCCGGCGCCGCGGCCTTCGAGGAGATCCTGGCCCTGCTCGGCCGCTCCCCGGACTGGCGCGGCTGACCGGCGAACACCCGGTCCGTCCTGCGCAGACCCTCGGCCACGAGGATCCGGGGTCTATGGCAGGCTGCCTTACCGCCGGCGGTATGATCAGCAGGTGACACCGGCCGCGGATCCCGACCCCTCGCACGCTCGCACCGGAAAGACCGGCCTTTCCGCAGACCCGGCCCCGAGCCCGGCCCCGGGGCCCGCGCCGCAGCGTCTGGTCGTCGGCATCAGCGGCGCCACCGGGGTCGCCTACGGGGTCCGGATCCTGGAGCTGGCCCGGGCCGCCGGGCTGGAGACGCACCTGGTCGTCACCCCGGCCGGGCAGCAGACCCGCGCCTACGAGACCGACCTGTCCGCCGCCGACCTGGCCGCCAAGGCCGACGTCACCTACCGTCCCGCGGACATCGGCGCCGCCATCGCCTCCGGGTCCTTCCGCACCCTCGGGATGATCATCGCGCCGTGCTCGATCCGGACCCTGTCCGCCATCGCCTACAGCGTCGGGGACAACCTGCTGACCCGGGCCGCGGACGTCACCCTGAAGGAACGCCGCCGCCTGGTGCTGCTGGCCCGGGAGACCCCGCTCACGCTCGGGCACCTGCGCGCGATGGCCGCGGTCACCGAGAGCGGCGGGATCGTGATGCCGCCGGTCCCGGCCTTCTACCTGCGCCCGGCCGACCTGGGCGAACTGGTCACCCACACGGCCGCCCGCGCGCTGGACCTGCTCGGCGTCGACGTGCCCGGACAGCCGCGCTGGGGCGAACCGGCCGACTGACCCGCACCGCCCCGGACCGTCTGCGCCCTCACCCGACTGTTCACCTTCCGATCACAGTGCGCACCGGTTTCGGTACTACCATCGAGCCATGAGGGCAGAAGGTACTTTCACCGTCAAAAGCTTCATCCCGACCGAGCTGGTCCCGGACCCGGCCGTCGCCACCGCGACCCCGGTCGGCGTGGCGACGATGGAGAAACTGTTCGAGGGCGAGGTGGCCGGGCGCAGCTCCACCCTGTTCACCGCCGCGTTCGACCAGGCCGCCGGCATCGGCACCTACGTGGCGATGGAGTCCTTCGACGGGTCGCTCAACGGCCGGGCCGGCACGTTCAACTTCGCCCACTCGGCCACCACCTCCGGCGCCGACCGGTCGGTGGAGTTCTTCGTGCTCGTCCCGACCAGCGGCACCGGGGAGCTGGCCGGGATCGGCGGCACCGGCGGGATCGCGATCGACGCCGACGGCACGCACCGCATCTGGTTCGACTACGACCTCGCCTGACCACGGACGGCGACCGGAAGCCGGCGACGAAGGATCACCTGACATGCCCATGACGACTCCGACCACCACGACCACCCCGGCGGGCGCGGCGCCCCCGGCGACCGGCCCGGGCCCGAGCCCGGCCGCCGCCGCGGCGGTCCTCGAACTCGACGACGGCCTGTGCTACCCGGCCCGGTGGCTGCGCGACAACTGCCCGTGCCCCCGGTGCGCGGACCCGGACAGCGGCCAGAAGCTGTTCTCCATCACCGACCTGCCGCCGGACGTGCGGATAGCGGAGTCCCGGGAACACGAGGACCACGTCGACGTGGTCTTCACCCCGGACGGCCACCGCGCCTCCTTCGGCCGCTCCTGGCTCGGCGCGCACCGGCTGGACGGCGCCCCCGCGCACGACGACCGGGCCGAGGACGCCAAACACCTCTGGCACGCCGCCGACCTGGCCCAGGCCCCGCCGACCGGGTCGTGGGACGTGTTCCAGCACGACCCGGCCCACCGCGCGGCCTGCCTGGACGCCCTGCTGCGGTTCGGCTTCGTACTGCTGCACGACGTGCCGACCCGCGAACGCGCCGTGCTGGCGGTGGCCGAGGGCTTCGGGTACGTGCGCCGGACCAACTACGGCGACCTGTTCGACGTGCGGGTCGAGCACCGGCCGACGAACCTCGCGTTCAGCAGCCTGCCGATCTCCCCGCACACCGACAACCCGTACCGCGACCCGGTGCCGACCGTCCAGTTCCTGCACTGCCTGGTCAACGCGGCCCAGGGCGGGGACTCGGGCCTGGTCGACGGCTTCCGCGCCGCAGCGGACCTGCGCGAGCAGGACCCGGGCGCGTTCGACCTGCTCGCCGGCACGCCGGTGACGTTCCGGTACGCCGACCAGGACACCGAGCTGACCGCGACCCGGCCGCTGATCGGCCTGGACCCGTCCGGGCGGATCAAGGAGATCCGGTTCAACAACCGCTCCATGCGCCCGCTCGCCCTCCCGGCCGCGCAGGTCGACGCGTACTACGCCGCGTACCGGCGGTTCGCCGAGATCCTGTCCGGACCGCAGGCGCAGCTGGCGTTCCGGCTGGAGCCGGGGGACTGCGTCGTGTTCGACAACACCCGGGTCCTGCACGCGCGCACCGGGTTCCTCGCCGACGGCGCCCGCCACCTGCAGGGCTGCTACGCCGACCTCGATGCGGTGGCCAGCAGCCTGGCCGTCCTGCGCCGCAGCACCGGCTGAGGCCGCCGCACCCTCGCAAATCCGGTGGATCTTCCCGGGAGCACGCCGATACCCTTCGGGCATGCCAGGACCCGGAGTGCGACTGTGCCAGGACTTCTACCGGCAGGCCGTCGCGCCGCTGCTCGGCTCGGTCGAGCACGGCGCGGCCCTGCTGGGCGAGGGCTCCGAGGTGCTCGGTTTCGACGACGAGGTGTCCACGGACCATGATTTCGGGCCACGGGTCCAGATCTTCCGGCCGCGCGGCGCCGACCCCGGGCCGGTCCGCGCCGCATTGGACGGCCTGCCGGCGGAGTTCCAGGGCTACCCCCTGCACGCCGCCGGCGCGGGCGGACCGGTCGACTGTGTCCAGGTGACCACCGCAGAGGACTTTTTCGCCGACCGGCTCGGCGTGGACCCGGCCGGCGGGATGGGCCTGGCCGACTGGCTGCTGACCCCGGCCCAGACCTTCGCGAGCCTGACCGCCGGCGCCGTCTTGCACGACCCGGGCGATCGCCTGGCCGCCCGCCGCGCCGCCCTGGCCTGGTATCCGGACGACGTGTGGCGGTACGCGCTGGCCGCCGGGTGGCTGCGGATCAGCCAGGAGCACGCGTTCGTCGGCCGGGCCGGGTCCCGCGGCGACGACCTCGGCGCCGCGATCCTGACCGCCCGCCTGGCCCGGGACCTGGTCCGGCTGGCATTCCTGGCCGAACGACGCTGGGCCCCGTACGGCAAATGGTTCGACCACGCGTTCCGGCAACTGCCCCTCGCCGAGACACTGCGGCCGCACCTGCTGCGCGCCCTGGCCGCGCCGGCGTGGCGGGAGAAGGAAGCGGCCCTGTGCGACGCGGCGACCGTGGTCGGCGAGGCGACCAACCGGCTCGCCCTGGCCGCACCGGTGGACCCGCAGCCGCGCCGCTTCTACGACCGCGACATCCGCATCGTCGACGCCGAAACCTTCACCACGTCCCTGACCAGTGCGATCACCGACCCCGAGGTACGCGCGCTGCTCGGCCGGCTCGGCGTGCGCAGCAACACCGGCGCCGGGATGCTACCGGGCACCATCGACCAGGCCGCCGACAGCACGGATCTGCTCAGCCACCTGGACCGCCGCCGCGCCATGGCACCGGCCCTGGGACTGCCGACGCAGTGATCCGCGCGGGCGAAGGCGGGTCGCGCGGTTACTGCCCGGGCGCGGAGTCGGGGCCGGACAGGCGCCGGGTGACGTCCGCGAGATACAGCCGCAGCATCGTCTTGAGCTCGTCGAGCACGAACTCGTCGCCGTCCGGGCCGTCGTGGAACGCGAACTGCAGCAACGCGTCCGCGACCACCACCGCCGTGCGCGAGATCCGGCCGAGCGTCGCCGAGTCCGCCAGGCCGGTCTGCGCGATCAGGACCTGCCGCACGCCGTCCGCGATCGCCGCGTTGTTCGCCTCGTCCACCTCGGCCAGCTGCGGCGAGAGGTGCCGCCCGGCCCACAGCGCCACGTACCCCGGCCGCGAGCGGTACATCTGCGCGAACGCGTCCACCAGGGTCTTCACCGGGTCCGCCCAGACAGAGCCCTGCGCCGCCACGACCAGCTCCTCGATCGCGGCCGCGAACTCCTCGATGTAGGTGCGCGCCAACGCGTCGATCACCGCGGCCTTGTCCGGGAAGAACTGGTAGATCGAGCCGACCGGGACGTGCGCGCTCTGCGCGATCCGGCGCACCGTCAGCGCCTCGAACCCGTCCGCGGCCAGCACCTGGTCGGCCGCCGCGAGGATCTGCCGGACCCGGGTCCGGGACCGCTCCTGCTGCGGTTCCCGGCGCATCCGCGCCCCGGCCCAGGCCGAGGCCGACTCGTCCGCGTCCGCCGCCGTCCTACCCATGCCACGAGTCCATGTTCCAGAAGTCACTTCCGCCGGGCCGCCGCCGTCCCGCGCGGTTCGCGGCGAGGCGCCACTACAGACGATACTGGGTACCGCACCCGCCCACGATGTGAAAGGCACCGCAAGAGCATGGCAACCAACAGCGAGCAGATCGACAAGCGCGTCCGGGTCCTCGGTGTACCGACGGCGGACTACCCCGAGCACGCGCCGGAGGCCGCGTCGGGCACCGTGCACCAGATCACGGTCGTCGGCGAGGAGATCCTGCACAAGTCCCTGACCCCGGTCGCCGCCGGGGACTACGGCAGCGAACGCCTGGCCTCGCTGATCAACGACATGTTCGCGACCCTGTACGTGGCCGAGGGAGTGGGCCTGGCGGCCAACCAGATCGGGGTGGACCTGCGGGTGTTCGTCTACGACTGCCCGGACGAGAGCGGGGTGCGGCACGTCGGGCACGTGTGCAACCCGGTGGTCGACGAGCTGCCGGCCGCCGACCGGCACCTGGACGAGAGCGACGAGGGCTGCCTGTCCGTGCCCGGCCCGTACATGAAGGTCGCCCGGCCCGACCACGCGGTCGTGCGCGGCACCGACCAGCACGGCAACCCGGTCACGTTGACCGGCGACGGCTACTTCGCCCGCTGCCTGCAACACGAGACCGACCATCTCAACGGGTACGTGTACATCGACCGGCTCTCCAAGCGGCACCGCAAGGACGCGCTCAAGCAGATGGAGGCCAAGCGCGAAGGCGTGTTCGCCCGGCGCGCCGCCAACGCCAGCCAGTTCGGCAAGAAGTAGCAGTAGTCGTAGTCGCTGCGGTTGTCCCGCGCCCGGATCCCGCCCGGCCCTGGCCGCGCCAACCCTGCCCGCCCGCCCTGCCGGAGATCTTCCCGGCGGGGCGGTTCCGCTCGGCGGTCGTGCGCCTGGTGACCCTTGCGCGCCGCCCGGCCCTACGGCGTGGTGAACCGGTACCCGTCGGCGAGCAGCTGCGGCAGCCAGATCTTCATCGCGGCGACCGTCTGCGACCGGTTGCCGCCGCCGTCGTGGTCCAGGATGATCTTGCCGGTGCTGGTGTGCTTCATGATGGTGTTCACTATGCTGCCGACCCCCGGCATCGACCAGTCCTTCGGGTCCACCGACCAGTCCAGCACCCGCAGGCCCGCGCCCGCCGCGACCTCGAACACGGTCGGGGACCAGGATCCGAACGGGGCCCGGTACATGGTCGGGGTGATGCCCAGGTCGTTGAGCGCCTCGCTGGTGCGGTCCAGTTCCGCCTGCACCTGCGGCCTGGCCAGCTTCGACTGGTCCTTGTGGTCCCAGGTGTGATTGGTGATCTGGTGCCCGGCCGCGGCCACCTCCCGCACGATGCTCGCGCTGCCCGCGACCTGCCTGCCTATCATGCAGAACGTCGCTATCACCTTGTACTGCGCCAGGATCTCCAGGATCTGCGGGGTGTACTGGCTCGGGCCGTCGTCCAGGGTCAGTGCGATCACCTTCGGGCCGGCGTCCACGTAGTACTGCGGTTTGGTCTGGATCACCGAGCCGGCCGGGACCGGGCCGCCGTTGACCACGTTCGGCCCGCTGCCGGCCACCGGCGCCCCGGTGCCGCCCGGGGAGGACGGATCGGTCGGGTCGGTGGTGGCCGCAGGGGTGGTCGGGTCGGCGGTCGGCGGCGCGCCGGTATTCGACCCGGCCCCGGCGCCCGGGGCGCTGGTTCCGGTGGCGCCGGCCGGGCCGGCCGCGCCGGTGGCCGTGGCCCGCGGCCCGGAGGTGTGGCCGAGGGACCCGGGCGCGGCCCTGGCCCCGGATTTCGAGGAGGCCGCGACCCCGCACCCGGCCAGCAGGGTCATCCCGGCGGTCGCGACCATCACCCGCCGGGTCAGCCCGGCCGCCCCGGGCCCGCGCAGCCCGCCCGGATCTCCCATGACCTGCGCGTACAACCGCTGCGCCCCGGCCAACTCCGCCGCGCGCGCACTGCGCCCGGCCCCGCCCGCCACACCAGCCACGTACGTTCCCCTCCGTATCGACCGGTTGCCGTCTTGCGACGTGCCCGCCCGGCCGTTCGCCTCGTAGACTTCCTGCCACCTATGACGCCGATCCAGGCCCGATGGTTGACGTTTCCTTCAGGCAGACTTCATCAAAACGTGCGAAGGGTACCCCGGCGCGACCGGTTCCCGGAAGGCCCCGGCGGCCCGGGTCCGCCCGCCCGGGCCGCGAATCCGGGCGAAACCCCCTGTCGGCTGCGGCCCGACGGGTGACCGGCGGCCACGTCCGGCCCCCTGGGCCCGCGGTCCGGCGGCGGGTCCGGGACGGCCCGGCGGCGCCGGGCGCGGTTCCCGACGCCGCGTCAGATCCCTGCCGGGTGACCCGTTCGAGAGCCCCCGGGGGTCTGTTCACCGCGGCCGCGGGTCCGGGCCGGATTCGCGCAACACGGGCGCCGCGCCGCGGTCGCCCGACCGGGTGACGAGCCCGTTCACCGTCCGCGACCGTGCATACGATGAGCGTCATGGCCCTGCGTAAGATCTTCCACCGACGTCCCCGGCTCCTGCCCTTCCTGCGCCGGCACCCGGCCCTGCGCTGGTCGCTGATCGCCGCCGGGACCGCGCTCGCGGTCTTCTTCGGCGTGGTCGGCTGGTCGGTGGCCACCGCGCTGCGCGCCCCCGGCACCGACTCGGTCGAGGCCCGGCTGGCCGAGTGGGGCCGGGACCACGACCTGTCCCCGGCCGTGGACTGGCTCGAGCGCAAGCAGTACCAGGACCACCCGCCGGCCGTCGGCGGCGCCCTGTCCGACCAGGCGAAGGCGCTGCTCGGCGGAAGCGCCGGCCAGGCCGCGCCGCCGCGCACGATCGCCAGCCAGCTGCCCCCGGCGGTGGCCCCGTTCGCCGCGCCGGCCCAGGCCGGGGAGGGGCAGTGGCGGGCCACCGAGGTCTCGGCCGGCAAACCGCTGATCGCCGAGACCTACCTGCGCCCGGACGCCTCGCACACCTCCTACCTGACCGGCGTGGCCTGGATCGACACCAGCGCGGTCCGGTTCGAACTGCACCCGGGCTTCTCCGAGCCCGGCGGCACCTGGGCCCTGCCGTCCTCGGTCCCGGCCGGCGCGCGCACCGGCCTGCTGGCCACCTGGAACGGCGGCTTCCGGCTGCAGGACTCCGAGGGCGGCTACTACCAGGACGGGCGCACCGTCGGCACCCTGCGCGACGGCGCGGCCTCGGAGATCTTCTACACCGACGGCTCGATGACGATCGGCCAGTGGGGCCGGGACGCGACCATGGGCCCGAAGGTCGAGGCGGTCCGGCAGAACCTGGACCTGCTGGTGGACGACGGCAAGGTGCTGCCCGGGGTGGACCTGGGGGTGGAGGAGAACTGGGGGGCGTCGCTGTACGGCTCGTTCTACGTCTGGCGCTCGGGCATCGGGGTGACCGCGAACGGCGACCTGCTCTACGCCTGCGGCCCGGCCCTGTCGGTGCGTTCCCTGGCCGAGGTGCTGCAGCGGGCCGGGGCGGTGCGCGCGATGGAACTGGACATCAACCCGGACTGGGTCTCGTTCATGAGCTACGACGCGACCACCGACCCGACCAACCCGAGCCCGGTCAAGCTGATCGGTTTCGACCGCCCGGCCGACCGCTACTTCGACGACAGCAGCCGGGACTTCGTCGCGGCGTACGTGCGCCAGTCCACCCGCAGCGCGAAGCCGCACTGACCGATCGGGCGGGCGGGCGTCGCTACGGCAGCGCCCGCCCGGCCGTGGCCCGGTACAGGTCGCGCACCACACCGATCTCCCCGCCGTGGTGGATCACCTCGTCCAGTACATGCAGGACCAGGGCGTGGAACGTGTCGTCCGCGAAGGGCCCGGCGGTCGACCCCATCGGTTGGGCGAGCGCCTCGTCGTCCATCGCCGCGATCTGCCCGCGCACCCGGGACCACGCGCCGTCCAGCCTGGCCACCCCCTCGGTGGCGGTCCCGGGCCACCGGGCATCGTCGAAGTCCGGGTCGAGCGGGTCGCCGAAGAAGCGGACGCTGTAGCCGTGCAGGCACTCGGCCCCGATGTGCCAGACCCGCCAGGCGATCGTGGTGAACGGCGCCGGGTTCGGAGCGGGCGCCGGGAACACCACATGGTCCGCGCGGAACACCCCGTCCGGGCCTGGGCGCACCGACCAGCAGCCGGGCACCGGTTCCCACCGGTACTCCTCGTCGCCGAGGCCCGCCAGCCGCCCGAGCAGGCGCGCGTGGGCGTAGTCGAGCAGGCTGACCAGTTCCTTCGTCACACTCGCCGACATGCCCTGCCGCCCCTTCGGTTTGCCCGGTCGTCCCGCTTACGACGATGCGTCACTCTACTAAGCTTCACCCCATGAGCACCGGCTACGCCACCGCGCCCGACGGCAGCAAGATCGCGTACCAGGTGCAGGGAGACCCGGATGAGGCGCCGCCGCTGCTCCTGTTGGCCGGGCAGGCGAACAACCACCACTGGTGGGATCCGATCCGCGCGGACTTCCACCCGGCCCGCCGGACCGTCACCCTCGACTACCGCGGCACCGGGGAGAGCGACAAGCCCGACGAGCCGTACACCACCCCAGGCTTCGCCGAGGACGCGATCGCGGTCCTGGACCACCTGGGCATCGCCCGCGCGGACGTCTACGGCACCTCGATGGGCGGCCGGGTCGCCCAGTGGCTCGCCGCCCGCCACCCCGGGCGTGTGCGCCGCCTGGTTCTGGGCTGCACCACGCCCGGCGGCCCGCACGCGGTCGAACGCGACAAGTCCCTGCGCACCGCCCTGGCCGTCGCCGACCCGGACACCGCGCGCCGGATCCTGCTGGACCTGATGTACACGCCCGCCTGGCTCGCCGACCATCCCGGCCCGTACGCCACGCTCGGCGATCCGGCCATGCCCGCCTACGCCCGCGGCCGCCACCTGGTCGCCAGCAACCGGCACAACGCCTGGGACGTACTGCCGGACATCCAGGCCCCGACGCTGGTGATCCACGGCTCCGACGACACGTTCAACCCCGCCGCCAACGCCCCGCTGCTGGCCGGGCGCATCCCGCACGCCGACCTGCACCCGATCCCCGGCGCGCGGCACGGCTACTTCGAGGAGTTCCGCGAGGTCGCCGGGCCGCTGGTGCTCGACTTCCTGGCCGGCCGGCTCAACGTCTAGCTGAACTTGGTGCGCGGCTGCGGCTGGAGGACCTCGTCGATGTACGTGTCCACCTTCTCGTTGTAGAAGCAGACCAGTCCGGCGATCTTCTGCGACTCCGGCAGCGGCGTGCGGTACATCCAGGCCAGGTCCTCGTGTACGGCGCCCCCGGACTCGGCGGCGGTGGCCACGGTCCAGTACGACGCCGTGCCCTTGTAAGGGCAGTGCGACTGCGTGGCCGAGGGCCGCAAAAGGTCCATCCGGACGTCGGTCAGCGGCAGGTAGTACCGCGCCGGCAGCCCGGATTCGAACAGGAAGTGCGGCCGGACCGAGTCGGCCACGGTCACCCCGTCCACCTCCACCCGCACCCGGCGCGAACTGGCCAGGATGTCCACGCGCGTGTACGGGTCGCGCGGGTGGGTGTACACCGGCTCGTCCTCCTCGAACCACTCGCTCATCGCGTCCCAGTCCAGCCGGACCAGGCCGCGCAACTCCTCGATCGGGGACTGCTCGTACCGCCGCGCGGCGCCCTTGGCCTGCGCTGCGCCGACCGTCACGTCGTACACGGTCGCGTACCCGCGGCTGGGGGAGTGCTCGGTGGCGCCGGTCGCGGCCAACGCGGCCCGCACGTCCGCCACCGGGAAGTAGTACGCCGGGTAGTAGGGCACCTCCCACACCAACCGCGGCTCGGTCGAGTCGACCACGAGCGCGCCCTCCAGGTACACCCGCACCCGCTTGTGCCCCTGCTCGACCCGAACCCGGCCCCTGCTGGACGTATCAGCCATGGCGATGCCTCATTTCCCGCTGCCGACGATCATCGAACGTACGTGTCCATCGTAGGCGCGGTCACTGCAGGAACGCGGCGGCGGCCGCCACGAAGCGGTCCGCGTCGTCGAGCCACGGGAAGTGCCCGGCACCGGGTTGCACGACGAGGTCGGCGTGCGGGAACAGCCCGGCGAACTCGGCCATCACCCGAGGCGGCGCACCCAGGTCGACCTGCCCGGCCACGACCAGCACCGGCGGCGCGAACCGGGCGAGCGCCGCGCGGGTGGCGTCCGGGGTGAACGCGCCGTCGGCGCCGAACGCGGCCACGACCTCGTCGTTCGTCTGCTCATGCCCGGCCGCGTGCTGGGTCTGAGCGGCCTCGTCCCAGCGGCCGTAGGAGAACGGCGCGATCGCCTGCCAGCTCTCGTCGGTGCCCTGACCGGCCACGATCGCCTCCAGTGCGGCGAACGCGGCCGGGAACCACGGCTCGTCCGCGCGCAGCAGGGCGGTTTCGCGCCGGTCGGCCCCGGTGATCGGGAGCCCGACCGCCCGCACGCTCGGGGTGACGAACACGAGCCTGCGCACCCGCTCGGGACGCCCGCCCGCATACTGGGCCGCCAGGTTAGCGCCGGCGCAGTGCGCGAGCAGGTCCATCCGGTCCAGGCCGAGGTGCTCGCGCAGGGCCTCCACGTCGTCGACGAGCCGGTCGCAGCGGCCGGAGGCGGGATCGTCCGGTGTCGCCGACCGGCCGGTGCCCCGCAGATCCAGCATGATCAACTGATGGTGCGCGGACAGGCCGCCGAGTTCGCCGAGGTACGCGGACGCCTGCGGTCCTCCCGGCAGGCACACCACGGGCGGGCCGTCGCCGACCGCATGGTAGGCGAGCATGGTGCCGTCGTGCGCGGGGAAGGTAGGCATGGCCCCGAGCTTCGCAGGCGCAATCAATGCGGGCAACCGAATTGCGGACGTCAGGCCGATCGCCGGGCGCCTGGATCGCGGCCTTCGAACACGTCGGTCGAGTCCGGGCCGTGGTCGGGGTCGACCGCGACCACGGCCTCGTCGCCGGCCCGCAGGACCGTGTCGCCGCGGGTGGGCAGCAGGCGACCGTCGCGCAGGACCAGGCCGATCCGGGTGGCGTGCTCGGCCGCGAGGCGGTCCACGGTCGCGCCGATCAGCAGCTGCTCGGCGAACGTGCCCGTCCCGGACCCGACCGCGGACCAGCCCGGCCGGCGATCTCCCGGCGGCCGAACACGGAGAACACCACCGCCGGGTCGGTCACCGGACCGCCGCCGGCGGGCGGGAGGGGGCCACGGGCGTCACTCCGATCGGTCGGCGGCTGGCGGACAGCACTGCCGACCAGTCTTCCCGGCGCACCGCGGCCCATCCTGGTGCGGCGCCCTGGGCAGCGCAGAAGGCGCCGGCGCCCGGGCCGATGCGGACGCCGCCCGGATCGCGGCGGCGTCCACCGGCAGGCCGTCCCGGATCGCCGGTGCCGGGGAACGCTGCGAGGCTGGGCTCAGGGCCGGGCCGGTCGCGGCGCGGACACGACGCAGGAGCGCACGCCATGAAGGAACGGACCAACGACCGCCGGATCACCGCCCTCGCGTTCGGGCTGGTCGCCCTCGCCGGCGGCGCGGCGACCAGCGCGTGCTCGAGCACCGGCGGCGTCGCCTCGGTGCTCAGCTCGGAACTTCCCGCCCTGCTGAGCGACATCCGCAACGGCGTCGACGCGGCCGGGGACGTGAGCGTCGGGCCGCTGGCCACCGACGCCGACGGCCGGTCCACCACCGTCCTGTCGGTCCGCAACACCACCGGCGACCAGGAGAGCTACGCGGTCCAGGTCAACTTCAAGGACCCCACCGGCAAGATCCTGGACATGGTCGTGGTCACCGTCGGCGACGTCCCGGCCGGCGCCGGCGCGCACGCCACCGCCCGCAGCACGTACGCGCTCAAAGACCCGGGGTCCGCGGCGGTGGGGCTGGCGCTACGGCACTGAGCCGCGGGCGGACCGCGCGTTAGCCCACACGAGTCAAGATCGATTGTTACTTATAGTAATGGATCAACTACTGTTCATCCGTCTTAGGCGTGCAAACCAGGAGGATCCGCATGAGTTACGCCCTGGAGATGGACTTCCGCCACGCGCGCCCAGAGGCGCCGGGCCTGCCGGCCCCCGCCTCGCCACACGCCGTGCCCGCCGTCTCGAACCTGGTCCCCGGCCTGCCGAAAACCGAAGCCGTGGCCCGGCACGGCCTGGCCTCCCGGGTCCCGCCGCCGCGCCCCGGCGAACCGTACCCGGCCGAACCCGGCGAGGTGCTGCACGGCTCGGTCACCACCGGCGCCGAATGGTCCGGGTCGACCCGCCGCCTGGCCGCCACCCCGGTCGAACCCGGCGCCGCCCACCCGGGCCCGGTCGTCCAGGACCCGGCCGGGGCCCGGCGCACCGCCCGGCACAGCCTGCTGTCCGTGCTCACCGCCACGGTCCTGACCACCAGCCGTCGGCACGCGTGGGCGTCGACGGCCGGCAAGGTGCACGAGCAGCTCGTCCAGCAGCGCCGGATCGTGGCCATCGAGAGCGGCGCGGACAGCCGGGTGGAGAGCCAGGACGCGGAGATCGCCGCGAAGGAACTGGCCGCCGCCCTGAGCGCCTACGCCCTGCAGTGCGAGATCGACGACCAGTGCGCCAAGGCCCTGGAGGCGCGCGAGGAGGCCGTCAAGGTCTACCGGCGCCTGGCCTCGGCCCAACCGGAGTCCTACAACCACGACCTCGCCGCCGCACTGCGCGCCCTGGCCCGGCGCTACCACGCCAACTCCCAGGCCGCCGAATCCCTGCTGGCCACCGAGGACGCCGTCAGCGTCTACCGCCGCCTGGCCTCGGCCCGCCCGGAGTCCTACAACCACGACCTGGCCGCGGCGCTGACCGAACTGGCCACCCGGCACGAAGCCAACGCGCACATGTCCGAAGCGCTGCTGGCCACCGAGGAGGCCGTCCCGGTCTACCGGCGCCTGTCGGCCACCCGCCCGGACATCTACGCCTCCTGCCTGGCCGACACGTTGCACGCCCTGGGCATCCGCCGGGCCGGGGAAGGGCGCCACCCGGCCGCCCTGGCCGCGGTCAACGAAGCCGCCCTGCTGCGCAAACGCCTGGCCGAGGCCAACCCGGAACGGTTCCTGCCGGACCTGGCCGCGTCCCTGTTCGTCCTGGCCCTGCGCCAGGACGACACCGGCCAGCCCGACGAGGCGTTCACCACCCTGGAACAGGCCACCGCCACCTACCGCAGGCTGGCCGAACAGAACCCGCGAGCCTTCCAGCCCGACTACATCGCCTGCCTCGTCAACCTGCTGCTGCGCCGGGACCCGCACGAGCACACCGCGCACGCCCTGACCGCCGCCGAGGAGACCGTCACCGCCCTGCGGTCCCTGACCAACGACGCCCACCACCCCGGGCACCGCCCCGAACTGGCCCTGTGCCTGCTGCTGCTGGCCGGGCACCTGGACCACGCCGGCCGCCCGGACGAGGCCCTGGGCGCGACCGAGGAGGCCACCACCCACCTGCGCACCCTGACCGAGACCGACCCGGAGACCCACCTGCCGGACCTGGCCGCCTGCCTGCTGCTGCTGGCCGGCCGGCTGGAGGCGGCCGGCCGCGAGGACGACGCGCTGAGCGCCACCCACGAGGCGGCCACCCACTTCCGGCACCTGGCCGCCGTCAACCCGCACACCCACCGGGCCGCGCTGGCCGCCGGACTGCACGCCCTGGCCGTGCGCCTGGCCGAACGCGGCCGGCGCGAGGGACTGAGCGCGCTGGAGGAGGCGGTCAACCACTACCACCACCTGGCCGCCGCCGACGCCCGGCAGTACCGCCCGCCGCTCGCGGCCGGCCTGACCCTGCTGGGCAGCTGGTGGCACGCGGTCGGCCGCACCAAGGACGCGCTGACCGCCGCCCGCACCGCCGAGGGCATCTACCGGGAACTGGCCAAACTCGACCCGGACACCCACCTGCCGGACCTGGCCGCGCACCTGTACACCCACAGCGCCCGCCGGCCCCACCCGGACCCCGACGCGCTGGTCACCCTGCAGGAGGCCACCTCCCTCTACCGGCACCTGGCCCACGCCCGCCCGGCCGACCACAACCCGCGCCTGGCCACCTGCCTGAGCGCCCTGGCCGAGCACCACCACCACCTGGAGCACCGCACCGAGGCCCTGGAGGCGACCGAGCAGGCCCTGGCCCTGTACCGCCTGCTGGCCGACACCGACCCGGACCGGCACCTGCCGCACCTGGCGCACACCCTGCACACCCTGGCCAAACGCCTGGGCCAGCACGCGAAACTCCAGCCCCTGCACGAAGCGGTCGACCTCTACCGGCACCTGGCCGACACGGACCCCGACACGCACCTGCCGCACCTGGCCCACACCCTGCACACCCTGGCCCGCGCCCACGACGAACTCGGCCAACCCGACGCGGCGGCCGCCGCCCGCACCGAGGCCGCCGCGATCCGCGAATCCGCCGGCACCGTCGCCACGGCCCTGGCCCAGCGCGAGCCGCGGGAGGCCGCGGCCCCGGGTGCGGCCGGGTACTCCGCCGGGTCCGAGCGCGAGGCGGGCTGAGGCGTTCCGGATTGCGGTCGGTCGCGGCGCGCAGTCGCGGCGGCCGGGTCGGCGGCCGCTACAGCGACACGTGGAGAGGCGCCGTCCAGAACCCTGAGTCGGCGCCGGCCGGCGACCGCTGACCGGCGACCGGCCCGTCCCGGCGCCGCAGAGTCAGCCGATGTTAGACGATCATTATCCTGACCATCACCCTCCACGACGGGTCGGCTGGCTAACGTCGAAGTCTCCCGACACCTCACCCGTGGAGACCCCATGCACGAATCAGATGCCGACCACGCGTCCGACTGTTCCTGCCCGCGCACCGCGGACCTGGACGGCGACGGCCTGGCCGCGTCCAGCCGCCGACTGTTCCTGCGCGGCGCCGGAGCGCTCGGCGCCACAGTGGCCGCATCCGGCCTGCTCGGCGCCAGCCCGGCGCACGCCGCGGGCGCCGTCCCGCAGCCGGACCCCTACGGCCTGACCGCCATGACGCCCGCGCCCGCCGGCACCTGGAGCCCGGACCCGGACAGCCCTCGGTTCACCGTCGTCGTCATGCCCGACACCCAGTACCTGTTCGACCAGGACCGCATCCACCCGGTGCCGATGGAGGCGTCCTTCCGGTATGTCCTGGACCCGGCCGGGCGCAAGGGCGGCAGCGACGAGAACGTGGTGTTCCTCGCCCACCTGGGCGACGTGACCAACAACGGCCTGGCCGAGGAGTACGCCGCCGCGACCAAGGTCTTCGACCTGCTCGACCACGCCCGGGTCTCCTACAGCGTGCTGGCCGGCAACCACGACGTCTCCGGCGACGACCAGCGCGGGGACACCCCGTACCGGGACACGTTCACCCCGGCCCGGGCCGCGAAGACGCCGAGCTACCACTCCTCCAGCCCCGACGGCTACAACACCAGCCACATCCTGCACGCCGGCGGCCGCAAGTGGATGATCCTGGCCCTGGACTGGCGGCTGTCCGCCGAGGGGTTCGCCTGGGCCAACGCCGTGATCAAGGCCAACCCGACCCTGCCGGTGATCGTCACCACCCACGAGATCGTCGGCTCCTACGACGACGGCACCGCGGGCCTGTCGGACTACGGGCAGCAGATGTGGGACGGGCTGATCAAGGACAACGACCAGATCTTCCTGGCCCTCAACGGCCACTACTGGCCGCCCGGCAGCACCACCATGACCAACACCGCCGGGCACGACGTGCACCTGCACATCACCAACTACCAGGACCGGTACTACGGCGGCGCGGGCATGGTCCGCTCCTACCGGTTCGACCTGGAGCGCGGCGTGATCGACGTCGCCACCTTCTCGCCCTGGATCCGCGAACTGGCCGACGCGGACGAGCTCAACGCCCTGGCCGCGCAGGAGATCGAGCTGACCTCCGCGGTCGACCGCTTCTCGATGGCGATCGACTTCGACCAGCGGTTCGCCGGCTTCGCCCCGGTGCCCCCGCGCGCCGCGCGCCCGGCCCGCCGGATGCTGCTGCCCGGCACCCTGGCCTACTGGCGGTTCGACACCGGGGCCGCCGACGGCAGCGACGTGGCCCCCGCCACCCGCATCCCGGACCAGGCCGGCCACGGCAACGACCTGGTCTTCCAGCAGGTCCCGGGCACCGGCCCGCACGCGCTGACCTGGACGGCGGACCACCACCCGGACCAGCCCGGACACGGCAGCCTGGTCTTCGCCGGCCAGGGCAACCCGGTGTCCGGCGTGTACTTCCAGACCGTCGACCAGGCCCCGATCAACGCCGAGACCTTCCCGCACGGCTTCACCGTCGAAGCCTTCTTCCAGGTGCCCCAGGACTGGGACCCCGGCCGCAACGGCTGGTCGGCGCTGCTCAGCCGGGCCGGCTCGGCCGCCCTGGCCGGCAAGAACGGCCCGACCGCGACCGCGGACGAACCGATCCTCACCCTGAGCCTGAGCAGCTCGATCGAACTGCAGTGGAACGCCTACCCGCTCAACCAGACCGGCGCGATGACCGCATGGAGCCACCTGCTCCAGCAGAACCGGTGGTGGCACGTGGCCGTGGTCAACGACGGCCGCGTGAGCAAGCTCTACGTCAACGGCTGCGAGGAGGGCCGCAACCCGGCCACCCCCGCGATCGGCCTGACCGCGCTGAACCTGCCGCTCCTGCTCGGCGGCTACCAGTGGGCCGGTGCGGTCAGCCAGGTCTTCCACGGCTCCATCGGCGACGTGCGGATCGTGAACCGCGCGCTGCCGGTGGACCAATTCATGAACGCCTAGCAGTCGCCCGCTCCCTGCGGTGGCGCCCGCAGGAGGCGGACCCAAGGCACAGACGGCACGGCGAGAACCCGGCCGGGATCTCTCCGCGGCCGGGTTCTCGTGACGGCGTCCGCCGGCTCAGACCTCTTCGACGTCGGAGAAGAGCAGCTTGACGCCGCCGGTGGACAGCTCGAACACCTTCCCGACGAACGCCCCCGCCTCCACGGTGGTCACGGCCTCGCTGGCCGCGTCGTAGTCGGCGAAGTACAGGTCCAGCACCCGGTACGCCGGGGTGTCGCTGCCGTCCTCCTTCGGCCACACCTTCGCGCTCTCGATCCGCTGCACGCCGGGGATCTTCTTGGCCAGCGCGATCTGGTCGCCGTGGCCGGCCTCGAACGCGTCCGGGTCCTGGGGGTTGTCGTAGATGGCGGTGATCTTCGTCGGCATCGGTGTTCGTGCCCTTTCTTTTCTCACGGGGGATAAGGCCAAGATTAGCGCTCTTACTGGGTCTTCCACCCGGCATTGTCGGGAATCGACTTGCCGGGCACCAGAACCTGGATGATGGACGGCGTGTCGGCGTTCGCCAGGGCGCCCGCCACGGCTTCTTCGAGCTCCCCGTAGGTGCCGGCTTTCCACCCCTGGCAGCCGAATACGTCGGCCAGCTTGCTGTAATTCCACGGGTGCAGCACACACGAGGGGTAAAACGGCTTACCGGAGTGGAAAACCGTCGAATCCGCGAGCCACTGCTCCACCCCGTAGACCCCGTTGTTCAGCACGAAGACAAGGGGATTGAGCTGGAACCGGGTCTGCGTGGACAGGCACTGCGCGGTCATCTGGAAACCGCCGTCACCGGAGAACACCATCACCCGCTGCCCGGGCCGGGCCAGGCAGATCCCGGTCGCGGCCGGCCCGATGTAACCGATCGAGGAGTACGAGGACTGGTTGACGAACGCGCCCTCCCCGGGCACCTTCAGCAGCAGGCTGCCGAAGTAGCCCAGGCTCGCGTCGCTGCCCACGATGGTCTCCCGGCCGATGTACGGCTGGATGAAGTCGTAGAACCCCTGGTAGGTGATCGCGTCGCCCGGGTCCGGGGCCGGCGGGCGGTGCACCGGCATCGGCGGGACGTTCTGGTACTTGGGCATGATCTGGGCGTGGCGGACCCCGTCGATCAGGTGCTCGAGCGCGACCTGAGGGGCGAAGAAGGTGCCGAACTTGACCGCGTCCATCGAGGCGAACGCGGTCTTGTCGTAGTCCGGGGACCAGCCCAGGGAGTTGATGTCGGTCAGCCACACGCCCAGGGCCAGGATGAAGTCGGACGTCTTGGCCAGGTCGGTCACCGCGTTCGAGGACGCCTGCCCGTCGAGCACGCCGACGAACAACGGATCGGTCTCCGGCAGCACGGCCTTGCTCAGCAGCTGCGTCACGAACGGCACGCCCATCGCGTGGATCAGGTCGATGGCCTGTGCCTGCAGGCCCAACCGGTCGACCTCCACCCCCACCCAGATCAGCGGGTTCTGCGCCCGGTCCAGCGCGCCGGCCAACTGCGCGACCGACTCCTGCAGGCTGGCCGGATCCGACAGGGTCCGGGCCCGCTGCAACGCGCCCACCGGCGCGTCGCAGGTCAGGTCGACCATGTCCTGGAGCAGCTCGATGTACACCGGGCGCCGCTCGCTGATGCACTGCGTGAGCGCGTAGTCGATCAGCTTGGGCGCGAGGTCCGGGTTGTCGATCCGGACGGTCGCGGCCGTGATGTGCTCGAACGACTGCAGGTCCGTCTCGCGCCCGCTGATGAAGTGGTGCGAACTGAACCCGGTCTGCTCGAACGTCAGCGTCTTCTTGATGCTCGGCGTGCCGTTGATCAATACCAGCGGCACCTTCTCGACATACGCCCCGGCCACCGCGTTCACGGTGCACAGCGCGCCCGCCGAATAGGTCACGCACAGGGCGCCGATGCCCTTGAACCGGGCGTACCCGTCCGCGGCGTACCCGGCGTTGACCTCGTTGACTTCCTCGATGATGGAAATGCTGCTCGGTGTGACGTAGTTGTTGAGCCAGTCGATCGTGTAATCTCCCGCGATCGAGAACAGGTGTTCCAGGCCCAATTGGCTCAGCCGGTCCACCAGGTATTTCCCGACGGTGTATCCCTCGCCCATGATTCCCTTCACCTCCCTTTTCTCAGTAGTCGCTCGCGCCGTCGAACAACCGGGGCAGGTAGATGTCGAAAATGCCCGGGCACTTGCGTTCCGGATACCGCTGGAGCAGGAATTGCTGGAAATCGTCGCCGACCAGCCCGTTGCCGACCGCCTGGCGCGCGGCCGACAGGTACTCGATGTTGCGGGCCACCTCGTTCTTGTCCGCCGGCAGGCCGTGGCCCGGCATGAACAGGTCGTAGTCCGACAGCAGGAATTCCTGCAGCACCCGGACCCAGTGGTCCATGTGCTTGGTCAGGTACAGGTGGGTGCCGCTGTAGAGCAGGTCCTGGGCGAAGTACACGCCCAGGTCCGGCAGGGCGACCGTCAGGTCGAAGTCGATCTCGGCGTCGGTCACCCGGTCGAACAGGTACCGGACCCCGTCGATGATCTCCTCCCCGGGCCCGGCGGCCTTCTCCGGCACCACGATCCGGTCCGGCAGCAGGTCCCCGAGCTTCCAGTGGTCGCTGAGCGAGTCCGCGCCGTGCTCCTGGATGAACGCCATGGTCTCCGGCAGCGCGTAGACCGTGACGTCGCCGAACGCGGCCCCGATGCCGAACCAGTGGTCCGGGTGCCGGTGCGAGAGGTACATCCGCTCGATCGGCTTGCCGAGGCTGTCGGCGTACTGCCGGAACGCCTTCGCGTAGGGGGCCAGGAACTGCCCGTCGATCAGGACCAGCTGGTTCTTGGACTCGACGATGTGCGTGGCGTTGGCGATGTTGTCGTACTCGTAGGACGCGACGAACGTGTGGATGCGCACGTCGCCGACCTGCTTGACGACCATGATGATGGGATCGGACACCTGCTCCAACATGCGAACCTCCGTGAGGGGTGAGGAAAGACCCGGCGCGGCCGGTCAGGCCGCCCCGGCGTGGGCGGCGGCCAGGCGCCGGACCCGGGTGGACGGGTTGATCTGCTCCCGCAGCGCCTGCAGCGCGGCCGCGGCGATGTCGTAGGCGCTGTCGACCCCGGGCACCGGGTCGTCCTCGCCGGGCCGCCAGAAACGCCGGCGGGTCATCCGCATGCCGGCCGCCAGCGGCGGGATCGCGTTGAACACCTCGACCAGGTACGGCCCGGTGAACACCGGCTCGATCTCGTTCAGGAGCGTGTCCCACGGGATCCAGCTGTCGTGCACCGCGCCCCGGTCGGGAGCGGAGATGTGGATGTAGAGCAGCCGGTCCTTCTGCGCGGCGCGGGCGACGTTGCGCTTGAACACCGACGGGCCCTGGCTTTCCATCACCACCTGCGCGGTGTCGATCGTCACCCCGGCATTGCCGTGGTCGAGGGTGTCGAGGAAGTCCAGCGCCTCGGAGACCATGGTCGGCCCGGGCGTCTCCCAGTTCTTCACCGGTTCCAGGGCCAGCCTGACCCCCTTCGTGTCGGCGTACTGCGAGAGCTCCTCGAAGACCGGGCGCGCCGCGAGGTAGCGCGACCGCATCCAGTCGTGCAGGGCGTCGCTCCAGATCTGCTCGTTGTCGTCGGTGAGCGGGAACACGCCGTAGGGGTAGAGGAACGGCCCGGCCATGATCGAGTCCCCGCCCAGGGCCCGGGTGATGTCCACCCGGGACTTCAGGTACGCCAGCGCCTGCGCGCGCTGCTGCTCGTAGGGCGAGGTCGGGTCGAAGGTCCGGGTGGTCCCGACGTTGGTGTTGAACTTCGCGTCGGCCAGGCCGGCCTGGTCGAACGCCTTCTTCAGCTCGACGTAGCCGTCGACTTCGACCCGGTGGTCGACGCTCGGGGGCCGGTTGGCGATGTGCAGGTCGAAGCCGTCGTAACCCATCTCGGTCAGGGCCTTCATGTGCCTGATCAGGGTCTGGGTGTACTGCGGGTTCTGCGGCTGCAGGTCGGTGGTGAACATGAAGAAGCTGAACAGGATGTCGTGCTCGGAGGTGGCGTTCATTCCTGGTCCTCGGTGCGGGTGGGGCGCAGCCGCCCGGGCGGGCGGCTGCGGTCGGCGGCCGGCTACCAGCCCAGGACGTCGGCGAGGTAGGCGCGGGCCATCTTGGCGTACTCCAGCGGATTGGCCTTGTTCGGATCCTGCTCGGCCTCCACGACCAGCCAGCCGCGGTAGTCGCCGTCGGCCAGGGCCTCCAGGATCGGCCGGAAGTCGATCCCGCCGGTGCTGTCCCCGGGCACGGTGAACACGCCCAGCTCCACGCCCTCCTGGAACGACAGGCCCAGCTCGCGCACCTGGCTGACGTACTCGTAGCGCACGTTCTTCAGGTGCACGTGCCCGATCCGGTCCGCGTAGGTGCGGGCCAGGTCCAGCGGGTCGTCCCCGGCGAACGCGGCGTGCCCGGTGTCCAGCAGCAGGTGCACCAGGTTCGGGTCGGTCGACGCCATCAGCCGGTCGATGTCCGGGCGGGTCATCACCCCGGTGCCCATGTGGTGGTGGTAGCTCAGCTTCATCCCGGCCGAGTTGGCGATCTTGCCCAGCTCCTCCAGGCCCGAGGTCAGCTGGTCCCACTGGTGGTCGGTGAACACCGGCCGGTTGGCGAACACGTCGATCGGCAACAGGTGCGAGGAGGCGCCGAACTCGGCCACCACCAGCTCGTTCCCGCCCAGCGCCTTGATGTGCGCCAGGGTCTGCTCGAACGCGGCGATCGTCTTGTACCGCATGTTCTCGATCGTGAAGTACGTGCTGGTCCACGGCTCGGACACCTGCAGGCCGCGCAGGTCCAGGGCGGCCTTGAGCTCCTTGGCGTCGGCCGGGTACTTGTGCCCGATGCTGCACCCCTGGAACCCGGCCAGCGCCATCTCGCTCACCGCCTGCCCGAACGGGATGCCGGCGTCGATGGTCGGGAAGTCGTCGTTCCACCACAGGGTGCAGCACACCCCGAGCTTGACCCGGTCCGGGCCGAGGCGGTCACGCAGTGCGGTCATTTCGTGGCACCTTTCAGGTAGCGTTCGTCGATCTGCGGCGGCTGGGCCCAGGACCCGTACCCGGGCGCCTTGGCCCCCGGCGGGTTGGCCCCGATGGCCCGCCACAGCAGCCCCTCCTGGTAGGAGGCGGCGGTGACAGTGGAGGTCTCGGCCGCCGGCCGGGCCCCGTACCGGTCGGTCCACTCCTTCGGCAGCCCGTACCACATCCCGGCGAACCACAGCTTGATCACGTTGCGGGCCACCGGGCCCAGCCGCTCGTCGCTGAAGATCCGGAACCGCAGGGCCCGGTCGAAGTTCCCGCCCTCGCCCTGCGCGTCGGCGCGGGCCGCCCGGTGGGCGTCGATCAGGGCGGTCAGCGCCTGCCCGCCGCAGGCGTCGCGCACCTTGTCCAGGTACAGCTCGGCCAGGCCCGTGCCGAGCAGGTCGGTCCGGGTGAAGGCGGTCAGGTCCACGGACAGGTCCAGGAACCCGTCCAGCTCGGCGGCGGTGGCGGTGGCGGTCGCGGCGTTCATCGGGCCACCGCCCCGGCGGTGATGCTCGTACGGCGCGCGGCCCGGGCCGCGTCCAGGTCGGCCCCGGCCGGGATCTCGAACGTGGGCGCGGCGTGCAGCCCGTCGCTGCCCGGCAGCGGGTTGCGCACCAGCCGGTTGAAGGCGTCGCGCATCCGGAACATGTGCCAGACCGCGTCCTCCAGCAGGCTCGGCGTGCCGTTGAACGCCTGGGTCAGCAGCGCCAGGAAGTCCGCGTAGTCGGTGTTGAAGTCCCGGACCACCCCGGCCAGCTCCGACCCCGCCTCGTAGTCCGCCAGCTTGGCGCTGACCTTGACGTTGTACACCGCGTCCCAGTCCACGCTCAGACTCGTGCCGGTCGGCCGCTCGGGGGAGTCCCCGAGCTCGTAGTAGCGGCCGAGCTGGAGTTGGCGGAACCGGTAGAAGTGCGCCAGTTCCCCGTCCCCGTCCCAGATGCCCGAATCCAGGCCCTCGCCCTGCGCCGCGATCAGGTGCAGCGCCTTGCGGGCCGACTCCAGGTCGGTCACCGGGATCACCGTGCCGCCGCCGGAGTAGAAGTACTCCGGGCCCACCTGCAACGCCGGGTCCCCGTTGAACAGGTCCGGGTCCGCGGCCGCGACCTCCTCCAGGCCTTCGATGATCTCCTCGTAGAACTCCCCGATGCTGTAGAAACGCAGACTGGGCTCCGTCGGGCTGGTCACCAGCAGCGGCCGGTCCGCGGCGGTCGCGGTCAGCGCCATCAGGCGCGGCTCGCCCTCCTTCGGCTTCCCGGGCCGTTCGATGTTGCAGAACGTCTCGACCGCCTCCTGGGTGAAGGGCCGCAGGTCGATGGTGAAGTCCTGCTCGCCGTCGGGCAGGTAGGTCGGGTAGTCCGGGACGAAGCCGGCCCGGGTCAGGTCGGGGGTGCCGCCGATCGCGTTCATCACGTTCGCGACCAGGGTCAGGTGCAGCATCTCCTCGACCGCTACCACCCGGACGATGTGGGCGGCGTCGGAGTTGGTGGTGGAGTGGATCGAGTAGTACGCGGTCAGGTACGGCGGGATCGTCGCGTGCTCGAGCACGAGCGCCGAATCCAGGTACTTGATCAGGTCCTGACGGTTGTTGATGGTCGACGCGGTCATCGCTTCACCTCGTGCAGATGGTCGGCACCGAGCGAGGAGATGTCGATCGGCGCGGATTCGGAGTCGATCTGGGCCAGCATGGCCGGGATGCTGCGCAGGCACAGGGCGCCGATGGTGAGCGTCACGTTCGACGTGCTCACCGAGGGCATGCTGCCGCCGCCGACCAGGTAGAGGTTCTCGTGGTCCCAGGAACGCTGGTCCACGTTCACCACCGAGGTCTTCGGGTCGGTGCCCATCATGTGGGTGCCGGCCAGGTGGTTGCCGCCGCGGATCTCGTACCCTTCGCCCTCGTAGACGGCGTAGCCCCAGAAGTTCGGGTCGTACTCGGTGTGGTCCTGCGCGCCGATCCGGGCGAAGATCCGCTTGGACAGCTGCCGGGCGTACTGCACGCCGCGCATCGTGTAGTCCGGGACGTCGTAGGTCAGGATCGGGCGCATGTTCCCGAGGTTGTCGGTGAACGCCGGGTCCACGGTGATCCGGTTGCTCGGGTTGGCCGGGACCTCGACCATGAACGCCAGCAGCAGCTGCCGGGAGACCTGGTCGACCAGGCCCTGGCGCAGGGACTCGCCGTAACGCCCGCCGTTGTCGACCAGGTTCAGCAGGTCGCTGATGGGCGCGCCGCGGGCCCAGCCCCAGCCGTCGTTGTGGATGTCCACGCTGAACGCGGCCTGGTTGCGCCGGAAGCTGCCCCCGCGCAGGTCGGTGATCCCGCCGGTGGAGTTCGTGCCCCGGAAGGTGCCGGCCACCTCGGGCATCAGGCCCCAGGCGAGCAGGTAGGCGTGGTCCATGAAGTTGCGCCCCATCAGGCCGCTGGAACTCTGCAGCCCGGAGGCCAGCATCAGCCGGGGGTTCTCCACCGCGTTGGCGGCCAGGACGAAGATCCGGCCGTGCGCCTTGACGGTGGTGTACTTCGGGCTGTTGGGCTTGTCGTACCGGCGGTACTCGACCTCGGTGACCCGGCCGGTGCGCTCGTCGGTGTGCACCTTGTACGCCACGGCCTGGCCGACCAGGTCGACCCGGCCGGTGCGCATGGCCGCGGCCAGGGTCTTGCCGGCGTTGTACTTGGCCTGGACCGGGCAGATCGGCACGCAGGCGTTGTTGCCCTGGCACCGTCCGCCGACCTCGACCTGGTAGGAGCTGACCGCGCCTTCCGGGACGTAGCCCTTCCCGCCGTCGTAGTCCGGGTTCGGGATGCCGTTGCGCCCCTGCGGGAACGGGCGCACGCGCAGTTCGTGCTGCTGCCCGTCGAGCTCGACCTCCATCCCGTCCAGGTCCTTGGCGACCATCTTGTCCAGGTACGACAGCGGCAGGCCCTTCATCGGGTACACGTAGCCCTCGTCGTAGGTCAGCCCGAGGTACTTCTGGTCCTCCACGTCCGCGGACACGCCCATCTCGCGTTCGGCCTCGTTGTAGAACGGGGCCAGGTCCTCGTAGCTCAGCGGCCAGTCCTTGCCCTCGCCGTAGAGGGTGCGGGTCTGGAAGTCCTCCGGCAGCATCCGCAGGATCTTCGCCTCCCAATGCATGGTGGTGCCGCCCAGGACCCGGGTGTAGGTGGTGTCGGTGGCGAACGGGCCGCTCTGCACGATGTAGCCGGAGGCGTCCGGGGCGCCCGGGGGGATCCGTTTGGCGTCGGTGCCGCGCGGCATCATCGCGTTCTTGATCACCGGGTACGGGGACTGGTTGTCCTTGCTGATCGCGGAGTAGAAGTGGTCGAGGTAGGCCTCGTAGCCGCGCAGGGTCAGGTCCTCGGCCGGGCCGGCCTCCAGGATCAGGACGGTCTTGCCGGCCTCGGCCAGCCGGGAGGCGATGATGGCGCCGGCCACTCCGCCGCCGACTATGACGGCGTCGTAGACGTGGTCGGCCGCCACCGCGGGATCGGTGCGGTTGGCCGCGCCGTGGGGGAATTTCGCGTACATGGGGTGTCTTTCTCCTTAGGGTCGGGTCGGTGCGCCGGTCCGGCTCACACGGCCTCGGCCCGGGCTCGCAAGGCGGACAGGTAGGCGGCGTAGCTCCAGGTCAGGTTGTGTACGCTGCGCTCGTAGCCGGTGGTGCCGTCGAACTGCTCGGACAGTTCCAGGTTGTCGCTGTGGTAGATCACGGCCCGGATCATCGCGTCGCCGGTCGCGGTCAGCGCGTCGGCGGCCGGGCCCGGGGCGGTGGTGGCGTCGATCCCGGACTGGGCGAAGAACGGCGTGGACAGCTCGTCCATCGGCACGGTGCCGCTGGAGCGGACCTCCGTGGCCAGCCGGTAGTGCAGTTCAGCGACGTTGCAGGTGGACAGGGCCCACGGGTGGCTGCCGAGCACCGGGTACGCCGCGTCCCCGTCGTACACGTCGCCCGGGTAGCGGCCGAACAGCGGTCCGATGCCGAACTGCTCTTTGTCCGCCTTGTTGATCGGGTAGAACGCGGCGCCGCCCTCCTCCCACTGCGCGCGCAGCTGGGCCGCGGTGGCCAGGAGCTTGGTGTCGGTGACCGGGATGGCGCCGTAGACGGCCGACTGGACGATGTCGATGTTCGGGTCGTAGCCGGCGACCACCGGGTTCTGCGGGGAGGGCGGGGCGCCGTTGCCCGGGTCGGCCATCATGCTGATGTACTTGCCGCCGTCCCAGTGCCCGGCCAGGGCCTCGCCCAGCCAGTCGATCGCGGACTGCAGCCCGGCCGGTTTGTCGATGCCGGCGACCGTGGTGGCCTGGATCTGCTGGAAGCAGCGCAGCTGGGCGGCGCGGGCGAAGAAGCTGTAGCCCTGGTGCTCCTCCCACAGGTTCGTGGTCGGGTCCGCGTAGACGCCCAGCAGGAACGCCACGTTCGCGTTCACCAGGGGCACGGCCCACATCTGGGTCTCGGAGTCCAGCTGGTCGTAGGCGGCCAGGATGGTGATCGACTGCAGGGCCGGCCCGTCGTTCTGCTCGGTCCACGGGCGCACGTCGCCGTCGATCGCGAAGCAGGCGTGGCCCTTGGTCACCGGCGGCTGGGCGTTGGAGTGGCAGCGGTCGGCGAACCGGACGTAGTCGTCGAGGGTCTGCACCGACCCGCCGGGGCCGGTCGGCAGGTGCGCCTCGGCCACCTCCATCGCCGTGATCGCCCCGTCGCGCACCCAGTTGAAGACGTAGTCCTCGTCGATGCCGGGGGTCTGGGCCGGGTAGGACGGCGCGGCGATCACGCAGCCGGGCCTGGAATCCCGGGTCACGTCGCCCGGGGCCTGCGGGTCGTTGAAGACGAAGCCGTCACTGGCGATGTTGCGGACCATGTAGGTGAACATGGTCGGCACCAGCGAGGGCAGGTCGATCTTCCCCGGCGCCGAGGTGCGCCGGACGCTGGCCCGCGCCCCGGACGAGCCGGCGCCCCGGTTCGTCCGGGCGGGCACGTCGAGCGTGGTGGTGGACTCGGACATGGCTGAACCCCGTCATCTTTCGGGTGGGTGGGATGGTTCCGGCCGGCGCGTCGCCGCCGCGGTCTCCGCGGGGCCCGGTCGGAGAGGGTATGTACCGGAACTCTTCAGATCTAACCCCACCGGGCGGCCCGGCGCTGAGAAACGGGTCCGTTTGGGTGACGGCCCGATTACTCTGCGGCGTTTCGGTCGGGTCGCGGGAGCCGATTCCCCGAGAATTCGCCGCCGGTGTCGCACGTTCCTGTACTGGGCGGACGGGTGTGGAGTGCGGCGCCGACGGACCGGGCGTGCGCCACCCGGGTGAAAGCGGCCCAGAACAGCAAATATTGCTCATACTGAGGTTTAGCCCCGAGCAGCGGGTTGCATATCCACCGCGTCCGCTGGGCATCGCCAGACGAGAGCAGCAGGAGGAACCATGGACACCTATCCCCTGATCGCCGACCACGGCCTGGTCGGCGACCTGCAGACGGCGGCGCTCGTGTCCTCGGCGGGGGTGGTGGACTGGTTCGTCTCCCCCCGCTTCGACTCGCCCAGCGTGTTCGCCGCGCTGCTCGACCACGACCGCGGCGGCTACTTCTCCCTCGCCCCGGCCAATCCCGAGGCCACGTCCAAGCAGCTGTACTACCCCGACTCCGGTTTCCTGATCACCCGGTTCACCTCACCCGAAGGGGTCTGCGAAGTCGTCGACTGGATGACGCCGATCACGTCCGAGACCCCCACCGACCGGCACACCCTCTACCGCGGCATCCGGGTGGTGCGCGGCAGTGCCCGCATGACGATGCAGTGCCGCCCGCGCTTCGACTACGCCCGCGCCGACCACGACCTCCAGTTCGACGCGTCCGGCAGCGGGGCCGGTGACGGCCAGGACGCCACGTTCCACTCCCCGGCCGCCACCGCGTACCTGCGGGCCCGCAACTTCCCGCTGACCCGGGACGGCCAGGACGTGTGCGGCGAAGCGACCCTGCAGGCCGGACAGATGGCCGGGTTCGCCCTGACCGTCACCGCTCCCGGCAGCCCCGCACCCGCACCGACGACCGCGGAGGAGATCACCGAATCCGGGTGGCAGACCATCGACTTCTGGCAGAAGTGGGTACGCAGCTCCACCTACCGCGGCCGCTGGCCCAGCACCGTCAACCGCTCCGCGATCACCTTGAAACTGATGACGTATCACCCCACCGGCGCCCCGGTCGCCGCGGCCACCATGGGCCTGCCCGAGCAGATCGGCGGCGAACGCAACTGGGACTACCGCTACACCTGGGTACGCGACGGCTCCCTGTCGGTACGCGCCTTGCTGGACCTGGGTTTCGTCGACGAGGCAAGCAAGTTCGTGCACTGGCTCGTGGACCGCCTGCACGACCGCGAGGGCAAGGACGGCGAACCGCTGCAGACCATGTACCGGGTCGACGGCGACCCGACCCTGACCGAGGAAGTCCTCGACCACCTGGAGGGCTACCGCGGCTCGGCCCCGGTCCGGATCGGCAACGCCGCCGCCGAACAGCTGCAACTGGACATCTACGGCGAAGCCCTCTACGCCCTGTCCGAAGGTAGCGACCTGCAACGCAGCACCGGGTACACCGGCTGGAAGACGCTCGCCCACACCCTGGACTGGCTCGCCGTCTCCTGGAACCGGCCCGACGAAGGCGTCTGGGAGACCCGCGGCGGCCGCCGGGACTTCACCTTCAGCCGCCTGATGACCTGGGTCGCCTTCGACCGCGGGATCACCCTGGCCACCGACTACAGCCGCCCGGCCAACCTGGAGCGCTGGGCCCACGAACGCGACGTGATCCTCGACCAGATCATGACCCGCGGCTGGAGCGCGAAGCAACAGGCCCTGGTCCAGCACTACCCCGACGACGCCGACCACGACGAAGGGACCGAAGCCGGCGTCCTGGACGCCTCCCTGCTGTTCACACCGAGGATGGGCCTGCTCGCCCCGCGCGACCCGGCCTGGCTCTCCACCCTGGACGCGATGGACCACACCCTGGTGTCCGACAGCCTCGTGCACCGCTACGACCCGGCCGCCGCCCCCGACGGCCTGCGCGGCTCGGAGGGCACGTTCAGCCTGTGCAGCTTCCTCTACGTCGACGCCCTCGCCCAGGCCGGCCGCCTGCGCGAGGCGCGCTACGCGTTCGAGAAGATGCTCACCTACGCCAACCACGTCGGCCTGTTCGCCGAGGAGATCGGCCCGACCGGCGAGCAGCTGGGCAACTTCCCCCAGGCGTTCACCCACCTGGCCCTGATCATGGCCGCCACCGCCCTGGACCGCGCGCTCGACGAGGCGGCCAAGGAGGAGTGGGCGGTGTGAGCGGGGGATCTCTCGGCAGCTGTACTCAACGGTCAGGGCCGGACGGCTGAAGTTCTCGATGGGGAAGCGCCACAGCCGTGCCTCCGAACATCGGTGTCGGTCAGAACGACTACGCTGGGTCCGCCTTTGTCGCAGCCTCTTGGAGGTCCAGCTCTTCTATCTGCTTCGCGCGAAACGTGCGCATCGTGCGGGCGAGCTTCTCGATTTCTATATACAGGAAGCGGTGGCCCGGAACCGGGCAGCTGCCAGAGGTTCCGGCGATCTCCGGGCTTGCGAGCGTGGCCAGCCGCAGAAGATGGTCCGCACCGTCCCAGGTCGCGGCGCGCAGCACGATCGGATCTGCGGCGGGCTTGGCGGTCACGGCGGTGTCCGGACATGCTCAGCGAGGGGTGAAAGAGTTGTCCGCTACCCGGGAAGGGATTGATGCGGTGCGGTGCACGAGGACTGACACGACCGCTTCTTCTCCCTCATGCTGCTCCTGGAATCGAGGGATGCAGTGACCACACAGGACCTTGCCGCGGCGCTCGGGGTGTCCCTTCGAACCGTCACCCGGGACCTGAACTGGCTCCGCGACGCCGGCCTGCCGGTGACCGCGCAACGCGGCCGCCTCGGAGGCGTGACCATGCTGCCCGGGTCCGGGCTCGACCTCACGCGGCTCACGCCGGGCGAGCGTGATCATCTGTCGCTCGCCGGGCTGGACGAGAAGCAACGTGCGCAGCTCGACGCATCGGGCGAAAGCCGGCGCGCGTTCTCCAAGATCGGCGTTACGCAGTCACGCCGGGTCGATGAGCTCCTCTAGGAGCGTGGGTCTGTGGCGCCAACCCTGATGTGGATGACGCACGCGCCCGCCCGGCCTCCGCGCTGCGCGAAAACCGGGCGGGCACTGTCGGATCAGAACTGTTCGAGCCGGATGTCGGCGCCCGCCTCGGCATTCACGCCGACGCCCACCTCCGATATCGTCTCAAGGCTCTGCGCCAGGACCTGTTCGACGGCTGCGACGGCCTCCGCCCGGCCTGCCTCGAAGACCTCGTCCGCGTCGCTCACCGCGCTCGCCGCGCCCGCCGCGCCCTGGTAAACCAGTGCCTTGATCTGCTCCGCGCTCAATGCCAGCGGATAGGCCCGGGCGTCGCGGACGGCGCCGTTGAGGCGTTCGGCCGGAGTGCCGACGATCTTGCCGCGGCCGACCACCATCGCGCCGACGGCCGGGAACGGCGCCGACGGATCCAGCCGCTGGATCCCCTTGAGCCGGCCGTCCACGTGGATCCGCAGCAGCGCCTGGTCCGCGTCGTAGACCCCTGTGACATGCGTCCACACCCCGGGCGCGGCCATCGTGCCGGACAGTGCCGACACCGGGGCGGCGCCGGGCTGGTCCGCGGCGTACCGGGTCATTGCCCAGCCGCCACTGTTCGTAGTCTGATACCTGAGCGCGAATCCGCTCATGTGCACGGAGTCCTGGCTCAGGATCGTGTACGCGCCCGGCGGCAGGGTGTTGATCCGCACCCAGGCTGCGACCGTGAAGCTCGAGCCGCGGCCGGTGTACAGGACCGGCAGCGCCGTCGTGACCTCGCTGTCGCGGCCGTTGAAGTCCGCGTAGCCGCCGACGCCGGTCAGGTGCTTCCACTCGACCTTCGCCGCCCGGCCCGGGTGGGTGCCGCCGACGTCCGGCGTGGTCGAGTCCTCGTGGTCGGCCAACGGCCAGAACGAGGTGGCCAGCGGCGCGATCTGCGGCGACGCCAGCGCCTGTGCGTAGACCTTCACGTCCCGTACCGCGCCGCGCAGCCACCCGACGGGCAGCGCGGCGTACTTGCCCCGGCCCATCACCAGGCCGCCGGTGGAGGCGAAGGAGTGGTTCGCGGGCACCGGCGAGGTCCCGGCCAGGGCGCCGTTGACGAACAGTCGCAGCAGCCCCTCGGCCGCGTCGAACACGCCGGTCAGGTGCGTCCACACCCCGAGGGAGACCGGGGTCCGGGCCTGCGCCGAGTAGGTGATCGGGTTCGGGACGTCCCCCGCCGCCTTGCTGAACGCCCAGGCCTTGCTGTCGTGCTGGTACTCCAGGCTGAACGCGCTGACCAGGTTCGCGTCCTGGCTGACGAACACCGCCGTCCCGGTCGGCTGCGGCGGGACCTGGTCCAGCCGCACCCAGGCCGACACCGTGTAGCTGCGGCCTACGCGGGTGTCGAGCACCGGCACGGCCGTGCCGATCGCGCCGTTGCCGGCCAGTGCCGCGCAGCCGCCGAGGCCGGGCAGCTGCTGCCAGGTCACGTTCGACGCGGTCGCCGGGTAGTCGGCGCGCTCGTCCGGGACGCTCGTGCCGCTGGTCTGCGACAGCTTCCAGTACCCGTCCGGGGCCGGTTGCAGGTCGGACATGCCGAGCCGGTAGACGTACCCGTGCGAGCCGACGTACAGCGTCGTGCCGTCGGTGGTGACCGTGGGCGTGTAGTCCCCGAGGCCCCACCAGGGCGCGGCCTCGGCCGAGCTCTTGATGCTGCCGTTGAACAGGTCCAGGTCGTACACCGATCCGTCGCACGCGGCGACCAGCCGGTCGTTGAGGTACAGCAGGCCGACCGGGTGCCACAAGAGGCCGCCGAGGTGCGGGGAGGTCCACTTCTTCGCCCCGGCCCACGGGGTCTCCAGCGTCAGCGCATATACGTACCCGTGCGTGCCCGCGTACAGCAGCGCTCCGTCGGTGACCAGGTCGGTGGTGTAGTTGCCCACGCCGTCCTTGCTGGCCAGCAGGATGAACTGCACCCGGGCGCCGTTCTCCGGGAGGATCTCGCAGGCGTAGCCGTTGGACGCGGCGAACAGCCGGTTCTTGTGCGCCAGCAGGGTGACGGGGGAGAAGTCGATCGGGTCGTGTTCGTTGACCTTGTGCTGCCAGCGGTGCTTCTTGTCCCACCCGGAGGTCAGATTCAGCGCGTACGCGTAGCCGTGGGTACCGACGAACAACAGCGAGGAGCCGTTGCTGGCGAGCTTGGTGTCGTAGTCGCCGATCCCGGCCCGGGACCCGAGCTCGATCTCCTGCAGGCCGCGGCCGTCGGCGGGACGCAGTTCGTGCACGAAACTGTTCGTCCCGGCGAACAGCCGCGCGCCGACCAGGAGCACGTCGACCGGGTGGTCGTGGGTCAGCCCGCTGAGAACTCCCGTGGTCCACTGCGGCTTGGTCCAGGTCGCGCCGAGCGGTAGCGCGTGCACCCGCCCGGTCACCCCGACGTACAGGTGGGTGGCGTCCGCGGTCAGCGAGGCGACCGCGCCGCGGGAGGTGTCCGGCAGCTGGATCTTCTGCTTGACCTTCCCGTCGGTGGGCGCGAGCTCGTAGAGGTATCCGTCCGCGGACGCGAAGGCCCGCCCGCCGACCGCGAGCACCGCGGCCTCGTCCCAGGTGTCGGACCGGCCGACCCCGGCGTACCACTGGTCGGCCAGCGGCTGGTCCCGGGAGACGGTGCCCAGCCGGGGCGAGACCAACCGCAGCAGCAGCTCCGACAGGCGCGGCAGGAAGGGGGCGAAGGCGTGCTCCTCGCACCAGGCCTTCTGCCCGGTGGCCCAGCTCTCCAAATCGGTCACGCCGGTGGCGGTGTTGCCGGCCCGGGTCGGGAAGCGGTCCCGGATCCGGCGCGGGGTGACGTCGGTCCGGCCCGTGCCCAGGATGTCCCACAAGGCCTTCTCGGACAGCTTCGCGGCGGCGCTGGCCTGCTCGACGCCCGGTCCGCCGTTGCGGCCGGAGAACAGCGTGTCGTCACCCCACAGTTCGAACGGCGCGGCCTGGTACACCGAGGCCGCCCACACCGAGTTGGAGTTGTAGTAGTCGTGCAGGCTCGCCGCCCCGAATTGCGCGACGGCGCTGCTCAGGAAGGTCAGGTAGTGGTTGTACGCGCCGATCTGCCCGCTCTCGCGGCCCGGCCCGACACCGTTGCCCAGCGTCCGCCCGATCAGGTCGGACGCCTCCTGCACGGTCTGCGGGTCGATCGACGGGCCCTCGTACCCGGCGTCGTACAGGCGGCGCCCGGACAGGGCCGGCTGGAGCCCGGCGGTCATGTACTGCAGGCTGTCCCAGTCCGCGAACGGCAGCAGCTTCTGGCCCTCGGCCCACTCCACGAACCACTGCATGACCAGGGTCTTGTTGGTCAGGTGCCCGGCGGCGAACGAGTCCTGCAGGAAGTGGTCGCCGTACCCGTGGAAGTACAGTGCCTCCCGGGTCAATCGCTCCTTGTCCGGCCCGGTGGCCCGGAACGCCCGGGCGGCCAGGTCGCGCGCCTGCAGGTGCGAGGCGCTCCAGCGGTACCAGGAGTACGGCGCGAAGTGGCACGCGTTCCGGGCCAGCAGGCCCTGGTAGTGGTCCTGGCCGGCCGGGCCGAGGCCGAGGGTGAGCAGGTCCAGGGCCCGGGTTTCGACGATGTTGTTGATCAGGCTCGAGCGCCACGGCGCGCAGGCCGCGTCCGCGAACATGATGTTCGGGTCGGTCCCGGTCTGCAGCGCGGTGAACCGGTTGAAGCTCTCCTGCCGGATCACCTGCAGGATCGGCATCAAGATCCCCTTGGGCAGTTCCTCGATCGCCTGCGCGTTCGCCAGGTAGTCCGGCAGTGCGTTGACCTCGCCGTACGTCGCGACGACCTGGTCGGGCCCGAGCAGCAGGGTGCGGATGCCGGGGACCGTGTCGGTGATGTTCTTCTGGGTCACCGACCAGGGGTCGTGCCGCCAGAGGTTCATCAGCCGGATCTGCGTCTCCAGGATGTCCTTGTACCCCGGCTGCTTCGTGGAGACGGCGACCAGGTCGCGGGTCGGGCCGTCGCCGAGGTAGCGGTGCTCGAACGACGCGTGGCACTGCGCCATCCGGGTCGGGCCGGCGGGCACGGCGGTCCGGCGGCTGCGGCGCCCGTGCGCCTGGAAGTCGCGCCGCGGGAACGCGCCGGCGCCGGAGGTCCCGCGGTCGGCGAGCACCAGGTCGGCGAAACGGTCGGCCTCGGCCTCCCACTCGTCGTGCGCGCACCCGACCACCAGATGGCCGCCACGGGCGCCGGGCCGGGCGAGCGGACCGGTCCCGCGGGCCTGCTGCACGACGTGCGCGGCTTCGTGCGCCACCAGCCGCAGCCCGCGCGGCTCGGCCGGACGGTAGCAGCCGTCCCGGAAGAAGATCGCGGAACCGCAGGTCACGGCGTCCGCACCGAACGCCCGGGCGACGGCGTCGGCCGCCGGGCCGGTGTGCACGCGCAGCGCGGTCAGGTCCGCGCCGAGGTGGCGCTCGAGCAGGTCGAGCAGGTCGTGCGGCAGGTTGCGCCGCTCCCCGCGCGCCGCCCACGCACGGTCCAGCAGGTCGGAAGCCTGCGCGGGTGCCGGAGTCGACGGTGAAGCCGCTGGAGCCGGAAGTGAAGCCATCTGGAAATGCCCCCTTGAGATGGTGCCTGCGCATGGCCGCACGACGGGAGCAACCGCCGCGTGCCGTGTGCTGTGTGTCGCAAGACAGGAGGCGCGGACGGCCGGTTAAGTACATCACACCGCGAGGAAACTTTCCCCGCGACCCGAGCGCGCCGCTCCATCGCAGTTCACGGGGCATTCGGTCGTTGATCTGGGCTGCATTCGGGGGCGCGGGCAGCGCAGTCGCAGGGCGCGCGCAAGTGTTCGGCTGCGCCGGGCCGGGTGGGGTGGGGACCTCGGGCCGTCAGCGCGCTTCGTAGGCCACGGCAACGCAGACGAGCCCCGTGAGCAGCAGGAACGCGAGGCTGAGCAGGGCCGGGACGGCCGAGTGGCCCAGCGGCGCACCCAGGCGCATGCGCTGCTGGCGGGAGCGCCACTGGTGGTACCCGATCGCGGTGGCCGCCACGGACAGCGCCAGCAGCCAGCCGGCCAGGGCCAGGCGGATGCCGAACGGGGTGTCGGGCAGGAACTTCAACGAGCCGAGCGCCGCGGCGAGCAGCGCCAGGGCGGTGCGGGTCCAGGACAGGAACGTGCGCTCGTTGGCCATCGTGGCCCGGTAGTCGGGCTCCTCGCCCCGCTCCCACCACGGTCTGCCGCTCTCGTCCTGGCCTGGTTCGTCCGCCATCCGTCTCGCCTCTGGTCGCCTTGATCGGGTCGGTGCTCTGCCCGGGTACCGTACCCGCCCGGCCTGCCGGCGTACCGCACCGCGCAGAGAACCCGCATTGTGTATATCCGACAATTCGGGGCACTTGCGCAGTGCGCGCAGGAAGTACGGGAACGGACCTGCGCCACCACCGGGACGGCACGACGAAGGAGTACGGATGATGGTGCGTAAGGTCAGTGCGATGGCGTTCGGGCTGGCTATTCTGGCGGGGGCGACGACATCGGCGTGTTCCAGCACCAGTGCGGACTCCTCTTCCGCCGCGTCGGCGGCCCCGTCCGTGGCGGCCGCGGCGTCGTCCGCCGTAGGCGTGGTGAAGTCCCAGATCAGCGGCTTCGCGAACGGGCTCGACGCGTCCGGGGACGTCACCGTCGGCTCCCTGACGACCGACTCCAGCGGCCGCTCGACCAGCCAGGTCACGGTCAAGAACAGCACCGGCAAAGAGCAGAGCTACGCCGTGCAGGTCAATTTCAACGACTCCAACGGCGAACTCCTGGACACCGTCGTGGTGACCGTCGACAACGTGCAGCCCGGCGCGACTGCGAACGCCGTGGCCCGCAGCACCCACTCCCTGAGCGGCGCGCAGACCGCGAGCGTCGGCATCGCGCTGCGCAACTAGTGCCGCGGGATGCCGACGGCGTGCAGCACTGGGCCGCGGGTCAGTTCACGGTGAGGGTGTTGTTGGCGGTGGCGTCGTACACCAGGTTGTAGGCCACGGTCAGGAAGACCACGCCGGTCGGGCTGCACAGGGCCGGCGCGCCGGAGACCAGGTTGAACGGCTGGTTGACGAAGGCCCAGGGGCTGCTGCCCACCGTGGTACTGCCGTTGACCACCACGTTCGTCTGGTAGACGCAGGTCATCGCGCCGGACTGGGTGGCCAGGTTGACCACGATCTGCAGCGGCGAGTTGAACGGCAGGATCTGGAGCGGGTACGTCGTGCCGCTGCCGACCAGCAGCGGCGCCGGCAGGCCGGACATCCCGCCGCCGTTGAAGCCGGTTATGGTCGGGTTGACGTTGTCCGTGCACCCGGTGAACTTGAACGCGGACACGAACTTGATCGAGGCCGGGCCCGGGGCGACCGGGTTGTTCAGCAGCTGCCCCTGCCAGGATGCCTGCGCGCAGGTCAGACCGGCGGGGCTGCTGGGCGGGGGCACGGGCACGGGTACAGGTACGGGCGCGATGGTCAGCTGGAACGACCCTGTGGTCATCTGGCCGCCGACCGAGTCGCCCGGGCTGGCCGGCGTTCCGGTGCTGCCGAGCGTGAGGATCGGCGAGGACGGCGAGTTCGCGACGGCCGGGGCGGCGCCGGCGGCGAGAGCGGCGACGACCAGGGCCACGGCCAGGCCGGACGCGACGAGAAGACGTGGTGGGCGCATGTCGATTCCCCTTTGAATCAAGCATCGAACGCTGAGATGGTGGGTTCAGTGCAGAGTATGCGGCCGTTCGAGTGCTTATACCAGGGTTCGACGCCGGATCGGTTGGAAAATCATGAGATACCCGGGTCTATGGCAGTCTCCGACCGCGAACGCCGCTGCTGTCAGGCGCGCCAGGGCCCCGGGGCACGGCTGCGCTCCGGCGCAAGAAGCACCGGAGCGCAGCCTCCCAGGTCACATCAACAACGCCTCAGTCGTAGATCAGGTCGAACGACTCCCAGACGCCGACCGAACTGCGGTTCGCGATCAGCGGCGACGCACCGGTGTCGTCCGCGGTCACGATGGCGCCGTTCACATGAGCCCGCAAGCTGACGCTGCCGTCGGCATTGTTGATCAGGTCGAACGTCTCCCACTGCCCGATCGTGGTCCGGTTCGCGATCAGCGGCGACGCGCTGGCGTTGTCGGCGGTCACGAGGTCGTTGTTCGCGTGCGCCCGCAGGCTGACCGTCCCGTCCGGGTTGGTGATCAGGTCGAAGGTCTCGGCCTTGCCGATCGACGCGGAGTCCGCGATCAGCGCACCGGTGCCGTTGCTCGCCGCGTCGACGTAGTCGCCGTTGGCGTGCGACCTGAGGCTGACCACCGACGCCGTCGTCGGAACATCGGTGACGTTGTGGGCGTACCCGGCCGAGACCAGGCCCGCCTGGACCGCGTTCACCGTGGCGTCGGACGGGTATCCGGCGGTCACGGCGCCCTCGAAGAACTCCCCGTCACCCCAGATGCTGTTGTCCCCGCCGGTGCCCAGTTCGATCGACGGCTACACCTTCATCGGGTTGTACCCGCCCGGCAGCGGGCCCGAATAAACTGGGTCAGCCCGCCCTGCTGGCCGTTGCCGTACTTCAGGGTGAAGTTGGTCGTGCCGTTGTTCTTCTCCCAGGCCGACACGAACGAGCCGTGCTCCCCGGAGATGCTCGTGGGGTTGGCGCCGGTGTTGCTGAAGTACATGCCGTTCTCCAGGTCCCCGCCCCCACGGGCCGGTGCCGGTGCAGTTCTGGGTCCAGCAGTCGGTGCCGTAGTAGATGGCGTTCATGGTGGAGTCGCCGTCGTTGCTCTCCCCGGAGCCGAAGTCGAAGCAGCAGCCGTTGCTCGTGACGTTCGACGAGGTCAGCAGGTAGACGCCCTCGGGCTGTGCGCCGGTCGGGACGTTCTTGGCGTTGGTGATCCGGTAGCCGGTGCCCTGGGCGTCGAACAGGGCGCCGTAGGCCGGCTGGCCGCCGACCGTCACCGGCAGCGCCATCGCCGGCGAGCCGATGTCCGAGCCGCCGGGACCGGGGCCCGCGATGCCGCCGGAGCAGCCCGAGCAGGCGGTGCCCTGGGAGATCGGCATGTTGTTGGCGTTGGCGGACTGGTCGTACAGCTCGGTGATCGTGCAGGAGGTGCCGGAGCAGAACGTGACCTGCGGCGCCGCTTCGGCGCCGCCCGCGGCTGCCAGAACATCGTCTACCTGCGCCCGTCCGCCGGCATCGGCGCCGGCGCGATCTGCGACGGTCGGATGCTGCTCGGCCACGGCGGCGTCGCCGGGGAGATCGGCCACGTCGTGGTCGAACCCCGCGGCGCCCTGTGCCGCTGCGGCAACCGCGGCTGCCTGGAGACGGTCGCCAGCCCCCCGGCGATCGCCGACCTGCTCTCCCGCAGCCGCGAACACCCGGTGACCGCCGCCGACCTGCCCGACCTGCTGCGCACCGCCGACCGCGGCGCCGCCCGCGCCGTCCAGGACGCCGGCGACGCGGTGGGCCGGGCCCTGGCCATGGTGCCGACCAACCTCGAAACCCTCCGGGTCGGCGAAGGCATCCTGGCGATCCTGCTCGCGGGCGGCATCGAACCGAGGACAGCCGGATGGGCCCGCGACGCGCTGTCGCTCTACGTCAGCGCCTATGCGCTGGAGCAGTCGCTGGTCCAGCAACAGCGCCGGCACCAGGACCGGGATCAGGATCAGGATCAGGAATGGACGCTCAGCCACGAGGAACTGCTGGACCGCTTCACCGCACTACCCGCCGAGAAGTTCCCGCAGACCCGCCGCCACGCCGCCGAACTGATCTCCGGCACCGGCCACGAACGCTTCGAGTTCACCATAGGCCTACTCGTGAGCAATCTGGGGCCCGCAAGCGCGCCGCGTCCGGGCCGGGCTGTGAACTGACCGCCCTCCGCTCAGCGGACGATCGCGGCCTGCCGCTCCAAGAACGCCTCCACCTCGGCCGGATCCTCCAACGGCAGGGGATACACCAGCAGCCGGTCCACGCCGAGCTCCGCGTAGCGCAGCGCATGGTCGGCCGGCAGCTCGACCGGGTTGAACTGCATGAAGGTGATCTCCAGCCGCCCCAGCCAGGCCGGACGTTCCACCTCGCGCGCCGCCTTCGCCAAGCCGTCCAGGTGCGCCTGCAGGGCGGCCGGGCTGCTGCCGTTGCCGATCCAGCCGTGCCCCTTGGCCACCGCCCGCCGGTAGGCGGCCGGACTGTGGCCGCCGATCACGACCCGCGGCCCGCCCGGCCTGACCGGGCGCGGGTGGGCGTCCACCTGGGCGAAGTCCACGTACTTGCCGTGGAACTCCGGCGCGGACTCGTTCCACAACTGCCGCATCGCGTCCAGGTACTCGTCGGTCCGGCCGCGCCGCTCGGCCAACGTCACCCCGAACGCCGCGAGCTCCGGCTCCAGATAGCCCGGCGCGACACCGAGCAGCAGCCGCCCTCCGGACAATACGTCCAGGCTGGCCGCCTGTTTCGCCAGCACCAGCGGATTGCGCTGCGGCAGGACCAGGATCCCGGTGCCCAGCTCCAACCGCTCGGTCAGCGCGGCCAGGTAGGACAGGTGCACCAGCGGATCCAGGATCGGATCATGCGCCTCCATCGGAGACTCGGGCACCCGCGGACTCGGCAGCACCACATGCTCGCCCGCCCACCACGAGCGGTATCCCAGCTCCTCCGCCCGCCGGGCCAACCGCCCCGTCTCAGCCGGCCCCAGCGTCGCCTTGGCATTCAGGCCGAACACACCCAGATCCATGAAGAGCCTTTCTCGCCATTCTGATCCGGAAGCACGAAGCAGCCCCCGTAGAAGCGAGTAACAGTGCTTATGCCGGGGCTATTCCGGCAACCGTGCGAGCCGGTCAGCCGCCTTTCGCGGTGCTGGTACCGCAGTCGCCGGCCAGGGCGTCGTCCAGTTCGCTCCACTGCGTGGCGGACAGGGCCGGGTTGCCGTCCTGGAACTGCAGGACGCCGTCGCCGCCGTCGGAGCACAGGGCGGAGATGAAGTCGGGGATGGATTGGTATCCGGGTCCGTCCAGCGGGGCCAGGCCGGCCTCGGCGATGAAGATCGGTAGCCGGGTCGGGGCGTGGATCTCCTGGAACACGGGGCCGAAGACGCCGGAGAAGGTGCCGAACTGCGATCCCCACCGGGTATCAGGGGCGCCGTCGACGCCGACCATGTCGACCTGGGTTGTGCCGGGCCAGTAATGGGTGGGGTCGATGGTCGTGCCGCCGGTGTCTGCGCCCGGGTTCCAGAGGAAGGAAGCCAGGCCGCCGGCGGTGGAGTCGATGTCGGATCTCACGGTGTCCCATGCCGTGATCCACTGCGCCGGGCTGGTGCCTTCGCAGTCGCCCTGAGCCCAGGGATACAGTCCGGAGAAGTTGAATTCGTGGGCGAAGGTGATCATGACCGGGTGCCCGAAGGAGGCGATCTGCGAGCCGAAGGCCTTCAGGTAGGAGCGGATCGCCGGGCCGTTCGCGCCGATCGTGGTCATGGCCGGGAAGTCGGGGCCGTAGGTGCAGTCCCCGGGCAGTCCCTGCGAGACTCCCTGCCAGGGCTCGAGCTCCACGAAGGGGGTCGCGGCGGCGGTCTGCGCCTGGCCGGCGAACGCGGCGGGGAAGCTGTTTCCCCAGAAAAGGTAGATGTTGGCGACGTTCGGGTGCTGCCCCGCGACGGTGGAATAGCCGCCGACGCCCTCTGTGCCGGTCCAGATCCCCAGCATGGTAGCCGGGGGCACCCACCGGGCCGGGGCGTGACCGGTGGACAGGCTGGCAGGGCTGCTCGGGCCGAGCGGGTGCGGGCCGGCGCCGGGGGATCTGGCGGCGGTGGGCTTGGGCAGGACGAGGGCGAGGATCGCGCAGACGAGCAGCAGCGGAGCCAGGCCGATCTGCACACGCCGGGTGGTGCGTCGGCGCGCTGCCCGGGCTATCTGCTGCGCGGCCTGGCTGCTTAACGCGGCGGCCCGCGCGGCCAGCGGGGCCGGCAGCCAGGACTCCTTCGGGGCGGGCGCGGCGCGGCAGGCCTGGATGACGGCTTGCGGGGTGGGGCGGGCGTCGGGGTCCTTGGTCAGGCAGGCCTCGATCAGGGCCCGCAGGGTCTCGTCTCGGCATGCCAGGGCCCGCGGGTCGGGCCGCTCGTGCACGATCCGGTAGAGCACCTGGGCGTCCGGGCCCTGGCCGAACGCGGTGACGCCGGTGGCGGCGTAGGCCAGCACGCAGCCGAGCGCGAACACGTCCCCGGCCGGCAGCGTCTGCCTGTGCGCGGCCAGTTCCGGGGCGGTGTATCCGGCGGTGCCCACCCGCATCCCGGTGTTGGTGAGGGCTGTGCCGTCCAGTGCGCGGGAGATCCCGAAGTCGATGGCCTTCGGCCCGTCGCGGTCCAGCAGGATGTTCGAGGGCTTCAGGTCCCGGTGCACGATCCCCGCGGCGTGGATCACCGACAGGGCCTCGGCGATCGCCCCGCCCAGGGCGAGTACCAGCGGCTCGGGCAACGGGCCGTCCAGGTCCACCGCCTGCGCCAGCGAAGGGCCCGGGACGTACGCGGTGGCGATCCACGGGCGCCCGGCCTCGGTGTCCGCGTCGATCAGCGCGGGGGTGTGGCCGCCGGTCACGGCCCGCACCGCGGCCACCTCCTTGGCGAACCGGGCGCGGAACACGATGTCGCGCGCGTACTCGGGGCGCACCCGCTTGACCGCCACCGGCCGCCCGGCGCGGCCCGCGGCCAGGAACACCTCGCCCATCGCCCCGCCGCCGAGCCGCGAGAGCAGCCGGAAGGAGCCGACCCGGGACGGATCGCCCGGTGCCAGCGGCGCGAGCGCCACGCCCGCCGGCGGCCTCCACGCCGGATCGGCACCCGCGCGGGCCGGCTGCTCAGTTGGTTCGGGGTGTTCAAGCTGCTCGGACGACGCCGAGGCCGCCCCGGGTCCGGCCGGCCGGCCGTCGTCGGGCTGGCCGGAGTCGGCTGCGGCGAGCACGGCAGGCGGCGGCAAGGACCGTTCGCCCGCCGGCGGCGGGCGCCGCGGCGCTGGCGAGGAGGAGTTGCGGGACTGGTCGGCGCGCAGCCGGGCCGCCCACGCACTACCGGCGGCTTCCGCCAGTCCCAACGCGACCGCCAGCACCTCCAGGGACCGAGGATGCGGCCGGGCGGTGCGGCCGCGCTCCAGGTTGCTGATCGCCCGCACGCTCAGCCCGGACCTGTCCGCCAACTCCTCCTGCGTCATCCCCGCGGCCAGCCGCTGGGTTCTGACCCATGCCCCCGCAGCCTGCGCCTCGTCCATCCAGACCCCCTCAGCATCGCGTCAGCACTCTGAATAGCGATTCTGCTCAGCCCGGCCGGACCTGACAAGCCCGCCGAAACCCGTTTGTGCCGGTCACTCTTCCGGTCGAGCGGCCCCAACTGGAACTTACAAGCCCTCCGGAGCCCGAATATGCCGGTCACCTTTCCGGCCAGACGACATGGTCCCGGGCCGTTCGGCGGCGGACGCTGAGGGCCATGGACGGCGCGCCGAACCCGGCGCACCACCGAACGGGAACCCCACGCCTCGCCGGGCACGGTGGCAACGCCCCGTCCGTGCAACCACAGAAAACTCGTACAACACAGGAGGACTCATGATCAACCCACGAAGGGCTGCGGCCGCCGCCGCGGCCGCCCTCGCCCTCGGTGCGCTCGCCGCCCCGGCATCGGCCGCCACGCGGAACGCCGCAGCCGGCAGCCCGCAGTCGCAGACCATCGCCGCCGGCTCGCGGATCGTCCCTTCCGCTGTCGGCGCGTTCACCAGCCTGTCCGTCTCGCCGGACTTCTCGACTTGCGCGGTGTCCGAGTTCGGGTACGGCGGCCAGACGATCTGCGGCACCTTCGGGTTCGAGGACTACAACCCGAACGCCGGGAATGACGAGGCTTTCGTCATCGGCCTGGACTGGTCGATCTGGCACGCCTGGCCGGGAAGCAACGGCTGGCACAGTCTGGGCGGACAGGCATTGCACGCGACCGGGAACGGGGTCGGGGAGTTCAGCAACAACCCGTTCACCATCGACACCATCGGCACCGACGGCAACCGGTACTGCCGTACCTGGCCCTGGACGGCTGGATGGAAGCGCTGCTGACACCGCGACAAGTAAGGAACCTTCATCACCAGGAGGGAGATCGCACGCATGCACCAAGCACGACCGCGCGCCGACAGATTCTGCGCCGTCCTCGCCGCCGCACTGGCCGCGGTGTGGCTGGTCGTCGGCTTCCCCACCGGCCACGCCCAAGCCCAGGCCGCTGCGCCGGCCACGACGCTGGGGACCTGGTTCAGCGAGGAGAGCCCCGGCGACTACTTCACCAAGCCGGGGCAGACTCCGAACGTCGCCAACATGTACCTGTACTGGGCGGCGAGCTTTCCGACCACGTTCGCCGACCAGGCCGAGGCCGCCGGCGCCACGCCCCTCCTCGAAATCGAGCCCTGGCAGGGGGCGGGCGGCTGCTCCTACTCCGGCGCCTTCCCGTCCATGACCACGATCGGCGCGAACGGCTCGGCGATCAGCACCTACCTGAAGGCGTTCGGCTCGGCCATCGCAGCGTTCGGACACCCGGTCATCGTCACCTTCGCGCACGAGTTCAACATCTCCGGCCAGTACCCCTGGGCTACCGGCGACTGCGAGGGCACCACCCCCGCACAGTGGATCAAGGCTTGGGACACCGTCAGGTCCGACGTCGACGCGACGGGGGACTGGCCTCGTTCATGTGGGCCCCGGGCGCGGACACCGGCGGCCCGAACCAGAACCCGACCCCCTACTGGCCCGGCCCGTCCGAGGTCGACATGGTCGGCGTCGACGGGTACCCGAACACCCAGTGGGGCCCGTTCACCAGCTTCTCCGCCCTCTTCGGCCCGGTGTTCGACGAGATCCACGCCGAGACCAGCCTGCCGATCTTCCTCGCGGAGACCGACCTGGCCCCGCTGGACGGCAGCGGATACCAGAGCATCGCCGGATTCGTCTCCGACCTGTGCTCCGACGGCGGCGACGGGCTCCTGGAGTTCGAAGACGGCACCCCGGCGATGACGGATGCCCAGTGGAGTGAACTGGACCAGGCACTCGCGAGCGACTGCCAGGGCGGCGGCGTCGATCCGCCCCCGACCGGCAGCGGCGGCCCGATCGTCGGATATGAGGGCCTGTGCCTGGACGACCAGGGGGCTTCGACCGCGGACTACAACCCTGTCGAGCGTGGGCAAGATCGTCACGGCGTATCCGCAGCAGGGCCGGGTCCGGGAACTGGGGCTCGAGCTGGCGCAGGCGCTGCGCGGACACCAGGGACCGCGGGTGCTCAGTGATCGCCGGGTCTCCCGATCGGCTCCCGTCTACTACCGGTACGGTCCCTTCACCAGGACCGAGCCCGTCTTCGACGAGCACGGGCGCGCTCTGACCGCATTGTCGGGCCCCGGCGGCGAGCGCTTCGAGGCCGACGCGACACTGCGCTACCGGCAGCCATCATGGATCCGCGACCCGTTCACGGGCCTGGACTCGTCCGCCGGCCCGGACGACACGGATCCCTCCGCCGCTCTTCTGCTCGGCAAGCGCTACCGCGCCGTGAGCGGGATCCGTGAGGCCGCCCAAGGCAACGTCTACCGGGCGATCGACCAGACCGACGGCAGCGCCGTCGTCGTCAAACAGGGCCGCGCGTTCGTCGCCGAGCGAGGCGACGTCGACGCGCGGATGCGGCTGCGCAATGAGCGCCGGGTCCTGAACGCACTGGCCGGCGTGCCCGGGGTGCCGCGCTTCGTCGACCACTTCCGCCAGGGCGACGACGAGTTCCTCGTGACGCAGGACCGCGGCGGCGCCTCGCTGGCGCGCGATGTCCTGGAGAACGGCCCCCGCCCACCCGGGACCGGCCCCCGCGGCCTGGACCCGCTCGCCGCCAAGCTCGCCTCGACCCTGCGCGAGATCCACGAACGCGGCGTGATCATGCGGGATCTGTCGCCGAACAACGTGGTCGTCGACGGCGAGGAGGTCACCGTGTTGGACTTCGGCCTCTCCGCCTACCGCGGGACACACCTGCCGGGAGGCACGCCCGGATACGCCCCGGCCCGCCAGTTCCAAGGCCAGGAGCCGTGCGAGGACGATGATCTGTACGCGCTCGGCATGACGTTGTTGTTCGCGGCCACCGGTCTCGACCCGGTCACCTTGGACCCGGACGAGGCGGACACGGCCCGCACCCAGGCACTGCGAGCCGTCCACGCGAGGGCCGGGGCGAGCCCGGCCGGGATCTGGTGTGAGATCGCGCGGCTCCTGGGGGAGCCGCAGGACACACGGCCGGCGCGGGGACAGGGCGCCGGAAGGCTGCCCGCACCGGTGCGCGTCACCTGCGACCTCGCAGCACAGATCGTGGCCAACCTGCGATCGGACCTCCTCCACGAGACGGCGCGGATCCTGGAGTCCCCGTCTTCGTACACCGCGCCCCGCGACCTCGCGATGCACAGCGGCGCGGCCGGAATCGGTCTCGAACTCCTCCGCCACGGCGAGCTGGAGCCGGTCCGCGGACTCGTGAGCGACCTGGCCTGCCACATCGCCCGGTTCGCCGGGGAGAAGCGGCTGCCACCGGGGCTCTTCAACGGCAGCATGGGTATCAGCGTCTTTCTGAGCGAGGCGCGCTCGTGCGGCATCGAGATCGACCGCGGGGAGACCGACCGCGGGTACTTCGACGACACACCGGACCGGTATCCGCCGAGCACGGATGTGATCGGCGGCGCTGCGGGCGTCGGCCTCGGCCACCTGAGCCTCCTTCGCACCGGCGGCGACCCGGCCCATCTGGCCGCGGCTCGCCGCTGCGCCCATCTACTCGCAGGCCGCCATATCCCGGAAGCCGTCGGCGGGGGCGGCGGCGCGCACAAGGCCGTGGAGCCGAGCGCCGGCGCCGCGCACGGGTTGGCCGGCATCGTCGAATTCTTCATCGCCCTCGCCGAACACTCCGGAGCAGGCTCCGACCTGGAGACCGCTGAACGCCGCTGCGGGGAGTTGGCCGTACGCGCCCGGACGCTCACCCACGCCGCCCGAAGCCCGTCGGCCCATCCGCTCGCCGCTTCGTGGTGCCAGGGCTTGGCCGGTATCGGCAGGACCCTGCTCCACGGATCCGCCGTCCTGCACGCGCCGGCCCTCGCCGCGCTCGCCTCGGACGCCGCCGACGCCGCGCTCTCGCTGCTGCCGTGGATGTCGAACCTCGGGCAGTGCTGCGGCGCCGCCGGTGTCGGCAGTCTGCTGATCGATCTGGCCGTGCAGGAAGACGACGAGCGCTACTGGCAGGCCTCCGGGCAGGTCGCCGACCACATCCTGGCCCGCGGCGCCGGTCCGCCCGAACACCCCCGCCTGGTCGCGTCGTCCCACGACACCCGCGCCGCGTCCTGGGCCGCCGGCACCGCCGGGATCCTCGGCTTCTTCCGCCGACTCGCCCTTCGCGGCGGACCCGAGACCATCCCGCTCTGGGCCGGGCAGCGCAGCAGCCTGTGCCGCGCGCCGAGAGTTGTGCGCGAGCTCGCGCAGTAGCGAGGCCTTGATAGGGCGCCGGACACGACCCGCAGTTGACCGCCTGGATGCGGTGGCTCAGATGCTGTCCGACGCCCGGGCTCTCGGGCCTCATGAGTAACCGGACTGGGGGCGCGAATTCAGGGTCGACGGGTGGCTGCGCCTACCAGCGCAATACGGTCACAGGTGATGATTCAATTGCGGATATGGATGAATAGACTGAATTGTAGAAAGTACGGTACGAAATACTTTACGCGGCCCCAAAGGGGATTTACCATACGACTCGACGGCGCCGTCGCACTCATCCCACTCACCCGGAAGGGTCTTGATGAACGCAAGAGCGCTGCTCAAACGCCGTCTCCACCGGAGACTGGCATCCGTAGCGGCCGTGCTCGTCGCGGCAGCCGCGATGGTCGTCGGCCTGGGCGCGAACTCGTACGCCCAGGCGCTGCCCGGACCGCTGTCCTTCGTGTCCAACCTGGACCTCGAATGCTGGCAGACCACCCCGTACACCCCGGCGTTCGCGCCGATCCTCACCCACCACCTCAACCCCGTCCTCGCCGGCCTGCCGGACGAGAACGTCACGATGGGCACCCGCCAGCAGGAATGCTCGCCCGTGGCGAAGAACAGCGTCATCCCGCCGTCCGCGGTACTGGCCTTCATCCAGTTCACGGACCTGTCGTGCTACGCGATCACCGGGATCAATGTGAACTTCCCGGTGACCCTCACGCAGCTCAACCCGGTGCTCTCCGGGATCCCGGCGCAGAAGGTCGTGATGACCGTGCCGCAGCAACTGTGCGTGCCGATCATCAAGAACGGCCAGATGCCGCCCGCCGCGGTACTCGCCCTGGTCAAGTACATAGACCTCAAGTGCTATGCGATCCAGACCTCGACCGTGGGCTTCCCGGTGACCCTCACGCAACTCGACCCGGTGCTCGCCGGCCTCCCGGCGCAGAAGGTGACGATGCTCAACGGCGTGCAACTGTGCGTACCGGTGCAGAAGGACAACCAGGCCATCCCGGCCAGCGTCCTGAACATCGTGCGATGGGTGGACCTGGAGAAGTTCACCCTGACGGTGAGCGGATCCGTCCCGACGGTCCCGCTCACCCTCAACCACATCAACCCGCTGCTCACCGGCCTGCCGACCGAGTCGACCACGATCTCCGGCCCGCTGCAACTCGCGGTCCCGGTGGCCAAGAACGGCGCCATCCCGCCGACATCCTGAGTCGACGCCACAGCACGAGCGCCACCGCTGCTGGGTGCAGCGCCCCGTACGGGATCTGCACCCAGCTTGGACCGCGGAACGTGAATCCGGCACGTGAATCCCGTGCGTGACCGGAAGCCCGATCCATCAGGGCTTTGAGGCAACACTCGAGCGCTGGCGAATTGCGCGATGTTTGCGCTCTGATTCGCAACGCTGTCCTCCAACGTGGGGGACACCCAGTTCGATCCCGATTCTCGGGGTCCTCGTGTTCAGATCGCACTCTGCATCCACATCCACCTGCCGCCGCGACGCCGCGGCAGGAGGCCTGCCGGGCGTCCTCGCCGTGCTCGCGGGCGCGGGCCGCATCGCGTTACACCGGAACGTTCGGCGGCGACCGGCTGAACGTGCGCAAGACCGCTGCGGGCCGGTATGGCCGGCTCCGAGAGTAATGATGCATAAGAGAGATTATGCATCATTACTCTGAGGATTTATGGCCTGCATGCATGTGGCGATCATGCATGTGGCGATGATTTTTGCTCGAAGCTTGCTGTGGAGGCCCCTTATTTAGGGCGCAATGTGCACGCTGTGTGATCGGCTGGCTTCCCCAATTTTCGCCCGACTCTCCAGATTTCAGCGCGACAACCGCAGGTCAAAGCCATGCACCCCACGCGCCTGGGGCAGCAAGCGTTATGCATTACCAGGCAATCCCACCATAAGCCCTGTTATCCAGCGCCTTTGATGTTTCCGCGGATCAGAGGCCCGAGAACCGCATTCGCACGGTCAAGCCAGACCCAGGCCACCAGAACATCCGGCGAGACCTGCGGCCACCAGGCTCAAACCGAGCCACATCCAAATCTGACGCTTCGTCAAGCGCTTGACTTCACATGCAGCCAAGATCGCCGCTGCTGTCTCAGTCAAGCCCCGGTGCTGCGGGCTATCGCTGAGAATCTCCGCCCGCGCCCATCCCGCGCCACTCGTCTCTGCGTACACTGACAATCCACGCTAGATGTCCAATCAGTCGGGGATTTCACCAAGGCCTGGTTCACCTGGGTACGTCAGTCGTTTACAGCACGGAGCAGGGGGTACTCAAAGTGGCGAATGCGCTGGTAACCGTCGTCAGGGGCTTCATCGACGACACGACGGACGCGATCAGCAACAAGGTCGGGCCGTTGATGGAGTCTTTCACTCGGAAAACCGGGACTCTGGTGTCGGACAACGCCAACGCCATCAACGATGCGGACAGTTCGGTTAAGCAGGGCTTCGACGATGTCGTGACCAGTGGTCGGGGCGACGCCGGTGGTGACCTGCCGCCGGGAGCCGGACCCTCGGGCAGTGGTGTCGGCGGGCGCCCGAGTGATCCGATCCAGCCCCGGCCGCCGGGTGGTGCCGACCCGGTCGGCACGCAGGGGGTCGGCCCGTGCGGTAAGGCGGGGGAACCGGTAGATGTGGTCACCGGCCAGTACGTGGCGGCCACCACCGACCTCGAACTGCCCGGTGTTCTGCCCCTGGTGCTGCGCCGGGCATACGCGAGCGGCTATCGGGACGGACGGCTACTGGGGCCGGGCTGGTCATCGACTCTAGACACCCGAGTGCAGATAGAGTCGACCACGATCCGCTTCCTCGACGACGACTGCCGGATCCTGGAATACCCACATCCGGCGGCTCCAGGCCAGAGCGTCCTGCCGCACCGGGGCCCGCGTCTGCCGCTGTCCTGGGACCGGGAACTCGACGAGATCCGGATCGAGGACCGGGCCAGCGGGCGCACGTGGCACTTCACCACCCTGGGCGCCGTCCACACCGGCCTGGGCCAGATACGTCCGCTGACGGCGATCCGCGACCGCAACGGCAACCGTATAGTGATTTTGCGCGACGACCAGGGCCTGCCTACGGAGGTCCAGCATTCCGGTGGCTATCGGATCGCCGTCGACACCGGGTACGTCGCCGGCGGATTCCGTCTTGAAGCCCTCCGGATTCTCGGGAGCAGCACCGACCAGACACATGGCCCAGCCGAGCAGTCAGGCCAACGTGCGACCGTCATGGCTTACCAATATGACCCGTACGGGCGCCTGGCAGCTGTGGTCAACACCACCGGAGTTCCGTTCGTCTATGAACATGACGCCCACAACCGCATCGCCGCGTGGATCGACCGCCTCGGGTTCCGGTTCGAGTACACCTACGACAGCGCCGGACGTGTTGTGCGCACCACTGGCGACGGCGGGTGTCTATCCGGCTCCTTTGCCTACGACCCGGATGGCCGAAAAACCGTCTACACAAACAGCCTCGGGTTCACGACCGAATTCCACTACGACCGATTCGGCCACATCACGAAGTCCGTTAACGCCCTCGGGCATGCCACCACGACCGAATACGACCGTCACGGCCACCTGCTCGCCACCACGGACCCGCTTGGCAACACGACCAGGCAAACAGTCGATGACTCCGGAAACCTCCTGGCCATCGAGCGTCCCGACGGCACGACGGTCACTTTCGACTACAACGCGCTCAACGCACCCGTGCGAGTGTCCGGCCCGAAGAGCGCAGTGTGGCAGTATGCCTGGGACGAATGCGGCAATCTCCTCAACGCCACCGATCCCGAAGGCGGTGTCACGATCTACGCCTACGGCGAGCGCGGGCAACTGACCCAGGTGACCGATCCGCTGGGGAACACCACGACGATCGAGACCGACCGGGCCGGCCTGCCGGTCTCGACCACGGACCCCGTCGGCGGCCGGTGGAGTGCGACCCGCGACAGCCAGGGCCGGGTGGTCTCGCTCAGCGACCCGCTCGGCGCGACCACCATCCACGAGTTCGACGGTGAGGGCCGTCCGCGGGTGCGCCGGTTCGCCGACGGCACCTTGGAAACCTGGGTCTGGGACGCGAACGGGACCCCGACCGCATACACCGACACCGCGGGGCACACCACCACGTTCGACGTCGGCCCGTTCCGGCAGATCACGGCCCGCACAGACCCTGACGGCGCCCGGTACACCTTCACCCACGACAGCGAGTTGCAGTTGCTGGAAGTCACCAACCCAAGCACCTTGACCTGGACCTACACCTACGACCCGATCGGAAACGTGATCGGAGAGCAGGACTTCGACGACCGGAGGCTGGCCTACTCGCACGACCCGGCCGGCCGAGTCGTGCGCCGGGTCAACGGGGCCGGACAAGGCGTGCACCTGGTCCGCGACCAGGCCGGCCGGGTCGTCGAGCAGCGCACCGACGACGGTGAGATCAGGTCGTTCGCGTACGACGCGGCCGGACTGCTGTGCCGGGCCACCGGGCCCGGGTGCGAACTGGTCTTCGACCGCGATCGGCTCGGCCGGGTATTACGCGAGTCCGTCGACGGCCGGACCGTGGCGACCACCTTCGACAAAGCCGGCCGCCGCACAAGCCGCACCACACCCAGCGGGCACACCTCGACGTGGAACTTCGACGCAGGGTCCCGGCCGCTCAGCCTGCACACCGGCAACCTGGGCCAGATCTTCTTCGGACACGACGCGGCAGGCCGGGAAAGCCATCGCTGGATCGGCCCGGACACGGCCCTGACCCGGGAAAGGGACCAGCTCGGCCGGTTGACCGGCCGCCGGCTGCTCGCCGTCGAAGGCCCCGACCACGATCGCAGGTCACGGGTGGCGAACGAGCACTCGTGGTCCTACCGGTCCGACGGCGTTCCGGAGGAAACGACAGACACCGCGGACGGCGCACGTCACATCGACCTGGACCCACTCGGCCGCGTCACCGCCGTTCATGCAGCCACCTGGTCCGAAACGTACGCTTACGACCAAACGGGCAATCTGCTCCACGCGGCCGACTCCCGAACACCCGAGTCGCCAACCGCCGGGAACCGCCACCTGACCGGCACCCGGCTGCGCCGAGCCGGACGCACCCACTACGACTACGACGCCCAAGGACGCCTGGTCAGGACCGTGCGCCGCACCCTGTCCGGGTCGTACAAGACCTGGACGTTCGCCTACGACGCATTCGATCGGCTCACCGACGCCACCAACCCCGCCGGCGAGCATTGGCACTACCGCTACGACCCCCTCGGCCGACGGGTAGGCAAACACAGACTCGGACCCGACGGCAACCCGGCCGAACAGACCAGGTTCGCCTGGGACGGAACCGTCCTGGCCGAAATGGACCATTCCCGAGCGCAGCAGCCCCTGACGACCACCTTGACCTGGGACCACGAGCCCGACACCTGGACTCCGGTCGCTCAAACACAGCGGACATTTCGTTCCGACACCCCACAACAGGCTTGGGACGAACAGTTCTACGCCATCGTCACCGACCTGGCCGGCACGCCCACCGAACTGCTCACGGCCAACGGGAACACCGCCTGGCGCCGTCACCGCGGACTCTGGGGCGGGCCGCTGCCCGACCCGGCCACGCAGCAGGCCACAACCGCCTGCCCGCTGCGCTTCCCCGGCCAGTTCCACGACGAGGAAACCGGCCTGGACTACAACTACCACCGCTACTACGACTCCGAGACCGGCCGCTACACCTGCCCCGACCCGCTCGGACTGCTCCCGGCCCCGAACCACTACACCTACGTCGACAATCCGCAATGGTGGCTCGACCCCCTGGGCCTGGCCAGGAAAACCCCGGTCGACGTAGCCGTGGCCACCATCAAACGAGCCCGCGCAGGCACAGTCAGCCGAACCGGCGGCTACCACGGCCGGCTGGACCCGGATGTGGAGAAGTCCATCCTCTCGAACCCGGACGGCGTCTACGAATCCTCCGGCGGCGCCGGCCGGCTGCTCTACCACAAGGGCGGCGACCTGGTCATCACCGAGGGCCCGGGAAGCTCCGCCGGCAAGCTGATCACCAGCTACGGCGAATCCGGCCCCCGCGGCAAAAGCGGCGCGGCGATCTTCGGCGGAGATCCCACCGATCCGGGCATGCCGATCACCCCGGAGCAGATCACGACCGGCCAAGTCCGCCGACCGGACGGATCCTTCGAACCTCCGGCCACGGAGCTGACCATCCCATGCGACATCTGATGCCGAAACTGCTGCTCGCCGAGAACGTCGAAGCAACCGTGGACCAAGCCGGGGCGCTGCCCCGTCCGCTGTTCACCATCAGCGACAACCTCGTCCGCACCAACACCCCGGCCGACCCTGCGGCCCGGGAAACACACCTGCTGGACACGGTCGGCAGCGGCGACTGGTGGGGCACCGAGCCGCTCGACGACCTCAGGTTCTCCCCCGCCGACGGCCACCTGGTCAGTGCCGCCCTGCGCATGCCGGAAAAGGCTGCCGCCAGTGGCGCAACGTGGCTGGAGTACCGTCGCGGCGCCTCTTCGGCCGGCGGCCTGGTCCTCCTGAATCCCGCACATTTCCGCCTCCCGTCGGCCCAAGCACGGCACTACGACGCGGACGGCCAGACTCTTCTGGGGATCTACCAAGATCGGCCACCGGCTCATGATGTTCGCCACCTGATCATCGCTCCAGACCTGAGGCTGCTCTTCGACGGCGAAACCCTGGCCGGATGGGCGCTCGCATCGGCGCCGCGCCACCTCGCCACCTGGACCGACGAAACTCCTGGGCCAGACGTACCCGACGACGCACTGGCCGAAGCACTCGCCGAGTACCTCGACCTCATCGAAGAACGCAACCTCGACGACCTCTACGACGGCGCCGACTGGCTGGCACAACGCCTGACCGCCATAGCGCAACGACTCGACACGCCACCACCCACAAACCCGACCGGGCGAAAAGCCTTACGCGCCCGAATCGACGAATTGCAGTCGGATTGGTTCGCCGACGCCTGAGCGATCACTGGACGTGATCAGACAGGCCGACAACTGGAACCAGGACTGGACTGCCGCAGATGACCCGGTGACCGACACCTTCCACGTCCTGGAGCGTTTCTACGCACTGTTCGGGCTGCCCTCTTCGGCCAACCCGTATCGCAGGCGGCGCGGCTGATAAGAAAACCCGGACGTGCTCCCCTGCGCCATATGGTTTGCGAGGACGTTACGTCCGGCTTGCAAATGGCGAGATCCAAGAAAACCAATCCCCGGTTGCAGATGCGTGAGCAAGGAGCCGGACATACTCGCCGCTGCGCAGGTGGCGGCGTACGAGCAGGTGGTGGTGTGGTTGGTCGGTGGCGATCCATGCCCAGGCGTACCAGCGCTCGCCTTTCGAGCCGGCACCGGCGGAGCGTACTTCCCAACGGCGCCGGTCCTTGATAACTGGTGGACCGCGGCTGCACGCTGGACCTGCTCGACCTGCACGCGTGCACGGTGCCGGTTCTCGACACCGTCGCCTACCAGGCCGGCAGGCGATATCCGCACCCGATGGGCGAGGAGTTGCGCGCCCGCGTGGCATCCGCCGACGGCCGCGACAAACGGCACGTGCTCATGGTCACCCAGAGCCTGTCCGGCGCGATCGCGCTCATCCTCGGGCTGGCGACGCTGACGCACGTGGTCGACCTGCCCGTCGTCTGGGTCCGCGCCTTCGCCCTCGGACTGGTCAACTCCGCCGACGCCCCCGCCCGGCAGGCCCTGGTCTCCGAACTGGTCGACGACGCGCACCGGCCCAGCGCGATCGCCCTCAACAGCACCTCCTACCAGGGCATGCGCGCCGTCGGGGTCGCCCTCACGCCGCTGATGGCGCTGTGGTTGGGGCTCTGGGCGCCGTTCCTGTTCAACGCGGTCTCGTTCATCGTCGTGTTGATCGCACTGACCAGGATGGACACCGACGCGATGTTCACGGTGGAACGCGGGCACAAGGAACGGCCGAGAGTCCGCGAGGGGCTGAGCCTGCTGCGGACCGATCCACAGCTGTTCGCGCCCGACACCCTGCACCGCGGGCTGCCGCTGGTCAGCACTCTGCTGACGGTCAGCTCGATCGGGGCCGTCGCGGCGTCGCTGTTCATCGCCGGCGCGCGACTATAAGACTACGGCGCCGGCCGCAGGTCACTGCGCGCCGAAGATCCAGGGCGCGAACACCACGACCCACCGGTCCGGGTCCTCGAAGGCGACCGCGCCGCGGTCTGACCAGTACCCGTTGGCCGGCTCCACCGGCGCGTGTCCGAAAGCGGCCAGGCGGGCGACCACCCCGGCCACGGCGTCGGCGTCCGGAAGGTAGAGCACGAGCTGGTTCTCCGGCGACGGTTCCGGCACCCGGCCGTCGCCGGCCTGCCGGGTCAACTCCAGGTGCGCCGAGGAGTCGGGCAGCCCGAACACGGCTCCGTCATACCCGGCGTGACCTCTAAATTCCGCCAGCACCGAGAGCCCGACCGCGTCGCGGTAGAAGCGCGTGCACGCCTCGAGATCGGCACTGGGGCGGGCGAACCGGAATGCTCCGACCGGCAGGTGCGCGGGCCAGGCGTGCTGCGACAAGTCTCCTCCGATGTCCGGGCCGGACGCGGGGCCGGAAGCCGCACGCGCACCGTTCAGGCGACCTCGCGCCACACCCATGACAGGCTCGCCGCCCACGGACATGCTATCCGACCGGGGATCGGCGCCCGGCCGAAGCCGGCGGATCAGTAGTGGCCACAGATGGCCTTGATCACGATGGGCACGGTCTCGGTCTGCGTGGTGGTGCCGTCGCTGGCCCACAAGGTGAGGGTGAAAGTCGAGTTCTGCGGCAGACCGTATGGGGCGGTCACGAGTACATAGGCTTCGACAAGCCCAACCGGCTGCTGCGGACGCTGTTCCCGGTGATCGTACGCCGTCGGCTCGGCGACGGGGCCACGGCCGAGGAGGTGTGCGGCTTCCTGGCGAAGCCGCGCACCATCATGGACCCGTTCGACCTGCCCCTGTCCGACCAGGAGGCGGTGATCCGGGCGGAGCTCGGCGAGCCGCAGGCCGCGTCGGGCGTCGCGACCGGTGTCGAAGTCAGGATCAAGATGCGGTTGCTGACGTTCCTCCAGGACGATCTGCAGCTCTCGGCCGAGGAGTTGGAAGGCGGGCACCCGCCGCCAGATCTCCGCGGTGGCCAGGCGTCCGTCACCGTCGCGCGGCACGTAGAGGTCGCTGATCTTGCTCGGTGCGCTGACCTCGAACGGGTTGATCACGTACGACTTGCTGCCCGCCGCCTCTTCTCGCCGACAGGCCTCCCGAGGCGCTCCCGACACGTCCGGCCAGTGTGCTCATGTGCCTCTCCCCGATTTCGCCCCCAGCGTAGACCAGCGTGCTGAAGTCCGCCGAGCCCGGCAGCAGGTTGATCAGGGAAATCAGGGTTGCGTGATCGTGCGCGGCCGGACTAGCTTGAATGGCGCCTCATTCGTACTGCGGGTGCTTCGGCACCCCGCCGACTCCCTGGCAGGTGCCCATTTCCGTAGTGCCTTCGCCCCCGCCCCCGAGCCCGAGTCCGAATTCTGCTGCGGGCGCAGAACAGTGGACTGCCGCCGACGTGCCCGATCAGACCGGCCGCGTCGCCGTGGTCACCGGCGCCACCTCGGGGATCGGCTTCGAGGCTGCGTCGGTGCTCGCCCGTCGTGGCGCGAAGGTCGTGCTCGCCTGCCGCTCGGCTGAGCAGGCGCGGGCGGCGGCGTCGCGCATCACCACCGGTCAGGAGACGCGCGCCGCGGGTAAGCCGGGCAAGCTGATCGAGCTGGGCGAGCCGATCGAGCCGGATGTCCTGGACCTGGACCTGGGATCGCTCGCATCCGTCCGGCACGCCGCCGACGAGCTACGCTCCCGGTACCCCCGGATCGATCTGCTCATCAACAACGCCGGCGTGATGGACGTGCCGTTCGGTGTCACCGAGGACGGCTTCGAGCAGCACCTCGGTATCAACCACCTCGGGCACTTCGCGTTCACGGGTCTGCTCCTGCCGCAGCTCACGGCCGCCCCGGATGCCCGGATCGTCACCGTCAGCAGCCTGGTCCACCGGCGCGGCCGGATCGACTTCGACGACCTCGGCTACCAGCGAGGGTACACACCCGACGCCGCCTACTGCCGTTCGAAGCTGGCCAACCTGATGTTCACCTTCGCACTGCAGCGTCGCCTCACCGCGGCCGGGCTGTCGACGGTTGCCCTCGCGGCACACCCCGGCTTCTCCCGCACCGGCCTGTTCCGCTACGAGTCGTTCGGCGTCAAGCTCCTGACGCGGGCCGCGGGCCTGTTCACGATGCAGAGCGCTGCGATGGGAGCGCTCCCCACGCTGCGGGCCGCTGTCGACCCGCAGGCCCGCGGCGGAACGTACTACGGGCCGGGCGGCCGCAAGGAGTACAAGGGCAATCCGATCGTGGTCGAGGCGAGCGCGGCAGCGCACGACGACGCTGCGCAGCAACGGCTCTGGGTGGAATCCGAGAGGCTCACCGGCGTCGTCTTCCCCTGCTGACCGCCGTGGGCCGTGGCGCGCGCTGAGACTGAGACGGCGATGGCAAGCGGGCGAAACCGCTCGCCTAGTTGCTCGCGAGCGTCGACACGGAGGCGTTTCCCAGCGCCACCATGTTGTCGCTCGACGCGTTGCTGCCCTGTCGGGCGCAGTTGACGATGAGCCGTACGACTCCGGTCAGCGGGAAGGACACCTTCGCCGGCTGGCCGATGGAGGTGGTCGCGGTGCCGAGTGTCTTGCCGTTCTGGTCCGAGAAGGTCACCGTGTTGGTGATCCCGGTGGCGTACTGGGCGTCGTCCGGGATGCCGAAGGTCGCGGTGAAGCTCGAGTAGCCCGCGACGTTCCAGTCGTCCAGGCCGGTGGTCGGGCAGTAGAACTCGGTGCTGTCCGGGTAGTCGACGTTCGAGATGGTCACGTCGGTCTTCGTGTCGACGCCGCCGGCGGCGTCGATGGGTTCACCCAGATACTGCGTGCCGAACGGCGGAGCGAAGCTGCTCCCGCCGGGGCCGACCACGAGGGCTCCCCCGTCGGTGCCGGTCGCCGCGGGTGACGCGTCGGCGGTGGCGGCCGTGTTGGTCGGGGCGGTGCCGGGTGATCCGCCGGAGCTCGGTCCGGCGGTCGGCGTGCTCGGATCGGACGCGGCGGTGTCGGTCGGGCTGGCGCTCGGCGACGTGGCCCCGGCGACGACCAGTGTCTTCGTGCCCTTGTTCAGCGTGGTGTAGAGCAGACCGACGACGGCCAGGGCCAGGACGAGCAGGAGGCACAGCAGTACGGACAGCGTCCGCCGCTTGACCAGGACCGGCGGCGGACCGTCAGGGTTCTGCGGGGCCGGCGGGGGCAGCTGCACGGGGAACGGCGCCGAGGAGACCGGGACGTCGATGCCCGGATGCCCGGGCTGGGCGGGGCCGTTCTGCGTCGGAATCTGCTGCGTCGGCCCGTAGCCGGCCGGGACGATCTCCCCCGCGACGTATTCCTGGGTCGGCTGTGGCTCGCGGTACTCGCCCGGCCGCGGATCGGGATACTCGGCACTCCCCATGACACTCTCCCCACCATGAGATCACTCTTTGTCATCGCCGATGGTAGCAATGCATCTGACGGGTTATCAGGTAAACCCTGAACCTCGTTGTCACGTTTAGGCATCAGGCGACTGCGTCCATCACGTGAACGCGACGGCGCTCGGCAGGGGCCGCCGCTCCCCTGCTAGGCGAGCAGGGCCGGCTCAGCGCCCGCGGCGACGCGGTCGAGGGCACCGCGCAGCGGGCGGCCGTCGTCGACGCCGTCCTGGCGATCGCCGACGAGATCGGTACCGGCGCCTGGACGAGGTCAGTGCGGTACGTCTGGGAACCCCGCACGAGGACGTCGCCGCGGCGCTGAGCCACGGGCTCGACGGCGATCGTACGCGGCTGGCTCCTGCCCTGGTTCCTGTCGTCTGAACGGGTGAATGTCGCGCACCCTGCGCGCCGGACTGACGCGGGTCACTTCCCGTGCGGGTCGGAGGCGTTGAGGGTCGCGACGACCTTGGCGTAGTCGCCGCGGGCTTCGCCGTAGCGCAGGAACTTCACCCGCTCGACCTGGATCTCGGTGGCGTCCGGCTGGGTTTCGAGCAGCCCGAGGACCTCGGCGATGAACTCGTCGAGCGGCATCGCGGCCTCGTTGACCTCTTGCCCGGGTACCAGTTCGGTGCGCACGGCCGGCGGCACGAGTTCGACGACCTTGACCGAGGTGTCGGCCAGTTGCAGCCGCAGCGACTCGCTGAGCAGGTGGATCCCGGCCTTGGATGCGTTGTAGCTGGGCGTGGCCCGCAGCGGGGCGAAGGCCAGGCCGGAGGAGACGGTGACGATCGTGGCGTCCGGGCGGGTCTGCAGGTGCTCGACGAACGCGGCGATCAGCCGGACCGGGCCGAGCAGGTTGGTCGTGATCACAGACTCGGCCGAGGACAGGAACCCCTCGGGCCGGTGCCAGTCCTCCACCCGCATGATCCCGGCCATCGCGACCAGGACGCTGAGCTCCGGGTAGCGGCTCAGGACGTCTTTGGCGGCGGCCTGAATGCTAGCCGGGTCGGCGGTGTCGACCTGGACGGTGCCCAGGCCCGGGTGCTCGGCGGCGATCTTCTCCAGCAGGTCCGCGCGGCGGCCGCCGATGATGACGGTGTTGCCCCGGTCCTGCAGCGCGAGCGCCAGGGCGAGCCCGATTCCGCTGGTCGATCCGGGGATGAAGATGGTGTTTCCGGTGATGTTCATGCCTCCAGCCTGGACCGGTCGGCCGGGCGGGTGCAGAGACCGGTTATCGGGGGATCGCCGATCCCTGGCGGCCGGGCGGTGATCCCCGGATAATCGACGCATGGACCGCACCGCCCTGGCCGACTTCCTGCGCCGCCGCCGCGAGGCCCTCCAACCGGGCGACGTGGGCCTGCCCGACGGAGTACGCCGCCGCGCGCCCGGGCTGCGGCGCGAGGAGGTCGCCACCCTCGCGGTGATGTCCACCGACTACTACACCCGGCTCGAACAGCAGCGCGGCCCGCAGCCGAGCGAGCAGATGCTCGCCTCCCTGGCCCGGGCGCTGCGCCTGAGCGCGGGCGAGCGCGACTACCTGTTCCAGGTCGCCGGGCACAACCCGCCGGCTGCGGCCGGGGTTGCGGCGCACGTCGCCCCGCCGCTGTTGCGGGTGCTCGACCAGCTCGGCGGCTCCCCTGCGCTGATCCTGTCCGACCTGGGCGAGACCCTCGTGCAGAACCGGATGGCGCAGGCGCTGTTCGGCGACCACGAGCGGTACTCGGGGCTGGCGCGCAGCGAGATCTACCGGTGGTTCACCGTGCCCGCGCAACGCCGGATCTATCCCGAGGCCGATCACGACCGGCACGGCCGCGGGCAGGTCGCGGGCCTGCGCGCCGCGTACGGCCGGCTGGGCGGGACGTCGCGCGCCGGTGATCTGGTGCGCGCGTTGCAGCAGCGCAGCCGGGAGTTCGCGGAGCTGTGGGAGCGGCACGAGGTGGCCCGGCGGTTCGAGGACCACAAGGTCCTGATCCACCCCGAGCTAGGGCAGATCGAGGTGGACTGTCAGGCGTTGTTCACCGAGGACCAGAGCCAGGCGTTGCTGGTGCTCACCGCCCCGCCGCGGTCCGAGGGGTACGAGAAGTTGCAGCTGCTGGCCGTGCTCGGGCATGAGCACTTCGCGCAGGTGCCGCGCAGCTGACGCGGTCTTGGGCGGGCGGGCTTCGCCGATGGAGTCGCGGCCGAGTGTGGTGATCGTGACCAGCACTCCCCCTGCCACGGACTTGCGAATGAGCAGGCCGCGCTGCTCCATCCGGGTGGGCTGGTGCGAGAGCCGGCTGCGGTGTCGGCCGAGGGCTGCGGCCAGGTCGTTCTGTCGCAGCCGTCTTCGCGGTGGTGCGGATGATGAACGCCTTCCTGCTCCTGCTGCTCAAGGGCTCCGGTACTGCGCCCACGGACGTCAGCACAGGCTGCTGACGTCCGTGGGCGCAGTACCGGAGGTCCATTCGAGGCCGGCCAGGGTCGGTTGGGTGCTCGCGGCGCTCAGTTTCAGGATCGGGACGGCCTTGTCCACCGCGTTGCCGGACTTGCCGAAGGCGATCAGGCCGGTCGCGCCGGAGACCGGGTTCTGGCACATGCCGGCGATCTGGTTCACCAGGCCGCCGGGGTTCTGGTACGCCGGTTCGCCGCTGGTGTCGGCGCCGAAGGACGCGGCCAGTGCGGTGTGCACGGCGTCGTAGACGATCATCGCGCCGCCGTCGTCGAGGTTCTGGGTCGGGAAGCCGTCCTTGTCGTAGGCGGCGACGAACGCGTTGTACCCGGACAGGTACGTGGAGGACGCTGCGGAGGGGGCGAGCAGCGACCACTGCTGCGGGTAGGCCAGGGCGGTGTAGTAGACGGTGAACTCGGTCGCGCTGCGGATCTCGTCGGAGTCGGCCAGGGTGGAGGCGTCGTCGCCGGAGATGATCGGGGTGGTGGCGGCGGCGCAGCTGCCGTCGTTGGTGAAGTCGGTCAGGAATGCGCCGAGGTCGGTGCCGCGGCCGGCGAAGTAGATCAGGTCCGGGGCGTCGCTGCAGATGCCGCCGTGCACCTCCTGGACCCAGCCGGCCAGGGACTGGTTGCGGTTCTCGGTGTCGGAGGCGTCCGCGGCGGAGCTGAACCACAGCTGCCACTGGGGGGTGTAGTGCTTGAGGAACTGGGAGTGCAGGGTGCTGGCGTAGTCGTCCTGGGGGTTGGTGTCGTAGATGACCATGATGCGGGCGTGGGTGAGTTTGGCGTCGATGAACTCGGCGGCGGCGTCGGCCTCTTCGGAGTTGGTCGGGCCGACCCGGTAGTAGGTCTGGATCTGGGCGCCGGTGGCGGGGTCGAAGTTCATGTCGTCGCCGGTGGCCTCGCCGCCGATGGTGACGATGTTGGCGGCGGACAGGGCGGCTTCGGCTTTGCGGGCGTTGTCCAGGCTCTGGCCGAGCCCGGTCACGGCGGTGATGTGCTGGCCGGGCTGGGCCGCTTCGATCGCGGTGACGGCCTGCTGCCAGGACGCGGCCTGGGACCCGAAGTTGGCGAGCAGCAGTTTGGAGCGGTGGGCGATGTTGTTGGCCTTGTCGTAGGTGTTCTCGGCGTCGACGGCGGTGATGGCGCCTTCGATCGCGTTGACGTTGCCGGTGGGGTTCAGTCCGTCCACGTTCGGGTTCGGTGTCAGGTCTTCCAGGACGACGACGGTGTCGAAGGTGCTGGTGGTGACGGCGTCGTCGAGTTTGCCGATGCTTTGTTCGATCGCGGTCAGGGACTGCGGGTCGGTGGCGCTGAAGGGGGTGGAGTCCAGGTCCAGGCCGACGCAGGTGTAGGGCGATCCGGTCGCGGTCAGGCCGGGTCCGCACGGGGAGGCGACGTGCCAGGGTTGCCAGTAGCCCAGGGCGGCGATCAGGGCCAGGGCGCACAGGGTCGCGGTCAGGCGCCAGTGCCGGCGCGGCCAGCCGGGGATCCGGGAGACGAACTGCTGCTCGGGGTTGGGGTGTGCGGCCATGGTCGTCGCCGTCCTCGGTTCACGGAAGGGGGTTCGCGGCCGCGTCCGCGGCCCGGTAGAGCGCGGCGACGTCGCCTTGCTGGGACATGGCGGCGAGCAGCCGGTAGGAGTCGGCCATCTGGGAGAAGAGTTCGGCGTCCGGGACGGCGAGGGTGTTGCCGGCCAGCCAGCCGGCGACCAGCAGCCGCCGAATGGTGTTGGCGGTGCGCGACTGGGCCCCGGCTCGGGCCGGGCGGGTCCGGGAGTCGCCGAGTTCGTGGTAGAGCTCGCGGACGGTGCGGTCCAGGCTGAGGTTGTCCGGGGCGCTGGCGACCAGGGCCAGCCGGTCGACCCAGGCTTCGTGCGGTACCTCGTCGAAGGTGCGGATCAGGTAGTCGCTGGATTCGTGGACCTGGCCGAGGGCGAGCCGGCAGTAGGCGACGCGGGTCTCGTCGGCGGCGGTGTCCGGGTCGGCGAGCAGCAGTTCGAAGGACTGCTGGTAGCGGCCCGGGTGTGTGCCGGCTCCCCCGCTGGCGCCGGGCCCGGTCGCGGGTGCGGTCTTGCCGCGGTCGGCCAGGGCGTACTGCAGGCCGCGGGATATCCACGGGTTCATCTGCGCGTACTGGAGCGTGGCGCCGTCCTGCGGGCCGGCGATCACCCACAGGGCGCCGCGCAGCGCGGTCAGGATCTGCCCGATGCCGAGCTGGCCGACCCGGCGGACGGTTTCGGCGGAGATCAGCCAGGGCGCGGTGGCGAACGCGGCGGCGGCGATGAAGTCCTCGAACGCGATCCGGGGGTTCAGGTCGGCCAGGCCCATCTCCAGCATCCGGCGCTGCCAGAACTCGGCGCTGGGCAGGTGGGGGTCCAGGGCGCCGAAGGGGTCGCGGGATCCGGGGGCGGTCGAAAGCCGGTGGATGTTGTGCCGGGCGTACTCGACGGCCTGGTAGAGCCCGCCGGTGGCGCGGCTGACGAACACCCGGCGCGGGTCCGAGTCCAGGGTGCCCAGGGCGGCGGCGACCTCGGCGGCGGCCATCGGGCGCAGGGTGGCCGGCAGGTAGGCGTGCGGGCCGTCGGCCTTGCCGGCGTAGCGCCAGGCGGCCCGGTGGGTGTCGCGCACCGGCAGGACGGGGTGTTTGGCCGGGCCCCGGGGGCCCGGCGGGGCCTGGGCCCAGACCGGTTGCCAGGCCGGTTCCCAGGTGTGCCGCCAGGTGCGGCTGGTGCCGATCAGCAGCAGCTGGTCCCAGTCCCCGGGGCGGCGGCCGAGGCTGCGTTCGCGGGCCTGGAGCAGGTCGCGCAGGAACGCGGCGCCGGCCGGGTGGTCCACGTCGTCGAGCAGGATCACCCAGTTGTGCCAGTGCCGGCGGCCGTGCGTGCCGGTGCAGTGGCACGCGGCGCCTTCTTCGCGCCGGGCCAGGCGGGGCAGGTCGTCGCGCACGTCGGCGAGGAACGCGTCGGCCAGTTCGCTGGTGAGCCGGCCCGGTTCCTCCCGGGCGAGCCGGTTCAGCCGCAGCAGCGAGTCGACGGTGTCGGCGCCCTCGGCGGCCGGCTGCTGGGCGATCCAGCGCCGCGGCGCGCGCCAGGGGCCGGCCGCCAGGGCGGTGATCAGGCCGGGCAGGGCGGCCTTGACCGCCTTGATCACCGGGTCCGGCAGTACTCCGGCGGTTTCGGCCAGGTCGGTGAAGGTGCTGACCAGGTCCGCGGCGCGGGTGGCGGTGGGTGCGTGGGTGGCGGCGTTGACGATGGCCCGGATCCGGGTGCGGGCCTCGGCCCGGTCCAGGCCGGACAGGTCGGCCTGGACGGCGAGCAGGCCGAGGGTCAGCCGGCGGAACCGGACCCGGGGGCGGTGGCGCCAGCCGCGGGAGAGGGTGTCGGCGAGGTCGGTGAGCACCTCGATGGTGGACGGGTTGCGCCCGCGCTGGAAGTCGAACCGGGCGTGCACGACGGTCTCCGCGCAGGCGGCCGAGATCGCGTCCAGGGCGCCGGACTTGCCGGACCCGTTCGGGCCGAGCAGCACGACCACCGGGACCGGGCGCGCGGGGCCGCCGACCTCGCGGTTGGGCAGCAGTTCGTTGACGAAGTGCCTGACGTCACGCATCCTCCACGTCCCCGCCCTCCGGCCGCCCCACCCGCTCCGTTTCCGGTATAGCACGGTTCGGCGGCGGATAGAGTCAGAATGCTGTGAACCGTGATGTGCGGGTGTGGGCCGCGCGTTCCGCGGGGCGCGGGCGGCCGGGCGGCCGTATAGTCGAACACAGACACACGGGGCGTCATCGGGTACGGCCGGGTATGGTCGGCGCCGGCCCCGGGACGGCGGCGGGAGGCGGTTTCATGGCACGGATTGGCAGGGGCGGGCGGCGCGGTGCGAGGCGCCCGGCGGGGCCGGAGCATCCGGCGGGTACTCATTTCGTGCCGGACACCGGTTTCGGGACCGGGATCGAGGCGGTGAAGGCCGCGATCCATCTCGAACAGCTGGCCGCCACCGACTACTCGGTGGTGAAGTTCCGGCAGGAGGTGGCCGCCCTGCCCGAGACCGACGCCGTGCGCGACGTCCTGCTGGCCGAGGTGCTCACCTCGCGCGGCCAACTCCTGTTCCACCTCGGCCACGCCGAGGCGGCGCTGGCGCTCGTGGACGAGGAACTGGGCATCCGCCGGCGGCTGGCCCAGGCCGATCCGGAGATCCGTCTGCGGTCCCTGGCCGAGGTCCTGGTACTGCGGTTCAAGATCCTGATGAAGCTGGGCCGGCATGAGGAGGCCCGGGCGGACATCATCGAGGCCCGCGCGCTCCTCGGCCAGGCCATCGCGACAGCCGAGCGGGAAGTGCAGGAGGCCGAGCGGGACATAGCGGCGGCCGAACAGGAGGCCGAACAGGAGGCCGAACGGGGGGCGGAGGAGGAAGCGGGGGAAGGCCGGGGCTGACGGTGGCCGGCCGGCCGTTCCCCCGGGCTCAGGCCAGGCCCCGGCGGGCCAGCAGCGCGTGCAGTTCGGCGGCGGTGTCGGCGACCGAGCGGCCGTCGGTCTCCAGCCGCAGGTCCGGGGCCAGCGGCAGTTCGTAGGGGTCGTCGGCGCCGGTCAGGCCGGTGATCTGGCCGGCCGCGCTCTGGGCGTAGAGGCCTTTGACGTCGCGGGTCCGGCAGGTCTCCACCGGCGTCGCGATGTGCACCTCCACGTACGCGGTGCCGCGCTCGGCGTGGTGGGCGGCGACCCCGGCGCGGGAGTGGGCGTAGGGGGCGATGACCGGGACCAGGACCTTGACGCCGTGCGAGGCCAGGAGTTCGGCGACGAACCCGATCCGGCGCACGTTGGTGTCTCGGTCGGCGCGGGTGAAGCCCAGGCCGGTGGACAGGGCGGGGCGGATCTCGTCGCCGTCCAGGATCTCGACCCGGTGGCCCTCCCCGGCCAGGCGGGCGGCCAGCGCGCAGGCGATGGTGCTCTTGCCCGCGCTGGGCAGCCCGGTCAGCCAGACCGTCGCGCCGCGCCCGGCGCAGCCGGTCGGGGCCGGGCACCCGGGCGTGTGCGGGCGGGTGTGGGCGCCGGTCTCGGATGTGATCATCATGACCTCCTCGGGGTCAGCTGTGCCTCGTGGATCTCGTGCGGCGTGCGTGGTGCGTGGTGCGTGGTGCGTTCAGAGTCCCAGGCCGCGGCCGACGGCGAACAGCCCGCCCAGGGCCGCGACCGCCAGGACGATCTTGCGGGTGGTGCCCTCGGTCAGGCGGTCCGCGACCACCATGCCGGCGCCCCAGCCGACCAGCAGCGCGCCCCCGGCCGGCCAGTCGACCGCGATCCCGCCGAGCGAGATCAGGGCCGTGATGTTCAGGACCAGGCCGAACAGCTGGAGGGTGGGTTTGACCGACTCCTGCGGCCAGCGGGCGTTGACCGCGTAGAGCGCGGCGGTCGGGCCGGACAGGCCGCCGAGCACGTTCATCAGGGCGCTGGTCGTGCCCGCGGCGGCCGCTCCCCCGGGCCCGCGCAGCCAGCGCAGGTGCAGCCCGCAGGCCAGGGCGGCCGCGCTGGCCAGGGTCAGCACGCCGACCGTCACGGTCAGCACGTGCTTGTCCAGGTGCCGGGTCGCGGCGACCAGCAGCGGGGTCAGCAGCACGCCCGGGAGCGCGAGCAGCAGTGCGTCCCGGGCCCGGCAGTCGCGGAACGTGCGCAGCAGGATGACCAGGTTGATCGCGCTGGACAGGGTCAGGATCAGGCGCAGCCCGTCGGTCTGGCCCAGGGCGGACAGCAGCAGCGGGCCGCAGATCAGGGCGAAGCCGAACCCGGCGACGGACTGGGCCAGGGCGCCGCCCGCCACGGCCAGCAGCGTGATCAGCATGCGGCGGCTCCCCCCGGCTCGGCCGGCACCCGGGCCGATGCCGATGCCGATGCCGGGGCCGGGGTCAGGTTCAGGTCGGCAGGGGTTGTGGTCAGCGGGCGCAGGTCGACCAGGCCGCCCGGGTCGCACGGCGTGGTGGCGAACCCCGGGCCGGGGCCCAGGGCGCGGCGGCCGGTGCTGCGGCCCTGGGCGTCGAAGGACTCCGCCTCCCAGATCCCGGGTTCGTCCACGCGCAGGAACAGTTCGGTGGCGTAGGTGCCGTTGAGGATGGTCGTGGGCACGGGCCGCAGCGTGACCGGGCCGCCGGCGCCGGTCAGGAACACGATGTCCTGCCCGGGGGTGGTCACCGCGAGGATCTGGTTGTCCGCGTCGCGCGGCTCGCGGTGCGCGCGCAGCGCGGTCAGGTTCTCGCGGTACCAGTGGTTGTAGCGGCGCAGCGCCGCGGTCTGGCCCGCGTCCAGGCGGGCGAGGTCCACGCTGTACGCCGGGACCCCGGCCGCCAGCATCATGATGACCATCACGGCGACGTCCTGCGCGGTGTCGTCGGCGGTGAACGTCTGGTAGTCGTTGAGCGCGAACGGCGTGTAGCTCTGCACGTGCAGGGTGCGCTGGAAGTTGGTCTCCGGCGCGTAGGGGGCGTCTCCGGCCCGCATCAGGCTGCCCAGGCGGGTGAAGAACGGGGTGCCGTAGTTCTGCTTGAGTTCGACGATGTAGTCCGGTTTGATCGCGCGGGTCGCCTCGTCGATGGACTGCAGGGTCAGGTACAGGCCGTGCAGGGTCGAGGTGGTGTCGTGCTGGTGCAGTTCGCTGCGGCACAGCAGGGGCGGGACCCAGTTGAACAGGTCGTATTTCGCGCCGTCGAAGTCCCAGCGTTGCAGCAGGTCCACGCAGATCTGCGTCATCACCGCCCGCGCCTCGGGGCACATGAAGCACAGGGAGTAGAACTGGGTCGGGTTCATGACCGGCTGCCCGGTCTCGTCGCGCAGCAGCAGCGGGGCGCGTTCCTGGTAGCAGGCGGCGGCCGGGCCGACGGCGTGCGGGGCGCACCAGATCAGGGTCGCCCCGCCCTGGGCGCGGATGTCGCGGACCAGGCCGGCCAGGTCTTTGATCTTCCCGGTGTCCGGTTCCCAGTCGCCGATGTCCAGGGTGGTGGCGTAGTCCGAGTCCAGGCCCGGGCCGAACCAGCCGTCGTCGATGATGAACGACCCGATGCCCAGCTCGATCCCGCGGACCGCGTTGGTCAGGATCAGCTCGTCGGTCAGGTCGTCGCTGCTCCAGTCCGCCCAGGTGCACCAGATCGGCTGCAGGGCCCGGTCGGCGGCGTGGTCGGCCAGGGCGTGGATGTCCCGTTGCCGGTCGGCGAAGTCGCGCATGGTGCGCAGCCAGGGTTCGGTCCGGTCCGCGGGCCGGTGGTGGAAGACGTGCTCGGTGAGTTCGCCGGCCGCGGAGAAGACGTGCGCGGGGATCGGGAAGTCGTGGCTGCCGCGGCGGAACCGGACGCCGATCTGGCGCACGTGCACGTTCAGCGCCCGGTTGGAGACCGGTTCGAGGATCTCGCACCCGGTCTCGTAGGGCAGGCCGATCAGGCCGAGCGCGGCGACGGTGTGGTGGTCGGTGCCGGTGAACACGAACAGGGGCTGTTTGACGTCGTTGACCGCGGACTCGCCCTCGCGGTTGAACCGCCAGGCGGTGATCGGGTGCAGCGCGTTCATGTACCAGCGGCCGCTGTCGGGCACGATGACGTGCCGCAGGTTCTGCATCCGGGTGAACAGGTCGAAGCAGACACTCTCGATCTGCTCGGCGGGGGCGCCGCCGCCGGCCGGGTCGGGGCCGACGGTGACCGGCAGCGGGTGCCCGGCGCCGGTGCGCAGCCGGATCCCGTCGGCGCACCGGTCCACGGGCCCGGTCAGCGGTACGTCGTCGAAGGTCACGGTCCGCTGCGAGCGGGTGGTCACGACGATCCGCAGGTGGTCTTCCATCACGGTCTCCTTGGTTCGGCCGGGTCGGCGGTGTCCCGGCGCAGGACGGCCGTGGCGCAACCGATCCCCCCGGCGGCTTTGAGCAGCTCTGAGATGTCCGCCTCGGCCGCGACGTGCAGGCCGGCCGCGGACAGGGCCGTGCGGGTGCCGGGGTTGCCGGCGGCCATGACGATCGTGCGCGGGGCGACGGTGACGAAGTTCATCGCCTGCCGGTAGGCGACCTCCGGGCTCTCCGGGATCTCGGCCAGGTCCAGGCCGGCGCCGCGCAGCAGGTCCTTGGTCCGCGCCGAGGCGAGGTCGCCGCGGATCACGGCCAGGTCGCGGTCGACGATCTGGACCAGGCCGAGCAGGTGCTGCACGGCGCGCGGCAGCCGGATCTCCGCGGTGCGCACGCCGAGTTCGGTCAGCGTCGCGGTGGCCTGGCGCAGCCCGGCGGCGTCGGTGCGGTTGCCGGTGCCGACCAGGGCCAGGTCCGGCGCGGCCCACAAGACGTCGGCGCCTTCGAGCGTTGCGCTCGCGCCGACGGTACGCAGGATCGGCACGTGCAGCTCGGCCAGTCTCCGCGCGGCGTGGCGTTCCTCCCCGGCGCGCACGGTGCTGGCCATGCGGGAGACCACGGCGCCCTGCGGCGTCATGAAGAACAGGTCGCGCGCGAACATCAGGTTGTAGGGCGGCGGGTCCGGCCGGCAGCAGTCGCACGGAGCAGCGGGGTCCGGCGGGTCCAGGAGTTGCACGTCGACGCCCAGGCCGCGGTAGCACGCGGCCAGGTCGAGCATCTGCCGGTGCAGGAGGGCGAAGTCGACCGGGGCGACGTGCTGGACCGCGTCGGGGTCGGCGGGCGCCGGGAGGCCGGGGTCGGGCGGGGCGAGCAGCACCTCCCGCAGGGCCTGGTACTCGGAGTCGCTGGACCGGGCCGACCAGTACGTGCGCTGGCGGATCTCGTCCCGGCTGCTGAGCGTGCGGGGTCGCCAGGTGGGGCCCTGGTAGGCCGAGGCGTCTTGGTGTGGCCGGGTTTCGGGCTGGGTGTGCGTGGTCATGGGCGGGTCACCGCCCGGCCGTGGTGCGCAGCGGCGGGTAGCCGAGGTGGTCGGCGACCTGCGCGACCCGGGGGCGGCGCAGGGCCGGTTCGATCAGGCGCCGCCGGGCGGTCCAGCGGTCCGGGGCGGGCGGGCGGGTGGCCATGACCACGGGCGCCGCGCCGGACACGCCGTGCCCGGCCGGGTGCGGGACTCCGGCGAAGTCGCGGATCGCGGTCAGCACGTCGGAGCGTCGCTGCGGGGACTGCACGACGTCCTCGAACCGCACGCGCAGCACGTCCGGGCCGGAGGCGTCCGGGTGGGCGGCGAGGATGTGTTCGTGCACGCTGGCCCACTGGAACGCGCAGACGTCCTCCAGCGGCGCGTCGGCCAGGTCCTGCCAGCCGGGCGGCAGGTCGAAGTTCCACCACTGCGCGGACCAGTGGCCCGGTGTCGAGGTCGAGTAGCCGCCGATCTGCAGCGTCGTCCCGCCCGGGCCGGTGTCGACCCGGTGGGAGAAGAAGCCGCGGTCCAGCCAGCCGTCGTAGAGGCCGTTGACGCTCGCGGCCGGGTTGCGGGTCAGGTGCAGGACCTTGATCCGGGCGTTCGGGAACAGGGCCCGGATCAGCGGCCGGCGGTAGGCGTCCAGCGGGGCCTTGAGCAGCAGCGGCTTGGTCCGGATCTCCTCGGCGCCCGGCAGCCGGCGCGGCGGCGCGGCGATGAACGGCAATTCCTCCAGGCAGAACACCGGGTTCGGCGGGCCGTCGGGCGCCGGGCCGGGCGGTTGCGGCAGGCACTGGGCCAGCAGGGCGGCCGGCAGGTCGTGGTACTGCGGCCGGACCGGCAGGCCGCGGCCGGCCATCCGGCGCAGCACGAGCGCGAGGAACCGTTGCGGGTCGGCGGGCCGGGCGTCGTCGTGGGCTGCCGCGGCGGCGGTGCTCTCGACCAGGTCGAGCAGGTCGTCCCAGGGCAGGGCCAGGGCGGGCCACTGCAGGGCGAGGCGGAACGCGGCCAGGCCGGCGAATCCGGGTTCGCGCACCGTGGCGGCGCGCGGGCCGACCCGGACCTCGCTCATCAGGGTGCGGCCGAGGTCCGCGACGGCGCCCGGGTCGGGCAGGTCGGCCAGGTCGCGGGCGGTGAGCCGGTCGGAGCGGTCCGGGCGGTCGGCGGCGTCGAAGCCGTGCAGCTTGTAGAACGGCACGTGCTCTCCGGCCAGGGAGAGCAGGTCCGGGCTCTCGGCGAGCAGTTCGTACAGCAGGCTGCTGCCGCCGCGCGAGGCGGACAGGACCAGCAGCACGGTTCGGACGTCGGCGGCGTCGCAGCTCTCGGCGGATGCCAGCCGCCGGTACGCGACCGCGTGGTCGCGGATGGCACGCCCGTAGGACAGTAGGTCGGATTTCACGGTGTCGGTCCCCGTCGTTCGGATGGAACGGTCAGCTTGAAAAACCCCGAAGGCAAACCCAGCAAAACTCAACATCGACGGACTTGATTAATCTGTTTCAAACTTATTCGAACGCCAAGATGGAGGGTAGCCAGGGCGGCCCGAGGCGTCAAGAGCACCCTGACAAGCGGGCGACCGGCGGGGAGACGGGATGGTTCAATGCAGCATGCGAACTTCCGCCATCCGCGCCTTCACCCGCCGGGAACTGCGCGGCCTGCTCGAAGGGATCGAACGGCCAGGCACGCCGGCCCTGGAGTGCGTCGAACGGATCGCCGCGCTGGTCGCCACCCGGACCGACGACGCCGACACGATCGCCGCGGTGTACGTGTACGGCCTTGCGCTATGGGCACCGGAACCGCGAGCGGCTGGCGGTCGCCGGCCTCCCCATGCGGCCGATCCTGATCGAGACCGCCAGCCGGGTCCATCCGAGCCTGTACCCCCGCTTGCCCGCCGACACGTCCGCCGGCTGCGGGCCCGGTCCGGTCCGGGACTTCGGACCGGACCGGGCCCACAGCCGCTGGTGTGGGCCGGGTCGGCTCACGGCGGCTTCGTCGGCTGTGTCAGTCGCCTCGGGCGCGCCCCTCCCGGCCGCGGCCTGCTCCCCGCCCACCGCCGCCATGCTGAAGTCCAGATTCAACGGTTCCTCCGGCAGCCTGTTCGTGGTCACCGGGGTGTCCGGGTCCGCCGGTCCGAACCCCAGGCCGGTGGCGTCCACGGCGCCGTCGCCGACCAGGATGACGCCGAACGCCAGCCGGGTGGCCCGCGCCGGGACCGGCGGCACGATCTCGGCCGCGGTCCAGCCGACGGTGCCGGACAGGGAGCGTTCGTGCATGTTGTCCATCGCGGACACGCCGCGGGCGTCGTCCGCGCGCAGCCACCGCCCGGCCCAGCCGGTGGCCTCCTCGGTCGTCCTACTCGTCGAACGTGGTCGCCCGCGCGACGTTCTCCCAGGCCGCGATGTCGGCGCGCACGGCGTCGAGATGGCCGAGCACCGCGTCGACGCCGTCGCTGCCCAGCGGCAGGCGCAGCGGGGTGTTCTCCGCCTCCAGTGCGGCGATCACCGCGGCCACCGCCTTGGCCGGGTCGCCCGGCTGGCCGCCGTCACCGCCGGCGACCGCGGCGCGGGTGGCCCCGACCGTGGCCTTGTAGTCGTCGATGTGCGTCTCCGGGGCGCCGCTGGAGGAGGCGTTGCCGAACAGGTTGGTGCGGAACGAGCCCGGCTCCACGATCAGCACCTTGATGCCGAGCGGGCCGACCTCGCCGGCCAGCGCCTCGGACAGTCCCTCCAGGGCGAACTTGGTGGCGCTGTACGCGGAGAACCCGGCGAACGACATCTGCCCGCCCATGCTGCTCAGCTGCACGATCGCGCCCGACCGGCGGGCGCGCATGTGCGGCAGCGCGGCCCGCACCAGCCCGGCCGGGCCGAAGAAGTGCACGTCGAACAGGCTGCGCAGGTCCTTGTCGGTGGTCTCCTCGACCGCGCCCACGTGGGTGCGGCCGGCGTTGTTGACCAGGACGTCGATCCGGCCGTGCCGGGCCACCACGCCGTCCACGACCTCCTGCCCGGCGGCCAGGTCGGTCACGTCCAGCTCGACCGCCTCCACCTGCCCGGGATGCGCCGTGACCAGGTCGTCAAGGGCCGCGGTGTGCCGCGCGGCGGCCACCACGATGTCGCCCAGGGCGACCGCGGCCTCGGTGAACGCCCGGCCGAATCCACTGGTGGCCCCCGTGACCAACCACACCTTGTCCATGTCGGCTCCTCGGAACTCGATGACGAATTTTCTCTTCCTGGTGACCGCGGCGCCGACGCGCAACCCCGTGCGCCGCCGCCCGCCCCGCACCCGCGCTGAACGCAGGGGGCTGCGAGGCCCGGTCGACACCGTACCATTCATCGGCGTACGCCCACCGGGCCGCGTCCACGTCCGCAGTCCGCAGGTGTGCCAGGATGGTCGCCGTGGCCACCGTTCTCGCTTTCCACGCCCATCCGGACGACGAGGTCATGTCGACCGGCGGCACCATCGCGCGCGCCGTGTCCGAGGGGCACCGGGTGGTGATCGTGATGGCCACCGACGGCGTCGTCGGCGGCCCGGACGGCACCGAGGTCCACGACGGATTCGACCGCCTGGCCGAACTGCGGGCCAGCGCCGCGGTGCTGGGCGTGGCCCGGGTGGAGCACCTGGGGTACGCCGACAGCGGGCACGGCCCGGTGTTCTACCCCGACCCGCCCGGCCGGGTCCGGTTCGCCCGCGCGCCCCTGGCCGAGGCCGCCGGGCGGCTGGCCGACATCCTGCGCGAGGAGGACGCCGACGTCCTGCTCACCTACGACGCGCAGGGCGGATACGGGCACCGCGACCACATCCAGGTGCACGTCGTCGGCGCGCGGGCCGCGCAGCTGGCCGGGACCCCGCGGGTGCTGGAGGCCACGCGTCCGCGCGAGCCGATCTACCGGATGATGCGGGTGATGCGGTTCCTGCGGGCGCCGTCCTGGTTCGACCCGCAGGACGGGCCGGTGCTGTTCAGCCCGAAGGCCTCGATCACGCACCGGGTCGACGTCCGGCCGTTCGCGGCGCAGAAACGGGCCGCGCTGGCCGAGCACCACTCGCAGCACACGCGCACGGTCCGGTGGCTGCTGCGCCTGCCGTTGCCGGTGTTCGGGATCGTGCTCGGGCGCGAGTACTTCATCGACCCGGCGACGACGCCGGTGCCGAAGATGAGCGGCGACGTGCTGGCCGGGCTCCGGTAACCCGCAGTCCGGCCGCCAGAGCCAGGACTCCAGGGACGGGACGAGGACAGGGGTGATCGAGGACTTCCACAGCGAGTCGCGCAGGGCCCGGTCGACACCGGGCAGGTCGGCCTCGGTGAACGGGCGCAGGTGCAGGCCGTGGGCGGTGATCGTCCGCGGTGGCAGGGCGGCCGGGTGAGTCGTCATCCGGATGCCCGCACCGACGGCCGTCGGTGCGGGCCCGGAACCCGGGGGCCATTGCCCGGTCGTGCGGCGCCGGTGGTCACGCGGCTATCGCGTGGACCATCTGGGCGGCCTTCTTCTGCCATTTGGCGTACGCGGTGGGGAACCCGGAGGCCTGGACCGTCTGGGCGGCCCTCCACAGGGCGGTGTGCTTGTAGCCGGGCACGTTCTTCTGCAGTGCGGACAGGAACTTGTTGGCCGCGTACGCCGGGTCGGTGACCTGGGACGCCGAGCCCCAGCCCATGGAGGGCCGCTGCTGGAACAGGCCGAGGGAGTCGCGGTCGCCGTACTTGATGTTCTTGAGCGAGGACTCCTGCATCGCCACGGCCACCGCGATCACGGCCGCGTACGGGGCCATGCCGCGCTGCTTGGCCACCTGGGTGATGGTCGCGGCGTTGGCCCACTGTTCGGCCGTCGGGGTGAAGTCGACCTGGTGCCCGACCAGGCCGGTGGACTCGAGGTCGGCGACCGAGGTGGTCTTGTAGTCGTCGGCGACCGGCGCGGGGGCGGCCGCGGCCGGCGGAGCGGCCTGGACGGCCGCGGGCGCCGGGGCGAGCGCGGCGGGCGCGGCGGCGACGGCCGCACC
>DASZBX010000016.1:0-4036 GCA_035943635.1 Actinocrinis sp. | reverse complement strand
TGTACGCCCCCGCCCCGCCGCGCACCGGACGGCGCGGGCGTCCCCGGGTCAAGGGCGAGAGGCTCGGCACCCCGGGCGACCTGGCCGTATCCGGAGCGTGGCGCACCGCGGTGGTCCACCGGTACGGGCGGCAGGAGAAGACCCTGGTCTGCGAGGTGCCGGTGCTGTGGTACGGCTGCTTCGGGCCGGTGCCCGGACGGATTGTGCTGGTGCGCGAGCCGGGCCGGGCCGCGCCCTACGAGTTGGCGCTGTTCACCACCGACCTGGCCGCGAGCGCCACGCGGATCGTGGAGCGCTACGCCCGGCGCTGGTCGATCGAGCCGGCCAACGCCACCGGGAAGCAGATCATGGGGATCGGCCAGGCCCGCAACCGCACACCGCGCGCAGTACGGCGCACCGTGCCGTTCGCGTTCCTGATCCAATCCCTGGTCACCGTCTGGTATGCCGAACACGGCCACCACCCCGACGACGCCCGGGAACGCCGACGGCTCAGCCCGTGGTACACCACGAAGCAGGACCCCTCCTTCGAGGACATGATCACCAAACTGCGCAGAGTCCTAATCTACGCCCGCATTTCCAGCGTTACCACAGGCCAGGCCAGCCCCACAGAAACCCACACCTACCACCTGGCCAGCGAACTCACCGCCGTGTAACCGCCAAAGTCGAGAGACGACTCTGGGAAGGAGTTTTGTACAATCAGCGCCGAAGTGAGAGCTACTTACGACGTCGGTGGAAGCGATCGGGAATTCCAGTTCGAAGACCTGCTCGATTTCGGCAATACCAGAGTCCAGTACGACATTCGCCCGTACACGCACGAAAATATTCAGTCTCTGGCTCTGAGAGTCGGGATGGACGCGTTGTGGGTGATCGAAGCGTTGGCCGACGAAGACTGGAGAACTGACAGCCGCAATCCCTAACCCACAGACGCGCTACCCGCCCCCCTGCGGCTGCCGGATCGCGGCGAGGGTCTGCGCGGCGATCTCGGCCTCTTCGTCGGTCGGGACCACCAGCACCGGGACCTCGGCGCCGGGTGGGGAGATGAAGCGTTCGCCGTGGCTGGGCGCGTTGTTGCGCTCGCGTTGGATGCGGATGCCGAGGCGGCCGAGGTCGGTCAGCGAATCGGCGCGGATCCGCGGGGCGTGTTCGCCTACGCCGGCGGTGAACACGACCGCGTCGACCCGGCCCAGCACCGCGTAGTAAGCGCCGACGTACTTGCGAATCCGATGGCAGTACACATCGATCGCCAAACGGGCGGCCGGATCGCCGCGGTCGACCGCGGGAAACACGTCGCGCAGGTCGTTGTCCCCGGCCAGGGCCCTGAGTCCGCTCTCGTGGTTGAGCGCGCGGTCGACCGCGGCGCCGTCCAGGCCGGCCACCCGTTCGAGGTACTCCGGGATGGCCGGGTCCAGGTCGCCGCTGCGGGTGCCCATCACCAGACCCTCCATCGGGGTCAGGCCCATCGAGGTCTCCACGCTCTGCCCGGCCGAGATCGCGCAGGCGCTGGCCCCGTTGCCCAGGTGCAACACGATCAGGTTCAGCTCCTCCAGGTCCCGGCCGAGCAGGGCGGCCGCGCGCCGGGAGACGTAGCGGAACGAGATGCCGTGGAACCCGTAGCGGCGCACGCCGAACTGCTCGCGCCACTCGTGCGGGACCGCGTACGTGTACGCGTGCGGCGGCAGGGTCTGGTGGAACGCGGTGTCGAAGACGGCGATGTGCGGGAGCGTCGGGAAGGCCATCCGGGCGATCTGGATCCCGGCCAGGTTGGCCGGGGTGTGCAGCGGGGCCAACGGGGAAAGTTCCTCGATCGCCTCGGCCACCTCGTCGTCGACCAGGGTCGGCGCGGTGAACCGGGCGCCGCCGTGCACCACCCGGTGCCCGATCGCCACCGGCGGCCGGGCCTCCAGGTCCGGGCCGTGGCGGGCGAACGCGTCCAGGACCGCCGCGACCGCGGCCTCGTGGCCGGCGAAGTGCCGGGTCTCGACGTACTGCGCTGCGCCGTCCGGGTGATGCACCAGCCGGCCGTCCCCCTCCTCGCCGATCCGCTCGACCAGGCCGGTGACCAGGCGCCGGCCGCCGACCGGGTCGATCAGCCGGTACTTGATCGACGACGAGCCGGTGTTGAGCACCAGGACCTCGCCCGCCGCCTGCCTCTGCATCTGTCCGCCTCGCATCCTCACCCCGTGCGCGCCCGGGCCCGGCCGAGCGGGCCGGGGCGCCGAAAGGCCCAGCCCGGCTGGTACGTCCACCCCTGAATCTTAAACTGCAAGAAGACCCCCCACGAGCTGCCACTAGGAAGGCACCCGCATGCCGAGCACCGCATCCACCCCGCTCGACCCCGGTCTGCTGCGCCGGATCGACGCCTACTGGCGGGCCGCCAACTACCTGTCCGCGGGCCAGATCTACCTGCTGGACAACCCGCTGCTGCGCGAGCCGCTGAGCCAGGACGACGTCAAGCCGCGGCTGCTGGGCCATTGGGGTACCACCCCCGGGCTGAACTTCGTCTATGCGCACATGAACCGGGCGATCAAGGCCCGGGCCCTGGACGCGATCTACATCGCAGGGCCCGGACACGGCGGTCCCGGCCTGGTCGCCAACGCCTACCTGGAGGGCACCTACAGCGAGGTGTACCCCGGGATCGGGCAGGACGAGGACGGCATGCGCAAGCTGTTCCGCCAGTTCAGCTTCCCGGGCGGGATCCCCTCGCACGCCGCCGCGCAGACCCCCGGCTCGATCCACGAGGGCGGCGAGCTGGGCTATTCGCTGGCCCACGCGTACGGCGCGGCGTTCGACAACCCGGACCTCGTGGTGTGCTGCGTGATCGGCGACGGCGAGGCGGAGACCGGGCCGCTGGCCGGGTCCTGGCACGCGAACAAGTTCCTGGACCCGGCCCGGGACGGCGCGGTGCTGCCGGTGCTGCACCTGAACGGCTTCAAGATCGCCAACCCGACCGTGCTGGCCCGGATCCCCGGGGCCGAGCTGATCTCGCTGCTCGAGGGCTACGGGTACCGTCCGTACCTGGTCGAGATCGCCGACCCGGACGACCACCCGGCCGCGCACCAGGCGATGGCCGCGGCCCTCGACCGGGCGCTGGACGAGATCGCGGTGATCCAGGCCGGGGCGCGCGTGCCGCACGACCGTCCGGGCGCGCTGCCGGCGCACGCCCGCCCGGCCTGGCCGGTGATCGTGCTGCGCTCGCCGAAGGGCTGGACCGGGCCGAAGCGCGTGGACGGCAAGCGCGCCGAGGGCAGTTGGCGCTCGCACCAGGTGCCGCTGGCCGGGCTGCGGGAGAACCCGGAGCACCTGGCCGCGCTGGCCGAGTGGCTCGACTCCTACCGCCCGGCCGAGCTGTTCGACGACGAGGGCCGGCTGCGTGCCGAACTGGCCGAGCTGGCCCCGGTCGGCGAGCGCCGGATGAGCGCGAACCCGCACGCGAACGGCGGCCTGTTGCTGCGCGACCTGGAGCTGCCGGACTTCCGCGACTACGCGGTCGACATCAAGGAGCACGGCACCACGCTGACCGAGGCGACGCGCGTGCTCGGCGGCTTCCTGCGGGACGTGCTGGCGCGCAACGAGAAGTACGCGAACTTCCGGCTGTTCGGCCCGGACGAGACCGCGTCCAACCGGCTCGGCGCCGTGTTCGAGGTGACCGGGCGGGCCTGGTCGGCGGCGACCGAGCCCGACGACGACGCGGACCTCGCCCCCGACGGCCGGGTGGTCGAGATCCTGAGCGAGCACCTGTGTCAGGGCTGGTTGGAAGGATATCTGCTGACCGGCAGGCATGGAGTGTTCAGCTGTTACGAAGCGTTCATCCATCTGGTCGACAGCATGTTCAATCAGCATGCGAAGTGGCTCAAGACCACCAACGGGCTACCCTGGCGCCGCCCGATCGCTTCGCTGAACTACCTGTTGACCTCGCACGTCTGGCGGCAGGACCACAACGGGCTCTCGCATCAGGACCCTGGTTTCATCGACCACGTGGTGAACAAGAAGGCTGACGTGATCCGGGTCTATCTGCCGCCGGACGCCAATACCCTGC
>DASZBX010000015.1:0-21776 GCA_035943635.1 Actinocrinis sp. | reverse complement strand
GGCGCCAACGGCTCCCTGGTCAACCCGACCTCCGGCCTGTGCCTGGACGACCCGGGCGCCACCACGACCCAGGGCACCCAGCTCGAGATCTACACCTGCAACGGCACCGCCGCCCAGAACTGGACCCTGCCGGCCGCCCCGACGGGCCGGGCAGGGGCCGTGACCTCAGGGGTCACCGCCGGAGTCTGCCTGGATGACAAGGGCGGCAGCACCACCAACGGCAGCGCCATCGAGATCTGGGGCTGCAACGGCGGCGCCAACCAGAACTGGACCATGGCAGCGGACGGAACGTTCCGCGTGGAGGGCAGCTGCCTGGACGTCAACGCCGGCAGCACAGCCAACGGCACCCTGGTCCAGCTCTACACCTGCAACGGCACCGGGTCCCAGCAGTGGAGGGCCACCACCTCCGGACAACTGATCAACCCGCAGTCAGGACTCTGCCTGGACGTTCCCGGCGGCAACACCGCCAACGGCACCCAGCTGGAGATCTGGAGCTGCAACGGCGGCACCAACCAGAAATGGAACCTCCCCTCCTGACACCATAGGGCTACACCCTGCGTTTGTACCTGGCGTCGCGATCCGACCGGCAGATCGGCCGGATCGCGACGCCAGATCCCTCTGCCGCGCCACGAGTGGAAGCCGGGCACTCACTGAGCCCTCTTCGTTCGCACCGTCACCGACGTAGGTGGTCACTGCTCGCTCGCAGGCGTCGGCGATCACTCCGCGAAGCAGCCCGGTGTCGCCCGAGCGGGATCGTGATGAGAATAAAGGCCCTGAGTCATGTCGACCGTCGACGGCGCCGCGAGGGGTACGGCGGTCTCGACGGGGTAGAGGCGGTCGGTGCCGGTGAGGCGGAGCATCCTGGCCAGCTGCGGGCGTACGCCGCGCAGGGCGGGGGTGGGTTTGTGCAGGCGGGCGGCCTCGCGGTGGACGGCGCGCAGGGCGCGCACGGCGGCGGCGTCGAAGAAGTAGGCGCCGGACAGGTCCAGGGTCAGACTGGTGTGGCGGGCCAGGGCGGTGGTCGCGGTCTCGCGAAGCTTGTCGGCGCAGGTCAGGTCGACTTCTCCGCGCACGCGCAGGGTGGCGGTGCCGTCGGTCGCGGGCAGCAGGGCGAAGGTGAGCGGAACGGTCATGGTCGCGGTCCTCCTCGTCATGTGTCGTGGGTCCTGGGTGATCGTGGGATGGCGGGGCGGCGGCCCGGCCGCCGCCCCGCCGGCCGGGGTCAGGCGCTGATCTGCGCGGGCTCGCCGGCCTGGGTGCGCTCGCCGAGCTGCGCGTGCTCGTCGGCGCCGGTGATGGCGATCTTGCGGGGCTTGGCGGCCTGGGCCACCGGGATGGTCAGGGTCAGCACGCCGTTGGTGTAGTCGGCGGTGATGTGCTCGCTGTCCAGGGTGTCGCCGAGGAACAGCTGGCGGGAGAAGACCCCGAGGGGGCGTTCGGTGATCTGGGTCTCGAACTGCCCGCCGGTGTGCACCGGGCGGCGTTCGGCCTTGACGGTCAGCACGTTGCGCTCGATGTCCAGCTCGATGGCGTCCTTCTCGACGCCGGGCAGGTCGAAGACGACCACGAACCTCTCCCCGTCGCGGTAGGCGTCCAGGGGCATCGGGTTCGGCCGGGACCAGGTCCCGAGGCCGTTCTGGCCCAGCAGCTGGCTGGCGAAGCGGTCCAGTTCCCGGAAGGGATCGGTGCGCATCAACATGGCGGTGAGTCCTCCTGGTGGTCGGATGGGGCCCGCCGGACCGGTCGGTCGCGGCCGGGCGGGTCGACTGCTGTCGACATCTTTTATAGCACGTCGTCCTAACGACGACAAGCTGATGCGTCAGCTTGGGGGTGACATTGTCGACGGATGGGCGAAGAAGCATTTCAGCGCAGATATCGGCAGCCCATCACGGCCTACTACGTGCCCTGGCCTGGGGCCGGGGTCGAGAACTGTGCTGCCGCGAACGAATCCGCGACGGACAGGTCACGAACAGGCCGATCTCCATGGCTTCGGCTGTGACCTGCGACGGGATGCGCGAGATCCTCGGCCTGTGGGTCGGGGGCGGCGGCGAGGGCGCGAAATACCGGATGCACGTGCGGACCGAGATCAAGAACCGTGGGTTTTCGGACGCGTGCATGGTGATGTGCAACTGGTCAGTCCCCGGTGCGGGCGAGGACGGCGGCGCCGACGGCTCCGGCCAGGTCGCCGAGGCGGGCCGGGAGGACGGGTGGTGTCCATCGGTAGGGCGCGTTGCGCTCGATACCGGCCTGCAGGGCGTGAGCGTACAGGTCGAGGTATCGCGCGCCGGAGCCTCCGAGGACGACGCGGTCGGGGCGGAAAAGGGTCAGCAGCGTGCCGAGGCCGGCGGCGACCTGGCGTCCGTAGTGTTCGAACGTCCGCGCGGCCTGCGCGTCGCCGCGGCGGGCGGCGTCGGCTGCGCTCGTCGGGTCCGATCCGGTCATCGCTTCCAGCGCGGTGCGTGACGCGGCCTGTTCCCAGCAGCTGGGCAGGCCGCAGTAGCAGGGTGTCGGGGCGTCGGGCACGGCGATGTGTCCGGCTTCGGGATGGGAGCCGTCACCGGCGCGCACCAGGCGGCCGTCGGTGACGACCGCGACGCCGATGCCGGTGCCGAGGGTGACGGTCACGCTGGTGCGGCTGCCGTGCCCGGCCCCGTGGGTGTGCTCGCCGATCGCGGCGGCCGCAGCGTCGTTCTCGATCACGCAGCTCAGCCCGAGCGTGTCCCGGACGGCCGCGCACAGGTCGAGGCCGGTGAACGCGGGCAGGGTGGCCGGATTGTCGATGATGCCGTCGGCGGTCATCGGGCCGCTGGCCCCGATCCCGACTCCGCTGGCCTCGGCGCCCGTGCTCGCGCGCACGGCCTCGGCGGCCGTGCTGATCGCGGCGAGCAGTCGGCCGACCGGGTCGGGGGGTGCTTGCCGGGCGGTGGGGAAGCTCGCCTGGTGCAGGATGGATCCGTCGGGGTCGAGGGCGAGTACGCGGGTGCCGGTCCCGCCCAGGTCGACGCCGATGCTTGCCCGGGGCCCGGTTTCCGGCTGGGAATGCGGGCGGGGTGACGGGTCTGTGGTCATAAGGCTGTGGTGATCTTGCTGCCGTAGGCGAACGCGCCGGGGGTGATGCCGCGGGCGCGGGCGATCGCGACGGTCAGGTGCTGGGCGACCAGGGCGCCGTGGGCGAGTTGGGCGGTCGGCCCGGCGTCGGGCGGGGGCAGGTGCACGGTGGCGCCGGGCAGGTCCAGGCCCGCCGCGGCGACGACGGTGGATCCGGCTGCCAACAGGTCGGCGCCGATCCGGGCCAGTTGCCGGTTGGCGGCCGGATCCGCGGCGCCGTGCAGCACGGCGGTCAGTCCGGGGCCGGCGAGTTCGAAGGGCCCGTGGCGGAACTGGCCGCCGACGTAGCCCTCGGCCGGGATCTTCGCGCCTTCCTTGGTGATCAGCCCGGCGTACAGGGCGGTGGCCCCGTGGTCGCCGAATCCGATGTAGGCCAGGCGCGGGTGGTCGGCGTGCAGGAGGCCGGCGGCGATCGGGGCGAGCGCGTCGGCTCCGCCGAACTGTTCGAGCGCTGCGATGGCCGCGGAGATCTCGTCGCCGGGCCGGCCCAGGAGCGCGGCGGCGAGCCGGTCGTGTGCGGCCAGGGTGTTGATGTAGCTCTTGGTGCTCACGGTCGCCTCGCTGCCGCTGTGCAGGGCGATCACCCGGTGCGCGGCCTTGGCGAGTGGGCTGGTCTCGTCGTTGGTGATCGCGGTGAGCGAGGCGGGCCGCACGCCGGACTCCAGCAGTGCGACGATCTCGCCGCTGGCGCCGGACTGGGAGGTCGCGATCAGCAGGGTCTGGTCGGTGACCAGGCGCGGTGCGTCGAGCAGTTGGCCGGCGTCGATCCACCACGCGGGCAGGCCGTGCTCGGCCAGGCGGCGCCAGGTGGGCAGGGCGGCGAAGTGGGAGGAGCCCATGCCGGTCAGCACGATCCGCTCATAGCGCGGCGTGGCCGGTGTGGTCGGTGCGGGGGTGGTGGCCGAGGCGGCGAAGGCGCGCAGCGCGTCGGCCTGGTCGGCGATGTCGTGTTCGAAGTCGGCGGTGCTCAACGGTCGTTCTCCTTGGCGGGGGTGGACTCGGGCGCCGTCACCGGGCGGAGGGTGTCGCGGCGGCCTGGGCCGGGTCGAGGCCGAGCAGTCCGGCGGCGATCCGGGCGCCGATCATCGCGGTCGGCAGGTTGATGTTGCCGCGGGTGATCTCGGGCATGATCGAGGCGTCGGCGACGTAGAGGCCGGTGACGCCGTGCACCGCGCCGTCGGCTGCGACGACGGCTGACGAGTCGTCGGCCGGGCCCATCTTGCAGGTGCCGGCCGGGTGGCAGTAGCTGACGATCTCGGCCAGCGCGTCGCGCCCGGGCCGGTGTTCGGATCCGAGGATGTCGGCGAGTTCGGGGTCGGCCGCGATCTCGCGCAGCAGGGCGAGGGCCTCGCCGAGCACGGCGCGGTCGTGGCCGTCGGGGTCGGTGCCGTAGCGGTGGTCGACGGCCGGGTTGGCGTGCGGGTCGGTGCCGGTGATCGCGACCCGGCCCTGCGAGGTCGCGCGCATCGCCCCGCCGTACAGGCTGATCGGGGGCAGGCCGGGGTGTCCGCTGTTGGCGCCGGCGACCATGAACACGTGGATGTCGTACGGGCCGTCGTCGCAGCGGCTGGAGCGGGCGCGCCCGACGGTCTGCTCGTCCGGGTTCCATGCCGTGGCGGCCAGTTCGTCCAGCAGCCCCGGGCGGCCCAGGAAGTCGAGTTCGACGCAGGCGTGGTCGAGCAGGTTGCCCCCGACGCCCGGCAGGTCTGCGGCCACCTCGATGCCCAGCGGGCGCAGCAGGTCGGCCGGGCCGATGCCGGAGCGTTGCAGCAGCGCGGGGGAGTGGTAGGCGCCGGCGGCCACGACGATGCGCTGTGCCCGGATGGTCGCCACCCGGCCGTCGGGGCCGGTGACGTCGACGCCGGCCGCGACGCCGCGCTCGATCAGGATCCGGCGCGCGTGCACGTGTCCTGCGATGCGCAGGTTCGGCCTGGCGCGTACCGGGTCGAGGAACGCGAACGCCGCGTTCCAGCGCGTGCCGTCGACGATGTTGACCGGCATCGGACCGATCCCGACGCCGGCTTCGAGCTCGTCGAGGTCGTCGGCGAACGGCAGCCCGGCGCGTACCCCGGCGCCGACGAACCCGGCCTGGGCGACGGTGAGCTCGTTCATGCGGTAGCGGCGCGCCCGCAGGCCGCGGTGGGCCCAGTCCAGCAGCGGCTCGACGGTCTCGGCCCGCCAGCCGGGATTTCCCGCGGCGGCCCAGCCGTCGTAGTCCGCGCGGGCGCCGCGCGAGACCGTGCACCCGTTGTGCGCCGAGCAGCCCCCGACGATGCGCGCCCTGGGCAGGTCCAGGCCCTGCGGCGGGGCGGAGACCAGGCCCCAGTCGTGCGAGAGGGGGATCGACTTGGCGTCGAGCACGTCGCTCGGCCATCCGGCGGCGGCGTGCGGTCCGTAGTCCGGGCCCGCGTCGATCAGCAGCACCGATTCAACGCTGTGCGCGGCCAGGACGCCGGTCAGCGCGGCGCCGCCGGTGCCCGCTCCGACGACCAGGGTGTCGACGTGTTCGGGCAGGTCGGGCTCGGTCACGGGGGTGTCTCCTTCGTGCGGGACGGGGGTCAGGCGATGGTCACGTCGGCGGCGGCCGCCAGCACTTCGCGGTGCTGGGCGGGCAGGAGCGCGTCGGTGATGAACAGGTCGGCCGCCTCAAGGCCGGCGATCCGCGCGAAGGCGACGTTGCCGAACTTGGAGGAGTCGCAGGCCACCAGGCAGCGGCCGCTGGAGGCGAGGGCGGCGCGTTTGACGGCGGCGTCCTCGATGTTCCACTCGGTCAGCCCGGCGGACGCCTCGATGGCCGAGACGGTCATGACGTAGGTGTCGAACCGGTGGTCGGCGAGCGTGCGCTCGGCCGCGGGGCCGGTCAGCGAGAGCTCGCCGGGCCGGATCATTCCGCCGGGGACCATCACCCGGGTCGCCGGCGAGCTGGAGAGGATCTCGGCGACCCGCATGTTCAGCGCGCACACGGTCAGGCTGCGCCCGACCAGCGCCTCGGCGATCGCGGTGCCGGTGCTGCCGCCGTCGAGCACGAGGGTCTGCCCGTCGACCAGCTGCCGGGCGACCTCGGCGGCGATGGACCTCTTCGCCTCGAGGTTGGTCCTGGCCCGCAGGGCGAACGGCGGCTCGAAGCTGCCGGACACGGTGCGGGCCGCCCCGCCGTGCGTGCGCCGGAGCAGTCCGTCCTCCTCGAGCTGCGCGAGGTCGCGGCGCACGGTCATGTCCGACACCGAAAGGCGCGTGCTCAGATCGCTGATGCTCACGTTCCCGCGGGCCTCGAGCAGTTGCAGGATCTGTTGCTGGCGTTCCTGGGCTTGCACCGTTCCTCCTGTGATCGCAGTGCGGGGCGGGTTCTAGTTCCGGCCACGGCGCTAGTCGAGCTCCGGCAGTTCGCCCGCGTGGGCCATCCACTCCCGGCGGCCCGGGCGCAGATTGCGGCCGAACAGGATCATCGCACCCAGCAGCAGGTATCCGGCGGCGATCGCCGGGGCGTAGTCCACCGGCGAGGCCGGCAGCGGCACGATGCTCTTGTACCCGATCACGATCAGCGCGGCGGTGGAGATCACCGGCGCGACCACCAGCGTCAGGATCCTGAACTCGTCGCGGTGCTTGTCGCGGAAGAACTTGAACGCGGCCACGTTCATCAGGATGAAGATCGGGATGTAGACGAACGTGCCCGTGGTACCGAGCAGGTTGAACAGGTTGTAGGGGCCGAGGGGCAGGCCGACGGCCAGGGTGATGGCGACCGCGATCGCGATCTGCAGCAGCACGGCCGTGACGGGGGTGCCGTGCCGGCGGCTGGTAGCGGCCAGCGGCGCGGGCAGCGCTCCGGTGCGTGCCATGCCGAAGATGGTGCGGGTGGAGCTGGTGGTGCACGCGATGCACACCCCGAGCCCCGAGTTGACCAGCGCGATCAGCACGATGATCGAGCCGCCGCTCCACAGCCGGTCGGCCAGCACGAACGCGGGTGCGGTGGGCGAGTCGGCGAGCGCGGAGAGGTTGTCGGTGCCCCAGCCGATCTGCAGTCCCCAGGCGCAGAACACGTAGAACGCCCCGATCAGGATGAGCGAGCCGGCGATGGCGCGGGGCACCAGCCGCTTCGGATCGCGGGACTCCTCGCCCACCGCCGCGGCGGACTCGAAGCCGGTGAACGCGAAGATCGAGAGCACGATCGCGAGGAAGAAGCCCGAGGACGAGCCGATGGAGCCGGGGTTGAACCCGGAGGCGTTGACCCCGCCGGGACCGGGATGGAACACGCCGGTCAGCGCGAGCCCGAGTCCGACGCAGATCTCGAACAGCGACATCGTGACCAGGAACCGCACCGAGATGACGATGCCCCGGTACCCGCAGGCGAGGCAGACCGCGAAGATCGCCAGCGCGTACGCCCACCACGGCAGGCCGAAGCCGTACTTCGAGTCGAGTTCGTCGTGCAGCACCGCGCCGGTGAACGCGGCGAGCGCCGCCGGGACGATCGTCACCATGACCGCGTAGAGCCAGCCGGTGATGAACCCCCAGCGCGGTCCGATGCCCTGCGAGACGTAGGTGTAGAACCCGCCGGCCGACGGCAGGTGGCGGGCCAGCGCCGTCATCGGCACCGCGATCACCAGGCAGATCGCGAACGCCGCCAGGTAGGTCAGCGGCGCCGCCTTCCCGGCCTGGCCGGTGTTGAACGCGATCGTGTAGAAGATGCCGAGCGTCGGGGAGATCTGCGCGACCGACTGCATCAGCACACCGGCCAGGCCGATCGACCCTCTGCGCAGCTCGCTGTGCACCACGCCCATCGTCTCGCCACCGTGTGGCGCGGCTTGGGCGGAGGGCTGGGACGGATCCGTGACTGCCATTGGAAGAACCTCCACGACTGCGGGGGAAGGGAGGCGAGGGGCCCAAGCGCATGACCCGAACACCAGTTTTATTGAGTTTCACATTTTAGATGTTCGATGTCAACGCTTCTGTTCATCATTGTGTTCACGTCGAGAGTCGAGAACTCCACGCTCGCGTACACCGCGGCCCGGGCTGGAGGCGACGGACTTCCAGGCGACCGCCGGGCCGGGGACGGAGCCGGGCGAGCCCGGCGCCGGCGTGGGCCTCGGCGCCCTCGGCGAAGCCGGACCGGTCCCCGACGGCAGCTCGCTGCGATGCTCTGGTGGGCCGAGCAGTGTTGGAGTGGGCCATGTATTCCGTCAGCACGGCATGGAGGTGTCTTCGGCTGAGGATCAGGGTGTGGTCGAGTGCTTCCCGTCGGATATTTCAGATGTCGACTCCAGGCACTTAGCGCCTGGTCTCGTACCTGGTCAGGACCACGCCGTCGGTAAACGTCCGGGTCTCCACCAGGGTCAGGTTCACCCAGTTGTCCAGGGCGGCAAAGAACGGCGTGCCGCCGCCCAGCAAGACTGGTGCAGTGGCCAGCACGTACTCGTCGATCAGCCCGGCCCGCATGGCCGCTGCGGCGAGTGTGGCGCCGCCGATGTCCATGGGGCCGCCATCCTCGGCCTTGAGCCGGGCGATCTCGGTGACCGCGTCGCCGGTGACCAGGCGGGTGTTCCAGTCGACCGTGCTGATCGTCGAGGAGAACACCACCTTCGGCATGTCCTGCCAGCGGCGGGCGAACTCGATCTCCGCCGGTGTGGCGCCGGGCTGCTGATCGGCGGTCGGCCAGAAGGAGCTCATCGCCTCCCACAGTCTGCGCCCGTACAGCGCCAGGCCCGTCGCCCCCACCCGGTCGGACCACCACTGGAACAGCTCGTCGCTCGGCACGCTCCAGCCGAGGTCGTCGCCGGGCGCCGCGATGTAGCCATCCAAGCTCAGGTTCATGCCAAAGGTCAGTTTCCGCATGACCTCAGCCTCCCATGGGTCGGCATTTCGGCGTACAGACCAGCACGGCGAGGTAAACCCACCCTTCGCCGACGGGCGGCCCCGCCCTGCCGCGGCCTACACCCCCAACTGCGTAGGACCGGATATCTCATACAAACGGACTACCGCGACCCTGAACCGTTCCGGCTTTGCGCCAGGCTCGCGTCCTTGGAAGCACCGCGATCGGTGGACGGACCGCTCTCAGGCCTCTGCCGGTGGCGGCGGGCCGTGCGGCGACGGGTCCGACTCGTCCGGGCACCGTGCATCGGGGTAAACCACCGCCTGTCGTCGGAGAATCGTCAGAATCATTGACGATCTAGTCAATATAGCTGACTATATCAAGGCGGAGTCGAGGACTGCTGGCGCCCGCTGGCCCCGGCGGCTCGGGGCGGACGGCTCGGCGCGGCCGGGTCTACCGCGCGTAGGGGTCGGTGATCTCGCGGAGTTGCTCCAGGATCTGGTGCAGCAACGCGAAGTTGCGGGTGCCCAGGTAGGCCTTCCACTCCGAGAAGATCTCCTCGAGCGTCGCCTTGGCGACCTCGACCGCCCGCCGGCCGCGTTGCTCGATCACGATCACCCGGGCGCGGCCATCCGTGGGGTCCGGGACCCGGCGGACGTAGCCCAGGCGTTCGAGTTGATCGACCATCACGCTGGCGCTCTGCTTGGTCATTTGTGCCTGTTCAGCGAGGTCCTTGAGGCGCGAACCGTCGGGGGCGACGCGTTGGAACACCCGGCACTGGGCGAGGGTCCAGTCGTCGAACCCGGCATCCTGAAGGGCCCGGAAAATCCGGTCCTCGGTGTACCGGTACGGAATGAACAACAACACACCCAGATCATTCAATTGCTCGTCGCCCATGCCGCTTTACCTCCATCGCCCACCTGATCCCACAAGGTACACACCCTACGTCAACGCTGCGGAGCCGGATCCCCGCCGAACGAACCGCGGCGGCGCGTGCGCAGTGCTGAGCCCCCAGCGCTGTGCACGCGCCATTCGCCCCCAACGACCTCGCCCCTGCTGCTGTTGCCATCGGCGCTACGGTGTGCCTAAAGTAGTAACGAAAGCTGACTAGTCCGGGTGGCCGCTCCGAGGAGAGCCGGCGGTGCGGCCCAAGGACGGTTCAGTCCAGAGAAGACAGAGACAGGACATAGATAGCGCCATGACATCGACATCAAGCCTGGCGGGCAAGCGGGTCCTGGTCACCGGAGGCAGCCGCGGAATCGGCGCCGCGATCGTGCGGCGGCTCGCCGCCCGGGGAGCCACGGTCGCGGTCAACTATCGATCCGATCGGGCCGCCGCCGATGCGCTCGTCGGCGAACTGCGCGAGGACGGGTATGCCGCGTCGGCTTTCCCGGCCGATGTCAGTGACGTGGCGCAGACCCACGAGCTGGTCGGCGCGGTGGTATCCGAGTTCGGCGGCCTGGATCTGCTGGTCAGCAACGCCGGGGTCGAGCACTTCGGGGCGCTGGAAACCATCACCCAGGCCGACTTCGACCGCCTCTTCCAGACCAACGTGGCCGGACAGCTGTTCGTCACCCAGGCGGCGGTCGCCGCGATGACCGACGGCGGCCGGATCGTGCTCAGTTCCTCGGTCAGTGTGCGCCTGGCGGTCTACCAACACGCCCTGTACGCGGCAAGCAAAGCCGCCATCTCGGCCATGGTGCGCAATCTGGCTCCCGAACTGGCCGAGCGCAACATCGCGATCAACGCGATCGCCCCCGGCGCCACCGCCACGCGCATGGCAACCCGCTACAGCGCCAACTACACCCCCCGTGGACTCGCCGACGTACCGTTCGACGCTCTCCTGCGCTCGATGAACGCACTCGGCCGGTTGGCCCAACCTGCCGAAATCGCCGCCGTGGTCGCGTTCCTGCTCTCCCCGGACGCGTCGTTCATCACCGGCACCACCATCGAAGCCGACGGCGGCTGGAGCTAGGCAGTGTTGGGGAATGTCTCAAGGCGCGAATCCGGTGATCGCCGTCGCCTGGCCGTACCGCACGGAACGGCGCAGACGAGCGAGTATGAGCCGTCCCGTGCGGCGCGCCGATGCTAGGCGCTGACCAGATTCGCCTCACCTACCAGCACAAACCGGCGGTCATGCCGTGGCCTTGACACATTCCCCAACACTGCCCAGCGAATCCCACCAGCCACCCACCGCGGGGCCCGACGACCTTCACCCACGCCGTAATTCGCTCACACCGCACTCCTATCGAAGGGAAACACCATGTCCACCACTGTCATAACCGGCGCATCAGGTCACCTCGGCCGGCTCGTCGTCGATCAGCTGCTCGCCGCCGGAACGCCGCCGGCGCAGATCGTGGCCACCGGCCGAGACGTCGGCAGACTCGCCGGTCTCGCACACGACGGGGTCGCGGTGCGGCGCGCGGACTTCGCCGACCCGAGCACGCTCGACGAGGCGTTCGCAGGCGCCGAAGCGATGGTGCTGGTCTCCACGACGACGGTCGGGGAGCGCTTCGACAACCACCGCAGCGCCATCGACGCGGCACGGCGAGCGGGTGTGTCCCGGATCGTGTACACCAGCATCGTCAACGCCTCGACCGCGCGGATGACGCTCGCCGACGAACATCGCCGCACCGAGGAGTACCTGCGGGAGAGCGGCTCGGCGTTCGTCATCCTGCGCAACGGATGGTACTTGGAGAACTACACCGACCAACTCCCGATGATCACCAAGTACCACGCGTTGTTGGGCAGCGCGCGAGACGGTCTCGTCAGTGCGGCCAGCCGACGCGACTACGCGGCCGCCGCCGCTGCGGTACTGGCCCAAGACGGGCACCTCGGAGCGACCTACGAGCTCGGCGGTACGCCGTTCACCCTGACCGAACTCGCCGCCACGATCAGCGAAGTCCTCGGCACCCACATCACCTACCAGGACATGTCGGTCGCCGACTACGCCGGCGCCCTGACCGCTGCGGGGCTGCCCCCGCAGATGGCCGCCGCAGTCGCCGACGCCGATGCCGGCCTGGCTCGCGGAGAGCTGTTCACCGCCAGCGACGACCTGGTCAAGCTCATCGGCCGGCCGGCCACCACGGCACGCGAAGCCGTCCAGAACGCCGCGACTATCGAGGAGTCACGGTGAGCACCTCCGGACCCGGCGTCGATACCCACGAGATGGTGCTGATCCACCGCGTCATCCGGCGCGAGTTCGGTCAACTCCCCCGACTGTTCCGCTCCGCGGCCAACGACCGTGCGCGATCCAAGGTCATCGGCGCGCACGCCCGGGAGATGCTGCACTTTCTCCACACGCACCACACTGGCGAGGACGAGTTGCTCTTTCCCCTGCTGCGCGAGCGAGCTGCACTCAACCCGGAGCTGCTGGACCGGATGGATGCGCAGCACGCGCAGGTCGACGACGCCGTCACGGCCGTCAACGCGCAGCTGCCGACGTGGACGGCGAGCGCGGACGCCGCCGCCGGCGAGCGGATGGCGGCCCTGATCGACGCCACGATGCCGACACTGATCGATCACCTGGCCCAGGAGGAGCAGGAATTGCTCCCGATCGTCTCGGCCACGCTGACGCAACGCGAATGGGACGCGCTCGGCAAGCACGGCATGAGCGCGATTCCGCTCACGCGGCGGTTGGTCATCCTCGGCCACATCACCGAGGAAACCGATGACCCAGAACGGCAAAGGTTCATGCAAGTCGTGCCGGCCCCAGCCCGGTTGGCCTACAAACTGATCGGCCACCGCCAGTTCACCCGCGAAACCACCGCGATCCGCGGCTGACCCATCCCGCGGCCGGAGACCACAGCCCGAGCGAAGACTCGGGCTGTGGTCTCCGGCCGCCTTCAACGCCGCCGATGTATCAACGTCGGCATCGTCGGTGAAGTGCCCCGCCTTCACCTACCTCGACATCAACGGATATGTCCAGGACGCGTGGTACGACGGCCGGTGGCACTTGCAGCAGATCCAGTATTCGTTACCGCCTTGGCCTAGCCGCCTCGGCGGTGAACGCCGGCTCCCAGCCTTCGGGCCAGCCGGTGACGCTGGCCAGCCCCGGTCGATCGCCCGGACCGAGCACGTCGGCCGGATCCGCCCAGGCACGCGGATCCGTGGGATCTTCGAGGGCGATGAAGGGCGTGACGTCCGTCTGGTAGCGCGCTGCAGCCGGAGGCGAAGGCTTTGAGGAGCAGCAGCAGTCCCACGCTCGCCGCGCTGGTCGCGGCCGGGTGCGTGGGTTCGGTCAACGGGTGCGAGCGCAGGAGTCCGACCAGGATCACGGCGAAGATCGAGACGATGAACACGATCGTCGGCACGATCATGACCTTCGCCGACTCGGCCACCCCGTAGAGGTTGACGGCCGTGATCAGCACCAGTGCCAGCACGCACAGCCAGACGGTGGCCCCGTACAGGCCCGGAAACGCGGAGGTGAGCGCCGCGATCCCGGCCGACACGGAGACCGCGACGTTCAGTACGTAGTCGATGATCAGCGACGCCGCGGCGACCAGGCTGACCCGGCGCCCGAGGTGCCGGCCCGCCACCGCGTAGGCGCCCCCGCCGTTAGGAAAAGCCGCGATGACCTGCCGGTAGGAGAACGTGAGCGCGGCCAGCAGCAGCACGATCGCAAGCGTGACCGGAAGTGTGAAGCCGAGCCCGACGCTCCCGGCCGCAGCGAGCACGACCACGATCGCCTCGGGCCCGTAGGCCACCGACGCCAGGGCGTCGAGGGAGAGCGCGGCCAGGCCCTGCGGCACGGTCAACCGGTCCCGCTCCCGGTCCGCTCCACCCGGAGCCCGCGTACCGCCGCCGGCGTTCGAAGTCTCGGCCACGGCCTCGGTCAGCACCACGTCATCCCCTTCATACTCGAACGTAGTCTGATTCAGAATGACGGCTCGATCAGGCTGCCGCCAGCCGGAATGCCGTTAGGGAAGTGTTTGCTTTTCCCCGGGCGAGAAGGCGCGGCGAGCGCGCCGGGACGGTCTGCATAGTCGAAGCGCGGTGGTCGCGCTGACTCCGTCCCGGCTGTCATCGCGGTGGCGAGGTCGATCGCGCGGGCGGTTTCCGGACCGGTCGGGTTGGGCGGATAGGCCGGATCGGGTGGTCCGGGTGCTGTCGGCGGAATGTTCATCGACAGCTCCGTTCTGACGGGGTCAGAGGTCCGTACTGATCGACCGGCGCGACCTGTGCCACCGTTCGTCGCAGGCCGAAATCTGCCGGAGACGGAGTTCTTGGTCCACCAGTCTCACGACGTCCTGTTGCCTGATTTGCCTTGGTACGTTCCGCGGTGTTCGTTGTATGAGGGCGACTGTGTCTGTGCGGTCACAAGCCACGAAATAGTCAGATGGTCTGGCGTACAAGGCTCCAGCCCCGGCGCGAAAGCGTCGGGGCTGGAGTGGCAGCAGCTAACCTCCCTTTTCAGGCGAGCTTGCGTCTACGGCAGGGTCCAGTTCTGGTTGCTGCCGCCGTTGCAGGTCCACAGATCGAGCTGGGTGCCGTTGGTGGTGCTGAAGCCCGGGTCATCGAGGCAGAGTCCGGAGTTCGTGTTGACGAGTGAGCCGTTGGCTCCGGTGGTCCACTGCTGGGCTCCGGTGCCGTTGCAGGCCCAGTACTGGATCAGGGTGCCGTTGGTGGTGCCGCCGCCGTTGGCGTCCAGGCAGCCGCCCAGGACCTGGAGGGTGCCGTTGGATTCCACGGTCCAAGATTGGGCCCCGGTGCCGTTGCAGCCCCAGATCTGGATGTGGCTGCCGTTGGTGGTGGATCCGCCGTTGTCGTCCAGGCACAGGCTGGAGGAGACGCCTGCGATGATCGGGCCGGTCGCGCCCGTCGGCGGGGGCGTGCCGCCACCGCCGCTGGTGCCACCGGCGAAGCCGACTGCGAAGATGTGCAGGTCGCCGCCGCTGGCGGTCGGCAAGGTGATGCTGGCGACGGTCTTGCCGCTGGTCAGGGCTGCGTCCGTGGAGAACACGTAGGTGTTGAGCGTCTGCGAGGTGCCGCCGGCGTTGCGGTAGGTCGCGGTGGCGACGGTCAGGTCCGAGGACGGTGCGCCGAAGCCGCCGCCGCCCAGGGTCCAGTCGCCGAACGTCACCGGGATCTGCTGGGTGGTGCCGTCGGTGTATTTGACCGTCAGGGTTCCGGTGGCGCCGGTGCTGCCGGCGTTGGTCGCGCTGCCCAGCAGGCCGATCTTGGTCGCGCCGGCGATGTTCGGTTCCGCGATGCTCTGGCCGGCGGCCTCGATGTTGTCGAGCGTGCCGGCCGCGGCGGAGGGCCAGGTGTAGGTGACTCCGTCGGAGGTGACCGCGGCGCCCGGGTTCAGGCCCGCGGTCGCCAGTGCGGTGGCGGAGTAGCTGTAGCCGACCCCGTCGTAGTTCGCGGCGCTCTGGTTGTTGTCGGCGGAGATGCCGGCGTTGGTGTAGTACGGCGGGAGTTCGCCGGCCTTGGCCACGGCCACGTTCAGGGTCGCGGTGGGCAGGGTGGTGCCTGCGGAGGCCAGGGCGAAGGTGATCGGGTAGCTGCCCTCGGTCTGTCCGGCGGTGACGGTCACCGTCTGGCTGCCGGTGGAGTTGGCCGGGACGCTGAAGGACCCGCTGGTCGGGCTGACCGTGACGCCGCTGGGCGCGCTCGCCGTCCAGGTGACCGTGATCGCGTTGCTGGTGAGGTTGGTTGCGTCCACGGCGCCGGTGCCGGTCGCCCCGGGGGCGATGACCAGGCCGGATGCCGGGGTGGTGGAGGTGATGGCGGTCTTGGTGCCGGTCGAGTCCGACGGCGGGGCCTCGTTCGCGGCGGCGGCCCAGCTGGTGTTCGCGCTGGTGCCCAGGACCTCGGTCAGGGTGCCGCCGCTGGTGATGGCGGCGGTGGGCGTGTACGCGTCGTTCCAGGCGGCACCGTTCCAGGTGGCGGACTGGATGTAGGGGGCGTTGTCCGCGGCGTTGGTGCCGTTGATCGTCAGGGTGTTGCCGCTGGGCAGGGTGAGGACGGACTGGGTGAACAGGGAGCTGCCCAGGGCCAGGGTGGAGGTGCCCGGGGTCTCCGGGTACATGCCGAGGGCGGAGAAGACGTACCAGGAGCTCATCTCGCCCAGGTCGTCGTTGCCGGCCAGGCCGATGGGCGTGTTCGTCCAGATCTGGTCCTGGACCTGCCGCACCACGTGCTGGGTCTGGTAGGGCTCACCGGTGTAGTCGTACTCCCAGGGCAGTTCCAGGCTCGGCTCGTTGCTCAGGTCGGAGGTGGAGCCGTTGGACCCGTCGAAGCCGGACAGGACGGGGTTGAGGTACTTGGTGTTGTAGCTGGACAGTCCGCCGTCGGCCTGGGCCAGGCCCGCGATGTTGAACGGGACCATGCCGGTGTACTGCCAGGAGGTGCCTTCGACGAAGTTGTCGCCGGTGGTCGGGTCGAACGCGGGCGTCCAGGCTCCGCTGGCCAGCTTGGGCTGGATGAACCCGGAGGACGGGTTGAAGATGTTCTGCCAGTTCTGGGCGCGGGTGGCGAAGGTGGTGTAGTCGGCGGTGTTGCCGAGCTGCTGGGCGAAGGAGGCGATGGCGTAGTCCGCGCTGTCGTATTCCAGTTGCGTGGAGGAGGGGCCGTAGAAGTTGCAGCAGCCGTAGTTGCCGTCAGAGGGCAGATACCCCGGGCTGCCGGTGATGTAGTTCAGGCCGGGGCGGTTGTTGTTGGTGTTCGTGCCTTCGGCGACCATGTCGGTCAGGGCGGTGGCGGTGTCGAAGTTGCGGGCGCCGAAGGAGTAGTAGTCGGCGAGGATCTCGTCGGCCGGGTCCCCGACCATGACGTAGCTCTCGCCGTTGTCCTCAGACCACTTGGGGAACTGGCCGGTCTGGGTGTAGTCGTCGACGATCGACTGGGCCGTGTCGGAGGCGACGGTCGGGGCGACGAGGGCCTCGAGTTGGGCTTGGGAGCGGTAGATGTCCCAGCCGGAGTAGTTCGCGTAGGCGGCGCCGTGTCCGGAGTCGACAGTGTGGGTCTTGCCGTCGAAGCCGTAGTACTGGCCGTTGGTGTCGCTGATGATGTTCGGGTGCAGCAGCGAGTGGTAGAGCGCAGTGTAGAACACCGTCTGCTGCGCCGAGGTGCCGCCGGAGATCCCGATCTTGCCGAGGGTCGTGTTCCAGGAGGCCTGGGTGGCGGCCTGGGTGGTGGCGAAGGTGAAGCCCGAGTCCTCGGCGGTGAGGTTGCCGGTGGCGTTGGCGACCGACACGTACGACAGGCCGACCTTGGCCAGCACCGTCGCGGTGTTCGTGGTGTTGAAGGTGACGTAGTTCCCGCCGGAGAACGTCCCGGAGGAGGCGAACGGCGTGTTGAACTTCAGGTCGAAGTACACGGTGTAGGTGTTGCCCGCGCCGCAGAACTTCCCGTCGGTCACCTGCCCGGTCACCTCGGTGTTGGACACGACGGTGAACTTCGTGTTCGTGGTGCCGTTCTGGCTGGTGCCCAGCTTGAACAGCAGGTTCGCCTGGGTCGTGGACGGGAAGGTGAACTGGCCCAGGCCCGTGCGCGGGGTCGCCGTCAGCTTCACGCCCACGCCGTTGGTCAGGTTCACCGAGTACAGGCCCGCGCTGGCGGACTCGTTGCTGTGCGAGAACGCGTCGGTCGCGGTGGCGTTGATCGCGCCGGTGGTCGGCAGGATCGGGATGTCCCCGGCCGCGCCGCAGCCGGGCCCGGAGATGTGGGTCAGGCTGAACCCGGTGATCGAGGAGTCGTTGTACTCGTAGCCGCCGCCCGACGGCGCGGACGGGGTGTCCGGGGACCACTGGACCATGCCGAACGGGGCGTCGGCGCCGGGGAAGTCGTCGCCGAGGTTGGTGGTGCCGATGAACGGGTTGACCAGCGACGCGGGGTTCGACACGAGGGTGGCGGCCTGGGCCGCGGGGGTCAGCGCGGGCAGGCACGCGGCGGCGCACACCAGCGCGCCGACCACGGTGGCCCGCAGGGTTTTCCCGGTGCGGGGTCCGGCGGCCGCAGGCCGCCAGGGGACTGATCTCATCGCAAATCCATTCCATGGGGGATGTGACGGGTTGATCTATGACAACGTTGTCATAATGGAGCGGCGGAACTGACGAGAAGAAGACGGGCGAAAGATGGGGCTGGGGTGGCAATAAAGGGATGATCGGTGGCCGCGGCGGCTGGCGGGCCGCCGCGGCCGACCTGAGATCAGGAGCTGTCGGCTACCAGCCGACGGCGATGACCATGTACTGCGGGTTGCTCACGGAGATGTCGGAGGACTGTCCGGCGTAGTCGTCGTAGGGGAAGCCGTAGGCCAGGCCGTTGATGGAGTTCTGGTGCCAGAACTGGGCGTAGTAGTTGGCCGGGGCGGACTGGTAGAAGGTGGACACGGTCGACTGCTGGGCGACCGGCAGCTGCGCGACGTGCCGGTTGAGCCCGGCGCACAGCTGGGAGTTGGTGGCCAGGGTGCCGGAGCAGCCGAAGATCTGCTGGGTGGAGTCCGAGCTGTCGCCGACCGACGCGGCGTAGCCGGTCATGTAGTTCGCGTTGGCCCCGCCGGGCTGGAACGAGGAGTCGTCCTGGGGGGCGTTGATGCCGTAGGGCGCGTTGTCGGTGCCCAGCACCTGGAACTGGGACGGCACGGAGTTCTCGAAGCGCTGGAAGGTGGCCGAGCGGCTCTCCTGGAAGGTGGCGTAGTTCTCGCCGACTTCCTGGTTGGAGCCGTCGTGGCCGTGCAGCAGCAGCGCGAGCTTGAGTCCGAACCGGTCGACCAACGTGGTGTCGACGTTGATCGACGACGCACCGACCGTGAACTCGATGAAGTCGTAGTACGGGCCGTTGGGGGTGCCGAGGTAGAAGTACATCCGGCCGGAGGAGTTGGCGGGCATGTCGATGTACGGCTGCTGGGCGATGGACTCGGTCTGGTTGTTGAAGCTCCAGTAGACCTGGCTGTCGGGGTACTGGCCGTTGGTCTGGTTCTCGATCTTGAATTCCAGGACGTTGTTGGCCGTGGGGATGCTGCCGGTGTCGCCCCAGAACGACGCCGGCGGCTCACCGCCGCTGCCGCCCGTCCCGCCCCCGCCGGAACCGCCGGGCAGGGTCCAGAGCTGGTTGGCCCCGCCGTTGCAGTCCCAGATGTCGAGTTGGGTGCCGGGGGTGGTGGCGAATCCGGGGTCGTCCAGGCACTTGCCGGAGGCGGGGTTGAGCAGTTCGCCGTTGGCTTGGGCCTGCCAGACCTGGTTGCCCCCGCCGTTGCAGTCCCACAACTCGGTCAACGCGCCGTCGGCGGTGGAGGCGCCGGCGATGTCCAGGCACTTGCCGTTGATCTGCAACGTGCCGTTGGACGACACGGTCCAGTTCTGCGCGCCGGTGCCGTTGCACGTGTAGACGTCGACGATAGTCCCGTCGGCGCTGGAGGCAGCGTAGTCGTCCAGGCACAGCCCCTGGTACCCGGTGATCGCCCCGGTACCGGCGGCCTCGGCGGTGCTCGCCGCGGTCGCGACGAACGCTAGGCTGGCCGCAGCCAAGGCTACCGCCCCGACAACCGCGCCTGTTCGGTGCCGGACGCGCCGGCGTATGACATCTTTAAGGCTCATCAAAATTCCTCGGTAGTGGGTTTTGCGTGGGGTGAGACATGTGCCGACGCCTGGGCGCCCGTTTCAGGGCGCGGCGAAGTACGGATTGGCGGGTCGGTGTAGTGAGGTCGGTCGTGCCGGTAGCAGGGCCAGCCGGATCCGACGGCAGTCGTGGTCTGGGACGGATGGTGGCGAGCGCGTGGTCGGGTCTTCGTCACCGCTGCCGGGGCGTGCCGTTCACAAGATCATCGTGCGGCTGGTGTGTCACCGTCTCGGGTGCGCCGATGCCGGTGTCCTCCAGGGCCTGCCGGCGCCGGTGCTGGTGCGTGCGTGGCGCGCGGGGTGTGTCTGTCGTGGGGAGCTGACCATGGGCGGCCTTTTCGCGAGGATGTCCGCGGCAGCGTCCGCAAGGGCGCGGACGGTCTGTCGACAGACCGGGGGAGCCGCAGGGTGGGTGCCCGTCGGCGTGCGTTCTGGCCTCGGCCGGCCGCGCCAGAACAGCCGAGGAAGAGATCGGACGGGAACGGTGCCCGATCTGGTGTCGCAGGGGCATCTGCGAGCGTGTTCGAATACTGCCGTAAACGTTTCGGTTATTGTGCGACTGTGTTCGCCCTCTCGTCAAGGCCAGATCACCGAAAGGTCTAGGCCAGTTGTGTGCCAGGTGGAATACGTGTGGCTGTGACCTAGGTAAACGCCGGACGTACAGCACGTAATCCGTGCCTGAACCCCAATAAGACCGGGTCACGACCGATTACCGGCGTGTTCGATTCTGCGCGCACGGCGCTGCCTGGACGCGGCGCCGGGCCTGTACGCAGTCGGGTGTCCGGGGGTGTGGCGCCTGCACACGGGGCGCCGCACCCCCGGTCACGGGGTGATCAGGACGGCAGGTTCCAGACTTGGTTGCTGCCGCCGTTGCAGTCCCAGATGTCGAGCTGGGTGCCGTTGACGGTGGTGAATCCGGGGTCGTCCAGGCACCGGCCGGAGGCCGGGTTGACCAGGGATCCATTGGCACCGGGTTGCCAGGTCTGAGCTCCGGTGCCGTTGCAGTCGTAGAGCTCGACCAGGGTGCCGTTCGCGGTCGCGGTACCGGTCACGTCCAGGCATCTGCCGTTGGCCTGCAGGGTGTTTCCGGTCACCGTCCAGTTCTGGGCGCCGGTGCCGTTGCAGTCCCACAGGTCGGCCTTGGTGCCGTCGGCGTCGGAGCCGCCGAAGTCGTCCAGGCACTTGCCGGAGATGCCGGAGGTCACCGGGCCGCTCGCCGAGGTCGGAGGCGGGGGCGGCGGGGCCGTGGCCGTGGTCGTCCACTGCTGGTTGGCCCCGCCGTCGCAGTCCCAGATGTCCAGCTGGGTGCCGTCGGTGGTGCTCAGTCCCGGGTCGTCCAGGCAGCGGCCGGAGGCCGGGTTGACCAGTTCGCCGTTCTGGGCGGTCCACTCCTGGTTGCCGCCGCCGTTGCAGTCCCACAGCTCGACGGGCGTGCCGTTGTCGGTGGAGTCCGCGCCGGTGACCTCCATGCACTTGCCGTTGATCTGCACGAGGCCGTTGTTGACGGTCCAGGTCTGCGACGCGCCACCGTTGCAGGTGGAGATGTCGACCTCGGTGCCGTCGGCGGTGGCGTCGCCCGCGTCGTCCAGGCACTTGCCGGAGATGCCCGAGGCGATCGGTCCGGGCGGCAGGGTCCCGCCGCCGGTGCCGGGGGTGATGGTGAGGTTGTCGAACTGGTCGGTCTGGTAGCCGACCACGCCGATGCCGGCCTGGCCGGTCTGGTAGGAGCCGTCGGTCGCCGAGCCGACGGCCTTGCCGTCGATCGTGGCGCTGATCGTCGAACCCTGCAGCGTCAGCGCCAGGGTGTGCCAGCTGCCGGTGCCCAGCGCGGTGGTCGTGCCGCTGGCCAGCCTGGTGATGTTGCCACCGGTGTCGCTCTTGTCGATCGACCACGCGCCGGTGTTGGAGGCGCGCAGCAGGTACGCGTTCTGATCCGACTGCGGGCGGGATTGGGTGTTGGCGCGGCCGTAGATCTCCGCGGTGCCCGCCTGTTCCAGGTCCACGTCCGTGGAGACCGTGTAGTTGGACCAGGAGGTGTCGCCGACGAGGCCGAAGGCGTCCGAGTCGTTCTGCCACTCGATCGGCTTGATCGGGGCGGTCTGCTGGACGCACTGGCCGGAGCGGCCGTTGGCGCAGGGTTCGACCTGGTAGGCGCCCTGCATGGTTTCCAGGTACTTCGGCTCGCTGCCGGTGGCGTCGGCCTCGTAGTTGTCGGTGTACGGCAGCGCGAGCGCCGCGGACGCCGGGCTGGTCGCGGTGCCCTTGCCCTGGCCGGTGGTGGTGGTCAGGGTGTAGATGTACCC
>DASZBX010000014.1:0-86839 GCA_035943635.1 Actinocrinis sp. | reverse complement strand
CACCCCCGGGCTGCGCGGCGGCGGCTACGGCCGGGACCTGGCCCGCGAGACGCTGCGCCGGATCCGGGACGACGGCGCCCGGCGGGTGCAGCTGGCGGTGGAGCCGGACAACGACCCGGCCATCCACCTGTACGAGAGCCTCGGGTTCCGGGTGGTGGAGTACCGGACCGACTACTACGGTCCGCGGGCCGACCGGCTGATCATGAGCGCGCCCGGCAGCGGGTGACCATGGCCGGGACGGCGCCCGGGCCGGTCCGCGCGGGCCGCGGGCGCCCGGGCCGGGACGGGGCGCGCGGCGCGCCGGGGGCCGGTTCACCGTCCCGGGCGGTTCGGGATCCGGACACCCGCGGAAGCGGTGCCGAGGCGGCCCCCGGGGGCATAGCATGGGGTGACGATCCGTCAACTCCGCTGCCGGAGTCGGCGCAATCCCGCCACGCCGCACCCACCGAGACCGGCCCGCACCAGCACGCGCCGCTGAGCCCAGTAGGGACCTCCATGCACATCATGCACGACCCCGCCCCCGTGGACTCCGGCCGGCCGGACCCGGACCTGCGCCCGGCCGCTCCGGCGCGCAACGCGGAGTTCCGCTGGGACGAGTTCGACCCGCACCACTACTGGGAGCACAACTACACCACCCTGCGGGCCGACGACCGGGAGATCCTGGAACTGGTCAGCGCGTGGTTCGCCCGGACCGCCGGCCCGCACGGGCTCTCCGGCCTGGACATCGGGGCCGGCCCGAACCTGTACCCGTCGCTGGCCATGCTGCCGTACTGCACCAGCCTGACCCTGCGCGAGTACTCGGCCGCGAACGTGGGCTGGCTGCGCCGGACCACCGTCGCGCTGCCGGACCAGTGGCGCCCGTTCTGGCAGGTGGTCTCCCCGCAGGACCGGCACGGGGACTTCGCCGCGGCGGCCGCCGCGCTGGCCGAGCGGGCCGAGGTCGAGCAGGGCAGCGTGTTCGACCTGCCCGCGGCGGCCTGGGACCTGGCCACCATGTTCTTCGTGGCCGAGTCGATCTCCCCGGACCCGGCCGAGTTCGCCGCCGCGGTCCGCGGGTTCGTCCGGGCGGTGCGCCCCGGCGGCCCGTTCGCGTGCGCCTTCATGGAGCGCTCGGTGGGCTACTCGGTGGGCCGGGTGCCGTTCCCGGCCACCTCGGTCGGCGAGGCCGAGGTGCGCCGGGCGCTGGAACCCCTGGCCGAGCAGGTGGCCGTGCACCGGGTGGAGACCCGGCCGGCCCCGCTGCGGCCCGGTTATACCGGGATGCTGGTGGCCACCGGGCTGGCCCGGTGACCCGCCCGCGGCCCGGCCGGCCGGCGCTGCGGGCGACCCCGGCGCCGAGCCGCCACACGACATAAGAGGCCGGATACGATGGGCGGTACGCCGCCGACGAAGGAGCGCGATCCGAGATGCGTAGCGAGAACATCCAGCCTCGTCGCCGCCTGCTCGACATCTGGGCCGTCGCCGCGGAGTTCACCATGCGCGAGGGCAGGTGGAGCTGGGGCGACGCGCACGGCAGCAACTCGATCTCGGACGCCCAGCAGCTGTTGTGCTTCCTGCTGCCGGCCACCGAGATGCCGGAGCTGCGGCTGGAGGACGTCAACGACATCTCCCCGGACGCGGCCGGCGCGCTGGCCGCGTTCGGCGGCAACGCCCAGATCCCGCGGGTCCTGGTCGGCGCGCTGGAGGAGTTCGCCGGCCGCTACACCAACCCGGACGGCACCTGCGACTTCAGCGGCGGCGAGCTGATCACCGCGAAGGACCCGGCCGAGGCCGTCCCGGACGACCAGCGGCTGCTGCACCTGGTGCCGTCGTACATCTCGTCCATCACCCTGTGTCTGTCCGCGATGGGCTTCATCGACGAGTACGACGACAAGCTCCCGCAGCGCAGCGCCCTGCATCCGCGGCTGACCAAGCTGCGCGCCTCGCTCAGCCGGCGGCTGACCGCCGCCCTGGTCGGCATGCTGCGCGCGTTCACCCTCAACCTGCTGATCCCCGACTCCGACTACGGGCGCAACCTGCTCAACCTGATCAACCAGGACGAGGTCCCGCAGCGGCTGATCGTCGCGCAGTTCACCGAACTGATGGAGGCGGTCCGCGGGCGACTGGGCGAGGCCCGGCTCGGCGTGCAGAAGGCCGGCGAGCTCGAAGACCCGGACCTGCTCTTCGAGATCGGCTGGACCTGGGGGATCGCCAGCGACGCGCCCGTGATCGACCTGCGCTCGCAGGACGAGGAGATCGGCCGGCAGACCGCCGGGGTGGCCGCCTCGGCGCCGTTCCTGTACTTCACCATGCAGGCCGTCGACGCGATCGAGCAGCTGGTCAACGAGCGCACCCGGGTCCTGGGCCTGCTCAACGAGGAGCAGGAGCGGCTGGCCGCGGCCCTGAGCATCCGGCGCGACCTGACCCAGCGGTACTGGTCCGTGCTGGCCCGGTTCGGCGAGTCCTGGCCGCTGGAGGACCTGCCGTGGCGGACCGTGGACGGCGAGGAGTCGGACTACTTCTCCCTGCTGGTGTGCGCGGTGGTCATCCAGGACCTGCGCGAGCGCAACGCCACCGAGGACGACCTGCGCCGGCTCGAACCCCTGCTGACCGACCTGGCCAACCGGGCCCGGATCACCCGGCGGCCGCTGCGCGAGGACCAGATGGCCGACCTGCACTGGCCGGGCCTGCTGCTGGAGCTGGAGACCACCGACCCGATCGAGGTGGTGATGGCCTGGCGGGTCCGGGACTTCGCCCCGGTATTGTTCAAACGGGCCTGCCAGCTGGCCCGGCTGACCGGGGACCCGGCGGTCCGCGACCGGCTGCTGCAACTGGCCACGGCCGCCTGGAACCATCTGCAGAACCGGCAGATCCGGCCGGAGGCGGGCACCGGGACCGGCCTGTGGGACAACCCGCACCGGGTGTTCAACACCACGGACAAGGGCGACGGGAGCGTGTCCTGGCAGATGACCACCTCGGTGGTCGACGCCCTGGTCACCTCGGCCGGCGCGCTGGGCAAGCGGGCCGCGCGCAGCCAGGAGCTGGTGCGGATCGCCAAGGACATGGTCAGCGAGGCGGAGTTCCTGCTCAACCAGCAGCTGCTGTCCACCCCGGCCCTGGCCAACGCGCCCTCGCAGGCCAGCCTGCAGCGGATCCGCGAGGACATGCAGCGGGCCAGCTCCAAGGCCAACGACCAGCCGTCGCTGGCCCTGGCCCTGGCCGTGAACGCGGTCAACCAGCTCGACAGCATCGCACTGAGCCGCCAGGACGTCGAGCGAGGGATGTAAGGTGCTGATTTTCTCGGTCTCCGACAAGGGCGGCACCGGCCGTTCGGTCACGAGCACCAACGTCGCGTACCAGGCCGCCCTGATCGGCAAGGACGCCTGCTACCTGGACTTCGACTTCGGCTCCCCCACGGTCGGGGCGATCTTCGACGTGGAGGAGTACGCCGACCTGGTCGTCGACGACGGCCTGCACGACTACCTCAACGGCCGGGTGCCCGAGCCGCGCAAGCTGGACGTGTGGTCGCTCTCGGCCCGCGACTCGGTCAAGCAGCCGCCCGGCGGCGGCAAGCTGGACCTGTTCCCGGGCAGCCGGGGCGGCTCCTCCTTCATGGTCGACGACGAGAACACCCGCCGCTGCGTGGACCTGATCACCCGGCTGAACGAAGAGTACGAGCTGTGCATCGTGGACCTGAGCGCCGGCCGCTCGTTCGCCGCCCAGCTGGCCCTGCAGGCGCTGGTGCACCCGGCCCTGTCCGGGGTCCAGGCCCGCTGGCTGGTGTTCCACCGGTGGACCCGCCAGCACGTCTACGCGGCCAAGAGCCTGGTGCACGGGCTGCACGGGCTGATCGACTGCGCCGAGCTGATCGGGATCTCCGAGGAGCGGATGCTCGCGATGATCCGGTACGTGCGCACCGCCGTGATCAACCCGCACGACGAGGCCAACCACGCTCTGCGCCCGTCCCAGCAGGCGTGGCTCTGGGAGTGCGACCAGGACCTGGAACGCCTGGCCTCCCGGTCCCGGCTGGGCCAGAACTGGCGGATCGGCTCGATCCCGCTGGAACCGGTGCTCCAGTGGCGCGAGCAGCTGATCACCGACCGGGACGTGCTGGTGACCAAGGTGGCCAACGCCGAGACGATCGACGCGCTGCGCCGGCTGACCGCAATCCTGCTCGACGAGAAGCCCTGGACCCTGGAAGACGAGTGAGCCGATGGACACCAGCTTTCACGAGGCCACCGCGGAGCGCAGGACCCAGGAGGTGCCGTACTGCCACCTGTCGGTGGAGCTCGACCACCTCTACATGGAGGACTTCGCCGAGGGCCGGGCGCAGCTGCCCCGGCGGTTCGCCCGGCTCGCGCCCTGGTTCGCGGCCACGGTCGAGTCCTTCGCGGCCCGGCACGCGATCTCCCAGCCGCGGGTGAGCACCTGTTTCCTGATCGACGACTACTTCAGCGACCTGGTCCCGCCGGCCGAGCTGATCGGCCCGGTCTGCGAGGCGGCCGAGCAGGCCGGGCTGCGGATCGACTACCTGGCCCGGGAGGCGGCCTGCGCCCGGTGGGACGGGATCGGCCTGGCCGACCAGGTCGCGGCCCGGCTGGTGTCGGTGCCGACCCAGGGCACCACCGGGGCCCGGCCGCCGACCACCGAGACCGGCTGGCTGTCCAACGGCGCCCGCTCCCCCGGCGGCGCGATCGCCGCGCTGCAGCCGCGCGCCTGGGCCCCGCCGCTGGAGGCCGAGGCCCGGCGGCACTCGATCTTCCTGGACGTGGAGCTGTGGAACGAGGCCGGCGGCCGGCGCACCTGGTCCTGCCCGATGCTGGCCGCGGTCTGGCAGCTGCTGCGCCTGGGCCTGCTGCGCGACCAGGGCCGGGCCGTGCTGGCCGCGCAGCCGCTGCCGGACGGCCCGCTGCCGGACAGCTGGCAGAAGCTGCCCGGGGTGATCAAGCTGAACCCGGACGCCCAGGCCTTCCACGGCTACCGCACCGCCTCGCTGCTGGAGCAGCGCTTCCTGCCGATCGAGCACGCGGTGCGGGTGGTGCTCAGCCAGGTCGCCCAGGACGCGGACGCGATGGCCCAGGTGGCCAAGCGGGCCGGCCGGGAGGGCATGCCGGTGCCGGACGACGTGACCGGCCGGGTCTCCTACGTGTTCCTGCCGGAGCAGTGACCGTGGACGGGCGGCCGGGCCCCGCGGTGGCGATCGGCGAGATCCGGACCGGGCTGCTGAGCCACAGCGGCACCCTGCCCCGCGGGGAGCTGTCCAAGCTGTTGGACCTGGTGCCGGGCGAGCCGGTCCGGCACTGGGAGCGGCCGATCGGCCGGGCGGTCTCGCCGGACCTGGCCAACGGGGTGGACTGCCTGGTCCCGATGGCCGACAACAGCCGGCTGCGCGCGGTCGGCACGGTGCTGACCCACGCGGTGGTCACCGGCGGCCGGGTGCTGCAGACCGCGTCGATGTCCCGGATCGACGGGTCCGGGTCGCGGCTGCGCCGGCCCTGGTCGCACTACACCGCGCAGCCCGGCCTGCTGGAGACGGTCGGCCCGGTCACCCCGGGCGAGCTGCTGGACGGCTACCTGGACGCGAGGCTCGGCCCGGAGCACCTGGACCTGGGCGCGGTCAGCAACCGGCTCTCGCTGCGGTTGCAGCAGTCCCCGCAGCTGGACAAGATGATCCCGCTGCGGTTCACCTGGACCCGGCTGCGCTGGGTGGCCCGGCTCGACAGCGGGCTGCTGGCCCCGGCCACCCCGGCCGCGCAGTTCTACCTCAACGGCGACTCGGTCCGCTCGCTGAAGATCTGGGCCCCGGGCGCACGACTGGCCGACCTGGTCGACCTGTGCCTGGACCTGGCCCTGCACGACTGGATCCTCAGTACTCTGACGCAGCGGATAAACCAGGTGGACCCGGGGGCCGGGGACCGGTCCAAGACGATCGAGAAGCTGCGCCCGGTGATAGACCACCTGCTGCACCTGTGGATGCCCGGCGCGCAGGTCGACCGGGGCCTGATGTCGATCTGGACCGACCTGGAGCGCAGGCCCGGCTTCTCCCGGCAGTGGGACTCCTCGGTCAACCGGGTCCGGGACCAGGTGTCCCTGCACACCCTGCAATTGCTCGGTGACGCAGCGGTCCGGTGAGGTACCGCCGGGCCGGTTTTCGTCCTAGACTGGGGTCTCAACGTACTGCAGGCACGCGCCGGGCGAGGGGTCCGGGGCGCGAGAGGGGGCGGTCGGGATGAGCGAACCGGAGTCCGCGGCCCCCGCCGCGCAGCCCGTCCCGGCTCCGGCGCCCGCCGCGGCGCCGGTCGCGGCGCCCCGGGGTCCGTTCGCGCAGGCCGGGCGGATCCGGCCGCCCCGGCGCACGGCGCCGGCCCCGGCGCCGCCCGCGCCTATCCCGCCCCGCCCGGCCGCGGCCCCGCCCACCCTCCGCTGGGCTCTGATATCAATCCTCTGCGGCGCCGCCGGCCTGGCCGCGGCCCTCGGGTGGGACCACGGCCCGGACCGGGTCGCCCCGGCGATCGCGGCCGGGGCGCTGTGCGCCGCGGCGGCCATGCTGGCCGGGTTCCTGGTCCAGGTCGACCGCCGGGTGGGCCGGCTGGAGCTGGCCACCGGGCCGGTGCTGCGCGAGGCGGTCGGCCAGATCCGGCGGGAGACGGCCGAGGCGAACGCGGGGCTGGAGCAGGCGGTCGGCGAGCTCTACGGCGCGGTCGGCGAGGCCCGGGGCGAGCTCGACCGCCGGTTCGCCCAGCTGACCAACCTGCCCGAGGCCTTCGGCCTGCAGCCGCTGGAGCACACCGGCGCGGCCGAGCTGGTCAAGATGGTGCGCGACGCGTACGCGTTCGAACGCCGGGCCTCCCCGCTGGCCAACACCTTCGCCCGCAACCAGGCCCAGCGGCTGAACTCGCTGCTGCACCAGCTGCGGGCCGGGCAGTGCACCTACGAGGGCGAGGACCGGGACTGGCTGCTGGCGCTGACCGGGATCTGCACCCGGACCCTGTACGCGACCAGCCTGACCACCACCGACGCGGGCGGCCGGCTGCGGTTCGGCGGCGGGTTCTGGGAGACCGACCTGGGCCTGCGCTACCTGGAGCTGCAGGGCGAGGCGACCCGGCGCGGGGTGACCGTGCGCCGCCTGTTCATCCTGCAGGACGCCCGGATCACCGCGGACAAGTTCTACAACGACCTGTGCCTGCGGCACCGCAAGCTGGGCATCGACATCCGGTACCTGACCCCGGACATGCTCTCGCCGGACCTGCTCGGCCTGCTCGACGACTTCATCATCTTCGACAACGAAGTCGTCTACGAGACCGTGACGTCGCTGGCCACCGACAACTCCCGCCCGGTGATCGCCAACGTGCACCTGTGGCTCAGCCGCAGCCACGTGGGACGGCGCTCGGGTCAGTACACCAGGCTCTGGAGCGCGGCGCTGCCGTGCGCGGACCCGGACGACCTGGACGAGGCGAACGAGGAGCCGCCGACGAACTCCGGCTGAGAGCCGACCTTCGTCCCTTTGTGGTATCCGCCGAAGATCAGTCCCAGCAAGACGATCAGCACGACCACCCAGAAGGCGGGCCAGGCGCACCCCAGCGACCTGGGCCTACTGCCGTCGGCCCGCTCCCTGCGCTCTCTGCGCCGACGGTACTTCGAGCCGTAGGGCGACATCAGCCCACTCCTTAGCCACGTTTGAGTTTGCGGTCGGGTACACAATAAGACCAGCACAGGACACGATGTAAGCCACGATCAAGGGGATCTTCAGATGACCGAGGAAGAAAAGCCCGCCCGCGCCCGGACGCCGTTCGGCAGATGGAGCAGGCGGATCCGCGCGATGATAGTGACCGTCGCCGGCGTCGTCATACTCTTACTCGTCCTCTCGGCCGTCCACCTGCTGCCGCAGCTGCGCAATCCGTTCTCGGAGACCACGACCACCACCTCGGGGCCGGTACTGCTCCAGTCCATTACCCAGCTTTCCCGGTACGAAGCAGCCAGCGGCACCTTCCAGGTGGTCGTGGACATCTCCTCCGGCGGCTCGTTCCTGCCCAGCTTCCTCGAGGGCAGCGACACCCTGTTCATCGGCGTGGGCACGGACAACGCCTACGTGGACTTCTCCGCCCTCAAGGGCAAGGACGTCACGATCTCGGCCGACCGCCTGACCGTCGGCCTCACCCTGCCCCCTGCCCAGCTGGAGCAGGCGAACCTGGACGTGAAGAACTCCTACGTCTTCGCCTCCCAGAAGGGCCTGTTCACGCAGGTCAACTCGTTCCTGAACGGCAACCCGAACTCCCAGCAGGCGGTCTACCTGCAGGCCCAGAAGGACATCACCACGGCCGCCGGCAAGAGCGAGCTGATCGCCGACGCCGAGCGCAACACCAAGACCATGCTTGTCAGCCTTCTGCAATCGCTGGGCTTCAAGAACATCACGGTCACCTACACCTCCTGACCCGCGCCCGGCTCAGCCCTCCTGGTAGGAGTAGCGCTGCTCCTGCCAGGGGTCGCCGGTGTTGTGGTAGCCGCGTTCCTCCCAGAAGCCGCGGCGTTCCCCGGTCACGTATTCGATCGCCCGCACCCATTTCGGGCCCTTCCAGGCGTAGAGGTGCGGGACGATCAGGCGCAGCGGGAAGCCGTGCTCGGGGGTCAGCTGCTCGCCGTCCCGGTGGGTCGCGAAGACGACGCCGTCCTGCCGCAGGTCCTCGATCCGCAGGTTCGCCGAGTAGCCGTATTCGGCCCACACCAACGCGGTCACCGCCTCGGGCGCCGGGGGCATCAGGTCCAGCACGGTCCGCGCCGAGACGCCGGACCATTCGCAGTCCAGGATCGTGAACTTCGTGACGCAGTGGAAGTCGGCCCGGACCGTGCAGCGCGGCAGCTCGGCGAAGGACTCGTAGTCCCACACCGCCTTGCCGCCGTCGGCCGTGGCGCCGTAGACCTGCAGGTCCCAGCGGTCCGGCTTGAACCGCGGCACCGGGCCGTAGTGCAGCACCGGCCAGGCGCGCTGCTCGCGCTGGCCCGGGGGCAGCCGCGGGCCGGCCGGGGTGGCGCTCTCGTCCGCGCGCGCGGTACCGCTGTGACCCATGCCTCCATGGTCCCAGACTCGCCGGGATGGTCCGTCCGGCTACCCGCGGCCGGGCGTCGGCGCACGTCGGGACGTCGCCGGGGCGGGAAAGACCGACTCCTACTTGGCAAGTGGGCGGGTGACAGGTTAGCTTAGGAACACCTAAGTAAGTGTGTCCTAAGTTGATGCCGTCCTGACGTGGAGAACGGAGTTGTGAGCCGATGTATGCCTGCGTCTGCTTCAGCGTCACGGAAGAAGAGATCACCGAGGAGATACGCAACGGAGCCGACTCCGAGGACGAGATCGGCGACCGCTGCGGCGCCGGGACCAGCTGCGGCACCTGCGTGGAGCGCCTGGGCTGCCTGATCGACCAGGCCCGGCGGGACGGCCTGGTCGCGGCGAGGCTGGCCGCCTGTCCGACCCCCTGCTCCCCCGCGCAGCGGCTGCACGGCGACGCGCCGTGCCCCGCCCTGGTCTGAGCCGCGGCCCGGTCTGAGCCGGGCTGATCGCCGGCTGAACCGGGTGCGGCCCGGGCCGGAAAGTGGCCCGCTCAAACCGCCCGTACGGGGTATCGGTCATGCCGACACGGCAGTTTCAACCACGTTCGGCCCATCGGCCGCGCGAAACTGTGCGTCAGCAGTTCCCGCGAAGTCCCGAGCGAGTCGGAGTCCGATAGCCCATGCAAGGTGACCCAGAAGTCATCGCGTTCCTCAACGAGCAGCTCACCGCCGAGCTCACCGCGATCAACCAGTACTGGCTGCACTACAAACTGCAGCATAACAACGGCTGGGTGAAGCTGGCCGAGCACACCCGCCGCGAGTCGATCGAGGAGATGGAGCACGCCGACCTGCTGGCCGAGCGGATCATCTTCCTGGACGCGCTGCCGAACTTCCAGAAGCTCAACCCGCTGCGGATCGGCCAGACCGTCACCGAGATGTTCGAGTGCGACATGAAGGTCGAGATCGAGGCGGTGGACCGGCTGCGCCGCGGGATCCGGGTGATGCGGGAGAAGGACGACGTCACCTCGGCCACCATCTTCGAGAAGATCCTGGCGAACGAAGAGGAGCACATCGACTACCTGGAGACCCAGCTGGCCCTGCTCAAGCAGCTCGGCGAGCCGCTGTACCTGGCCCAACTGGTCGAGCAGCCTTCGTCCGGCAGCTGACCGGGGACCGCGCGACGGGCGGGCCGTCCGGGCCGGACGGCCCGCCCGCTCGGCTGCATGGGGGGTTTCGGGGAGGATCTCGGGCGGGGTCACGCAGACTGTGCGGGGGGATCCTGCGGGGGTTGCTGCGGGGTGACGAACGAGGCGAACCCGCGGACGATCACTTCCAGCCCGAGTTCGAACCGGGAGAGCCCATCGTCCTCGCCGCTCAGCAGCATCCCGGCCATCTCCACCAGATTCGGGAAGCGGTCCACCGGCAGGGACTTGAGATAGTCGCGCAGCTTGGTCAGGTGTTCGACCAGATCGCTTTCCTCGGCCCCGGGGAACCGGCCGCGCCAGCCGACCTCGTCCAGGACGTAGCCCGTCACGAACTGGCTGATCAGGTCGCCGACGAACGTGGACAGGAAGTCCGGCAGCCCGGCCTCGCGCAGCACCGCGAGATGCGCCTCCATCGCCACCAGCCCCTGCGGCCCGAACGGGATCCGCCCGACGAACGCCTTGGCCACGTCCCCGTGTGCCAGCAGGGTCACCAGCATGGTCCGGGCCATCGCCTTGACCCACTCGACCCAGCCGGCCCCGGCCCCCGGGTCCTGGTCGCCGAAGTTGACCACGATCTCGCCCATGATCTGGTCGACCACCAGGTCCATCAGCTCTTCTTTGTCCGCGACGTGCGCGTACAGCGAGGCCGCCCCGGTGCCCAGGTCCTGGGCGATCCGGCGCATCGAGACCGCGTCCATGCCCTCCGCGTCGATGATCCGCAGCGCGGCGTCCACGATCGCCGGACGGGTCAGGGCCGGTTTCGACTCGGCTTTGGCCGCCCGGGGCTTCTTGCCCCAGGGCGAGGGCGGCAGATCGGTGACGTCGAACATGGTTGTCACGATACGCTCACCGAACAGTGTTCGCAACTTCCGTACGACGTTCTTGACACGAACGACGTACGACGGTAGAACGGTGTTCTACCGCATCGGAACACCGTTCGCCGGATCGGGACACTGTTCGGGGCAGCTGGAAAGACGGCAGCTCCCGGCCCGGCACCCCTTCCCGAGGAGATCAGGCATGACCGCCACCACCGAACCCGGACCCCCGCCTCCCATACCCGGCCGGACCGGCCGGCAGGGCCCGCAGCGCGACGGCGCCGGGACCGCGGTCGCCGACGCGGCCGCCGCCGGCGCCCCCGGCACCGACCCCGCACCCGTCCGGGCCAAGCCCGGCCGGCTGGCCTGGGCGGTCGTGCTGGTCGTACTCGGCGCGGACGTGATGGACCTGCTCGACTCGACCATCGTCAACGTCGGCGCCCCGTCCATCGCCCGCGACCTGCACGCCTCCGGCACCAACCTGCAGTGGATCATCGCCGGCTACACCCTGGCGATGGCCGCGATCCTGATCACCGGCGGGCGCCTGGGCGACCTGTACGGGCGGCGCCGGATGTTCCTGATCGGCGTCGCGGCGTTCACCGTCTGCTCGGCGCTGTCCTCGGCCGCGCAGAGCCCGCACGAACTGATCGCCGCCCGCGCCCTGCAGGGCCTGTCGGCGGGCATCATGCTGCCGCAGGGGTTGTCCATCATCCGCTCGGTGTTCCCCCGGGAGCAGGCCGGGGCCGCGATGGGCATCTTCGGCCCGGTGATGGGCATCGCCGCCACCCTCGGCCCGATCGTCGGCGGCGCGCTGGTGCAGGCGGACCTGTTCGGCAGCCACTGGCGGTCGATCTTCTGGGTGAACGTGCCGCTGGGCCTGCTCGCCCTGGTCCTGGCCGTCCGGGTCATCCCCGAGGACCAGGGCCATGGTGAGGACGTGCCGACCCTGGACGTGCTCGGCATGCTGTTGTCCGGCGCGGGAATGCTGCTGCTGGTCTACCCGCTGATCCAGGGCCGCGAGGACAACTGGCCCGCTTACATGTACGTGCTGATGGGCGCCTCGGTGCCGGTGTTCGCCGCCTTCGGCCTGCAGCAGCGGGCCCGGCAGCGGCAGAACCGGACCCCGCTGGTCACCCCGTCGCTGTTCGCCAAGCGCGCCTTCACCGGCGGCCTGTTCTTCGGCGTGTTCTTCTTCTCCGGCATGGGTGCGCTGTTCCTGGTGCTGATGCTGCACGTCCAGCTCGCCCTGGGCTACACCTCGCTGCACGCGGGCCTGACCGGCCTGCCGTTCTCCCTCGGCGCCGCGATCGGCGCGGGCCTGGGCGGCGGCCTGCTGGCGCCGCGCTACGGCCGCAAGGTCCTGATGGCCGGCGTGGTGATGATGGCGGCCGGACTCGGCGGCGTGGCCTGGACGATCAGCCACTACGGCCAGGCCATGACCACCTGGAACCTGGTGCCCGCGTTCACGTTCTGCGGCCTGGGCCTGGGCCTGCTGATCACCACCTTCTTCGGCATGGTGGTCTCCGCGGTCGACGAACACGAGACCGGCTCGGCCGGCGGCGTGATCAACGCCCTGCAACAGCTGGCCAACTCGCTGGGCGTCGCCCTGTTCGGCACCTTGTATTTCAACAGCCTCCAGGACGGCCACTCCTCGGTCACCGCCGCGTCCGACAGCCTCTGGTACGCCGCCCTGGCGGTCCTGGTCTGCATCCCGCTCGGCTTCCTGCTCCCGAAGTACCTCCGGCCGGGCGTCGAAGAGCTCTGAGCAGTGTGGATTCGTCGGCCCCGCCTCGGAATCCGGGCGGGGCCGACGAATCCGCGGCGCTACTGGGTGCGCTGCAACCGCAGGCTGAAGTCGTTCGCTGGACTCCACACGTACTGTTGGCCTTGCCGCTTCTTCTCCAGGAGGCCGCGTAGCTGCAAACCGATCAGATCCTGCCGGGCCGTCTCGTAGGCGATATTGTGGCTGATCCTGTGGGGCTTCGCTAGCTTGGCCCCGGGCCCGGTTCAGGCGAGCCAGTCGTGGATGGCGGCGGAGACCGGGCGGGACACGCCTTCGGTGTCGCCGAACTCTACGGCGTAGAGCAGGTCGCCGACGGCGCGGGCGCGGGCCCAGGTGCGGGCTCTGGCGCGGTCCAGTCCGGCGGCGTGCGCGGCGATCTCGAAGCGGCGGCGCAGGGCGGCGCGGGGGTTCGCGGCCGCGGTCACCCTGGGCCAGCCGTTGCGCAGGAACGGCAGCAGGGTGAACGCGGGGTCGCCGATCCGGGCCTGCGGGTCGATGGCCAGCCAGGGTTCGCGGGCGGCGGCCAGCACGTTCATCTGGTGCAGGTCGACGTGCAGCAGGCGGTCGCCGCCCTCGGCGCCTAAGTCACGGTAGGCGTCCACGGCATAGTCGATCATTGCCCGCGGGCAGGGGCGGCCCAATCGTTCCCAGTCTTCCGGCAGGCGCTGCACCTCCTGCGCGACGTCGTCGGCGAGAGTGGGTAGCAACGGCCCCTGTCGATCCTCCGGTGAGTCTGATGTCTGCGATGGCTGGGGCGCCACGATTCCGAGGCGGGCGATGAGTTTGCCGACCACTTCAGCGCCCTCGTCGTCGGAGACGGCGAACAGGTTACGGGCCGGGTCCAGCCGTTCCAGCAGCAACGCACAGGTCTGCCGCTCCGGCTCCTCGGCGGATCCCAGCAGCCGCACGGCCCCCTGCCCGCCCCACAACCGCAGCGCCGCCCCCTCCGCAGCCGTGTACCCGTCCATCCGGCCGACTTTCAGCGCGGCCGGTTCGCCGTCGGCGCGGTGGACCAGCAGGACCACGGCCGAGTAGCCGGAGAACGTCGGGCCGTCCAGGCTCAGCCGCCAGCGGTCGGCGAACCCGGCGACCAGGGCGGGCAGCCGGGCGAGCCACTGCTCGGCGTCCTCGGGCCCGGTGGCGCGGATCGCCGCGGCGAACTCGGGCGGCGGCTCGGTGAAGGTGTGCACGGACGCTCCCATCCTCTCCGGATTCGGGGTCGGACGCGGATGGCACAGAGCCTACGGAAACGAGCCGGGCCGCGCGATCTACCCCTCTGCTACTTGTCGTCCTGCGGCAGGTCCTTGGCCGCGACGAACTCGGCGGCGGCCGCGGTGCCGGCCTTGCGGAAGCGCAGCGCCTCCCACAGCGGGCCGGGGATGACGTGGATACCGTAGTGCGCCCGGTGGTGGGCGACGCACAGGACCTCTAGGTTGCCGGGGGACTCGGCCCAGGTCTGGAAGTCCTCGTCGTTGTCGAAGTGCAGGCCGAGCGACTGCTGCACCTTGGCCGGGTCCACCTCGTTGATCTGGGAGAACTCGATGAAGGTGTGGTGCAGTTCCGGCTGGCCGTCGCACAGTTCGTCGTTGATGATGCACTTCCACAGGCCCTGGCGCTTGAGCCGCGACTTGGCCTGCTCGAACAGGTGGTAGTGCGGGTCGTCGGTACGCGGGGCGTGGTCCGGGATGTGCGAGAGGATGTGCAGGGTCATCGCCTGGTCGTGCGCGACGGTGACCGCGCCGGCCTGGGCCGCGCCCTGGTGGGCGATCGGGGCGTGGGTGTGCGCGGCGGCGGCCGGGGCGGTCTTCTTCGCAGCGGTCTTCTTCGCCGGGGCGGGGGCCGCCTCGGCCGCGGCGGCGGCCGTCTTCTTCGCAGCGGTCTTCTTCGCCGGGGCCGGGGCCTCGGCGGTGCGCGCCGCGATGGTGTGGGCGTGGGTGTGCTCGGCGGCGGCCGGGGCGTGCTCGTGCTCGTGCTCTGCCCCGTGCGCGTGCTCGGTGGCGTACTTCTCCGCCGCCCGGCGCTTGGCCTCCTCCTCTTTCTCCTTCTCGTCGTCGTTCAGGAACTTGCTGAACAAACCCATGGTCCATCCCCCTAGAGAGTGAGTGCAAAGCTGATGGCTAGAAGCTAGCCCTAACTAAGGGGTCTTTCAATAGCCGCAAAAGCGAGAAGCCCGGACAGGAGCGGACTATCCGGGCCAAACAACGGGCGAAGCCGAGCCGAAATCAGGTCAGTCGGCGGGCAACGGAGACCGCGTCGGCGCAGTCCTGCGCCGAAACGTCCAGGTGGGTGACCAGCCGCAGCAGCTTCGGACCGAACACGGCCACCCGCACCCCGCGGTCGGCGAGCGCGGCGGCCAGGGCCGGGGCGTCCGGGACGTCGACGAGCACGATGTTGGTCTCCGGCTCCCGGGCCGCGTAGCCGGCTTCGCGCAGGCCGTCGGCCAGCAGGCGGGCGTTGGCGTGATCCTCGGTCAGACGTTCGACGTGGTGTTCCAGCGCGTACCGCCCGGCCGCGGCCAGCAGTCCGGCCTGCCGCCAGCCGCCGCCGAGCCGGTGCCGCATCAGCCGCGCCTCGGCCGCGCGCTCCGGGGAGAATAAGAGCACTGAGCCGACCGGCGCGCCGAGGCCCTTGGACAGGCATACCGACATCGTGTCCGCGATCGCGCCGTACTCGGGCAGCGGGACGCCGGTGGCCGCGTGCGCGTTCCAGATCCGGGCTCCGTCCAGGTGCACCGCCACGCCGGACTCGTCGGCCAGCGCGCGGATCCGGCGCAGGGTCTCGATCGGGTAGACGGCGCCGCCGCCGCGGTTGTGCGTGTTCTCGATCTCGATCGCGGTGGTGCCCACGGCGTAGGCGGCCGGGGGCCGGATCAGCCGGCGCAGCTGGTCCGGGTCGAGCAGGCCGCGCTCGCTGAGCGTGGTGCGGGTCTGCACGCCGCCGTGCCAGGCCAGGCCGCCGTCCTCGTGCGCGACGATGTGCGCGTCGGCGTCGCAGACCAGTTCGCCGCCCGGGCCGACCAGCAGCCGCACGCCGATGTGGTTGGCCATCACGCCGGTCGGCACGAACATGGCCGCGCCGAACCCGAACAGCCCGGCGGTGTACTCCTCCAGAGCCGAGACGGTCGGGTCCTCGCCGTAGACGTCGTCGCCGACCTCGGCGTCGACCATGGCCGCGCGCATGCCCGGGGTGGGCCGGGTGACCGTGTCGCTGCGCAGGTCGATCGCGGGCCCGGCCGGCATCAGCGGCCGCCGCGGTACATCTCGGCGACCAGGAAGGCCAGGTCCAGGGACTGGGACCGGTTCAGCCGGGGGTCGCAGGCGGACTCGTACCGGGTGGCCAGGTCGCCGAAGGCGATCTCGTGCCCGCCGCCGATGCACTCGGTGACGTCGTCGCCGGTCAGTTCCACGTGGATCCCGCCCGGGTGGGTGCCCAGCGCGCGGTGCACCTCGAAGAAGCCCTTGACCTCGTCCAGCACGTCGTCGAAGCGCCGGGTCTTGTGCCCGCTGGGCGCCTCGAAGGTGTTGCCGTGCATCGGGTCGCAGATCCAGGCCACCCGGTGGCCCTCGGCGGTGACCTTCTCCAGCAGGGCCGGCAGCTTGTCCCGGACCACCCCGGCGCCCATCCGGACGATGAAGGTCAGCCGGCCCGGCTCCCGGTCCGGGTCCAGCTTGTCCAGGTAGGACAGGGCCAGGTCCGGCGGGGTGGCCGGGCCCAGCTTCATCCCGATCGGGTTGCGGATCCGGGAGAAGAACTCCACGTGCGCGCCGTCGAGGTCGCGGGTGCGCTCGCCGATCCAGACGAAGTGCGCGGAGGTGTCGTAGAGCAGCCCGGTACGCGAGTCGACCCGGGTCAGGGCGTCCTCGTACTCCAGCAGCAGGCCCTCGTGCGAGGCGAAGAACTCGACCGTGCGCAGTTCCTCGGGGTCGGTGCCGCAGGCCCGCATGAAGTTCAGCGCCCGCTCGATCTCGGTGGCCAGCAGCTCGTAGCGCTCGCCGGACGGCGAGGCGGCGACGAAGTCCCGGTTCCAGGCGTGCACCTGGTGCAGGTCGGCGTAGCCGCCGGTGGTGAAGGCGCGGACCAGGTTCAGGGTGGCCGCGGAGCTGTGGTACATCCGGACCAGGCGGCGCGGGTCCGGGATCCGGGACACCTCGGTGAACTCGAACCCGTTGACGCTGTCCCCGCGGTAGGCCGGCAGGGTGACCCCGTCCCGGGTCTCGGTGTCGCTGCTGCGCGGCTTGCCGTACTGCCCGGCGATCCGGCCGATCTTGATCACCGGGATCGAGGCGGCGTAGGTGAGCACCGCGGCCATCTGCAGCAGCGTCTTGAGCTTGTTGCGGATGGCGTCGGCGGTGATCGCGTCGAAGGTCTCCGCGCAGTCCCCGCCCTGCAGGATGAACGCCTGGCCGGCCGCGGCGTCGGCCAGCCGCTGCTTGAGCAGGTCGCACTCGCCGGCGAAGACCAGCGGAGGGAAGGAGCGCAGCTCGGCCGAGGCCTCGCGCACCTTCTGCGGGTCGGGCCAGTCGGGCTGCTGCTTGGCGGTCAGGGTCCGCCAGGCCGGCGGGGAGGTCTGGTCGTCGGCCGGCGCCGTCTCACGCTTCGTGTCCACGCCCCCAGGGTACGTGACGGGCGCGGCCGGCCCGCGGACGGTTCGATCCTTGGGACGGAAACGAACGGGCCGGACCACCGTGGAACGACAGGTCCACGGACGGTCCGGCCAGGCGCCCGGCGCGCGCCGCCGGGCCGGGTCGGGCGGGCTCAGTCGGCCAGGATCCGGTCGATCGAGGCGAGCTCCTCGGCCGACAGGGCGGGCGCGGCGAGGGCTCCGAGGTTGGCCTCCAGCTGCGCGACGCTGGACGCGCCGATGATCGCCGAGGTCATCCGCGGGTCGCGCAGCACCCAGGCCAGGGCCAGCTGCGCCAGCGACTGGCCGCGGGCGGCGGCCAGATCGTTGAGCGCCTTGACCTTGCCCATCACGGCCTCGGTCAGGTTGGACTCGCGCAGGAAGCGGCCGACCGCGGCCCGCGAGTCGGCCGGGATGCCGTTCAGGTACCGGTCGGTCAGGACGCCCTGGGCCAGCGGGGAGAAGCAGATCGCGCCGGCGCCGACCTCCTCCAGCGCGTCCAGCAGGCCGTCCTCGACCGCGTCCCGGGCGATCATGCTGTAGCGCGGCTGGTGGATCAGCAGCGGCGTGCCGAGGTCGTGCAGGATCGCCGCGGCGGCCCGGGTCTGCTCGGGGCTGTAGTTGGAGATGCCCGCGTACAGCGCCTTCCCGGAGCGCACGGCCCGGTCGAGCGCGCCCATGGTCTCCTCCAGCGGAGTCTCCGGGTCGAAGCGGTGGCTGTAGAAGATGTCCACGTACTCCAGGCCCATCCGGCCGAGGGACTGGTCCAGCGAGGCAAGCAGGTATTTGCGCGAGCCCCATTCACCGTAGGGGCCGGCCCACATGTCGTAGCCGGCCTTGGTGGAGATGACCAGCTGGTCGCGGTACGGGCGGAAGTCGTCGGCCAGGTGCCGGCCGAAGTTCTGCTCGGCCGAGCCGGCCGGCGGGCCGTAGTTGTTGGCCAGGTCGAAGTGGGTGACGCCCAGGTCGAAGGCGCGGCGCAGGACGGCGCGCTGGTTGTCGAAGGAGTAGGTGTCGCCGAAGTTGTGCCACAGGCCCAGCGAGACCGCCGGGAGCTTGAGGCCGCTGCGGCCGCTGCGGCGGTATTCCATGGTCGAGTAGCGGTCGTCGGCCGCGGTGTACATCGTCATCGTCCTCGTCAATCTGGGTCTGGCTGCGTGGGGTGGAACCGGTGGAACGGTCCGAGCTTAGCGAGGCCGGGGAAACCCGCCGGGCCGCCGGGCAGGGTCGTGTGCTGCGGTCGAGCGCTGTAGTGTCGGGGTATGGGAAGACAAGCCGCCACCGTGATTTGCGTGCTCGCGATGGTTGCCGTCATCGTCGGCCTGGACTTTCTGGTCTTCAGGCACCAGTTCTGGCCGCGGTTGCTGGTGAACGTGGGCGTCGTGCTGGCGTTCCTGGCGTTCTACCTGCGGTATCTCAAACGCTCGTAAATCAGTCCTGCGGTTGGACGGCCTTCGGTTCGGCGCAGTGTTCCCCCTGCGGGCCGGCCAGGCTCCGCGCGCACTTCTTGACCGATTCGCGGAAGTCCGCCGAGGTCGAGACGTCCTCGCCCAGAATCATGCCGCTGACCTGGTTGGCCGCCTGGGGCCAGTTGATCAGGCCGAGCATGAGCAGCAGCAGGTGGGCGGGCTGTACGTCCGTGCGTACCACGCCGTTCTGCTGCGCCTTGGCGAAGTTGGCCACCTTCTCCTGGTAGCGGGCGACCCGCGCCTCCGGCCGGGGCAGGCCGGTGGAGCCGAACTCCAGCGCCTCCCACATCAGCAGGCGCAGCAGTTCGGGGTGCTGGGCGTGGTAGTCGAAGTGGCACTCGATCCAGTCCTCGATGTCGTTGACCTCCATCGATACCGACTCGGCCACCTCAACCAGCTTCTGTTCCAGCACGTGCGCGAACAGTTCGGCCTTGTCCCCGAAGTACGCGTAGATCAGCTGCTTGTTGGCGTGCGCGTTCTGCGCGATCCGGTCCACGCGCGCGCCGGCGATGCCGTACGCGGCGAACTCCGCCGTCGCGGCGGCGAAGATCCGGGCCTTTGTTGCTTCGGGGTCACGAACTGCCATGCCCCCCACTATAGCCAACCAACCAGTTGGTTGACAGCCCCCGCGGTGCCGTGAAATATTTCAACCAACCAGTTGGTTACTCCGATCGCCAGACCATCTGACGTGCACGAGACTTCCCAAGACTCCTGTGGGGGAACTTCCCATGTCGCTCACCGCCGAAGGCCGTCCGCGCACCGCGCCGGACCAGGCCCCCGCCGACGCCGCCTCCGCCACCTCACCCGCCCCGGCCGCCGCCCACGCCGCCGAGGGCCACCCGCGCCGCTGGATCGTCCTGCCGGTCATCCTGACCGCGATGTTCATGGCCATGTTCGACTACTTCGTGGTCAACGTCGCCGCCCCCTCGCTGCAACACGACCTCGGCGCGTCCGAGGCCGGGGTGGAGCTGATCGTCGGCGGCTACGGCTTCGCCTACGCCAGCGGCCTGATCACCGGCGGGCGGCTCGGCGACATCCTCGGCCACCGCCGGCTGTTCCTGATCGGGATGCTCGCCTTCACCGCCGCCTCGCTGCTGTGCGGCCTGGCCACCAGCACCGGGCTGCTGATCGGGGCCCGGATCCTGCAGGGCGCGGCCGCGGCCGTGATGGTGCCGCAGATGCTCGCCCTGATCAACGTGCTCTTCCCGATCCACGAGCGGGCCCGCGCGATGGCCGCGTTCGGCGCCACCATCGGCCTGGGCTCGGTGGCCGGGCAGGTGCTCGGCGGCGTGCTGCTGGACCTGAACCTGTTCGGCTGGGGCTGGCGGACCATCTTCTTCATCAACGTGCCGATCGGCCTGGGCGCCGCGTTCCTGGCCGCCCGCTGGCTGCCGTTCACCAAGTCCGAGGCCCGGCAGAGGCTGGACCCGGTCGGCGCGATCGGCATCTCGGCCGCCCTGGCCCTGTTCCTGATCCCGCTGACCCTGGGCCGGCCGGAGGGCTGGCCGCTGTGGACCTGGCTGTCGATGGCCGCCGCCGTCCCGGTGCTGGCCGCCACCCTGCGCTACGAGGGCCGGCTCGGCCGGCGCGGCGGGTCCCCGGTGCTGGACACCGACCTGCTCAAGCAGCGCACCTTCTCGGCCGGGATGTTCGTCGGCGCCGGGTACCTGACCTTCTTCGCCGGGTTCATGCTGTGCCTGACCATCGTGCTGCAGGACGGGCTCGGCCTGACCCCGCTGACCGCCGGCCTGACCTTCGCCCCGCTGGGCGTGGCCTTCGCGCTCAGTTCGCTCAACGCCCGCCGGGTGGCCGCGCGGGTGGGCAACCGGGTGATCGCGGTCGGCGCGGTCTCCAGCTTCCTCGGCCTGGCGCTGACCTTCGCGGTGCTGGCCTGGCAGGGCGACCAGGTCACCGCGGCCTGGCTGATCCCCGGCATGGTCGTGGTCGGCCTGGGCAACGGCCTGGCCCTGCCCACGCTGGTCGGCGCGGTGCTGATCGGCATCCACCCGAAGCAGGCCGGCCTGGCCGCCGGCGCGCTGACCACCGCGCAGCAGTTCGGCAACGCGATCGGCGTGACCGTGCTCGGGACCCTGTTCTTCTCGGTCCTGGGCTCGGGCAGCCGGCTGCACGACTACGTGCACGCGATGGAGGTGACCGCGGTGGCCGGGATGGGAATCGTGGTCCTGGTTTTCGCCGCCGCGTTCCGGTTGCCTCGGCGCTGATCCTGCAATACTGTTGCGCCATGATGACGCGACTGACGACCACTCACCAGTGGTGGTGGCCCGCTCCCCCGGCGGACCGAACCTGACCTCGCGTTTTCCCTGAACGATTCGCGAACCGGCCGCCCACCAGCGGCCGGTTTCGCGTTGAGCGGACCAGGTCCGTCACGGTGGCTGCGGCACCACGACGAGAGGCCCCGTGATCTGTGATGAGCGACTACCTGGAACCCCCCTTCGCCCTGCTGCGCCGCGAGGGCGCCGCCAAGGTGGAACTGCTGCGCGGCGAGGTGGCCGAGTACCGGCTGCTGGCCGATCTGCCCCGGTTCGACGGGCCGCAGCTGGCCCTGGTCCCCTTCCGGCAGCTGCTCGAACGCGGCGACGAGTGCCATGACGACGGCGCGCCGCTGTTGTCGCTGCGGGTGGACTCGCGGATCGAGCTGACCCTTGCCGAGCTGCCCTTCGCCGGGCCGCCGCAGCTGGCCGACGGGGCGTTCGACGTCTCCGACGAGGACTACGCCCGGCAGGTGGAGGCGGTGATCGAGGGCGAGATCGCCACCGGCGAGGGCGCGAACTTCGTGATGCGCCGCACCTTCACCGCCACCTGCGAGGACGCGCTGGAGACGGCGCTGGGCGCATTCCGCAACCTGCTGCGCAACGAACGCAACGCCTACTGGACCTTCCTGATCCACACCGGCAGGCAGATCATGGTCGGCGCCACCCCGGAGAGCCACGTGCGGCTGCGGGACGGGATCGCCGCGATGAACCCGATCAGCGGCACCCTGCGCAAGCCGCCGGCCGACGCGAGCCGCGCGGAGGTGCTCGCGTTCCTGGCCGACCCGAAGGAGCGCGACGAGCTGGCCATGGTGGTCGACGAGGAACTGAAGATGCTGGCCGACGTCGGCGGGCACGGCCGGGTGCGCGGCCCGTTCCTCAAGGAGATGGCGAACCTGGCGCACACCGAGTACCACATCGAGGCGGCCACCGCGATGGACCCGCGCGACATCCTGCGGGCCACCATGTTCGCCCCGACCGCGACCGGTTCGCCGATCCGCAACGCGCTGCGGGTGATCAAGCGGCACGAGACCGGCGGGCGCGGCTACTACGGCGGTGTCACGGCCCTGATCGAGCCGGTGGAGGACGGGCGGCGCGAGCAGATGGACGCCTGCCTGATGCTGCGGGTCGCGTATATGGACCCGGAGACGGGCCTGGTGAAGATCCCGGTCGGCGCGACCCTGGTCCGCGGGTCGGATCCGGCCCAGGAGGTGCTGGAGACGCACGCGAAGGCCGCCGGGGTGCTGCGCGCCTTCGGGCTGCGGTCCGGGCCGGGGGCGGTACTGGAGCCGCTCGCGCCGGCGGCCGCCGGGGCGGTTGCCGAGGCCGGCAAGCAAAGCCCTGAGGTGCTGACCGCGGCGACGGAGCACTCGCCCGCCTGGGCCGCGGACCCGGAGGTGCTGGCCACGCTGGCCGCGCGCAACGACCTGATCGCGCCGTTCTGGCTGGTGAAGCAGACCGACCAGCGCGAGCCGCGGCTGCTCGGGCGCAGGGCTCTGATCGTCGATCACGAAGACGCCTTCACCTCGATGCTCACCGTGCAGCTGCGGGCGCTGGGGCTGGACGTCACCCGGGCTCCGTTCGACGAAGTCGGGCTCGACGTCGGCGGCTCGGGCGACAGCGCGGGCGAGGGCGTCCGGAAGCACGACGCCGGGGACTACGACCTGGTCGTGCTCGGCCCCGGGCCGGGCGACCCGCGCGACCTGGAGCTGCCCAAGATCCGGGACAGCCGGGCGCTGCTGCGGCGGTTGCTGGCGGCCGGATCCGCGGCGTCCGAGGCCGAATCCGGGGCCGGGTCCGGGGCCGAGTCCGCCGGCGCCAAGAGCAGCGCGGTGCTCGGGATCTGCCTCGGCCACCAGATGATGAGCGCCGAACTCGGGCTCGAACTCGTCCGCCGGGACCGGCCCGCGCAGGGCGACCAGCGGGCGGTGGAACTGTTCGGCCGGGCCGAACTGGTCGGCTTCTACAACTCCTTCGCCGCGCTCGCCCCGGCCGACGGAGCCGTCGCACCGCAGATCCAGCTGACCGCGGGCGCGGACCGGGAACTGGTGGCCCTGCGCGGCCAGGTCGGCGGCACCCGGCTGGCCGGGCTGCAGTTCCACCCCGAATCCATCCTGACCCGCGACGGCCTCGGCATCCTGCGGGACGAACTGATCAGGTTGCTCGACGTCTGATCCGTCCCGCCCGGCCGGGGTCCCGCCGCGCGGCCGTACGCAGGTGCCGACGTATCTGTCCTCGTATACGTCGGCGCCTGCGGGCCGCGGGCGCCCCTGGCCGGCCCGACCTGCTCCGTCCCGATGTCCCAGGCCCACGAACGAAAGCAGCCAGGAGAACCCTGCCATGACCCTCTCCGCACCCCCGCGGCCCAAGACCGCGCTGACCGGCATCCAGGCCACCGGCGAGCCGCACCTGGGCAACTACGTCGGCGCCATCCGTCCCGCGCTGGAACTGGCCGAGCAGTACGACACGGCCTACTTCATCGCCGACTACCACGCGCTGACGACCGTCCGCGATCCGCAGAACCTGCGCCGGTACACCAGATCCGTCGCCGCGACCTGGCTGGCGGCCGGGCTCGACCCGGGGCGCACCGTCCTGTACCGGCAGTCCGACGTGCCGGAGATCTACGAGCTGGCCTGGGTTCTGGCCTGCTTCGCGGCGAAGGGGATGATGAACCGGGCGCACGCGTACAAGGCCGCGCAGGACCGGAACCGGGCGGCCGGGAACGCGGACCTGGACGCGGGCGTGAACATGGGCCTGTATCAGTACCCGATCCTGATGGCCGCCGACATCCTGATCATGGGTTCGGAGCTGGTTCCGGTGGCCCGCGACCAGTTCCAGCACGTGGAGTACGCCGCCGACATGGCCGGCAGCTTCAACGCGGTCTACGGAGAGCGGTACCGGCTGACCGTCCCGCATCCGCTGCTGACGGCCGGCCAGTCCGGGGAGCTGCTGCTCGGGACGGACGGCCGGAAGATGAGCAAGTCCTACGGCAACACGATTCCGCTGTTCGCGCCGGAGGCGGAGTTGCGCAGGCTGGTGCGGCGGATGCCGACCGACAGCACGCCGGTCGAGGGACCGAAGAAGCCTGACGACTCCGCGGTTTTCCTGATCCTGGCCCGTTTCGGCGAACCCGGCCTGGTCGCGGACACCCGCGATCGGCTGACGGCCGGCGGCATGGGCTGGGGTGAGCTGAAGGATCTGCTGTTCACCGTGCTCAACGAGCAACTCGGCCCGATGCGGGAGCGGTACACCGAGCTGGTGCAGCCCGGCAGCCCGCTGGATTCGGTGCTCGCGGACGGAGCGCGCCGGGCCCGGGAGCGGGCCCGGGTCGTGCTGGGCGGCGTCCGGGAGGCGATCGGGATCGGCTGAGCGCGGCGGCGGCCGCGGCGGCCTGGACAAAGCCGGAAAACGGGAGCAGAGCGGTTCCGCTTCCGGCCGAATATCCGAGCCAGGATTGCAAAACCCGGCCGCCATCCCGGAGACTGGTCGCCTGCACCAGTGTTCTGACGGGATGACGATCTTCGGGGTCGGGCGGGATGCCATGACGACGGACTCGAGTGCCGCGGCCGCGGCGTTCGCGGTACCCGGCGCGGCCGAATCAGCGATCTCCCTTCCGCGGCCCGGGAACGCCCGGCACCGTATCAGAGCCCGTCTTCATCCGGTACTACACGAGAACCGCCCCCGGCAAGCCGGTGCAGGACCCGGCCCAGATCCTGCGGGTCCTGCGCGTCCCGGGGCAGCTGGACGAGGTCGTGATGCACAAGCGCGGCAAGTGGCGCGAGACCGACGCCTTCGCCCGCGTGCGGGAGAGCGGCCGACCGGACGAGACCCTGGTCCCGATCACCCCGGAACAGGCCTCGGTGGTCCTGAACCGCTGGCGCGAGACCAGGGTGATCCCGCTGGTCGAAGGGGTGGAGTTCCCCTCCCTGCCGGAGACGTCCGAGCGCGCGCCCCGGCCGGGCAGCGGACCGGTCAACGCCGCCGCCGCGCAGGCCATCGGCGACGAGTGGGTCAACTCGAGCGGGTTCTCGGCCGGCCGGATCCGGGCCGGGATCTGGGAGTTCGACCGCGGATACATCGTCTACCCGCGATTGTCGCCGCAAGACGCGCAGCTGAACGTCGGCTCCGCCCGCGGCGTCATCGACCGCGCCACCGGGCGCCTCTCGCTCTGGCCCTCGTACCCCTTCCCGATGGTCGCCCAGATGTACCGCGAGTCGCGGGACGGCGACCGGCGTTACGAGGACGGCGTGGACGAGTTCGAAGAGGACGAGGACTGACGCTCCCGCGGGGCCCGGTGCGACGGCCCGGGCAGACCCGGCCGGTGTGGTAGAGCTGAAGCCTCAGCTCAGTTTCGGCGGCGTGCTCGCGTTCATCTTCGCCGACCTGCTGATCCTGCCGATCCTGGCCATCTACCGGAAGTACTACGGCCGCCGGATGGCGTTGTTCCTGTTCGGCACGCTGTACGCGGCGATGGCGGCGGCCGGGTACGTGGTCGACGCCGTGTTCGGCGGCCTCGGGCTGGTGCCGGACCGGGGGAAGGCGAAACTGCCCTCGGGCGGGATCTCCTGGGACTACACGACCTGGCTGAATGTGGCCTTTCTCACCTTGGCCGCGGTGCTCGTGCTGCGGTTCCTGACCACCGGCGGCGCGGCCATGCTCAAGATGATGGGCGGCTCGCCGGACAGCGAGCACGAGCGTGATCATGGGCATGAGCACGGGCACGAGACGGGCTCCGGCCACGACACCGGCGGAGCCGACGGCCACAGCCATGACCACACCCACGGCTAGGACAAGCTCAGGGCCACAGTTCGGCGCGCGCCCGGTCGAGTGCGATCGCGACCGCGCCGGCCAGGATCGCGTTGCCGGGCACCGCCGTCGCCAGCACCCGCGCGGCCACCGGCGAGACCTCAGGCAGCCGTTCTTCGACCAGGGCCGCGAGCTGCGCCCCGCCGGCGGCGCCGTTCTCCCCGCCCAGCACGACCGTGCCCGGGTCCAGGGTCAGCACGAACGCGGCGACCCCGTACACCACCCGGTCGGCGATCGCCGGGAGCCGCTCGGCCGGCGGCAGGCTCGCGCCCAGCTCGGCCAGCGACGCGGCCCGGGTCAGCTCGCCGAGCCGGTAGCCGCCGCCGCGCTCGGGCGGGCGGACCGGGGCCAGGGCCGCCACCGGGAGCACACCGCAGTCCGACTCGGCCGCCGGTTCCGGCGCCCCGACCGGGATCGGCAGGGAGTAGATCTCGCCCGCGCCGCCGGACGCGCCCCGGCGCAGCTTGCCGTCCAGGACGACCGCCGCGCCGATGCTCTCGCCGAGCCACAGCAGCGCGAAGGTGTCCACGCCCTGCCGGGCCAGCACGCGCTGCTCGGCGATGGCGGCCAGGTTGACCTCGTTCTCCAGCGAGACCGCGGCCGGGTCCAGCCCGGTGCGCAGCCGCAGCGCCTCCAGCAGCCGGGTGTGCCAGCGCGGGGACATCTTGTGCTGGCCGATCTGGCCGGTCGCCGGATCCACCAGGCCGGGCATGCCGACGGTGATCGCGGTCAGCGGCGCGGGCACCTGCGCGGCCAGGGCGAGCAGGGTGTCGGCCAGCAGGTCGAGCACCTCGTCCTCGCGCAGTCCGGACGGCACCTCGACCGTGGCCTGGCCCAGCGGCTGCCCGGCCAGGCCGACCAGGCTCATGTACACCGCGGCGGCGCGCGCGTCGATCCCGGCCACGCAGGCCCGGCGTTCGGACAGGGCGTAGAGCTTGGCGTTGGGGCCGCGCTTGTCGGTCTTGACCTCGCCGATCTGGTCGACCAGGCCGCGTTCCTGCAGGCGGGCCAGCAGGTCGGCCACGGTCGGCTTGGCCAGGCCGGTCGCCTCGGCCAGGTCCAGCGCGGTCTGCGGGCCGCGGGACGCGAACAGGTCCAGGGCCGCCCGGTCGTTGATCGCCCGGGCCGTGCTGGGCGTGGCCGGCTGCGGGCGGACCGCGGCGGCCGCCGCGCCCGCCGGGCCGGTCACCTCCGTCTGCGCCGCCGCAGCACTCTCCGCCATAATCCAGACTTTAGACGAACTTCCCGCGGACTCCGGTCGCGGGCCGGACGACATGCCCCGGGCTCATGCGATCCGACGGCGGCAGCCCCACCTCGGCCGCCCGCCGTCGCCTTCCCCGGTCCGGCGGACCCGCCGCCGGACCCAGTTCATCCGGTCCGGCTCAGCCGAACAGGACCTTCGCCTCTTCGTACAGCTCCGGCGAGACGACCTTGAGCTCGCTGGTCGCGGTGTGCAGCGGGACCCGGACGATGTCCGTGCCGTGCAGGGCGACCATCTGGCCCCAGGCGCCGTCGTGCACGGCGTCGATCGCGCCGAGGCCGAAGCGGGTGGCCAGCCAGCGGTCCCGCGGGGTCGGGGTGCCGCCGCGCTGGACGTGGCCGAGCACCGTGGTGCGGGCCTCCTTGCCGGTGCGCTTCTCGATCTCCTTGGCCAGCGCCTCGCCGATGCCGCCGAGCCGCACGTGGCCGAACGCGTCGAGCTCCTGGTTGAGCAGGGCCTCGCCGCCGTCCGCCGGCTGGGCGCCCTCGGCCACCACCACGATCGGGGCGTACTCGCTCTTGAACCGGGACTCGACCCACTCGCAGACCTGCTCGATGTCGAACTTCTGCTCCGGGATCAGGATCACGTTCGCGCCGCCGGCGATGCCGGAGTGCAGTGCGATCCAGCCCGCGTGCCGGCCCATGACCTCGACGATGAGCACCCGGTGGTGCGACTCGGCGGTGGTGTGCAGCCGGTCGATCGCCTCGGTGGCGATGGTCACCGCGGTGTCGAAGCCGAAGGTGTAGTCGGTGTTGTTCAGGTCGTTGTCGATCGTCTTGGGCACGCCGACCACCTGCACGCCCTCGGCGCCCAGCGCGGTGGCCACGCCCAGCGTGTCCTCCCCGCCGATCGCGATCAGGGCGTCGACGCCGAGCGTGGCCAGGTTCTCCTTGATCCGGGCCACCCCGCCCTCGACCTTGATCGGGTTGGTCCGGGACGAGCCCAGGATGGTGCCGCCGCGCGGCAGGATCCCGCGCACGGCCTTGACGTCCAGTTCGCGGGTCAGCCCCTCGAGCGGGCCGCGCCAGCCGTCCCGGAAACCGACGAACTCATAGCCGTACTGCTGGACGCCCTTGCGGACCACGGCTCGGATAACGGCGTTCAGGCCGGGGCAGTCGCCACCGCCGGTCAGGACTCCGACGCGCATCTCGTGTTTCCCTTCGCAAAACTTCACTCGGTTGGGGTCGGCCGCCGCACAGGCCTTGGGTATACCTTCTCAGTCCGGCTCGGTCCCTCCCGCGAAGGGGATGGCGCGGCGCCGCGCACCACCCCCGCTCGCGGGAGCGTCCGGGCTCCATTGCCCGTTGCGCCGCCCGCCCGCTTCGCGCGGGGTGCGGCGTTAGACCTCGGTGCCAAACCTACCGGTTACCCACGGGTTGGTTTTGCCCGTGTCGCATCTCGGACGGGTTACTGCCGGATGAACACCCGGCACCCGGGAATTTCCGGCCGCCGCCCGTTCGTTGTTCCACCTTGAATAAGCGAACACAGACGTCACACCCGTACACGTTCCGCACGTCTCTCCCCAAGGGAGCTATCATGGCCGCAAACCTCCCCCCGGCATTACCGCTGTCCACCGTCCGCACGTCCGTGCGAATCCCGCTCAAGTTCGGCGACGGTTTCCAGGTCGAGGCCCAGGTCTTCACGTTCAACGGTCTCGTGGACGGCGGAGAGCACCTGGCGCTGGGCCTCGGCGCTTACGACCAGGTGGACGTCCCGCTGGTGCGGCTGCACTCGGAGTGCATGACCGGGGACGTGTTCGGCTCGGCCCGGTGCGACTGCGGCCCGCAGCTGCGCGACGCGGCGGAGAAGATCGGCGCGGCCGGCGGTTTCCTGCTGTACATGCGCCAGGAGGGCCGGGGCATCGGCCTGTACAACAAGCTCGACGCGTACGCGCTGCAGGACCAGGGCCTGAACACGTACGAGGCGAACGAGGCGCTGGGCCTGCCGCCGGACGGCCGGGACTACTCGGCCGCGGCGCAGATGCTCAAGACCCTCGGCGCCGAGCGGATCCAGCTGCTGTCCAACAACCCGGACAAGGCCGCGCAGCTGGCCGCGCACGGGATCACGATCGAGGACAAGGTGCCGACCGGGGTGTTCGTCACCCCGACCAACCTGCGCTACCTGCAGACCAAGGTGACCGTCACCGGGCACGGGATCGCGCTCAACGGCGTGATCGCGGCCTGAACCGCGGAGTTCTGCCGGAAGAGGGCCCGGAACCGGTGGTCAGCGGCGCAGCCGGCGGGCGCGCCGGTGAGCGCCGCTGCCGTCGTGGCCGCCGTCGCGGGCCGCGTCGTTCACTCGGCCGCGGCCACGGCGGCGGCTGCGCGCTTGCTGCCCTTGGAGGGCGCGTAGGAGTCGGTGTACTCCTGGCCGGTCATCGTCATGAGCGTGTACATGATCTCGTCGGTGACGGCCCGCAGCACCAGGTGCTGGGCGTCGGTGCCGTCCAGGGCCGACCACAGCGCGCCGTCCGGGCCGGTGAACCGGGTGAAGTCCAGCGGCTTGCCGAAGCGCACGTCCACCTTGTGCACCCGCGGCAGCATCTTGCCGGTCGGCTGCACCTGGCTGGTGCCGAATATCGCCACCGGCACGACCGGGCAGCGCGCGGCCAGCGCGATCCGGCCCACCCCGGTCCGGCCCTTGTACAGCCGCCCGTCCGGGGACCGGGTGCCCTCGGGGTACATCCCGACCACCTCGCCCGCCTCCAGCAGCCGCAGCGCGGTGTTCAGGGCCGCCTCGGCCGCCTTGGCCCCGGACCGGTCGATCGGGATCGAGCCGACCCCGCGGAAGAACCCGGCCGACAGCCGGCCCTTGAACCCGGGCTGGTCGAAGTACTCGGCCTTGGCCAGGAACTTCACCGGCCGCGGGGTGACCAGCGGCATGAAGATGGAATCAGAGAACGACTGGTGGTTGGCGACGAGCAGCACGGGGCCGTCCTCGGGGAAGTTCTGCACCCCCTCGTCGCTGGGCCGGAACATCACCCGCAGGGCCGGGCCGAGCACTGTGGTCTTCAAGATGCCGTAGAGCATGAGCCAGAGTCTAGACGAGTCGTTCCGAATTCTGGCGCGGCGAAACAGCTGATCGGCGGCGCCCGGCCGCACGCCGCGACCAACCGCAGACGACAGAGTATGCGGTCGGCCGCGGCGCACGCCCAGCCACCGCCGCTGAGCCGTTTCGCCGTGCACACCCACCCGGCAGGTCGACACACCACCCGGCGACTCGGCCCAGGCGCCAGAACTCGGAACGACTCGTCTAGAGTCCAATGCGCGAAATCCCCGTAATCCCGTCGCGTCCGTTGGCTATACGGAGCCGCGCAAGGCGTGGGACTATGCGAGAGCGGATCTGTGTTGCACTGGCTGTGGCGGATCGGATGGGCAACCGGGTACCTGGGTTGAAGGAGCGAAGACGGTGACTGAGACATTGAGCGCACTGGCCCCGGGGGCGGAACCCTTCCACCATCCCGGCGGCGAGCACGCGAACGTGGGCGTGCTGCTGTGCCACGGTTTCACCGGCTCCCCCCAGTCCATGCGGCCCTGGGCCGAGGCGCTCGTGCGGGCCGGCTACCGGGTCTCGCTGCCGCTGCTGCCCGGGCACGGCACCCGCTGGCAGGACCTGCAGGAGACCGGCTGGCCGGACTGGCTGGCCGCGCTGGAGCAGTCCCTGGCCGAGCTGGCCGCCGAGTGCGACCAGGTGTTCGTGATGGGCCTGTCGATGGGCGGCGGGCTGGCCCTGCGGCTGGCCGAGCTGCACGGCCCGCAGATCGCCGGCCTGGTCCTGGTCAACCCCTCGGTCAAGCGCAACAACGCCAAGGAGGCGGCCATCCCGCTGGTCGGCAAGCTGACCGCCTCGGTGCCGGGGATCGCCTCGGACATCAAGAAGCCGGGCGCGGTGGAGACCGGGTACGACCGGGTGCCGCTGAAGGCCGCCAAGTCGCTGGCCCGGCTGTGGAAGCTGGTGCAGGGCGACCTGGGCCGGGTGCACCAGCCGGTGCTGCTGTTCCGCTCCCCGCAGGACCACGTGGTGCACCCCAGCAACAGCGCCCTGGTGCTGGCCCGGATCGCGTCGAAGGACACGGCCGAGGTCCTGCTGCCGGACAGTTACCACGTGGCGACGCTCGACCACGATGCGGATAGAATCTTCGAGGGGTCGGTGGCGTTCGTGCGCCGGCTCGTACTGGCGACCGGGCAGGAGGCAGGCGCGTGAGCACCGGTGACATGGACCGCCCCGGGGACTGGGAGCAACCGTCCGGAGACCGCGGCCCGGTGATCGACGAGCAGGTCTGGTCGGACCTGGTCGCCGCCTTCCACGCCAGCCCGGACGCCCCGCCCAGCGCGGAGGAGCAGTTCGAGCTGTCCACCCTGACCGACCCGCCGACCGGGCCGGGGCACGTGGTGCGCTCGGCGAACTGGCCGCAGGACACCGCCCAGGACGAGGAGCGCACGCCCGGCTCGGGCCTGGCCGACGGGCGTTCCGCGGTCACCTGGACCACCGGCGGGGCCGACGCGCTCGGCCGCACCGGCCGGGCCGGGGCCGGGCCGCGATCGTGGCCGGAACCGGCCGACCCGGACGAGGAGGGCTTCGTCCCGGAGCCCCCGCCGCCGCTGCCGGAGATGACCGCGGGCGCGAAGCTGGCCTGGCTGGCCGGCCTCGGCGGTCCGCTGTACCTGATGGCCGCGACCCTGCTGCAGTGGGACATGCCGGCCTGGGCCTCGGTGCTGGCCGCGGCCGGCGCGGTCGGCGGCTTCCTGTATCTGGTCAGCCGGCTCAAGGACCACCGCGGCGGCCCGGACGACGAGGACCCCGAGGACCCGACCTACGGCGCTGTCGTCTGACCGCGCCCGCCTGACGCGCGGTCACGGCCGCCGGTGCGGGCCCGCTCGGAGTGAGCGGGCTCACCCGCTTTGCCGGGCGGAGGCGTGAAAGTTTCACGGCCTGACCCGTCGTCGGATGCCGGACAGGCGCCCGGCGGGCCCGAATCCCGCCTGCTTCGGCCGTCCCGGCAGGAATGTCGGTCCGGCCTAACCCACCCCCGCTGGCGAGCGGCAGAGCACCACGACGCAGACAGCCCTCGCGTCCCCGGCCTGGTTCAGGCGGGGGATGCGAGGGCTGTCCTGCTCGTGCCGGCGCTACAACCGGATCAGATGTGCCGGGCCAGGTCCGCGGCGCCGATCAGGCCTGCCTCCGGGCCCAGGGTGGCGGTGACCACGTCGGCGAACGGGCGGTTGCCCGCGCCGGCCAGCGAGGCGCGGTAGCGGTCCCGGGTCGGGCCGGTCAGGATCTCCCCGGCGTCCGAGACGCCGCCGGCCACCACGAACACCTCCGGGTCCAGGATCGAGCCGAGGTCGGCCATCGACTGGCCGAGCCAGCCGGCCACCTCGGCGAAGCCGGCCAGCGCGGCCGGGTCGCCCTTGCGGGCCGCCTCGGTGATGTGCGCGCCGACGATCCCGCCGGGGGTGCCGTCGCCGAGCGAGAGCAGTATCTGCGCGCCCGCCGGGTCCTCGGTCGCCCGCTCCCGGACGAACCGGGTCAGCGCGCTGCCGGAGGCGTACTGCTCCATGCAGCCGTGCAGGCCGCAGCCGCACAGCCGGCCGTCCGGGACCACCCGGTAGTGGCCGAACTCGCCGCCGATGCCGAAGTGCCCGCGGTACAGCTCGCCGTTGAGCACGATGCCGCCGCCGATCCCGGTGCCCACGGTGTAGAGCACCACGTTCGGCTTCCCGGCGCCGGCGCCGAACTTCGCCTCGCCCCAGGCGGCCGCGTTCGCGTCGTTCTCCACCACCACCGGCAGGTCCTGCACCAGGGCCTCGATCCGGGCCTTGAGCGGCTCGTGGTCCCAGGCCACGTTCGGCGCGAACAGCACCGTGGCCCGGTCCGCGCTGACGAAGCCGGCCGCGCCGAGGCCCACCGCCTCCACCGGGTAGTCCCCCCGCACCGCGCGCACCGCCTCGGCGATCGCCGCCGCGGTCTGCTCCGGCTCCTTCGGGGTCGGAACCTTCACCCGGTCAAGGACGGTGCCGTCCTCGGCGACGACCCCGGCCAAGATCTTCGTGCCGCCGATGTCGACGCCAATAGTCAGTCCCATGTTCCCCTCAGTCTTCCGCTAATCCTTCGGCCGGTCGGCAGTGTCCTCGTCGGTGTCACCACCATCCTCGCCGATGACTATCCGTCCGTCCCAATCGGGCCCGGCGCCGCCATCGCGCTCGGCCGGGGGCTTGCCGGTCCAGCGCTGCTCCCCGGCCCGCAGCAGGGCCCGGAACGCCGAGGCGACCTCGAGACCCGCGCTGCCCAGGTGCCCGGCCGCTTCCGGATAGTTGCGCAGCACCGGGTCGACGAAATGGTTGTGCACGACCTCCCAGAGCTTGCGCACCTCTTCGCCCAGGGTACCCGGATCATCGCGCACCGAGTCGCCCCGCGTCCAGTCCTCTGACTCGCCCGGCCGGGGCTCGACCGAAGCGCGCCCGGCGCCGGGCGCCGCCCCGGGCGTCCGCGGGCCGCCGGCCGGCTCCGGGTCCTGGTCCCCGGCCCGGTCCGGGCCGGGCGCGGGCTCGGCCCGGTCCTCCACCGGGATCTGGAAACCGTCCGGCTCGGCGTCCGCGATCCGGACGGCCTCGTCCGGGTCCTGCGGGCCGTGGTCCGTGCGGCCCGGTTCGCTCTGCTCTGTCACTTCGGGTCCTCTCCTGCGTGCGCCGGGTCAGTCGCCGGACCCGGCCGGGGCCGGCCACTGGGCCGGGTCGGGCACGAACCGGATGTTCAGCGCGCCGTTCTTGAGCACCGCGCCGGCCACCCGGCAGCGGCGCAGCACCGGCGGCAGCAGGATCGCGTGCCGGTACGGGCCGACGCTCAGGACCAGCTCGTCCCCGCGCCGGACCAGGCCCATGCTGCGCCGGTCGGCGGCCGGCAGCGGGACGCTGAAGGTGAACTCGCCCTCGCCCTTGACCAGTTCGGGCACGGGCGCGGCGGCCGGGGCGCCGAGGCCGTCGGCCGCGCCGTAGGCCGCAGCGGCGACCACCGCGAGCTCCTCCAGGCCGACCGGTTCGCACGGGCGGTAGGGCACCTCGTACTGCGGGACCGGGTCGAACACCTCGGCGAACTGCTCGGAGGCGATCCGCTGGGCCGCGGCCCAGCCGCGCGACCAGCTGTCCCGGGTCTCCAGGATCTGCCGGTTGCGGATCACCCCGTCCAGCCGCAGCCCGTACAGCGACAGCGCGGTGCGGGCCGCGCGCAGCCGGGTCAGCCCGACCGTGTCCGGGGTGGCCACCAGCCGGATCGAGGTGAGCGGGTCGGCGAACAGCTGCTGGGCGGCGGCGCACCGGGCCAGGCCGTCGTCGGTCATCTCGACCAGGCTCTGCTGCGGCACCGGCAGCCCGGCCAGCGAGGCCAGCATCGGGCGCAGCGCGCGGGCGGCCTGGCCCTCGACCGGGCGGGCCCGGCGCAGCCAGGTCTGCGCGTTCACCGGCAGGGTCAGCAGCCTCAGCGCCGGGCCCAGGCTCGGGCCGTCCACCACGACCAGGTCCCAGGACCCGGTGGTGACCGCGCCGGTCAGCTCCTGGAGCACCAGGAACTCGGCCGCGCCGGGCGGGGCGACCAGTTCGGTGGCGTCCGGGACGGTGACCCCCATGGTCTGGGCGATGCCCTGGAACCGGGCGGTGAGCTTGCCGTACCACTCCTCGAAGGCCGGCTGTGGGGCGAACCGCTGGGCGTAGAGCAGGTCGTCGACCTGGGTCGGCACGCTGGCGATCGGGTGGTTGAAGATCACCGAGACGTCGTCCGCGTCGCCGTCCGCGCTCAGCGCGCCGAGCGAGAGCAGCAGGGTGCGCAGGCCGCGCTGGGCGCCGTGCGCGGCGGTGGCCGCGGCCAGGGTGCTCACCCCGCTGCCGCCCTTGCCGGTGAAGAACACCAGCCGGGTCACCCGGGCCGGGGCCGGGGGCGCGGACGGGGCGGGGTCTGCGGCCGCCGCTGCGGAGGCGGGCGGGCCCGCCACGGGGTCGGTCACCGCGCGAGCCCGGCGGCCGGGCCGGCGTCCGGGTAGGTCTCGACCCGCTTCTTCAGTCCGGCCAGCGCCCGATCGATGATCACTTTCTCCATCTTCTTCTTCATCATCCCGAACAACGGGATCTTGGAGTCCACGGTGAGGGTGTACTCGACCGCGGTGCGCTCCTGCGACCCGGCCACCGGGGCCAGCACGTACGAGCCGTCCAGCGAGCGCAGCATCTCGCCCTCGACCAGGGTCCAGTGCACCGCGCGGTCGCCGTCGAACGAGTAGTCCAGGATCTGCTGGTCGCGCACCGCGCCGGCGTCCACGGACAACCGCACCCGGGCCGGCAGCCCGCTGTCCGGGTCGACGCTGAGCACTTCGGCCTTCTTGACCTCGCTGGTCCACTGCGGGTAGGCGGGCAGGTCGGCGATGACCGCCATGACCCTGGCCATCGGCGCGGCCACCTCGATCGAGCCCCTGGTGCGGTCCGCCATCGCCCTCGCCTCTCCCGCCTGGAACCGGCTGCTGCCCAGTGCATGAGCCTGCCGCCGGCAACCGACGGTCGCCCCAGCCTACCGCGCCCGCCCCGCTGCCCGGTGTAGCCGGACTGCGGTTGGCCGACGGCACTGGCTACTGGCCGGTAATGAGCGGTACGGTCGGCGCAGACGTCGTGAAACGATGAGGCAATTTTTCTGACCGACTTCCGAGGAGTCGCGCGTGCGCGAGTTCAGTGTCGAACCGTTGTACGAGGTTCCCGCCCAGGCGAACCTCACCGATTTCGTCCACCGCAACGCCGAGGAGGCGCCCGGGCACGTCTCGTTCGGCCGCAAGGCGGACGGGGTCTGGCAGGACGTCACCGCCCGGCAGTTCCTGGACGAGGTGACCGCGGTGGCCCGGGGCCTGGTCGCCGCCGGGATCGAGCCGGGCGACCGGGTCGCGATCATGTCCCGGACCCGGTACGAGTGGTCGCTGCTGGACTTCGCGGCCTGGGAGGCCGGGGCGGTCCCGGTGCCGGTCTACGAGACCTCCTCGGCCGAGCAGGTCGCCTGGATCCTGGCCGACTCCGGCGCGGTGGCCGCGATCACCGAGACCGCGGCGAACACGGCCCTGGTCGAGTCGGTCCGGGACCGCGCGCCGGTGCTGCGCCGGGTGTGGCAGATCGAGCACACCACCGAGGACCCGGCCGGCGCCCTGGCCGTGCTGGCCGCGGCCGGATCCGAGGTCCCGGACGCGGTGCTGGCCGAACGCCGGGCCACCCTGGGCGCCGAGTCCACCGCCACGATCATCTACACCTCGGGCACCACCGGCCGCCCGAAGGGCTGCGTGCTCACCCACGGGAACCTGATCGCCGAGGTGGTCAACGTGGTCGGCTACCTGACCACGGTCTTCCGGGCCGAGGAGGCCTCGACCCTGCTGTTCCTGCCGATGGCGCACGTGTTCGCCCGGGTCATCCACATCGGCACGGTCTACTCCCGGGCGAAGCTGGGCCACAGCTCGGACACCAAGGACATCGTGGCCGAGTTCGCGAGCTTCCGGCCGACGTTCATCCTGGCCGTGCCGCGGGTGTTCGAGAAGGTCTACAACGCCTCCAGCCAGCGCGCCCAGTCCGACGGCAAGGGCCGGATCTTCGACGCCGCGGCCGCCACCGCGGTGGCCTGGTCCCGGGCCCGGGAGGCCGGGAAGGTCCCGGCCACGCTCGGCCTCAAGCACAAGGTCTTCGACCGCCTGGTCTACGCCAAGCTGCGCGCCGCGCTCGGCGGGCAGGCCACCCACGCGATCTCCGGCGGCGCCCCGCTGGGCGAGCGGCTGATCCACTTCTACCGCGGCATCGGCCTGTTCATCAGCGAGGGCTACGGCCTGACCGAGACCACCGCGGCCGCGACCGTGAACCCGTATCCGGGCGCCAAGGCCGGCACCGTGGGCCCGCCGATCCCGGGGACCTCGATCCGGATCGCCGAGGACGGGGAGATCCTGGTCAAGGGCGGGGAGGTGTTCGGCGGCTACTGGAACAACGAGACCGCCACCAAGGAGGCGATCGTCGACGGCTGGTTCCACACCGGCGACCTCGGCGCCCTGGACGAGGACGGCTACCTGTCGATCACCGGCCGCAAGAAGGAGCTGCTGGTGACCGCGGGCGGCAAGAACGTGGCCCCGGCCGTGCTGGAGGACCGGATCAACGCCCATCCGCTGATCGCCCAGTCGATGGTGGTCGGCGACCAGCAGCCGTTCATCGCGGCCCTGGTCACCCTGGATCCGGACGCGCTGCCGTTCTGGCTGGAGCAGCAGGGCCGGGACAAGGCCACGCCGCTGGAGCAGCTGGCCGCGGACCCGGCGATCCTGGCCGAGGTGGAGGTGGCGGTCGGCCGGGCGAACAAGGCCGTGTCCAAGGCCGAGTCGATCCGCAAGTTCAAGGTGCTGCCGACGGAGTGGACTGTGGAGGGCGGCCAGATCACGCCGTCGCTGAAGTTGAAGCGGCATGTGGTGATGGAGCAGGAACGCGCCGAGATCGACGCCCTGTACGCGAAGTAGGCGGCAGGGCGCAGGAAGTAGAAGGCTGACAGGGCCCTTGGCGTTGCCGCGTGGTCATGGCTTGGTGGTCATCGCGGTGGCCAAGGGCCCTGTCAGCGTGTGCAGGCTTTCGAAGGTGTCGCGCAGGAGCTGGTCCAGGCTCTCGTCGGTGTGCTGGAACCACCGGGCGGCGATGTGGTTGTAGGTGGCCATGCCGATCTGGGCCGCCAGCGACGCGGCGGGTTCCGGGGTGCCGCGGTCGCGCAGGGCGGTGGCCAGGGCTTCGGTCAGCACGGCGATTTTCGCGTGGGACCGCTCGCGCAGGGCCGGGGTGGCGATGATCACCCGCCGCAGCGGTTCGGACAGGCGCCGATTGCCCTCCAGCAGCGGCACGGCGGTCCGGAAGGCCCACAGCAGCGCGGGCAGGGGTTCGAGGTCTTCGGGGGCCTCGGTGACGCCGGCGACCAGGAGTTCGCGCAGGGCTGTCTCGCCGTCGAAGAGCACAGTGGCGCACCGCGCTCGAGATCAGCCAGAGCGGCCACGCCCGGGGCAAGCTAGTGCTGCTGCCCGCCGAGTCGGCTGCCGGCAGGTAGTCCGGCTCAGGGCGCCGACTGCTCCCGGTCGACCGGTTCACCCGCGAGCAGCGCCTGGAAGCGCTGCTGGATGGTCGGCCACTGCCAGCGTTCCTCCACCCAGGCGCGCCCGGCCGCGCCCATCTCGGCCGCCGCCGCGGGGTCGCCGAGCAGGGTGATGATCCGCCGGGCGGTGGCCGCGGCCCGTTCGTCCTGGTCCCGTCCGCCGACGATGTACCCGGTCCGGCCCTCGAGCACGGCGTCCGGCGCACCGCCGGAGTCCCCGCCGACGACCGGCAGCCCGGTGGCCGAGGCCTCCAGGTAGACGATGCCGAGCCCTTCGACGTCCAGGCCGCCGCGCCGGGTGCGGCAGGGCATGGCGAACACGTCCCCGGCGGCGAAGTAGAGCGGCAGGTCGGCCCAGGGCACCGAGCCGGTGAGGGTGACGCTGCCGGACACGCCGGTCTGCTCGATCAGGCCGCGCAGCCGGTCCCGGTCCGGCCCGCCGCTGACGATCAGCAGCGCGGCGTCCGGGATCTCGCGCAGCACCTGCGGCCAGGCCCGGATCAGAGTGTCCTGCCCCTTGCGCCGGACCAGCCGGGACACGCAGACCACGACCGGCCGCCCGGCCACCGAGTACTTCTGCTTGAGCTCCTCGACCTGCGCCGATCCGCGCAGCTCGGGCCGGAACCGGGTCACTTCGACCCCGGGCGCGAGCTGCGTCATCCGCGCGGCGGCGGCCGGGGTGAACACGGCGCCGAGCTTCTTGCGCTGGTACTCGCTCAGATAGGTGACCACGTCCACGTTCTCGCCGATCCGGCGCAGCAGCCGGCGCGCCCCGGGCAGCTGCGCCCAGCCGGCCTCGTGCCCGTGGCTGGTGGCGACCAGCCGTTCGGCCCCGGCCCGGCGCAGCGCCCCGCCCATCAGCCCGAGCGGCGCCGCGGCGCCGAACCAGACCCGGGTGCAGCCCTCGGCCCGGGCGATCTCGGCGGCCCGGCGCACGATCCGGGGCTCGGGCACCATCACCGAGGTCCGGTCGCGAATGGTCGTGTACGGGTGCGCTGCGTCGTATTTCTGGCACTCGTCGGCCCGCCCACGCCAGGTCGATGCGTAGACGACTACGTCCGATGGAGTGAATCCCTCCACCATCGCCTGAACGAACTCCTGGATACCACCGGGGCGTGGGGGATAGTCGTTTGTAACGACCAGCGTGCGAACCATGCACCCACGATCTCAGATCAACCAGGTCCACAGCGAAAGCGGGATACCTGCACCATGTCTGTTCGTCCCCGGATCAGCCGCGAGCAGCTACGCTCAGCCCGACCCCTGCTGATCACCTGGTTGGTGATTCATGTGGTGTTGGTGTTGTTCCTGTACGGCGCCATTCCTTATATCGATCACGGGTCGCTGGTCGGCGATGTGCAGACGTACAACAAGTGGTCACTGGTCTTCGCGCACGGCCATTTCCCCCGGCACGACCCGCAGTGGCAGTACCCGCCGGGGGCCGCGGTGTTCATGGTGCTGCCGCGGATGGTGCGGTGGGCGACCGGGCTGAGTTACTACTCGGCGTTCTATTTCATGGCTCTGGTGTCAGATTTCGTGGTGTTCGCGCTGGTGCTGGCTTCCTGTCGGCGCACTGCGGAGCGCGTGGCACGGACCGAGCAGGTCGGTCTGGCCATGCCGGCCGGGCTCGCGGGGTCGACCGGATTGGCCAGGCTCGCGGTGCCCGCCCGGCAGACTGAGTCGAAGGCGGGGCAATCCGGGCAGGTCGGCCGGTTCGGCGAGCCGGGCCAGTTCGGGTACTCCTGGCGGGTCGCCCGGACCGGACGCCCCAGCGACTGGCTTCCGACCGAGGCTTATAACGCCGGTGTCGCTGATGCTGTTCGGGCTGCTGGGGAGGCGGGGGCTGCGCGTTCTAGCGCTTCTCTTGCCGACGGCTCTGCTGCCGCTGCTGCTGGCACCTCCCCTACTACCGCTAACGCCGCTACTCCGAAAGCTGCCGGTGCTACCGCCGCTACGTCCACAGCCGCCACCGACACCGCGGCTGCTGCTACGCCCGCCCCCGTCCCCACCAAGTTGAAGGTCGACTACACCGGCGCCTGGGCCTATCTCGCGGCCGTCTTGGCCCTGGGCCCGCTCGTGCTGTGCCGGTACGACATCTGCGTCACCATGATCGCCACCCTCGGCATGGTGGTCGTTGGGCGTACCACCGCGAGCACGTGGCGCCGCCGCGGCTTCGCCATCGGCGTGGGCACGATGATGAAGGCGTGGCCGGTGGTACTCGTCCTCGGCCTGCCGAAGCGCGCCGACGGCCGCCGCGCGCTGCTCTGGACGGTCCTCGGCGCGCTGCTGCCGACCCTGGCCCTGATGGCCGCACTGCCCGGCGCCCTGGGCTTCCTGCGCGAACAGGGCGACCGCGGCCTGGAGATCGAATCCGTCCTGGCCGCACCGTTCCTGGTCGCCCGGCACTTCGGCTACCCCGGCAAGATCACCCATGCGTACGGGGCGTTCCAGATCACCGGCCCGGGTGTGGCGCTGGTCTCACGCGGCTGCGTGCTGCTGACCGTGGCCGGCCTGGTCTGGCTGCTCGCCTGGCGGCGCCGGGCCGCACTGGTCCCCGGGCATTGGTCCACCGGCATGTACTACGACTCCGGGTTGGTAGCGGTCCTGATCACCATCATCACCAGCCGCGTGCTCAGCCCGCAGTACCTCGTCTGGGTGACCGGCCTGATCGCCCTGTGCCTGACGCTGACCCCGCTGGGCCGCAACGGCACCGTACTGGCCCGCCAGTGCCGCCTGTTGCTGGCCGCGATCGCCGTCACCCAGATCGAGTTCCCCTGGCTGTTCCCCCGCCTGGTCGCCGGCAGCCTGTGGGTCGCCCTGCTGGTAGCCGCCCGCAACCTGATCCTGCTCGCCGCAACCTGGCAGGCCGCCCGCGCCCTGTGGCGCACTGCCCCAGACCGCTCCCCCGCCCGCGCCGACGAACCCGTCACGCTCGTCTCGAAGGCGAAGCCCGCCGCCGAGCCGTCCCCGGCCTCCGCGCCCGCCCCCACCCGCGGGCCGATCGCCGCCAACCCCGACCCGACCCGACCGCCGTATCAAGCCGTACCGGATCAGGCTTCGTGACTCCTAGATTTTTAATCGGTGCTAGCGTCATAAATTGACGATATCGCCGATTAAAATTAGGCTCGTCGGGCATCTTCTGGGAAGCCGAGCCTTTGGAGCCATCATGCTTCTCCGCTTCAGCGCCCAGAACTTCTCCTCGCTCCGGGACGAGCAGGAGTTGAGCATGGTGGCGCTCGACGAGCATCCCGACCTGGCCGTGTTCGACGTGCCGCAGTCCAAGCTCAAGGTACTGCCCGCCGTCGGCATCTTCGGGCCCAACGGTTCGGGGAAGTCCGCGGTGATCAAGGCGATCGCGTTCGCCACCTCGGCCGTGATCGAGTCGCAGCAGTTCTGGCTGCCGGAGGAGTCGATCCCGCGCCGGCCTTTCCGCCTGGACGACGTCAGTCGCGCCAGGCCCAGCCGATTCGTCTTCGAATTCGTCACGGGCGGGGTCCGCCACGAATACGGCTTCAGCCTCGACGACTCGCGCGTCCACGAGGAGTGGCTCTACACCTGGCCCAGAGGCAGGCAGGCAACGCTGTTCGAACGGGACGGCGACGCCGTGGAGTTCGGTTCGAGTCTCGGCGGCCAGAAGGCCGTGATCGCCGAATCGATGCGGGAGAACTGCCTGTTCCTGTCCACCGCGGCCACGCTCAACCATCCTCGGCTCCGAGCCGTGGCCGCCTGGTTCGGCACCTGGAGCCAGGTGCGCCACGATCCCTTCCCGCCGTCGAAGCCCTTCGACGACGAGGTCCTGAGCCTCCTGCGCTACGCCGACATCGGGATCGTCGGCATGGCGATGGTCGAACGAGACGAATCAGAGCTGGGACTCAGTGCACGCAGTCGCCGGAGCATGGAACGCATCCGGCGTTCCGACGGCCGCGGCGGCGCCCCAGACGGCTTAGCCGGTCCCCGGCCGGAACTAGTCCACCGCGCCGAGAACGACAGCGGCGGCGAGCCGCTGCCCTGGAGCTGGGAGTCGTCCGGAACCCAGACCTGGGCGCACCTCGCGCTCCGGGCATCGAGCTGCCTGAGTTCCGGCACCATCATGGTCGTCGACGACCTCGGCGTGGATCTGCACCCTTCGTTGACCGCGCAACTTCTCGGACTCTTCCAGACCCCGCAGACGAATCCGCACGGCGCACAGCTGATCTTCTGCGGGCACGACGTGAGCCTGCTCGGCAAACAGGTAGAGCACAGGCTGCGGCGCGATCAAGTCTGCCTGACCGAAAAGGGCCGCACCGGCGCGACCAAGGTCTACCCGCTCACCGAGTACGGCCGGGTGCGCGACGGAGTCGACGACGTCGAAGGCCGTTACCTCCAGGGCCGCTACGGCGCGGTGCCGTTCTTCGACCAGGACCTGCTGCCCGAATTCGCCGAGAACGCCGCCCGGCATGAAGGGTAAGAACAAGAGCCTGGCCCGGAAGCCCGGCAACGCGACCGCGGCACCGACCATCGCAATCGTCTGCGAGGGCGCGGTAACCGAATGCGTCTGCTTCGAGGGCATCCGGAAGGACCTGCGCCTCGCGACCACCCGGATTCTGGTCACCGGCATCGGGTCGGACCCAGTGAGCGTCGTGAAGGCGGCCAGCGCCAAAGCTAAGGATTTCGACCAGGTCTGGGCCGTCTTCGATGTGGAGGCGCCGACGCCACATGCCAATCTCAACACCGCGCTGAAGCTGGCCGAGGAGCTGGGCGTCCGGTGCGCGGTCTCCAACCCCTGCTTCGAGTTCTGGCTGCTGCTGCACTTCAAGGATTGGACCGCCTACCTGGACAACGCCGTCGTCCGCAAGAAGATCAAGGCGTACCCGGGTCGGTACAGCGACAAGGATTTCGACTTCGCCGCCACCTGGCCGGCCCATCGGTCGGCGATCGACCGGGCGGCGAAGCTCGATGCGCGCCAGATGACGGACCACCCGGACGACGTCATCGCGCGCAATCCCTGGACCAGCGTTCACAATCTGGTCGGCGTGCTGGTGGAGCTGCATCGCTGGCGGCGAGCGGGCGGCGCGGTCATGATCGTCGCAGGACCGTGATCGTGACGGCGGAGGCTGCGGCGAGGGCGAGGGTGGCGATTCCGGAGCCGGCCAGGACCATTCGGGGGCCGAAGGCTACGCTGAGCGGGCCGCCGAGGGCTGCGCCTACCGGGGCGGCGGTCAGGAGTATGGCGCCGCGGGCAGCGAGGACTGTGGTCAGCGCGGCGGGCGGGGTACGTTCCTGGAAGAGGTTGAACGACAGGGCACTGTAGGGACCGTAAACGAGCCCTGCGATGGCGAATCCGGCCAGGGTTACGGCGATGTCGCCGGTGGCCGCGGCCGCGGAATGCGTGGCGGGCAAGGGGAATCCGAACGGCAGCAGGGCCAATCCGTGGCCTGCGATGATGCCGACCAGGACGATCCACAGAGTACGCCGACGCAGCCGCCCGGCCGCCATCGCGCCGAGCACTCCCCCGACGCTGAACACCGTCCAGTACAAACCCAGCATCCCGGCGCCGGAATGCAGGTCGTCGGCGACGAACAGCGGCAGCGCGGATTCCACCGGCCCGTAGAAGAAATTGAAGAACCAGGTGATGGCGAGCAGGCCGAGCAGTTCCGGCGCGTGTAGCAGCATTCTCAGATTGCGGCCGGTCTCGACCGGTTCGACCGGTTCGGCAGACTCGACCAACTCGGCTGGGGACGTTCGCAGTCCCGGCGAAAAGAGCCGCGACACCTGCACAGCCAGCACCACGAACGACAAAGCGTCGACCCCGATGATCCACACCGGACCGACGATCCAGGCCAACACCCCGGCCACGGCCGGTCCGACGATGGTCGAAACCCATGTACTGGTACTGATCAACGCGTTGGCCGCCAACCGTTGCCCCGCCGGGACCAGATCCACCACGAGCGCATAAGTACCCGCATCCCCCCACGCAGCCAGGAGCGACGAACCCCCGAGCAGCGCGACATAGACCACCGGATGCAGCAGACCACACGCCGAAGCAACCGGAATGCACCCCAGAAAAACCGCGCGCAGCAAGGCATTCGCCGCCACAAGCCGCCGAGCCGGAGCCGCCCGAAGCCACCGCCCCAACACCAGCGCCCCAACCGCGCCCGGCAGCACATACGCAGCCACCGCCGCACCCACCAACGTCCCCCCGGCCACACCCGACCCGCTCCCCGTCCTTCTCCCCGCGATCCGCAGCGCCAGCCAGGCGATCGCGACCACGCTCATCCCGTCGCCCAGATCGCAGACCGCCAACGCGGGCAGCAGCCGACGAAACCCCCGGTACTCGGCCAAGCCCCGGTACTGCCCCGGAATCAAGCGCTTCAGCTGAACTGGCATCATGGTTGCAGGCTCGCGGTTCAAGCGCGCTTGAAGTCAAGCAGGAGTGCTCAGTGCGGTATGTGGCCATCGGAGAACTGGCGCGGCAGGTCCGGATGCGGGCCTCGGCCCTGCGCTACTACGAGAGCGTCGGGCTGCTGCCGGGCGCACGGCGGGAGGGCGGACGCCGGGTCTGGCCGGCGGGCACGGCGCGCCGGGTGGCCGTGATCCGGATGGCGCAGCGCGCGGGCTTCACCCTGGCCGAGATCAGGGTGCTGCTCGACGGCGACCCGGGCCGCGGCGCGACCCGGCAGTGGCGGGCGATGGCCGAGCGCAAGCTCCCGGAACTGGACCGCTTCATCGCCCAGACCCAGGCCCTGCGGGACGCCGTGGCGGCCTGCCTGGCCTGCGGCTGCCTCAATTTCGACCAGTGCGGGCTGCTCGCGGCCGGTCCGGCGGATCCGACCGGATCGCCGCTCGGCCCGGCCTGACCGTCGCGCGGCTCCGGCCACCGTCGGACCCGCCCGGTAGAGTCTGCGGCCATGACCGAAACGGACAAGCAGGCCCACCCGGAACCGCCCGTCGCGGGCGACGAGATCGCCACCCTGCTCGGTTCGCTGGACCGCCAGCGCGCGACCTTCGCCTGGAAGGCCGGCGGGCTCGACGCCGCCGGGCTGCGGGCCACGGTCGGCGTCTCGGCGATCACCCTCGGCGGGCTGTTCAAACACCTGGCCCTGGTCGAGGACGACTACTTCGGCCGCCGGCTCTCCGGACTCGGCCTCCTGCCGATCTGGGACGCCGTGGACTGGGACCAGGACCCGGACTGGGAGTGGCGCACGGCCGCCGACGACAGCCCCGAGGAGCTCGCGGCACTCTGGCAGGACGCGGTGGCCCGCTCGCGCACCCTGGTCGAGCAGGCCCTGGCCGTGGAACGCGACCTCGGCCAGATCGGCAAGTTCGTCTTCCCGGACGGCCGGTCGCCGAGCCTGCGCCGCATCCTGATCGACGTCATCGAGGAGTACGCGCGGCACGTCGGCCACGCGGACCTCATCCGGGAGTCGGTCGACGGCCTGGTCGGCGAGGACCCGCCGGCTGCGGCCTGACAACCAGCGCCCAGAGCGCCCCGCCCGGCCTACACCGTGAGCAGGATCGCGCCGACGTTGCGCCGCTGCTCCAACTCCAGGTGCGCCGACGGCGCGTCGGCCAGCGGGAAGGTCCGGTGCACGCGCGGAGTCAGGCTGCCCTCGGCCGCCGCCCGCAGCGCCCGTTCGGCCAGTTCGCGCTGCTCGCCCAGCGGCTTGGTGACGGCGACGCCCACAGCGCCGACCACGGTCAGCCCGCGCCGGGTGATCTGCCCCACGTCGAGCGGCTCCCGGGTACCGCTGCTGTAGCCGAAGAGGCCGATCCGGCCCGATCCGGCGGCCAGCAGACCCAGGGCCGCCGTGCCCACCTCGCCGGCCACGCCGTCCAGGACGACGTCCACACCCCGGCCCCGGGTCAGGTCCCTGACCTGGGATTCCCAGCCGGGCTGCCGGTAGTCGACGGTGTGGTCGGCCCCGAAGGCGAGGACGTGGGCTGATTTCTCCGGTCCGCCGGCCGCGCCGATCACCTGGGCCCCGGCCGCCTTGGCCACCTGGACCAGCAGCGAACCGATCCGCCCGGCAGCGGCCGTGACCAGCGCCGTGTCGCCGGGCTCCAGCCGCACCGCGGCGAGGATCCCGACGGCCAGGGCGCCCGCCTGGAACACCGGCACGGCTAGCTGGAGGTCCAATCCGTCGGGCACCAGGAACACGTTGCCCGGTTCGGCCAGCGCCAGCGACGCGTACCCGCCCGCGTTGTTCAGCGTCGTGGCCACGACCCGCCGGCCGACCAGCGACGCGTCGCCGCCGGGGCCGACCGCCGCGACCGTGCCGCCGACCTCGACCCCGGGTGTCCAGGGCAGCGGCATCGGATAGCCGCCCGAGCGGACGATCACGTCGCCGTACCCCACCCCGGCCACCTCGACCGCCACCAGCACCTGCCCGGCCTGCGGAACGGGATCGGGCAGCTCCTCGAGCCGCCTCACCTCGACGGATCCGTAGTCCTGGACTCGAATTGCCTGCATCGACGACTCCTCATGATCTGGGCAGACGGATTGACGCCACACACCGAACGAGACACCATGTCTCATGCAAGGCCAGGCGTTCGGCTTCGACGAGAACAATCCTGCCGCCGGGCCCGCACCGTGCCAAGGATCAATCCGGCCGCTCTGGACCGACCGAGACAGGTAGGCGCAGATGTCTCAGCAGCCCGAGAACCTACGGGTGCGGCGCACGCGCAAACTGCTGCGCGAGTCCCTGGTCGACCTGATCGAACTGCGCGGGTTCGACCACGTCACCGTCGCCGAGATCACCGAGCGGGCCATGGTCAGCCGGGCCGCCTTCTACCGGAACTACCGGGACAAGTTCCACCTGGTCGAGCAGATCTTCGACGACGCGATCGCGGAACTGACCGGCGCCATGGCCGACGCGGACCAGCGGCCGGTGCGCGAACGGCTGGTGTCCTTCTTCGACCACATCGGCCAGTACCACCGCTTCTACGGCGCGCTGCTCGGCCGCAACGGCAGCCCCTGGTTCCAGGAGCGGATGCGCACCACACTGTCCGACCTGGCCTCCGGGCACGCGCCGGCCGATCCCGGCCGACCATCCGTCGCTGCTGCCGCCGCCAGCCCCCGCCCGCCGGACGAGAGCCTGAGCGCCGCGATGCTGTCGGCGGTGTTCGTCCAGACCATCACCTGGTGGCTCGCGAACGACCGCCCCTGCTCGCCGCGCGAGATCGCCAACCGCTACGCACGCATCGCTACACTGATCATCAACGACATGAGCGCCGAGCCGAGCAGGTAGCATCCATGCCATCGTTGTCGGCCGTCCGCGCGCATCGAACAATCAGCGCGCCGGATTCTTGTCGCTCCCGCTACCGACTGCGGCACTTGTAGATCAGAGACTTGTCTAAGCGATGCACGGCCCGAGCCCCCAGGTCGCCCGTCGCGCTGCCGTCTCCCGACGCCGTCCACCGGAAAGGCTCTCCCTCACCATGGCCCAACGCGTCATCAGCGTCCGCAACCGCGGTTTCCTGTTCCTCGACTCGCACCCGGCCGGCTGCGCCGAACTGGTCCAGGACATGTGGACCGCCGTCCCGGCCCTCGATCCGCCGGCCGCCCCCGCCGCCGCGGACGCGCCCGTGGCGCTGGTCATCGGCTGCTCGGCCGGCTACGGCCTGGCCGCGACCGTCGCGGGACTGGCCCGGCACGGGATCCGGGGCGTCGGCGTCGCGTTCGAGAAGGGCCCGGACCGGCGCACCGGCACGGCCGGCTGGTACCGCACGGCCGCCGCCGACCGGCTCGTGCGCGCGCACGGGCACGACTTCGTCTTCCTCAACGGCGACGCCTTCTCCGACCCGGTGAAGGACCAGGTCGCCGAACTCCTGCAGGACCGGTTCGGCGGACGGCTGGACTACCTGGTCTACTCGGTCGCCGCCCCGCGCCGCACCGACCCGGACACCGGTACCGTCTACTCCTCGGTGCTCAAGCCGATCGGCGGCCCGAGCCGGACCAAGACCCTCGCCTTCGACGGCGAGACGGGGACCGAGGTCACCGAGCTCGAGACGCAGCCGGCCGGGGACGACGAGATCGCCCAGACGATCAGCGTGATGGGCGGGGACGACTGGCGGCGCTGGATCGACCACCTCGGCGGGCGCGGCCTGCTCGCCGACGGCTTCACCACGGTGGCGCTGTCCTACATCGGCTCGCCGCTGACCGCCGCGCTCTACCGCGAGGGCACCATCGGCGCGGCCAAACAACACCTGGAGCGCACCGCCCGCGACCTGTCCGCCCAGCTGGCCGAGCAGGTCGGCGGCCGCGCGCTGACCTCGGTCAACGGCGCCGCCGTGACCCAGGCCTCGACCGCCATCCCCGGCATCGCCCTGTACGTCAGCCTGCTGCGCGAGGTCCTGGGCGACCGCATGCTCTCGCCGATCGCGCAGCTCACGAGCCTGTGGGACCAGCTCGTCGACGGCCGGCCGCCGGCCACGGACGACCAGGGCCGGGTGCGCCTGGACACCTGGGAGCTCGATCCCGAGGTGCAGGACGCGGTCGCCGAGCGGTGGCAGAAGGCCGACACGGACAACATCGCCGAACTCGCCGACCTCGCGTGGTTCAGCACCCAGGTCCGGCAGCTCTACGGCTTCGCCGTGCCCGGCATCGACTGCGCCGCACCGGTCGAGGTGGACGAACCGTGGCCTGCCGCGGAGCGGTGAGTCTCGCCGCGAACGCTTAGACGAGTTGTTCCGAATTCTGACGCGGCGAAACGCCTGATCGGCGGCGCCCGGCCGCACGCCGCGGCCAACCGCAGACGACAAAGGTATGCGGCCGACCGCGGCGCACGCCCAGCCACCACCGCTGAGCCGTTTCGCCGTGCGCACTCACCCAGCAGGTCAGCGCATCAACCAGCAACTCGGCTCAGGCGCCAGAATCCGGAACAACTCGTCTAGGCAGTGTTTGGGGATGTGTCAAGGCCACGGCATGACCGCCGGTTTGTGCTGGTAGGTGCGGCGAGTCTGGTCGGCGCCGAGCATGGGTGCGCCGCACGGGACGGCTCATACTCGGTCGTCTGTGCCGTTGCGTGCGGTGCGGCCAGGCGACGGCGATCACCGGATTCGCGCCTTGAGACATTCCCAAACACCGCCTAGCGGCGGCCGATCAGCTGTACGTCTGCCCGAGCACTTCCTCGGCCACCCGCGCGAACGCCTCGATTTTGGGCGACCGGTCGGCGTCGAGCCAGACCAACGCGGTGAGCGACGGCGGCAGACCGGTGATCGGGATGCCGACCACGCCCGGGTGCGCGTGGTATTCGAGGAAGGAGGGGACTGTCGGGTGCACCTGCTTGCCCGCCGCGATGGAGATCAGCATCTCCTCCAGGGTGCGGCTCGTGACCCGGCCGGACGGCGTGCTCGGCGGGATCAGGGCGTTCATCATCTCGCGGGGAACGCTGGATTGTCCGACACCGGGCGGTCGGCGAAGTCCTCCAGGGTGACCGCCTGGCGCCGGGCGAGCGGGTCGGTGCGGGCGACGAGCAGCGCGCGCGGTTCGCGGGAGAGTAGTGGGCCGACCGTCAGATCGGAGTCGGTGCCCGGGAGCCGGGTGGCCAGCATGTCGATCTCGTGCTCGCGCAGCATGGGACCGGTTCGTCGCGCTCTACCTCGAGGTCCTGGACGAGGCGGGCCTGCCGGACGACGAGTCGTTCCGTGCCGCCGTCCGCGCGCACGTCCAGTTCGGCGCGCAGGTGGCCCAGCAGAACTCGTGGGCCGAGGACGACTCCGAGCTGCACCCCATCCGGGCCGTGCCCGCGTGGCAGTGGCCCGGCCGGTAGCCGAGCGGCCCGCGGCTCAGCGGAGGGCGGCGGCGAGCAGGGCGAAGGCGGCGATGATGACGGCGACCCGGACGTAGTGGAAGCGGTCCCAGCTGGTCATCTGCTGCTTCCAGTCGGCGGGCAGGTTCTCGGCGGTCCAGTTCTTGGTCCGGTTGTTGATCGGGACGAGCAGCAGGATCGACATGATCACGCTGAGGATCAGCAGCCCGGCGGCGATGACGACGAGGTCGGCGCCGTGATGGTGCCATCCGGCGACGGCCCAGACCGCGCTGAGCACGAGCGAGCCGATGTACCAGAACGGCATCACGGCGCCGAGCATCCGGGCCCCGTGGGTACGGCCTTGCAGGGCGCTGTCGCTGGGGAGCGCGTAGAGGATCGGGTTGATGACGAAGGCGACGGAGAACTCCACCCCCACCATCAGGCCGACAACCACGGTGGTGAAGACCTCGAGTGCGTCGAGCATGGTACCCCTCCGAGAATCTAGTGTTGCTAGATGATGGGGCAATGCTAGAACTATTTCCGCTCGATTGTCTAGCGGTGCTAGAATCGATGCATGCCGGTACAGGAACGCAAGCAGCGCGAACGGGCGGACCGCGAACGCCTCATCGTGGCCACGGCCCGCGAACTCGCCGAGCAGCAGGGCTGGGACGCGGTCACCGTCCGCCGGCTGGCCGAGCGGATCGAGTACAGCCAGCCGGTGCTCTACAGCCATTTCCGCGGCAAACGCGAGATCATCGGCGCCGTCGCCCTCGACGGCGCCGTCGAGCTCGCCGCGGCGGTACGGGCCGCGACCGGCGCCGCGGAGGGTTCACGCGGCCGGGTCACCGCCCTGGCCCGCGCCTATCTCGATTTCGCCCAGCGCAACCCGGCGGTCTACGACGCCATGTTCCAGCTCGACGGCGGCTTGCCGTTCGCGGTGGACGACACCCCGGAACAGATGAAGGATGCCTTCACGGCTCTGCTGGAGAGCCTCAGCGAGGTCGCTGGGGACGGTGTGCACCCGGGACTGTTCACCGAGGTGTTCTGGGCTTCCCTGCACGGGCTGGTCACCCTGTCCCGGGCCGGACGGCTGCCGCCGGAGTTCGCCGAGCAGCGGGTGGAGTTGCTGGTGGGGTGGCTTACTACGGCGTGACGCGCGGTGCAGTGGCGCTCTTCCTTCTTCGGCCGTGCGGTGAAGTACTCGATCCCCAGTTCGGCCCGTGTCGGCCACCGGCTGCCGTGCACGTCGGCAACCACGAGGGCTTGACCTCGGCCGGACACGTCGAGACCATCGTCAGGTGCATTCGCCACGGTCGATTCTCGAAGACACCGACTGGGCGCGCCCCGGGCATGCCTACGGTGTCGCCACCGACACACCCGACCGGCTGATGGAGTTACTCGACCCGAGACCGCACGTGCAGGCCCACGCACTGGCCCAGTTGGACATGTCAGTCCTGCACCAGGACTCGCTCTACTCCGCAACGGCTCCGGCCGCACTGTTCATCGCCGGAGTCCTCACCGGCCCGCGAACCGATGCACCCCACGAGAGCGCATTTCCCTGGGACGAGAGAACTCGCCCGTTGAGAGCGTCGCTGATCGCGTGGCTCGGCCGGGTGGGCGACGCCGCCACATACGGCGAAGGCGACGATACCGAGCCCTTTGAAGACGAAGACGAACGTAACGCCGTACTGGCGTGCCGAGAGATCCGCGCAGACCTCGCTGTGGCAATCACGCCGTTCCTGGACGCCCGAGAGCGGCCTGTCCGTGACGCGGCGCACATCGCGCACACCCGATTGGCCGCTCCCACGAAGCAACACCCGACACCCGATGACCCTCACTAACGAAGATCAACATCTTCCGCTTGCGCGAAAAAGAAGCGCGAGAATCTACAGCGGCCGCCGCAGCTCACCCCGCCGGGCGGACGATCTTGTTGATCGGCATCGAGGTCAGGCCGGCGAACTGGACCACTGACCCGGGGCGGGGGGCGTGGATCACCAGGCCCTGGCCTACGTACAGCGCCACGTGGGTGCGGCCGGAGAAGTAGACGACCAGGTCGCCGGGCTGGATCTGGGAGAGCGGGATGGCTGCGCCGATGTCGGCCTGTTCCTCCGAGGTGCGCGGCAGGGCCACTCCGGCGGCGGCCCAGACGTGCTGGGTCAGGCCGGAGCAGTCGAAGTCGTTCGGGCCGGTGGCGCCCCAGACGTACGGCTTGCCCAGCTCCGAGTACGCCGCGCTGACCGCCTTGAGCACCCGGTCGGAGTCCGGGCCGGAGCCTGCGGCCGCGCCGCCGCCGGACGGGTCGGAGGCGCCGCCGTCGGCGACCGCGGCCACGGCCTGCAGCAGCGAGCCGAGGGTGGGCGCCTGGGCCGGGACGGTGGTCCCTTGGCCGTTGCCGTCGTCGCCGCGGGCCAGGGCGGCGGAGACCTGGAGGCGTTCGGGGCTCGGCAGGCCGTCGAGCTGGTGGCGGGCCGCGGACAGTTCGCCCTGGATCAGGGTGCGGTTCGCGGTCACGGTGGCCTGTTGCGCGCGCAGGTCGGCGAGCTGGCGGCCGGCCTCGGCGTCGAGGCTGGACAGGGCGGCCTGGTCGGTGAGCACCGTGCGCAGCTGGAGCTGCTGCGCGGCCTCGTTCTGGCTGAGCAGCTCGGATTCGGCCAGGAAGGCGTCCGGGTGGGCGGAGAGCATCAGGGTGACCTCGGGGTCGACGCCCGCGCCGCGGTACTGCTGCGCGGCCAGCCGGCCCAGGCCGGTGGTCAGCGCGGCCAGCCGGGTGCGCAGCTGCTGCACCTGGGAGGTCTCGCCGGACAGCATCAGCTGGATCTTGCCGGCCTGCTCCTGGGCCGCGTCGAACGCCTGGGTGGCGGCCTCGGCCTGCTGGTAGAGCTGGGAGATCCGGGACTTCGCGGTGTTCTCGCCCGGCAGCGGCGCCGCGGACAGGGCCGGGTCGTACGGCGAGGCCCCGCCGGACTGGGCCGCCCACGCCTTCGCGGCCCAGGTCTGGGAGACGTTCGGCACCGATCCGCCCGGCCTGCCCGCCGACCCGGACTGCGGCGGTCCGGGCCGACTCGGGGCGGAGCCGGGGCCACCGGGGCCACCGGGGCCGCCCGGGCCGCCCGGGCCGCCCGGGCCGCCCGGGCCGCCGGGGACGCCGGGACCACCGGGACCACCGAAACCGCCCGGGCGGCCGAACCCGTACCCGCCACCGGCCGAGCCGCCCGGGCCGGAACCGGGTCGGCCGCCGGAACGGCCGCTCCCGGATCTACCGCCGGACCCGCTGCCTGAAGTACCGCCGTGCTGCTGTCCGCCGGAAGCGCCGGAAGCGCCGGAAGCGCCGGGCCCGGCCGGAGCGCCGGAGCCGTTCGGCCCGCCGGAACCACCGGTATCGCCGGACCCGCCGGACCCGGACTGCGGAGCACCCGCCCCCGATCCGGCCGGCCCGTTCCCACTCTGCGACCCACCGGAATCCTGCCCGCCGCCCTGCGGACCCCGGCCCACCGCACCACCCGGCTGGGCGGCACCCGCCGGGGCCGCGCCCGGCCCGCCGGCCGCGGCCAGGGCCTGGCCGCCGGGCAGTCCGAGGCCGGGCAGCAGGGCGACCGCGACTCCGGTCATCCCCAGCCTGGCCACGGCGAACTTCGTCGTACGTTTATGAGGCGCCATGTCGGCGGTCTCCTTTCCGACCACGGCGCAAACTACCCATGCCAGGGCCGGTTTATCAAAACCCTTCACTCGTTGGAGTGATCACCACAAGCCCCGCCAGGCCCGGCCGACGGGCTGGTCAGCCGCGGGCGAGCGCTTTGACCAGCATCAGGGCCGGGACCGGGCGTGCGCCCGAACGGCGTACCCCCTCGGCCACCTCGCGGTCCGACGATACGACCACCAGCGGCCGGCCCTGCGGCTCGGCCGCGACCAGCCGGCGGATCAGCTCGTCCGCGATCTCGCCCGGGTTGGAGAAGAGCACCCGCACGCCCTTGAACCGGGGCACCGGCACCGGCCCGCCTAGCTGCGCGCCGTCGAAGACGCAGGTCACCTCGGCGCCGGTGCGGGCCGCCACCGCGCCCAGGCCGCGCAGCAGGCGCACCCGCTGCTCGTGCAGGGACAGGGCCGGATAGCCGGTCTTGGTCACGTTGTAGCCGTCGACCACCAGGTGCACCCGCGGCAGCGACAGCAGCGCGTCCAGGACGGCCGGGTCGTCGCTCTCCCGGGCGCGGCCCGGGATGTCCCCGGTGCCCGGCTCCTGCGGCCGGACCGCGTCCACCGAGTCGGCCGGGCGCTGGTCGGTCGGCGACAGGGCCAGTTCCCGGCGCAGGCCGGTGGCCGCCTCGCTGATCGTCTCCAGCAGCAGCCGCAGCCGCACCTCGTCCGCGCTGCGCTGCTCCCGGGCCACCCGGCGCACCCCGTCCAGCGCGCTCTCCGCCTCGCTGGCCCGGCCCCGGGCCCGGCGCAGGTCCGACTCGGCCCGGGACACGGCCGTCTCGGCCTCGGCCCGCACCCGGGCCGACTCGGCCAGGGCCTGGCGGGCCGCGTGCTGGGCCCGGCGCATGTCCGCCTCCAGCTGCCGGATCCGGCGGCGCAGCGACTCCTCCTCGCGGCGCACCCCGGCCAGTTCGGACCGCATCCGCTCGACCTCGTGCTTGGCGTGCTCGCGGACCAGGTCCAGCTCGGTCTTCAGCCGCGCCACCTCGTCGCCGAGGTGCTCGTCGGCCACGGTCCGCTCGGCCGCCATCGCGGCCCGGCCGGCCTGCTCGACCACCTCGGGCCAGCCGTCCGGGCGCAGCACGTAGGCGATCGCGGCCACGTCCCGGGGCTCGGCCGCCGCGGGCACCCGGCCCTGCTCCAGCGCCTCGACGATCTGCGGGAAGGCCAGCCGCAGCCGGTCCGCGATCCGCTCTCGGAAGACCGGGTCCGCCTCCAGCGCGGCGGCCAGCGGGGTGGCGGCCAGCTTGGCCCGCTTGACCGGGGTGAACTTGGCGAACGGGCGCAGCGAGGTGGGTACCTGGACCGCCGGCAGCAGGCCCACGGTCTCCGCGGCCAGCGCGATCACCTGGAGCCGGACCGGTTCGGCCAGCGGCTCGGTCAGCCGCGGCTCGTCCGCCTCGGGGCCGGAGCCGGGGTCCACGTTCAGATCGGGGCCGGCCGCATCGCCGTCATCGGCATCGGCATCGGCATCGCCACGGATCACGGCGTCGGACTCGGCGTCGGCATAGACCTCGGCGTCAGGGTCGGCGTCGGCCTCGGCGTCGCCATGAGAACCGGCATCGGGCTCAGGACCCGCCGCCGACTCGAAGCCCGCCGCGTAACCGGCCGCCTCCGCAGACCCGGCTCCCGGCTCCGCCTGCGGCCCGGACAGCTCGGGATCCCGCCCGGACCAGGGCCCGGGCGCATCCTCCAGCGGTGTCCCGGCCGCGTCGGCCAGGCCGGCCGTACGCTCCGCACCGCTGCCGCTGTCCACTTCCCACTCCTCGTTTCGCCCAGCACCACACGGGACAGCTCGGTATGCCGCACTTTCCGGCATTTTCGTCCGACTCCAAGATTAGACGGTCCATTCCGGTTTGGCGCCGCCCATTTCCGGCGCCCCACGGCGCGCCGCCGGTGCGGCGACGCGGGACCGCCGGGCCGATCTGACCCATGGTCATCCCGGTCTATGACAAGAACCCTTTAAGGCGCACAGCTTATGTCACGTACGCACTTATCGTATTGAACATCGCCATATTCGCTCTGCGGCCGACCGCCGCCGGGCCGGGCGCCCCGGTCCGGGCCCGCGCGGCCCCGGGTCGGGTAGTGTGCACTTTCCCCGCCCGGCCGCCGAAAAACCCGATCGTGTCCGTGCTCACAGCCGCGCTCGACCGTGCCGGACGGCTACACCCGGCCGGGACCGCACCGGCGCCGTCCCTCGTCGGCGGCGGCAATCCCTTGCCGTACCGCTACCCGCAACCTCCGGCGGATTGATACCGTGGCGGCATGATTACCGCGATTGTCATGATCAAGGCCGAGGTGGACCGCATCCCCGAGGCGGGCGAGGCCATCGCCGCGCTCGACGGGGTGGTCGAAGTCTTCTCGGTGACCGGCGAGTGGGATCTGATCGCGATCGTGAAGGTCCCCGAGCACGAGGAACTGGCCGAGCTGATCCCCGGGCGGCTGAACAAGGTGTCGGGCGTGCTGCACAGCGAGACGCACATCGCCTTCCGCGCGTACTCCTCCAGCGACCTCGACGCCGCGTTCGCGCTGGGCCTGGACTGACCCCGCGCCGGACGCACAAAATCCCCCGAACGACAGAACCGCCGCTCCCCTCGCGGGGGAGCGGCGGCCCTTCAGTCGTGTGGCGACTGGCAAACCGGTCTTACCGGGCGAACGCCCTGCGGCCTAGTGGTGGCCGCCGGTGATCGCGTCGTGGTACTCCTCGACGCTCGGCTTCTCGATCCGCTCGCCGAAGTACCACTGGGTGGCCTTGGCCCGCAGCTTGGCCCGGCGCACCCGCGGGGCGGGCACTCCGTTCGAGTCCGCGGTCTCGGTCAGGGTCAGCGGGCGGTGCACCTCGTGCGAGGTCAGCTTGTACCGGTCGCCGTCCGTCAGCGGGGTGTGGATCTCGGAGAACTCGCCCTCCGCGGACCGCACGATGGTGCCCGACTCCCGGCCGTGCAGCACCTTGTCCCGGTCCGCGCGCTGGAGTCCGAAACAGATCCGCCTGGTCGCCCAGAACGCGAACGCCGGGCCGAGGAAGATCAGGATCCGGCAGGCCCAGGTGATCGACTCCAGCGACAGATGGAAGTGCGTCGCGATGATGTCGTTCGAGCCGTTGAACCACAGGATGCCGTAGAACGTGCAGCCCGCCACGCCGATCGCGGTCCGGGTCGGCATGTTGCGCGGCCGGTCCAGCAGGTGGTGCTCGCGTTTGTCCCCGGTGATCCAGGCCTCGAGGAATGGATACACCGCCAGGCCGGTGAACAAGACCCCTGGAATGATCAGCGATGGAACGAGCACGTTGAGCGAGAGCGTATGGCCCCAGAAGTTCCATTCGAGGTTGGGCATCATGCGCAGCCCGCCCTCCAGGAACCCGATGTACCAGTCGGGCTGGGAGCCGGCGGTCAGCTGGTTGGGCACGTACGGCCCGTACAGCCAGACCGGGTTGATCGTCACCAGGCCGCCGATGAAGGCGATCACGCCGAAGACCAGGAAGAAGAAGCCGCCCGCCTTCGCCATGTAGACCGGCATCAGGGGCAGGCCGACCACGTTCTGCTCGTTGCGTCCCGGACCGGACCACTGCGTGTGCTTCTGGTAGAAGACCAGGATCAGGTGCGCGGTGATCAGGCCCAGGATCAGGCCGGGGACCAGCAGGATGTGGATCGTGAACAGCCGCTGGATCACCACGTCGCCGGGGAACTGGCCGCCGAACAGGAAGAAGGACACGTACGTGCCGACGATCGGGATCGAGAGCACCACGCCGTCGGCGATCCGCAGACCGGTGCCCGACAGCAGGTCGTCCGGGAGCGAGTAGCCGCAGAAGCCTTCGAGCAGCGCCATCACGAACAGGGTGAAACCGATCAGCCAGTTCAGCTCACGCGGCTTGCGGAACGCGCCGGTGAAGAAGATGCGCAGCATGTGCACGGTGATCGCCATCACGAAGACCAGGGCGGCCCAGTGGTGGATCTGGCGCATCAGCAGGCCGCCGCGCACGTCGAACGAGATGTTCAGGGTCGAGGCGTAGGCCTCGGACATCTTGATGCCGTCCAGCGGCGTGTACGAGCCGTTGTACGTCACCTCGTTCATCGACGGGGTGAAGAAGAAGGTCAGGAAGATACCCGACAGCAGCAGGATGATGAAGCTGTACAGCGCGATCTCGCCGAGCATGAAGGACCAGTGGTCCGGGAAGATCTTGCGCAGGTTCTTCTTGGCCACCCCGGCGATGCCCAGGCGCTGGTCCAGGTAGTCGGCGGCCTTGCCGCCGATCGTGGTCGGGGTCCCGGTGTACGGGGTCACCGACGGATTGTCCGTCGCCATTGCTAGCCACGCTCCCAGAAGCTCGGGCCGACCGGCGCGTCGAAGTCGCTCACCGCGACCAGGTAGCCGTCGGAGTTGACCGTGATAGGCAGCTGCGGCAGCGAGCGGGCCGCCGGGCCGAAGATGACCTTGCCGTCGTCGGACAAGTCGAACGTGGACTGGTGGCACGGGCACAGCATGTGGTGGGTCTGCTGCTCGTACAGCTGCACCGGGCAGCCGACGTGGGTGCAGATCTTGGAGAAGGCGACGATGCCGTCGACCCCCCAGTCCCGCTCCTGCTGCGAGTTGATGTCCGCCGGGTCCATCCGGACCAGCAGGATGGACGACTTGATCATCATGTCGTTGAAGTCGTCGCCCGCGGTCAGCGCGGCGGCGGGCCGGGCGCTGACCAGGGAGCCGATCAGGATGTCCTCGGGCTTGACGCCCTGGCCGGTGGTGCCGTCCAGGGAGACCGTGTTGTCGTTGATGATCAGCTCGCCGGCCTTCCAGGCCGTCTGGCGCAGCGAGGTGCCCGGCAGCGGACCGAGGTCGCGCAGGATCCACAGGGCCGGCAGCGGCAGCACCGCCATCGCGCCGAGCAGGGTGCGCCGGATCAGCGGCCGGGTGGTGAACCCGGACTCGGCCACCCCGAGCTGGAACTCGGCGATCGCCTCGGCCTTGTCCGCCGGGTCGGACTCCAGGTGGTGGCGCTCCTGCGGGAACTCCACGTCCGTCATCAGGGTCCGGGCCCAGTAGACCGCGCCGGAGCCCATCGCGAACAGCGAGGTGCCCAGCAGCAGGCCGAGGACCAGGTTGGACGCGCCGACCTGGCCGAGCGGGAAGAAGTCCACGATCTTGTTGTTCGGGATCTGCGTGTAGGCCACGCAGAACCCGATCGCGGCGAGCGCGGAGACCACGAACAATAGCGAGACCTGGCGCTCGGAGCGCCGGGCCGCCCGCTCGTCGATGTCGGTCAGCCGCGGGCGGTGCTCGGGCAGGCCGGGGTCGCCGAAGGGGTCCTCGCGCAGTTCCAGCGCGCTGCCGTGGCCGTGGCCGCCGTCGTGGCCGGAGTGGGCCAGTTCGTCTGAGTGGGTCATCTCTTCGTCCATGGGTTACTTCTCCGACTTCGACTTCGCGGCGGCCGCCTGGGCGACCCGCTCGGCGGAGGCCTTGGTGGTGTGCGCCGCGATCCAGACCGCCAGCAGGAGCAGGATCGCGAGCACCGCGGTCCACAGGAACAGTCCCTCGGAGGTCGGGCCGAGGCGGCCCAGGCCCGCGCCGCCGGGGTTCGGCTCGTTGCGGTCGGCGACGATGTAGGAGACGATCGCCTGCTTGTCGGCCGGGGAGAGCACGCTGTCGTTGAAGACCGGCATGTTCTGCGGGCCGGTGAGCATGGCCTCGTAGATGTTGACCGGCGCGGTCTGCACCAGGGCCGGGGCGTAGGCGCCGTTGGTCAGCGCGCCGCCTTCACCGGCGAAGTTGTGGCACTGCGTGCAGTTGGTGCGGAACAGCACCCCGCCGAGCGCGACCATGTTGGACTCGGTCGCGTACTGGCTGGACGCCGGGATCGCCGGGCCGCCGCCGAGCGACTGGACGTAGGCCGCGATGTCGTCGATCTGCTGCTGGCTGTACTGGTCCAGCGCGTTGCCGGGCTTGGCCTGGATCTGCGCGCCGGGCTGCTGCGCGGGCATCCGGCCGGTGCTCATCTGGAAGTCCACCGAGGCCGAGCCGACGCCGATCAGCGACGGGCCGTTGCTGCTGCCCTCCACGTTCATCCCGTGGCAGGCCGAGCAGCTGTTGATGTAGAGCAGCTTGCCCTGCTGGACCTGCTGGGCCAGCGAGGCGCCGCCCGCGTCGGCGTTGGCGGACGGGGAGATCAGCGCGGAGTACAGCGCGCCGGCGAAGGCGAGTGCGAGGGTGAGAACGACGAACGCCGCCAATGGGTGGCGTCGCCGTGTGGAGATCTTTTTCACGACTTTTCAGGTCCCTTTGAGGCTCGGCGTCCCAATTACTTGAGCACGTAGATGACGAAGAACAGACCGATCCATACCACGTCGACGAAGTGCCAGTAGTAGGACACGACGACCGCTGCGATCTCCTGGTCGTGCGTGAACCGGCGGGCCTTGTAGGTCCGCGCCAGCACCACCAGGAACGCGAGCAGCCCGCCGGTCACGTGCAGACCGTGGAAGCCGGTGGCGAGGTAGAAGGCGCTGGTCCAGGCGTTCTCCGAGATCGGGTGCCCGTCGCGGACCAGGGAGGAGTACTCGTAGACCTGGAGCGAGATGAAGACCGCGCCGAGCAGGAACGCCAGCGCGTACCACTCCCGCATGCCCCAGTTCTTGCCCCAGAACCTCCACAGCGGGCCCCGGCGCTTGACCTGGTGCCGCTCGGCCGCGAACACGCCGAACTGGCACGGGAACGAGGAGGAGACCAGGATGATCGTGTTCACCGTCGACAGGGGCACGTTGAGGTGGACCGCGTTCGCCTTGAAGAAGGCGTCCCCGTCCACCGAGCGCAGGGTGAAGTAGATCGCGAAGAGGGCCGCGAAGAACATCAGCTCGGAGGCCAGCCAGACGATCGTACCGACGCTGGTCAGGTTGGGCCGATTGGGCACCCGGGGAACGGGTGCGGCTTGGGTTGCAGTTGCTGTCGCCACGGCGGCCATTATTGCCCCTCCCTGTTCCGGCCATGCGAAGGGGGTCCCCGTATTGGCGCCCGGCGGCTGACGGCCGGTCGGATATAGTGCGGCAAGACGGGTGAGTAGGGTGTTTCGGACGCCGGGGCAAGGGGTTCGGCTGAGCGGCACTGGGTTTTGCGCCCGGGTGTGAACCGCTTTTCACGGTGGGCGCAAGCAGCCGAATTACCCCGAATGGATGGTTTGTTTCACCCGTGTGCCGCGAATCGCCCGGGCTGGGGCGGCAACGGGCTGACACACCCGAGATTCGGCCGATGGAGTGGCGCCGGCGCCGTCCGGGTTCGTTACCCGATTGTTAGCCGGTTGCGGCTCTACCCCTTTGCCGATCAGCGGCCTACCCTGGGTGACGCGCAGCCTCCGGCTTTCCGGGCCGGGTCACGACGTCGAGGAGATCTGATGGTTGGAAGCACGTCCACCGCACCCGGTGCGCCCGCGTCGGCCCCGCCGACCAGCGTCACGGTGCTCGTCTACAGCGACGACGCCCGGGTCCGGGAGCAGATCCGGCTGGCCCTGGGCCGGCGCCCGGCGGCCGACCTGCCCGAGGTGTCGGTGTTCGAGTGCGCCACCGAGCCGGCCGTGATCGCGGCCATGGACAAGAGCGCGAAGGACCCGAACGCGCGGATCGACCTGGTCATCCTGGACGGCGAGGCGGTCCCGGCCGGCGGGATCGGGGTGGCCCGGCAGCTGAAGGACGAGATCTTCCACTGCCCGCCGCTGCTGGTGCTCACCGGCCGGGCGCAGGACGGCTGGCTGGCCACCTGGGCCCGGGCCGACGCGATCGTGCCGCACCCGATCGACCCGGTCCGGCTGGCGGAACTCAGTGCCTCGCTGCTGCGCGCTCGGCTGGCCGAGTAATTCCGAACTCTGGCGCGGCGAAACGCCTGATCGGCGGCGCCTGGCCGCACGCCGGGGCCGACCACAGACGAAACGAGTATGCGGTCGGCCCCGGCGCACGCCCAGACTTGCCGCTGAGCCGTTTCGCCGTGCACACTCACCACCTACACCCCGATGTGCCACCCGGCAACTCACCCTGGGCGCCAGAGTTCGGAATTACTCGGCTAGCCTGACCCCTGCGCCGGAGCGGATCCGGTATTCGACGAAGCGGAAGGAGGGCCTGGAACGATGACGGTGGCAACGGAGGAGTCGTTCTCCTGGCCCTTCGTCCTGGGGGGCCTGATCCGCGGCGAGTCCCTGTCCGCCGCGGCCACCTCCTGGGCGATGAACCAGGTGATGTCGGGCGGGGCCACGGACGTGCAGATCGCCGGCTTCGCGGTGGCGCTGCGAGCCAAGGGCGAGACCGTGGCGGAGGTCGAGGGCCTGGCCGCGGCGATGCTCGCCCACGCCGGGCCGTGCCACGTGCCCGGGCCGATCCTGGACGTGGTGGGCACCGGGGGCGACCAGGCCCGGACGGTGAACATCTCGACCATGTCGGCGATCGTGGCGGCCGGCGCGGGCGCCCGGGTGGTCAAGCACGGCAACCGGGCCGCGTCCTCCGCCTCCGGTGCGGCCGACGTGCTCGAACAGCTCGGGGTGCGGCTGGACCTGTCGATCGAGCGGGTGGCCGAGGTGGCGATGGAGGCCGGGATCACCTTCTGCTTCGCCACGGTGTTCCACCCGGCGTTCCGGCACACCTCGACCGCGCGCAAGGAACTGGGCGTGCCGACCTCGTTCAACGTGCTCGGCCCGCTGACCAACCCGGCCCGGCCGCAGGCCCAGGCGGTGGGCGTGGCCGACCGCCGGATGGCCCCGGTGCTGGCCGGCGTGCTGGCCCGGCGCGGGGTGTCCGCGCTGGTGTTCCGGGGCGACGACGGGCTGGACGAGCTGACCGTGACCGGGACCTCCACGGTCTGGACCGCGCACGGCGGGACGGTGGTCGAGGAGACGTTCGACCCGGGCTCGGTGGGCATCAAGCTGTCCCCGATCGAGGAGCTGCGCGGCGCGGACGCGGCGTTCAACGCCGAGGTGGCCCGCAAGCTGCTGGGCGGCGCGACCGGCGCGGTCCGGGACGCGGTGCTGCTGTCGACCGGGGCGGCCCTGGCCGCGCTGGACGGGCTGGGGCTGGCCCCGGGCACCCTGCCGCCGCTGGCCGAGCGGCTGGCCGCCGGGATCGCCCGGGCCGAGGCCGCGATCGACTCCGGCGCGGCCGCGGACGTGCTGGAGCGCTGGGTGGCCGCCACGGCCCGCTGACCGGCGCCGCCGGCAAGGATGCCGACTTACGGGCAAAGCCCGCCGCACGGCCCTGGAGGGGCCGCCGCGGCGGGCTTTCCGCTCTGTCTGCTGTCTCTTCCGGCGGGAACCCGGGTCCGGGTCAGACCGGCGTGCCGTTCATCGTGGCCCCGTAGGCCGAGCCGGCCAGCCACTGGGCCCAGGGCAGCGTCCAGTCGCACAACCCGTTGGTGACCGCGACCGTCTTGTTCGTGCCGGTCACCTGGACCACGTCGCCGACGTGCGCCTGGTCGTAGAACCACTCGGCGTCCCCGGTGCGGCAGTGGATGCAGCCGTGCGAGTCGTCGTTGGCGTGCCCGATCCCGCCGTCCCAGGGCGCGGCGTGCACGTAGGTGCCCGAGTAGGTGATCTGGGTGGCCCAGGCCACCTCGTCGTCGTAGGTGTCGCCCGGGCCGTAGTTGCCCTTCATCTCCACCGGGTTGCCCTTGCCCAGCACGGAGAAGGTGCCCTGCCAGGTGACGAAGGTCTCCCCCGGCTTGCCGGTGTCGATCGGCCAGCTGCGGATGTCCGAGCCGTCGGCGTAGCAGGTGGCCCGGAAGGCCTTGGCGTCGACGACCAGCCGCAGGTCGGTGTCCCGGACGGTGAACGCCAGCGAGTGGTTCTTCACGCCGAACCGGCTGGACCCGGACCGCACGCCCTCCAGGTTCAGCGCCACCGAGACCTTGGTGTTGACCGCCCAGAAGTCGTTCGGCCGCCAGTCCATCATGTCGTCGTCGGCCCAGTACCAGGCGCCCGCGACGGCCGGGGTGGTGGTGACCACGCAGGCCTTCTCCACGCCGGCCCGGTACTCCGGCGAGACGCTGTTGTTGAACCGGATCCGGATCGGCTGGCCGACCCCGACCGTGGAGCCGTCGTCCGGCCACATGGAGTCCACGCCGAGCGAGGAGGAGGGCTTGAGGGTGCTGAACGACGAGGTGGCCGTGACGGTCTTGCCGTCCTTGCCCAGGACCTGCACCTGGAGCTGGTAGCTGGTGTCTATGTCGAGCGTGCCGTTCGAGGTCCAGGTCGTGTTCGCCGCGGCCATCGTGCCGCTGGTCTCGTCGCCCGCGCTGCCGCCGCTCAGCTGCACGCTGGTGACCGTCCCGTTCGCCGCGGTCACCGTCACCGGGATTGACGGGTCCACGTTCGCCGCGCCGTCGGCCGGCACCAGGTTCACCGAGGCCGGCGGGTAGTGCACCGGCGTCGGGGTGGCGCTCGGCGTGGCCGCCGCGCCCTTGGTCGGACCGCCCCCGGTCCCGACCTTCGCCCCGGCCCCCGCCACCACACTGGCCGCCGCGCTCCCGGCCGCCGCGAACCCCGCGACCAAGGCGGTGAACACCGGTGCGGCCATCGCCGCCCCGAGGATCGCCCGCCGCCGGGTCATCCCTGACAACTGCGCCATCTTGAGCCGTCTCCTCCCATCGACGAGTCCCAACGCGGATCAGGATACGGACCAGGGGCTGGAGCGAGAAGCCCGCTCCAGCCCCTGGTAGGGAGTTGTTACACAGTCAGTACCGGCCCTGCATAGTGGGTTCAGTAATGCTTGTTCTCGCCCCGGTAGTACTCGAACAGCAGGCCGTACACGGCGAACACCAGGAACGGCACGGCGAAGAAGACCAGCCAGAACCCGACCGCGATGCCCAGGAAGGTGAACGCGCCGGCGCCGGCCAGCACGATCGGCCACCAGGAGTGCGGGGAGAAGAAGCCCTGCTCGCCCGAGCCCTCGGCCGGCTCGGCGTCGTCCCGGTCGTCCGGGCCCACGCCGATCCGGCGCGCGGTGAACATCAGGTAGAAGGCGATCATGCCGCACAGGCCGAGCGCCATGACCAGCGCCGCGGTCCCGGTCGGGTCGTGCGACATGATCCAGTAGACGATCACGTCCGCGAACAGGAACACCGCGATGCCCGCGAACATCTTCGAGGTGGCCTTCATCGGTCGCCCTCCGCCTTCCGGATCTCGGCCCGCTCCCGGGCGAGTGACTTCTTCGCTCCGTGCCCGCGCTCGCCGTTCTCGATCTCCATCAGCGCCACCTCGGGGTGGTGCAGGTCGAAGGCCGGGGACTCCGAGCGGACCCGGGGCAGCGAGGTGAAGTTGTGCCGCGGCGGCGGGCAGGAGGTCGCCCATTCGAGCGAACGGCCCCAGCCCCACGGGTCGTCCACGGTGACCCGCTTGCCGGACTTCGCCGTCTTGTACACGTTGTACAGGAAGGGGAACATCGACAGGGCCAGCAGGTACGAGCCGATCGTGGAGATCGTGTTCAGCGTGGTCCAGCCGTTGGAGGCCAGGTAGTCGGCGTAACGCCTAGGCATGCCCTCCGCGCCGAGCCAGTGCTGGACCAGGAAGGTGGTGTGGAACCCGATGAACAGGGTCCAGAAGTGCACCTTGCCCAGGCGTTCGTCGAGCATCTTCCCGGTCCACTTGGGCCACCAGAAGTAGAACCCGGCGAACATCGCGAAGACCACCGTGCCGAACAGCACGTAGTGGAAGTGCGCGACCACGAAGTAGGAGTCCTGGACCGCGAAGTCGATCGGCGGGGAGGCCAGCATGACGCCGGTCAGCCCGCCGAACAGGAAGGTGACCAGGAAGCCCACCGACCAGAGCAGGGGTGTGTCGAAACTCAGCGAACCGCGCCACATCGTGCCGACCCAGTTGAAGAACTTCACCCCGGTGGGCACCGCGATCAGGTAGGTCATGAAGGCGAAGAACGGCAGCATGACCGCGCCGGTGGTGAACATGTGGTGCGCCCACACGGTGACCGACAGGCCGGCGATGCTCAGGGTGGCGAAGACCAGGCCCGAGTAGCCGAAGATCGGCTTGCGGCTGAACACCGGGAGCACCTCGGAGACGATGCCGAAGAACGGCAGCGCCACGATGTACACCTCGGGGTGGCCGAAGAACCAGAACAGGTGCTGCCACAGGATCGCGCCGCCGTTGTTGGCGTCGAAGATGTGCGCGCCGAGCCGGCGGTCCACCTCCAGGGCGAACAGCGCGGCGGCCAGCACCGGGAACGCCATCAGCACGAGCACGGAGGTCAGCAGGGTGTTCCAGACGAAGATCGGCATCCGGAACATCGTCATGCCGGGCATCCGCATGGTGATGATCGTGGTGACGAAGTTGACCGAGCCCAGGATCGTGCCGAAGCCGGACAGGGCCAGGCCCATGATCCACAGGTCGCCGCCGATGCCCGGGGAGTGGATCGCGTTGGACAGCGGCGAGTAGGCGAACCAGCCGAAGTCGGCCGCGCCCTGCGGGGTCAGGAAGCCGCTGACCGCGATGATCGAGCCGAACAGGAACAGCCAGTAGGCCAGCGCGTTCAGCCGCGGGAAGGCCACGTCCGGGGCGCCGATCTGCAGCGGCATGATCGCGTTGGCGAAGCCGGCGAACAGCGGGGTGGCGAACATCAGCAGCATGATCGTGCCGTGCATGGTGAACGCCTGGTTGAACTGCTCCGGGGTCAGGATCTGCAGGCCCGGGCGGGCCAGCTCGGTCCGGATCAGCAGGGCGAGCAGTCCGCCGAGGCCGAAGAACACGCACGAGGTGATCAGGTACAGGTACCCGATGACCTTGTGGTCGGTCGAGGTGATCCACTTGATCACCACGGAGCCGGGCGCGCTGCGGCCGTAGGCGGACGCGGCCGGCCGGGCGGCGGGGGCCGCTCCGACGACCGCCGGGTCGTTCACGGTGGTCACGAGGCCACCCCTCCTGTCGCGTTCTTGCCGCCGATTCCGTCCATCGGACCGACCCGGCACGGGATGCCGTCCTCGCCGGCGCCGGCGGTGGGACCGCAGCCGATGGGCAGCTGGCCGGTGTCGCCCGCGTCCTTCATCTTCTGCAGCTCGGCCTGGTACTGCGCCGGGGTGACCACGTCGACCGTGAACAGCATCCGGGAGTGGTCCACGCCGCACAGTTCGGCGCACTCACCCTGGTAGACGCCGAGCTGGGTCGGGGTCAGCTCGAACTGGTTGACCCGGCCGGGGACCACGTCCAGCTTGAACAGGAACGCCGGGATCCAGAACGAGTGGATCACGTCCGGGGAGGTCAGGGTGAACTTGACCTCCTCGCCCACCGGGAGGTAGAGCACCGGGGGCTGGGCCGGGGTGCCCGCGTTGTAGACGGCCGGGCCGCCCTGCGGGAAGGCCTGCCCGGTGGCCGCGTCGTAGTTGTAGTTGAACGACCAGCTCCACTGCCGGCCGACCACGTTGATGCTGGTCGACTGGGTGTTGTTGATCGCCAGCAGGGACGACTCGTCGCGCGCGGTGAAGTAGAAGAGGACTCCCACCATCACCATCGGCACGAACGTGTAGAGGATCTCGAGCGGGAGGTTGTAACGGGTCTGCGGGGGCACCTCGATACCGTGGCGCGAGCGCCGGTGGAAGAAGCAGCTCCACAGAATCAGGCCCCAGACCAGCGCGCCCACCGCGAGCGCGGCGATCCACGATCCCTGCCAAAGCCGCAGGATGGTCGGGCCTTCGGTGGTCACCGGCTTGGGAAAGCCCAGCCGGGTCCAGGAATTGGTGCAACCGGACGCCGCCACCAGGACGACACCGGCCAGCGCCGTACGGGCGATCAGACGCCGCTTTCTTGACGCACCGGCTCGCACGCCCGATGGGCGCGGCCTGCGTTCGGAGCCTAACTGACTCAACGTACCCTTCCCGAAGTCTCGTCCTGCTCTTGCGGCAGCCCGGTGGCCGGGCCCGGCGGACGTGCGCCTGACCTGACCGCCGGTCACATCGCCCGCGCAGCGCGGGCAGGGATTGCCGTTCTGCGGGCAAACCCTACTCCAGGCCCTCCAGCCTCTCGCGACCAGGTACCCCCGGTGGCGAAGGGCCGTGGCGAGAGCTCATTCATACGGGCTAATCAATGGTCAGATCGGGTGAAGAGGTTCAGTTCTGATTATTCGGGCGCCGCCCGCGGCGGGCGGGCGGCCGCGGGCGGGCCGCGGTGTGGCAGGCTCTGCGGTATGAGCTCCGCACTCTTTCCGGACCCGGTGTTCCTGGACGCGGCGGCCGGGGAACCGATGGACCCGGTGGCCCGGGAAGCCTATCTGGCCGCGCTCGAGGACGGCTGGGCCGACCCGGACCGGTTGTACCATGCCGGCCGGCGCGCGCGGCTGGTGTTGGACGCCGCGCGCGAGGCGGTGGCCGAGGTGGTAGGCGCGCGGCCGGACGAGGTGGCGTTCACCTCGTCCGGGACGGCGGCGGTGCACGCGGGGGTGCTGGGCGTGGCCCGGGCGCGGGCCAGGACCGGCGGGCGGATCGCGGCGACGGCGGTGGAGCACTCCTCTGTGCTGCACGCCGCGCAGTTCGCCGCCCCGGAGCGGGGTCCGTTGCTGCTCGGGGTGTCCCGGCTCGGCGCCCTGGAAATCGGCACGCTGGCCGCCGCACTGGCCGCGGGCCCGGTCGCCCTGGCCTGCGTGCAGTCGGCGAACCACGAGGTCGGCACGGTCCAGCCGGTCGGGGAGGCGTGGGCGTTGTGCGTGGAGGCGGGCGTGCCGCTGCTGGTGGACGCGGCCGCCTCGCTGGGCCGGGCGGATCTGCCGGAGCACTGGTCGGTGCTGTGCGGCTCGGCCCGCAAGTGGGGCGGCCCGGCCGGGATCGGCCTGCTGGCGGTGCGCCGGGGCACCCGGTTCGCCGCGGCCAATCCGGAGGACGAGCGCGAACGCGGCCGGGTGCCCGGGCCGGTGAACGTGCCGGGCGCGCTGGCCGCGGCGGCCGCGCTGCGGGCCCGGGCGGCCGAACGCGGTGAGGTCGCGGCCCGGCAGCGCGCGCAGACCGACCGGATCCGGGCGTTCGCGGCGCTGATCCCGGATGTGCAGGTGGTCGGCGACCCGGTCGACCGGCTCCCGCATCTGGTGACCTTCTCCAGCTGGTTCGTCTCCGGCGAGGCGCTGCTCACCGAGTTGGACAAGGCCGGGTTCGCGGTGTCGTCCGGATCGTCCTGCACGGCTTCGACGATGACGCCGAGTCATGTCCTGGAGGCGATGGGCGCGCCCTCGCAGGGCAACATCCGGGTCTCCCTGCCGTGGCGGGCCACGGACGAGGAAGTCGACCGGTTCCTGGCCGTGCTGCCCGGATTGATCGAGTCCTTGCGGCTCGGTGCGCCGCTCGCCCCGACGGTTCGGGAGGAGCAGGCTGCTTCGGGTTCTGGTGTCTTGTCGTCGGGTGCTGAGGCTGCATCAGGCTCTAGTGTCGTGTCGGGCGCTGAGGCTGCTTCACGCGCGGTACCGGCGCCGGCGGCCACTTCTGAATCCTCTGATTCCGCGTCGGCTGCGGTCGCCGGCCCGGCTGCGGATCCGGCCGCGATCCCGGTTCCGGCCCTGGTCCTGGACACGCTGGGCCGCCGCTGCCCGATCCCGGTGATCGAGGTGGCCAAGCGGATCAGCGCGGTCGAGATCGGCCAGACCGTGGCGGTCTGGTCCGACGACGCTGCGGCCCGGCTGGATCTGCCGGTCTGGTGCGAACTGCGTGGCCATACATATCTGGGCGCCGAACCCGTGGCGGGCAAGGACGCGACCGCTGTGGCATATCTGATCCGCCGAGAGCACTGAGAACCCTGAGCAGCGGAACGAATGAATCTCGCCGGGTGGGAGACTAGCCGCTCAGGGCACAACGTCGACGGCGCGCGCGGTGCCCGCTACCGCAGGTCGGGCGGCTCCCGAAAAAATCTTCGCCTTCGAAGGGAACCAGGGGCCCGCCCGGCACATCGAAGTTGAGAATCCACACCTCCGTGGGCAGTGCGAAGGGATCCGTCACATGTACTCGCCCCAGAAATCCGCCGGCGCCCGGCCGGGCCGGACCGGCGCGCGCCCACTGTGGGCCGGCGCGTTCGCGGTCGCCGCGCTGGTCGGCCTGGCCGGCTGCGCCTCGGCCTCGTCCAGCGCGGACGGCTCCAACGCCGCGGGAACCCCGTCCGGTTCGTCCGGGTCCGGCGGCGCGGTCGCCTCGGCGAGCGCCACGGCCGGGCCGACCGCCGCGCCGACCGGTCCGGCCGGGTCGACCAGCCCGGCCGCGAGCCAGGGCGGCGCGATCGCCTCGCCGCAGGCCCAGGCCGCCAAGGTCCCGGCCGGCGCCACCCTGGTCGCGTTCCAGGGCGTGAGCAAGAGCAGCGACGGGATGACGGTCTACGTGAGCGCGGCGGCCGGCGGCGGCGTGTGCGGGCAGTACGACGTGGTCGTCCAGGAGACGTCCGGCACGGTCAGCATCGGCCTGGCGCACATCCCGCCGGCCAAGGCCGTCCCGTGCCCGCTGTTCCTGCGGGTCACCGCGTTCCCGGCCCACCTGACCACTCCGGTCGGAAACCGCCAGGTGATCGACCTCGCCGACAACAGCAGCGTCGGCGACGGCAACGGTCTGCCGGTGTTCGGCTCCGGGTCCGCGAAACTGCCGCAGTGATGGCGGGAACCTTTCGCCGGCGTCCGCGCGTTCCATCTAATGACGTCATAATGGAACTGCTGTCCACTGTGATGAAGTCCCGCTGACTGGGTATCAGAGCAGTATCGGGGCGAATGGACAACTGCACATGTGACCACCACCCAAGACCCGCGCCCGCGCCGCTCTCCCCCCGGCCGCGCGGACGCAGTGGCGAAATCCGGGCAGCCATCCCGTGATCCCTCACCGGATGCGGATTTCGCAGCAAGAAAGCAGGACCCCCGTCGTAGCTTGTGGGTAGCCGCGCACGGGGGTCCTGTTTCTTTGCCGCCGGATGGGCGCGCCTGCCCTCGGCCGGGCGGGGACGCCTGGCTTCGGCCGGGCGGAGATCGGTCGCCGATCGACCTGACTGCCTGTGCCCACGCCGAAGACCGCGCCCTCGCCCGATGGGCGCAAGCGCGGTCTGGGGGAAATCCGAATGCCGCCGGTAAGCCGTGGGTGGCCTTCCGGCGCCGGGAGAGGCCTAGTTGAAGGACTCGCCGCAGGCGCAGGAGCCGGTCGCGTTCGGGTTGTCGATGGTGAAGCCCTGCTTCTCGATCGTGTCCACGAAGTCCACGGTGGCGCCGACCAGGTACGGCGCGCTCATCCGGTCGGTCACGACCTGGACCCCGCCGAAGTCCGAGACCACGTCGCCGTCGAGGCTGCGGTCGTCGAAGAAGAGCTGGTAACGCAGGCCGGAGCAGCCGCCGGGCTGGACCTGCACGCGCAGCGACAGGTCGTCGCGGCCCTCTTGCTCCAGCAGGTTCTTGACCTTCAGCGCCGCCCCGTCGGTGAGGAGAATGCCGTCCTGCTTGGTGATGTTCACATCCACCGTCATGGTGTGTCCCTGCCTTCGCCACGTGAGTCGTTTGGATTCGAGGTTCGCACCCCTACTCGACCATGGTCAACGCCGCCGGGCACACAGCTATTCCACGGTGCTCCGGTGCGGCTCGTCCGCGGTCTCGCTCTCTATAGTCGCACAGTCGGCCAGGGCCGGAGCCGGGCCGCAGCCGTCTTGTGACCCTGCCGGCCGTGCGCGCCGCCCGGCCGCGCCCCCGCTCCGGGCGGCGCGGACGGTGCCCGAGCAGGTGTTCGCACACGTGCGCTAAGATAGTTAGCGTCAGTTAGACGAAAAGGGGGATCCCGTGTCCGTAACCAGTGCCCCGACCACCGCCGGCTTCGCCGAGCCGGCCGCCACCCCGCTGGCCCTGCTGCTGCTCGGCCAGGCCGCCGACCCGCTCAGCGAGCGCGGCGTGCAGTGCCCGGGCGACCTGCCCGCGCCCAGCGACCCGGACCTGGTGCAACGGGCCACGCGGGCCAAAGCGGCGCTCGGCGACCGGGTGTTCGTGCTCGGCCACCACTACCAGCGGGACGAGGTCATCGCCTTCGCCGACGTGACCGGGGACTCGTTCAAGCTCTCCCGGGACGCCGCGGCCCGCCCCGAGGCCGAGTTCATCGTCTTCTGCGGCGTGCACTTCATGGCCGAGTCCGCCGACATCCTGACCTCGGCCAATCAGACCGTGGTGCTGCCGGACCTGGCCGCGGGCTGCTCGATGGCCGACATGGCCACCGCGGAGCAGGTGGCCCAGTGCTGGGACACGCTGACCGACCTGGGCATCGCGGACCGGGTCGTGCCGGTCTCGTACATGAACTCCTCCGCCGACATCAAGTCCTTCACCGGCGAGCACGGCGGCACGATCTGCACCTCGTCCAACGCCGAGCGGGCCCTGAACTGGGCCTTCGAACGCGGCGAGCAGGTGTTGTTCCTGCCGGACCAGCACCTCGGGCGCAACACCGCGGTGACCCGGCTCGGGCTGAGCCTGGACGACTGCGTGCTGTACAACCCGCACAAGCCCAACGGCGGCCTGACCGACGAGCAGCTGCGTACCGCGAAGATGATCCTGTGGCGCGGGCACTGCTCGGTGCACGGTCGGTTCACCCTCGACGCCGTCGACGAGGTGCGCGAGCGGGTGCCCGGGGTGAACGTGCTGGTCCACCCGGAGTGCCGGTACGAGGTGGTCGAGGCTGCGGACTACGTGGGTTCGACCGAGTACATCATCGACATGCTCGACGCGGCCGAGCCCGGGACCTCGTGGGCGATCGGCACGGAGCTGAACCTGGTCCGCCGCCTGGCCAACGCGCACCCGGACAAGCAGATCATGTTCCTGGACCGGTCCATCTGCTACTGCTCGACGATGAACCGGATCGACCTGCCGCACCTGGTGTGGACGTTGGAGTCCCTGGTCGCCGGAAAGACTGTGAATCAGATCACAGTCGATCCGGTCGTCGCGCACAACGCCAACCTCGCGCTCACCCGCATGCTGTCCCTGCCGCAGTAGCCCGGCGCAGTCTTGGTACGAGCAGTCCGAGAGCCCGCCGATGGGCATCCGTCGGCGGGCCCGGTCGTCTGGCGGTCCGGCCTACCCGCGCTACAGGTGCAGGTCGACCAGTATCGGCAGGTGGGTCTTGCCGGTGCCGATGGACGGCATCACCACGCTGCGCACCGCGGTCACGCCGCTGCGGCTGAGCAGGTCGTCCAGGCGCACCGCGGGGAATTCGGCCGGCCAGGTGAAGCCGAAGCCCCGGCCCGCGGCCGACTGGGCGGAGGTCAGCTTCAGATCCTGCTGGATCACGCTGAACTCGCGGTCGGTGGCGGCGATGTTCACGTCGCCGACCACGATCAGCTTCCCGGCCGGGTCGGCCCGGATCACCGCGGCCAGCCGGGTGACCGCGGCGTTGCGGGCGCTGGCGAACCCGTTGTCGTTGAGCACCGGCTGCGGGATGTGCACCACGTACACGACCAGGTCGCCCTGGGGCGTGGCGATGGTGACCTTCAGCGCGCCGAAGACCTGCTGGGCCAGCCCGTCCGCGACCAGGCCCTGGCCGCCGCCGGCGGCCGCGGCGGTGCTCGTGCCCAGGTCGATCGGGGTGGAGGAGACGATCGGGTACTTGCTCCAGACCCCGAACTCGTACTGGGTGACGTGGTAGTTCGAGGAGGCGGCGTTGTTCGGGTAGGCGGCGTTCAGCCTGGCCTCGGCCGAGGAGTTCGACAGGTTGCCGTACACGTCCTGGAGCGCGACCACGTCCGCGTGCTGGGCGACCGCCATCGCGCCGGCCCGGGACAGCTCGCCGGGCTGGCCGTTGACGTCCACGCTGTACACCCGCAGCTGGGCCGGCAGGCCGCCGCCGCGCGGCAGCAGGGCCGGGCCGTACCCGGCCAGCCAGACCGCCGCGGCGACCGCGGAGGAGATCAGCGCCCGGGGTTTGCGCACGGCCAGCGCGATCAGCAGCAGCATCGCGATCGGTATCGCCAGCCAGGGCAGCCAGGACTCCAGCAGCGAGTCCACGCCCTTGGCGGCCGGCAGGTACCGGTGGCCGAGCAGGAACAGGGTGGTCAGTGCGCCGAGCACCATGACCGCGGTGGCGATCTGCTGCCGGGGCGAGGGCCAGGGCTTGTGCCGGGGAGTGCGCTCGGCCGGGCCGGCCGGCTGGTCCGGGGGCGGCGGCTCGGCGGCGGGCCCGGTGTCGTCGTCCGGCTGGGGTACTGCGGGCCCGTCCAAGGCTTGCGCGACCTTCCTCTCGGCGTCCGATCCCGCGTCGCCCCGAGGTGCGGTGCTGTCCTGGCCCGGGTCCCCCTCGGCCCGGCGTTGCGGCGGTATCAGCGGCGAGGCGGTTTCGGACTCTCCCGGTCCGGCCCCGGACCGCGGGGTGACGGACTCCTCGTGATACCGCTCGACTGGCAACGCGGTCCCCGTCCTTCCACCTGTGCTGACCGATCCTGTGGTGACCGGACCGAGCGTAGCGGGTGTCCCGCGGTCCGGTGCAAGTCCGGATGGGGATTCGTGGCACAGGCGTGACGCTGTACGGGCGCCGGTTACAAGGTTCCGGCGAGGTTACAGCCCGGGCGCGCCCCAGACCGGGAACCAGCGGGCCAGATCCGGCTCCAGCCGCAGGTCGTCGGCCACCTGGGACTTGATCTGGAGTTCGACCACGGTGTCCCGCTTGGGCTCGGCGATCGGCGCGAAGGGGTAGAAGGTGCCCTTCTTGTACAGGTACACCAGGGCCAGCTTGCGCCCGGCCGGGTTGACGAAGGAGACCAGGCTGCACAGCAGGTACGGGCCGAAGCCGTTGTCCTGCAGGGAGGAGTTGACCGCGTGCAGGTCGGTGACCAGCTCGGCGGTCTCCTCCGGGGAGCGCCGGCACAGCAGCCAGGTGAAGCCGTAGCTGTCCTTGGACACCTCGACCGTGGGCCCGTCGATCCCCTCCAGCAACTGCTCCACCTCCGCCTCGACCTGGGCGAACGCGCCGCCCTCGGCCTTGCGGTAGCAGACCGCGCCGTAGCCGGTCGGCCGGAAGTCGCCGGCCGCCTCCAGGGTCAGCGCGGCCGAGGACAGGCCGAACAGCTGGTCCAGGTTGGGCTGCACCGGCTTGGTCCGGCCGAGCAGGGTGTCGAAGAGACCCATGGTTCTTTACTCCACAAGTGGAACGGGCGGCGGGCCGGCGGCTCAGCGGCCGAGCTGCTGGGAGATCCGGCCCAGCTGCTCCAGCCGCTTCTCCGTGGTCGGGTGGGTGGACATCAGGGCCATCACGGAGTCCTTGGTGAACGCCGGGGCGAAGTAGAAGGCGTTGAACGGCTCGGCCTTGCGCAGGTCCGCGGTCGGGATCCGGCCCATGTCGCCGCTGATCTTGACCAGGGCCGAGGCCAGGCCGGACGGGTTGCCGGTCAGCAGCGCGGCCGAGCGGTCGGCGGCCAGCTCGCGGTAGCGGGAGAGCCCGCGGATCAGCAGGAAGGAGACCGCGTAGGTGACCACCGAGATCAGCAGGATCACCAGTTCGACCGGCACGCCGTCCCGGTCCCGCTCGCGCCCGCCGATGCCGAACCAGAACGCCATCCGGCCGAGCAGGCTGGCCAGGATGCCGAGGAAGGAGGCGATGGTGATCACCAGGACGTCGCGGTGCGCCACGTGCGACAGCTCGTGCGCCACCACGCCCTCGAGCTCCTGGTTGTCCAGCCGGCGGGTCAGGCCGGTGGTCACGCAGATCACCGCGTTCTTCGGGCTGCGGCCGGTGGCGAAGGCGTTGGGCATGTCGGTCTGCGAGATGGCCACCCGGGGCTTGGGCATGTCGGCCAGGGCGCACAGCCGGTCGATCAGCGCGTGCAGCTCGGGGGCCTGCTCCGGGGTGACCTCCTGCGCGCCCATGGCGAAGGTGGCGATCTTGTCGGAGAAGAAGAACTGGGCGAACAGCAGTCCGGCGGCCAGGATCAGCACGATCGGCAGGTAGCCGGCCGGCACGAACAGGATCAGGGCGCCGACGAAGACGACCGCCAACAGCCCGATCAGGAACATCACGAAGACCATCCGGGAGGTCAGACCCCGGTCCGGTGCGAACCTCGTCCTGGCCACTGTGCGTGCCGCCTTTCTGCAAAACCGTCTGTACCGCGCGTCCGCCGGGAGGGCGGAGGTCGCTGTCCGCGAGCCTATCGCGACTGGCTGAGACCGCGCTCAGAGCGATCTGGGCGCGCCGCCTGTCCGTTCCAACGGACAGCCCACCCGGGAAGGTTCCCGGATGGGCTGGTCGACGATCTTCCCGGGCCGGGTCACCCCGGGATGAGCCCGTCGCTGGAGAGCAGGTCGCGCACCTCGTCCAGCGAGGAGTCGGCGCTGGGCAGGATGAAGTCGCTCGGCTTGAGCTGCTCCACCGGCAGCGGCGTGCCCAGCTCCCGGGCCCGGGCCAGGAGCTGGTCCATGGCCACCCGGAAGGCGGACTCGTCGTTGCTGTGCACGGCGTTGATCAGGTCGTCGTCGAGCTTGTTCAGCTCGTCCAGCGCGGCCGGCTCCACGATGAGCTGACCTTCGCCCAGAATCCGCACGATCACAGCGAGCCACCGTCCTTGAGCACGTCCGCGTCCTGGACCTCGCCCGGCCGGGCCATCCCGGAGGCGCCCGGCTCCAGCGCCTTGGTGCTGCCGCCGGACAGTTCCAGCTTCATCTTCGCCAGCTGGTCGTCCACGCCGGGGCCGCTGGACAGGGCGGCCAGCTGCCGGCTCAGGTCGTCGGTGCCCAGGCTGTTGGTCGGGTCGTCCAGCGCGCCCGAGGCCATCAGCTCGTCCACCGCGGCCGCACGGGCCTGCAGCTGCGCGGTCTTGTCCTGGGCCCGCTGCATCGCGAGGCCGACGTCGCTCATCTCCTCGGAGATGCCGGTGAACGCCTCGCCGATCCGGGCCGAGGCCTCGGCCGCGGTGTAGGTGGCCTTGATGGTCTCCTTCTGGGTGCGGAAGGCGTCGACCTTGGACTGCAGCTGCTGGGACTGGCGGACCAGGTTCTCCTCCTGGGTCTGGAGGGACTGGTACTGCGTGTCCAGGCCGGTGATCTGCTCCTGGATCGTGCCGCGGCGGGTCAGCGCCTCGCGGGCCAGGTCCTCCCGGCCCAGCTCCAGCGCCTTGCGGGCCTGCCCCTCGAGCTTCTCGCTCTGCTGCTGCAACTGCTTCATCTGAAGCTCGACCCGCTTGCGGGAGGTGGCCACGTCGGCGACACCGCGGCGGACCTTCTGAAGCAGTTCGAGCTGCTTCTGGTACGAGTAATCCAGCGTCTCGCGGGGGTCCTCGTACTTGTCCAGGGCTTTGTTGGCCTTGGACTTGAAGATAAAGGACATCCGCTTCATAACTCCGTCGGCCATGTGCTCTCCAAAACCCCCATCAACGGCGCCTTCGCGGCGGTACTCACGTGGTCGGACACTACGATATGCCCTCTGCGCGTGCACGGCTATTGAACCGCGGCCGGAACGGGATCCGGAAGCGGTCCGGAATCGACGTTTTTCCCCTTCTCGCCGCCGCCGTCTTGGTACCCGGCGAAGGAACGTTTACTCTTCGTTCGTGCTCCGACGAAGCGACAAACCACAGACCACGGCCCCCGCCGCCGCCCCGACCGAGCCGCCCGCGGGCGGCGCCAAGGCCCCGAACCAGGCGCCGAAGGGCTACGCCACACCCAGCCGCAAGGAGGCCGAGGCGGCCCGAAAGGCCAGGCTGGGCGCCCTGCCGGCCGACCCGAAGGAACGGCGCAAGGCGGTCAACGCCCAGCGCAGCAGCCAGTACCAGATCGAGCGCCGGGCGATCCGCGAGGGCGACGCGCGCAACTACCCGGCCCGCGACTTCGGCCCGGCCCGGGCGTTCGTCCGGGACTACGTGGACGGCCGGCTGCGGATCCTGGAGTTCACGCTGCCGGTGGTGGTCGTGTGCTACGGCATCATCCTGTTCGGCCGGTCCAGCGTGAGCGCCTCGCTGATCGCGCTGTACCTGATGACGATCAGCATGTTCTCGCTGATCGTCTTCGGTCTGATGCTGAGCAACCGGGTCAAGAAGGCGGTGGGCGAGAAGTTCGGCCTGGCCGAGGCCCGCGGGACCGGCCTGTACGCGTTCTCCCGCGCGGTCAACCCCCGGTTCCTGCGCAAGCCCAAGCCGGTCGTGACCACGTCGGGCCAGCCGAAGGTCTGACCGGGCGGCGCCGCGATCCGTCACGTTTCGCCGCGCCAGAATCCGGAACAACTCGTCTAGCCTGGCCGGATGGAACCGCACCCGCCGACACCGACCCGCACGCTGATCCTCGGCGGGGCCAGGTCGGGCAAGTCCGCCGAGGCCGAACGGCTGCTGGCCGAGGCCGCCGCGGCCTTCGCGGCCGATCCCGGGCAGCCGGCCCGGGCCGAGGCGCCGCCCGCGCTGTACGTGGCCACCGGCGGGACCCGCGCCGGGGACGCGGAGTGGGCCGAGCGGATCTCGGCGCACCGGGCCCGGCGCCCGGCCGCCTGGGCCACGGCCGAGACCACACAGGTGGCCGGGCTGCTGCGCGCCGCCGAGCAGCCGGTACTGGTCGACTGCCTGACCCTCTGGCTGACCGACGCGATGGACCGGGCCGGGGCCTGGGACGAGCAGACCTGGCGGTCCGGCGGCAGCCGGGCCCTGGCGGACCGGGTCGAGGATCTGGCCGGCGCCTGGCAGAGCGCCCGGGTGCCCGTGATCGCGGTCAGCAACGAGGTGGGGCTCGGCATCGTGCCGCAGACCGCGGCCGTGCGCAGGTTCCGGGACGAGCAGGGGCGGCTGAACCAGCGGATCGCGGCGGTGTCGGACCGGGTGGTGCTGATGGTGGCCGGAATCGCCGTCCCGGTGCGCTGATCCGGTGCGAGGGCCGGGACGCGGCAGTGCGCGGCCGGGCGCGGGCTCGGCCTCCAGGCGGACCGGGCCGAGCCGGGGGCGCGGCAGTGCGCGGCCGGGTACCGGAAAATGAGAAGCACGCCCGGAGCTTCTTAGTGCCGGGCGTGCCGAATGGTGTCGATCAGGTGCCGGGAACTGCGGGTTGGCGCTGAGTCTGGATCGAGGCCGGGCGGTGGCGGACGGTAGCGGTCCGCATCGCGGCGGCCGGGCAGCCGGACTGGGCCGGACCGGGCCGGACCGGTGTGATTCAGTGCGGTTTGGTTCGGTGCGGCCGGCCGGTCGGGGCGGCCGGGCCGGGCCGGACGGATCAGTCCAGGCCGTCGTGCAGGGACATCGGGCCGTAGACGACGTCCCCGTCCTCGAGCAGGGAGACCTGGTCGACCTCGGCCGCCAGCAGGGTCGGCCAGTTCTCCCCGATCCAGGTCTCCGCGTCGCCCTGGGTGGAGTGGTTGGTCCGCTCCCCCTCCACCGCGACGACGGGTTCTACCTCGGCGCCGGACGTGTTCTCATACCGCCATGTGAATGCCATGGACCAACACCTTAGTAGGCCCCGGCCGGTTCGTCCGGGGGCGCTCGTCGCCACGTGCCGGTCTTCGCCCTCGGCGACGGCCTGCTCGGGCAAGGCCCGGCCAACGGGAAACCATTGGCGGGCAAAGAGTCCCGGGCCGCGGCCGCATCATCGCCGGACCGGGGCCCGAGGCGGCCGGGCCGGGCCGCCGTCACCCGAAAGCCTCTTCCGCGGGCCCAGTCCGCGCGCTCCCGCCCACGCCGGCAACACCGGCGCCGCGCTTAGCCGAGTTGTTCCGGATTCCGGCGCGGACCAGCGACTCGGCTCAGGCGCCAGAATTCGGAACAACTCGGCTAATGGACCCTTCCCGCCCCGGCGCCGTTAAGCTGCCGGTGATGGACACCACTGAGCTTGAGAAGACTGATCTGGAGAAGATCGGCGAGGGCGTCCCCCGGACCGACCAGAACGCCCGGATCGACGCCGGGACGCGCTGGGCCGACCAGCTGGCCCTTCCCCCGCACTCGTTCGGCCGGCTGGAGAAGACCGGCTCCTGGCTGGCCGCCGTCCAGGGCGTCTGCCCGCCCCGGCAGATCGAGCACCCCAGGGTGGTGCTGTTCGCCGGGGACCACGGCGTGGCCGAGCCGGACGCGCACGGCCACAGCGTCAGCGCGCTGGACCGGGCCGCGACCCGGGCCGAGGTGCGCCGGATCGCCTCCGGCGGCGGCCCGGTGCAGTCGCTCGCCCGCACCCACGGCGCGCAGGTCCGGGTGGTCGACGTCTCGGTCGACTGCCCGGTCGAGGACTTCGCCGACCTGCCGGCCGAACTGACCGCCGGGCGGATCCGGCGCGGCACCGGCCGGATCGACCGGGAGCCGGCCTGCACCCGGCCCGAGGCCGCGGCGGCCTTCCGGCTCGGCATGGCCGTGGCCGACGCCGAGGTGGACGCGGGCGCCGACCTGCTGCTGCCGGGCCTGCTCGGGGTGGGCCACTCGACCCCGGCGGCGGTGCTGATCGCGGCGCTGACCGGGTCGGACGCGGCCAGCGTGACCGGCCGGGGCAGCGGGATCGACGACCGGTCCTGGGTGCTCAAGTGCGCCGCGATCCGGGACTCGCTGCGCGCGGCCCGCAAGTCCCTGGCCGACCAGGTCGAGCTGCTCGCGATCAGCGGCGGCCCGGACTTCGCCGCGCTGACCGGCTTCATGATCCAGGCCGCGACCCGCAAGACCCCGGTCCTGATCGACGGGGTCGGCGGCATGGCCTGCGCGCTGCTGGCCCAGCGGATCGGGTTCCGCACCCCCGAGTGGCTGCTGATCGCCGACCGCAATCCGGACCCGGGGTTCCGCAAGGCGCTGGACCGGCTGAACCTCGAGCCGCTGCTCGACTTCGAGGTCCGGGTCGGCGGCGGCTGCGCGGGCCTGCTGGCGCTGCCGGTGCTGCGTTCGACGGTGGCCGTGTTCTCGGAGACCGGCTCCTACGCCGACGAAGGGCAGCCGGAACCGCTCGTGCGCTCGCGCCTGTGAGCCCGGCCGGCCCCGGGCCGGGCCTGCAGCTGGCCGTGACCACGCTCAGCGTGCTGCGGCTGCCGGTGCGCCCGGCCGAGGCGGCCGACCCGGCCGCGGCCGGGGCCGCGATGACGGCCGCGCCGCTGGTCGGGCTGCTGCTCGGCGCCGTGGCGGCCGCGGTCGGCGGGGTGGCGCGCTGGTACTCGGGCTCCCCCGCGCTCGCCGCGGTCGCCGCCGTCGCCGTGCTCGCGGCGCTGACCCGGGCCCTGCATCTGGACGGCCTGGCCGACACGGCCGACGGCCTCGGTTCGGGCAAACCGGCCGAGGCCGCGCTGGACATCATGAAGCGTTCCGACATTGGGCCGTTCGGGGTCGTCACGCTCCTGCTCACCCTGGCCATGCAGATCACCGCGCTGACGATCGCCTACGAGCGCGCAGGTTCGGCGGTGTTCGGGCGCGGCGCGGCGGCCGTCCTGGTCGCGGCCATGGCCGGGCGGCTGGCGATCACCGCGGCCTGCACGCCCCGGATCCGATCGGCCCGGCCGGGCGGCCTGGGCGCGTGGGTATCGGGATCGGTGTCGCAGGGCGCCGCGATCGCCATGGCCGTCCTGTGCGTCGCGGTCGCCGCGGGCCTCGGGCTGCTGGTCGACGCGCACACGGCGTTGCTCGCGGCCGTGTCCGTGCCGGTCGCGCTGCTTGCCGCCGGGTTGCTGCTGCGTCGCTGCGTGCGGCGGTTCGGCGGGATCACCGGCGACGTCCTCGGCGCGCTGACCGAGACCGGCACCACCACCGCCCTGCTGGTCTTCGCGGCCCGCTGAAGCTATCCGGCCACCGTCTGGGTCACCTGGTCGACGCGGCGAGAAAAGGCGGCTTGACCACGGTGAACGCCGCCTTGCGGCCGCGCACGTCCAGGTACACCGTCTCGCCCTCCTTGGTGATCGGCGGCAGCAGCGCGAGCGCGATCCCGACCTTGAGCGAGGGCGAGAACGTCCCGCTGGTGACCTCGCCGATCACTGCCCCGCTCTCGTCGACCACGTCCATGTGCGGCCGCGGGATCGCCCGGTCGACCTGGCGCAGACCCCACAGGATCCGGCGCGGTCCGGCGGCCCGCTCGGCCAACAGCGGCTCCCGGCCCCAGAACGCGTCCTTCTTCCAGCCCACCGCCCACCCGGCCCGGGCCTGGACCGGCGTGATCTGCAGGGACAGGTCCTGGCCGTGCAGCGGGTAGCCCATCTCCGTGCGCAGGGTGTCGCGCGCGCCCAGGCCGCACGGCCGGATCTCGAACTCCTTGCCCGCGGCCAGGATCTCGTTCCACAGGGACTCGGCGTCCGCCCACCGGCAGACCAGTTCGTAGCCGTGCTCGCCGGTGTAGCCGGTCCGGCAGACGGTCAGCTCGCGGCCCTGCCAGGCCGCGGCCGTGAAGGCCATGTAGTCGCCCGGCACCGAACCGTCCGCGACCGACAGGCCCATCCGGCTGAGCACGTCCTCGGACTTGGGGCCCTGGACGGCCAGCACGGCGAAGTCCTCGTGCTGGTCGGTGACCGTGATCCCCTCCGGCGCGGCGGCGGCCAGGCGCCGGACCACCTCGGCGGTGTTGGCCGCGTTCGGGATCAGGAAGACCTCGTCCTCGGACTTCACGTACGCGATCAGGTCGTCGACCACGCCGCCGGTCGCCTCGTCGCAGCACAGCGTGTACTGCGCCTTGCCCGGGCCGATCCGGCGCAGGTCGTTGGCCAGCACCGCGTTCACGAAATCGGCCGCGCCCGGGCCGGCCACCGTGGCCTTGCCCAGATGGCTCACGTCGAACACCCCGACCCCGGTGCGCACCGCGGTGTGCTCGCCGACCACCCCGGCGTACTCGATCGGCATCAGCCAGCCGCCGAAGTCGGCCGTCTTCGCCGCCAGGGCGAGGTGGCGGGCGTGCAGGGGCGAGGTGCGCAGCGGCGTGGCGGGCGGAGTGCTCATGCCTCCGAGCATAGGCGCAAGCGGCGCGCGACCCGGCCCGGCGGTTACGATCTGGGGATCCACGCAGTCCCCATCGCCGATTCATCCCAAAAGGACATTCGAAGTGACCGTGATTTCATTCCTGCCCGGGCCCGTGACCGAGGTCAGCGCCGACGCTCTGGTGATCGGGCTGTACAAGGACGGCGACACGGTCGTCCTGGCGCCCGGCGCCGAACCGGTGGACGCCGCGTTCGGCGGGACCCTGCTGGCCGGGCTCAGGGCGCTGGGCGCGACCGGCGCGGCCGACGAGGTGACCCGGATCCCGGCCCCGGCCGCGCTCGGCGCCCCGCTGGTGGTCGCCCTGGGCCTGGGCTCGAACGGGGAGGGCGAGGGCGAGGTGGTCGGCACGGCCGGCCTGGAGGAGCTGCGCAAGTCGGTCGGCGCCGCGGTGCGCTCGCTGGCCGGGTTCGCCCGGGTGGCCGTGGTCGCCTCCGGCGCCGGGCCCGAGGTGGTCGAGGCCACCGCGCTCGGCGGCTCGCTGGCCGCCTACGCGTTCACCGACTTCAAGACCGGCGACCCGGCCGACCGCAAGGCTCCGGTGGCCGAACTGGTCCTGGTCGGCGCGGACGACCCGGACGGGGAGCGGGCCGCCGCGGCCCGCCGGGCCCAGGTGGTCGCGGACGCGGTCAAGGCCACCCGGGACCTGATCAACATCCCGCCCTCGCACCTGTACCCGGAGAGCTTCGCCGCCGCCGCGGACAAGGCGGTGTCCGCCAGCGCCGCCGCGGCCGCGCTGGAAATCGAGGTCACCGACGACGCGGCGCTGCGCGAGGGCGGCTACGGCGGCCTGACCGGGGTCGGCCAGGGCTCGGCGCGGGGGCCGCGCCTGGTCCGGATCGGCTATGCGCCGGCCGGGGCGACCCGCTCGCTGGCCTTCGTCGGCAAGGGCATCACCTTCGACACCGGCGGCATCTCGCTCAAGCCGCCGACCTCGATGGAGACCATGAAGTCGGACATGTCCGGAGCCGCGGCCGTGCTCAACGCGGTGATCGCGGTGGCCGAGCTCGGCCTGCCGGTGAAGGTGACCGGCTGGGCCGCGCTGGCCGAGAACATGCCCGGGGGCAACGCGATCCGCCCCTCGGACGTGCTGACCATGTTCGGCGGCAAGACCGTGGAGGTGCTCAACACCGACGCCGAGGGCCGGCTGGTGCTGGCCGACGCGCTGGTGCGGGCCGGGCAGGAGGAGCCGGACGCGATCGTGGACGTGGCCACCCTGACCGGGGCCCAGGTGCTCTCGCTCGGCCACCGGATCGCCGCGGTGATGTCCAACGACGAGGAGTTCCGCAGCCAGGTCGAGTCCGCCGCCGAGCGGGCCGGGGAGGACCTGTGGCCGATGCCGCTGCCGGCCAACCTGCGCAAGAGCATGGACTCGGACGTCGCGGACATCGCCAACATGGGCGACCGGATGGGCGGGATGCTGGTGGCCGGGCTGTTCCTGCAGGAGTTCGTGCCCGAGGGCGTGGCCTGGGCGCACCTGGACATCGCCGGCCCGTCGTACAACGAGTCCGCGCCGTACGGCTACGTGGCCAAGGGCGGCACCGGGTACGCCGTGCGCACCCTGATCCAGCTGGCCCAGGACGCGGCCGACGGCCTGCTGTGACCCGTCCCCGGTGCCCCGGCCCGGCCCGGCCGGGGCACCGGCCCGCCGCGCCGGGCGGGCCGTCCGCCGCTCCCGGCCGGCTCTTACCGACATCGTCCACTGATCCGCTCACTCGTCCCGGGCCCCGGACCGGGCGCGCATGACCGAGGCGGTGTAGTCCCGCAGGCGCTGCGGATAGCCGATCACTGTCACGTCGAAAGCGGGGATGCCGAGCTGGTGGGCGAGGTGCCGGGCCGCGCTCGGGCTGGCCGTCCGGCGCCTGATCCACCGGCCGCTGCCGGCGACCAGGACAACGGTGACATCTGTCACAGTCCTCCCAGGCTCCACATACGCCTCCACCCCGTCGTGCTCGGCCGCGAACCGGGCCAGCGCGGCCTCCTCGGCCCGCCACCCGCGGCCCTCACCGGCGCCGCCACCTGCGGACTCGCCCTCATCCTGCATGATCACCCCTCGCCTGGCACGGAACGGCCGCGCACCCCGGGCCGGGCGCCGCACCGCCCGGCGACCGGATTGCGGACGAGGACGTTCGGTGGTCGCCACTCGCCGGTTGCCTGCCCGCTCGCGGCCCGGGCGGCCTTGCGCGAGGCGCGAACGGCGGCCGTCGAACCGCACTAAGCTTGGCCGCGAGAAGACAACACCGCCGACCGCCGAGTGGCGGTTGCCGAGAGGCCCACCACCCGCGCGGGTGGCACCCTGACCGCGGCGGGCGCAGCTGGACGCGCCCGTCACGAGCAGTGTGGCACCGGCGTCCGGCCCGAAAAGGCGAACCGCGCTTTTTCACCCGGACGGACCGTCAGGCACCGTCGCCTGGCCCGCGAGGGCAGGACCGGTCGGCGTACACGCGATGGTGCGAGGAGACGAGAGTGGCTGACGCCGGGAACGTATTCGACCTAGTGATCCTCGGGGGCGGGTCCGGCGGTTACGCCTGCGCCTTCCGCGCCGCGGACCTGGGCTTCACCGTGGTCCTGATCGACCGCGCCGAGGTGGGCGGGACCTGCCTGCACCGCGGCTGCATCCCCACCAAGGCGCTGCTGCACGCCGCCGAGGTGGCCGACCTGGCCCGCGAGGGCGAGTCCTTCGGGGTGCGCACGACGCTCGAGGGCATCGACATGGCCGGGGTGAACAAGTACAAGGACGGCGTGGTCGGCCAGCTGTACAAGGGCCTGCAGGGCGTGATCAAGGCCCGCAAGATCACCTTCGTCGCGGGCGAGGGCCGGCTGACCTCGCCGAACACGGTCACCGTGGACGGCCAGGCCTACACCGGGCGCAACGTCGTGCTGGCCACCGGCTCCGTGCCGCGCTCGCTGCCGGGCCTGGAGATCGACGGGCAGTACGTGATCAACTCCGACCACGCGCTCAAGCTCGACCGGGTGCCGGCCTCCGTGGTGGTGCTCGGCGGCGGCGTGATCGGCTGCGAGTTCGCCTCGGTCTGGAAGTCCTTCGGCGCCGAGGTCACCATCGTCGAGGCGCTGCCGCACCTGGTGCCGCTGGAGGACGAGAACAGCTCCAAGCTTTTGGAGCGGGCCTACCGCCGGCGCGGGATCAAGTTCGAGCTGGGCAGCCGCTTCTCCGGGGTCGAGCGGACCGAGACCGGCGTGCGGGTCTCCACCGAAGGTAGCGATTCAAAGCCTGGCAAGACCTTCGACGCCGAGCTGCTCCTGGTCGCGATCGGCCGCGGGCCGGTCTCGGCGGGCCTGGGCTACGAGGAGGCCGGGATCACGGTCGAGCGCGGCTTCGTCAAGGTCAACGAGTACTGCCAGACCTCCGTGCCGAACGTGTACGCCGTCGGCGACCTGATCCCGACCCTGCAGCTGGCCCACGTCGGCTTCGGCGAGGGCATCCTGGTGGCCGAGCACATCGCGGGCCTGAACCCGCGGCCGATCGACTACGACGGCGTGCCCCGGGTGACCTACTCCCAGCCGGAGGTCGCCTCCTGCGGGATCTCCGAGGCGGTGGCCAAGGAGCGCTACGGCGCGGACCACGTCAAGACGCTGAACTACAACCTGGCCGGCAACGGCAAGAGCAAGATCCTCAAGACCCAGGGCGAGATCAAGCTGGTCCAGATCGTCGGCGTGGCCGGCGAGGACGACCGGGTGGTCGGCATCCACATGGTCGCCGACCGGGCCGGCGAGCTGGTCGGCGAGGCGCAGCTGATCTACAACTGGGACGCGACCCCCGGCGACGTGGCCAACTTCATCCACGCCCACCCGACCCAGGGCGAGGCGCTCGGCGAGGCCCATCTCGCCCTGGCCGGCAAGCCGCTGCACGTGCACGACTGATCGACCTTCTCCAAGCAGACCGTTGACCTTAGGAAGAGAGAAACCCCATGGCGGTATCCGTCACGATGCCCGCACTCGGTGAGTCTGTCACCGAGGGCACCGTCACCCGGTGGCTGAAGAAGGAAGGCGAGACGGTCGAGGTGGACGAGCCACTGCTCGAAGTCTCGACCGACAAGGTGGACACCGAGATCCCCGCGCCGGCCGCCGGCGTGCTGGTGTCGATCAAGGTGGGCGAGGACGAGACCGTGGCCGTCGGCGCCGAGCTCGCCGTGATCGGCGCCCCGGGCGAGGCCCCGGCCGCCGAGGCGCCCGCCGCGGCCCCGGCCCCCGCGGCCGCTCCGGCTCCCGCTGCGGCCCCGGCT
>DASZBX010000013.1:0-94513 GCA_035943635.1 Actinocrinis sp. | reverse complement strand
GGCACTCCCGAGCCAACTACCTCTCGCCGGCCGACTACGAGACCCGGTACCGGAAGGGCTTTACCAGCGTTATCAGTAGCCCTATACTGATACCCATAGCCGCATGAAACCCGGTGTCCACTTCCCGGGGGACGGCCCAGGTATCAGGTTGCGGTTGGTTTGGCGGGTGGGTGCACGGTGGTTGCTGCGGGCGTGGCGTATGGGGGATTTCGTGGTCGGCGGGAGCGGGAGCGGGAGAGCGCGATGGAGGTGGTGGCGCCGGATTCGGGTGGTGAGGGTGGGCGCGATCGGGTGGGCGGGGACTTGTGGGAGCGAGTGGTCGGTCGCGGAAGGTAGCCTTTCCGCACGGCCGTCGGGCTGCCCGGTGACGTAGCGGGTTGGCGGCGGGCGGCTTGTTTCTGCAAAGGACCGTTTGTGACTGATCAGTTCGATACTGCGGCGATCCGTAGCCGGGTGCTCGAGTCGTGGGTGGCTGCGCCGGTGCGGTTCCGTGAGGACGCCAACCTCGAAGAGGACCTGGTTCTGGGCGGGTATCGCGACCGGGTGCTGGTCGAGTTGGCGCAGAACGCCGCCGACGCGGCCGCGCGGGCCGGGGTGCCGGGGCGGTTGCGGCTGACCCTGCGGGGCGCTGGGGCTGCGGAGGAGAGCGGGGGCGTGGGCGATGTGCCTACGTTGGTTGCGGCCAACACCGGGTCGCCGTTGGATGCGGCGGGGGTGGTGGGGCTCTCTACTCTGCGGGCGTCCTCCAAGCGGGATGAGGAGTACGGGGACCGGCCGGGGGACGCGGCCGCGGTCGGGCGGTTCGGGGTGGGGTTCGCGGCGGTGTTGGCGGTGAGTGACGAGCCGACGGTCGTTTCGCGGGATGGCGGCGTGCGGTTCTCTGCTTCCGAGGCTCGCTCGGCGGTCCGGCAGGCGGCGGCGGGCAGTCCGGAGCTGGGCGTCGAGTTGGGGCGGCGGGACGGGCGGGTGCCGATTCTGCGGCTGCCGTATCCGGCCTCGGGGACGCCGCCGTGGGGTTACGACACCGAGGTGACCTTGCCGTTGCGCGACGGCTCGGCGGAGGAGTTGGTGCGTCGGCTTCTTGGCGAGCTCGACGACACGTTGCTGCTCGCGCTCGCGCAGTTGGCTGAGATCGTGGTCGAGGTCGACGGCGAGGTGCGTACGTTGACCGCGACGCGGACCGCGGCCGGTGGTGGCGTTGGCGCCGGGGACGAATGTGTGGTCAGTGACGGGAAGCGGACGACCCGGTGGCGGTTGGCTGGTGTGCAGGGGGCTGTGGATCGGACGCTGCTCGCGGATCGGCCGGTTGAGGAGCGGGTTCGGGCTCGATGGTCGTTGACCTGGGCTGTTGCGGTGGATGAGGATGGTGGGCCGCAGCGGTCGCGGGCTGCTGCGCCGGTGGTGTACGCGCCGACGCCGACGGATGAGCCGCTCGGGTTGCCCGCGTTGTTGATCGCCTCGTTCCCGTTGGACGTCACGCGGCGGCATGTGGCGCAGGGGCCGTTGACCGGGTTCCTGCTCGACCAGGCGGCCGCAGCGTACGTGGAACTGGTCGTGGCGTGGCCGACGCGTACGCCGGCGTTGCTGCGGCTGGTGCCCGGGCCGCTGGCCGAGGGGGCCATCGATGCCGAGCTGCGGCGGCGGATCGCGGATCGGCTGCCCGAGGCCGCCTTCCTGCCCGCGGCGCACAGTCCGGAGCCGTTGCGGCCCAAGGACGCGGTGGCGCTGGATCCGAGTGACGGCGAGCTGGTCGCGGTGGTCGCCGAGGTGCTGCCGGGGTTGCTGCCCGCGGGCTGGGAGCGGGATCAGGCTGCGTTGACCGCGTTGCGGGTGCGGCGGATGGGGGCTGGGGAGCTGACCGAGGCGTTGGCCGGGCTCGACCGGGAGCCGGCTTGGTGGGCCCGGCTGTACGCAGCGCTGAACGGCGTGTACGGGCAGGATCCGGGCGCGCGGGAGGCGCTGGCGACGCTGCCGGTGCCGTTGGCCGACGGGCGGACGGTGCGCGGCGTGCGCGGGACCGTGCTGCCGGTGTCGGAGCTCGATCCGGCTGTGCTGGCGGCGCTCGGGCCGCTGGGGTTGCGGATCGTGAACCCTGCGGCGCTCGTTGGGGGCAGTGGTCCGGCTTCGTTGCTCGAACGGCTCGGTGCGCAGCCTGCGCAGCCGCGGGCGTTGCTGGCGGATCCGGCTGTGCGCGGCGCGGTGCGGGAGTCTCGCGACGAGTTGGCGCAGATGCCGGGGGACGCGGGCGGTTCGGGCGGTCCGCGGCAGCTGGCGGAGACCGTGCTGGCCCTGGTGCGGGCGGCCGAGCCGGGGCCGGACGAGCGGTTCGACCTCGGCGATCTGCTGCTGCCGGACGACCAGGGCGGATTCGGCGCTGCTCGCGAGCTGCTGCTGCCGTCTTCGCCGCTGGCCGAGGTGGTGGATCCGGGCGCGTTCGGGATTGTCGATGAGGGTTGGGTACAGCGGTGGGGTGCTGACACGCTGCGGGCTGTCGGGGTGTTGGACACGCTCGCGTTGTTGCGGGCTGAGCATCTTCTGCTCGATGTCGACGCCCTGGGCGATGACGAGGTGCCGGATCTGGACGGGTTCGAGGACTGGGTCGACGATCTGCGGGCGATGATTCCGCGGTCGGCGCAGGGTGTGCCGCCGGTGGTGACCGAGTTCGTGGCGGTGCGTGACCTGGATCTGGTCACTCGGTGGCCGCGTGCGCTGGAACTGTTGGCCGGGCCCGGGTTGCGGGCGGCTGTCACGAACCCTGTCAAGGTCCTGGCAGGGGACGGACAGTACATTGATCTGCCTTCGTATACGTCGTGGTGGCTCAGCCGGCATCCGGTGCTGGACGGGCGGTGCCCGGCCGATCTGGCGACCGGCGGCGAGCTGCTCGAGGGGCTCTACGACCAGGTGCCCAGCGACCGGGATCCGCGGTTCCTGGTCGGACTCGGGGTGCGGACCACGCTGGACGCGTTGCTGGAGGCGCCGGGCGGTCCGGGCGAGCTGCTCGACCGGCTGGCCGATCCGGTGCGGGAGGTGTCCAGCATGCAGCTTGCGGCGCTCTACCGGCAGCTGGCCGAGGTTCCGGCGGATCGGCTCGTGCCGCCGGGCACGCTGCGGGCGTGGCAGGACGGTGTCATGGTCATCGCGGAGGCCGGTGAGGTGCTGGTGATCGATGCGCCGGATCTGTTGCCGCTGCTTCGGGATCGGCCGTATGTCACGGCCCCGGCCCGGTACGCGGTGGCCTTGGCCGACCTGCTCGACTTGGATCTGATCTCGGAGACGATCACCGGGGCGGTCACCTCTCAAGGGCAGGTGCGGCCGGTGCCGGAGGTGGTGCTGGACTTGCTGTCGACGGCTCCGACCACGTATGTCGAGCACGATGAACTGGTCCTCGATGAGGGGGAGGAAGTCACGTGGCGGGTGCTCGACGGGGTGGCGCACGCTTCGACGTTCGACGGGATCGCACGTGCTTTGGCGTGGGCCGCGGGGCGGTGGGACCGACGGCACTTCGTCGCCGCGGTGCTGTCCGAGCCGGAGCGGGCCGATGAGCTTGCTGCAGAGGCGGACTACGAATAGCGGTTGGGGCGTGAGGTCGCGGTAAGACGCGAAGGTCCGCTCCAGGCTGCTGGCCTGGAGCGGAGCGCGGGTCGCCGGGTTCGGCCGCTGATCTGGTCTGGTCCGGTGCGGGCCGGATCAGCCGCCGACGGCGATTGTCATGGTCTGGTTGCCGTAGATCCCCCCACAGGTTGCGCCGGGAGCGTGATCAACGCCCCCGGTGTGTACGGATTCGAACGCGGGGCATCGCAGATACCTACGACAGGAGACTCCCATTCCTGCCAGCCGTCACCGGCGCCCGCCCCGCGCACAGCATAGTACGGCACGGGCACCCGGGTCCGTTGCGAATCCGAAAGTCACGGCCGGTAGCCGGCGCCGTCACGCGATCGCGATGGCTTCCAGCTTCGCCCGGAGGTAAGCGGAGGAATCGACGGGTTCGTAGTCGATCCGGCCGATCGGGGCGGGCAGCGGGGAAACCGTGGTGTGCGGGTCGCATTCGTAGAAGTAGACCAGCGACATCAGGTCTTCCTCCGGGGCCTGCGGCGAGGGCGCGAGCACGCGGTGGCGGCCGGCGGTCCAGCGGCCGCCGGTCCAGCGCGCGAGCAGGTCGCCGATGTTCACGGTCAGCGCCTGCGGGTCGAACGGCGCGTCCTGCCAGCCCGGGCCGCCGTCGGCCGGGTCCAGGTACACCTGCAGGCCGCCCTGGCCGGGCTCGCGGTCGAGCAGGGTCACCGTGCCGAAGTCGGTGTGCGGGCCGATCCGGTACTGGCCCGGCAGCGGCTCGCCGACGACCGGGACGCCCGGGTACCAGTTGATGTTGAACCCGTAGGTGGGGTGGCCGGTGTGCCGGGTGAAGAAGTCCTCGGGTTGGTCGAGCGCGGCGGCCAGGAGGCGCAGCAGGTCGTCCGCGAGGGAGCGCATGTGCGCCAGGTAGCGCGCGGCGGCCTGCTGGAGGCGCGGGACTTCGCTCGGCCAGCGGTTGGGCTGGAACCAGAAGTCGTCGATCTCCGGGTCGCCGGTCGGCGTGTCGGCCGCGGCGGTCCACGATTCCTTCAGGTCCGGCGGGGTCACGGTGCCCTCGGCGTAGCCGTTGCCCTCCGCGCCCACGGCCAGCCAGCCCCGGCCGCCGACCCGGACCGAGTAGCGCTCCTTGATCTGCGGCGGCAGTGCGAAGAACTCCCGTGCCGCGGCCCGGACCTCGGCGCGCAACTCGTGCGTGACGCCGTGGCCGCGGACCAGGAGGAACCCGGCGTGCGACAGGGCGTCGTCCACCTGCGCGGCGACGGCGCGGCGGGCGGCCGGGTCGCCGCCGGTCCAGTGGCCGAGGTCGATCGTGGGTATGGGGTCGGCTGCCGACATGCCGCGGTCCGCCTCTCTGGGTCTTCGGGTCCGTTTGCCTGCGCGGGTGGGTGATTCATTGTTGCAGGTGGTGGCGTGGTGTGGCGTCGCGTGGGGGTGGTGGGGCGGGTGGTGTCGGGAACCGGCGGGTCCGTTTGGACGGTTACCGCCGCAGTGCGCTAGGTTAACTGAGTTTTCTGAGTTGACTGGGCTATCGGGACGAACCGGCTGGCGTGAGCAGCCGGTTCGTCTCTTTGCGTGGAGGGTGGATCTTCCGTCCGTCAGGACATGGCGGGCAAGGGCATGCGGACGTTGCCGGACCGGGCGGCGGCCACAAGTTTCAAGGGGGCAAGTCGTGGTGCAGGGTTTTGTGCTGGAGTCCAAGCGTTCGTCGGAGGGTGGCCGAGGCCGGTGCGGGCCCGTGGCCGGGCTGGTCGTCGCGGTGGCGGCGCTGGCGTTGGCCGGCTGTAGCGGCCCGAGTTCGTCGACGAGCGCGAACGCCGGCGGCGCAGGCGGTGCCGGACCGGGCGTCAGCGGTCCCGTGTGCAAGCAGATCGAGGTCGCGTGGACGGCTTTCGCGGCGCCGAGCTCCTCGGCGGAAGGGGACTACGGCGCGTTGAGCAGCGCGCTCGGAGACGCGTTGAGCGGCAACAAGAACTTCCAACTCGCGGAGGACGACTTCAACCTCAGCACGGATGCGGCGAACATCTCTGCCGAGGGGGGGCCTGGGCCCGAGTCGTTCCTGACCGATGCGCAGGCGGTTGCCAAGGATTGCGGCACGACGCTGCCGCTCCCGGGCGGTGGGACGGCGCTTCCGCAGCCCAAATCCTGACAAATCCTGGTGGGGCGCCTGGCAGGCGAATCACGATTCGACAACATCCCTGCCATCGCGCCCCACTGGCCACTCTAATGAGCACGCGGTGGCATCTTTGATCACCGGCGAGGGCCGGTTGGCAGCCGAGGGGGGCTCGCAGACGTGGCTCAGCAGAGTGGTGCGTTGCGGCGGTTCGGGCACAGGCACCGGGCGCCGCTTCGGTGGGTGCAGCGGGTACTCAGCGTGCCGCTGTTGTGGTGCTGATCTTGGTGTCGGTTGGCGGTGATGCGGTCGTTTATGGGGCGGGTGCGGCTAATGCGCTGTTTACGCTCCGGCAGGGGGATGGGGCGGTTGGGACTGCGGCGAAGTTGGCCGAGGGGGCCTTTCCGCAGGGTGCGGCTACGGCGGTTGTGGCTGATGATGCTTCGGCGTCGGATGCTTTGGTGGCGAATCTTCTTGCGGGGTGGGTTCGCGGGCCGATTCTGCTGACGTCGGGGGATTCGCTGCCTGCGGTGACGGCTTCGGCTTTGGGGGCGTTGAAGGTGCATAGCGTTTATCTGGTGGGGAGTGTTCAGGCGGTTGGGAAGGATGTGCTGGGGGATCTGGGCCGGTTGAAGGCGCCTGGTGGGGGTGGGGTGAAGGTTACTTGGATTTCTGGGGGTCTGGCTGATTCTGCTGCGGGATCTTCTGGTTCTTCGGGATCTCCGAGTTCTCCGAGTACGGTTCCGAGTTTGGCTCCTCAGGCGACTACGGCTGCGCCTGCGACGCCCACGCCTTCCGCTTCGGCCACCGCTCCGCCTGCCGATGCGGCTGTCGCTACCGCCTCCGGCGGCGCTGCTCCGAGCGCTGCTGCTACCGCTACGGCCACCGCTGCCGCGACATCCCAGCCGACTTCGTCGCCTTCGGCTTCGCCTACCCCGGTCCAGGCTCCGGCTGCGCCGTCCGCTTCGCAGGCGCCCGCGACGGCGCAGGACATCGCGCTCGCCGTGGCGGAGACGGTGCCTGCTGACAGTATCGGGCAGGTGGCTGGGGACCGTACCGCGCTGCTCGCCTCGGTCGATGATTTCCCAGCCCAGCTCTCAGGATCCGCTCTGGCAGCTGCTTCCGGATTGCCGCTTTTGCTCACCGACCCGACTAAGCTCTCCGCCCAGGTATCTACGGCGGTTGCCGGATCGGGGATCACTCGGGTCATTGTGCTCGGTGATCAGTCTTCGATCTCTGCTTCTGTTGTCACCTCACTCAGCGATCTGGGGCTGATTGTCGAGCGGGTTGGCGGCAGTGTTCCGCAGCAGACTCCTGGAGAGGTCGCACAGTGGGCCATCTCCGTTCTCGGATTCACCCCGCATCGCGCTGCGTTCGCCGAAGCCGATCCGCATGGCGGCGGTGCGTATGCGCTTGCTCTTGGCCCGCTTGCCGGCCTGCGGCATGAGCCGGTGCTCGTGACGCCTACGGTTGCCGACTCTGGAACCGCGACGCAGGCCTATCTGTACTCTGTGGGCGGCGCGTTGACCGGTGGCGATATCGCGGGCGGACTGGTTGCTATCGGTCCGGAGGCGACCAATTCGTTGGTTGCGGATGCTGCTGGTGGTGGCGGTCGTAGTGATGACGACGGCGTGCTGGACGTGCAGGTCTCAGACCTTCCAGCCGGAGTGAATGCGGGTGTGCGCGTAGCCGGGCCGGGCGGGTATTCGCATGCGGTCAACGCCTCCGAAGTGTTGACCGGGCTTGCTCCCGGCACGTACAAGATCTCTGCGAACGATGTGGTCGACTCGGCCGGTACAACCTACGTACCGACCGTGTCTGAACCCGAATTGACCCTGGCTGCCGGATTTACCGGGCAGACCGCAGTTGCGTTCGGCACCCAGATCCCTGCTACGACCAAGGCCGTAGCTGCCGCCGACGTGACCGCTGTCGTCGCCGCGCCGAGCTCTGCGCCTGGCGGAACGAGCATCGTCACCGTCACCGGCGGGCCGGTGCTTCCGGTCGGGGACATCATGGGTGTTGGCGTTGGTCCGGCGACTCCCTACGGGCTGCTGGTGAAGATCACTGCGACGTCTGTATCCGGTTCGACGCAGACCCTGACGACCGTCCCGGCCACGCTCCAGCAGGCCGTCCCGCGGGGCGGATTCAATCTTGCCGACATGGCCGCGGTGCAGAACGCCGACACTGGCTCCGCTACGACTTCAAGCCTTGCTCCCACGACGGCGCGAGTCGTGGACGGGCCGCCGACAGCAGTCCAGACTTCCGGGCCGTCCACCGCGCCGTCCACCGCGCCTTCGACCTCGCCGAGCACGGCGGCTACCGCACCAGGCAATGGCAATGGCGGTGACACCGGGGGTTCGACGGAGGGCAAGGGCGGCGAGTCGAAGATTAAGAAGGCGCTGAAGGAGAACTACTCCTGTGGTGGTAAGAACTCTCTTTCCGTGCAGACCTCGATGGATTTCGACTTCACGCCGTACTTCAGCGCAGAGTGGTCACCGTCGGACGGCGCGAGTGCGACGGTTGCGGCCACGCTGAAGGGGAGTGTCGATATCAGTGCGGACGTCACGACTGCCGCGACCTGCACGTTGGAACTGACCCCGATCACGCCGCCGGAAGTGTTGGGGGTTTACGATCTGCAGCTTGGATTCTTGCCGGTCATCATCGTGCCGAATGTGCAGCTGACGCTTGAGGGGGAGATCAGTTCCAAGACTGTGGTGAGCGTGACGCTTGGCAACACCCTTACGGCTACTGCCGGGATCAGCTATGCGAATGGTGAGACTACTGATCTGTCGGGTGTTCAGGATTTCACCGACTATCAGCAGCCTCGGCTTTCCTCTGACACCATCACCACTGCGATCGAGGTCGGGCCGCTGGTGAACTTCACGTTGTATGGCGTTGCGGGGCCGGCTGTGAGCGCTGCTGCGGGACTTGATTTGGAGGCCAATCCGCTGGAATCCGGTCCGTGGTGGAAACTGTTCGCCACCGTGCGTGCTGGAGCCGAGCTGACCGTGCCTGCTCTGGGGATCGTCAAGGGCAATGATCACTTGATTGACCGCCGCTTCCTGGTCACCCAGTCGAAGGGCTCCACGGCGAAACCGGGGATTCTGAACGAGGATGCCGCGAAGGTGGTCGTCGTTCCGACCGATGGAGCGGGTGTCTCCCCGCCGATGCTTGGCGTTGACGGCCGTGTGTGGGTGGTTGCGGCTGATCCGAAGACGAAGGCGACGGAGTTGCAGGCCGTCGATCCGGATACGTATGCCATCTCCACGTATCCGCTTACCTATGCCGTGTCTGGAGGAACGGTCAACTATGGCGGTTCGGCGGCTATTGATGGTGCTGGGCATGTGTGGTTGACCGCGCAGCTGGAGGTTGGCTCGACGGTCTCCGATGTGCTGTTGCGTTACACGCCTGGTAGCGGGTCCATGGTCAAGTACGCTCCGAATGAGAGCTGTGCGAATGGCGCCAATAGTGGGACTGGTGAGTTGTATAGCGCGTCGGATGGTGCTGTTTGGTATGTCTGCACGAATTCCGTGATCAACGCTTCAGGTGGCGCGCTGATCGAACGGTACTCGAGCGATGGTGCGGGGACTGTGATGAAGCCTGTTGTGGACGCTCCGCTTGGCACGTTGTTGTCGTTGGCGGAAGAGGAGTTGCCCGGTCAGGGTGTGCTGGGGCCGTTGGTGGCCGGCTCGGGCGGCACGATGTGGGCTATCTCCGGCGACTTCGGTGGTGCTGGTGGCATTCTTGAACTCGACTCCGGTGGGCAGGAACGATTGCTTGCGAATTCTCTGTCGACTGGTGGGATCGCGTTGGCTGGTAGTGGGATCGGGGCGGTTGTTGATGTGGATTCCTGCCGTAGCTACGGTGCGCAGGGGGCTACTGAGCAGCAGTGCTACAACGTCATCAATCCGGACGGCAGCGCCACTCGGTTGGCTGTTGGGCCTGACTATGACGGTTATAACGACCACCAGGTGGAGGTGCCGGCGATGGATCCTGAGGGCGATGTCTGGGACATGATGACCGGTAAGGCTGATGGGGATGCGCCGGGTGGGCAGTATTACTTGGACGTCGATTCGGGGGGTGGGACGACTGTGTATCCGTTTATTGTGCCGGGGTTTTCTGGGCCGATCGGGGTTGTGTCGGGAGCTCCGGCCATCACGCTTGATGGTGGGTTGTGGACTGAGTCGACTGTGGGGGATGTGGGGAGTGGGGTGGTTGGTGGGCAGCGGTCGTTGGTGAGTGGGAATCTTGTTGAGGTGGTGCCTCAGGGGGATTGATGGGGTTGGTTGGTGTGGCGGGTGGTTGTGGCGGTGGGCGTGGCTGGCGTGGCCGACGTGGGTTTGACGGTCGTGGGTGGGTTGCGCCGCCATATCAGCTCTCGTTTACTGCTGTGCCTCCGGCGGGCCCGGAACCGCCAAGGATCCAATGGTTCGTGGTCCGGGTTCGGCTGGCGTTGTGGGTTACGTGTTGTGGTGTCGGTCTCGGATCCTCGGTGGCCCTGTCGAATCTCAGAATGACGCATCGGGCAGGCCCTATCAACTCCCGGGCTGGTTGTCTCGGGTGGTCTGCTCGCCGTAGTTGGTGGGTTGGGTGCGGGAGTTGACAGGTCCTGCTCGATACGTCGTTCTAAGCTTCGCCAGGGCCACCGAGGATCCGAAACCGACGGGAGAGTTGTGCGCGGCGAGCCGTGCAATCCCTCTAACTACCGCAGTAGTAGGGCGAACCATACTGCTGCTATGGCGAGCAGCGGTCGCGCTGGACAAATACAGACGCGCACCATCTCTCCGGCGCCAGATATTACGGCGCGATAGCTGCTGCGGTGTCGAATTGCCCGTGGTGCATCAGCAGGGTGTTGCCCGCCGCATGTGCCAGTTCGCCGAGGCAGCGCGCTTGCGCGGGTACTTGTGCGGCGGGACCGTTGCTCGCCGTATCAGCTGTATGGTTCGCCTGGCTGCTGCGGTAGTTGAAGGGGTCTGCGCGGCCTCCGCGCAGGGCTGGGGCTGTGTCGGATCGGGATCCTCGGTGGCCCAGGCGGTTCGTAGACTGCCGCGCCGGGCAGGTCCTGTCAACTCCCGTACTCGAGCTCAGCCGAGGCGAGCAGCCAGCTCAAAGCATGCAGCCCCGGAGTTGATTGGGCCTGTCCGGTGTGGCAGGCTCCGGGCCGACTGGGGCGCCGAGGAGCCCGATCCGACACACCCAAAAAGTAACCAACAACGAATCCTGACTCGACCTACGGGTCGATGGATCCTTGGAGTCCGGCCCGCCGGAGGCATAGTAGTAGAAGCAAGACGAACCGGGCGACGTTCGCCAGGAGGGTCAGTGCGCCGTCAATGCGCCGCGAGTGCGCGATGTCGCTCCTCGCGCTCCACGGTCGGTCGGAGGGGTGGCGAAGGCGTGCGAGAGCTCTGATCAGTCAGTGGGCTGACGTGTAACTTTGTGATACAGGCTTCGAATGTGCGGCGAGTTCTCTGCTGCGCATGTGGGAGAGCTGTTTGCGGGCGCTTGCAGTTTGAGCTGAGTTCAGGGCGCGAGTGATGTGGGTGTGGGCGGCGTTCTGGCGTGGGCTCTACCTGCGCGGTTAAGGAGTGCTTGGGTGTTGTTTGGCGCAGATTCTCAGGTGGATATTCTGGTCATCACGGGCGGAGGGGTTCGTTGGGCTCGGCAGAGCTGCGCGCGGACTTACGGGCGAGCGGAGTGCCGCGGCGGGACACGGGCTCCGCGTGGTCGTCTGGGATAAGTGGATTGTTACGGCGATGTTGTCGGAAATTCGCCATGGCGGCACCCGATCCGCTAGGGCCCCGGGTCATCACTGTGGAGTATCCTGATAGCGACAGGCCGTCCGGCAAACGGCGGGTTCGGCAGGTGTTGGCAAAAAGGGGGTAGTGCTGATCAGGACGCCCGAAGTGTTGCAGGACGCTGTGCTGGAGCGTTCATTTCGGGCGTAGGGAAAGACGTTCTCACTCTCCCGGTGGTTGGCTTGGGGGTGCCGGAAGGCATGTCGCCGACCGCCGTTCGGTAAATGACAAATGAGGCCTTTGTGCTTCGGGCGGTCTCCGCTGTGCCGGTACGCGCTGTTGAGTGCGTGGTCCGCGTGGCCTGACTTCCGTCTACGGCCGTCACATCGTTGTGGTCCGGCGAAAAGTACACCACCTGTGTCGATGGCGCCTGCGCGCGGCGGTCGGTCGGTCGCTGAACGGGCTTGTGCGCCGGCGGTGCTCTTGGCTATCGCAATCGCATACGAGACTTCTGGGGATGGCAATGGCTTGGCATATTGCGCTCGGAATCGACCGTTGTTCTGCGGAACCGTTGTCTGAGCAGCTGGCTGCGCAGTTGCGGGACATGGTGGGCCGGGGGCAGTTGCCGCCGCTGGTCAGGCTTCCGTCCAGTCGTATCCTGGCCGGGGATCTGAAGGTTTCGCGCAGTGTCGTGGTCGAGGTGTACGAGCGGTTGACCGGCGAAGGGCTGCTGGAGTCCGTGCGCGGGTCGGGTACCCGCGTGGCGGCGCACGCTGGGACTCGGCACTCGCGGCCGGTGGCGCTGACGGATCGGGTAGTGCCGCCGGTGATGTACAACATGCTGCCGGGCATACCGCGGGCCTGCACGTTTCCGCAGCGGGAGTGGTTGGCCAGCTATCAGCGGGCTGTCGAAGTGGCCGGGTTCCAGACTCTCGGGTATCCGCCGTTGCTCGGGATGCCTGCACTGCGTGCGGAACTCGTTGCGTACCTGGGCCGAATGCGCGGCGTGCATGGGACACCGGAGCAGGTCGCGGTGACGAACGGATTCGCGCAGGGGCTGAGTCTGTTGTGCGCGTGCCTGCGGCGGATGGGGATCGACGAGATGGCCGTGGAGGATCCGAGCCATGATCGGCAGCGGCACTTCATCGAGCAGAACGGTATCCGTACCCTGCCGATTCCGGTCGACGGGCAGGGGCTGGACGTCGCGCGGCTTGAGGCGAGCGGTTTGCGTGCGGTGATGGTGACGCCTGCGCACCAGTTTCCGCGTGGGGTGGCGATGTCTGCGGAGCGGCAGCAGGCGTTGGTGCAATGGGCGCGGGATACGAAGGGCATCATCATCGAGGACGACTACGACGGCGGGTTGTGGCTCGAGCAGCGCGGGCGGCATCTGGCGTTGCAGCGGTTGTGTCCGGGCAACGTGGTGTACGCGGGTACGGCGAGCAAGATGCTGGCTCCCGGGATCCGGTTGGGTTGGCTGGTGTTGCCGACGCATATGGTGCCGGTCATCGAGGCCGTGCGGGCGCGGCGTGACCTCGGGTTTGACAGTCTTCTGCAGACGGCGTTCGCGGACTTTCTGCAGAGTGGGCAACTCGATCGGCATCTGCGTCGGATGCGTACCCGCAATCGGTTGTTGCATCGGTCAGTCGTGGAGGCGTTGGACGAGCATCTGCCTGCTGCGACGATCGACAGTCCGGTGGCCGGGTTGCATCTGTGCCTTCAGCTTCCGGCGGGTACGGATGAGGCGGCGTTGGTCGCGGGGGCGTTGCGGCGGTCTGTTCTCGTCAAGGGCAGCCGGGTGTTTCACCATGCGCCGACGGAGTACCGGCCGTCGCTGATTCTGGGCTACACCGCGCTGGAAGAGACCGAGGTGTCGGAGGCGATTCAGCGGATCGGTGCGGCGCACCGGGAACTGGTCGCGTGACCTGGGGCGATCGGGTGGGGCAGACCACTCGGCAGTCGGATGATCGGGCCAATCCCAGTGAATGAGACTGTGCGCGTCGCATCGTTGCAGGTCGGGTGAGTGGACTGTTGGCTTGGGGCGGGATTGGTATGGCGGCACTCGCTGGGGCTCTGGTGGAGTCTGCAGCGAGGTCGACACCGGCCGCGACGGCCCGATTCCCGGCCGGCGAGAATCCTCGACCTCGATGAAGGAGGCGGTATTCATCATGTCCTCTGCGTCATTTGTGTCCTCTGTGACGGCTGGCCCCGGCAGCGCGGGCAGCATGGGTAGTGCGGTGGGTGGTGGGGGTAATGCGGGCGCTGCGGGTGGGATGAGTTGGTCGGTTGCGGCGGCGGGGGAGGAGTTGCTCCCTGGCGCGGCGCGGATTCCGGTGCGGGTGACGGCTCGGGAGGTCCGAGTGCGCGATCCGCTGCGGTTGTACGAGATGGTCAGCGGGTTGGGGCCGGCTGGTGATGCGTATCTGCTGGAAAGCTTGGATGGTCCGGATGAGGATCAGCTCGCGGCTGCGGTCGGGTGGGATCGGGTTGCGGAGCTGCGGATCTATGCCGGGCGGGTCGAGCTAGAGGCGGGGGAGGCGTTGGCGGGGGCGCTTTCGGCTGTGGTGGGGGCTGTTGTTGGGGCGGGGAGCAGTGCGGATGCGATGGATGCGGAGCGTGTGGCGGATGCGGAGCGTGGGTCGGGCGTTGCGGTAGCGGCAGAGAGCGGCGCGGGCGCGGCGGGCAGCGCGGGAGCGTCGCGTGCGTCGGATGGGAACGGCGCGCAGGTCCGGAGGTGGCGGTTGGAGGAGCCGCAGACGGTGTGGCGGTTGCTGCGGGCAGTGCAGCAGTGTTTTGAGGTGGACACGGACGTGTCTGCGGACAGTTTCGCGTTCGGGTTCCTGACCACATTGGCCTACGAGGCCGCGTGGTCGATGGAGGAGTTGCCGCAGTCGCAGACCGAGCCGGATCAGCCGCGGTTCACGCTCGCGCTCTTCCGGGAGACCGTCTGGTTCGACCTGGAGGCCGGGACGGTGCGGCACATGTCGGCGCAGGGGCCGTACATGCCGCCGCGGGATCGTACGGACGCTGAGATGGCAGAGCTGCTCGACATGGTGGCGGACCCGGGGGATGAGGAGTCGGGCGCAGCGGAAGCAGCAGCCCCGGCGGTCCCGGCGGCGCCTACTCCGCACTCGGAATGCGACAGCGCGACCTCCGAAGAGTTCAGCGCCTGGGTGAAGCGGTGCCTGGGACACATCGCAGCAGGTGACAGCTACCAGATCCAGATCGGGCACCGGATCGAGGTGCGCACCGACCTGTCGCCGCTCGACGCGTACCGGCGGCTGCGGTACCGCAACCCGTCGCCGTACATGTACCTGGCTCCCTGGGCCGGGCGCACGGTGGTCGGGGCCAGCCCGGAGCTGTTCGTCCGGATCCGGGGCGGCCAGCTGTCCATGCGGCCGATCGCGGGCACGGCGGTCCGTGCGGCGGACCCGGCCGAGGACGCGCGGCGGATCGCCGGGCTGCGGGCCAGTGTCAAGGAGCAGGCGGAGCACGTGATGCTCGTCGACCTGTGCCGCAACGACATCGGGCGGGTGTGCGTGCCGAGGACGTTGAGCGTGGACACGATGATGGAAGTCGAACCGTTCGCGTACGTACACCACCTGGTCTCGACCGTCTCCGGGAAGCTGCGCGACGACGTCGACGTCTGGGCCGCGATCTGCGCGACGTTCCCGGCCGGAACGATGACGGGAGCGCCGAAGCTGCGCGCGATGGAGATCATCAACGAGATCGAGAGCACGCCGCGCGGGGTCTATGCGGGCGCGCTCGGGCTGGTCGACACGCGCGGGTTCGCGATGCTGGCCCTGTGCATCCGGACGGCCGTGCACCACGGCGACTGCTACACGATTCAGGCCTCTGCGGGAGTCGTCGCCGACTCCACTCCCGCGGGCGAGTGGCAGGAGACCCTGGCGAAAATGAGCGCCGGCTACTGGGCGCTGACCGGAAAGGAGTTGCTGCCGTGAAAGTTCTGCTGGTCGACGCGTACGACAGCTTCACCCACATCATCTATCAGTACCTGTGCACGCTCGGCGCCGACACCGAGGTGGTCCGGTCTCGGACGCGGACCATCCCGGAGTTGCTCGACAGCGGCGCGCACGCCGTGGTGCTGGGGCCCGGGCCCGGGCATCCGGCCGACTCGGGGCACGTCGAACTGGTCCAGGCGTTCGCGGGCCGGGTGCCGGTGCTGGGCGTGTGCCTCGGGCACCAGGCGATCTCGCTGGCGTTCGGCGGGACGGTCGCCGCGGCCGAGCACCTCGTGCACGGCAAGGTCAGCCGGATCGAGCACGACGGCGCCGGGCTGTTCACCGGGGTGCGCTCGCCGCTGGCGGTCACCCGGTACCACTCGCTGATCGTGACCGAGCCGCTGCCGCCGGAACTGGTGGTCACCGCCCGGGCGCCCGAGGACGGGTACGTCATGGGTATCCGGCACCGGGAACTGCTGGTGGAAGGCGTCCAGTTCCACCCCGAGTCGGTGATGACCGAGTCCGGGTCGGACATGCTGGGCAACTTCCTCGCCGGCGCGCGGGACGCGGGCCGGTTGGTGGCGCGATGACCGACCTGGTGGATTTCACGCAGCCCACGCCGCTCGGCCTGGCCGTCGTCACCGGTGCGGCCGGCGGGATCGGGCGGGCGATCACCGCGGCGCTGGCCGGCGCGGGGCACGCCGTGGTCGGGGTGGACCTGGTCGCCGAGGCCGATCCGGCCGCGAGCGGCGCGCTGGCCGCGGACCTGGCCGACCCGGCCGCGATCGAGCAGCTGTTCCAGACCATCGAGAAGGAACACGGCCTGCCGGGCGTGCTGATCAACAACGCAGGGGTCTACGACGCCCGGGACTTCCTGGACTACACCCCGGCCGACTACCGGCGGGTGTTCGACGTCAACGTGGGCGCGGCGTTCTTCTGCACCCAGGAGCTCAGCCGGCGGCTGATCGCCGCGGACCGGCCGGGCAGCGTGGTCAACATCGCCTCGATCAGCGGGCAGAGCGGCAGCCCGGACGCCGCCTACGGCGCGTCCAAGGGCGCGGTGATCGCCCTGACGCACAGCCTGGGCCGGGCGCTGGCGGCGCACCGGATCCGGGTCAACGCGGTCGCGCCGGGCATCATCGACACCCCGATGGCCGCCCGGATCCCGGCCGACCGGGCCGAGGACTACCGCGACCGGATTCCCCTGGGCCGGTTCGGCAGCGCGGCCGAGGTGGCCGACGCCGTGCGGTACCTGGCCTCGCCCGCCGCGGCGTACATCACGGCCACCGTTCTCGACGTCAACGGCGGACTGCACTGATCCGCCCGTCCCGCGTACGCCCGCCCCACCGAACCGAGAGGAAGCACCGACCCATGTGGCTGCCCACCGAGGGTCCCGCGGCCGAGTTCGCCGACCGCTATCTGAAACTGCACCGCGCCTTCTACGCCCGCACCCTGACCGAGCCGGACCTGGCCGAGTGGCGCTCCGTCCAGCTGCGCGCGGTGCTCGAGCAGGTCGTGGCCAACTCCCCGTTCTACGGCCGGCACCTGAAGAACATCGACCTGGCCGCGGTCACCCCCGACGACCTGACTGCGCTGCCGTTCACCACCAAGGCCGACCTGCGCCGGGAGATGCTGGACGTGCTCAGCCGGCCGCTGGCGGACGCGGTCTTCTTCTACGAGACCACCGGCACCACCGGCGCGGCCACCCCCTGCCCGCGGGACGGGCGCGAGGTGGTGTCCAGCAACGCGCACATCACCGAGTCCTGGGCCTCGATCTTCCGGCACCACTTCGGCGGGCACGCGCCGCGGGTCGGCCTGATGGGCCCGACCGAGGTGCACTCCTTCGGCGACACCCTGGGCGACGTGGCGCAGAACGTCGGCTCGCTCAACGCCAAGATCTGGCCCTACTCCCCGGTGATCGGGTTCCCCAAGGCCCTGCAGCTGATGCGGGACCTGCGGCTGGAAGCGATCTGCTGCACCCCGGGGGTGGCGCTGACCCTGGCCAAGGCCGCCTCGCACTACGGCTACGACATCCGGCGCGACTTCTCGGTGAAGCTGCTGATGGTCACCGGCGAGATGTGCACCCCGGCGCTCGCGCACAACCTCGAGTCGGTCTGGGGGGCGGACGTCTACAACATCCTCTACGGCTCGCAGGAGGCGTTCGTCATCGCCACCGCCTGCCGCAACAAGCAGATGCACCTGTCCCAGACCAACTACGTGGTCGAAGTCGTCGACCCGGACAGCGGCGTGTCGCACGGGCCGCGCGGCGAAGGCGAGCTGACCGTGACCATGCTGGTCGACGGCGCCAAACCGCTGATCCGCTACCGCACCGGGGACGCCGTGGTGGTCGGGGCCTCGGACTGCGACTGCGAGATGCCGGGCGACCTGGTCCGGATCGTCGGGCGCACCCTGGACCGGCTGGAGGTCGGCGGGCGGCTGCTGACCGCCGGGCAGATCGAGACCGCGGTGCTGACCGGGGTCACCAAATCGGCCGGCTACCAGGTGGTGATCGAACGCGACGAGGCCGGGCAGGACCGGCTCACCGTGCGGCTGGAACTGCTCGGCGCGTCCGCGGCCGAGTCGGCCGAGACCGCGGACCGGGTGCGCGAGCAGGTCGCGCGGATCCTCGGGGTCCCGGCCGAGGTGGAGATGAGCGACGGCCTGGACCCGATCGTGAGCACCGGGGCGTTCGTCAGCTGGAAGGCGGCCCGGATCGTGGACCGGCGGACCGAACCGGACCACGAGACCCGGGTCGCCCGGAAGATGGCGGCGAACCGTGGCTATTGACGGGACCGCGGTCCAGTTCACCGCCGACTTCCACGACCGCTGGACCCGGCTGGCCGAGCAGTGGGCCCGGTGCCCCGGCTCCACCCTGGGCACGCTCGGCCCGGCCGGCACCTCCAGCGAGGTGGCCGCCGCGGTCCTGGCCGACCGGCACACCCTGAAGGTGGAGCTGTTCGACACCTTCGACGCGGTGCTCGACCGCCTGGTCGACGGCACCGTGGACTGGGCCCTGGTGCCCAGCGCCTACCAGTGGCTGACCCGCTTCCACTGGCACCCGCGGGTCCAGCTGCAGGCCTTCTTCCCGATGGCCACCCCCGACTACGGCATCGCCGCGCCGGAGGGCTCGACCGGCACCCCGCCGGGCGGCGCGCTGGACGCGATCCAGGTCGCCTCGATGTCCGAGGTGCGCCGGGTCTACAACGAGGTCGTGCCCGGGGCGCTGCGCGAGCGCGAGGTGCGCTGGGTGGACGCCAACTCCACCCAGCACGCCGCGCAACTGCTGGCCGCCGGGAAGGCGGACCTCGCGGTGACCAACGCCCTGGGCGTGCACAACCACGACCTGCGCTGGCTGGCCAGGCGGCCGGGCGCGGAGATCGTCTGGACGCTGTTCGGCTCCACCCCCGTCCCGGCCGGCTGAACGACGGCCCCCTGACAGACCGCGGAGGAACACCCGTGCCACCCAAGATTCTGCTGCACCACGCCACCGTCCAGGAGGGGCTGGGCGGCGCGTCCCTGCCCGACCACAGCGTCCTGATCTCCGGCGACGGGATCGAGGCGGTGCTGCCGGCCGGCCAGGCCCCGGACACCTCGCCCGACGTGGAGGTCTACGACCTGGCCGGGCGCGCGGTGATGCCCGGGATGACGCTCGGGCACACCCACATCGCCTACCTCGACATCCTCGACGGCCGGGAGATGCTGTTCAAGTACCCGGTCCCGGAGGTCGCCGTGTCCGCGGCGGCCAACGCCAACCGGATGCTGGCCTGCGGCTACACCGCGTTCGTCGGGGCCGGCTCGGTGGCCGGGATCGACATGGCGCTGCGCCGCGCGGTCGACGCCGGCCGGCTGACCGGGCCGCGGATCACCCCGTGCAGCCGGGACCTGATGGTGTCCGGGCCGCCGGAGCGGCGCAACGACGAGGTGCGCAAGCGCATCCCGTCCGACCTGATGCGGCTGGCCGACACGCCCGAGGAGATGGCCGCGTACGTGGCCGGGGAGATCGCCGAGGGCGCGGAGATCGTCAAGGTGTTCTCCTCCGGCGACGACACCTTCCCCAACGGCCGCTCGCACGAGCTGTTGTTCACCGCCGAGGAACTCGTGGTGGCCACCCGCACCGCGCACGAACTCGGCGCCCGGGTGCGCGCCCACTCGCGCGGCCTGGCCGGGATCCGCAACGCGATCGCCGCCGGGGTGGACGTGATCGACCACGCCACCTACGCCGACGACGCGGCCCTGGACGCGATCGCCGAACGCGGCATCTTCGTTGTGCCCAGCCTGCACCAGCCGCACCGGCTGCTGACCCGCGGCGTGGCCTGCGGCAAGACGCCGGAGTACCTGGAGACGCTGGAGTTCGAGGCCGAGATCGAGAACACCCTGCGGATCCTGCCGCTGATGGAGGAGATGGGCGTGCCGATCGTGGCCGGCGACGACTTCGGCTTCGCCTGGACGCCGCACGGCTCCTACGCCGAGGAACTGGAGACCTACGTGACCATGGCCGGCATCCCGGCCCGGACCGCGCTCAAGTGGGCCACGTCCAACGGCGCGAAGCTGGCCGGGCGCGGCGACGTGTGCGGCACGATCCAGCCGGGCCGGCTCGCCGACATCGTGATCACCAGCGAGGACCCGGCCGAGGACATCACCGTGCTGAGCCGCCCGGGCGGGATCGAGGCGGTCCTGCTCGGCGGCCGGACCGTCGCCGGGACGTTGGAGTCCTACCGTCAGCTCAGCCCGATCGGAGCCCGCTAGATGTCCACCACCACCGCGGCAGCCGGCGGCGCGCCCGCGCCGCGCACCTCCTCGGCGCTGCTGCCGATCCTCGCCGTCGGCGCCTTCGCCATCGGCACCGACACGTTCGTCGTGGCCGGCGTGCTGCCGGCCGTCGCGCACGACCTGAAGAGCAGTTTCGCCGACGTCGGCTGGGTGAGCACGGTGTTCGCCCTGGCCTACGGGATCCTCGCGCCGGTGCTGGGCGCGCTGACCGGCCGGCTGGAACGGCGCTCCGTGCTGATCGCCTCGCTGCTCGGCTTCGCCGTGTTCAACGCGGCCTCCGCGCTCGCCCCGGACCTGGCCCTGCTGCTGGTGGCCCGGGTGCTGACCGCCGCCTCGGCCTCGCTCTACATCCCGGCCGCGGGCGCGGCCGCGGCCGCCACGGCGGCTCCCGAGCGGCGCGGCCGGGCGATGGCCGTGGTGTTCGGCGGGATCGCGGCGGCGACCGTGCTCGGCGTGCCGTTCGGCACCTGGCTGTCCGCGGACATCGCCTGGCGGGCCACCTTCTGGCTGCTGGCGGGCCTCGGCCTGCTGTGCGCGGCGGCCGTGACGGCCGGCCTGCCCGAGATCCGGCTGCCCGCCTCGCCCGGACTCGCCGCCCGGCTGGCCCCGGCCCGGGACACCCGGGTGCTGCTGACCGTGGTCACCACCTTCCTGTTCATGACCGGCGGCTACCTGGTGCTCACCTACATCGGCGGCGTGCTGGACCCGGTGACCGCGGGCGACGGCACGACGCTGGCGCTGCTGCTGCTCGCGTTCGGCGTCGCGGGCGTGGCCGGGTCGAACCTGGGCGGCCGGGCCGTGGACAAGTGGGGCCCGACCTCGGTGCTGCTGGTCGCCGTCGCGGTGCTGGCCCTGGTCCTGGCCTCCGTGCCCACCAGCCGGCAGACGACCGGCCTGGCGATCGCGGCGATGGCGGTGTGGGGGCTGGCCGCGATGGCCACCCAGCCGGCCCAGCAACACCGCATGTTCGGCATCGCCCCGACCTCGGGCCCGCTGCTGCTCTCGCTCAACTCCTCGGCCACCTTCCTGGGCATCGCGGCCGGCGGCTTCGTCGGCGGCCAGGTGCTCGAACACGGCGGCGCGAACGCGCTGACCAAACTCGGCCCGATCGGCGCCGTCCTGGCCGTGCTCGCCCTGGTCACCGCGGTAGTAGGCGCCCGGATCGGCGCGCCCAGGCCCGCGGCCCCGGCCGGATCGGCGGCCAGCCCGGCCGCCGACCAGGTCCCGTCCGGCCGGACCTGACCGCAGGCCGCCGCCCGCCGCCCGCCGGCCCGAGTCCAGTGCGCCATCCCGTCGCGAAGGAGACAGAACTCGTGCACACCGACCGTCCGCTCATCCTGGGCATCTGCGGCTCCGAACGGGCCGGCGGCAACACCGACCTGGCCCTGGCCTACGCCGGAAGGCTGGCCGAACGCCGGGGCGCCGAGTTCCGCACGATCAACCTGCGCGACCACCAAATCTCCCCGTGCAGCCCCTGCGGCGACTGCAACAGCCGGCCGGCCCCGTGCGCGCTGGCCGACGACATGCCCGGCATCGTCGAGGAGATGAGCCGGGCCGACGGGATCGTCTACGCCACCCCCGTGCACGGATTCGGCCTGGCCCACCTCATGCAGATCTTCGTCGAACGCGCCGGAGTCGGCTTCCTGCGGTTCGAACGGCCCCTGGCGAACAAGGTCGGCGGGATCATCGTCACCGGCCGCCGGTACAGCGAAGGCTCGGTGCACAACCAGCTCGTCGACAACCTGCTGCTCAACCGGATGATCCTGGTCGGCAGCGGATTCCCGGCGCTGCTGCGCAACACCGGCGCCGAACCCGGGCTCAACGACCCCGAAGGCGTGGCCGCGCTGGAACGGATGGTGCACCGGATGCTGGACATGGTGCTGCTGCTCAAACAGCACTCGATCGCGGTCGGCGGGCCGGTGCTGCCGTCCGACGACGTCAACGAACGGGTCGAGCGGGCCGCCGCGATCGAAGAGCCCGAAGAACACCCGGGCGGCGCGGAACCCACCGAACGCACCGACCTCGCGGAACACACCCGACGCACCGAACACCCCGAGCATGGCGGACGGCCCGCGAGACGGGTGGCAGAATCTTCGGCATGACACCTGACAACGACGTCACGCACATCGCCGAACTGAGGATCGTGATCGACCGGCTCGACGAGCAGATCATCCCGCTGCTCGCCGAGCGCACCCGCGCGGTCAGCCGCGTCGCCGCGTACAAGAAGGACGCGGAGGGCGTGCGCGCCCAGGGCCGGGCGGACGCGGTCGTGGCCCGTGCGCGCGACCTCGCCGAGCAGAACGGCATGCCGCCCGACATCATCGAGGCCGTATACCGCACGCTGATCGGCGAGCTGACCCGCTACGAGCTGGAGGAGATGCACAAGGCCAGGGCTTGATTTTCAGGCCGCCGGATCGGCGATGACGCAGCGATGACCGGCCCCGGGAGCGGATTCGCCCGGGGCCGATCGCCTTCGCGGCTGGGCTGGACTACCGGCCGAAGTCGGTGGGCTGCCAGTCGGCCGGATTCGGACCGAAGGAGGTGACCTCGGTCAGGGCCTGATCGGAGAGGGCCGGGTTGAACTGCATGTTCACGTCGACCATGACGTAGACGCGGATGCCGTTCAGCAGCTTCTGCGCGGCCTGAACGATGAAGCCGGTATCCGTGGACGCCTGGCCGGTCGGCGTTCGGGTCGGCATCGAGGTCTGCGTTGAACCGGTGGGCCCGGGGGACGGGTGGAACGGCGCGCCCGGAATCAGCTGCGGTAGTTCCTGCGCACAAGTGGGCTGATACAGACCATGACCACTGACATCTTCGAAGTCGCAATTCGTGCCGCCCTGGGAGGTGATCCCGGTGTCACCGGCGAATCCCAGGACCGACACATTCTCCTTCCCCAGTGTTCCGTAGAGGGCGTATTCCATGCCTGAGTTGTCCGGTTTCTGCACCAGCAGCACGTTGTAGACGCTCAGGCCGGCCAGGCTGCCGGTGGGCATCAGCGGGACGGCCAGCGGCGTCGGCTTCGTGTTCGCCGCCTTGGCGATCCGCAGCAGGGTCGGGCCGTCCGCCTGCGGATCCTGGAGCGCCGCCCACTGGCCCGAAGCGGTCTTCCAGGCCAGGAAGTCGACAAGCGGGCCGCTGTCCGGGAACTGGCCCGACAGGGGGTAGTACCAGACCGGATTGCCGTCGATCGTGCCGACTTGGACCGGGACCTGCGAGTACGTGATCAACGGCAGCATTGTGGCGTCGGGGGTCGCGCCGGAGTCCGTCGATTCGGGCGGCGCGGTGCTGGTCGAGTAGGTCTGCAGGGCGATCACGGACGACTCAGGGGACGGAGCATCCTGATGCGCGGCGCCGAGCAGGGTGATCGGTGGCAGCGACCGGTCGACGTCCAGGGCGGACAGGGTCAGCTCTGGGCCCTGGTCGGCGGGCTGGTCCGCCCACTCGGCGGTCACCGTGGAGATGTTCTGGTCGACTTGGTACCGGTAGGCGTCCGGGGCCTTCGGCAGCCAGCCGAACCGGCCCGGGCTGAGCATCCGCGTGCCGCCGCCGGTGGCGACCGGGTTCGGGCGGGCGGCGAGCCCGGGCAGGGAGGTGGCCACCAGAACGGCCACCGCCACGGTCGCCACCGCGGACAGCGCGCCCGCGCCGCGGCGCCGACGCTGCCGGCGGTGGCCGCGTTCCAGCAGGCGGGCGGCGTCCACGGTCGTGGGCGGGGGCGGTTCGTCGAAGACCTTCTCCAGCTCTGCGCGCAACCGGTCGATGTCCTGGGACATGGCGGACTCCTTTCGTTCAGAGGTGGTGCGAGTGGGGGTGAGGTGTCTCGAGGACCGTGCGCAACGCGGCCAGGCCGCGCGAGGTCTGGCTCTTGACCGTGCCCGGGGAGCACGCCAGGAGGTCGGCGGTTTCCTCGACCGACAGATCGCAGTAGTAGCGCAGCACGATCGCGGCCCGTTGCCGCGGCGGGACGGCGCCGAGCGCGGCGAGCAGGTCCAGCGACTCGGCCGGGTCCGGGTCGGGCGCGGCCGGGTCGGGCGTGGTCTCGTCGATCTGTTCCCGGCGCAGCGTGATCGCCTTCCACCATGGCGTCTTCTGCTCGCTCAGGTAGAGGTTGACCAGGATGGTCCGGACGTAGCCGTCGAAGTTCTCGGCCCGGCTCGCCTTGTCCCAGTTGAGGTAGAGCCTGAGGAAGGCGGACTGGACCAGGTCGTCGGCGCGGTGCCAGTCTCGGCACAAGAGGAACGCGACCCGGCGCAGCCAGGGTGTCTTGCTCTGGACGTACTCTGTGAAGTCGGCGTCGCGTCGGCGATTCGCCATCGGGTTCCCCTGTGTTCCTCGGTTGACGCGTGGACACCGAGTTGACAGGCCGAGCCCTGCGTTAGGTTGCATGGCGGAGCGGAAAACCGTTCCGTGCGGCGTGATCGGGCTCGGATATGCTGGTGCGATGGCAGCCGACGCTTCGAGGACCGTGCTGGTCGACATGGACGGCGTCCTCGCGGATTTCGACCGTCGCGTGGCGCAGGCGTTGCTGGACAAGTGTCCGCGGCTGCGAGATCTGGGCACCAGGCGCGAGTTCCGGCTCACGACGGCCTTTCCGGAGTACGACCGCGAGATATCCTCGGTGACCTCCCGATCAGGGTTCTTTCGTGAGCTTCCGGTGATCGAGGGCGCGCTGGCCGGCTGGAAACGGATCGAGGCGGCCGGGTTCACGCCCCGCGTGTGCAGCTCGCCATTGCGCAGGAACCACCGGTGCGAGCAGAACAAGCGATGGTGGCTGGCGCACTATCTCGGCCGGGACGTGGCCAGGCAGGCGATCATCGACTCCGACAAGGCGGCGCACCGGGGTGTGGCACTGATCGACGATCGCACGGACATCGTGGGCGCCGGCGGCCGGGCGGCATGGCAGCTGGTCCTCTTCGATGCCTCATACAACCGGGGGTACGACGCGCCGCGGCTGCTCGGGTGGCAGGACCCGAATCTGGAGTCGATCCTGCATGCGGCCCGCACGCGTTATCTGGAGCGGTTCTCGCGCTGAAGTGGTCCGGTGGTGCGTATATTTGCCAGGTGGACGAAGCAGAGGCGAGTGGTCAAGCGTGGAGGGACGAGGTCCGCAGCCGCCCGACGGCCGAGCAGGATCGAGACGCACTTGCGCGACTCGTCGAATGGGATGCCGATCCGTTCGAGGTGGAGTTGTACGAGCGAGCGGCGGAGCCCCGAATTGTCTTGATAGATCGTGCGCAAAGGTCGCGGGCCGGGCAATATGTCCGGCGTCTACGGCGGCTGCAGGACAGGCGGCGCTACCGCGACTGATGAGCGCGGGCCCACGAGACCCACGACACACGCCCGCGCCGCCGGTCACTCGACCGGCGGCGCGGGTGCTTGCGGATCTAGTTCTTGGTCAGCACGAACGGTTGCGTGGCCGTCGGACTGACGCCGTTGGCCGCGGTGATGGTGAATCCGAACGAACCGGCCGGAGCGCTCTGCGAGACCGCGATGGTGGCGGTGCCGTTCTCGTGCGCGGTAAAGGTCACGCCCGGCGGCAGGGCCCCGGTCGCTGACAGGCTCGGGGTCGGTATGCCCGCGGTGGTCACCGTGAAGGTCCCGCTGGTGCCCGGCACCAGGGTGAACTGGGCCGCCGGCCAAGAAGTGATCGCCGGTGCGGGGGCCAGGACGGCGAACGTGAAGCTCTGCACGGCCACCGCCGTTCCGGCCGTCGCGGTGAAGGTGACCGTGGTCGCCCCGGCTGCGGCGCTCGCGCCGACGACCAGAGTGCCGTTGCCGTTACTGCCCGGGGTGAACGCGACCCCGGTCGGCAGGGCGCCGCTCTCGGTGACCTTCGCGGTCGGGTTGCCGCCGGCGCTGACGGTGAAGGTCCCGCCGCCGGTGCCCGCGGCGAAGGTCGCCGAGGAGGCCGAGGTGAACACCGGGCCGTTGGCCGGGTTGACCGTCAGCGTGAAGAACTGCGCCACGTTGGATCCGGCGCCGTTGCCGGCCGTGGCGGTGAAGGTGGTCACCCCGGGCGCGGTGGACGCGGCGACCACGAGCGAGGCCTTCCCGCCGGGCTGCGGCACGAAGCCGACCCGGCCGGCAGGGCGCCGGACTCGGTCCAGGCCGGGGCCGGGGAACCGGTGGCGGTCAGCGCGAAGTTCCGGGACACAGGACAGGCGGAGCGGGCAGAGCGGACCGAGCGCAGGACAGGCAGAGCGCACCGCAGACACAGCAATGTGCGGAACGCGCGGCAGGAAGAGCGCAGGGGAAAGCAGGCCGAACCAGGAGCGCTCGCAGAACACAGCGAAACCAGGCGGGAACGCGGGCGCGGTGGCCTTGTGCGCGGAAACCTCATCGCATACGGCCAGCCCCCCACGCCCGTGGGTGGCGTACGAGCTGCCGTCGAGCGCGCCGACCGGCAACTTCAGTCACGCTGAGCGATGAGGCCCAAGCTGAAAGTAGACTTGGGTCATGGCTCTGTCAAGCATTGGAGCCGTGTCTGTGCTCGTACATCATCGCAGCGTCCATAGACGCGCGGATTCACGTGCGGGGTGAATGGGAATCAGGCCTGTGCGAGTGAAATCTGCTGATGGGCGTGCAGGTGCCGTGTGCGCGGGCCAGGCGGTACGGTAGTCAGATGAAGATCCCGTGGCCGGCCCGTTTCTCCGACGCTTTCGGATCCGAGCAGACGTCCATCACGCGCGTCGACGGCCCGAACGTCGGGCTGCGGATCCGCGGGTTCGACTTCTTCGGCCTGCCGAGCGATCTCCAGCCGGTCCAGCCGCTGCCGCCGGACGCCCGGGTCGCCCTTTCAGACAACGGTTACCTGCGCAACTACGTCCTCGAATGGCGGGTGCCGGTGTTGCTCGACCATGCGTCGGGGACGACGCAGGACGGCTGTCTCTACCTCCGACTGGAGGAGGTGACAGAGATCGCCGCGGTGCTGCGTACCGGGGGAGCGGAATACCGGGCCCGTTGGATTCAGGACCGGAGTGACGAAGCCCTGGGCGACCTGCGCGAGAATCTGCCGGCCGATCTGCGGCTGCGGTCGTGCCATTCCTGTGCGCTGGCCGAATACCCCGCTCACGCCTACTTCGACTTCGGCAGTCTCGGCTGTTTCCGCGACACTCCGGACGAGGTGCTTGGCGAGCGGGTGAGCTTGTGGGGACTCTGGCCGAAGCTGACGGAGCTTGTTTCGGAGACGTATCTGTGTCCGCAGCACCAGCCCGGCGGTCACCGAGGCGTGGTCGGCAATGTGGGCGTGCCGAACCTCTGGACCGTCGACCACCTGGACGAGCCGCTGTCCGAGGCGCCGCCGCAGCCGGAGTAGAACCGGCAGAACAGCAGCCATTACCTGGCCGTTACGGGCCTGCGGTGCACTTGCCTCAACCATTCGACGGTGAGGGAGTCCCGGTGATTGATTCACGTTCAGCCTTGGTGATCGTGCTCGGTGCGATGTTAGTCGTGGCAGGTTGTTCCAAGGCGAGTGGCGGTGCGACGGCCGACGCGGGCTCGCCTGCCGCGCCCTCGGCCGCGTCGGGCGCGGTCGCCGGGTCCACCGGACCCGCTGCCGCAACGGCGCCCGCGGCATCGGCGCCCGCGGCCGGGGGAGCCGCGGCGGTGAACGTCTGCGCGCTCGTGTCGACCATGGCGGCCTCGAAGGCCACCGAACTGGACCTGGACTCCGCGGTGCCCGACCCCAGCGGCGCCGGGCAGTACGGCTGCACCTACAGCAGCGACGGCGACTCGACCGCCGACCTCGAGAACAATCCCGACGTCGTGGTCTACACCGCGGCCAGCCCGATGACGCTCGACGGCCTGAAGGACAGCCTGGACGCGACGGCCTCGCAGGACGCCCCGACCGTGTCCGTCTCCGGGGTCGGCGACAAGGCCTACGCCGGCGCCGGCGGCGTCGTCGTGCAGGCCGGGAACCACCTGATCGACGTGTCCGGGATGTCCGGCGACCTCACCGGCGACCACTCGTTGAGCACCGCCCTGGCCAAGGCGGTCATCTCCGCGCTCGGCTGAGCCTGAGCCCGGGCCTGATCCCGAGCCCGAGCCAGAGCCCGAGCAGGATCCAGCTTGACCCAGCACACGGCGGTCCGGGGCATCGAGGCGTTGCGGAAGCCCTCGCCCCGGACCGCCGTGATCACACAACGCTAAACCGGTCATCAAACTGCGTTAATGTACTGAGCGTGCCACGTGGAGCGTGACCGACCGCTCCCACGAGCGCCGCGCGACCCGCCCGTGACAACGGGCCCGGCGGCGAAGGCGCTGCTCGCAAACCCGATTCTTATTTTCGAGTACTGAGTTACCGATCGCCACCACCTGAGTGTTCGCCGGTGGAGTGGCGGATTTTGCATGAGTGCGCACATTTGTTTCGTAAGTATGTCCCTTGACCGTCAAATGAACATGAAGGCACACTAATCCACACCCCCACTGAGGCTTTCGTGGCTCCGCCCGGTTGGCGCACCGGCGACCACGAGAGGGCACTCACCACCTCCGGCGTTCCACCACGCCGGACCCCGAGCGAAGAAGGCAAGGCGCTTGATGAGAAAAGCAGCGGTAGCCGGAGTGGCCCTGACTCTGGCGGCCGGACTCGGCGTCGCGTGGGTCACCGCGCAGACGGCGCTGGCCATCGAACCGACGACCCAGACCCAGACCCAGTCCGTGCACGCGCAGCCCGCCGCGGCCCCGGCCGCCGCACAGCCCTCCGCGCTGAGGATCGAGCCACTCGGCGACTCCATCACCAACGGCTACCAGAGCACCACCGGCAACGGCTTCCGCGGCCCGCTGGACACCGCGCTGGAAGCGGAGGGACATCCGGTCGACTTCGTCGGATCGCTCCGGTCCGGCACCATGTCCGACCCGGACAACGAGGGCCACTCCGGCTGGCGGATCGACCAGATCGCCGGGATCACGAACTCCTCGCTGGCCACGTACAAGCCGAACGTCATCACCCTGATGATCGGCACCAACGACCTCGGCCAGGCCTACCAGGTGTCCACCGCACCGGCGCGCCTGAAGTCCCTGGTCGACCAGATCACGGCGGACGACCCGACCGCCACCCTCCTGGTCGCCGACCTGATCGTGTCCACGAACACCGTGGTCGCCCCGGCCGAACCGGCCTACAACGCGACGATCCAGCCGCTGGTCCAGGCCGAACAGGCGGCCGGCAAGCACGTGGCGTACGTCGACATGGGCGCGCTGACCACGGCCGACCTGTACGACGCGCTGCACCCGAACGACGGCGGCTACCAGAAGATGGCCGACGCGTGGAACAAGGGCATCCAGGCCGCCGACGCCGCGGGCTGGATCAAGACCCCGGCCGCGGTCACCGCGCCGGTCCGCTCCAGCGTCGCGGGCCAGTGCCTGGACGTGAACGGCGGGTCCAGCGCGAACGGCGCCGCGGTCCAGATCTGGGGCTGCAACAACACCACGGCCCAGCAGTGGACCACCAACTCGGCCGGCTCGCTGACCGCGCTGGGCAAGTGCCTGGACGCCACCGCCCTGGGCACCGCGAACGGGACCAAAGTCGAACTCTGGGACTGCAACGGCGGCGCGAACCAGCAGTGGCAGCCGTACAACGGCGGATACCGCAACCCGGTCTCCGGCCGCTGCCTGGACGACCCGGGACTGTCCACCACGAACGGCACCCAGCTGGAACTGTGGGACTGCAACGGCGGCGCCAACCAGCAGTGGACCTCGTACCCGTCCTGACACCGGCCGGGTGAATCCGGCCCCTGACGTACCACCTTCCACCACCCGGCCGGATCCGCCGCGCCTCCACCGACGCGGCGGGTCCGGCCACCAACCCTCACAACGCACCACAACGAGATAGGTCTTCGAACCATGAAACGACTGAAGTTCCTGGCGGCCGGGTGTCTGCCGCTCGTGATCGGCGCGGCGCTGATCATGCAGCCGTCCGCGAACGCCGCCCCCGTGCTGCCGACCGCTGACCAGGTGTACCAGGACTGGAACAACTCCTTCCTGGTCAAGAACGGCGCCACCGGCACCTACTACACCGACGAGCTGCTGAGCAAGGGCACCGAGCGCGCCGGCACGTGGATCGCGGCGCTGGACATCCTGGTCGCGCAGGACGTCTACCTGCGCACCCGTGCCGGATCGGACCGGACCGAGGTCAGCAACCTGGTCAACACCTTCCTGGCCGACGACGGTACCACCTGGGCCTCCTGGGACGGCTGGAACGACGACATCGGCTGGATGACCACCGCGACCCTGGCCGGATATCAGGACACGGGGAACACCGCCTGGCTCAACGTCGCCGAGACCCAGTGGAACGACACCTACAACCGCGGCTGGAGCAGCGACGGCGGCGGCGGGATCTGGGAGAACTCGGACAAGTTCAGCAAGTGCGCGCTGAGCAACGACCCGATGGTCAGCACCGCGGTGCAGCTGTACCAGATCACCGGCGACGGCTCGTACCTGACCAAGGCCGAGGCGATCTACGCGTGGGTGAAGGCGAACATCGTCAACGCCTCGACCGGCGTGGTCAACGAGTGCATCGCGTTCCCCAACGGCCCCGGCGGCTCGACCACCTTGCAGGCCTCTGACAATGCTTACAACGCCGGGTCGTTCATCGAGGCCGCGGACAACCTCTACCGCGTCACCGGCAACAGCACCTACGCCGCCGACGCGCAGAAGACCGCGGACCACTTCCTCAACAACGTCCCGGTCGTGTCCAACAACCAGCTGCGCGGCAGCTCGTACCAGTACTGGCTGTTCAAGGGCATCGACGACTTCTGCACCGACGACAACCTGTGCAGCCGCTACAACTCCTGGATGCTGTCCAACGCCTCCCAGGCGTGGAGCGAACGCAACAGCTCGAACCTCACCTGGAACAACTGGTCCCAGCCGACCAACGACTCCAACCCGGACGCGTTCGAGATGAACGGCATGGTCGCCCTGTTCCAGGACCTGCCGATCACTGCCGCGAACCCCTTCTCCGGCAGCTACGAGATCCAGAGCAGCGCCAGCGGTCTGTCCGTGGGCGTGCAGGGCGACTCGACCGCGAACTCCGCGCCGATCGTGCAGGCCGCCGACACCGGTGACCAGAGCGCGTCGTGGACGTTCGTCCCGGAGAGCAACGGCTACTACGAGATCAAGAACGCCCGCAGCGGCCAGCTGCTGAACATCGGCGCGGCCTCGGCCGCGCCCGGCGCCCTCGCGGTGCAGTGGCCGGCCGGCGGCCTGACCCCGGGCAACGACCTGTGGCTGCCGGTGCGCAACGCCGACGGCACCTACTCGTTCTTCAACCGCAACAGCCAGCTGGCCCTGGACGACCCCGCCGCCAGCACCGCCGCGGGCACCCAGTACGAGCAGTGGACCTCGAACGACACCGCCGGCCAGGAGTTCAAGCTGATCTCCCGGACCACCGGTACCAGCCCGGCCGGCACCGGCGCGGTGCGCTCCGGGATCAGCGGCAAGTGCCTGGACGTGAACGGCGGCTCCACCACCGACGGCGCCGCCGTGCAGATCTGGGGCTGCAACAACACCACGGCCCAGTCCTGGACCGCGACCTCCGGCGGCACGCTGACCGCGCTGGGCAAGTGCCTGGACGCCACCGCCAACGGCACCGCGAACGGCACCAAGGTCGAACTGTGGGACTGCAACGGCGGGTCGAACCAGCAGTGGCAGGTCTACAACGGCGGCTACCGCAACCCGGTGTCCGGCCGCTGCCTGGACGACCCGGCCGGCTCCACCACGAACGGCACCCAGCTGGAACTGTGGGACTGCAACGGCGGCGCCAACCAGACCTGGTCGCAGCCAGGGGCCTGATGTCGAAGTAGGCAGACACCGGACCCACGCAGTGCGGCGCGGTGCCGACACCCTGAATCAGGCGTCGGATACCACGCCGCGCTGCGTGCACCCCGGCCTGCTGCCGCGCTACCGCGGCGTGAACACCTTCCTGCGCTCGATGCAGGCCGGGGCCCGGGAGAGCGGCTTCAGCCTGCCGACGTCTACGTCGGCGGGGCCCGCCCGCTGCTGAGCCTGGCCGGCTGACCGACCGGCCGCCCGCCGGAACCTGCGGCACTCGCCCCGCCGAACAGTTCGCCCGCCACCGAACCATTCCGGTCATACCATCGAAATATGACCCTGGAAACGACGCGCATCCTCGGCGATGTGGACATCTCGGAGATCGGCTCCCTGCTCTCCGACCGGGCCCGCTGCCGGGTGCTGATGGCCCTGAACGACGGCCGGGCGCTGTCGGCCGGCGTCCTGGCCGACGAGGCCGGGGTGGCCCGCTCCACCGCGAGCGGCCACCTGGGCAAGCTGACCGAGGCCGGCCTGCTGCAGGTGGAGACCCGCGGCCGCAACCGCTACTACCGGCTGGCCGGGGACCAGGTGGGCGAACTGCTCGAACAGCTCACCCGTATGGCCCCGGCCCACCCGGTGCACTCGCTGCGCGAAGGCAGCCGGGCCCAGCAGCTGCGGTCCGCGCGCACCTGCTACGACCACCTGGCCGGGCGCCTCGGCGTGTCGGTGATGGCCGCGCTGATCGAGCGCGGGTACCTCGAGGGCGGCGACGGCCGGCGCGAGCCCGGGGACCGGCCGGCCGGCTACGGCCGGGACGCGCAGTACGCCCTGACCACGACCGGCTGGGACTTCCTGACCCGGCTCGGCGTGCAGATCCCGGAGAGCAACCGGACCCTGGTGCGCTACTGCGTGGACTGGAGCGAACAGCGCCACCACGTGGCCGGCCTGCTCGGCCGGTCCCTGCTGCAGAAGTTCCTGACCGAGACCTGGATCCGGCGCCGGGAGACCGGCCGCAGCGTCCAGGTGACCGAGGCGGGCGCGGCGGCGCTGCACGGCGAGTTCGGCATCGTCTGGTCCTGAGCCGGACCCGGCGTACCAGGAGTCCCGGCCGGGCACCGGCACCGGCCAAACGGGTCCGGTGCGGATGCCCGCTTGCCGTCATCCCTGTATACGCCCAAGTCCGAACCAACCCCGCTGAGGCGAAGGAGCCCGAGGTGAGCGCCCAATCCACACTGACACCGGCGCACGACGCGACCGTCGACTACAGCGCGCCGCCGCCCACGCAGTCCCGCCCGGCCGAGGTGAGCCAGTTCCTGGACACCCTGGACTCGCTGCCGTCCTCGGCCCTGACCGCCTGCCCGGCCCGGACCGCGCACCGGCAGCGGCACCGCCGAGGAGCTGTCCCGGCTGCAGTGGCTGCTGTCCGGCTACTGAGCCGCCCCGTCCCCGATCCGGCCGCCGACGAGAGTGAGGAGTGAGCTGATGAACCCCCTGACCCCGAACCACGACACGACCCGGATCGCCGGGCCGGTGAACGGTCACGACCTGCGGTCCGGGTCCGGCAACCCGGCCGCGGACCGGGCCCGGCGGCTGCGCGAGCTGCACCGCGGGCCCGAGCCGCTGGTGCTGGCCAACGCCTGGGACGCCGGCAGCGCCGCCCTGTTCGCCGCGCTGCCCGGGGTCCGGGCCCTGGCCACGACCAGCGCCGGGATCGCGGCCGGCTACGCCGTCCCGGACGGCGAGCGGCTGGACCTGGACCACGTGCTGGGCGTCGTCGCGCGGATCACCGACGCGGTGGACATCCCGGTCAGCGTCGACCTGGAGACCGGGTACGGCCGTTCGGCCGACGAGGTCGCCGACACGGTCGCCTCGGTGATCGAGGCCGGCGCGGCCGGGATCAACCTGGAGGACGCCGACCCCGACCCGGCCCGCCAGGGCGAGCTGTTCGACCCCCGGGACCACGCCGAACGCCTCATCGCGGCCGGGGAGGCGGCCCGGTCGCTGGGCGTGCCGATCGTGGTCAACGCCCGGACCGACGTGTACTGGGTCAAGGCCGGGCCCCCGGAGCGGCGGATGGACGAGACCGTGCGCCGGCTGCACTGCTACGCCGACGCCGGCGCGGACTGCGTGTTCGTGCCCGGCTTCCCCGGGCCCGGCGTCGACCGGGCCGAGCAGGCCCGGATGGTCGGCGAGCTGCTGGCCCGCTACGACCGCACGCCGGTGAACCTGCTGGCCGGCAGCACCCTGCTCACGGTGGCCGAACTCGCCGGGCTCGGCGTGCGCCGGCTGTCGGTCGGCTCCGCCCTGTACCGGCTGAGCCTGGCCGCGGCCCGCGACGCGTTCGACGGCCTGCTGCGGACCGGGCGCCCCGAAGAACTGGCCGACGCCCAGCGCCTCGGCTACGACGAACTGCAACGGATGAGGTGACCGAGAAGATGTGGTGGCACTGCGGCTACAGAGCCCTGCCCGGCGTGCGCGCGTCCGAACTGGCCCGCCGGTTCCTGCGCCGGCACGATGCGGGCAGCAACCGTCCGTCCCGGCTGCACGGCTGGTACACGTACGGCACCGGGACCGACGGTTTCGTCCTCGTGGAGGTCGATACCCCGCGCGAACTGGCCGAGGTCCTCTCGCCCTACGCGAGCGTGGTCGAGTGGCGGATCGAGGCGATCGCCGAACTGAACTACAACCAGACCCTGGAGGAACTGCGCCGGGCCACCCAGAAGGCCGCGGTGGAGGAACTCATGGCCGGCATCCCGCCGGCCGAGGTGGTCGGAGCCGCCGGGCCCTCCCGGTAGCGCGGCGGCGTCCGGCCCGGTCGGCGGGCGCCCGCGCGCCTACGCGGCCTCGCGCTCGCCGACCGGGCCGGGCCGCTCCGCGCTGAGCGCGGCGCCCGGCGCGGTCGCGTAGGGCGGGATCGGCGCCCGCAGTGCGGCCCGGAAGAACGCGGCGGCCAGCGGGTGCGATCCCTGGCGCGGCCGGGCCACGCACACCGGCACGGACGGCGCGCCGTGCGGCGCGGTGGCCGAGCGGGTCAGGCTCGGCTGGCTGATCCGCAGCTCCTGCGCCGCTTCGAAGGGTTCGAAAATATGTTTCCCGGACAAATCGTGGTACATCCGGATGACCGCACCCTGACGGTCCCACCGGCCCGGCGCAAGATCGCCGCGAGCCGACAATGTGATGTCTATCACGCTTCTTATGTAGGCTGGACCCGGCCGGCGTGGCGGCCCGGGCCGGGCTGAGCGGCCGATCGGCAGTTCAGCCACCCGTACCGACCCCCGTTCTCACTCGAACGGCCCCACCAGCGGACCCCCCTTTTGGTCGTTCCCCACAAAAGCTCGCACCTGGTGTGCTCCGCTTACGACATTCCGCTACCAGCCGGTAGGCGGAAGACTGTTAACCGAAAGCGGGACCGGGGGAGACGTCCCACGTGTGTGTCGGCTACCAGAAAGGCTCGCTTCGGTGTTCAGTCGTGTCGCCATCGTCAACCGAGGTGAAGCCGCGATGCGGCTCATCCACGCCGTCCGGGAACTGGCCGCGGAGGCCGGCACCCCCATCGAGACGGTCGCGCTGTACACCGACGTCGACCGGACGGCCACGTTCGTGCGCGAGGCCGACCTGGGCTACGACCTGGGGCCCGCCTCGGCCCGGCCGTACCTGGACCTGGCCGTGCTCGAACGCGCCCTGGTCGAGTCCGGGGCCGACGCGGCCTGGGTCGGCTGGGGCTTCGTGGCCGAGGACCCCGCCTTCGCCGAACTGTGCGCCCGGATCGGGGTCACCTTCGTCGGCCCGAGCGCCGAGGCGATGCGCAAACTCGGCGACAAGATCGGCGCGAAGCTGATCGCCGAGGAGGTCGGGGTGCCCGTGGCCCCGTGGAGCCGCGGCGCGGTCGAGGACCTGGACGCCGCCATCCGCTCCGCCGCCGAGATCGGCTACCCCCTGATGCTCAAGGCCACCGCCGGCGGCGGCGGGCGCGGCATCCGGGTGATCACCAACGAGGCCGAGCTGGTCGACGCCTACGAGCGCACCAGCCAGGAGGCCGCCCGCGCGTTCGGCAGCGGCGTCGTGTTCCTCGAACGCCTGGTCACCGGCGCCCGGCACGTCGAAGTCCAGGTCATCGCGGACAGCCACGGCACCGCCTGGGCGCTGGGCGTGCGCGACTGCTCCGTGCAGCGGCGCAACCAGAAGGTGATCGAGGAGTCCGCCTCCCCGGTGCTCTCCTCCGAGCAGACCCAGGAGCTGAAGACCTCCGCCGAGCAGCTGGCCGTCGCGGTCGGCTACTGCGGCGCGGCCACCGTCGAGTTCCTCTACCACCCCGGCGACCGGCTGTTCGCGTTCCTGGAGGTCAACACCCGCCTCCAGGTCGAGCACCCGATCACCGAGTCCACCACCGGCACCGACCTGGTCAAGCTCCAGCTGCACGTCGCCTCCGGCGGCAAACTGCCCGGCGAGCGCCCGGCCGAGCGCGGCCACGCCATCGAGGCCCGGCTCAACGCCGAGGACCCGGACCGCGACTTCGCCCCCTCGCCCGGCAAGATCGTCCGCCTGGACCTGCCCGCCGGACCCGGCATCCGGGTGGACACCGGGGTCAGCGAGGGCGACACCATCCCGGCCGACTTCGACTCGATGATCGCCAAGATCATCGCCTACGGCAAGGACCGGGACGAGGCCCTGGGCCGGCTGCGCCGGGCGATGACCGAGACCACCGTGATCATCCAGGGCGGGGCCACCAACAAGAGCTTCGTGCTCGACCTGCTCGACCAGCCCGAGGTGATCGACGCCAGCGCCGACACCGGCTGGATCGACCGGGTCCGCGGCCAGGGCCGCCTGGTCAGCCACCGGCACTCGGCCATCGCCGTGGCCGCCGCCGCGATCGAGGCCTACGAGGAGGAAGAGGGCGTCGAGCGCCGCCGGCTGCTGTCCACCGCGTTCGGCGGCCGCCCCCAGGTCCAGCACGAGTCCGGCCGCCCGCTGGAGCTCAAGCTGCGCGGCGCCTCCTACCACGTCCGGGTCGCCCGGGTCGGCGCGCACCGGTTCCGGGTCGGCATCGACACCGGCGCCGAGTCCGCCGCCGCCGACGTCGAACTGGAGCGGTTCGACCGGCACACCGGCCAGATCACCGTCAACGGCACCCGGTTCCGCCTGGTCACCGGCCCGCACGGCCCGGTCCACCTGGTCGAGGTGGACGGCGTGGCGCACCGGGTCAGCCGGGACGAGGGCGGCGTGGTCCGTTCGCCCGCCCCGGCCCTGGTGGTCGCCACCCCGCTGGCCCTGGGCGCCGAGGTGGAGGCCGGCGCGCCGCTCCTGGTGCTGGAGAGCATGAAGATGGAGACCGTGCTGCGGGCCCCGTTCCGGGCCCGGCTCAAGGAGTGCGCGGTCTCGGTCGGCAGCCAGGTCGAGGCCGGCGCGCCGCTGATGCGCCTGGAGCCGCTGGCGGAGCCCGGCGACGAGGCCGCGGCCGAGGCCACCGACGCGGTCGAACTGGACCTGCCCGCCCGCGCGGTCGCCCTGCCGGCCGCCGCCCGGGCCGCCCGCGGCCTGCAGGACCTGCGCAGCCTGCTGCTCGGCTTCGACGTCGACCCGCACGACGAGCGCCGGGTGCTCGATGACTACCTCGCCGCCCGCGCGGAACTGGTCGAAGCCGGCCAGCGCCCGCTGGCCGAGGAGGTCGAGCTGCTGTCCGCCTTCGCCGACCTGTCCGAGCTCAGCCGCAACAAGCACGCCGAGGAGTCCGGCGGCGACAGCCACGTGCACAGCGCCCGCGAGTACTTCCACTCCTACCTGCAGAGCCTGGACGTCGAACGGGCCGGGTTGTCCAAGTCCTTCGAGGGCCGCCTGGCCAAGGCGCTCGGGCACTACGGCGTCACCGACATGGAGCGCACCCCGGAGCTGGAAGAGGCCGTGTTCCGGATCTTCCTGGCCCAGCAGCGCGCGACCGCGGACTCCGCCGTGATCGTCACCCTGCTGCGGGTCTGGCTGCGCGAGATGCCCCCCGGCGAGGCGCTGCGCGAACCGTCCGGCCTGGCCCTGGAACGCCTGGTCGCCGCGACCCAGGTCCGCTTCCCGGTGGTCTCCGACCTGGCCCGCGGAGTCGTGTTCGCCTGGTTCGGCCAGCCGCTGCTGCGCCGCAACCGGGCCCGGGTGTACGCCGACGTGCGCAAGCACCTGCGCTACCTCGACGCCAACCCGGCCGCCCCCGACCGGGCCGAGCGGATCGCCCTGATGGTCGGCAGCACCGAACCGCTGGTGCGCCTGCTCGGCCAGCGGCTCGGCCGCGACGGCCTGGACCACGCGCCGATGCTCGAGGTGCTCACCCGCCGCTACTACGGCAACAAGGGCCTGCTGGCCGTACGCAGCAGCGACGCGGCCGGCTGCCGGTTCGTGGTGGCCGACCGGGCCGGGTCCCGGCTGGTGTCCACCGCGGTCGGCTTCGACGAACTCGGCGACGCGCTGCGGGGCCTTGCCGCCGTCGCGGCCGAGGGCGCCGACGAGGTGGACGCCGACATCTACCTGGCCTGGGAGAAGCAGCCGGAGGAGTTCGAGGCCACCGCCGCCGCGCTGACCCAGGTGGTCGGCGCGCACGCGCTGCCCGAGCAGGTGCGCCGGCTGACCACGACCGTGGCCGGCAGCGGCGGCGCCGTGATGCACCACCACTTCACCTTCCGCCCGTCCCCGGACGGGATGGCCGAGGAGCGGCTGATCCGCGGCCTGCACCCCTACATCGCCGAGCGGATGCAGCTCGAACGCCTGGCCAAGTTCGACCTGACCCGGCTGCCGTCCTCGGACGAGGAGATCTACCTGTTCCAGTGCGTGGCCAAGGAGAACCCCGCCGACGACCGGCTGGTCGCGTTCGCCCAGGTCCGCGACCTGACCGAGCTGCGCGACCACGAGGGCCGGCTGGTCTCGCTGCCCACCGCCGAGGACCTGATCGCCACCTGCCTGGACTCGATCCGCCGGGCCCAGTCCCGGCGCCCGGCCAAGGACCGCTTCCCGACCAACCGGATCGTGGTCTACATCTGGCCGCCGAGCTCGATCACCCGCGCGGAGCTGGAGACGATCGCCGCCCGCGTGCTGCCGACCACCGCCGGCGCCGGCCTGGAGGAGATCGAGCTGATCGCCCGCCGCCGCGACCGGCGCACCGGCGCCCTGGAGAAGGTGGCCGTGCGGGTCTCCTTCGACGCCGCCGGCGCCGGGCACCTGAGCATCGAGGAACCGTCGAACGCGCTGATCGAACCGCTCGACGGCTACCGGCAGAAGGTGCTGCGGGCCAGCAGCCGCAACACCGTGTACCCGTACGAGCTGACCGGGATGCTCGGCACGTTCGTCGAGCACGACCTCGACGACACCCACACCCTCGTCCCGGTGGACCGGCCCAAGGGCCGCAACACCGCCGCGATCGTGGCCGGCGTGGTGACCACCCCGACCGAACGCCACCCCGAGGGCATCAGCCGGGTCCTGCTGCTGGGCGACCCGACCAAGGCGCTGGGCGCGCTGTCCGAGCCGGAGTGCCGCCGGGTGGTCGCCGCCCTGGACCTGGCCGAGCGGATGCAGGTGCCGCTGGAGTGGTACGCCCTGTCGGCCGGCGCCCGGATCTCGATGGAGTCGGGCACCGAGAACATGGACTGGGTGGCCGCCGCGCTCAAGCGGATCGTGGAGTTCACCCAGGACGGCGGCGAGATCAACGTCGTGGTGGCCGGGATCAACGTCGGCGCCCAGCCGTACTGGAACGCCGAGGCCACCATGCTCATGCACACCAAGGGCATCCTGGTGATGACCCCGGACTCGGCGATGGTGCTGACCGGCAAGCAGTCGCTGGACTTCTCCGGCGGCGTGTCGGCCGAGGACAACTTCGGCATCGGCGGTTACGACCGGGTGATGGGCCCCAACGGCCAGGCCCAGTACTGGGCGCCGAACCTGTCCGCCGCCCGCGACGTGCTGATGTCGCACTACGAGCACAGCTACGTCGTCCCCGGCGAGAGCGGCCCGCGCAGGACCACGACCACCGACCCGGTCGACCGGGACGTCTCCGGCTTCCCGCACTCCTCCCCGGACAGCGACTTCAGCACGGTCGGCGAGATCTTCTCCGCGGCGGCCAACCCGGACCGCAAGAAGCCGTTCGACATCCGGACCGTGATGCGCGCGGTCGCCGACCAGGACCACCCGGTGCTCGAGCGCTGGGCCGGCATGGCCGACGCGGACACCTCCGTGGTCCAGGACGCGCACCTCGGCGGCCGGCCGGTCTGCCTGCTCGGGATCGAGTCGCGCTCGGTCGCCCGGCGCGGCTTCCCGCCCACCGACGGCCCGGACACCTACACCGCCGGCACCCTGTTCCCGAGCTCCTCGAAGAAGGCGGCCCGGGCGATCAACGCGGCCAGCGGCAACCGCCCGCTGGTGGTGCTGGCCAACCTCTCCGGCTTCGACGGCTCGCCGGAGTCGATGCGCAAGCTGCAGCTGGAGTACGGCGCGGAGATCGGCCGGGCGATCGTCAACTTCCGCGGCCCGATCGTGTTCTGCGTCATCTCCCGCTACCACGGCGGCGCGTTCGTGGTCTTCTCCAAGGCGCTGAACCCGTCGATGACCGTGCTGGCGCTGGAGGGCTCGTTCGCCTCCGTGCTCGGCGGCGCCCCGGCCGCCGCGGTGGTCTTCTCCGGCGACGTCAACGCCCGCACCGCCAACGACCCGCGGGTGCGCGAGCTCGAGGCCCGGGTGGCCGCGTCCTCCGGCACCGAGCGGGCCGCGCTGACCGCCGAACGCGACGAGACCCGCTCGGCCGTGCGGGCGGAGAAGCTCGGCGAGGTCGCGGCCGAGTTCGACAAGGTGCACAACATCCAGCGCGCCGTCCAGGTCGGCTCGGTCGACGCGGTCATCCGGGCCGCCGAACTGCGCCCCCGGATCATCGAGGCGATCGAGTCCCGGCTGAGCTGACCGCAAGAACCACACAAGCTGTGGGGCACCGGATCTGCATCCGGTGCCCCACAGCTATCTGTCACTCATTCGGCGGAAAAACCACTCATCCAGCTCAGACCAGGTCGAACCGGTCCAGCTCCATGACCTTCACCCACGCCGCGACGAAGTCGTTCACGAACTTCTCCTTCGCGTCGTCGCTCGCGTAGACCTCGGCCAGCGCGCGCAGTTCGGAGTTCGACCCGAACACCAGGTCGGCCCGGCTGCCGGTCCAGGTGACCTGGCCGGCGGCGTCCCGGGCCTCGAAGCTGCTCGCGTCCTCGGCCGCCGCGGTCCAGGTGGTGCCCAGGTCCAGCAGGTTGACGAAGAAGTCGTTGGTCAGGGTGCCGGGCTTGTCGGTGAACACGCCGAGCGGGGACTGCCCGTAGTTCGCGCCCAGCACGCGCAGGCCGCCGACCAGCACGGTCAGCTCCGGAGCGGTCAGGGTGAGCAGGTTCGCCCGGTCCACCAGCAGGTACTCGGCCGGCAGCCGGTTGCCCTTGCCGGGGTAGTTGCGGAACCCGTCCGCGGTCGGCTCCAGGGCGGAGAACGACTCCACGTCGGTCTGCTCCTGCGAGGCGTCCACCCGGCCCGGGGTGAACGGCACCACGACCGGGACCCCGGCGTCCTTGGCCGCCTTCTCCACCGCCGCGCCGCCGGCCAGCACGATCAGGTCGGCCAGCGAGACCTCGGTGCCGCCGGCCGCGTTCCACCGGCCCTGCACCTCCTCCAGCGTGCGCAGCACGGCCGCGAGCTCGGCCGGCTGGTTGACCTCCCAGCCGTTCTGCGGCTCCAGCCGGATCCGCGCGCCGTTGGCCCCGCCGCGCTTGTCGCTGCCCCGGAACGAGGACGCCGAGGCCCACGCGACCGACACCAGCTGGGACACCGACAGGCCGGTGGCCAGGATCTGGTCCTTGAGCGCGGCGACCTCGGCCGTGCTGACCACCGACTGGGCGGCCGCGGGCAGCGGGTCCTGCCACAGCAGCACCTCGGCCGGGACCTCGGCGCCGAGGTAGCGCACGATCGGGCCCATGTCGCGGTGGGTCAGCTTGTACCAGGCCCGGGCGAACGCGTCGGCGAGCTGGTCCGGGTTCTCCAGGAACCGGCGGGAGATCTGCTCGTAGGCCGGGTCCACCCGCAGCGCGAGGTCGCTGGTGAGCATGGTCGGGGCGTGGCTCTTGGCCGGGTCGTGCGCGTCCGGCACGGTGCCGGCCGCGGCCCCGCCCTTCGGCTTCCACTGGTGCGCGCCGGCCGGGCTCTTGGACAGCTCCCACTCGAACCCGAACAGGATCTCGAAGAAGGTGTTGTCCCAGGCCGTCGGGGTGTAGGTCCAGGCGCCCTCGAGGCCGCTGCTGATCGTGTCCCCGCCCTTGCCGGTGCCGAAGGAGTTCTTCCAGCCCAGGCCCTGCAGCTCCAGCGGCGCGGCCTCGGGGTCGTCGGCGACGTTGTCGGCCGGGCCCGCGCCGTGGGTCTTGCCGAAGGTGTGGCCGCCGGCGATCAGCGCCACGGTCTCCTCGTCGTTCATCGCCATCCGGCGGAAGGTCTCCCGGATGTCGCGGGCCGAGGCCAGCGGGTCCGGGTTGCCGTTGGGGCCTTCCGGGTTGACGTAGATCAGGCCCATCTGGACCGCGCCGAGCGGCTCCTCGAGCTCACGGTCGCCGGTGTAGCGCTTGTCGTCGAGCCAGATCCGCTCCGGGCCCCAGTACACGTCCTCCTCGGACTCCCACACGTCCTCGCGGCCGCCGGCGAAGCCGAAGGTCTCCAAGCCCATCGTCTCCAGCGCGACGTTGCCGGTCAGGACCATCAGGTCGGCCCAGGACAGCTTCTGCCCGTACTTCTTCTTCACCGGCCACAGCAGCCGGCGGGCCTTGTCCAGGTTGACGTTGTCCGGCCAGCTGTTGAGCGGGGCGAAGCGCTGCTGGCCGGCCCCCGCGCCGCCGCGGCCGTCGCTGATCCGGTACGTGCCCGCGCTGTGCCACGCCATCCGGATCATGAACGGGCCGTAGTTGCCGTAGTCGGCCGGCCACCAGTCCTGCGAGCTGGTCAGCACCTCGGCGATGTCCTGCTTGACGGCCGGCAGGTCCAGCGAGAGGAACGCGGCCGCGTAGTCGAAGTCCGCGCCCAGCGGGTTGGTGGCCGGTGGGTTCTTGGCCAGGATCTTCAGGTTCAGCCGCTCCGGCCACCACTGGCGGTTCCCGCCGCCCTGGACCGGCGGCAGCGCGCGCCCGTGGGCGACCGGGCAGCCGCTCACCTCGTCGGTCTTGGCATCGGTGACGATAGCGTCGTTGTTAACATCATCGTTCTCAGGCATGGGGATCCTTCCGTACTTCGGGGATTACGGCGCCCGGGGAGCTGCGGGCGGCGGAACAGGCGGGGCACAGGCCCCAGTACACGACCTCGGCCTCGTCGATCGCGAAGCCGTGGTCGTCGGAGGCGGTCAGACAGGGGGCGTCGCCCACCGCGCAGTCGACGTCGGACACGACGCCGCACCCGCGGCACACGACGTGGTGGTGGTTGTCGCCCACCCGCCCCTCGAACCGGGCCGGACTTCCGGCCGGCTCGATCCGCCGGATCAGCCCCGCCGCGGTCAGCGCGTGCAGGGCCTCGTAGACGGCCTGGAGCGAGATGTGGCCGACGCGCCCGCGCACTTCGTCGGCGATCGCCTCGACCCCGAGGTGGTCGCCGTCGCGCACCGCGTGCAGCAGCGCGACCCGAGCGGCCGTCACCCGCAGCCCGGCTCCCCGCAGCTCGTCCGCGGTGGTCGGTGTCTGGGACGCGGTCATGAGGACGACCCTATCTCTCTAAACACGAACAGTTCAAGTAAGCGAATAGTACAAGTCTTGTGCCGGGCGGGGATACGAGCGACCCCGGCGGCCGGACGGGAGGACCGCGGCGGCGGGCGGCGGCGATCACGGGACGATCTTCGGACCACGTTCTCACGGCCCGACACGCAGTACCTCCCCGCCGGCGCCCGAGCGCACGGGTGGCGCACCCGCACTCACCCGGACGGCCGACCACGCCGCGGCGCCAGGGCGACTATCGCATTGATCTGTGTTCCTCTATCGTGGGCGTGCGTCACACGTCTCATACAACTCGGTCGGCCACGGTGGTGACACCACGACGGCGGCCCCGACTACGACCCCGGTGAGGAACCTGCGATGGATCCAGAGCTGATCAAGCTGGCGTCCACAGCGGCCGGCAGTCTGGTCGGCGCGATGACCACCGACAGCTGGGGCGCGGTGAAGAAACGCTTCGCGCGGATCCTGTCCCGCGGCCACGACCAGGAGGCCGCCGAGACGGAACACCGCCTGGAGACGACCCGCGGCGAACTGGAACAGGCCAGCCGCTCCGCCGATCCGGCGTCCTACCACGAACTGCGCGACCAGACCGAACTCGCCCTGATCCGCAGCCTGTCCGGTCTCGCCGAAGCCGACCCCGACCTCGCCCGCGAGCTGATCGCCCTGGTCGCCGACCTGGGGGACCAGCAGACCGCCCCCGCCCTGGTCGTGGGCCGGTTCGAGAACACCTACGGCCCGATGATCCAGGCCTCGCAGGTCTCGAACAACACGATCACCACGGTCATGCAAGCCCCGCAACCCTTCATCGTGCCCGGCACGCCGGTCCCCAGGATCGTGCCACCGGGCGCGGCGCACTACACCAACCACGAAGGCCTGCTCGCCCACCTGGCCGCCGAGGTGCTGCGCCGGGAGAACCCGGCCCGGATCGTGAACCTCCACGGCGAGGGCGGCATCGGCAAGACGTCCACCGCGGTCGAACTCGTCGACCGGGTGTCCGACCGCTTCCCGGACGGCGAGCTGTACGCCGACCTGCGCGGCTCGACCGGCGAAGGCGCCCTGCACCCGGCCTCGGCCCTGGCCCGGTTCCTGGGCATCCTGGGCGTCAACCCGCAGTTCATCCCGGGCGATCCGCAGTGGCTCGAAGACCTGTTCCTCAGCCGCACCGCCGACCTGCGCCTGATCGTCCTGCTGGACGACGCCGGCTCGGCCGCCCAGGTCGGACCCCTGCTGACCAGGTCGCGAGGCTCGCTCACCATCATCACCAGCCGCGAACCACTGCGCGGCCTGGCCGACCGGGGCGCACAGTTCCGCCAGATCCCACCGCTCCCGGATGACGAGGCGCGGCGTCTGCTCGACGCCATCCTCGAAACCGGCGAACGTACCGCCGGGGCCGTCGATCTGGGATCCGTGGCGCGTGGATGTAGCGGCCTGCCGCTCAAGCTGTGGGTGGAAGGCAGCCGACTCGCGGCCGACCGTGACTCCGACCACGAAGGCCAGCCACCCTCGACAGAGACGAGGACCACGGGACCCATGGCCGTCATCCCCATCCCAGACCAGACCGATCTGCTCGGCGGCTACGACGCCATCCCCGCGTCCGCCGCCCGCCTGCACCGCCTGCTGGCCGTGCACGCCTGGCCGTCGATCACACCGGGCGTAGCCATGGCCGCCGGCGGCCTGACCGACGAGCGCGAGGCGGCCGCGATGCTGACGCAGCTGCACCGCGTCGGCCTGATCGAGTCGCTACCCGACGGCCCGACCGGCGACCCGCGCTACCGGATCCACGAACGCGTCCGACGCCAATCCGCACTACGGGCGCTCGCCGACGACGGCATCGAGGCGGTCACCGCGGCCACCCGCGCCATTGTGGCCCGGCACCGGGACTTCGCCATCCGTGCCGATTCCGCCGTCATGCCCAAGCGCTGGCACCTGGGCGTCGCGTATCAGCGGTTCGAGCGAGACGCGCGTGAAGGCGCTCCTGGCGCATCGACCTACCCCAGTGCTGCCGCTGCCCTCAACGCACTCGAGCTGGCCCGCGCCGACCTTGTGGAAGCAGTGGTCCAAGCAGACCAGCACTGCTTCTACGACCTGGTCTGGCAGCTGTGCGAGGGAATGTGGGCCCTGTTCTTCCGGCTCGGCCACCATGAGGAATGGGTCCGCGTGCACCGGCTGGGCGTCAAATCCGCGACCGAACTGGGCGACCTGCGCGCCCAGGGCCGGATGCACGCCCAACTCGCCTTCGGCCTGATCGGCCAGGGCCGCACCGCCGAGGCCGAACGCGAACTGACCAAGGCCCGGGAAGCCGACCGCGAAGCAGGGCACGAACGCGGCCAGGCCACGGCGATCGAATCGCTCGGCCTGATCCGCCTGGCCCAGGAACGTTTCGAGGAAGCCGCCGACCTGTTCGCCGAGGCGAAGATCCTCGCCACGAGAGTCGGCGATCCGAGAGCACTGGCGCTGCTGGAACACCACACTGGCCGCGCCCTGAGCGGTATGGGCCATTACGACGACGCGAAAGCCCGACTCCTGCGCGCGTTGGACGAGATGCGCAAGCTGCCGGATCCGTACAACGAGGCCAGAGTCCTGATGAGCTTGGGCGAGGCCGCGCTGCGTCAAGGCAGACCAGACGAGGCAAGCGATCCGCTCAAGCAGGCCGCCGCCATCATGAACACCCAGTCGGCGCTGGTGCAGCGGGCACAAGTCGCCGTCCTGCGCGCCGCGTGTGCCCAACAGACCCACGACATCGAAGCTGAGCGCGGATTCCTGGTAGAGGCAAAGGGTTTCCTCCAGCAGACCGGCGCCCCCGGCTACGCAGCCGTCGCAGAACGCCTCGCCCTCCTGGACAACGCAACCGGGCGCTGAGCCTGAGCCGCGCCGCTATTCTCGCCCGCCCACAGTGACGTCCACGCGATGGACGCTCCCTCCCAGATCCACCCGCACAACGAATCCCCGCTCCGCCTCTGCCGCCGCCACCCCACCAAGATCGATCCGAGCAAGCAACCCGCTAACCAGCGCCGAAGGATCACTTTCGCAACCCACGCATTCGAGGCGATACTGTACGCCGCTACGATGCCGCACATCTGCTCGCCCAGGCCCGATACAAGCCGCAACCATGGACGAATACGGATACGCCTCCGCAGTCTCCGCCAGCCAACGACTCACCGGTTCCCCCCTGAGGTCGTAGCCCAGAATCACATCGGCGCGTGCCAGAACATCAGGCTCCGGTGTGTCCTCGCTGACGACCAGATGCGCGGCGTCAGCCGTAGGATGCGTCGCCCAATCCGCTGATTCCGGATACCGCCGCACCGCCATCACACCGAACTCATCGACCTCGATCAGAGCCCGAACAGCGCTGAGCACAGGCGCGAAGCGCACAGGCGGCAGCCCAAGCCTGTCCAGCGCAGCCGCGTGCCCAGGCTCAGGAATACCCATGGCCCGGTAGAACAATTCGCGAAGCAAAGCCGCCGATTCACCCGGATCCGACGTAGCCCAGCCGGCCAGCCGGGCAGCAGACTCCGGCCGATGCTCGGCGACAACCCGCTCGATCTGCGGCAGCAACGGCATATCAGTACGCAGCCGCGGCGTAGCACGACCGAACTCGGCAACCGGCGAGTCCGGATCAAGGTCGTCGTCAGGAAACGCGGCGAGCAGGACCGGCACCCCGATCGCAGCAGCGTAGTAGCTGACCGACCCGTGATCCCCGACAAGACAGTCGGCAGCGATCAGGGTCTGCCGCCAGCCGTCAAGCGGCGGGATCAGCAACAGACCCGCACGGCGCGCCCGCTCCAGCCACAGCCGCACCTGGCCGGGCCCCTGTCCGTTCACGATATTGGGATGCAGCACGGCCGCGACCCGGAACTCATCCAGCGGCAACTCAGCCGCGATCCGTTCGAGCACCAGCGGAAAGGCCGAGTGATCATCCCCGAGGAACCCACTGGAATTCCAGGTGGAGTTCAACACCACCAACCGCTGCCCGGGCTCCATTCCCAAAGCCCTGCGAAACCTGGTCCGAGAAGCCTTAGCCTCCATCAGCCGGTCAAAGCAGGGATCCCCACCGAAAACGGCCGTGGGCGCCGCCTCCGGACAAGCCGCGGCCAAGCGCTCAAGCTGCTCCGGATGCGACAGCACGGTGAAATCCGCCAACGGCCGCCCCTCATGCAGCAACCATTCCCGCGAAAGCCCAAAGGTGGAGCCGCTCCCGGCTCCCGGCTCCCGGCTCCCGGCTCCCGGCTGAGCCTTTTATTGTATCCCATCCCATGCGACAGTACACATAACTGTCCTGATATGTCCTGGAGCTCCCCGCCATAACTGGCACTGATCACCAGGTCGAAATGCACCGCACACGCCTGCTCCCAAGGCATGGCCGGAAACCCGAGCCCGGCGAACAACTCAGCCACTCCCGCCTGAAAAGCAGAAGAACCCGTATTCGTCACAAAGCACTGCAACCGCAGATCGCCATAGAACAACGGCAGGATGTCCAACAGCCGACTGGCCGACGTGACATTGTGCACCACCAGCAAAACCAGCCTGCACCGACTCCGAGTCGTCCACCGAGCGGACTGCGCCCCGACGGCGACCCGAAGCCAGTCCCGCCGCGCGGTGCCGTCCACTGAAAGAAGCCCCTCCCGGAAGATCGCCGATCTGGCGCCGCCGCAACCCTAGCGCCACCGGCCACTATATGGAACGCCGAGCCCTACCCGACCGAGAACCGCTGCCGATACTCCGGAATCGTCCGCATCGGCGGCCGCTCAACCGTCGTGATGTCATGCGTCGACGGCCGCAGCACCCCATCCTCCCGCTGAAACTGCGTCATTCGATACGGCGCCGCCCGCTGCGCACTCCCCATCCGCATCAACGCGGTCTGCCAAATCTCCCCGGCCATCCGGCCGAGCGCCTGGTCATCCTGATGCCGATGATGCCGCGACCCCACGTCCACCTGCGCCACCGCATCAAGCCCGGCGATGCGCAACGTGTCGATCAGCAGCGAGAATTCGACCCCGTACCCACACGGAAACGTAAGCCCCGCCAACAGTTCCCGGCGCGCGGCATACTCCCCGGCCAACGGTTGCACCACCCCGGCCAACTGCGGCCAGTGCAGATTCAGCAGCGGACGAGCCACGAGCTCGGTCACCCGCCCGCCATTCACCGGAAGCCCGACCTCCGCCGCAGCATCCCCCGCAACCTCCGAGCCCGCCCCACCGAACGGCCGATCGTACGCCGCCTTGACCAGCTGCACAGCCGGATCCGTCAGCAGCGGCCCCAGAATGCCCCGAACCATAGCCGGATCGAACCGCCGCAGATCAGCATCCACAAAACACACGATGTCCCCGCTCGTCGCCAACAACGAACGCCACAACACCTCACCTTTGCCGGCCTCGACCGGGACGCGCGGCAGAATCTCCTCCCGACTCACCACCCGCGCCCCGGCCGCCCGCGCAATCTCGGCAGTCCGGTCCGCCGACCCCGAGTCGACCACCACGATCTCGTCCACGAGCGCGACACCGACCACCAACTCAGCCCGGATCGCCGCGACGATCTCCCCGACAGTGTCCTGCTCATTGCGCGCCGGAAGCACGACACTGACCGTCCCGCCCGGCCCGGCGTTCTTCGCTGCCAGCAAGGCATCCGGACACCAGTCGTCCAACCGCGAACTTCGCCTCCGCACCCACTCCGCAACCTCCGCAGACGGATCCGGACCGCCAGATGCCGCCAACCAGCCAGGGAAACTCATCGGAGAGGGGCAACCTGAACACTCGGCATGCCGCCGATCTTATTAGATGCCTGCGATGCCGCGTTCCACTACGCCTGCGACCCGAACCGATTGGCCGGCAATCCCCGCAGCTGCTCCGTCGTAATAGCAGGATTCTGACTCAACGGCCCAGCCGACCGCATACCGCTCAGATGAATGTCGAGATACCGCTTCCAACACTCCGGAGCCATATCACCAACCGCCTCGATCAACCCACGCATACTCCACAGCATGGCCATCACATCACCCGGCGTGACCTCGGCGGAGATCGTACCGTCACGCTGGGCGTTGTCCAGAAACTTCACCAGCAACTCGCGCACAACCTCACCGGCATACTGCGTCCGGCTCGCCTGCGGCAGAAGCAGCCCGGCCCACCGCCGGTGATCCGCGAAGGACTGGCAGATCACCCGGACGTAGTACTCCAACCCCGTGCCGTCATCCCCATCCAACGCCTGCTCGCCAAGCTCGACCAGCTCCTCCGAGACCAGCGTGACCAGTTCCTCAACCAGCGAGTCCTTGCTCGGGAACCGCCGGTACACCGTCCCCACCCCGACCCCCGCCCGCGCCGCGATCTGCTCCATGCTCGCGTCGAGCCCCCGCTCGCCGAGCAACTCACGAGCCGCATCAAGCACAAGCTGGTGGTTACGCGCAGCGTCACGCCGAGGCCGACGCACCACCGCGCCGGCCTCCCCACCGACATTGCCTTTTTCCCCGTCGACAGCGACGCCGGACCCCTTCCCAGCTGCCGCCTTGCCGCCCCCCTGGGCCGCAGCGGTGGTAGCCGTGGTCATCCGGCGCCGCTCCCTTCCGCTCCCGCTCTGCTCCGCTTCGCGCGCGATGCACGCCGTTGCGCCATCGCCATCGACATCGTCCAGGTTACTCGCTCTTGTCCCCGGTGACGGTTCCGCCCGCGAGCACGGCCAGCTCGGCGTGGTCCGGCTCCTCGTCCCGCGGCGGCCGCGGCCCGCGCACCGAGGCGGGGATCAGCAGCCCGGCGAACGCAGCCAGGACCAGGCACGCGGCCAGCATGGCGAAGCCCACCGTGTAACCGGACTCCTTGGGCAGCCCGCTCGACTCCAGGTGCGAGGTCACGATGCTCGCCATCAGCGCGGCGCCGATGCTGCCGCCGATCGTGCGGATGTTCGCGTTCATGCCGCTGGCCACGCCGGTCTGCTCGGGCGGAACCGCGTTCACGATCAGCGCCGACATCGCGGAGAAGGCCAGGCCGAAGGCCACACCCATGATCGCGGCGGCCAGGTACAGTTCCCACTTCTGGTGGTGCGCGAAGGCCAGCATCGCCATCGAGACCACACCGATCAGACAGCCCGCCACGATCAGTGCCTTACCGCCCACCTTCGCCGCCATCCGGCCGGCGTACATCCCGACCGGGAACATGGTGACGCTCGCGGGCAGCAGGAGCAGGCCGGACTGGCTGATGCTGGCACTGAAGCCGTAGCCCGCGGAACTGGGCGTCTGGACGAACTCGGGCAGGAACGCGAACGTCGCGTACATACCCATGCCGATCAGCAGCGCGACCAGGTTCGAGGTCCACACCGCGGGCTGGCGCATCATCCGCATGTCGATCAGCGGCGTGGCGGCCCGGTTCTCGGCCAGGATCCAGACCGCGGCCAGCACCGCGGCGGCGACCAGCAACCCGATCACCTTGCCAGAAGCCCACCCCCACTCGGTCGCCTCGCTCAACGGGACCAGCAGGGCCACCAACCAGGCGGAAAGAAGCAGCGCGGGCGCCCAGCTGAGCCGACCGGGCGTACGAATCGGCGACTCGGGCACGAACAGCACGGCCGCGATGGCGGCGGCGATGGTCAGAATCATCGGCAGCCAGAACAGCCAGGCGTAACCGAGCGAGTCCACGATCGGCCCGGCCAGCACGATGCCCAGGCCACCACCGACCGCGGCAAGCGAGGCGATCACGCCGACCGCCCCCGCGACCTTCTCGCGCGGAAACTCGTCGCGCACAATGCCGAAAGACAACGGCAGCACGCCGCCGCCGATGCCCTGAATCACCCGAGCCACGATCATCAGCCCGATGTTCGTGGCGACGGCCGCCAGCAGCGACCCGACCGCGAGCGCCCCGAGGGTGGCGATGAACACCCGCTTCTTGCCTCGCATGTCGCCGATCCGGCCCATGATCGGCGTGAAGACCGAGGCGGAGAGCAGATAGCCGGTCAGCGCCCAGGTCGCAGTGCTCTGCGAGGTGTGCAGCTGTTGCTGGATGGTCGTGAGCACGGGCGTGACCAGCGACTGGAGCAGTGCGTAGGCCGCCACACCGGCGGCCAGGACGGCGAAGGTTATCTGGTGATTGGGGCGCGGCTCTGCCGCCGTTGCTGGTGCGGTAGCTGACGTGGACACGGGTCGACCTCCGAAGCGGAATCACAATTCCGCAGGAGCCTAGCACGAAACGGAATGCCGGTTCCGGTCACGGGGAAACCTGGTTGACCGGGTGTGGAGAATTGTTCACATGGGGACTGAAATCAGCAGATTCGTGAAGTACGGGCCACCGAGTCCGTACGTGGCCAAGGTGAGCCATGGTTCAGGCCATGGCGCGGTTGCCGGAACGCGCGGCGGGGATTTCAACACGTGCGGACTGGCCGAGGGCGGGGACGACTCGGGATGGCCCGTCGTGAGTGGTCTCGCTGTTATAGCATGACCAGGTAGTTCGAAGTACAGTGATTTTTGGTATGGCATTGGCGGACGGGCGGTTACTCCGCCTAGTCAGCGTACGTTTACCACTGCGCCTCCAGCAGGCCGGACCCCAAGGACCCACCGGCCCGCTGGAGGCGCAGCTGTCGTTGATGGCTACGCGAAAACCATCGGCCACACACCTCGCCAGAGCCACCGAAGATCATCCGCCTGAGCCAGACCACCGAAACAGCAAACTCGCGCAGGCACTTGTCCACCGCAACGACACTCGCCGTATCAGCTGTATGGTTCGCCCGACTGCTGCGGTAGTTGAAGGGGTTCGCGCGACTCTCGCGCAAGGCTGGGGCTGTGTCGGATCGGGATCCTCGGTGGCCCAGGCGGATCGAAGACTGCCGCGCCGGGCAGATCCTGTCAACTCCCGAGCCCGAGCCGCAGCCGAGGCGAGCAGACCACCTAAAACACCTGGCCCGGGAGTTGATTGGGCCTGTCCGGCGCGGCAGGCTCCGGGCCGACTGGGACGCCGAGGAGCCCGATCCGACACACCCACAAAGTAACCAACAACGAATCCTGACCCGACCTCCGGGCTAGTGGATCCTTGGAGTCCGGGCCCGCCGGAGGCACAGCAGCAAACTCACGCTGACCCCGGCGGCGTAACACCCACACAGCAACCACCCCAGATACCAGCCCCGGCTCCTCACTCGCCCACCAACTCACGCCCCCACTCACCCACCCGCAAACGGATCAACAGTAAGAAACGCCCCAGCAGCAAGAGCATCCGCCCCACCACAATGAGCCCCGGTCGGAGCAGCCCAAGCCTCTGCGACCGCAGAATCCGAACTCCCCGCCGACCCGCCACCAACCCACGACCTCTGAATCCAGCGGTAAACGACAAACAGACAACTACCATCCGACCGCGGAATGGCCAATCCAGCATCAGGCTTATGCTGGACGGCGTCCGTTCCCGTGGCGAAGTCTGCCGAGGTCAACGCCTCGGACATGGGCGAGGACGAGGTTGCGGCTGCTGCCGTATACCCACCAGCAGCAGAGAAATGGATCGCCTCCTCAGCCGAGGCAAGTGAATCCGGGATCTGAGCTAACTGAGAGTTGGTGTACTGCTCCGCATCCGCCTGAGCCCCGATCTGCCTACTGGCTACAGTCTGCACAGCCGTTAAATCGTCGACAGCAACCGTCGAAGGACAAGAGATCTCGGCATCCGAGACCTGAGTCCCGTAATAGCCTAAGACAAACGTATAGCACCCAACCACAGAGGGCCCGAAATCAACCTCGCCCTGCATGCTGTCACGCACTTCACCCGCGCCGAGAACAACGGTCAGCGTGAGCTTCTCCGCCGCCCCCGGAGCACCGGACATGATCGCATCAGTCACGTACCCACCACCGTAACCCGCGATCACCGACATAGCCCCGCCTTCAGTCGCAGACCCCTGGGAGAACGAGTTCTCCAGCATCGTCACGACGTAACTCGCACGCTGCTCGGTGAGCATAGCCGGACTGACCTCGTCATCTGTGTTGATCACCGTGACCGGCCCCGAACCGGTATCAGGCGAGTTCAGCCCGAATCCCGCCTGCGAACCGAACCCCGAGCTGGCAGCCCCGCAACCCGACACCGCCCCCGCCACCAAACAGAACCCTGCCAAACCCACGGCAAACCGCCGCGCCCCGCTCGTGAATGTGTGCATTGACACCCTCCATGGAAAACGCCCCCACTCTAGCAAAGCGCAAACCACCCGACACGACGAACGCCGTCACACGACATCACCGCACCAATGCCCAACGACCTGCCATAATCGGGTGGAGATCGGTGCGCGGCGAGCCTACGCCACGCAGAACGGAGACACACGACTATGTCGCAGAGTTCGAGGCCGTTGCGCAAGCTCGGGTTCCTCACCATCGGCCTGTTCGACGAGGCCGATCCTCGTCCGGGCCACGAGTCGACGCTCGCGATCATCGAGTTGGGCGAGCAGCTGGGCTTCGACAGCGCGTGGGTGCGCCACCGGCACCTCCAATACGGCATCTCCTCCCCGGTCGCGGTCCTCGCCGCCGCCTCGCAGCGCACCAGCCGGATCGAGCTGGGCACGGCGGTCATCCCGCTCGGCTGGGAGAACCCGCTGCGTCTGGCCGAGGACCTCGCGACCGTGGACATCCTGTCCGGCGGACGCTTGAACCCGGGCGTGAGCGTCGGACCGCCGATGCACTACGACCACGTGAAGCACGCCCTCTACCCGGACACCGCCGAAACCGAAGAGTTCGGCTACGAACGGGTGCAGCGGCTGCTGGACTTCGTGCGCGGGGAAGTGGCGAGTGATTTCAGCGGGATGGTGGGCTTCGAGTCGTTCTCGGAGCGGGTGCAGCCGCACTCCGCCGGGCTCGGGCGAAGGATGTGGTACGGCGGCGGGAGCCTGGGCTCGGCGCGCTGGGCCGGCGAGCATGGGATGAACTTGTTGACCAGCAGCGTGGTCAAGGCTGAGGAGTCAGAGGACTTCGCGGCGGTTCAGCTGTCGCACATCCGGGAGTTCCGCGCGCACCACCCCGACGGCGAGGCCGCACGGGTCTCGCAGGGGCTGGTGGTCATCCCGACCGACTCGGCCACGCCGGAGCAGCGGGCGAAGTATCAGAGCTTCGCGCAGAGCCGCCTTCCGCGCACCGCCACGCCGCAGGGCCCGGCCCGGCTGATGTTCGCGCCGGATCTGGTCGGCACATCAGCGGAGATCGCAGAGATGTTAAACGCTCACGCGGGGTACCGGGAGGTAGACGAGGTCGCGTTCGCGCTGCCGTTCACCTTCGAACACGATGACTACGTCCAGATACTCACCGACATCGCAACCAAGCTGGGCCCCGAACTGGGCTGGAAGGCGACCGACACAACCGCCTCGGCATAGGCACGGCCACACTCCCGCGCCGCGGCCAACCTCTGGCCGCGGCGCGAAGCCATCCCAAAATCAAGCAGAAGAAGCAATAGCCGCAGGAGCCTGAACAAGCTCAACAGCGCGAATACGATCAGCCCGCCGAGTGGCCGCGGGCGCGAGCATGAGCTCGTCGGCGCCGGTCTGCTCCGCGAACTGAGCGAGATGGGCCTGAGCCTGATCAGGCGTCCCGACCGCGGTGTACCGCATCATCGACTGCACCTGCGCTCCGGACGGCGAGGCGAGCAGCTCGTCGATCTCGTCGTCGGTCAGGTCGTGCCCGGGAGCCAGGAACCGCTGGGCGCGCCAGCGCAGCGATGCCTTCCGTTGCTGGTACGCCTCCTCCTCATCGGTCGAGGCGATCAGGTTCGCGGCCACGATCAGGTACGACTCCGGGTGCTGCTCGCTCGGCCGGTACTCCGACCGGTAGATCTCCACCGCCTCCGCCAGCGCGGCCGGCGCGAAGTGCGAGGCGAAAGCGTACGGCAGGCCGAGCATCGCGGCCAGCTGCGCGCCGAACAGCGACGAACCCAGGATGTACAGCGGCACGTTCGCCCCGTTCCCCGGCGTCGCGTTCACGCCCGGGATGCGGGTGTTGCCGCTGAAGTACGCCTGGAGTTCGAGCACGTCCTGCGGGAAGTTGTCGGCGGCCTGCGGGGTGCGGCGCAGCGCCCGCATGGTGTTCTGGTCCGACCCGGGCGCGCGGCCGAGGCCGAGGTCGATCCGGTCCGGGTGCAGCGCGGCGAGGGTGCCGAACTGTTCGGCGATCACGAGCGGGGAGTGGTTGGGCAGCATCACGCCGCCCGAGCCGAGCCGGATGGTCTCCGTGTGGGCCGCCACGTGCGCGATCACGACGCTGGTCGCGGCGGAGGCGATCTGCGGCATGTTGTGGTGCTCGGCGTACCAGACGCGGTGGTATCCGGATCGTTCCGCGGCGCGGGCGAGCGGGACGGCTCCGTGCAGCGCGTCGGCCGGGCTCTCGCCGGGCGCCACCGCGGCGATGTCGAGCAGGGAGTATTTCATCGTGTCTGGATCTCCCGGACGTGGCCGCGGCGGTCAGTGCGGTCCGGTCAACCGGCCGGGACTGGTGAACGCGCCGCGATCGATCAGTCGCAGTCCGCTCGCTGGCAACGCTGAAGGTGGGGTGGCGTATTCCCGGGGTGATCCGGCAGCTTTACGGCGAGCAAAGGGCCATGAATTGATGACACCTAGTAACCACACGCAAGGGCATGCCCTCTGATCAGGCTCTTAGCGCTGAGACAAGGCAGAGAGCGCTCTCTGCAACGGGCACTCACCAGCCTGCGCCAACCCGATGGCACCAGCCCAGGGGAGCGACCCACCGTAGCTGCTGGCACTGATAGACACCAACCGGCGCCCATCGACACTGGTCGGCGCCGATCGCCAAGCTCTCGTCCCGACTTCGCCGGTTCCGGCGGATACAGCGGCGCGAAGAGATCGTCTCTTGACGTGGCCGAAACACGGGTGTTTACTCTGCCTTCGGAGAGCGCTCTCCGAGCTGACCGCCAGGCAAAAGCGGGAGTCAGCAGTGCGGCCGGGCCATGCAGCCCGCAGGCCCGGCCGCTTAACTCGCCGACGAGGCTCACCGGATTCCGTCGCGGCACTTTCGCCGATTCTCTCCGGCTTCGATTGAGCCGAATGGCGGACGATCGATGTACTAGCCCACTCAGCGCAACGCCACGCAACGGGCTTCCCCGCTCGCCCACCTCCCTCAAAGCGCGACCCACGTACGCGGGTTTCCAACCCGGGGTGCACGCCGAACCCACGAACCCCCTACCGAACCCCTACTTTTCCCCCTCCGAGTTGGCTCACGGCTCGTAATACGATACTCTTTAGTTCCGATACCGATTCGTATCGGAACTTAACCGTTCACCAATGCCGAGTGAACACCGAACGTAACTGGATTGGGTGGGTTGCTGGGGTTGGGGTTTGACGCTGTTTCAGTTGCCGTGGATGATCGTGCGGGTGACGTCGCGACCGCAGTCCTCGATGGAGGAGTTGTTGGTGCTCAATGCGGGGTTGCGGGCGGAGATTGCGCAGGTGCGGGCCGAGTCGGCGGCGACGATCGCGGAACTGGTCGGGTTGGTCGAGGTGTTGCGCGGGGAGGTGGAGGAGCTCAAGCGGCAGATCGGGGCCAATAGTCGTAACAGTTCGAAGCCGCCGTCCTCGGACGGTCTGGTGAAACCGGCTCCGAAGTCGTTGCGTGGCACGTCCGGGCGCAAGCCGGGGCGGCCGAGGGGTGGGCCGGGGGTGAGTCTGGATCTGGTGGACGATCCCGATCGGGTGGTGGTGCATCGGCCGGTGGCCTGCTCGTGTTGTGGGCTGGGTCTGCGTGGTGGGGTGCCGGTGGCGGTGGAGCGCCGTCAGGTGGTCGACCTGCCGCCGGTGACGGTGCGGGTGACCGAGCACCGGATCGTCTCGCGCCGGTGTCGGTGCGGGGTGGTGAGCGCTGGGATCGCTCCGGGGTATGCGGCGAAGACGGTGCAGTACGGGCCCAGGCTTACGGGCATCGGGGTGTACCTCTATCACGGGCAGTTTCTCTCCAGGGCCCGGGCGGCCGAGGCGGTCAGGGATCTGTTCGGGGTGGGTACCTTGGCGGCCTCGACGATCGGGTTGATGGTCAAGCGGGTGGTCGCGCCGCTGTCGGGGTTCCTGGAGGTGGTGCGCGGGCAGGTCGCGGCCGGGCCGGTGGCGTTCGCCGATGAGACCGGGTTTCGCACCGCGAGCACGATGGCCTGGCTGCATTCGGCCTCCAATCCCTGGTTCAGCCTGTTCACGGTGCACCGGCGGCGCGGGCGGGAGGCGATGGACGCGGCCGGGGTACTTCCGGGGTTCACCGGGATCGCGGTCCATGACGCCTGGGCGCCGTATGACACCTATGGCCAGGCGGTACACGCGTTGTGTAACGCCCATCTGGTCCGTGAACTGGTCGCGGTCGCCGAGTCCGGGCGCCCTGTGGAGCAGACCGCGTGGGCACAGGCCGCGATCGACGTGGTCCTGTTGCTGAAGAAGGCGGTGGACCGGGCGCTGGCGGATACCGTTCCCGGTGAGCTCGTCGAGGTCGACACGCTCGGGTTCTACACCGAGAAACTGCGGGCCATCGCCGCCTACGGGATCGAGGCCACCGCCGAGCGCCAGGGTCCGGTGGGAGCCAAGCACCACGCCCTGGCCCGACGCATCCACGACCGACTGGCCGACTATGTGCGCTACGCGCACCACCCCGAGCTGTGCTTCTTTGACAACAACCCGGCCGAGCGCGAGATCAGGATGCCGAAACTGCGCATCAAGGTCTCCGGATGCATGCGGACCATGGCCGGCGCCCAGCAGTTCGCCGCGATCCGCTCGTACACCGCCACTGCCCGAAAGCATGGCATGGGCACGCTCGATGTCCTGATCCAGGCCGCCGAGGGCCGACCCTGGATGCCGCAGCCAAACGCCGTCAGCTAACTGACGGCCTGTGGCAATCCGGCACGCCCAAAAACCCACCCAATCCAGTTACCACCGAACGAGGTGAAACCGTCCGATGAGCCAGCCGACCCAGCCCCAGCCGATTCCGTCCAGCCGGGCGTTGCGGCCCGCAGAGTCCGACGACTGCCGGGCCCCGGGCCGCAAGCGGGACGCGTCCCGCGACGCGGACCTGTGCCGGGCCGCGCTCGAGGTGCTGACCGAGGTCGGCTACGACCGGCTCACCGTCGACGCCGTGGCCACCCGGGCCGGGGCGGGCAAGGCGACCGTGTACCGCCGCTGGTCGGACAAGGCCGACCTGGTCAGCGACGCGGTCAGCCGGATGAAGGAGCCGGCCGCGCAGCCGGACACCGGTTCGCTGCGCGGGGACCTGGAGGCCATCGCCCGGCACTTCGACCCGGTCGAAGACCAGTTCAAGATGGAAATCATGGCCGGACTGGTCTCCGCCCTCGTGCACGACACCGACCTGCGCGCCGCGTTCGCCCAGAACTTCCTCGCGCCCCGGGAACAGGTGTTCCGCACCGTTTTCGACCGTGCGGTGGACCGCGGCGAGATCGCGCCGCACCCGAACCCCCCTCTGGTGGCCAAAATCCTGATGTCCATGGCCTTCCACCGGATGATCACCACCGGGCAGCCGCCGGACACGGCCTTCGCCCTCACCATCATCGACCAGATCATCATGCCGCTGGCCACCGCTCCCGCGTCGGCGTTCTCGGCGGCCGCCGTCTCTGGTTGATCTCCCGGCCCCAGCGTTGCGGCCGACCATCCCCCTCGATCCACTCGCCCACAGACACACGGACAAGGCTGACCACGCCATGACTGACTCCACGACACAGACACTCGACCCGAGGCGGTGGCGAGCGCTGGCGTTCATCGCGCTCGCGCAGCTGATGGTCGTCCTCGACGGCACCATCGTCAACATCGCCCTCCCGTCCGCGCAGCGCGACCTGGGCATCTCCGACGCGAACCGGCAATGGGTGGTCACCGCGTACGCCCTGGCCTTCGGCGGGCTGCTGCTGTTCGGCGGCCGGATCTCCGACCGCTGGGGCCGCCGGCGCGCCTTCATGATCGGCCTGGTCGGCTTCGCCGGCGCCTCGGCCCTGGGCGGCGCGGCCGTCAACACGACGATGCTGCTCGGCGCACGGGCTCTGCAGGGCGCGTTCGGCGCGATCCTCGCCCCGGCGGCGCTGTCGCTGCTGACGGTGATGTTCACCCAGTCCAAGGAGCGCGCCAAGGCGTTCGGCATCTACGGCGCCATCTCCGGCGGCGGCGCGGCCATCGGCCTGATCCTCGGCGGCGTGCTGACCGAGTACGCGAACTGGCGCTGGACGCTGTTCGTGAACGTGGCCTTCGCCGTCATCGCGCTGTTCGGCGCCGTGTTCGAGATCAAGGAACCGGCCGGAAGCCGGCGCAGCGCCAAGCTGTCCGTGCCGAGCATCCTGCTCGCCTGCTCCGGCCTGGCCAGCCTGGTCTACGGCTTCTCCAAGGCTGAGTCCGACGGTTGGGGCTCGACGGCCACGCTCGGGTTCCTCGCGGCGTCGGTCGTGCTGCTGGTGGTGTTCGCGGTGGCCCAGGCCCGCAGCCAGGCCCCGCTGCTGCCGCTGCGCGTGGTGACCGACCGCAACCGCGGCGGCGCGTACTTGACCATCGGGATCTCGGTGGTCGGTATGTTCGGTGCGTTCCTGTTCCTGACGTTCTACTTGCAGGTGGTGCTGGGGTACACGCCGTTCGTCAGCGGTCTGGCGTTCCTGCCGATGGTCGTGGGTATGATGCTCGGCGCGACCCAGATCGCCGTGCGGCTGCTGCCGAAGGTTCCGGCGCGGTTCCTGATGGTCCCGGGTGGGCTGATTGCGGCTACTGCGATGGTGATGCTGGCCCATATCAAGGTTGATGGTTCTTACGCGACTTTGGTTCTGCCTGCGCTGTTCATGCTGGGTCTGGGTATGGGCCTGGTGTTCATGCCGGCCATGAACCTGGCCACCCTGGGCGTCAAGCCGCAGGATGCGGGTGTCGCCTCGGCGATGGTGAGTACGTCGCAGCAGGTTGGTGGTGCTATCGGTACGTCGCTGCTGAGCACGATCGCCAACAGTGCCACGGCCAACTACGTCACCGCGCACCGCGCGGGGGTCACCTCGGCGGCTGGTGGGGATCTGTTGAAGGCTCAGGCCATGGTGCATGGGTTCTCTATCGCCTTCTGGTGCGCTGCCGGGTTGCTTACGCTGGCTGCGGTTGTTGCCGGGCTGCTGATCAACTCTCGTCCGCAGGTTGGGCAGCATGGCAGTGGCGGTGGTAGCGCCAGCGGTGGCGGCGGTGCGGAGAGCAGCGAGGACGTTGTGCCGGTTTTTGCTCACTGAGGTGGGTTGAGTCGGGATTGGCTGAGCTGGGTTGGGCTGATCTGAAGTGGATTGAGGTTGGTTGGTCGGGTTGCCTGGGCCCGTGGATTCGTGGGTCCGGGCTGCCCGGCTCTTCGTGTGGGCAGCGTTATGCCTTGCTCTGCATGTCGTATGTCGTATGTCGCGCATTAAAAATCCGGGAGGTATCCAATGAGTCGGCAGTACAACAACCCCAAGTCCGTCGAACTGCTGGAGGTCGCCCGGGAACTGGGCCTGCGGCCGGAACGAGTGTCGCGGCGGCGGGCACGTACGCTGGCGCTGCTCGCATTCTGCTGCGTGGCGCTCATACCGTGGATCGTGTATCTCGCGATCTCTATGCCGAGCGGTTACCACGCCAAGGCTTGGTCTGCTGCATGGGTCGGGTTCGATGTGCTGCTTTTGGCGGCGCTCGGCGCGACTGCACTGTGTGCGTTGCTGCGGCGGCAGGCCGCGATTCCGTTGGCTACGGTGTCGGCTACGTTGTTGGTGTGTGATGCGTGGTTTGATATCGCGTTGGATTGGGGCACGCCTGATGTGCGGGTCAGTATCGCTTCGGCGGTGTTGATTGAGCTTCCGCTGGCGGTGTTTTTGGGGCTTTGGGCTCGGACTTTGCTTCGGGTTACTGCGTTGCTGCATTGGCGGCAGTTGGGGTTGCCTGGTGATCCGCCTTCGTTGCATCGGCTGCCGTTGTTGCTCATGGTGGCGAGCAGCGGGGAGTCGGGGAGGGTTTCGGGGGCTGGGGCGGAGTCTGGGGCCGAGTTTGAGTCTGTGACTGTTTCGGTTTCTGTGTCTTCGTCGTAGCTGGTGGGTTTGTTCTGTTGTGGATGTGTGGGTGGTTGCGTCGCCGTGTCAGGGTGCGTTTAATGCTGTGCCTCCGGCGGGCCCGGAACCCCCAAGGACCCACGGTCCGTGGGCCGGGTTCGGCTGGCGTTGGTGGTGTGGGGTCTGTGGTGTCGGGCCGAGTTGTGCGGCGGGGGCCGCGCGGGCCCCTTGACTGCCGCAGTAGTTAGGCGAACCATACAGCTGCCATGGCGGGTGTGTTTCCGCTGGGCAAGTACGCGCGAGTGCGCTCTTTCGGCCGGTCTGGCACATGCGGCTGGCGGTTCGCGGGCTGAAGGCGATGTGTCCCGCCTCGCCATGCGCGCGTCTCCGGGTGGAAACAAAGCTGCGCTAGCTTCCGGTCGATGAGCAGACATAGGCCCGTCGCCGCGTGGGTGTGGCAGCTCGCGATCGATCACCCGGGCACCGTGCACGAGGTGATCCTGGACGAGCTGCGTTCCATCATCCTGGCCGGGCACGCGCCGCCCGGGGCGCCGATCATCGTCGACGACGTCGCGCAACGCTTCACCGTCAGCCGGATCCCGGTCCGGGAGGCCCTCAAGACCCTGATCGGCGAGGGCCTGGTCGACCACGAGCCGCGCGCCGGGTACACGGTCGCGCAGCTGACCCGGACCGAGCTGGCCGAGCTCTACCTCGTGCGCGAGGCGCTGGAGAACGCCGCGCTCGGCGCCGCTGTGCGCACCGCCACCGCCGCCGACGACGCGCAGGTGGTCGCGGCGTACGAGGCGCTGACCCAGGCGATCGACGACCACGATGCGCGCGGGCACCACCGGGAGAGTCGGCGCTTCCACCTCGCCCTGACCGGCCCGTGCCGGATGAAGCGGCTGCTGGGCATGTTCGAGTCGGCGTGGAACCTCACCGAACCGCAGCAGCCGATGTCGCACGTCTCTCGCGACATGACCCTCTGCCTGCACGAGGACCACCAGTTGATGGTCTCGGCCTTCCACGCCCGGGACGCGTCATCGCTGCTCTCGGCGTCCTCGCAGCACTATCGGCGACTGCAGGAGGTCGTTGCGGCGCTGCCGACCACTGCGCTGCGGGCCTGACGAATATATCGGCGGATATATCCGTGCCGTCATCGCCACGCAACGTCATGTTCCTACCTTCGAGGTCAGAACGAGTGGGCCGGCAACGTCCCGCTTCACGAGCGAGCCTCTGTGAGGAGTGCGGACATGACAGATACGCAAGGCATGACGAACATGGCGAGTGAGGTGTCAGGCGCGGTGCTCGCGCCGACGAGCGCCCCGGCCGGGCACGGCGATCTGGTCGAGGCGGCCGGGTATCCGCCGGGCCAGGGCGCGATCAAGCCGGACTACGACCCGCGGCTGACCAACGAGGACCTCGCGCCGCTGAAGGAACAGCCCTGGGGCACGTACAACATCTTCGCGTTCTGGATGTCCGACGTGCACAGCGTCGGCGGGTACATCACCGCCGGCAGCCTGTTCGCGCTGGGCCTGACCAGCTGGCAGGTGTTCATCTGCCTGATCGCCGGGATCGTGATCGTGCAGTTCTTCTGCAACCTGGTGGCCAAGCCCAGCCAGCAGGCCGGCGTGCCGTACCCGGTCACCAGCCGGGCGTCGTTCGGCGTGCTGGGCGCCAACATTCCCGCGATCATCCGTGGACTGATCGCCGTGGCCTGGTACGGCGTGCAGACGTTCCTCGCGGCCGAATCGCTCAACATCGTGTTCCTCAAACTCTGGCCCGGTCTCGCGCCCTACGCGGACGTGCACCAGCACGGCCTGCTCGGCCTGTCCTACCTCGGCTACCTCAGCTACGCGATCCTGTGGGTCCTGCAGGCGGCCCTGTTCTGGCGCGGCATGGACACCATCCGCAAGTTCATCGACCTGGCCGGTCCCGCGGTCTACGTCGTGATGCTCGTGCTGTGCCTCTACATGCTGTCCAAGGCGCACTTCCACATCAACCTGAACCTGTCCAACAAGCACCTGACCGGCTGGACCCTCGTCTGGACGCTGTGCGGTGCGACGGCCGCGGTGGTCGCCTACTTCTCCGGGCCGATGCTCAACTTCGGCGACTTCTCCCGGTACGCGAAGAAGTACTCCTCGGTCAAGAAGGGCAACTTCCTCGGCCTGCCGATCAACTTCATCATGTTCTCGCTGCTGACCGTGCTGACCGCCGCCGCGACGGTGCCGGTGTACGGGCAGCTGATCACCGACCCGATCCAGACCGTGCAGAAGATCGACAGCACCTTCGCGATCCTGCTCGGCGGCGTGACCTTCGTGATCGCGACCGTGGGCATCAACATCGTGGCCAACTTCATCTCCCCGGCCTTCGACTTCTCGCACGTGAGCCCGCAGAAGATCAGCTGGCGGATGGGCGGCATGATCGCGGCCGTCGGCTCGCTGCTCCTGACCCCGTGGAACTGGTACGACAACTCCAACGCCATCTTCTGGACCCTCGGCCTGCTCGGCGCGCTGATCGGCCCGCTGTTCGGCATCCTGATCGCCGACTTCTACCTGATCCGCAAGCAGGAGATCGTCGTCGACGACCTGTTCACCCTCAGCCCGACCGGCGCCTACTTCTACAAGCGCGGCTACAACCCGGCCGCGGTGATGGCGGTGGCCAGCTCCGGCATCCTCTCGCTGGCCTCGGTGATCGTGCCGAAACTGGCGAACGTGGTGACCTGGCTGCCGCAGTACGGCTGGTTCGTCGGCTGCGGGCTCGGGTTCGCGTTCTACTACGTGTTCGCGCTGCGGGCCAACGTGGCCGGATCGGCCGACCGCAGGGCTGCGGCCGCCGCGGCGAGGTCCGGGCCGGCCGTCCCGGCCGCGGAAGCATAGAGCCCGGCGAGTGATCATCAAGGTCGTCAACCCGAACACCACCGAGTCGATGACTCGGCTGATCGAGGCCAGCGCCCGGGCCGCGGCCGGGCCGGGCACCGGCCTGGTCGCGGTCAGCCCGCCGATGGGCCCGGCCTCGATCGAGTCCCACTACGACGAGGCGCTGAGCGTGCCCGGGCTGCTGGCCGAGATCACCGGCGGCGAGCAGGCCGACGGCTACGTGATCGCCTGCTTCGGCGACCCCGGTCTGGACGCGGCCCGCGAGGTCGCGCCCGGCCCGGTGGTCGGGATCGCCGAGGCGGCGATGCGGGCGGCTACCTACCTGGGCCGTTCGTTCAGCGTGGTCACGACCCTGGCCCGCACGGTCGGCCGGGCGCACGAACTGGTCGACCGGTACGGCGTGCGCGGCTACTGCCGGAACGTGCGCGCGTGCGAAGTGCCGGTGCTCGACCTGGAGACCGATCCGCAGGCGCGCAAGCGGATCGCCGAGGAGTGCCGCGCCGCGCTCGAGGTGGACGGCGCGGAGGTGATCGTGCTCGGCTGCGCCGGGATGGCGGCGTTCTGCGCCGACCTGGCCGGGGAGCTCGGCGCGCCGGTGGTCGACGGCGTGGCGGCGGCGGTCAGCGTGGTGGAGGGCCTGGTCCGGATCGGCCTGACCACCAGCCGGGTCGGCGAGTACGCCCGGCCGCTGGACAAGGCCTACTCGGGCGCGCTGGCCGGGTTCAGCCTGGTCGGGCGGGCGTGAGGGACGAGGGCCGGCGGTCGCTTCGGCGGCCGCCGGCCCGGCCCGGCGTCACGCGGTGAAGAAGTGGCTCAAACCCAGGTCGCGCAGGCCGCGGCGGTAGGCCACGGAGCTGCGGTCGGCCGGGATGTTGACCTCGATCCTGGGGTCCAGCGGCAGGTTCTCCGGCTTCTGGACCTCCACGATCGCCCGGTCCTCCTCGAAGATCCGCAGGTTGAAGTCGTAGACGTCCTGCACCGGCTGGTCGGTGTCGAAGTTGCGCCCGATGGGCACGAACACCCGGGTCTTGCGCGCGGACATCGGCGAGGCCGCGTTCATGATGCACAGCCGGCCTTCGCCGGGGAAGTGCACGACGAGGGTGGCGGTGAACGGCAGGTGCGCGTCGAACCGGCGCAGCCACAGGAAATCCGGCTCGCCGGTCTTGCCGCCGTGCGGGTAGTTGCCGACCGTGCTCCAGTAGTCGACGCTGAACCCGTATTTGCTCGCCACCGGCGTGTACTCCGGGACGGCCGTGTCCTGCGGGTCGCCGAAGGTGGCCCTGTGCACGAAGCCGAAGTGCGCGACGTCCAGGAACCCTTCGAGCTGGCGTCCGGCGAACGCGGCCACGTCGAAGCTCGGGCAGGTGATCTGCTGGAAGTCCGGGTCGTCCCAGTGCGGCATGGCCGGGATCTCCACCCGCGGGACGGTCTCGGTCTGCCCGGAGCCGTCGAAGGCGTCCAGCGTCTCGGTGCCGGGCAGCAGGCAGGTCCAGATCAGCCCGTAGCGCTCGACCGCCGGATAGGTGCGCAGGTGCAGCCGGGCCGGGATCTTCGCCTCCGGATGCGCGGGCACCCGGTCGCACACGCCGGCCGCGCCGAAGTGCAGGCCGTGATACGCGCAGGTCACACCGCCGCGGTCGCCGGAGCCCAGGCTCAGCGGCACGCCGCGGTGCGGGCAGATGTCGTTGGCGATCACCACCTGGCCGCCGGCCCGGTAGACGACCAGCGGCTCGTCGAGCAGGCAGGCGGACACCGGGTCCTCGCCGACCTCGCGGGACAGGGCGATCGGGTACCAGTGCCGGGCCAGGATGGCCCAGTCGTCCGGATCGAAGGTGCAGCCTCGCGGCACGGTGATGTCCGGGGAAACAGTCATGGGGCACCTCGGGAAGTCTGGGGCGCGACCGCGGTCGCGGGGCGCGGAAGTCGGGCAGGCCGGTGCAGGGGCGGGACGGCTGGAGCGGGGACCGGGATGCGGCAGAGCGCGCGGCTGGACGCGGCACGCGGTCGCGGCGTCTACCGGGAGAGGGCTAACCAGCCGTGGGCGACCCGGCCACGGACCCACATTCGCTGGTGGGCGTGATGCCGCAGGTCGACGGCGGCGGCGGGCGCGGCGTACACGGCATCTCCTTCGCGCGGGCGGCATGCAGGCGCTGTGCCTGCTCGCGTCAGCATTCCACGGGAACGTTTCGGAGCGATTTCGGGCGATGGGCCGAAATGTCTACTGGGCCGGACAGCGCTGAAACCCCGCTTACGCGCAGCGTGTGCGGCTTGGCCCTGACCAAACGTATCTGTCGCCTCAGCTGCGGCGAAGCATGAAACGCGGGTTTCAAGCCGCCGTGATCCGCCGGAAACGGAGCCCGCTTAACGTCACCCTTATGAGCGGGATACTCCAACCAGGTCAGGGCCCGATATCCGGCCGGCACTACCTGCGGGCCACGGCCGAGACCGTGCTGTGGGGCCGGCTGCCCTGCGCGCGGGACACATCCGTGCTGACCGTGGACCCGGGCGACACCGTGACCGTGGACACGATCAGCCACGAGGGCATACTCGAGGACCAGGGCAGCGACCCGCTGAAGTTCTTCGCCGGGCATGAGGTCGACGCCGACCAGGTTCTAGACGACGCCGTCGCGCTCGCGCGGACCGAGGGATTGCGGGACGGCTCCGTCGACGGGCCGCACGTGGTGACCGGCCCGATCCGCGTCCGCGGCGCCGAGCCCGGCGACCTGCTCGCGATCACCGTGCTGGAAACGCTGCCGCGAGTGCCCTACGGCGTCATCTCCAACCGGCACGGCCGCGGCGCGCTGCCCGGGGAGTTCCCGCAGCAGCCAGGCACGGTCAGCATCTTCGCCGCGCTCGACCCGGACGAGGACGAGGACTGGCAGCACGCGCAGTACGCCGCGATGGCGCTCGGTTCCGGCGGGCCGCGGTCGGTGCGGTTCCCGATCGCGCCCTTCCTCGGGATCATGGGCGTCGCCGTGGCCGGGGACGAGCGCGCCCACTCCGTGCCGCCCGGGCCGCACGGCGGCAACCTCGACATCAAGCTGCTCACCGCCGGAAGCACGCTGTACCTGCCGGTCCAGGTGCCCGGCGGGTTGGCGTACGTGGGCGACCCGCACTTCGCGCAGGGGGACGGCGAGGTGGCCCTGACCGCGCTGGAGGCCTCGCTGCGCGCGACGGTCCGCTTCGAGGTGCTCAGCCGGGCCGAGGCGCTGGAGCAGTTCGGCGAGCTGACCTCGGCCCTGGCCCGCACGCACGACTACCTGATCCCGACCGGCCTGGACCGCGACCTGGACGAGGCGATGCGCAAGTGCGTGCGCTCGGCGGTCGCCCTGCTCGGGGCCCGGTTCGGGATGGAACCGGCCCATGCGCTGGCGTATCTGAGCGCGGCCACCGACTTCGACATCACGCAGGTCGTCGACATCGTCACCGGAGTGCACGCGAAGATCAGGGTCTCCGACTTCAGTCGTCACTGAAAAGGGTGACGAGCAGGTCGCCGGTCGAGTGAAACCGGTGTTTCATCGACCGGCCGGAACTGGAACAAATATTTCACGCGGCGGACTGCGCCCGACACGGACGGGAAACACCCCGCTCCTACGCTCCGAGATACCGGCCCGTTCCGCTCAGCCCGAGGAGGCCCATGGACCCGCAGTCCGCCCCGACCACGGTGACGGGCGAGGTGCCGGACGGCCTGCTGGCCGCGTTCTGGGCGTACGAGCTGGCCCTGGAACGCGACGACCTCGCCGCTCTGGACGACGCCTTCACCGCCGGCCCGCACGCGCTGCGCGGCGACGCCTCGGGCGTGCTGGTCGGCAGCGAGCAGATCAGCGCCTTCCGCAGCGGCCGTGGCGGCGCCCCGGCCCGCAAGGTGCGCGAGCTGCACGTGCGCCCGCTCGGCCCGGACCATGCGGCCGTGGTCTCGGTCAACCAGGTCGCGAGCGGCGGGTCGGGCCTGGTCACCCAGGTCTGGGAGCGGTGCGCCGACGGGCGGTGGCGGATCGCCGTCGCCCAGGTCGCCCAGGCGCAGCCCGCCGCCGACCAGCGGATCTGGCGCGTCGTCGGATACCCGCTGGTCCCGGCGGGCGGTGATGGCGCTGATGGTTCCGGCGGCGGCTGCGCAGGGATGCTCGCCGGTGAGAGCGTGGCGGTCAAGGACCTGTTCTCGGTGGCCGGATTCTCCGTCGGCGCAGGCAACCCGACCTACCTGGCCGACGCCCCGGCCGCCCCGGACCACGCCCCGGCCGTGCGGGTACTGATCCAGGCCGGAGCACAGATCCGCGGCATCGCCCGCACCGACGAATTCGCCTACTCCCTCGCCGGAACGAACGCGCACTACGGCACCCCGCCCAACCCCCGCGCGCCCCGGAACCTGCCCGGCGGATCCTCCAGCGGGCCCGCGGCGGCCGTCGCGACCGGGCAGGCGAGCATCGGCCTGGGCACCGACACGGCCGGATCCGTCCGCGTCCCCGCGTCCTACCAGGGACTCTGGGGCCTGCGCACGACGCACGGCGCGGTCAGCCGGGACGGACTGCTCGCCCTCGCGCCCAGCTTCGACACGGTCGGCTGGCTGACCCGCGCGCCCGGGCTGCTGCGCACAGCCGCCGAGGTCTCGCTCGACCCGGACGCCGCCACCCGGCCGGCCGGGGGACGGTTCGCGGTGTGCCAGGCCCTGCTCGACCTCGTCCATCCGGGGGTGCGCGCCGCGTTCGACGCGGCCGTGGGCTCCTGGACCGCCGCCGGGGTGCTGCCCGCGGTGGACCGGGTCCGGCTGCCGGACCCGGCCTCCGCGGTCCAGGCGTTCCGCACGGTCCAGGCGGCCGAGGCGTGGCGCGAGCACGGCGCGTGGATCGCCGCCCACCCCGGGGCCCTCGGTGGGGATGTGGCGTCCCGCTTCGCCTGGGCCCTGACCATCACCGCACGCCAGGAGGCCGAGGCCCGAGCCCTGCTGGACCAGGCGCGCTGTGAGATCGACGAGGCACTGGCCGACGCCGTGCTCCTGCTGCCCGCAACCCCGACCCCCGCGCCGCCGCGGACCATCCCGGACGCCGACCTCGACGCCGTACGCGCGGCGACCGTGACCCTGACCTGCCTGGCCGCGATCACCGGCCGGCCCGCCCTCTCGGCGCCGCTGCTCGACCTGGACGGCGCGCCGGTCGGGTTCGGACTGGTCGGCCCGCGACACAGCGACCTGGACCTGGTGGCCCTGGGCGCCGCCCTGGTGCCGGCCGCGCCGCGCAGGCGACCGCTGCCGCTGCCCCTACCGTGACGAAACCCGATTTCCCCCTGGCGAGAAAGGTGCCCTCGTGACCACCGCGACGACCGGGCCAGCTGCGACGACTAGACGAGTTGTTCCGGATTCTGGCGCGGCGAAACGGCTGATCGGCGGCGCCTGGCCGCACGCCGCGGCCAACCACAGACGACAGAGTATGCGGTTGACCGCGGCGCACGCCCAGCCACCGCCGATCAGCCGTTTCGCCGTGCGCACTCACCCGGCAGGTCAGCGCACCTACCACCAACTCGGCTCAGGCGCCAGAATCCGGAACAACTCGACTAGGACCGCGCCATGACCACCACCTCGCTCAACCCGCCGCCCCGCCTGCTGATGGGCCCCGGCCCGGTCAACGCCGACCCCCGCGTGCTGCGGGCCATGTCCTCCCAGCTGATCGGCCAGTACGACCCGGTGATGACCGGGTACATGACCGAGACGATGGAGCTGTACCGGCAGGTGTTCGACACCGCCAACGAACAGACCCTCCTGGTCGACGGCACCTCCCGGGCCGGGATCGAAGCCGCCCTGGTCTCCCTGGTCGCGCCCGGCGAACGGGTGCTGGTGCCGGTCTTCGGCCGGTTCGGGCACCTGCTGGCCGAGATCGCCGCCCGCGCCGGGGCCGAGGTGCACACGCTCGACGTCCCCTGGGGAACCGTCTTCGACCCGGCCGCGGTGGCCGAGGCGGTACGCCGGGTGCGCCCGAAACTGCTGGCCATGGTGCACGGCGACACCTCCACGACGATGTTGCAACCCCTGGACGAGCTCGGCGCGGTCTGCGCCGAGAACGGCGTCCTGCTCTACGCCGACGTCACCGCGAGCCTGGGCGGGAACGAGGTCGCGACCGACGCCTGGGCCCTGGACGCGGTGACCGCCGGCCTGCAGAAATGCCTGGGCGGCCCGTCCGGCACGGCCCCGGCGACCTTCTCCGCCCGGGCCGTCGAGGTGATCACCGGGCGGCGGCACGTGGAAGCCGGGATCCGCGAGGACGACGACGAACCGGCCGGGATCCGGATCGGCTCGAACTACTTCGACCTGGCCATGGTCTTCGACTACTGGGGACCGCGGCGGCTGAACCACCACACCGAGGCCACCACCGCGCTGTACGGCGCCCGTGAGTGCGCCGCACTGCTGGTCGCCGAGGGGATGAAGGAGGCCGTGGCGCGGCACCGGCTGCACGGCGGTGCGATGGCGGCCGGGCTGCGCGGCCTGGGCCTGGAGCTGTTCGGCGACCAGGAGCACCGGATGAACAACGTCGTCGGCGTGCTGATCCCGGACGGCGCGGACGACGCCGGGGTCCGCGCGCAGATGCTCGGCGACTTCGGGATCGAGATCGGCACCTCGTTCGGCCCGTTGCGCGGCCGGATCTGGCGGATCGGCACCATGGGCTACAACGCGCGCAAGGACGCCGTGCTCACCACCCTCGCAGCCCTCGAACAAGTCCTGCGGCGCGCCGGGGTGCCGGTGACCGGCGGGTCGGGCGTCGGCGCGGCGTACGAGGTCTACCAGGAGGGCGCATGAACGCGCACACCGCGATCCTGCAGCGCTGCGACGATCTCGCGGCCCTGTCCGCACTGCCGGACGGCCTGATCGAGCGCACCTACCTGACCCCCGAGCACGCGGCCGCGAACACCCTGGTCGGCAAGTGGATGGACGAGGCGGGCCTGCGCACCTGGCAGGACGCCGCCGGTAACCAGTGCGCGCGCCTGGAGGGGGAGCGGCCGGGCCTGCCGGCGCTGCTGCTCGGCTCGCACCTGGACACCGTGCCCCGCGCGGGCCGGTACGACGGGATCCTCGGCGTGATGATCGCCGTCGACGTGGCCGGGCAGGTGGCCGCGGCGGTGCGCGAGCAGGGCCTGCGCCTGCCGTTCGCCCTGGAGATCGCGGCCTTCGGCGACGAGGAGGGCACCCGGTTCGGCGCCACCCTGCTCGGCAGCCGAGCCCTGGCCGGGACCTGGGACCCGGCCTGGTGGCAGCTGGTGGACGCCGACGGGGTGAGCCTGCGCGAGGCCTTCACCGCTTTCGGGCTCGACCCGGCCGCGGTCGGCGAGGCGGCCCGGCGCCCGCAGGACCTGGTCGGCTACCTGGAGGCGCACATCGAGCAGGGGCCGGTGCTGGAGGAACGCGACCGGGCGCTGGGCCTGGTCTCCTCGATCGCGGGCGCCCGCCGCCTACTGATCACGGTCACCGGCCGCGCGGCCCACGCCGGGACCCCCTATGCGGCTCGGCGTGACGCGCTGGCCGGGGCGAGCGAGGCCGTGTTGGCGATCGAGGCGCTGGCCAAGCCGCACCGGCTGGCCGCGACGGTCGGCCGGATGAGCGTGGTCCCGGGCGCGGTCAACGTCGTGGCCGGGTCGGCGACGTTCAGCCTGGACGTGCGGGCGGCCTCGGACCAGGTCCGGGACGAGGGCCTGGCCGCGATCCTGGCCGAGACCGACCGGATCTGCGCCCGGCGCGGACTCACCTTCGAGGTCGAACACACCCACGCGGCCGCCACGGTGCACTGCGCGCCCGGTATGGTCGCAGCACTCGACCACGGAATTCGCGTTGCCGGGGACGGGGATCCGCTCTCGCTGCTGTCCACGGCCGGACACGACGCGATGGCGGTGGCCGCCGTGACCGACGTCGGCATGCTGTTCATCCGGTGCGCGGGCGGAGTCAGCCACCACCCGGAGGAATCAGTCCTCGAAGCCGACGTCGAGCTCGCGGTCCAGGCGATGTACCCGGCCGTCCTGCACCTCGCGCAGACGTACCCGGCCGCCGGATAGGACGTGGCTGTGAATACCGTGCTGACGAGCGCCGCGATGGCCAAAGCCATGTCGTCGACCGCTGTGTCGTCGAATGCTGCGTCGCCGAACGCTGAGTCGCCGAATGCTGCGAAGCCGGGCGCCACACCACCCGATCCCGAACCGACCACCGACCCGGCGCCCTCCGCCGCCGGCACGATCGGCCAGCGGATCGACCGCCAGTACGCGGCGCTCTCCCCGCAGGAACAGCGCGCGGCCGACGTCGTGCTGGACCATCTCGACGACCTCGCGGTTTACAACGCCTCGGAGATCGCGCAGCTGAGCGGAGTCTCCAAAGCGACCGTCTCCCGGCTCGTGCGCCGCCTCGGCTACGAGGACTTCGCCCAGGTCAGGACCCAGGCCAGAGTGCTGCGCGGGCTCGGCTCACCGCTCGGCGGCGCCGACCGGACCATCCCGGCCGGCGACCGGCTGGCCGCGCACCTGGCCGCCGAACAGCGCAACCTCGGCCGCATGCTCGCGGGCCTCCAGGACGGCCGGCTGGAGGCCGCGGCCGGGCTGCTCGCCGAAGCCGACCAGGTCGTGGTCCTGGGCCGCCGCAACAGCTACCCGGTCGCCCTGCACCTGCGGCAACAACTGGCCCAGGCCCGCGGCCAGGTCCACCTGCTGCCGGTGCCCGGCCAGAGCCTCGGCGAGGACCTGGCCGGGCTCGGCCCGCAGGACGCCGCGGTGCTGGTCGGCTTCCGCCGCCGCCCGCGCGGGTTCGAGGCCGTGGTGCGGGCGCTGACCGAGCGCGCGGTGCCGGTCGTGCTGATCGGCGACGACTCGCTCGCCCCCTGGCAGGGCCGGGTCGCCCACCTGCTGTGCGCCCCGACCGACTCCCCGGCCGCGTTCGACAGCTACGCGGCCCCGATGAGCCTGGTGAACCTGCTGGCGGCCGCCACGATGGCCCGACACGCCCGCGGCGGCCGCACCCGGGTGTCGGCGATCACAGTGCTCTACGATGAACTGGACGAACTGGAGGAGCCCTGGTGATCCCCGCCGCGACCGGAGCCGAGCTGCACGACCTGCTGCGCTCCTGCCTGGCCGTGCCCCGCTGGATCCGGGAGGTGGAGGTGGACGCGCCGTACTTCTCGGCCGGGTCGATGCTCGACCGGGCTCGGCGCGCGGCCACCCCGCTCAGCCGGACCGAGATCGACCAGGCGCTGGCCGAGCACCCGCGGATCGGGCAGCGCCCGGCCGGCCCGGGCCGCGCGGCCGGGTTCTCCCGCCGCGAGCAGCAGGCCCCGGACGCCGACGACGCCGACCTGGCCGCCGCGATCGCGCAGGGCAACGCGGCCTACGAGGAACGTTTCGGCCGGGTGTTCCTGATCCGCGCGGCCGGGCGCACCCGGGCCGAGATCCGGGCCGAACAGGTGCGCCGGCTCGGGCTGGACGAGGAGACCGAGCTCGCGATCGTCGGCGCGGAACTGCGCGAGATCGCCTTGCTGCGCCTGCGGACCCTGCTCGACGAGGACGCCGCAGCCACCGCCTCCTTCGCCGCCGCGGGCGCGGCCGTCACGACTGCCGTCACGACCGCGGCGGCCGCCGACCGCAGCCACATCACCACCCACGTGCTCGACGCCGTGAGCGGAACCCCGGCGGCCGATCTCGCCGTGACCCTGGAACAGCACACCCCTGATACCAAGCCGTCCTGGACCGAGATCGGCGGCGGCCGCACCGGATCCGACGGCCGCATCAACACTCTGGGACCGGTCGCGCTCCCGGCCGGCCGCTACCGGGTCACCTTCGACACCGGCGGGTACTTCGCGTCCCGGGGCGTCCCGGCCTTCTACCCCGAGGTCGTCATCAGTATCGAGCTGGCCGATCCCGAGGCGCACTACCATGTGCCGCTGCTGCTCAGCCCGTTCGCCTACTCGACCTACCGCGGCAGCTGAGCCCGGCGGCCCTGCACCCACACGCTCGTGATCGCAGGCTCGCGCAAACCCATGAGCAGCGCGAACAGCATTCGTTCGGTAGCGTCCCGGCCCTCGCACGCCGACGCGGACGTGTTGTGCGCGAGCACCTGGGCCAGCGGCTCCCACCGGTCGGGTTCGATCACGACGAAGTCGGCGTCCTTCCCGGCGTCCAGGTTGCCGAAGCGTGCCTCCATGTCCAGCGCCCGCGCCCCGGCGAGCGTCGCGGTGAACAGCAGGTCCGCCGGGTGCAGCGCCGCCGACGCCGCGCCCGGCTCGGACAGGTGCACCTTGAAGCAGTCGTTGAGCACCCGTGGGATCAGCCACTCGTCGCCCGCGCCGATGTCGGTGCCCAGCGCCACGGTCACCCCGGCCTCGGTGGTCCGCCGCCACGGCATCGTGCCCGAGCCGAGGAACTGCTGCGAGGTCGGGCAGTGCGCGATCGACGTCCCGGTCTCGGCCATCCGGGCCAGTTCCGCGTCGGCGCAGTGCACCGCGTGCGCCAGGATCGTGCGGCGGCCGAGCAGCGAGGCGCCGCCGCGCCGGGAACCGGCCAGGAACCGGCCGTCGTAGGTGTCGAGGTAGTGCTCGACCTGGTAGGCGGTGCGCACGAGGTCGATCTCGCCGGTGCCGGGCCGGTTGTTCTCGTTCAGGTGGGTGTGCACGTAGACCCCGCGCCCGCGCAGGTCCTCGTACAGCTCGCCGAGCATCGCCAGGGTTTTGACGGTGACCGACAGGGAGAACCGCGGCACGAGCGCGACCTGCAGGCGCGCGGTGGCCGGGTCGCCGGTGTCGGCGGCGTGCCAGCGCGCGACCTCGGCCTCGACCAGCTCGATCGCCTCGGCCTCGCCGGTGATCAGCTCGTCGGCCGACTCCGGGCCGGTGGTCTGGATCCCGCGCCCGGAGACGATTCGCAGCCCGGAGCGTTCGGTCGCGTCGAACAGGGCGTCCTGGGCCGGGCCGAAGGCCGAGCCGAACACCAGCGCGGCCGTGGTGCCGGCCGAGATCCGGCGCCGGGTCAGGTCCCCGGCGACCTGCGCGGCGAACCGCGGGTCGGCCAGGCGGGCCTCGGCCGGGAAGACGCACCGGTCCAGCCACTCCAGCAGCTGCCCGCCGCCGTAGGAGTCGGTGCAGTAGGTCTGCGGGAAGTGCAGGTGGGTGTCGACGAACCCGGGCAGCAGGTACCGTCCGGCGTCGCCGAGCACCGGCCAGGCACGCAACGGCTCCGGTAGGTCGGGGTAGGGACCGGACCAGGTGATCGTGCCGTCGGCAGCCACGGCCAGGGCGCCGTCGGGCACTGACACCAGGTGATGGCGGGCCTCGGCCAGCGTCGGCGCGCCGGCGATGTGGATCAGGTGTCCGCGGTGGACGGTGCCGGCCGCGGGCCCGGGTCCGACCGTCGAGTCAGAAGGCTGAGAGCTGGGCTGGGATGGGGTCGGCGGCATCTCACACCAACCCCGTGAACGAGTCCCAGGCCGGTCCCGCGTCCGCGGCGTCGTCGTGCATCACAGTGGCCTGAATCAGGCCGTACGGCCGGTCGTCGGCGTGGAACACCTCGTTGGGGTTCGCCAAACCGAAGCGGGACAGGTCGTAGAGGAAGTGATGCTTGTTCGGTGCGGACAAACGGATTTCGGCGACGTACGGCCACGCCTCCAGCACCGCCCGGCCCATCTCGTACAGCGTCTGCTGCAAGGCGAGCGAGTGCACGCGCGCGAAGGTCTCGACCAGGATCTGCCGGATCCCGGCGTACGCAGCGTCCCAGTCCACTGCGGTGTCGGTGAACCGCCAGCCGGCGACCAGCGAGGTGGCCATGATCCGGTCGTTCGCGGGTTGCAGGACCGTATAAGGGTCCTGCATGAAGCCGTGGAACTCCGAGCCGGTGGACTTCAGGATCATCAGATCCTTGAATCCGCCCACGACCCAGGTCTGCTGCTCCTCGCCGACGCCTTCGACCGTGATCGCGGCGGTGCGTACCTCCTGGCCGCGGCGGACCCAGGTGTGGTCGTGCTCGGCGCCGTCGACCAGCACCCGTTCCCAGGCGAACTCCTCGATCTCGACCCGGGCCGCACGGACCGGTTCGACGTCGTCGACGAAGTGCCGGGCCAGCGCCAGCCCGTAGTCCTCGATCGAGACCAGGCCCTTCTCCTTGGCGTAGGCGTAGGCGGTCTGTTTCTGGGAGTCGGTCGGCAGCACCGCGCCCTGGTCACCGCGCAGGTGGGCCGCGGCGAACTCGCCGCGCAGCGCGGTCGAGACGCTGATGTCGCGGATCTCGTGCCGGGGTGAGTCCCGGTAGATCCGCACGACCCGGTTCTCCGCCTTCCCGTAACGGTTCGGGCCGAGCACGATCGCCATGGCGGGCCTCCCTTTCGCGAGTCTGTGCAGGTCAGGGTCGGTCGAGCAGGCGTCCGGCGGGCGGGTGCGGGGTGGACAGCCCGTCCCCGGCCGCATGGTTGCCGCCGGCGAGCTCGCCGCCGAGCCAGGTGCGCCGCACCGCCCCGACCAGGTCGGCCCCGTCGAACGCGCTGACCGGGTTCTTGTGCCGCAGCTCGCGCGCGGACACCCGGAACCGGGCCTCCGGGGCGAAGGCGACCAGGTCGGCCCGGGCCCCGGGCGCGATCCGGCCCTTGTCGGCCAGCCCGGTCAGCCGGGCCGGGCCCTGGCACATCCAGCCGAGCACGGCCTCCAGCGCCAGTCCCCGGGCCCGGGCCGCGGTCCACACCGCGGGCAGCGCGACCTGGAGCCCGGCGATCCCGCCCCAGGCCTGGCCGAAGTCCCCGCCGCCGGCGAACTTCAGCTCGGGCGTGGAGGGGGAGTGGTCGGAGGCGATCAGGTCGATCACCCCGTCCAGCAGGCCCTGCCACAGCAGCTCGCGGTTGCCGGACGAGCGGATCGGCGGGCAGCACTTGTACTGGGTGGCCCGCTGCGGGATGTCCTCGGCGGCGAAGCTGACGTAGTGCGGGCAGGTCTCGGCGGTGACCGGCAGCCCCTCGGCCTTGGCCTGCGCCAGCAGCGGCAGGGCCTGCGCGGAGGACAGGTGCAGGATGTGCGCGCGCACGCCGGTGGTCCGCACAGCCTCGATGACCTGCGCGATCGCTGAGATCTCGGCCGAGTCGGGCCGGCTGGCCAGGAACTCGCCGTAGCCGACCGGATGGTCGTGGTCGGCGTGGTCGGCGTGGTCCGCCGGGTCGCCGGCCTCCTCGTCCGGGTCGCCGTCCGCCAGCAGTTCCGGGTCCTCGGCGTGCACGATCAGCAGGCCGCCGAACTGCGCGATCTCCGCCGCGGTCTGCTTGAGCTCGGCCGGGCTCAGGTGCCCGAACTCCGGCACCCCGGACGGGGACAGGAACGCCTTGAACCCGAACGCCCCGGCCTCGTGCAGCGCGGCCAGCGTGCCGCCGCCCAGGTTCTCCGGCACCGCCCCGGCCCAGAAGCCGACGTCCACCGCGCAACGGCCGGCCGCGGTCTTGCGCTTGAGCTCCAGCGCGGCGACCGTCGTGGTCGGCGGGATGCTGTTGAGCGGCATGTCCACGATCGTGGTGACCCCGCCCGCGGCCGCGGCCAGGGTCGCGCTGGCGAAACCCTCCCAGTCGGTCCGGCCGGGATCGTTGACGTGCACGTGGCTGTCGACCACGCCCGGGATCAGCACCTCGTCCGCGGCCAGGCGCACCTCGTCGCGGGCGAGCACCGGCGCGTCCGCGGGCAGCACCGCGGTCACGGTCCCGCCGTCCACGACCACGGCGCCCGGCCGCGGCCCGTCCGGCGTGTAGACCAGCCCGGCCCGGATGACCAGGTCGTGCAGCCGGGTGTCCGTGCGCACGGCGGCGGCCGGACCGCCGCGCTCGGACGGGTCGGCCACCTCGGGCATCTCGGGCATCGACACAGTGGGCACGGATTCACCTTTCGGCGGGGTTCGCGGACGAAGCGGCGGCACTGCGGGCGCCGCGGAATGGCGCCGTTCGCCGCACAACGATCGGCATCGGGGACCTCGGCCGCCGCGACTGCTCCAGACAGGGTTCTCTCTGCGTCACCCGCAGACCTGGTTTCGGGCAGGGGTCGGCCCACGTCCGGGGCGCGCTAACTCCCGTGCGCTACCCGCCCACGCGTCCACGCGACCCGGCGGATCTGCTCCAGGCTGCGTCCGCTGCTCACGCACAGTGCCATCGGGATCCTCCCTCCGCCGCTCGACCCGACCCGTTGCTCCTGCTCGTGACGCTAATAGGCGAGTGTTTCCGGCAGAGGTCGCGGTAGTTGCACGTGCGTTGCCGCGGCGTGCGGGTCGGTCGTGGTCAGTCGATCCAGACCAGGATGGCGTCGCCCGCTGCGGCAGCCGTGCGGAAGAAGTGCGCGAGCTGCTTGAAGTAGCCCCGCCCCCATTCGAGTGACTCCGGCGAGTCCCAGCGCGACGGGTAGATCTCGGCCGCGGCGAGCTCGGTGTGGCTGACGCCGCGGATCAGGTCGTCGTAGGAGATCCGGCCCAGTTCGCGGGCGGCGAGCTCGACGCGTTCGGCGGGCAGATAGCGCGGCGGCCCATAACCCCAGTCATCCTCGGCCAGCGGTTCCTCGCCGTAGACCACATTGACCGGGAACTCGAGGCGAGTGAACAGGAATCCCAGCATGTGCCACGTCTTGCTGGTGCTGAACTGCATCGCGTCCTTGGGCGGCCGCCCATACGGGTCTTCGGAATCCTGGGTCTGTTCCACATACTCCAACGCCCACTGCGGGTCTTCGAGAGCCCGGCGCAGCCCCGACGGCGCGATTCTCAGATACTCCCCGATCATGCTCATGACGCAAGGCTAGGACAGCGTTACGACATCTTTTTCCGGCGGGAATGCGCGCGGCTCCCGTCGTCCCGGCCGCGCCTGTCGACCCTGCAGTGTCGACAGGCGCGTCCAGCTGCTGCGCAGGTCCGGATCACACGGCCCAGGGAATCGGGCCCCAGGTGTCCCCGGTCGAGACCCGGCCGGCGGCCGGCATGGCGACCAGAGCCTCGGCCTCCGCGCCGAGGGCCCGGAAGCGCCGGTCGGAGCCGGCCGGCAGCACTATCGCCTGGCCCGCCCCGACCTCGGTCGCCGAGTCCGCGACGGTGAACTCGAACACGCCGCGCACCGGCATCCAGATCTGCTCGCGGTCGATCACGTGCGCCGGCGAACAGGTGCCGGGCGCCATCCGCACTCGCCAGGTGCTCAGCTCGGCGCTGCCCTGGCTGGGTGTGGCCAGTGCCGACATCCGGGCGGAGGCGGTGATGGTGGTGCGTTCTTCGGTCTCGCTGATGACCTGCATGGTCGGCTCCTCGTCACTGGGTGGGTCGGTGCTACATTGGACTGCCCAGTGGTGAGTAAAGCCGCTTTATTCGCGAGAGTCAAGAGGACGCCGTGACCCCGGACCGCGATCCCCTCCAGGGGACTGATCTGACCTTCCTGCTCGGGATCGCCTTCCAGGTGGTGCTGGCCGAGTTCGTCGGCCGGCTGGACGCAGCGGGGTACGCCGACCTGCGCCCGGTGCACGGGCTGGTCTTCCAACAGCTGCACGGCGCCGGCCTGACCAGCACCGAGCTGGCCGAGCGGCTGGGGGTGACCAAGCAGGCGGCCGGCCAGCTGGTCACCGACCTGGAGGCGCGCGGCTACCTGCGCCGGGAGCCGCACCCGCACGGCGGCCGGTGGCGGCTGATCGTGCTCACCGACAAGGCGCGCGGCCACCTGGACGTGGCCGGACGGATCTTCCACCAGCTGGAGGCGGAGTTCGCGGCGCGGATGGGCACGGAGAATCTCGACACCCTGCGCGCGGAGCTGGCCCGGCTGATCCGCGGCGTGGTCGGCGACGCTGTCCCGCCGCTGCGCCCGACCTGGTGAGGCGGTGCGTCACCAGGCAGATTCCCCGGTTCGGGGACCCGGCGCGCGGCGCGGCTGACCGGCAGCGCGGCAGGCGGGCTCAGGCGGAGCCGAGAGCGCCGAGGACCCGGGGCATCTTGTCGGCCACCTCGTCGCCGAGCCGCTCGAACTCCCCGCGCAGGAATGGACCGGCCAGCCGGGCGAGGCCGTGGAACTCGATGTTCGCACGGTAGGTGATGACGGTCTGGTCGGCGCTGGGCCCGGGCGTGAAGGCGAGGTCGTCGGTCGAGGTGGCGGTCTTGTTCCGGCCGACGAAGGTCAGGTGCGCGGGCTCCAGCCGGACCAGTTCGTAGTCGAGCTCTGTCTCCCGGCCCTTGAACTGCGAGCGGTTGCGCCAGGACGAGCCCATCCGGACCGGGCCGGAGTCCTGCCGGGTGCACGAGACCGTGCCCGGGTCCCACTCCTCGGTCCGGGCGAAGTCCTTCAGATAGTCGACCACCGTGTCCAGTGGCGCCTGCACGGTGATGACGCGTTCGACGCTGACCATCTGCCCGACCCCTTTCCGTCTGCCGCGTTCGCGGCCCACCCGGCCCACCTTAGTGACAACGCCCGAGGAACGCGTGCCGGGGCCGAGGCGACACACCCGTGAGTGGTAATGCCCGGGAGGCGGGGCCGGGCAGTGGGAGCCTTGGCAGCAGCAACCTCGGTGATATCAGTATGAACAGTGACATCAGAGACAGGCACCACGTGAAGCACATGCGCGCACCCGGCGGATCCGACCGGACGATGGGACTCTGGGAATCGCCGTGGCCGGCCCGGCGCAGGCTACCGGCTCTGCTGCTGGTGGCGGTGTCGGCGGCCTGTGCGCTGTCGGTGACCGGCTGCTCGGCGACCGGATCCCCCGCGGTGAGCACGGCGGCGCGCACGGCGGATGCCAGCGCCGGCGCGACCGCCCTGGCCGGCGACGATGACGGTGGCGGCGCGGACGCGTCAGCCGGACCGTCCTCAGCTGCGCCTTCAGCTGCGGCCGCCTCCGTGCCGCCCGCTTCGGCCGCGGTGATCCAGGCCTGCGCGACGGGCAACCTGACCGTCAGCCCGGCCGATCGGCAGGAGCAGGAGGGGGTGGACATCACCCGGTTCGTCGTCACGAACACCGGGCCCGGCCCCTGCCGGCTCGACGGCACCGGCGAGATCACCCCGCAGGGCCCGCTCGGCGCCCAGGGCACCGGACTGGAGGCGAACCTCGCGGTGTCCCAGCTGCCGTTCCCCGACTCCATCCACCTCGGCTCGCGCACGGCGGCCGCGTTCGCCCTGCCGCCCGGGAAGACGGCCTCGTTCTATGTCGGCTGGTTCCCGGCCTCGCCCGTGGTCTGCGAGGACGGCGACAGCTTCGGCTTCAACGCCCCTGACGACGGCAACCCGACCGACGTCACCCCGGTCAGCTACGCGTTCGGCAAGGTGTGCAACGGGCTGTTCTACGTCTCGCCGATGACCGCCTCGTAAGGGCCTCCTGGCAAAGACTTCCGGCCCGCCCGGCCGCGCAGTGCGGCAGGCCGGGCCGGAAACGCGAGCTCCTCGGCTCACTAACGGTTCATCGACCGGTTAATTCACCCGATCGGACGAACCCTCAGCTGGCCGGGCAGGTCGCCGTGGCCGAGAGCAGCGCCGCGGTGCTGGTGGACAGGGTCACGTGCGTCCCGGTCAGCAGGGTGATGTTCAGGGCGTTGACCGTGATGCCGGCGCCGCCCGCGATCGGGGTCTGCTGGTTGAGCACGATCGAGCCGATCAGCGGCAGGTTGATCGTGGTGTTCGGGCCCGGGTTGGCCGCGATCGACACGCCCGCGATCTTCAGGTTGGTGAACACCGCGCCCCCCGAAAGGGTGATCGTGCCGGGCCCGGATGTGGTCAGCGGCTGCTGCGCCCGGGCCGTGGTGTTCAGGGCGTCCGCGGTGACCAGGCCGCCGAGCAGGCTCACCCCGGTGGTCACGGCGCTGGCCGCCGCGGTCCGGGTCCCGTCCGCGCCGATCGCGCCGGACGCGGCCGTGGTCAGCACGCCGAGGTTGCCCACGGCGCCCAGGTTCGCGCTGGCCACCGTGGCGTTCGCGGTCCCGGCTGCGGCTTTGCACTCATAGTCGGCGTTCACCAGCGGCCCGAGGCTGAGCACCGGGGTGTTCACCGACACGCTGTCGGCGCGGGCGTCGAACACCGGCCCGGTGAAGGTCAGCGTCGTACACCCGGGCGGGTCGACCCCGACCAGGTTGCTGATCTGCGCGGCGCACAGCTGGTAGCTGCCGCCGAAGTTCGAGGTCACCTGGACGGTCACCGCGCACGAGGCCTGACCGGCGGCCAGGTTGCCGCCGACGTCGATCGTCCCGGGCGCCGCCCCGGCCACGGCCGAGCCCGCGCCGCAGTCGGTCGTGACGGTGCCGTTCGCCAGGGCGAGGCCGGCGGGCAGGTTCGCGGTGAAGGCCCAGCCGTTCTTCGCATCCAGTTCGGAGGTGTTGGTGACGGTGAAGGTGAGGTTCGCCGGAGCGCCGACCGCGGTGGTGCCGGTGGTCCCGGACAGGTTGAGCTGCGGGGTGACGTCGAGCAGGCGGACGTTGTCGACGGCGCCATCATTGCCGGTGCCGCTGGCCTGCTGGTTGATCAGGGCGATGCCTGCGGCTGTGCCCGGGAAGAGCACTGCGAGGTTTCCGGTGTAGGTGCCGACCCTGATGCCGTCCACGACGTCGGCCGACGTGCAGGGGTCGAACGGCGCGCTGGACGTGGTCGACGCCGCTGTGCCGTTGAGCACCGAGAACTGGGACAGCTCCCCGCCGGGGCCCGGGCGGCACACCGGGGCGCCCGGGCGGCCAGGGGTGACGGAGAGATCGTTTCGCGCCCGCGCGTCGCGGCGACGGTGGCGCGTGCGAGGGCGAGAACCCATACGCGCCGGTCGCGGGCCGGGTGGCGGCCCCGAGCAAACCAGTGTTCGAACCATGCCGGCGAAGCGGACATAAGGGAGCTGTCTTTTCACGCCTTCGGGTGGTTTGGCCGGCGACCGTCTGTTCGCCGGCCCCGTGCGGCTGATTTCATGGCCCTGTCCCGAGCAGATCCAATCGGTCCGGGGCCCCACGTCTGCCGACCTCGAAGTCCCCGCCCGGCCCCGGCCGGGCACCGTCCGCGAGAGAGAACGGAAACCATGCAGGCGACACACCAGCCCGGCCTCGCCGACGAACGTCCCCCGGCGGCCGAGCCCGCCGCGATCCCCCGGGCCTGGCTGCGGCCGACCGGACTGGGCACGTCCGCGGCCCTGGTGCCCCGGCTGGAAACCGGTGCGTGCACCGGACTCCAGCCCCCGACCGCCCCGGCGCCCCGGCCTCCCGGGGTGACGGCTTGGAGCGACCCGACCGCGTATGCCGAGCGCCCGTGGGGGGACGGGTCTTCCTCCCCGCTGTACTGCCCCAGGACCGTGCGGATCGATGACGCCCTGGCTGCCGAGGTGGACGCGCGGCTGATCGCCTGGGCGGCCGAACTCGGGTGCGACGACGACGAACTCGCTGCGCTGGCCAAGGTCCGGTTCGGCCGGCTGGTGACGCTCGCCCATGCCGACGTCGCCGACCCGGACGCGCTGCTCGTCGCGGCGCAGATGAACACCGCCTGGTGGGCGGCCGACGACTACTACGCCGACAGCCCGGAGGCGGGCGCCGACCCGACTCTGTTGCCCCAGCGGTTGGCCCTGGCGATGGCCGCGATGGATCCGTTGCCCCCGGCCGGGGATCTGAGCAGTCCGCTGGATGCCGAACTGGGCAGTGAACTGGTGCTCAGGATGCTGAGTTCCGCGACCGCGCACCTGAGCCGGCATGCGTCGCCCTCGCAGGTGCAGCGTGCGTGCTACGCGACCTTCTCGATGTTCGTGTCCTGGAACGCTTACGGCGGATGGCGCCAGCGCGGCACGTTCCCGACTGCGTGGGAGTATCTGGCCGCGCGCCAGCACGACACGTTCTATACCTCGATGACCCTGCTGGACCCGGTCGGCGCGTACGAACTGCCGTCAGCGCTCTTCTACGACCCGCGGGTGCGGCGCGCGCTGTTCCAGGCGGGCACGGCCAGCGTGCTGGTCAACGACCTGTTCTCGGTGGAGAAGGACGAGGCCGACGGGGTCTGCAACCTGGTCACGCTGATCGCCGCGGACGGGGACTGCTCGCTGGCCGAGGCGAAGGAGATCACCGTCGCGCTGCACAACGACTACGTACGCGAATTCGAGGCCACCCATCGGGAGGTGGCCGCCGTGCCGTCGCCGGAGCTCCAGCGGTTCATGCTGGGTGTGCGGGCGTGGATGGGCGGCGGATTCGAGTGGCACGCCACGAATCCGCGGTATGCGCAGTCCGCTGATTCGGGCTCCGACGCGGTCGTGGATCCGGGAGTGAATACGGACACGGATCTCATCGCAGGCGCAGGCGCAGTCGCGGAATCGGAGCCGCGCGGCGATGTCGGCGCGGATCCTCTTGACGCTGTTGCCGTCGCCGCCACTGCCGCCACCTTCACCGGCTTCGGCGCCGACCTGCTGCTCGCCGCGGCGAAGGCCAGGATCGAGAGCCTTGCGTCCGTCGGGCCCGGGACCGCGATCGAGGCCGAATCCTGAGCACCGGCACTGGCACCGGCACCGAATCCGAACCGGCCGCACGTCCCAGGCCGCCGCCGCGCGGCCGGGCGTTCCCAGAGCACTCACACTTCACTTCCCGACAATCCGCACCACCGATCGATCCGACCTGCCCGTCACGAGAGGAAGCTCCATGACCCCCACGAACACGGCCACCGCCGACGCCGTCCTGCGCACTCCGTACCAGAGGTCCGTCGCCGAGTACTGGAACGTCGAGAAAGACCCGGTCAACCTGCGCCTGGGTGAGGTCGACGGGCTCTACCACCACCACTACGGCATCGGCGCCGTCGACTGGTCTGTGCTGGACGTACCCGAGGCGCAGCGCGACGAGCGGATCATCGCCGAACTGCACCGGCTGGAGTCCGCGCAGGCCGAGTTCCTGCTCGACCACCTCGGCCCGATCCAGCCGGAGGACCGGCTGCTGGACTCCGGCTGCGGGCGCGGCGGCACCAGCATCATGGCGAACGCGCGGTTCGGCAGCTTCCAGGACGGCATCTCGATCAGCAAGCAGCAGGTCGAGTTCGGCAACGAGCAGGCCCGGGTCCGCGGCGTGCAGGACAAGGTGCGGTTCCACTTCCGCAACATGCTCGACACCGGGTTCGACCCGGCCTCGTTCCAGGCGATCTGGAACAACGAGTCGACGATGTACGTGGACCTGGCCGCGCTGTTCGCCGAATACGCCCGGATCATCAAGCCGGGCGGCCGGTACGTCACGATCACCGGCGCGAGCAACGACTCCTTCGGCCTGCCGTCCAAATCAGTGTGCGACATCAACGCCCGCTACATCTGCGACATCCACCCGCGCAGCGAGTACTTCAAGGCGTTGGCCGCGAACGGATTCGTCCCGATCAACGTGGTCGACCTGACCGAGACGACGATCCCCTACTGGGAGCTGCGGGCGAAGTCGTCGGTGGCGACCGGCGTGGAGGACCCGTTCCTGACCGCGTACCAGGAAGGCAGCTTCCAGTACCTGCTGATCGCGGCCGACAAGGTCTGACGGACGGGGACCGGGCCCCGGTCACTGCGCTGACCCGGGACCCGGTTCCGGGCCGCCGGCCTGCAGCGTGATGGCGCGCTGCGGGCCGTCGGCGTTCTTCAGGTGGTGGTCGGTGATGTCTGGGATAGGTCAGGCGGTGAGGCCGGCGAGATAATCCGCGGCCTTCTGCGCCTCGGCCGCGCCGAGCCGCTGGTAGATCGCCACGGCTTCGCCCAGGTCGGCCAGGGCCGTGTCGAGGTCGCCGATCCGGACCGAGCAGCGCCCGGCGCCTTCCAGCGCGTGCGCCGCGTCCAGCGGGCTGTGCACCTCGCGGGCGATTTCCAGCGCTCGCCGGTACGCGATCAGCGCCGCCTGCGGTTCGGCCGTGTCGGCGAGCAGCGCGCCCGTGCAGGTGAGGGCGTCGGCCTCGCCTTGGCGGTCGCCGAGTTCCTGGAAGCTCTCCAGCGACTCCTTGACCAGCTCCGCCGCGGCGGCCGTTTTCCCGGTCGCATGCCGGACCCGGCCCAGGTCCAGCACCACCGACGCCGCGGCGTGGCGGCTGCCGAGCTCCTGGAAGCTGGCCAGGGACTGCTGGTACATAGTCTCCGCGCCCTGATGATCCCCGGTTTCGTAGGCGATGCGGCCGAGTTCCTGCCGGGCTTTGGCTTCGGCGTGCCGGTTGCCGAGTTCCTGATAGAGCGTCAGCGCCTGTTCGTATAGTTCGGCCGCGCCCGAGTAGTCGCCGATCAGATTGCCGACGTGGCCCTGCCCGGCCAGCGCGTTGGCCTCGCCGTGGCGGCTGCCGAAGTCCCGGTAGGCGGCCAGGGATTCGCCGAAGGCGGCCGCCGCGCCCGGGTAGTCCCCGGTGATGCAGCGGGCGTGGCCGAGGTCGTGCAGCGTGTTGGCCTGGCCGAGGCGGTCGCCGACGTTGCGGAACATGTGCTGGGCCTGGTCGAACAGTTCGGCCGCGATCTGGTGGTCGCTGGTCGAATACCGGACCCGGCCCAGGTCGTAGACGGCGTTGGCCTCGCCGGACTGGTTGCCCAGCTCCCGGAAGATGGTCAGGGCCTGTTCGTGCAGCTCGGCTGAGCCGTGCAGGTCCCCGGTCATCAGCCGGGCCCGGCCCAGATCCTGGAGGGTGCACGCCTCGCCGGAACGGTTGCCGAGCCCGCGGTAGAGGGCCAACGCCTGGTCTTGCAGGCCGACCGAGGCCACGTCGTCGCCGGTCAGGTAGCGCAGCCGGCCCAGGTCGCCCAGGGCGTTGGCCTCGCCGAGCCGGTCCCCGGACTCGCGGGCCAGCAGGATGGCGCTCTGGTGCAGGGAGGTCACCTGCGGCCAGGGGCCGTCCTGGCGCAGGAAGGCGCCCATGGCGTCGATGAGGTCGATGGCCCGGGCGCGGTGGGCCGGGTCGGCGCAGGTCAGGGTGACGGCGGCCAGGAGGTTCTCGCGTTCGGCCCGCATCCACGTCAGGGCTTCTTCTCGGCCGGATATGCGGGGTGCGTGGGTTGGGGTTGTTGCTACTGCGCTCGGGGCGGGGTGGACTTGGCGGAAACCGATCAGGCGGTCGTTCGCGCTGCGGGCTGTGTGTTGGTAGTAGTCCAGTAGCCGTTCGAGGGGATGGTCGGGGTTGGTGGTCGGCTCGTTGTCGTTGTCGTTGTCGAGGGCTGCGGCGTGCAGGCGGATCAGGTCGTGGAACTGGTAGCGGCCGGGGGCGCGCTGGATGAGCAGGTTGTGGTCGAGAAGGGATTCGAGCACACGCTCAGCAACCTGCGGGCCGGTGCCCGCCAGACACGCGGCCGCGTAGGCGTCGAAGTCGGGGCCCGGGACGACCGCGAGCCGCCGGAACAGACGCTGCTCGTCGGCGGCGAGGTCGCGGTAGGAGAGATCGAAGACCGCGGCGAGGTTGCTGACCTCGTCCTGGAACACCTCCAGACGCGCGCCCCCGCTGGAGAGCTGGCGCACGACGTCCTCGATCCGCAGCTGCGGGTGCCGCCGCAACCGGGCAGCCATGATCCGGATCGCCAGGGGGACGCGGCCGCAGAGTTCGACCAGGTCCAGGATCGCCGGATGGTGCGCCGGGATCCGGTCCGGACCGGCGACCTTGTGCAGCAGGACGACCGCGTCGGGCGCCGGCAGGACGCCGAGGGCGAGCAGGTGCGCGTCGTCCAGGCCGGTCAGGCGCTTGCGGCTGGTGACCAGGACGAGGCAGCCCGGGCTGCCCGGCAGCAGCGGCCGCACCTGCGCGGCGCTGGACGCATTGTCCAGGATCAGCAGAGTCCGGGTGCCGTCGAGCTGGCCCCGGTAGAACGCCGCGCGTTCGCCCAGGTCCGCGGGGATCGACTGCGGGGCCGCGCCGAGGGAGCGCAGGACCGTGTCCAGGGCGTCGCCGGGGGTCAGGGGTTCGCGGTCGGCGGCGTAACCGTGCAGGTTGACGAACAGTTGGCCGTCGGGGAACTGCTCGCGCAGGTGGTGGGCGCTGTGGACGGCCAAGGCGGTTTTGCCGATTCCGGCCATGCCGTCGATCGCGGAGATCACGACCATGCCCGCTTCGGTGCCGATCGGGGCGATGCGGGCCAGGGCGAGCAGGTCGGCGAGTTCCTGTGAGCGGCCGGTGAAGACTCGGGTGTCGGCGGGGAGCTGGAAGCGCGGGCCGGTCTGGCCTGGGGTTTTTACGGGTGGTGGGGCGAGGGCCGGGTCGGCGTTGAGGATGCGGTGGTGCAGGTCCTGGACTTCGGCGGAGAGGGTTGCGGGCGGGTTTTCGGCGGGGGTGGGGTGGAGGCTTTGGTTGAGGTTCAGGTTCAGGGTCTGGAAGGCGTCGAGTGCTTCGGCCTGTCGGCCGGATCGGTAGAGCGCGAGCATCAGCTGCTGGTGGAAGACCTGGTGTGTGGGGTGTGCGGCAGTCAGGGCCTGGAGTTCGCTGATCACCTCGGCGTGTCGGCCGAGTTCGAGGTCGGCTTCGATCCGGCCGGCCAGGGCGTCCAGTTTGGCGTCGAGGAGGTGCCGGACTTCGGGGCGAGCGGCGAAACCCGGGACGTCGGCGCCCGGGTCGCCGCGCCACAGTGCGAGTGCGGTGGTGAGTAGCTCCGAGGCCTTCTCCCAGGATGATTCCTGGAGGGCTAGGGTTCCGGCCGTGTGGAGGTCGGCGAAGGTGTCCAGGTCCAGTTCGCCCGGCCGCACCTCGATCAGGAAGCCGGGTGCTACGGATCGGATCCGTGCCGCGCCCTCGGGTCCCAGTAGGCGGCGCATCCGCATGATGTGGTTGTGGAATGAGGCGTTTGCCGTGGCCGGCGGGTTCTTGTGCCAGAGGATGTCGATCAGGGCGTCGGCGGAGACGACGGTGTTCGCGTGCAGGAGGAGCTCCGCGAGGATGGTGCGCGGCATCTGGCTCGGGATCTCGATCGGGCCGGCTTCACCGTTCACCGCCACCGGGCCTAACAGGGCAAAGCGCATACGTCACTCTTCTCACGTCATCCGCAGGCCGCACGCGCAGGCCGTCCGGGTCCAGAGTTGAGGCCTCATGCTAGTACAGGGCTCTGAATCGGTGGTGGCATGCGCGTGCGGCGGGGGGATGCGTGGCAGGTTACTGATCTATTGGTGCGGTACTACGGGCGTGGTGCTATCCCTGCCCGGCTTGGGCTTCCTGCTCGCTTTCGACCTGCTGGTTCCAGTCGCGCTTGGAGGACTGCCAGCCGTCCTCGTCGTGGCCGGTGCGCCAGTAGCCTGAGATCGACAGCTGCTCGCGCGGCACGGCCCGCTCGACCCGCAGGATCCGGCGCAGCTCCTTGACCAGACCGGCCTCGCCGTGCACGAACGCCTGGACCGCGCCGGCCGGGAACTCGAGCGCCGCGACGGCCGCGACCAGGGCCTCGCCGATCGGCCGGTCGCCGCGGTGCAGCCAGGTCAGGGCGATGCCGGCGGGTGCGGTGAGCTTCTGCTCCTCGGTGGCCGACTCGACCTCGACGAAGGCGAAACCGGTGGCGTCGGCGGGCATCTGCTCCAGGGCGGCGGCGATCGCGGGCAGGGCGCTCTCGTCCCCGGCCAGCAGGTGCCAGTCCGCGGCCGGGTCGGGGGCGTAGTCGCCGCCCGGGCCCATGAACGTGAGTTCGTCGCCCGGCTGGGCGTTCGCGGCCCACGGGCCGGCGATCCCGGCGTCGCCGTGGACCACGAAGTCGATGCTCAGCTCGCCGGACTCCGGGTCCCAGCTGCGGACGGTGTAGGTGCGGGAGCGCGGCCACTGGTCGGGCGGCAGTTCGGCTCGGATGCGCTGGGCGTCGTAGGGCTCGGGGTAGGTGACGCCGGGTACCGGGAAGTGCAGCTTGACGTAGTGGTCGGTGAGCCCGCGCGTAGCGAACTGCGCGAGGCCGTCACCGCCGAGGACTACGCGCACCATGTGCGGCGTTATCTGTTCCGTGCGCAGCACGTTCCCACGGTGCGGGGTGGGGTTTCCTCGCCCGCGGTTGGGACGCTCGCTCATGGGTACTCCTTGGGTTGTTAGTTAGGGTTACCTAACTTCAGGCTAACATGCCGTCGGCCGCGCCGCGGGGGAGGGCGCGGTGGGCCGACGGCTTTGTCCGGGGGCGGGGTCAGACGGCTGATTGGACCCACTCGGCCAGTGTGTCCAGATGACCTGAAGCATCGCGACTCGTTGGAGTTGGTCCGCGAGTGCCTGACCGGGGAAGTGGCGCAACTGTTCGACGCCGCGCTTTCGGAGGTGGACACGCTGTTCGTTGTTCATTCGGTCGCGGACGATGGTGCGGTCCTTGCTGCTTGCCTTGATCTCGGGTCGGTTGATCTGAGGCTGCGCGGGTGGTGGTGGCAGCGAGTCCCGAATCCGAATCCGAACCCGGTCCTGGACCTGGACCTGGACCTGGACCTGGACCTGGACCCGGTCCTGGACCTGAACATGGACAAAGGATAGGGCGATGCCATGGGGGTTGGATCTGGATCTGGGCCTGGGTTCGGTCTTCGGCCGGGAAACGGGAGTACCGGTTAGGTTCCATCTGTCTGTGCCCGGCGATCTTTCGCTCATACGGGGCTGGGCGGATCGACTTTGATTCGGCCGGGGGCGCCTCCTGCGGTCTGGTGAAATCGCCGATCTTGAGCGTCGCGAGACTTGGCGGAGCCATGATTCGTCGGGGCCGGCTTGGTGGAGCGGCTGCTGGTGAGCGGTGTGGCTGATGATCCTGAACTTGGTCCCATATTGGCGGCTCCGGATCAGGGTTGTGATGAGTGGGGGAGCGGCTTGACAGGGTCGCCCGGGCAATGCAGGGTAAGGCCTATTGGTTCGGTCTGTTTATGTCGGAGACTTGGCGTAGGTCCTGCTGTACTGGTTCTGACCTGCGGTTGAGCTTGTTCGCGATGTCGAGCCTTTCCTTCGCTGACGCAGGAATAGGAGTGTGAGAGATGTTCGCTGGATCCGGTGGCCGGGCCGGGCGTGGTGTCGTCGGGGGCGGGGGGAGCCCGGGCTGGTGGGGCCGGGGCGGAAGTCGGAGTCGGGTGCAGGCGCGGGGGCGTCGCGGCTGGAGAGCGGTGGCGGCTTGCGCCTCGGTGGTTGCGCTCATATCGCTGTCGGCTTGTGGGTCCTCGTCGGATGTCGCTGCGCCTTCGGCGTCCGTGGTCGCCTCTGCGGCGGCGCAGACTGCGAATGCTTCGGCTGCGAAGACGGCGATCGCACCTTACCTGGGTGCGCCGGCCGGATTCACGGTGACGGATTCGCTGCCGGAGCGGCTTCCGGCGGGCAAGAAATTCGTTTACCTGCAATGCTCCACACCCATCTGCGGGCTGGTGAGTTCGTATGTGCAGAAGGCGGTCAAGGCGATCGGGGGGACGATCACCGTGGTGAACGCCGGTGCGACTGCTCAGACAGCGCAGGCTGCCGCCGCCAGTGTGCTCGCGATGCGGCCGGACGCGGTGCTGCTCGGGGCGTTTGATCCGGCCATATTCGGCGACGGGCTGAAGGCGCTCGCCACCGCCGGGATCAAGCTGGTTTCGCTGCAGATCGACAAGAACGTGCTGCCGTACGGCATCACGTTCGACTATCTCGGCACGAACCTGAGTCAGCGCAATGGGCGGCTGCTGGCCGACTGGGTGATTGCGAACAAGGGCGCGAAGGCTCAGACGGTGCTCTACACCCTGCCGGGGCTCGATGTGTCGGCGCCGATTCAGCAGGCCTTCGAGGACAACATGTCGGCGTTGTGCTCGTCGTGCAAGGTGCGCGTGGTGCCGATCGATGTGAGCGCGATCGGGACGACGGCGCCGCAGACGGTCGTGGCCGATCTCAAGGCGCACCCGGCGACCAACGTGGCCGTGTTCGTGGGGTTGTCGGCGGCGGCGGGGTTGCCCGCGGCGTTGAAGGCGGCTGGAATCTCGATCACGACCGTGGGGTTCGGGCCGACTGCCGGGAACTTGCAGGACATCAAGGACGGTGCGCTGACGGCTGCGCTGGACATCGACTTTCCGGTCGCGACGTGGACGGCCGTCGATGCGACGGCGCGTCTGCTCGAAGGCGTCCAGCCCACGGCGAGCGAGCAGGCCGATGAGGTGCCTGAGCAGTTTCTGGAGCAGAAGGACATCACTTTTGATCCGAATACGGGCTGGTCGGCGTTTCCCGACTATGCGCAGCGGTTTGCTCAGCTGTGGCAGGTGTCGTAGCAGTTGAGGGTTGCTGGTCAGTGATGGTCTGCATCGGTCGCCGTGCCCGTTTCTGTGTGAACGGGCGCGGCGGCGGATGTGGGGGTGTCGTCGGGGTGGGGGCGGGTGTGGGTGTGTTGGCGGAATGACTGGCTGGCGGCGGTTTGTACTTCGCTGATTGCGCGGCGGGCGATATCGGCGAAGTCGGTGTCGTCGGTGGATTCGTCGGCGGTGTCGGCCGCTTTGGTCCACTGTTCGTAGGTGATGGTCAGGGCCAGTGCGCCGAGTTCTGCGGTCACGCGGGCGAGCAGGTCGGGGACGCCGCGTCGGGTCAGTGCGTCGGCCATCGCGGCGGTCAGGACGATTCCCTTCAGTGCTTCGCGCTCCTGCAATTCCAGGTGGGAGGCGATCACTGCTCGTCGCTGGACGGCGAAGGCGCGGCGGGTGGGGGTGAAGATCTCGCGGGCGATCGTCTGCAGGCCGTGCGCCACCGCTTCCAGGGGGGTGGCCGAGGGGTCGGCGGCGGTGATTCCTGCGACCAGGGGGACGGTGAGCCCGTCGCTGCCGAAGAGGACTTCGCGCTTGTCCTGGAAGTGGCGGAAGAAGGTGCTCTTCGTGAGTCCGGCGCGTTCCGCGATGTCGATCACCGTGGTGTTCTCGTAGCCGCGCTGGGTGAAGAGGTCCAGGGCGGCGACTACCAGTCGCTCTGATGCGTTCGGTTCCCAGCGGGCCATGCCGACATCTTACGGGAGTTGGTCCCGTCACTCGTGCTACTGTGATGGGACTTGGTGCCGTCACTTGCGGCGGCTGCCTGTTTTCTGGAGGTTCCGATGAGCCGTGCTGTCATGTACGAGACGTTCGGTGGTCCTGAGGTGCTGGATCTGCGAGAAGTGCCGGAGCCGCACGCCGGGCCGGGCGAGGTGCGGGTTCGGGTGACGGCTTTCGGGCTGAACCCGATGGATTGGGGGCTCGCTTCGCGGCCGGAGTTGGCGGAGCGGTTCGGTATCTCGCTGCCGTCCGGGTTCGGGTATGACTTCGCCGGGGTGGTGGACGAGGTCGGGGACGGGGTGGCCGGGTTCAGTGTCGGCGATCGGGTTTACGGGGGCGCGTTGGGGCGGGCTGCGGCTGATTTCCTTGTGATCGAGGCCTCGGCCGGGGCGTCCTTGTGGCTCACGCCTGCGAATGTCGGGGACGAGGTGGCGAGCACGTTGGCGGTGTCCGGGTCGACTGCTGCTGCGGCGTTGGCTGCGGTCGGGCTGAAGGCCGGGGATACCGTCTTGATCGGCGGTGCGGCTGGGGGCGTGGGGGTGTTCGCCGTGCAGCTCGCGCGGAATGCGGGTGCTCGGGTGATCGGTACCGCGTCACCGGCGACGTTCGAGTTCCTGCGGGAGTTGGGCGCCGAGCCGGTGGCTTACGGCAATGGCTTGGCCGATCGGGTGCGGGCGTTGGCTCCTGAGGGCGTGACTGCGGCGACCGATCTGTTCGGTACCGAGACGGTTGAGGCCGCGCTTACGTTGGGTGTTCCGGCCGAGCGGATTTCCACGGTTGCGGCCGGGCCGAACCCGCCCGGTGGCGTGCGCGCGACCGGTGGGGTGGACGCGGCGCCCGGGGACATGGAGCGGATCGCCGAGGCGATCGGTGCTGGTGAGCTCGTTGTGCCGATTGCTGCGACTTTTTCGATCGAGCAGGTTTGCGAGGCTGTTGCGTTGCAGGCCGAGCGGCATGTGCACGGGAAGGTAGTGGTCAAACTCTGAGCGGGCGCCGGATTTGGATTAGGGGCAGACGCGAAAGCCCGCCTGCCTGGAGTCAAGGTGGCTCCGGGCAGGCGGGCGGGTTGGGTCGCAGTGGGCCGGGCGGGGCCTACTTCACTAACGGCGTGGTGTGCGATAACGATCGGGGCATTGTCCTGACATGAGGCAGGCCGTGCGGCTTGGGTGTTGTTGTGACGCAATACCTGGGCCGCACGGCCTTGTCCAAGCGTATCTTCACCGGCCTGCGTCCGCGGCATC
>DASZBX010000012.1:0-8697 GCA_035943635.1 Actinocrinis sp. | reverse complement strand
CTTGGTGAGGTAGTCGGGGAAGAAGGCGCTTTCGGCGTCGTCGCGGCTCATGCCCCAGGTGGTCTGGGTCAGGTCGTTGGTGCCGAAGGAGAAGAAGTCGGCATGGCGGGCGATGGCGCCGGCGGTCAGGGCCGCGCGGGGAAGTTCGATCATGGTGCCGATCTGGACCGGGTGGCTCAGGTCGGGGTCGAGTTCGTAGAGGATCTGTTCGGCGTCCGTGCGGGCGAGGTCGAATTCGTGGGCGTCGGCGACCAGGGGGACCATGAGGTGGGCGATCGGGTTGCCGCCGGCCTTGCGCCGGATGATCATGGCTTCGGCCAGGGCGCGCACCTGCATCTGGTAGATGCCGGGGACCACCAGGCCCAGGCGTACGCCGCGCAGGCCGAGCATCGGGTTCTGCTCGTGCCAGCGGCGCACCGCGTTCAGCAGCGCAGTCTTGCCCGGGGTGCGCGCGGTCGGCGCGTCGGTGGCGCAGTCGAGGGCGACCTGGACCGACAGGTCCGTGAGGTCGGGCAGGAACTCGTGCAGCGGCGGGTCGAGCAGGCGCACGGTGACGGGCAGCCCGTCCATGGCTTCGAGCAGGCCGACGAAGTCGGCGCGCTGCAGGTGCAGCAGCTGGTTCAGGGCGTGCCTGCGGTCGGCGGCGTGCTCGGCCAGGATCAGGCGCTCGACGATGGGCCGGCGGTCGCCGAGGAACATGTGCTCGGTGCGGGCCAGGCCGATGCCTGCGGCGCCGAACCGGCGGGCCCGCTCGGCGTCGGCGGGGGTGTCGGCGTTGGCGCGCACGCCGAGCCGGCGGTGCTCGTCCGCGATCGCGAGGATCCGGGCGACGGCGGTGACGACGGGGTCGCCATGGTCGATGGTGCCGGTTTCGAAGTAGTCGACGACCGGGGACGCGGTGACCGGGACCTCGGTGGCATAGATCGCGCCGGTCATCCCGTCGATGGAGACGGTGTCCCCGGTGCGGATCTCGGTGCCGGCGGCGCCGCCGTGGCGGACCACGGCCCGGCCGTCGGCCTCGTCGATGTCGAGGGCTTCGGCGCCGCAGACGCAGGTGCGGCCCATGCCGCGGGCGACGACGGCGGCGTGCGAGGTCTTGCCGCCGCGCCCGGTCAGCACGCCGGCGGCCGCGATCATGCCGGGCAGGTCGTCCGGGTTGGTCTCGCGGCGGATCAGGATGACCTGCTGGCCCTCGGCGGCGCGGGCGACCGCGTCGGCGCTGGTGAACACCGCCCGGCCGACGGCTGCGCCCGGGGAGGCGGGGACGCCGTGCGCGATCGGGATGTGGTGGTGGTCCGGGGTGAAGCGGGGGAACATCAGCTGGGCCAGCTGCGCGCCGGTGACCCGGGACAGCGCCTCGTCCTCGAAGATCATCCCGGAGCGCAGCAGCGTGTCGGCGATCCGGAACGCCGCGGCGGCGGTGCGCTTGCCGACCCGGGTCTGGAGCATCCACAGGGTGCCGCGTTCGACGGTGAACTCGATGTCGCACAGGTCCCGGTAGTGCCCTTCCAGGGTGGCCATGTGGCGCAGCAGTTCGTCGTGCGCGGAGGGGTTGAGCGTGCGGAATTGCTCCAGGGTCAGGGTGTTGCGAACGCCGGAGACGACGTCCTCGCCCTCGGCGTTCGTGAGGTAATCTCCGTAGGCGCCGGGCGCGCCGGTGGCCGGGTCGCGGGTGAAGGCGACCCCGGTGCCCGAGCGCTCGCCGAGGTTGCCGAACACCATCGTCATCACGGTGACCGCGGTGCCCAGCGACTCGCTGATGCCCTCGCGGCGCCGGTAGACCTTGGCCCGTTCCCCGTTCCAGGAGGAGAAGACCGCGCGCACCGCGCCGATCAACTGCTCGCGCGGATCCTGGGGGACGCGTTGCCCGCTGTGGCGCAGCACGATGGCCTGGAATCCGCGGGTCAGCTCGTGCAGTTCGTCGGCCGACAGGAGCGTGTCGGAGGAGTTCGGGGCGTGCCCGGCGTGCACCTTGGCGCGCGACAGGGCGGTCTCGAACGGTTCGGCCGGGACGCCCAGGACGGTCTTGCCGTACATCTGGACCAGACGCCGGTAGCAGTCCCAGGCGAAGCGCTCGTCGCCGTAGGCCTCGGCCAGGGCCTGGACCGTGGTGTCGCAGACCCCGATGTTCAGGACCGTCTCCATCATCCCGGGCATCGAGAACCGGGCCCCGGAGCGCACGGAGACCAGCAGCGGGTTCTGCGCGTCCCCCAGCCGCTTGCCGGTGGCCAGCTCCAGGCCGGCCAGGTGGGCCAGGATCTCGTCCGCCAGCCCGTCCGGGAGGTTCCTGGTGGCCAGGTAGGCCCGGCACGCCTCGGTGGTGACGGTGAATCCGGGCGGCACCGGCAGGCCCAGCCGGGTCATCTCGGCCAGGTTCGCGCCCTTGCCGCCGAGCAGGTCGGCCATGGCCGCATTGCCGTCGGCGAAGTCGTAGACCAGGCCGGAGGCGGGGCGGGTGCTGGGCGGCGTGTGGTCGAGCATGGTCATGGTGGGACCGATCCCTTCGGTGGCTTACTGCGTCTGTCACCAATCTCCCGCCGCCGCCGCTTCCCGGTCAGGGCCCGCGGTCCCGTCCGCGGCGGGACTAAGGGCCCGGTTGTGCGGTGCGGACCAGGTCCAGGGCCTGCCGGGCGATCTCGGCCTCCTCGTCCGTCGGCACTACGAGCACCGGGACCTCGGCGCCTTCGGGCGAGATGAACCGCTCGCCGGCGCCGGAACCCTCGTTGCGCTCGGGGTCGACCGCGATGCCGAGCCGGGCCAGCCCGCCGAGGGACCGGCTGCGCACGCCCGGGTCGTGCTCGCCCACGCCGGCGGTGAACACGACCGCGTCGACCCGGCCGAGCACGGCATAGTACGCGCCGACGTATTTGCGGATCCGGTGGCAGTACACGTCGACGGCGAGCCGGGCGTCCGGGTCGCCCCGGTCGACCGCGGCCCACACGTCGCGCAGGTCCGCGCTCCCGGCCAGGGCCAGCAACCCGCCCTCCTGGTTGAGCGCGGCGTCCACGGCCACGCTGCCCAGCCCGGCCCTGCGGGCCAGGTACGCTGCGAGCGCGGGGTCGACGTCCCCGCTGCGGGTGCCCATCACCAGGCCCTCGAGCGGGGTCAGGCCCATCGAGGTCTCCACGCTGCGCCCGGCCTCGATCGCGCAGGCGCTCGCGCCGTTGCCCAGATGCAGCACGATCAGGTTGGTGTCGCCTAGGTCGCGCCCGAGCACCGCGGCCGCTCGCCGGGAGACGTACTGGTAGGACACGCCGTGGAATCCGTAACGGCGCACCCCGAACTCCTCGCGCCACAGCCGCGGCACGGCGTAGGTGTAGGCGTGCGGCGGCAGGCTCTGGTGGAAGGCCGTGTCGAACACCGCCACATGCGGGACGTCCGGAAACGCCCGGCGTGCGGCGTCGATGCCGGCGAGGTTCGCCGGAATGTGCAGCGGGGCCAGCGGGGCCAGATCGCGCAACGCGGCGAGCACCTTGTCGTCGACCAGGACCGGCGCGGCGAACTCCTCGCCGCCGTGCACCACACGATGGCCGACCGCGACGATGTTCGCCGCGGTCAGGGCGGGTTCGGCCGCGAGCACGTCGGCGACGGCGCCCGGACCGCTGGTCCGCTGCACCAGCCCGCGGGCTGTGCACCGTCCCGAAACGGCATCGATGACCTGGTACTTCACCGAGGACGAACCGGTGTTGACGACGAGGACGCCACCGTCGATCATGATTTCTGCCTCCATCTCAGACTACCGTCAGACCGTGTGCGGCGAACCGGGCCCGGGCCTCGTCCACCTGGCGCCCGGTCGGGGTGGGCGTGTCGGTCAGCGGGAAGGGGATGCCCAGCGTGCGGTATTTCTGCTCGCCGAGTTTGTGGAACGGCAGGACGTCCACGCGCTCGACGTTGCCCATCGACGCGGCGAACGTGGCGACCCCGTCGACGTTGTCCGACCCATCGGTCAGGCCGGGCACCAGGACGAACCGCAGGTGGACCGGGATGCCCAGCCGCGCCAGCCGGCGGGCGAAGTCGAGCGTCGGGTGCAGGTCGACCGAGGTCAGGCGACGGTACAGGGCGAAGTCCCAGGACTTGATGTCCAGCAGGACCAGGTCCGTGGCCGCCAGCAGCGCGTCGTCGGCCCGGGCGCCGAGGTAGCCGGAGGTGTCCAGCGCCGTGTGCAGCCCGAGGCCCTTGAACCCGGCCAGCAGGGCGCCGGTGAATCTCGGCTGCAACAGGGGCTCGCCGCCGCTGACCGTCGCCCCGCCGCCGGACTCGGTGATGAAGGGGACGTATCCGGCGGCCTCCCGGACCAGGTCCGCGGACCGCGCGCGGAAGCCGTCGCGGATCTTCCACGTGTCCGGGTTGTGGCAGTACAGGCAGCGCAGCGGACAGCCCTGGGTGAACACCACGAACCGGGTGCCGGGGCCGTCCACGCCGGTGGACAGGTCCCAGGAGTGCACGGCCCCTTCGGTTCCGCCGCCGGCGGATCCGGCGAGTGCCGGGCCCGCCGAAATGCCGACCTGTGTGTTCACCGCGACTCGTGGAAGGTGCGGCTGATCACGTCGAGCTGCTGCTCGCGGGTCAGCCGGGTGAAGTTCACCGCGTAGCCGGAGACCCGGATGGTCAGCTGCGGGTACTTCTCCGGGTGCTCCATCGCGTCCTGGAGCGTGGACCGGTCCAGGACGTTGACGTTCATGTGGTAGCCGCCGGAGGCGAAGTACCCGTCCAGGATCCCGGCCAGATTCCCGATCCGCTCGACCGGCTCACGCCCGAGCCCGCCCGGGGTGATCGTGGCGGTCAGCGAGATGCCGTCCTCGGCCCGGTCGTACGGCAGTTTCGCCACCGACAGGGCGGAGGCGACCATGCCGTGGGTGTCCCGGCCGTTCATCGGGTTGGCGCCGGGGGAGAACGGCTCCCCGGCCCGCCGTCCGTCCGGGGTGTTGCCGGTCTTGTGGCCGTAGACCACGTTGGAGGTGATGGTCAGCACGGACTGGGTGTGCCGGGCGTCCCGGTACGCCGGGTAGCGCTGGATCTTGGCCATGAACCGGTCCACCAGGCCGACCGCGATCGCGTCCGCCCGCTCGTCGTTGTTGCCGTAGGCCGGGAATGTGCCGGTCGTCTGGTAGTCCACGGCCAGGCCGGTCTCGTCCCGGATCACCTTGACCCGGGCGTACTTGACCGCGGACAGGGAGTCGGCGGCGACGGCGAGCCCTGCGATGCCGCACGCCAGGGTGCGCTTGACGTCCCGGTCGTGCAGCGCCATCTCCAGCCGCTCGTAGGCGTACTTGTCGTGCATGTAGTGGATGACGTTCAGGGCGTGCACATACGTCTCGGCCAGCCAGTCCATGACCTTGTCGAAGGCCGCGTCCAGCTGCTCGTAGTCCAGGTACTCGCCGGTGAGCGGCTCGAACCCGGGCACGACGAGGTGGCCGGTGATCTCGTCACGGCCGCCGTTGACCGCGTACAGCAGGGTCTTGGCGAGGTTGACCCGGGCGCCGAAGAACTGCATGCCCTTGCCCACCTCCATCGCCGACACGCAGCACGCGATCGCGGTGTCGTCGCCGGTCTTGGGCCGCAACAGCTCGTCGGACTCGTACTGGATGGAACTGGTGTCGATGGAGGCCTTCGCGCAGAAATCCTTGAACCCGCGGGGAAGCCGGGTGGACCACAGCACGGTCAGGTTCGGCTCCGGGGCCGGGCCGAGGTTGTACAGGGTCTGCAACACCCGGAAGCTGGTGCGGGTGACCAGCGGCCGCCCGTCCGCACCGATGCCGCCGATCGCCTCGGTCACCCAGGTCGGGTCGCCGGAGAACAGCTCGTCGTACTCCGGGGTGCGCAGGAACCGCACGATCCGCAGCTTGATCACCAGATCGTCGATCAGTTCCTGCGCGCCCTGCTCGTCCAGCAGCCCGACGGCGAGGTCCCGCTCCAGGTAGACGTCCAGGAAGGTGGAGACCCGGCCGAGGGACATCGCCGCGCCGTTCTGCTCCTTGACCGCGGCCAGGTAGGCGAAGTAGAGCCACTGCACCGCCTCACGGGCACCGGTGGCGGGCCGGGAGACGTCGTGGCCGTAGCCGGCAGCCATCTCCTTCAGCTCCTGCAGGGCCCTGATCTGCTCGGCCATCTCCTCGCGCAGCCGGATGGTGGCCTCGTCCGCCCAGCGCGCGTCGAGTTCGGCCCGCTCTTCGCGCTTGACCTCGATCAGGCGGTCCACGCCGTAAAGCGCGACCCGGCGGTAGTCGCCGATGATCCGGCCGCGCCCGTACGCGTCGGGCAGGCCGGTGATGATGCCGGCCTTGCGGGCGGCCAGGATCTGCGGGGTGTAGGCGTCGAAGACCCCGTCGTTGTGGGTCTTGCGGTACTTCGTGAAGATCTCCGCGACCCGCGGATCCGGCTCGATCCCGTACGCCGCCAACCCCGCGGCGACCAGGCGCCATCCGCCGTACGGCATGATCGCCCGCTTCAGCGGCGCATCGGTCTGCAACCCGACGATCAGCTCGTTCTCCCGGTCGATGTACCCTGGCGCGTGCGCGGTGATCCCGGCCGGCGTGTGCACGTCGACGTCATAGATCCCGCGCTCGCGCTCGACCGGGAACATCGCCTGCAACCTCGCCCACAGCTCCGTGGTGCGCGCGGTCGGCCCGGCCAGGAACGAACCGTCCCCCGCGTACGGGGTGTAGTTCGCCTGGATGAAGTCGCGCACGTCGACCGCGTCGCGCCACAGGCCGCCGCGCAACCCCTCCCACGCCTTGGCCGAACCCTGCTCGAAGAGGACGCTCATCGCCAGACCTTCCGTCGTCACCGCCGGCGCCGCGATGCCGCGGCTGCCGTCTTTCCGGCTCCCCTCCACCATCCGGGGGCGCCCGGCCGGGGCCCAGGATCCTGCGGCCCGTCCGGGACGGGACTAAAGGCCCATCCGCGCCCGCGGGCGGCCCGGCAGGGTGGAGGCAACAAGAACCCAGACACCCCGGATTGAGAAGAGCCCACCGATGCCCGAGACCACCACCGGTCCGCTCACGACCGACGACCTGTCCCTCGTCGACGCCTACTGGCGCGCGGCGAACTACCTGTCCGTCGGCCAGATCTACCTGCTGGACAACCCACTGCTGCGCGAACCGCTGCTCGCCGAGCACGTCAAGCCGCGCCTGCTCGGGCACTGGGGCACCACCCCGGGCCTGAACTTCGTCTACGCCCACATGAACCGGCAGATCAAGGCCCGGGACCTGGACGCGATCTACATCGCCGGCCCCGGCCACGGCGGTCCCGGCCTGGTCGCCAACGCCTACCTGGAGGGCACCTACAGCGAGATCTACCCGCGGATCGGCCAGGACGCCGAAGGACTGCGCCGGCTGTTCCGGCAGTTCTCCTTCCCCGGTGGCATCCCGTCGCACGTCGCGCCGGAGACCCCGGGCTCCATCCACGAGGGCGGGGAGCTCGGGTACGCCGTCGCCCACGCGTACGGCGCCGCGTTCGACAATCCGGACCTGACCGTGTGCTGCGTGGTCGGCGACGGGGAGGCCGAGACCGGCCCGCTGGCCGCCTCGTGGCACTCGAACAAGTTCCTGGACCCGGCCCGGGACGGTGCGGTGCTGCCGATCCTCCAGCTGAACGGCTTCAAGATCGCCAACCCGACCCTGCTGGCCCGCATCCCGCAGGCGGAGCTGGAGAAGCTGTTCGAAGGCTACGGCTACCGCCCGATCACCGTCGCGGTCGGCGACCCGGACGACCACGCCGCCGCCCACCAGGCCATGGCCGCCGCCCTGGACGACGCCCTGACCGACATCCAGCGGATCCAGGCCGCCGCCCGGGCCGCCGCCGCGGCCGGCGAGCCGGTGCTGCGCCCGGCCTGGCCGATGATCATCCTGCGTTCGCCCAAGGGCTGGACCGGGCCGAAGACCGTGGACGGCAAGCGCACCGAAGGCAACTGGCGCTCGCACCAGGTCCCGCTCAGCGGCCTGCACGAGAACCCCGCCCACCTGGCCCAGCTCCAGGTCTGGCTCTCCTCCTACCGCCCGCGGGAACTGTTCGACGAGGCCGGTTCCCTGCGTCCGGAACTGGCGGCCCTGGCCCCGGCCGGAGAGCGCCGGATGAGCGCGAGCCCGCACGCGAACGGCGGCTTGCTGCTGCGCGACCTGGAGCTGCCGGACTTCCGCGACTACGCGGTCGACATCAAGGAGCACGGAACCACGTTCTCCGAGGCGACCCGGGTGCTCGGCGAATTCCTGCGCGACACGATGACCCGCAACGAGCAGTACTCGAACTTCCGCGTCTTCGGCCCGGACGAGACCGCCTCCAACCGCCTCGGCGCCGTGCTGGAGACCACCGGCCGCACGTGGATGGGCGAGACGGACCCGGACGACGACGCGGCCCTGTCCCCGGACGGCCGGGTGATGGAAGTCCTGTCCGAGCACATGTGCCAGGGCTGGCTGGAGGGCTACCTGCTCACCGGCCGCCACGGGGTCTTCTCCTGCTACGAGGCGTTCATCCACATCATCGACTCGATGTTCAACCAGCACGCCAAGTGGCTCAAGACCACCAACAAGCTGGCCTGGCGACGCCCGATCGCCTCGATGAACTACCTGTTGACCTCGCACGTCTGGCGGCAGGACCACAACGGGCTCTCGCATCAGGACCCTGGTTTCATCGACCACGTGGTGAACAAGAAGGCTGACGTGATCCGGGTCTATCTGCCGCCGGACGCCAATACCCTGC
>DASZBX010000011.1:0-14047 GCA_035943635.1 Actinocrinis sp. | reverse complement strand
CCTGGAGAACCAGGCCGCCCAGACCTACCTGTTCGCCGCCGGCAACGTCACCAGCGCCGGCGGCATCGCCACCGCCGCCAGCATCGCCCCGGTCGAAGCCATGCACGCCGCCATCCTCCAGTTCGTCCTCGGCGAATACCCCGTCCCGGACACCTTCCTCGGCACCGGCAAAGCCGCCAGCCCCACCCTGCTCACCGTCTGACGCACGTTTTCTAGTACGGATTTTCGACAGCTGGACCATCTGCGTGGGGTGGGCGGGCGCACATACGGCGTCGGCCCGCCCCACGATCCTTCTCCCCCCGAAACGGAGCGAGTGACATGCGTGGATTCCCTGCCCCTGCACGAGTTTTCGCACCAGTGTCCATCGCCCTGCTGGCCGGTTCGGCGCTCCTGACCGCCGGCTGCTCGTCGTCGTCCACGCCCGCGGCCGGCGCCGCGCCCTCGTCGATGTCCGCGTCGATGTCCAGCGGCGCGCCGAACACGATCGTCATCAAGAACTTCATGTTCGCACCGATGACGATGACGGTCAGCCCCGGCGCGACGGTCACCGTCACCAACGACGACACCATCGCCCACACGCTCACCGCGACCGGCACCAAGATGTTCGACACCGGGAGTATCGCCGGTGGCAAGTCCGTCACCTTCACCGCCCCGAGCACCGACGGTTCGTACGCTTACATCTGTGACATCCACCAGTACATGCAGGGCACGCTCATCGTGAAATGACGTGCCACCAAGGAAAACCGGTGCGGCCCGCGGCGTCGAACTCGCCGCGGGCCGCACCGGTTCTGCGTCAGCCTGCCACCGTTTCGCCGGTCACCAGGCGGGCTGGCCCTCGTTCCCGGCCCGGGTGATCAGGAACTGGTGCACATCCAGCCGCTCGGCCCGGAACCCGGCCTCGCAGTAGGCCAGATACAGCTCCCAGGTCCGCCGGAACGTCTCGTCGAACCCGAGCGCCGACAACTGCCGCGTGTGCGAGCGGAACCGCTCGCGCCACAACCGCAGGGTCGCGGCATAGTGCGCGCCGAATGCGAAGTCCTCGGCGATCCGCAATCCGGTGTGCCGGGCCAGGGTCTCCTCGATCGCGGGCACGGACGGGATCAGGCCGCCGGGGAAGATGTACTTGTGGATCCACGTGTACGTGTCCGCACTCGCGACCATGTGCCGGTGCGGCATGGTGATCGCCTGCAGCCCGATCCGGCCGCCGGGCGCGAGCAGCCGGTCGAGGTCGGCGAAGTACTCGGGCCAGTACTCCCGGCCGACCGCCTCGATCATCTCGACGCTCACGATCGCGTCGTAGCGCCCGCGCAGGTCCTGCGCGTCGAGCTCGCGGTAGTCGCGCAGCTCGATCGTGACCAGGTCGCTCAGCCCGGCCAGTGCGACCTGGCGGGCGGCGTAGTCGTACTGGTTGCGCGAGATGGTCACCGAGTGCACCTTCGCGCCGCGCCCGGCCGCGCGCACGGCCAGTTCGCCCCAGCCGGTGCCGATCTCCAGCACCCGGGTCCCGGAGCCGACCGAGGTCAGGTCGAGCAGCCGGTCGATCTTCCGGCGCTGGGACAGGGCGAGCAGGCTGCTCGACGCGATCGGCGCGCCGGCCTCGTCCTGGCTGAACAGGGCCGAGGAGTAGCTCATGGTCGAATCCAGGAACAGGGCGAACAGTTCGTCGGACAGGTCGTAGTGCCGGGAGATGTTCGAGCGGGCGCCGGTCAGGGTGTTGGCCTCGGCGGCCGGGCGGCGGCGGCCGTGCACGTGCCGCAGCTTCTGGAACACCGGCGGCACGATCGCCTCGATCTGTTCGGCGAAGGTCTCCAGGACCCCCGGCAGGTCCTCGGCGTCCCAGTCCCCGGCCTGGTAGGCCTCGCCGAACCCGATCAGGCCGCCGACCCCGACCCGGCGGTAGAACTCCTGCGGCCGGCGCAGCCGCATCAGCGGCGATGCGGCGTCCCCGCCGCCGAACCAGTCGCCGGCCGGCAGCATGACCCGCAGGCGCAGCCGGCCGGCGAGCCGGCGGACCACCTGTTCGGCGATCCGGGCCCGGACCGCGGCGCGCGGGGTGGCCTTGATGTCGGCCCAGCGCTCCGGTCCGGTGTACGCTGCGCGGCCTGCGGCACCTGCTTCTCTTCCTCCTTGCGCCGGGATACCCTCGCCCGGCGATCCGGCCTGGATCTCGTCGTTCTGCGCCGGCCTGCTGAGCATGTCGGTCAACGTCGTCTTCCCTCTCCCTGCGGCGGTCTCGGTCGCGGTCTCGGGCGCGGCCCGATCAGGATTCGGTGCGACCACGTGCCCGGATTGGTCGGTGTGAAACGTGATTCACCTGGTCCGGGCGGTCCACCAGACCATTGCTGTGACCTCGGCGATTGACTTATGGGGTTGGAAGGTAGCACGTGCACGTGTCTGTTCCCGGACGACGCGGCGAACACCGCGACTGTGATCGACATCTCACCGCGCGACGGGTCCGGCCGGTCGCTCAGACCGATCGCCACCAGCGCGTCTGCAGCGGCCGGTCGAAGTCGGCGAAGCGGGCCGAACCGTTCACCCGGGCGGGGCCGGTCGCGGCGGCCGACTCCCCGGCCAGGGCCCTGGCCACCGGCGGCGGCAGGGGCCCGCCGGTGACGCAGGCCACGGCGAACTGCGCGGCCAGCTCGTTCCAGTCCTTGGCCCGTCCGAGCATCGCGTGGCCGCTGCCGTCCACCCGCAGCCGGCACACCCGGGCCCCGGCGTCCGCGGCCCGCCGCGCGAAGTCCTCGGACAGGGCCGGCGAGATGACCCGGTCCTGGCTGCCGTGCGCGATCAGGACGGTCCGGCCGGCCAGGTGCGCCACCGGTTCGTCCCTCGGCGCCCAGGGCGCGAGGGCCGCGACGCCGACGACCGAGGCGTGTCCCCCGGCGCGCAGGGCCGCGCGGCCGCCCATCGAGTGCCCGATCAGCGCGACCGGGACGGGTCCGTACCGGCGGGCCAGTTCCGCCAGCGCCCATTCGGCGTCCGCGTGGGCGTCGGCCGCCGGGCCGTTCCAGCCGCGGTTGCGGTAGCGCAGCATCGCGACGGCGATCCCGGCCGGCGCGCCGCGGTCCAGCGCGGGCCGGACGAACTGCCGCATCCGGGCCAGCGCCAGGTTCCACGGCCGGACCGGGTCGGTGGAGTCGGCCCGGCCGCCGTGCAGCACGAGCACGACCCCGGCCGGTGCGGAACCGGCCGCGCCACCCGCGGTCCGGGTCCGCACGACCAGCCTCGGGCGTCGCCCGCCGGGCTCCGGGGGCGCGCCCTCCCCGGCCGTCATCCGGTCACTTCTCCGAGTCGGGGCTGTCGTCATGCTCTCCCTCTTGTCTTCACGGCCGCACGTCTACACGTCTGCTTCACTCAACTGCCGCCTTACTCAACTCCCGGGCACCGCCGCCCGATTCCGGGCGACATCCCGCGCTTCGATTCGCCGCCGAGCCGGTTTCGGATTGGCCTGCCGGCGCCCGTGGTAGGCGCCGGCACTACCACCACGCAAAACACGCCGCGGCATTGGGGTGTGTCCTACCAATCCGGGCGGGTGCGCTGCGCCGAAGACCAGCCATGACGTGTATCCGGTCGGCCGCGCCCAGCGCCCGCAGCAGCCCGCCCCCGCAGTGCCCGCCGGTCGCCCGCTCGGCCGGCAGCGTGCGGCGGCGGCCGCCGGGCCGGGCCGGTGTGCCGACACGGGTTCACGTCAAGCCCAGGATCAGGCAGTATGCACGGCTCGGAGAGGCCCTATGAACGTCGACACCCACGTGCTGGCCGGAGCGTACGTGTGTCACGCGCTCGACCCGGCCGAGTCGGACGCCTTCGAGACCCACCTCGCCTTGTGCGAGACCTGCGCCATGGAGGTGGACGAGCTGCGGGCGACCGTCGCCGCGCTCGCCGTCGCCGCGCTCGAGCCGCCACCGTTCGGCCTGCACGACCGGGTGATGGGCCAGATCGAGGTGATCGGCCAGATCCGGACCGCCCCGGTGCCCGGCTGGGCCGCGCCCGCCCGCGGACCGGTCCGGCGGGTCCGCGGCCACGGGCACGCCGGCGGCCAGGGCCGGGCCGGCGCCTCGGCCGACCGCCCGGCGCCTCGCCCCGGGGACGCGCCGCCCGGCGACGCCGCGCACCGCCGCGACCGCCTGCCCCGCTGGAGCCCGGCCGCGGCCCTGGTCGCCGGGCTGCTCGCGCTCGGCTCCGTCGCCGGGTACCAACACCACCAGATCGCGACCCTCAGCGGCCAGGCCCCGGCCGGCGGCCGGATCCTGCAACAGGCCGACGCCCGGGTGGCCACCGGCGCGGTGCAGTCCGGCGGGACCGCGACCGTGATCAGTTCGCAGACCGAGAACGAGATGTACTTCACCGCCGCCGACCTGCCCGCCCTGCCGGCCGGGAAGGCTTACCAGCTGTGGATGGTCGACCCGGGCGGCGTACAGCCCGGCCCGGTGCTCGCGCCGGTGCACGGCTCGGTCTCGGACCTGGTCGCCGCCCGGCTCGACGGCGTCCGGTCCGTCGCGATGACCGTGGAGCCGTCCGGCGGGAGCGCGCAGCCGACCAGCCCCCAGATTCTGCTGCTCGCGCTCGGGTAACCCAAGGCACGACGACGGATCGGTCGCCCGCGCTCTTCCCGCACTTGAATCAGACTGCTGGTATGGACGGTTCTCCGGGCCGGCAACAGGGCCGTTCCAGTGAGCAGCGCCGCGGCGCGGAGGGGTGCTCGGTTCATCGCCTGCTCCAAAAGCCGGCCAGCTACGGCGTCACGCCGTTCTGGACCTTATGGCAAAGTGTTGTATCCTTGTGGGCCGGGGCCCGCAGATGACGGCTGCGGGTCCCGGCTTGCCTGCGCGCCCGGCTGCCCGATCGCCTGACCGCCTGACCGCCCACCGGCTGATCGGGCGATCGGGCGGATCCGGCGCTGGACGCGGGAGATCGGACGCGAGGCGTCAACCGCTACGAGCGCCCCGGATCAGGGCAGTTCGTAGTTCTGAGTGCGGCGCCCTTGCCCGGCTGGGTCTGGTCGTAGCCGCGCGCGTCGCACTGCAGGCCGCCCACGATGCAGTGGGTGACCAGGGCGGCCAGGGTCGCCGGGTCCCAGGCATTGAAGAAGTCGTAGTGGAACGAGAACCCTCGCCCGCTCGACAGCGCAGCTCAGCCGGACTGACGGACGATCAGAATCGGGTCGAAGATCAGCGACCGCGGCGGCATCCCGGGCTTCTCGACCCGTTCCAGCAACATGTCGGCCATCGCCGCCGCCATGTCCTCCACCGGCTGGCGCACCGTGGTCAGCATCGGCCGGCTGACCCGGGCCACGCTGCTGTCGTCGAACCCGATCACGGACACGTCCTCGGGCACCCGGCGCCCGCAGTCCTGCAGCACGTGCAGCGCGCCGAGCGCCATCAGGTCGTTCGCCGCGAACACCCCGTCGAGCTCCGGTTCGAGCTCCAGCAGCCGGCGCATCGCCGCCTCGCCGCTGGCCTGGGTGAACTCGCCCTCCTCGCTGCGCACGTACGGCCGGCCGTGCCGGGCCATCGCCTCACTGAACCCCTCCAGCCGCTCGCTCGCCGCCCGCAGGTCCAGCGGCCCGGCGATGCTGACCACCCGGGTGCGCCCCTGCGCGACCAGCCGCTCGGCGGCCAGCGCGCCGCCGTCCCGGTGCGCGACGTCCACGTAGCTGATCGCGATCGGCAGGCCGGAGCGCGCATAGAGCACGGTCGGCACGCCCGCTTCGAGCAGCTGCTGCGGCAGCGGGTCGTGCGAGTGGGTGGACACGACCAGCGCGCCGTCGGCGCTGCCGCGGCGCAGGTGGTCGATCACGTCGTCCCGCGCCGCCGGGTTCTCGGCCAGCATCAGCAGCGGATGGATGCCGCGGGTGCGCAGCAGGCCGAGCACGCCGTTGGCCACCCGGCCGAAGAACGGGTCGGTGAACACCTCGTCCCGGTACTGCTGCTCGTTCTCCGCGCCGGAGCCGGAGACGACCAGCGCGACCGCACCGATCCGGCGCGTGATCAAGGAGCGCGCGGCCCGGTTCGGCACGTAACCGATCTCGGCCACGGCTTCCAGCACGGTCTGCCGCTGGGCCTCGTTGACGGTCCGGCTGCCGTTGACCACGCGCGACACCGTCGCCCGGGAGACGCCGGCCAGCCGGGCCACGTCCTCCAGGGTGGGCACAGCCGGCCTGTCGGTCTCACGCATGAGACCTTTATACCAGGTATCTGAGAGCGCTCTCCAGAGCACGGCGCGGTAATGTTACGCATATACACCGATAAACCAGCCCCAAATGGTCTTCGAGCTTCTCTCGAAGAAATCAACCATGCACCACGGCGATCTGCGAAAGGTCGCGGAGAGAACCCGACAGGCCACACAGCGCAGCCGCTCCCACGGCTGCCCGCCGGCCGCCGCCTACCCCGCCACATCGCCGCTGGTCGGGCGAAACCACCCACGCCCGACCGGAGAGCGCTCTCTCATGATCGCCGGATTCCGCGCACTGCGCACCGTCTCCGCCCGCCGCCGATCAAGACCCACTAGCCTGGTTCCGGAGCAGACGACAGCCGCCGTCCGAAAGAGAGACGCTGTGAAACTTCGCTACGGAGTCAACCCCCAGCAGGCCACGGCCGAGGCGGCCCCGGTGACGCCGGGATCCTGGCCGGTGACCCTGCTGAACGGACAGCCCTCGTATATCAATGTTCTCGACGCGCTCAACGCCTGGCAGCTGGTGCACCAGGCCGGCCAGGCGCTGGGCAAGCCGGTGGCCGCCTCGTTCAAGCACGTCTCTCCGGCCGGCGCGGCCGCCGCAGGCCCGATCGACGAGGCCACCGCGGCCCTGTACGGCGTCGACCCGGACACGGTCGGCGAGACCGCCAGCGCCTACATCCGCGCCCGCGACGCCGATCCGAAGTCCTCCTACGGCGACTTCGCCGCCGTCTCCCGCCCGGTCGACGACGAACTGGCAGCGTTCCTCTCCCGCGTCTTCTGCGACGGGATCATCGCCCCCGGCTTCGAACCCGGCGTGATCGCCCGCCTGTCGAAGAAGAAGAAAGGCAGCTTCCTGATCATGGAGGCGGAGGAGGACTTCGTCCCGCCGGCAAGGGAGACCCGCGAGTTCTACGGCGTGTCCCTGACCCAGGACCGCGACAACGCACCCCTGACCAAGGACCAGTTCACCCACGTCACCGGTGCCGCGCCTTCCGCCCAGGCGATCGAGGACCTGCTGCTCGGCCAGGTCGTCCTGCGCTTCACCCAGTCGAACTCCACCTGCTACCTGCGCGACGGCGTGACCCTGGGCATCGGCGCCGGCCAGCAGTCCCGCGTCGACTGCACCCGGCTGGCCGGAGCCAAGACCGACACCTGGTGGCTGCGCCGCCATCCGTCCGTGCGGGCCCTGACCTTCCAGGAGGGCACCCGCCTGGCGGACCGGATCAACTGGCAGATCCGCTACCTGGACGGCGACCTCACCCCCGACGAACAGGCCCGCTTCGCCGAGGCGCTGACCTCTCCCGCCCCCGACCTGACCGACGCCGACCGCCGCGAATGGGCCGCCGGGCTGGCCGACGTGGCGTTCACCTCGGACGGCGCGCTGCCGTTCCGCGACAACGTCGACCACGCCGCCCGCCGCAACGTCTCGGTCATCGCAGAACCCGGAGGCTCCATCCGCTCCGACGACGTCCAGGCCGCCTGCGACGAGTACGGAATCACCTTGCTGCGCACCGGGATCCGCCTCTTCCACCACTGACGCCCATCGCCAGGCGGCGCCCGCCTCTCACCGTGAGGCGTCCGCGCCGCCATATCCCGACACCGACCCGACAAACCGCTCGACAGCCGCATCCGCAGCCGGCAGGCCTTGCGCCGGCCGCCCATTCACCTCAGCGTACTCATACAAGAAGTAAGCCATCCCGTTCTCACACAACGACTCCGACTTGGCAGTCAATGTACAGATATATTCCCCATAGAACGGCTCCCCGCCCTCAGACCCGTCCTCCACAACCCGGAGAGAGACAACCGAACTCGCAGCAGACTCCGGAAAATACCCGACCGCCGCCGAAGCCCCAACCATCCCGGTATCAATAGCCTCCCCCTCCTGCGGCACATCCCCGTCCGCACACCTGCTGCCACCAGCCGCCGAAACCAGCAACGCAACACACCCCGCGTGCGCCTTCACGTCTTCGGCCCCTGTGATGACCTGGAGATCCACGTCATCGAGCCCGTCCACCGGCGAAACGACCTCGAAGGCCGTCTCCTGCTCGTCCATGATGTCCAAGGCGGTGACACACCGATCCGCCAACGGCCCGACCAGGTCGAACGGCGTCCCGCCGCGCGGATCCCCCGCCCCGAACCGTACCGGAGCAGAAAACAGACCCGCCAGCACAGGCAGCGACACCCCCGACGGCATCCCCACCACCGGCACGACCGGCGCAGGCACGACCCCCGCCACCGCAGGACACGCCTTGATCGGAAGCCCAACCGGCACAACACCAGCCATCACAACCGGCCTGGTCATCGCCCCCGCGCCCGCCGCCGCCGGGGTAGACGCCCGAGTCGCAACCGCCCCAATGACCGACGCCGCAGCAACGGTAACCGCAGCCCCCACCACCATCACGCTCCGAGGCTGCTTCCGCCCGCTCCCCCCAACCAACACGGCCGCAGAACCTCCCGCAGCCCCTCGGCCTCCCCCACGCCCATCCCCACCGGCCGTCACCAGTGGCCCAGCCGTCGGCCCCGCCTTGGCCGCCGCCTCAACGGCGATCACCCGCACCGCCCGCGCACGATCCGCCAGCTCATCCCGCCCCAGCTCACCCCACAACTCCACCGCACTGGCCAACACCGCAGCCGCAGCAACCGGGCTGCCCCCAGCCAGAAACCGCACCCCGGTCTCGTGTCGAAAGTACGCCTCCGCCAAAGCGTCCCCAGCCGCCTTGGCCGCAGCCGCCCCCTGATCAAGCACCCGCCGCCAAGCCCCCAACCGCAACGAACACGCCACTCCCGGCGCCGCCGCACGAGCCAGCCGCACTCCCGCTTCCGCCCTGTCAGCGGCAACCAACGCCCCGACAACCCCCACAATCAGCCCCGCATGCGCAGCCACCCGCACCGGATCAACGTCAAGATCCGCCGCCCACCCCGTCAGCGCCTGACCAACCCGCTCCAATTCCTCAACGCCCAACTCACAATCTTCAACACCCCGCAGATCCGAGACAACCCGATACCCGAGCTCGCTCTCCTCCACGATTGCCAACGAAATCAGCCCATCAAGCACCTCCAGCGCCCCGCCTCCCCCATCGATCACCCCAGACGACAGCGCGAACAAGTCCGCGTCCACCCCGCCCGCCCCAGCGAGCGCAAGCAACGCGACAACCCACCGTTCCCGCGCACCGGCCCCTGGCACCACGTCCAACGCGCACTCAGCCGACGCCCCCGCCAACGGCCACTCGACCGGCTCACCCAGCGCAACCGAACACCCCGCCCCCACCGATTGCGCCCGCTCCACCCCGACCACCGCAACAGAAGCCGGCACGGCCTCAAGAAACGCCCCCAGCTTCCCCGCCCCGCACGCCAACCCGTCCACGACAACCGTCAACCGTGCGACCTGCAACAACATCCGGCGGATGATGGCATCGGGCACATACCCCGGCGAGCCATAACAGGCTTCGAAGATATCCTGTACCACATCCCCCGGATCCCGCCCGGCCGCATCGAGAAACACCACCGGCCGCCCCCGCTCCGCCAGCTGCCGCGCGGCATACCGTAAGAAAGCACTCTTACTCACACCCCGCGGCCCATGGACCTGCACCGGCCCACCCATCGCAACCCCGGCGGCCACCTCACGCCACTCCGCCTCACGCCCAATCAGCGCCTCATCCCCGCGCCGCGGCAACACCCCAACCGGCCGCCGCGACTCCGGCCGCACCGACGCCCGGTCCCGATCGACCACCACACTCGACCCGCACGCCGCCACCGACACCACATACCCGCCGACGACAACCCGCCCCCGAACGCCGCTGCCGCCCTCGCCGGCCCAAGAACCCGTGCTCATACGTTGCCCATCTGGTGACGTAATCCTGCGGATTCAGCGCACAGGCGATCTCGGGCCCTGATTCCATCCTGCCGCAGAGTCTAACCGCCACCCGATACCACGTCCCGGCTTTCACGAACACATCTACGTCACACCTCCCCCTCCCCCGCCGCCCGCCCCGAGTCAGCCCGCAAGTTCCGCCACTGCCGTGAGCAGCCGCTCAACGTCATCTTGGTCGTTGTAGTGAACCAATCCCGCGCGCACAGCCCCACCACTATCCCGAATACCCAGCGCGCCGGTCAGCTCCCAGGCATAGCAATGCCCACTCCACACATTGATCCGCCGCGAAGCCAAGTGCTCCGCGACCTGCTGCGGAGTCGTCCCGGCAACGGTGAAGTAAGCCGTAGCCGTCCGCTGCGCGGACTCCCCGTAAGTCCGCACCCCCGGCAACTGGGCAAGCCCGCCCACCAACACGTCATAAAGCTTGAGCTCATGGGCTTCCGCGGCCCCCAGCGACGCAAGCAGCCGAGCACGACGCCCACCGCCCCCGGCCCCGGCCGCAACAGGGTCCAGCGACGCAAGGTGCTCAACCGCCGCCACCAACCCGGCCAGATCGGCAAACGGCGGCGTCCCCGTCTCGAACCGCTCGGGAACCTCATCGGACGACGGCCGCAACTTGTGCGGACGCAACGTCCCCAGCAACCCCGGATCGGCGACAACCGCACCAAGATGCGGCCCAGACCACTTGTACGAACTGGTCGCATAGAAGTCAGCCCCCAGCGCGCTCATCGTCGTCGGCCCATGCGCGGTCGAGTGCACGCCGTCGACATACACCAGCGCCCCCACCGCATGAGCCTTCGCCGCGATCGCGGCCACGTCCGGCTTGATGCCCAGGATGTTGCTCGCAGCGGTAACCGCCACCAACCGGGTCCGCTCGTTCAGCAACCCGTCATACTGCTCGACGGGCAGCTGCCCGGTAGACGTATCCACCTCGGCCCAACGAACCGTCGCACCGGACCGCTCCGCCGCATGGACCCACGGTCGCACGTTCGCGTCATGGTCGAGCCGGGACAGCACGATCTCGTCACCCGGCCCCCATCCCAACCCCAGAGTCCAGGCGAACCGGAACGTCAGAGTCGTCATGTTCGGCCCGAGCACCACACCCTCAGCCTGCCCGCCGACCAGATCGGCCACCGCCTGCCGAGCCCCGGCCACGAAGGCATCGGACCGGGCGCTTGCCGGAAACACGCCGCCCGAGTTGCCGATGCCCTCCCGGTAGGCCTCGGTGATGGCGTCGATCACCGGTGTCGGGACCTGCGTCCCGGCCGCGCCATCGAGGTAGGCGAACCCGTCAGCCAGCGCCGGGTAGGCGGCTCGGATCTCAGCGACGTCGTAAGCCATGGGTTCTGCTCCTCGAGGGGTCGAGACAATACGGCAAACCAGCCACTGCCACAGTACAGAAAACCCGGCCCTGCTCAGGTACCCGCGGGCCCCATGCGGATGTCCACTTGATCCACTCGCCCCACCAGAGCCGGCCGGCCCGACCGATCCGCCCAACCCGGGAGGAACTGCACTTCCAGCTCCCTCCCCCTGATCAAGGGTGGCGGCCCGACATCGGCAGCCCGGCCTGCTCCGGCGTGATCTTGGCGCGGACGGGAGGCGAGAAAGTCGCGGAACTCGCTGGGGGCGTCCATGAGTACCAGACTACGTCCGGCCTCGCGGCCCCTGGGAGGTACCGGTGTTACCTGGAACAGCAGAGACCCCCGCGCAGGAGGAATCAACGCCGCGATCGTGGCAAGGTGGAAAGGGAAGAATCCCGATCACCCCGCCACCGCCACGCCGCCCTTTTCGCCCCGCAGGAGTCCCCCATGACCACCACACAGTCCCAACCCCTCGGCCAGCAGATGGTAGGCGACATCGCCCCGAAGCTGGCGCAGCTGACCGACGAAGTCGTCTTCGCCGACGTCTGGGAACGCCCAGGCCTCTCCCCCCGCGACCGCAGCCTGATCACCGTCGCCTCGCTGGTCGCCCTCTACCGGACCGAACAACTCGGCAGCCACCTACGCCGAGCCCTGGACAACGGCGTGACGCAGGAGGAACTGGTCGAAGTCATCACCCACCTGGCGTTCTACTCCGGATGGCCCACCGCGATGAGCGCGATCGGCATCCTGCGGACCGTCCTGGCCGAGAAGGCAGAACAGGAGGAAAACTGATGCCCACCCCCTGGACCGACCAGGAACTGTCCGAAATCGACGCCCACGACGAGATGCAGATCTCCTCGCTGCGCCCCGACGGCGCCCTCAGCAGCGACCGGCATCGACATACCGGCCACCGACCCCGTCGAAGACCGCCTGGACGACGCCTTCCGCATCAAGTACCGCAGCCACGACAAGAGCATCGTCGACCGCATGATCAGCCCCCAAGCCCGCGCCGCCACACTCGAACTCGTCCCCCGCGACCCGGACTCGTAGCCCGGATCCCCCAGCGCGCACCACACCGCCCCGCCCCGACGAACTCACATCCCCAAAAGGAGCACTCCCCCATGCAGCACATCAAGCTCGGCGACCTGGACGTCGCCCGGATCGGCCTGGGCGCGATGACGATGGCCGGCGCCTACGGCAAGACCGACCTGGACGACGCCGAATCGGTCCGCACCATCCACCGGGCGATCGACCTGGGCGTCACCCTGCTCGACACCGCCGAGATCTACGGCCCCTTCCACAACGAGGAACTGGTCGGCCGGGCCCTGAAGGGCCGGCGCGACCAGGTCGTCCTGGCCACCAAGTTCGGCCTGGTCTCCCACGCCGGCGGCGGCCCGTGGAACGTCGACAGCAGCCCGGCCAACATCCGCACCGCCGTCGAAGGCTCGCTCCAGCGCCTGGGCACGGACCACATCGACCTGTACTACCAGCACCGCGTCGACCCCAAGACCCCGATCGAGGAGACCGTCGGCGCCCTGGCCGACCTGGTCGCCGAGGGCAAGGTCCGGCACATCGGCCTGTCCGAGGCCGGCCCGGACACGATCCGCCGCGCCCACGCCGTGCACCCGATCACCGCGCTCCAGTCGGAGTACTCCCTCTGGACCAGGGACTGCGAACCGAAGGTGCTGCCGCTGCTGCGCGAACTGGGCATCGGCTTCGTCGCCTACTCCCCGCTCGGCCGCGGCTTCCTGACCGGCCAGATCCGCTCGGCCGAGCAGCTGGACGCCTCCGACGGGCGCACCTCGAACCCGCGCTTCAGCGGCGAGAACTTCGACCACAACCTGCGCCTGGTCGAGCAGGTCGAATCCGTCGCGGCCGAGGCGGGCGTCACCCCCGCACAGGTCGCCATCGCCTGGCTGCTCGCCCAGGGCGGCAACATCGCCCCGATCCCCGGCACCCGCCGGGTGTCCCGGGTGGAGGAGAACTGCGCCGCCGACGCCGTACAGCTGACCGCCGAGCAGATCCGCACCCTCACCGACCTGCCGGCCGCCGCGGGCGACCACCACAACGAGGACCAGATGAAGATGATCGAGCGCTGATCACTCGGCTCAGTGCCCGGATCAGCTCCACACACCGGTCCGCGCAAATGGGCTAACCTGCGGCTCGATCACGTTCACCGTTCCCCACCCTTACGGAGTACCACCCATGGTCATCGAGCACGCCGTGTTCACCGTCGCGCCGGGCGACGAAGCAGCCTTCGAGGAGGCGTTCGCCGTCGGACACCGGTCGATCGCCGCGTCCCCCGGCTACCTCTGGGGCCGCCTGATCAAGCAGATCGAGACGCCCGGCACCTTCCTGCTGCTGGTCGGCTGGGAGACGTTGGAACACCACACGGTCGGTTTCCGCAGCTCCGAGCTGTTCACCGCATGGCGCGCAGCCGTCGGCCCGTTCTTCGCCGCGCCCCCGGTGGTCGAGCACTACGAAGGCGACTTCGACTTACGACAGGGTGCGCGATTGACCTTGGGGCGTGCTGGCCTGGCGGGTTGCCTGATGGGTGATCACCTCTCGGCGGTGCGGTCGGAGACCAGGCCGGCTACGGCTCGGTAGGTCTCGTCGAAGTCTTCGCGGCGGCCGAGGT
>DASZBX010000010.1:0-9654 GCA_035943635.1 Actinocrinis sp. | reverse complement strand
TCCGGATGCTGTCATCGGTCACTCGCAGGGTGAGATCGCGGGCGCGGTCGTCGCCGGGATCCTGTCCCTGGACGACGCCGCGAAGGTCGTCGCGCTGCGCAGCAGGGCCCTGATCGCGCTGTCCGGCCGCGGCGGGATGCTCTCGATCGCAGAGTCCGCCGACACGGTCCGCACCCGGCTGGAAACCTGGGGCGAGGGCCTGGCGATCGCGGCGATCAACGGCCCCGGCGCCACGGTCGTCTCCGGCGAACCCAAGGCCCTGGCCGAGATCCTGGCCGACTGCGAACGCGACGGTGTCCGGGCCAGGATGCTCCCGGTGGACTACGCCTCGCACGGCCCGCAGGTCGACGAACTGCGCGACGAGATCGAACGGCTGCTCGGCTCCGTCGCCCCGCAGCCGGCCCGGATCCCGATGGTGTCCGCGATGACCGGGGAGTTCCTGGCCGGCCCGGAGATGGACGGCGCCTACTGGTACGCCAGCCTGCGCGCGACCGTCCAGTTCAGCCGCGCGGTCGAAGTCCTCGGCCGGGCCGGGTACGGCGTCTTCGTCGAGACCTCCGCGCATCCGGTGCTGACCAACGCGATCGGCGACACGCTCGACCAGGTCGCCGGGGACAGTACCGCAGGCCTCTTCGCCCCGACCCCGGTGATCACCGGGACGCTGCGCCGCGAGGAGGGCGGCCCGGCCCGGCTGCTGGCCTCCCTGGCCGAGGTGCACAGCCGCGGCGTGGCCGTCGACTGGACCACCGTCGTGCCCCGGGCCGAGGTGGTCGAACTGCCGACCTACGCCTTCCAGCGCCAGCGGTACTGGCCGAAGGCGGCCCTCGCCGCGGTCTCGATCAACGGCGCCAAGAGCGCCCCGACCGACGTCGAGACCGAGTTCTGGACCGCGGTCGAAGCCGGCGACCTGGACGTCCTGTCCCGGACCCTGTCCGTGGACGGCGGCACCCTCGGCGCGGTGCTCCCGGCCCTGACCTCCTGGCGCCGGCGCGAACGGGACGAGTCGCTGACCGCCGACTGGCGCTACCGGATCTCCTGGACGCCGCTGCGCGACCCCGGACCGGCCGTGCTGTCCGGCACCTGGCTGCTGGTCGTCCCGGCCGCCCTGGCCGACAGCGAGCTGACCGCCGCCTGCCGGCGCACCTTGAGCGACCGCGGAGCCGAGGTCGCGCTCGCCGAGGTCCCCGCGGCCGACCTGGACCGCGAATCCCTGGCGGTCCGGATCGGCGAGGCGCTCGGCACCGCCCGGGCCACCGGCGTCCTGTCCCTGCTCGCCCTCGACGAGCAGCCGTTGCCCGGCCGACCCTACGTCCCGGCCGCCACCGCCGGGACCCTGGCCCTGTTCCAGGCCCTGCACGACGCCGGAACCGACGCGGCCCTGTGGGCGCTGACCCAGGGCGCCGTCAGCACCGGCGCCGCCGACCAGCCGGCCAGCCCGATCCAGGCGCAGGTCTGGGGCCTGGGCCGGACCGCCGGGGTGGAGCACCCGGGCCGCTGGGGCGGCCTGATCGATCTGCCGCCGGTCCTGGACGAGCGTTCGGCCGCCCGGCTGGCCGGAATCCTGGCCGACGGCGCCGAAGACCAGGTCGCCGTCCGCACCGGCGCGGTCCTGGCCCGCCGCTTGGTCCGCGCCGCGCCCCGGCGCAATGCCGAGAGCACCTGGTCGCCGCGCGGCACGGTCCTGCTGACCGGCGCCAGCGGCGCGATCGGCCCGGACCTGGCCGCGTGGATGGCCGATTCCGGGGTACCGCACGCGGTCCTGGTCAGCCGCCGCGGCCCGGGCACACCCGGCGCCGCGATGCTCGCCGCACTGCTGGCCGAGTCCGGCTCCGCCGTCACGATGGTCGCCTGCGACGTCGTGGACCGCGCCGCCCTGGCCGGGCTGCTCGACTGGATCCCGACCGTCGCCCCGCCGCTGTCCGCGGTGATCCACGCCGCGGTCGCGGTGGAACTCAAGGACGTGGACGTGACCGGCGTCGACGACCTGGCCCTGGCCCTGGGCGCCAAGGTCGGCGGCGCGACCCACCTGGACGAACTGACCGCGGACCTGAACCTGGACGCGTTCATCCTGTTCTCCTCGATCTCCGCGACCTGGGGCGTCGGCGAGCACGCCACCTACGCCGCGGCCAACGCGCATCTGGACGCCCTGGCCGAGAACCGCCGGGCCCGCGGCCTGGCCGGGATCTCGGTGGCCTGGGGCGTGTGGGCCTCCGGCGGCCGCTTCGACGACTCGGCCGGCCGTCCCGCCGACGACCGGCCGCAGAGCCTGGTGCCCGAACGCCTGCGCCGCCAGGGATTGCGCCTGCTCGACCCGGACCGGGCGCTGACCGTGCTCGGCCAGGTGCTCGCCGACAAGGAGACCGCGCTGTCGGTCGCCGACGTGGACTGGCCGCGCTTCTCCGCGGTCTTCAACGCGGCCCGCTCCTGGCGGCTGCTGGACGAGATCCCGCAGGCCCGCCAGGTCGACGCCGCCGTCTCCGCGGCCGCCGCGGTGGCCTCGGGCGACGGCGCGGCGCTGCTCGAACGCCTGGTCGGGGTGTCCCCGGCGCAGCGCGAGCGGATCGTCACCGACCTGGTCGGCGGCCACGCCGCGGCCGTTCTCGGGCACGCCTCGGCCGACGCGGTCGACCCGGCCCGGGCCTTCCGCGAGATGGGCTTCGACTCGCTGACCGCGGTCGACCTGCGGGCCCGGCTGAACCAGGCCACCGGCCTGCAGCTGCCGTCCACGGTCGTGTTCGACTACCCGTCCCCGGTGGCGCTGGCCCGGCAGATCGTGACCCAGCTGATGGGAACGCAGCACTCTGCGTCCTCGGTCTCGCGGGTCACCCCGGTCTCGGCCGCCGACCCGGTGGTGATCGTCGGCATGGGCTGCCGGTACCCCGGCGGCGTGGACAGCCCCGAGGCGCTGTGGGAACTGCTGGCCTCCGGCGGCGACGCGATCGGCGGCTTCCCGGCCGACCGCGGCTGGGACCTGGCCGGCCTGGTCGACTCCGCCCCCGGCTCGGCCTCCTCCTCGGTCACCCGGGAGGGCGGGTTCGTGGCCGGGGCGGCCGACTTCGACCCGGCGTTCTTCCGGATCAGCCCGCGCGAAGCCCTGGCGATGGACCCGCAGCAGCGGCTCCTGCTGGAAACCGCCTGGGAGGCCATGGAGAACGCCGGACTCGACCCGGTCTCGCTGCGCGGCTCGCTGACCGGAGTGTTCGCCGGCGCCGCATCCTCCGGGTACGCCGGACAGGCCGGGTTCGACGAGGAATCGGCCGGCCATCTGATCACCGGGAACGTCACGAGCGTGATCTCCGGCCGGATCTCCTACACGCTCGGTCTCGAAGGCCCGGCGGTCACCGTCGACACGGCCTGTTCCTCGGCACTGGTTTCGCTGCACCTGGCCGCGCAGGCCCTGCGCGCTGGTGAATGCGACCTCGCGCTCGCCGGTGGTGTCATGGTGATCACGGACCCGGCCGAGTTCGTCGGGTTCTCCCAGCAGGGCGCGCTCGCCGCGGACGGCCGCTGCAAGGCGTTCTCCGCCGAGGCCGACGGCATGGGCCTGTCCGAGGGCGCCGGGATGATCGTGCTCGAACGTCTCTCCGATGCCCGGCGCAACGGCCACACGGTCCTGGCGATGGTCGCGGGCAGCGCCGTGAACCAGGACGGCGCCTCCAACGGCCTGTCCGCCCCGAACGGCCCGTCGCAGCAGCGGGTGATCCACGCCGCCCTGACCAACGCCGGACTCCAGCCGCGCGACGTCGACGCCGTCGAAGGCCACGGCACCGGCACCAAGCTCGGCGACCCGATCGAGGCCCAGGCCATCCTGGCCACCTACGGCCAGGACCGCCACGAAGGCCGCCCGCTCTGGCTCGGCTCGGTCAAGAGCAACATCGGTCACGCCCAGCAGGCCGCGGGCGCCGCCGGGATCATCAAGATGGTCCTGGCCCTGCAGAACAACCTGCTCCCGGCCACCCTGCACGCCGACGTCGCGTCCCCGCACGTCGACTGGACCACCGGCGACGTGCAGCTGCTCACCGAACCGGTCCCGTGGAAGCCCAACGGCCGACCCCGGCGCACCGGCGTCTCGGCCTTCGGGATCAGCGGCACCAACGCCCACATCATCCTCGAAGAGGCCCCGGCCGACCCGGACCAGGACTTCGACGGCGGACCCGCCGACGGCCCCGGGAGCTTCCCGGGCGGAGACCCGGCCGGCCGGGAGCAGTCCGTCCTGACCGGCGGGACCACCTCCTGGCTGGTGTCCGCGCAGAACCCGGCCGGGCTGCGCGCCCAGGCCGCCCGCCTGGCCGACCACGTGTCCGCCCACCCGGAACTGCGCCCGATCGACGTCGGCTGGTCCCTGGCCACCACCCGCTCGCTGTTCGAACACCGGGCCGTCCTGAGCGGCGACACCGCCGACGACCTGCTCGCCGGATTGTCGGCCCTGGCCAGCGGAAATCCGTCCGCGGCCTTGGTGAGCGGCGCGGCCGGCCCGACCGCGCCGGTGGTGTTCGTCTTCCCCGGCCAAGGTTCGCAGTGGGCCGGCATGGGCCGGGAGCTGGCGCAGTCCTCACCGGTCTTCGCCGCGCGCCTGGCCGACTGCGAGCAGGCGCTATCTCCTTACGTGGACTGGTCTTTGGCCGAAGTGCTGGCCGGCGGCGAGGGCGCTCCCGGGTTCGACCGGGTCGACGTCGTCCAACCGGTGCTCTGGGCCGTGATGGTGTCCCTGGCCGCGGTCTGGCAGTCCGCCGGAGTGATCCCGGACGCCGTGGTCGGCCACAGCCAGGGCGAAATCGCGGCGGCCGTGGTCGCCGGGATCCTGACCTTGGACGACGCCGCGAAGGTCGTCGCCCTGCGCAGCAAGGCGCTGATCGCGCTGTCCGGCCGCGGCGGGATGCTCTCGCTGGCCGAGCCCGCCGACGCGGTCAGGACCCGGGTGGCCGGCTGGGGCGAACGGGTCTCGGTCGCCGCGGTCAACGGCCCCGGCGCGACCGTCGTCTCGGGTGACCCGCAGGCCCTGGCCGAGATGCTCGCCGCCTGCGAGCAGGACGGTATCAGGGCCCGGATGCTCCCGGTGGACTACGCCTCGCACGGCCCGCAGGTCGACGAACTGCGCGAGGAGATCCTCGCCCTGCTGGCCGCGGTCGCCCCGCAGCCGGGCCTGGTCCCGATGGTGTCGGCGATGACCGGCGAGTTCCTCCAGGGCCCGGAGATGGACGCAGGGTACTGGTACGGCAGCCTGCGCGCGACCGTCGAGTTCGCCCGCGCCACCGAGGTGCTCGGCCGGGCCGGCTACGGAGTCTTCATCGAGACCTCCGCGCACCCGGTCCTGACCGCGGCGATCCTCGACACCCTCGAAAACCTGGCCCCCGCCGAGGAATCCGCGCCGACCCGCACGGCTCCGGTGGTCTGCGGAACGCTGCGCCGGGACGACGGCGGCCCGGCCCGCTTGCTCGCCTCCCTGGCCGAGGCACACGTGCGCGGCGTCGCCGTGGACTGGGCCGCGGTGCTGCCGGCCGGGCAACGCGTCGGGCTGCCGACGTACGCGTTCCAGAAACAGCGGTACTGGCCCAAGCCGGCCCCGGCCGCCCGCCGCACCGGCGGCGCGGCGAGTACCGAGGCGGAGAGCGCGTTCTGGGACGCGGTCACCGGCGGCGACCTCGGCGCCCTGACCGAGACCCTGGCCGTGGACGGCGGCCGCCTCGGCGAGGTGCTGCCCGCGCTGGCCGCCTGGCGCCGGCGCGAACGCGGCGAGTCCGCCTCGGCCGACTGGCGCTACCGGATCACCTGGACCCAGGTCCCCGAACCGGCCGCCGCGACCCTGGTCGGCACCTGGCTGCTGGTCACCCCGGCCGGACCGGCGCACGCGGCCCTGACCATCGCGACCGCGCAGGCCCTGGCCGACCGCGGCGCCGAGGTGCTGACCGTCGAGATCGCCCCGGACGCCCTGGACCGCGAGGCCCTGCGCGCCCGGATCACCCACGCCCTGGACGAGTCCGGGGGCGGCCTGCCCGCGTCCGGGATCGTCTCCCTGCTCGCCGCGGACGTCGCGCCGCTGGACGCCTCCCCGGTCGTGCCCCGAGGCCTGGCCGGCACGATGGGCCTGGTCCAGGCCCTGGGCGACGCCGGGATCGAGGCGCCGCTCTGGCTGCTCAGCTCGGCCGCGGTCGCCGCGCTGCCCGGCGAGGTACCGGCCAGCCAGGCGCCCGCGCAGTCCTGGGCGTTCGGCCGGATCGCCGCCCTGGAACACCACACCCGGGTCGGCGGCCTGATCGACCTGCCCCCGGCCTGGGACGCACGCACCGCGGACCGGCTGGTCGCGGTCCTGGCCGGGTGCGGCGAGGACCAGGTCGCGGTCCGCTCGGGCGGGGTGCTCGGCCGCCGCCTGGTCCGCGCGCCGCGCCCGGCCGCGGCCGGGCGGCCTTGGACGCCGCGCGGCAGTGTCCTGATCACCGGCGGCACCGGCGGCGTCGGCGGGCACGTCTCCCGCTGGCTGACCGGGCGCGACACCGCGCAGATCGTGCTCTCCAGCCGGTCCGGACCCGGCGCCCCGGGCGCCGCGGCCCTGGCCGCCGAGGTGGCCGCGGCCGGCACGGCGGTGACCGTGCTCGCAGGTGACGTCGGCGACCGGGCCCAGACCGCCGGCCTGCTGGCCTGGATCGACGCGCACGGCCCGGCCCTGAGCTCGGTCCTGCACGCGGCCGGGGCCGGCATCGGCAGCCCGGTCGCCGAGATGGTGCTCGGCGACCTGACCACCTCGCTCCAGGCCAAGGCCGGCGGCGCGGCCCACCTGGACGAGCTGACCGCGGACAAGGAACTGGACGCGTTCGTGGTCTTCTCCTCCGGCGCCGCGGCCTGGGGCAGCGGCCGGCTCTCCGGCTACGCGGCCGCCAACGGCGCCCTGGACGCCCTGGTCGAGGACCGCCGGGCCCGCGGCCTGGCCGGCACCTCGGTCGCCTGGGGCCTGTGGGGCGGCGGCGGGATGGGCGAGGGCGTGGCCGGGCAGGTGCTGCAACGGCTCGGCGTGCGCGAGATGGACCCGGTGGTCGCCGTCGGCGCCCTCGCCGCGGTCCTGGACGCCGGGGAGAGCATGGTCGCGGTCTCCGACATCGACTGGGAGCAGTTCGCGCCGGTGTTCACCGCGCAGCGCCCCAGCCCGCTGCTGGCCGACCTGCCCGAAGCCCGGCAGGCCCTGGCCGAACAGGCCTCCGCCGACGGCGCCGAACCCGGCGCCACCGCGCTCAGCCGGCAACTGGAAGGTCTGAGCCGGGCCGAACAGGACCGGCTGCTGACCGACCTGGTCCGGGCCGAGGCCGCCGCCGTGCTCGGCTACGGCTCCGCGGACGCGGTCCCGGCCGACCGGGCCTTCAAGGACCTCGGGTTCGACTCGCTGACCGCGGTCGACCTGCGCACCCGGCTGAACGCGGCGACCGGGCTGAAACTGCCCGCGACGCTGGTCTTCGACTATCCCACGCCCGCGGTGCTGGCCGGCTTCGTCCGGTCCCGGGCCGTGAACGAGCAATCCGACTACGCGCTCGCGCTGGCGGAGCTGAAGAAACTCCAGGCGGTCCTGTCCCGGGCCGGCTGGAACAGCGAGGAGCGCTTCGACCTCACCTCCCGGCTCGACTCGCTCGGCCGGGATCTGCGCGCCCAGAACGACGCTGACCACCCGGGGACCGATCAGGAACTCGAGTCGGCGACCGACGACGAGATGTTCGACTTCGTCGACGAAGAACTCCGTGCCGCCGACTTCGACTGAATCACGAAACTTCTTAGGGGTAGTTGAACATGACCGCGGTAGAGAACGAGGACAAGCTCCGTGATTACCTCAAGCAGGTAACCACCACGCTGCGCCGTACCCGCAAGAGGCTTCGGGACCGGGACCGCGAGCCGATCGCGATCGTCGGCATGGGCTGCCGGTTCCCGGGCGGGGTGCGCGAGCCGGAGGACTTCTGGCAGCTGATGCGGGCCGGGACCGACGCGATCTCCGGGTTCCCGTCGGACCGGGGCTGGGACCCGGAGGGCATGTACGCGGGCCTGGACGAGGACGCGTCCACCACCCGGGTCGGCGGCTTCATCTACGACGCGGCCGACTTCGACCCGTTGTTCTTCGGGATCAGCCCGCGCGAGGCGCTGACCATGGATCCGCAGCAGCGCCTGCTGCTGGAGACCGCGTGGGAGGCGCTGGAACGGGCCGGGATCGACCCGATGTCGCTCAAGGGCACCGCGACCGGCGTGTTCGCCGGGGCCGGGTTCGGCGCCTACGGCCACGGCCTGGCCGAGGAGGGCGGCTCCGAGGGCTACCTGATGATCGGCAGCCTGACGTCCGTGATCTCCGGCCGGGTGTCCTACACCCTCGGCCTGGAGGGCCCGGCGGTCACGGTCGACACCGCGTGCTCGTCCGCGCTGGTCGCCGTGCACCTGGCCTGCCAGGCGCTGCGCTCGCGCGAGTGCTCGATGGCGATGGCCGGCGGCGTGGCCGTGATGTCCACGCCCGGCGCGTTCGCCGAGTTCTCCCGGCAGCAGGGCCTGGCCTTCGACGGGCGCTGCAAGGCGTTCGCGGCCGACGCCGACGGGATCGGCTGGGGCGAGGGCGCCGGAATGCTCGTCCTGGAACGCCTTTCCGACGCACACCGGGCCGGACACACCGTGCTGGCCGTGATCGCGGGCAGCGCGATGAACCAGGACGGCGCGAGCAACGGCATCACCGCCCCCAACGGCCCCTCGCAGCAGAAGGTGATCCGCAGCGCCCTGGCGAACGCCGGTCTGCGCGCGGACCAGGTCGACGCGGTCGAAGCGCACGGCACCGGCACGGTCCTGGGCGACCCGATCGAGGCCCAAGCCCTGCTGGCCACCTACGGCCAGGACCGCGAGGGCGACAGCCCGCTGTGGCTCGGCTCGGTCAAGTCCAACATCGGCCACACCCAGACCGCGGCCGGCGTGGCCGGAATCATCAAGCTGGTCCTGGCTTTGCAACACCAGGAGTTGCCGCGCACCCTGCACGCCGAAGAGCCCAGCCCGCACGTGGACTGGTCCTCGGGCGAGGTCAAGCTGCTGCACGAGCCGGTCGCCTGGCCGGCCAACGGGCGCCCCCGGCGCGCGGGCGTGTCGGCGTTCGGCGTCAGCGGCACCAACGTGCACGCCATCATCGAAGAGGCCCCCGCGGTCTCCGACCAGGCCGACTCCGACGCGGACCCGGACGACCCGGCCACCGAGGGCGCCGGCCCGAACCAGGCGGCCGCGGGCCTGCCGGTGCTGACCGGGTCCGTCCCGGCCTGGCTGGTCTACGCCCGCAGCACCGCCGGCCTGGCCGCGCAGGCCGGGCGCCTGGGCGAGCACGTCACCGCCCGCCCCGAGCTCGATCCCGCCGACGTTGCCTGGTCCCTGATCACCACCCGGACAGTGTTCGAACACCGCGCCGTGGTCGTCGGCCGGGATCGCAGCGAACTGCTGGCCGGGACGGCCGCCGTGGCCGCCGGACAGCCCGCGGCGGGCGCCGTCACCGGAGTCGTTCCGGCCGGCGGGGTCCGGGGCCGGGTCGCGTTCGTGTTCCCGGGTCAGGGTTCGCAGTGGGTTGGCATGGGCCGGGAGCTGGCCGAGACCAGTCCGGTGTTCGCCGCGCGTCTGGCCGAGTGCGAGCAGGCGCTTTCTCCTTACCTGGACTGGTCTTTG
>DASZBX010000009.1:0-24603 GCA_035943635.1 Actinocrinis sp. | reverse complement strand
CCGATCATGACTGAGAACCCGGACAACTGCTCGTCCTCGCCATACGCGTCCACGGTGGCCTCTTCGACCAGAGCATCCAGCTCCCGCTTGCTCAACGTGCCCATACGGTGAACTTTACCGGTGCCAGGACTGGCGGGTCCGGTGTTCCCCCGATTTCCCACGGCCACCCTCGTAACTCACGTCGGCTGCCATCATCCCAGAGTCCGTGGAACTCGGCTTCAGCCTGTACTGTCATGACTTGCGATGGTAACTGGTGGGCCGTCCTCGGCCGCCGACTTGCACGACCAGAGCTTGTTCGGCCAGCGAGCGCAGGGACTTTCGGATGTTGGGTGCACTGAGGCCCAAGTCGGCTTGCAGCTCGGCCACGGTGCGCGGTCCGGTGGCCAGAGCGTCGTAGATGCGTTGTTCGGTCGTTTTCAGGGTTGGTGTTGTGGCGGCGCGCGGTGTGGAACGGTGGAGGACAACGGTGAATCGAATGCCCGCGTCGGCGTAGCGCGCGGTGGGCAGGCGCGCGTCGGCGAGTGCACTGGTGACGGTGGGGATTCCGGTGGCGAGGGCTTCGATGACTCGGGCGCCGGTTGCCGGGGTGCGTACGTGTTGGCAGATGGCCACGAGTCGGGCGTTGCGGGCGGATGTGACCGCGTCGTGGCCGAGACGGTCGAGGGTGATGCCGTAGAGCCCGCCGGGGTTGGTGATGACCAGGCGATCGCGGCGTAGCCGGATTTCGACGGCCAACCCGGTGGACCAGTGGTCGAGGTCACGGTGGACCAGTGCGTTCACGACGAGTTCCCGGAACGCCAGCAGTGGGTACGCCACTTGATCGTGGACCGTTCCATCAGGAGTCGAGACAATGGATGTGTCAAATGTGCGCCTGGCCCAGTCCAGTGCGCTGTCAAGCATCCGGGGGATCGGCCCGGTGACGGTGGCCTGGTTGCGGGCGCGGCTGCCGTCGGGATCTTCGGGCCGGGGTTCGGCCGACATCTGCAAAACGTAGCGGGGGAACCACTGTTGGGGATGGACGCCGAGGGCGAGTATTCCGGCGACGGTGGGCGTGCCGCCGGTAGCGACGACGCCGGCGCGGCGTAGCAGTTCAGTATCACGGTCGAAACGCCCGAGACCGTCCGGGTCGCGTTCGCGGACTGCGGTCAGAAAGGTCGCTAGCAGTTCGGGGTCGAGGTCGTCGAGGGTCGCGCCATCGACAGGCTGACGATCGAACATCGGGGCTTGGCGGGAGGCGAGGAACGCTTGTTCCTCCACGTCGGACAGGCGGAAGTCTCCGTCATAGCCGCGCAGGTAAGCCGCTCCGGTCGCCGTCACTCGGCAGGGCTTGGCTGAGCGGTCGCACTCATGGACGGTGGCCAGGATGACTGGGGCGCCGTCGACCAGTCCGTCTGTGATTTCCACGCGGACTGGCGGAGTGAACGACCGGGCCTTGGCGGCCAGGCCTTGCTTGAGGAGTTGTGGTTCGGTCAGCGGCACCGGGCGGAATCCGGCTCGCTCATTCAGACCCAGGATGATGGTTCCGCCGCCGGGCAGGTTCGCCAGTGCGCTCAAGGTCGAGGTCAGACTCTCCGGCAGGCCACCCGCGGCGGACTTGACCTCGATCTCGGTAGTGTCGCCGCCTGCGGCGCGCAATCCGGCGATCATCTGGTCGAGGTTGGTAGGCATACGGTCAAATGTAACCCATGCTGGTTACATTTGGTTACATTTGGCGGAACTCGACTGTGCGTAGTGGGTCGGGATCTTCATCGGGGCCGGGGTCAGCGCCAGCAGGCTTCAACCCATTGCGTGCTCTCCGGCGGCGAAGAGCGCAGGTGAACCCCAGGATGCTGACTTGGCTGGTGCAGTGCCCCTGTCCTTTCCTGAGCGGAAGCGGAACTGGTGGGTCCGGCTTGGCATCGGTACAGATCTCGGGGGCTTGATCTATTTGGCGCATAGCAGGTTGCTGGAATGGCGCATCAGCATCGACAGTTCGCCGGGTCGCCGTCGGCGGGTATCGGGGCGTTGGTGCTGATCATGGGGTGTGGATCTCATGTCTGCCCCTTTCAAGGGCAACCCAATAAAGCGTGCGTCTCACACCAGACTGGCAGGAAGGGGACCGGGGGATACCTGACGGCGCGGTCGTCGGCTCGAAGCCTGTCGGCCGCTATCTTGTGAGGTCGTTCTTCGGTGTTTCTCAGGGGTTTCTTCGCTGCTGTTGTCGGTGGCGTTCTGTTTGGGGCGCACTCTGAGGTGGTCAGTGATCATTTTCGGAGGTGGTTGGGATGTCTGGTTCGGTGTTCCATCGGTGCGGGTGCCGGGATGCGGTGACCGGTCGGGCGCTGGGTTCGAAGTGTCCGTTGCTCTCGGTGGAGGGGCATGGGTCGTGGTACTTGCTTGTGCGTGGATCTGCCGGGCGGTACGGACGGTCGCCGTAACCGGGTGCGCCAGGGCGGGTTCGCCACCGAGTCGGACGCGCAGCAGGCCTTGGACCGGTTCAACGATCCGCCGCAGTCCGCGGGCGGGCAGGTTGGGGTGACGGTGCGGGTGTAATTGAACCGGTGGTTGGCTTCGCGACTGTCGATCCGCCCGGAGACGCGCCGGTCCTACGGGGAGTTCATCCATAACTACCTCGAGCCGTATCTCGGCGGGATGCTGGTCGATCAGGTGCGTACCGAGGACGTGCAGCGGATGTTCGCCTCGATCATCCGACGGCACCAGGAGGCCGGGCGGCCGCTGACCCCGGCATCGATCCAGCGGATCCACGCCACAGTACGCGCGGCGTTCAACGCCGCGGTACGCGCCGGGCTGATCCAGGTCAACCCGGTGCGCGGGGTGGAACTGCCGGCGTTCCGCCCGGTGCGGGCGGTGGTGTGGACCGACGAGCGGGTGCAGGCGTGGCTGCGGGACGGCTCGCGCCCGGTGGTGGCGGTATGGACGGCGGAGCAGACCGCGGCCTTCCTGCGTTCGATCAAGGACCACCGGTGGTACGCCCTGTTCCACCTGGTGGCGTTGCGCGGTCTGCGCCGGGGTGAGGCGTGCGGGCTGCGGTGGGAGGACATCGACCTGGACCATGCCGAGCTGCGTGTGGTGCGCCAGGTCCAACGCCGCGGCGGGAAGGTCGTGGAATCCGAGCCGAAGTCGGCGGCAAGCAGCCGGGCACTGGCCCTGGACCACACCACGGTCACCGCGCTGCGCCAGCACCGCCACCACCAGTCCCAAGAACGGCTGATCGCTGGGACTCGGTGGTGCGAAGGAGGGTGGGTGTTCACCTACTCGGACGGGCGCCCGCTCGCCCCGGACGCCTTGACCCGCCTGTTCGCAAAACTGGTCACCCGCAGTGGCCTGCCCCCGATCCGCCTTCACGACCTGCGCCACGGTGCTGCAACCCTTGCCCTGTCCGCTGGCGCCGACCTGAAAGTCGTCTCCACGATGCTCGGCCACTCCTCGATCCAGCTGACCGCCGACACCTACACCTCCGTCCTACCCGACACCGCACACAAAGCAGCCGAGGACACTGCCACCTTGCTCGCCGAAGTCGGCAAAAAGACCCGGCGTTGGCACCACGGGCGCCCCAGGGCGGCGTGAGATATCGGGCCGCTGAGAGCTGTGCGGGCGTGAAGGAGCTACAGGTCGTCCGTGACCCGGAGAGGAGGTTTCCGTGTCGCTCCAGTCGTGATCTCCGGCGCCCTGCATCTCGGCCGCGTCAGCTGACTTGAGAAGCAGCGCCCGCCGGGAGTGTCAAGATAACGGTGTAACTGGGTTGTAAGGGTTTCTATTTGCGGCCTGCAGTGTCGGGCCGCCCTGAGCCGTTTAAGGTTCCCCGTGCTGGTCGACCGCAGCCTCGTAGAAGGCATCCGCGAGGGCAAGGATGATCGAGTTGATGGCTGGTCCGTCGGTGAAGAAGTAGTCAGCCATCGTGTTGTGGGCGCCCTGGTTGTCCGCAACGGCCTGCGTAACGGCTGCTTGGAAATCTTGTGACTCCACGAACTGCTTTTTGGAGTTCGCCTTGGTCTGCTTGATCAGGTTCGGGTCGGCGAGCAGCCGCTGGACGAGCCCTTGGACGAACTCTCTGATCTGGGATTCGGCGAACGATTGGGCGCCGAAGAGGTCGTTCATCTTGTCTATGACGACTTGGAGCGCGACGTACTTCGGATCCTTCTTCGCGCCCGTGCCGGCGGCGCTGATGCCCTTCAGTTGCCCGTCGCCCACGAGCGAGATGTCTACCTGGATCGCCTTGTTGTGCTTGACTCCGACCAGCACCACATCGGAGAGATCGACGTCGGCCGCCCACGCGGACTCCGCGATGACCCTTTCCAGCAGACGCAGGAAGATCGAGAGCATCTCCATGTAGGGGTCGCCGTAGTCGACGATCTGAGACATGAAGTCATAAAGGCGTACGTAGGTGGAGACATCCTTGCGGAACAGGTCGAGCGCGTTGAGCGTGACTCTGTCCTCCTCCTCGATCGCCCGTGCGTAGCGGCGCCGGAACTCGTGCTGCGCCGGGCTGATCGCCGCCGAGAGCGCGTTGTTGCCCTTCCGGGTCACCCACAGTTCGGCGACCTTGCGGACGTCGTCCTCGGCGTAGATTCCAGCATGGGCGAGCTTGTTCGACAGGTGGACGACGACGTACGGGTCGGTCTCGGTCTCCAGGGTGGCGTTCTTGAAGTACGGCTCGAAGGCCGTCTTGATGTCCTCGGGCTTGTTGGCGAAGTCGATAACGAAGGTCTTGCGCTTCTGTTCCCCACCAGCGGTGCGGTGGGTACGGTTGAGCCGCGAGAGCGTCTGCACAGCTGCGACCCCCGACAGCTTCTTGTCGACGTACATTGCCGACAGTAAGGGCTGGTCGAAGCCGGTCTGGAACTTGTTGGCGACCAGCATGATCTTGTATGTATCGCCCTTGAACGCCGCAGCCAGATCAGACCCGGCGCCGGGGTTCATGTTGGCTTCGGTGAACTCCACATCCTTCGACGGCTGCGTGCCCCAGTCGCTGTGCCAGGTCTCGTTCTCATCCATCGTTACCCCGGCCGAGAAGGCGACCAGGGTACGGTAGTTATACGAGGCGTCCTCGGCGCTGCGCTTGGCAATGTAGGCGTCTATGGCCAGCTTGTACTTGACCGCGGACTTGCGCGAGTCTGTCACCACCATCGCCTTCGCCTTGCCTTCCAAAAGATAGGTGACATTAGCGTGGAAGTGCTCGATGATGATCTGCACTTTCTGGCTGATGTTCGTCGGATGCAGTTGCACCCACCGCATCAGCCCCTTGCGCGCGGTGGCCTCCTCGACCTCTCCCCCATCGCCGCTCTCGGCCTTGCCGGCGATCTTCAGCGCGGTGTCGTAGGACTGGTAACCCTTAAGCACGTCGAGGATGTACCCCTCCTCGATCGCCTGCTTCATCGAGTACAGGTGGAACTCGTGCGGCTTCCCGTCGAGCCCTTTGCGACCGAACAGCTCCAGGGTCTTATTCTTCGGAGTCGCGGTGAAGGCGAAGTAAGAGATGTTCGCCGACTCGGCCCGCTCGGTCATCTCCGACGCCAGGATCGACTCCACATCGACCTCGCCACCGTCCTCGATCTCCTTGACCTCCTCGGCGGTCAGCACCTGCTTGAGCTTCGAGGAGATCTGGCCCGATTGGGAGGAGTGGGCCTCGTCGGCGATGACCGCGAACCGCTTGCCCCTCAGACCGGCGTCGCTCCGGATCTCATTGAGCGCATGCGGGAAGGTCTGCACTGTCACCGCGATGATCAGCTCGCCGTTCTTCAACGCCTGTGCCAGCAGACCCGACTTCGACTTCGCGCCGGCCTTGCGGACGTCCTCGGGGCTGATCGTGGCGACGATCTTGCCGGTGCCGTCAATCTGCCGGATCGCATCCTGCAACTGGGAGTCGAGCACGGTACGGTCCACGACCACGATGACCGAGTCGAAGACCTTCCGATCATCGACGTGCAGCCGCGCCAGCCGGTGAGCCGTCCAGGCGATGGTATTCGTCTTCCCCGACCCGGCCGAGTGCTCAATCAGGTACCGCTGCCCGACGCCCTCCTCTTCCACCGCCTCGACGATGTTCGTGACAGCCTCCCACTGGTGGAACCGCGGGAAGAGCATGCTCGTACGCCGCACCGAGGAGCCGGTACTGACGTCCCACTCCTCATTGGTCTGCACGATCATCATCCGCCCGATGATGTTCAGCCAGGCGTGCTTCTCCCACACCCGATCCCACAGGTACGCCGTCGCCGACTGCCCGCCTGCGCCGGGCGGGTTGCCCGCGCCGCTGTCGAAGCCGACGTTGAACGGCAAGAAGTGGGTCTTCTCTCCCTCTAGCCTCGTGGTCATCGCCGCCAGGTTGTTGGAGACCGCGAAGTGCACCAGCGCCCGGTGGCCGAACGACAGCAATGGCTCGGGGCGGCCATTCGTCAACGGATTGCGCTTCTGCTTGTACTGGTTGATCGCCTCATCCAGCGACTGGGTGAAGTCGGTCTTCAGCTCGACTGTGGCCACGGGGAGGCCGTTGACGAAGAACACCAGGTCGATACTGCGCTGGTCGGCTGTTGAAAAGTGCACTTGCTGTACCACCCGCACCCGCATCGCAGCGTAATCCGCGTTGGTCTTCGTATTTAGCGTCGTCTCGGGCCGGAACTGGGCCAGCTTCAGCCGCCCACCGCCGATGTACTGAACCCCATCACGCAGGATGTTCAGTGTTCCACCGCCATGCTCCAACGGCCGGCCGAGCGCTGCAGTCAGTACATCGAGGAACTTCGCCTGGGAGCCCGCCGCCTTTAATGCCTTCTCATACGTCGGCTTCTGTGTCTCCTCCAGCCAAGCGAACAGATCCGCCGGGAACAGCGCACGCTCTCGGTCGTATCCTGTGTCGTTGGCAGAGATTAACCAACCATGGCCGTTGAGGTACCTGCAGATCTCTGTTTCGAAGACTGCCTCGTTGTAGTCAGCCATCACGCCGATTTCCGCACGTCGATCTGACCCGTAACGGCAGCGGTGATCAGTGCTACTCGGCGCTCGCGGGCGAGCTCAATGAACTGCTCCGACTCTTCGATGAGTGTATCGATCTTCGCGGTCTGTTCATCGAGAAAGGCAGCAATGCTTTGCTGTTGGCCGATGGTCACGAGTGGCACCCGAAGTTCCCTGATGTCATCAAGTGCCAACTGCATCTTAGTGCCGCCAGCAGCCCCCTCATTGAGCTGATCTTGACCTTCGGTCGTCAGCATGAACCACCCAATAAATCTGGAATCCATGTGTTCTGATACCAAGCGACAGAGGGCGACATGCTGGCTCACGTACGCACCGACCCAGCTACCCCGGACTACGGCTACAGATCCCAAATAGGCTGTAATGGAAAAAAGTAGATCTCCCGCTTGCAGCATAGTTCGCGAGCCCTCAGTCACACCGGCCGGAATGTCAACAAACTGGACTTCACCTCGAAGATCGAGGTTGGCCCTAGGCAAGTTGCCAATGCGAACAAAACGCTCTCCCTCGTCTGCGTAGTAGTCGCCCCATCCGCGAGAGCCGCTCGTCAGGAACCTAATGTGCCGGCGCAGTTGCACTCTCGGCCCATCAAGCCCCGAGAGAGCTTCATCGATAATTGCTTGGCGTCGCTCACGGAAGAGGTCAATGAGTCTCCGCTGCTCTTCGATGAGCGTGTCAATGCGGGCCGTCTCGCGGTCGAGGTAGTCCGCGATGACTCGCTGTTCCTCTGCTGATACGAGAGGTGCGGTTGTCGACAGCAGGTCGGCCATATTAAGCCGGGGAGTTCGAACGTTCCCGGCGTCTGTTCCACCAATGCCTCGAACCAGACTGGACATTGTCGCCACTGTGGATCTACTGGTGAGGAAGTAGTTCAGCCAACGTGAGTTGATCTTTGGGTTGACTTCCAGTACGGCGTAATCCGGGCTGACGATCCCGTCCTCCGGGGCAATGCCAAGTGCGCCCTGGAACGCCCGCATTCGGTTGATGACGAGGTCACCCGAGCGGCAGATTTTGTAGTTAGACAGATCCTCTGCCGCCGCCCTTGTAGTCGTGCCTGCCGAATCCCGGCGCCGAACGCCCCAACTGATCGATACCGATAGAAGCGGCAGAGTCTCAGATTCCGCTCCCGCTCGCACGTCAGATTCCGAGAGCAGCCGCTTAAGGCGGACAGAATCCCTCATCCCTCCACCTCGCGGAGAAGGTCGAGGATCTTGGCGACCTGTTTCTCCAAGTCGGCATCGATCTCGGCGAGCGGACGAGGCGGGATGTACTTGTAAAAGTGCCGGGTGAAGGGGATCTCGTAGCCGATCTTGGTCTTGGCCCAGTCGATCCAGGCGTCAGGAACGTGCGGCTTTACCTCCGCGTCGAAGTACGCCTGGATCACTTCGCGCTTCCCTGCCTCGCCGACGGTTGAGCCGCCGTAGATGAAGGGCACGTTTTCGGTGTCACGCTTTTTCGAGTCGGGCTTCGGGGCGCCCTTACGGTCGACGATAGGGTTCCCGTCCTCATCGAGCAGGGGAAGCTCGACGGTGACGGTCCAGTAGCCGAATTCGTCGTTGCGCAGCACCTTAGAGAGGTCGGGATCGGCGTCCTCGAAGTCGGCGTACAGGCGTACGACCTTGGCGCGGTCATCGTCGCTAATCTCGCGTCCCTTGGACCCGAGGTTCTTGCGCATCTTGGTCCAGAACGATGAGCCGTCGATTAGCTGCACTTTGCCTTGGCGGTTGGGATGTTTAGCGTTATCGAGGATCCAGATATAGGTGGCAATACTGGTGTTGAAGAACATGTTCGTCGGCAGGGCGATGATCGCCTCGACGAGATCGTTCTCGAGCAGCCATCTGCGGATGTTCGAAGGGCCGGACTCGGCGCCGCCGTTGAAGAGCGGCGAGCCGTTCATGACGATGCCGACGCGACCGCCGCCGTCCTCGGGTGCGCGCATCTTGTGGGCCAGATGGAGCAGGAAAAGCATCTGCCCATCCGAGGTCGAGGGGAGCCCCGGCGCAAAGCGGCCGTAAGGGCCGGCGGAGTCGCGATCCTCGTTGATCGCCTTGGCATACTGCTTCCAATCCACCCCGTAGGGCGGGTTCGACATACAGAAGTCGAACCGACGACCCTTGAAAGCATCGTCGGTAAGCGTGTTGCCGAACGCGATGTTGGTCGCGTCGTGGCTCTTCGCGAGCAGGTCGGACTTGCAGATGGCGTAAGATTGCGGGTTGTACTCTTGGCCGAACAAACTCAGCTTTGCATCGGGGTTCTGGGCGAGCACGTGCTCCTCGGCCAGAGAGAGCATGCCGCCGGTGCCGGCGGTGGGGTCGTACAGCGAGCGGACGATGCTGCCCTTGGAAAGCTCGACATCCTTCTCCGCGAAAAGCAGGTCAACCAGCAGTCGGATCGCGTCGCGCGGTGTGTAGTGGTCTCCGGAGGTCTCGTTCGCGGCCTCGTTGAATTTGCGGATAATGTACTCGAACGCGTCTCCCATGTCCGCGTTAGACACCACGTTGGGGTGCAAGTCGACGGCGCCGAAGGACTTGACGACCTCCCGTAGGAGCCCGGCCTTCTCCAGGGCCAGGATCTCCTTCTTGAAGTCAAAGTACTCGAACACGTCCACATCGTCGGAGAACCGGTCAATGTAGTCAGCGAGGTTGTCCGCCAGCCCGTCCGCATCTGCCAAGAGGTTCGCAAACTGGTAATGAGAAGTGTTGTAGAACGCCCGCCCCGTGACCTTTTTGACCTCGACCTTGAGCCGGTTCGAGTTCTCGTACCTCGCAGCCAACTCCCGTACCGCCGCGCGGTCCGGCTCGAGTAAGCAGTCGAGCCGTCTCAGGATTGTGAACGGAAGAATCACGGTCCCGTACTGGTTGGGGCGATAGGGGCCTCGAAGCTGGTCAGCAATTGACCAGATGAAGCTACCGAGCGTGCTCACAAGGTTCCTCACGAGAATCGTCTAGTAGTAACGACCACTCTGCCATAGGCAGCAGCTAGCGTCCTATGGTTCAGAAATGGGTGACGTCCAGTGACCGACCTCGCGCCTCAACAACTCGATGATTGCGTTTGGAGTGGCCTTCAATTAGGTCTATGGGAAGTTGACCTCAATGACTCAGGTATCACAGCTGCCTGATGATCCCCTTGGCTTGCCCGGTTTGTCCTCTGGGGTTGGGTGACGGTCCGTCGCATGTCGCTGCGGTCGCGCCGGGTTCCACGGGCCCGGAGGGGTGCTGTGCTGCTCCTTTCCCGGTCGCGGGCGGGTTATTGGCCGTTCAGCCGGGATCTGGGAGGGCCGCGAGGCGTCTCCAGCAGTCGGTGAACGCGCTTGCCCAGGGCCAGTCGGTTGCGATCTTCAGGATGCGCCGGTGGGCGTGGGCGGCGGGCCTGGCCGGCAGATGCCACAGGCGGAAGCGCAGCGTGTCCGGGGTGGCACGGGCAAGGTCGAGGCCGAGGAGCCGGGTGTAGGCGTGCAGGTCGTTGGCGATGTTCGCGGCGATGATCCAGCCTTGGTTGACGTTCCAGGTCTTGGACGGAAGGTTGCGCAGGCCCAGTGCCTTGCCGGTGCGCACGGCCTGTTCGGCCCCGCCGCCGCGGTGGCGGTAGAGGACGTCGAGGAAGTGGGGGTGGTGGGATCCGGGCACCTGGTCGAGTTTGTCGATGGTGGTGGCCAGGATCTGGTAGCGCCAGCCGGCGTTCTTCTCGAACGTGGTGAGTTTGCGCTCGTGGCGCCGGGAAGGCTTGGGGCCGTTTGTTCCTGCACTCGATGTGTCCCATGCATGTTGTGTCGCATAGTGCGTGAGTGGCAGGCTCTCTGGGTTAGCGGAGCGGAAGCGGCCTTGTGTTGCTTTCCGGGGGGGGCGGATCCGTCCTGCTGTGACGTATGTCACAGTTGGGTATGGCGGACTGTGCTGCCGGAATTCGGGCATCCAACCGCTGCACCTAGGAGCTTTCGCCGTCACTCACTCGATGGAAGTGCCGTGCGGGTCGGCTTGGTAGACCCGGTTGGCGTTCTTCGAGAGCTTGCCTTCCACCTCGGTGCCGAGATTGGGCGGAATAGGCGCTTTGGAGCATCGAGGTGGCGGTTGTCGACAATATTGATCATGGTTCGATGGCGGCTGGGCCTCCGAGGTCGATGCCCGACGGGCACTGCGTGGCAAGTCGATCTTCGGACTTCCCTCCGTTGAGCAAGGTAGCCCGAAATCGGTCGTCGACTGCCGAAAGGTGGAAAGTGAGGGTTCTGGTCTACTTGGGGTAGCGGCCGATAAACTGTGCGCGCACGGCGCAATTGAGGGGTTGCCCCTGGGCTCGATGAGGTCTGAGGTGTGTTGTGTCGCAGATATCCACTACACAGTTTTCTCTGCGCGTGCGTGGCTTGGAAGCCATGGGCGCGTCGGAGCGGGACGCGCTGGAGCAAGCGCTGTGCGTTGAACTGCTCGACGCCGGGGCGGTAGGGGTGGAGCGCATTGAGCTGGGCCCGACACCGCCGGACGCGCGCGGGATCGTCTCGGATCTGTCCGAGGTCCTGGATCTGGTGGTCACCGCCAGTCAGGCCGCTGAGGTCTTGGCCAAGCTGGTTCGTCTGGTCCAGCGGTGGCGCGCGACCCGGGCGGCCGGTGAGCAGGTACTCGAGCTGGAGGTGGGCGGGGAGCGGGTGGAGGGCGGGGAGCAGGCGGTAGAGCGCGTCGTGGAGCGCCTGGTCGCGCTGGCCACCGGCGCACCTATGCCGGCAGGGGCTCGACGGGCTCTGGTCATCGCAAACCTGGAATACCAGGATGTGGCGTTGCATGCTCTGCGCGCCCCGGCCGATGACGCGCGAGGGTTGGAGCGGGTGCTGGGGGACCCGCTGATCGGGGGGTTTGAGGTGGAGGTGTGCCTGGATCACGATGAGCCGGCGATCCGCCGGAAGATCGCCGATTTCTTCGCCGACCGAGCCCGGGAGGATCTGCTCGTGCTGCACTACTCCGGCCACGGGATCAAGGACATGCGCGGCCGGCTTCACCTGGCCGCCCGGGACACCGATCTGACCCGCCTGGCGTCGACCGCAGTGCCGGCGGCGTTCCTTGACGACCGGATGGCCGAATGCGCGTCCCAGCGGATCGTGCTGATCCTGGACTGCTGTTACAGCGGGGCGTTCACCCGCGGGACCTTGAGCCGGGCAGACCGGTCGGTGCATGTGGCCGAGGAGTTCGGCGGACTGGGGCGGGTGGTGCTGACCGCGTCCAACGCCACCGAGTACTCCTTCGAGGGCACCTTGTTGGCCGAGTCCGATGGTCAGCCCTCGGTGTTCACCAGCGCCCTGGTCCGTGGCCTGGAAACCGGGGCCGCGGACCTGGACGGCAACGGGGAGATTACGGTCGATGAACTCTACGACTACACCTACCAGCAGGTGCGCCGAGAGCAACCGAACCAGACCCCGATGAAGGAAAGCCGAGTCGAAGGCGCCCTGGTGCTCGCGCGCAGTGTTCGTGGTGCGATCCTGCCCGGCCCCATCCGCGAAGACCTCGAGAGCGACCGGATCGTGCTGCGCCTGGAAGCCGTGGAAAACCTGGCCCGTTTGCTCTCCACCGGCACCCCGGCCCTTCGGCACACCGCCCTGCTCGCCCTGCGAGACCTGACAGAACACGACGACTCGGCCCGAGTGCGCACCGCCGCAGCCCGGTCCCTGGCCGAAGTTGCACCCGCGAGACCCCTCCAGACCAGCACGCCGGCTGTGTCACCGGCGCCTGTGCCTACGCTGGCAGCTCCCGGTCCGTCCCCGCTCCCATCTTCGAGGGCTCTGCTGGTTGAGCCCGGTTCCGCATCTTCAGCGGCCGCCGGCCCAGCGCTTCAACCTGTCGAGACGACTACCGCGGCGCCCGAAACCGACAAGAAGACTGCTCCCGGCCCCGGCAAGGCCCCCACGCGCACCCGCTCGCGGCTGCCGCCGCTGCTCCGAACCCGCCGGTCCCAACTGGTGGTCGGCGTGATCGCCCTGACGATTCTTGCTTCTGGCACCGCGGCGGTACTTGTCCCACACCATGAGGACAGCACCAACACGCAGATAGTCGCAGCCTCGATCACGAATGTGGCGTTCAGCCCGGACGGCAAGACCCTGGCCGCCGGCACTTACGGAGGAGAGATACTCCGATGGAACCCCGTTACAGGCGCATCCGTCGGCGAACCCATCTTCGAAACCGCCGAGTCCGCCCTGGCATTCAGTCCGGACGGCACCACGTTGGCCGTCGGCGGTGCGGGACTGGAGTTGCGGAACCCGGCCACCGGCATTCTTCTCTCCCCCCTGATCTACTCGAGCTCGGCCCCGGAGGAGAACGGAGTCAATAGTGTGGCGTTCAGCCCGGACGGCAAGGCCTTGGCCGTCGGCAACGGAGACGGAACCGTTCGAATCTGGAGCGTGGCCACCCACACGCCTGTCGGCCAGCCCCTCACCGACCCCGACAACGCTGTCTCAACCATGGCGTTCAGTCCGGACAGCAGCACCCTGGCCGTCGGCTACGACTTCGGCGACCATAGTTCCGTGCTGCTGTGGAGCGTAACCACCGGCAAAACCGTCGGCAGCCTCCTGGCCGCCGGCGACAGCCAAAGCGTCGCGTTCAGCCCCGACGGCAAAACCCTGGCCGACGGCAGGGACACCGGCGTCGTCCTGCTGTGGGACGTCGCCACCGACGCAACCATCGGCCAACCCCTGACCGGCACACCCTCCAGCTACGCCGACACCAACCATGCAGTCAACTCCGTGGCGTTCACCCCGGACGGCAAGACGCTGGCCGTCGGCAACCAGGACGGCACAGTACGACTGTGGAACCCGGCCACCGGCCAACCCATGGACCAAACTCTCGCCGCCGCCGCCAGTGCGGCCGGCGGGCCCGTATACAGCCTGGCGTTCAGCCCGGACGGCAATACACTGGCCGTCGGCTACAACGATGGTGCCGTGCGACTGTGGGATGTGAACGCCACGCTCCTCCATACGCTCAAGGTGGCACTGCCCGCCGAGAAATAGTCCACCCTGCCGCCTGGAAGTCGCCCCGCTGGTCCGGTTGGCAGAGGATGTAATGGGTGTAGGCCACTGTCACTGCCGACGACTGCGAGGTCGTCAGTGAACCACTGGGTCGAAATAAGACCGGCAGCGTGGTTCATTTCCCAATCGGCAGAACCACTCGAGGCGTCGTCACCCGTCTGTATCTCGAATCCGCCTGGTTCGACGATTGTCGGCGCATATTGTCGCCATGCCGGAACAGCCTGAAGGCGGCCTCGATCACCTCGCAACCTGGGGACGCTCAGTCGACCACCGCCGGCGATAGCCCGCACCGATTCACTGTCCGAACCGTGTGGGCGGCTCGGCCGCCCTGGTCCGCACTGGCAAGGTACGGATGTTCCCGGCCCCGTCCAGGGCTGTGCGAAGTCGCCCGATCTCCTCGTGCTGGGCGGCCAGCCGCGAGATCGCCAGGGTCTTGAACGCCGTCAGTTCTTCGATCGCCTCGTCCCGGGCCGACACCCGCGCGCGCAACTCCTCCACGGTCACCTTCAGCCGGGTGATCTGCGCCTCGCGCGGGTCCGGGGCCTGGCCTGTCTGTCGCAGCAGTTCCAGGCGTCGTTCGAACTCGGCGGCCAGGTCCTGATAGGGCCCGGGTCGTGCGCCCTTCGGGTAGAAGCCTGTGCGCGGCACTCCGGCCTCGGCGGCCAGGGTCTTCAGATCGCACTTGCCCCCGGGCGGGATCTGCCCGCGAAGCAGCCGGTCCATGGCCGCGCGGATCGCGGCCTCGTTGTGCGCTCTGGTCTCATCGGTGATCCGGGGCATCGCTACCTCTCGCCCTCGCCCGTCCCGCCGCGGCCGGCGGCCGTGCGGTCGATCTCGTCGAGTACCCGCTGGGCGCGGGCGAGATCGGCTTGCAACCTGGCCCGCTCCTCCTTGTGCCCGCGCCCGATCTGCCCGATGAACACGGTGTTCTGCTCGACCGTGCGCGCCCACACCTCGCGGTGCTCGATACCTTGGGTGGCCTGCGGGCACCGGGCGGAGTCGCACAGGTTGAACATCGGGCCCTGGACCCCGGCGACTTGGCCCTGGCGGCGTGCGAGCTTGTGGCACAGCGCTTTGTCTGGGTCCTGATACCAGCAGTAGTTGGCCGCGCCCAGGTGCAGTGTCTTGGCGCGCCTGGCCATCATCGATTGCACCTGCCGGTCGCTCAGCACCACGTTCGCCGTGAGGCCGGCAACCTTGCCGAGCTTGCCGTCCACGCACTGCAGGAACTGGACCAACTCGTCGGCTCCCGGGCCCGAGGGCATGACGCCGCGAGTGAACTGCTCGTACTGTGCGGCGACGATCTCCAGGTTGCGCTGCTGTTCCTGGGTGCCGACCTCCGCCAGGAACCTGCCCTGGGCCCCGCCGGGGCGGGAGGCATACCCCTCACTTGTCACTACACTGACATGTTTGAGGTGTACTTTCACCGCCCACAGCCCATTCGGGCGGTAGGCGAGGGCGACTGCGAGGGTCTGGCGCAGCGTGCGGGGCGAGACGGAGCCGAGCGGCAAGGGCGTCAACCCCAGGCGCGCTCCGGCTGGGCTGTTTACCCACGCGCGCAGCGCCTTCATCCCGGTGGAAAATGACATGCCGGAAAACAGCGCCCGGCCCGGTTCCGCGTCGCCGAACAGCAACTGCTCGGCCAGCCCCACGCAGTCGTAGGCCTGGCGCAGGACCACCCACTGATCCTGGGTGCCGCCGAACGGCTGCCCCTTGATCACCTTACTGACGAGCTTGTACCGCGTCTTGCCCGGCGCGATCTCGCGCGCGGAAAGACGGCATCCCGCCGACAGCTCCTTCAGTTCGCTCCACCGCATTCCGCTCGTCGCGGAGATCACCACGATGCAGGCGAAGCGCAGCAGGAATCGAAGATGGCTCAGTGCGCGGGAGTCGAGCGGCACGGTCCAGGCCAGCTGCGTCCGGCCGCCGAAGGAGGGCACGAGCGCGGCGTCGCGGCACCAGGACTCGGCAATGCCGACCTGCTTCAGAGCCGCCTCGAAGTCTGCGCGTAGGTGCTCCAGCCATGGCATCCGGAACACCGCGTAGCCGGCCGCGCGCGCCACCGGGTCGAACGCCACCTCGTAGAGCGGGTCCCCGCGCCGCAGCACACCGCCAGCCGCCCGGGTGTCGCGGATGGTGATCGCGGCCCGATCCAGGGGGCGCCGCTGCGCAACCTGCCGGGCCAGCACCGCCCGCATCTCTTGGAAATCCGGTGTGCGCTGGCCCCGCGGCAGCGCGCGCGGGGTGGCCCGGCGCCGCTCCAGTAGGTCCAGTTCCGCCAGGATGTGCGGGGCGAGGGTCTCGACCAGGTACAGCGCCGCGCCCAACAAGGGCTGGAGCAGTTCGTCGGGCACGGTCAGGGTCTTGTTCTGCCTGCTCAGAACTAGCCCGGCCACCTTCGACGCCGTGGCGCCGCCGAAAGGCCGAAGGCCGACGGGCAGCCGGTCGGCGCTGAGCACCTCCCGATAGTTCGCCAGATCGGCAAGTAGCGCCACGGCCTGCGCGCCGGCCGAGCGCGCCTCGCCCAGGTCGTCGCCCGCCGCGTCCCTCTTGCGGGAGCGGTGGGCCAGGTACCCGGCGCAGTGGAAGTCGGTGACCTGCCCGAGCGATCCCACATTCTGGTCGGCGAGCCAGGCGAAGAAGCGAGTCAGCTCCTCGACCTTGACGTTGCACGTGGCGATGCTCCGGCAGGTCCGGTAGGCGCATGGCAGCACTTTGACGGCCTCGTGCTGCGGCAGCAGCAGCGCCGCAGCCAACTCCTTGGCCACCGTGCGCCAGCGCGCGTCGGAGATCTTCGTGAACTCCAAGCGCACCTGGGTCGGCACCAGGTACTCGGCCAGGCCGATCACCTGCCCGAAGTCCCACACGTCCAGGTCGAACATGGGCCCGGCCACCCCGGGCGGCAGTTCGAACCCGGCGGCCGGGCATAGGCGCAGGCCGGCGAACAGCGGATCGCTGTCGTGGAGCGCGTCGATGGTGTCTATCGGTTCGGTGCTCATGCGGTGCGCTCCTCGGGGCGTAGGGGAAGTTCGTCGTCGTGGTCGGCCACCTCGCAGCTGGCGGTGTCGACCAGGGCCGGGACCGAAGCCCGGAAGACGTCCAGGATTTGTTCGACGCGCTGGGCGTAGTAGCCGAACACCGCCATGAACTCCACGACCGTCATGGCCTGGAACGCCCGGTCGAAATACGCGCCAAGGCGCAGCAGGTTGGGCAGGTGGCGCGGGGCGAACAGCGCGAGCGGGCACAGCAGGCACACCCACGGCCGGGCCGGACACGGACGGCCCGCCGCGCCGAACTGGCCGGCCAGGTGGTCCGCGCAGCTGGCCGCGAAAACGTCGCGTTCGCCGCCCACCAGGGCCCGGATCGCGGCGTCGTCCAAGCGCGCGGCGGCAACCAGGTCGGGGAAGCGCTCGGCGAAGTCCGCCGCCTGCTCGCCGGTGAGCGCTGCGGCGGGACGGGCCTTGCGCAGCACCTCGGCCTGGCCCGCCGTGATGATCTCCTCGAGCGCCTCCCGCTGGGCGGCGGTCGGGGTGCCCAGGTAGCTGTCCGCCTCGACCCGGGGGCTGTGATTCGGGTCGATCAGAGTTCTGCTGCTCCCGGTCCATGCCCGCCGGTCGCGCAGCGCGTGGAACGTAGTGCGGATCCGGTGCCGGTGGATCGACAGGTGCGCCCCGTCCTCGCCTCTCACCTGGTGCTCGGCGGCCCAGTCACGCATGGCCGGGCCGGGCACCGGCCCGGTGGCCCACCCTGGGTGGCTGCCGCCGGTCTCGTAGCGGATCCACAGCGCCTCCCGCAGGGACTGCGGCGCCTGGGTGCGGGCCAGGGCCGAGTGCTCCAGCCAGCGCTCGAGTAGCCGGATCGGCTTCGCCCCCAGGGTCACGCTCTCGGTGCTGGTGCGGCCCTTGGCGTAGGTCAGCAGCAGTGCCGCGTCTCCGGCCCACTCCAGGTCGCCCAGGTCGAGATCGGCGATGCCGTCGGGCACTACCCCGGTGTAGATGCCGAACAGCACCTGGTAGCCGGCCAAAACCTTCGCGGTGGGCAGCAGCATCGCCATCGCGCGCCCGACGGTGCCCGTGAAGTCGGTCGTGGCCAGAAAGCGGTTCGGGCTCTTGCCAAGTATCCCGGCGAAGTCCGCCGCCTTGCCCGGACCCCGGTTCCTCACGTGCCAGCAGGCGTTCTCCAGGGTGAAGCCGTCCACCAGCGGATCGCGGCCATGTTCGGCCAGCGCCATCGCCTCGCGCCAGGAGCCGAACGACTCGGTGCAAGCGCGGCGCGCGGCATCGGTCAGTGCCGCCCACGCCGTCTCGCTGTAGGGCGCCAGCGGCTGCTTGCGCCCCCGGGTGTTGTACGCGCGCCCGGCCAGCAGGGCGCGCACGTCCCCGCGCAGTTCCCCGCGCACCGCGTCGAAAGAGACCAGCATCCTGCGCACGTGCGATTCGCGACTGAACCCGGTTCCCATCAGATACTCGGCCAGCTGTGCCCGGGTCAGATCCGCGGCCGAGCCCACCCGTGGTTCGCGAAACCAGGCGACGGCGTGGCGCAGGGAGATCAGATACGATTCGATGGTGTCGGTGGCCCCGACCGGGCCGTGCGGGTGGACCAAGCCGACCAGTCCTTCGGCCAGGTCCCTGGCCAGCGCTGGGTTCGCCTCGCCGCGCACCTGTTGCGCGCCGGCCACCCCGTCACCGTCCACCCACCTGACCGTCAACGGATCGTGCGCGAGCTCGGCGGGCATCACACCTCCCACTCGTCGAACTCGGCGTCGACCTCGAGCTGTACGGCGGCGTGAGCATCGGCCGAGTCCTGCCCTCCCGCGCCGCGTTCGTACACCTCACGGAAGATCCGCGTCATGTCGAGCCGGTGCAGGTACTTCTCCGTGGTCAGCGCCGTACTGTGCCCCAACAGGTCCCGCAGCACCAGCAACGGCTCGGTAGCGTGGAGGTAGAGCAGCCACGCGGCGTCCGCCTCCGAGCCGGGCGACAGCCGCGCGGCCTGCTCGTAGTAGCCGCGCACCAGCCTCTCCATCTGCGTCATCGCGAACGTGTGGCGGCATCCGTGGGGCCCGATGTGGGGGAACCGGGGCTCGAACCGGGCGCGGATCCGATCGCCGGTGCGCGCGAAGACGGTGGCCCACGCGGTGAACGGGCCGCCACCGGACTTCAGCGCCAGCAACATCGAGCCGCCGCCTGGGGCCACCAGCCGCCGCCGCTCGGCCGGGCGCAACTGAGCCCAGCGCACCCGGCGCCCGTCCACCCGGCCGCCGACCGCATCCGCCTGGCTCACCACGAGCGGCTCGCCCCACGATCGAGGCGGCGCCCAGTGCGAGCCCGATGCCCACAGCTCACGCGACATGCGTAGATACCCATGCACCTCGGACAGCGCCTCGTAGCCGACCCACGTGGTGCGGAACTTGCCGCCTTTGGTCAACCCGGCGGGAACTGGCAACGGCACCGGCACCGCCGTCGGCAGGGGCGGGAGCGGCGGGACCTCGATCGCGAGCAGGTAGCTGAACTCCTGGCAGCGCAGCCCGGTGGCAAGCGCGAACCGGGTGACTGCCGCGTTGCGCGCCAACTCCCGACCACGGTAGCCCGCGTCCTCGCTCCCATCCGGCCCAAGCCCCGCCAGCGCCTTGAGGAACAGGTCTACGAACTCCGGCTCCAGGTACTTGACCCTGACGTGCGCCTCGGGGACACGGCGGGTGGCGAGGTTGACCCGCATCTCCCGCGCTTGATCGGCGTAGATGGCCAGGGCCAGCTTGTACGTAAACGGCTCTGCTGCGGCGCGCTCCTCCTTGACCGCCCACCGGTAGAAACTGCCGAGCACGCTCATATGCTGGTTCCAGGTCGTCGCCTCGAACCGGTGCGCCACCGGCCCGGCCGCCCTGAACACTGCGTAGGCACTGAGCGCCGACTTCAGCCTGGCCCGCTCATCGAACAACGCGACATTGTGCTCTTCAATGAACTCCATCCAGCTTCGAAGCACCTGGGCGTAGTACTTCCAGGATTTCGCAGCCGGACACCCGCTGACTGGAAGTTCGCGCAGCCACTGATTGGCCACGACCGTGGACCTCGGCCCTCGCGCGCCCTCGAACAGCAGGTCGTCGTCGACCAGAATCGGCATCCCGTCGGGAATCACCGGTCGACCATCGAGTCCCCACGATTCCCAGCCCACCGAAGAATAGAACGTCTGTTGCATGGCCAGAGAGACTAGCTATGCGGCGCAATATTCTGCAATGGACAAACTCGGGTGTTCCGCTCTCGCTCGCCAAGCCCCGACAGTCATTGAGACACTGCAACTAAGCAGGAACAAAGCGGCGCACGATCAACCGCACCCCTGCCGGCCAGTGTTCGAGCCGGGTGGCCAGGCCGGTCAGCTCGGCCACGTGTGCCAGGGGCCTGGCGCCGATGCCGTCCTGCACCTCGCCGTCGACATCGACGGTGAGTGTCCAGGCGGATTCCGGCAGCGCGGCGATCGCGTTTTCGTCGGCGTCGGTGCTGGTCCAGCCGCATACGAACGTCACGGTGCGCCGGGCGGTGTTCAGGCCGGTCAAGTGCTCGATCAGCGCGTGGCTGGCCCCGGCGCCGTCGACGCGGAACAAGATCCGCCGCCGGAACCGCCACGGGATCTGGGCGATGGAAGCGTTGACCAGTTCGATGTGGTCCGATGCGGTATTTGAGCCGGCGTTGCCCGGGCGCAGCTTCATCGCCAGCGATTCGCCGGTGTTCTGCACCCACGAGCCCAGCGGGTGATGGCCGAAGCCCTTCTTGAAGGTCGCGGCCGCGCCTTCCTTCTTCGAGTGCGCGGTGATCAGCGTGCCGTCGATGTCCACGACAACTCACCCGGTCAGGATCTTCCCGGTCAAGCAAACCCACGGGAATCCGGCCTCCCGCTCGGCCAGCAGACGCCAGACCCGGGCGCGGACCGACGCCCGGGACTTCGCGATCCTCGCTCGCGCACGGTCGTCGAGCTCGTCCAGCGCACGGCGCACCGTCGAGTCACTCGGCGCGGCCCCGAACACCGCCTGCTGGTGGCCCAACAACGCGATATCCGCCAGCGAACCGGCCCCCAGACAGATCGCCACCGCCAATTGCACCAGCACCACGCCCCGGTCCCAGCCCGGCAGTAAACCCCGGCGCCCCAGCGCCGTGGACAACGCCGAGGTCAGCCCCGTCTTGTCCGCGCACCGGCGCAGCAACACCGCCCCGGCGTGACCGATCAGCCCCCGACCCTCGGCGGCCACTGACAACTGCCGCTCCCACCCGATAGTCTTGGACACCAGAAAGGTGCACCTACTTCTGCACTGGATATGAACTCGACACTCACATCCTTGCAGGACAGGAGCACCTTTCGTAATTCAGAGGGCAGCTTCACCCAGCTCAAGCCACGACCGGTGAATATCTGAGGTTGGCGGTAGATAGCTTGGGCACCAGAAAGCACTCGGTGGAGTTCGAACGTGCCGTGGGTGCGCTGGTGAACGCTTCGCCAGGGTAGACGACGGGCTTCGTCGCTGATCAAGCAGGATCGGGTTGAGCGTGGTTGCGGCGGCGGCGAGCTGACCGCAGACGGGCGCGAGGAGTTGCTCCGGTCGCGCTGGTAGAACCCCGAACTGCGGATCACTTCCGCCAGTGCCTTCCTCGGGAAGCGCAGTTTGCCATGCCATCTCGCGGTCGATGCGGGCGAACGGCCGCGAGAGCCGTCCGGGCCGGTCAAGCAGGTCGCCGAGATGCTCGGCATCAGCGACCAGACCATCTATAACTGGCGCCGCCAGCACCTGATCGACACCGGCCAGGCGCCGGGCATCCCCAGCAGCGAGAACGCCGAGCTGATCGCGGCCCGGCGGCGCATCGCCGAGCTCGAGCAGGAGCTGCCATCCACCGGCGCGCCGCGGAGCTGCTCGACGCGGTGGTGCCCCCACGAGGCGGTTCGAGGCCATCACGGTGATGGCCGACGAGGGACTGCCGGTGCAGCTCGCAGCCCGGGTGCTGCGCACCTCGGAATCAGGGTAACACCGGTGGAAGAAGCACACTACCTCGGCGCGATCGCTGCGCCATGCGTTCCTCACCGAGGTCATCGGCGCGGTGCACACCGCCTCCCGAGGCGTCTACGGGGCCCGGCGGGTGCACGCCGAGCTCACGCTAGGGCGCGGCATCGCGGTCTCGCACGGCACCGTCGAGCTGTTGATGAGCCGGGCCGGGCTCAAAGGCCTACCGGGCAATCAAGAGCCGCCGGCCGAGGCCAGAAGTGCCGACGGCCTCCGACTTGGTCCAGCGCGCGTTCGCCCGTCAGGCACGCGACCATTTGTGGGTCACCGACATCACCGAGCTCCCGCACGCGGGAGGGCAAGGTGTACTGCGCGGTCGTTCTCGATGCCTACTCGCGCCGGGTGGTGGGCTGGTCGATCGATGCCAGTCAGACCTCCGCCCTAGTGACCAACGCGCTGAGCATGGCTATTGGCAACCGGGCGCCCGATCCGAAACAGGGGACGATCATACATTCGGACCAAGCAATACACTTCCTGGGCCTTCACCAAGCGTGCCCTGGACTCCGGGCTGGTGCCGTCGATGGGCTCGATCGGAGACTGCTATGACAATGCCATGATGGAGTCGTTCTGGGGCAGGATGCAGACCGAACTGCTTAACCGACAGCGCCGGCGCACCCGCCTCGAACTCGCCAACGCGATCTTCGAGGGCAATAAGCGAGTCTTCTACCGTTATGGGTTAGTCAGAACGTGTGGTGTTGGTGGGTTTCGGCTCGTCGGCGGGGTTGGCCGTGGTGGGCTGGGGTGGTGGGTGAGCGCAAGGCGTACAAGACCGACCTGACCGATGCCGAGTGGATGGTGATCGAGCCGCTGATCTCGGCGTGGAAGGCGCAGCATCCGTCGGTCAGCGGCCACCAGGGGCGTTACCAGCTGCGCGAGATCGTCAATGCGCTGCAGTACCAGACCAGGTCCGGCTGCCAGTGGGAGTTGCTGCCGCACGACCTGCCGCCGACCGGTGCGGTGCGCTACTACTTCGATGTCTGGAAGCGCGACGGCTTGGACCGGCGGATCAACGATGTGCTGCGGATGATGGTGCGCGAGCGGGCCGGGCGCAACGCCGATCCGAGCCTGATGGTACTCGACTCGCAGTCGGTGCGTGCGGCGGCCGGGGTGCCGAAGTCCACGACGGGCCTGGATGCGGCCAAGAAGACCCCAGGCCGTCGGCGTGGGCTGGCCGCGGACGTCATAGGACTGATCATCGCGGTGGTGGTCGTCGCGGCGTCGGTGCACGACAACGCGATCGGCACTGCGCTGCTGGACAAGGTCGCGGGTTCGGGCTACAGCCGGGTGAGCAAGGCGTTAGTGGACCAGGGGTTCAAAACCAGCGTGGTCGAGCACGGTGCGAAGCTCGGCATCGATGTGGAGATCGTCGAACGCAACCCGCAGGAGAGGGGGTTCGTGCCCCAGCCGATCCGTTGGCGGGTCGAACAGGCCAACGGCCTGAACATGCTGGAGAGGCGGCTGGTGCGCGACTACGAGCATGCCCCGGCCTCGGCGGAGTCGAGGATCTACTGGGCCTCTGCCGGGCGGATACTGCGCCGGCTCGGCGGCACGCCCGCCACGTGGCGAGAGGCGTAGATGACGCACACGGTCCTTGAACAGCTGCTGGATGGAATCGAGCTGCGCGAACGGCAACTGGCCGAGGAGGTGGGCGAACTGGCCGCGCGCCTGCGCGAGGTGGAAGCCGAACGCGAAGCCCTGCAGATCACGGCCAAGACCGTCCGCGCCATGGCCGCCGACCTCGACCTCGAACAGCCTCCGGCCCCGGTCCTGCCGGACGGCGCGGCCGACCAGCAGATCATGGCCGTATTCGACGAGGAACGCCGACCGCTACGCGCCCGCGACCTGTGCCTGACGTTGGATCTGCCGGTTCTACCCAAGCACGTCGAAGGCACTCGCGCAAAGCTCAAACGCCTGGTCAGCCTCGGATTACTCGACGAGACCGAACCCGGATTGTTCACACAGCCCCGCCCTCAGGCACGCACTGCCCTCGTCGACCAGCAACCCTGATCAAAGCCAAGGTGCAAAACGGTAGAAGACTCGCTTATTGCCCTCTCATTCCTCGTGGCACCGAGAAGGTCAAAGCGTGATCAGATGCCAGCTAATTTGAGCAGGGACATCTGCATATCCATTGATTGCGCCGTCGTTTCGACGGCTACCCCAGCTGGCTGCGACCCCGAACCGGGCACCGCGTCGCCGGATCTTTGGGAGCAGCGCCACGTGGGCGGGCTCGACATGGGCTGGAGCGGATGGGCGGTGACCAACGGGACCCGTGGTGATCCGCTCGGCCAAGGAACAGGACCTCGACGCCCTGCACGTGCTGGACAAAGAGGTCTTCGGCATCCTGGCCTACCCCTTCTTCACCCTCAGACAGCTGATGGACCTGCACGCCCGGCACTGCCTGCTCGCCGACGACGGGGCCCGGCTGATCGGCTACTGCCTGGGCGCGGTCTCGGCCGCGCCGAGAGTCGGCTGGCTGCTCGGGCTCGGGGTCACCCCCGGGCTGCGCGGCGGCGGCTACGGCCGGGACCTGGCCCGCGAGACGCTGCGCCGGATCCGGGACGACGGCGCCCGGCGGGTGCAGCTGGCGGTGGAGCCGGACAACGAC
>DASZBX010000008.1:0-15163 GCA_035943635.1 Actinocrinis sp. | reverse complement strand
CGCCGGGCGGGCCACAACCACCACCCGGAAGTAGAGCACTGGAGAGCCGTGTGCGAGGAAACCCGCCAGCACGGTTCGGGAAGGGGCCGTCGGAAAAGGACCCGGGCCACGGGCACCTCGCCGGCGGCCTACTTCACTCTGAGGGGGCCGGGGCGCAGCAATGCGCCCCGGCTACCCGACTGGCGCGACGGTCGGCGACTTGACGAAACGGAGGCCTGATCGCGGATCGCTACCGGGGAGTGTGGCGCGAGCAGGTTCGGGGAATCCGTGGCTGGCAACGGGATGCGCGAATATGCTGGTGGCATGGGCAGGGAGGAACGCTCGCGCACCGGCTGGTCGGGAGTGGAGCAGGGGATAGTTCGGCCGAGGCCGGCAGGCAGGCTGGTTCCATCCGTCTTGCGCGGTTTGGGACAGTGGTTGATGTGGTTGTTCCTGGTTGTCATGGCTCCGGTCATTGTGTCCACATTCTTTATCGCGATGATCATCGTGTTCGTTCTGTTCAGCCCGCTCCTGATCTGGTCCGGGACCAAGGGGCGCCGGGTCGGGCTCTCGATCTGGACGTTCCCCTGGTTCCCGGCCGAGTTGCGGGCCCTGTGGGCCCGGCCGAGGACCGACTTCACCCGCCGCCTGGTCCGGTCCGCCACCCGCCGGTGGTGAGCGCCGGGCCGGGCGGCGGGGCGGGGTCGGCCGCCGACATGCCCGACCGCCGGTAAGACCACTGGTCAGCTGACTGATCCGACAAGATCGGCAACAGTGTCGGCAAACTGCGCTGCATGAGCGTGTTCGCCGTCACACCCTGGTCCGGAGGCGCAAACGTTTCCGGGCGCTGGTCGGAGCGCCGCGGACCGTCCCAAGCCGCCCCGCGACGCTCCGACCAGCACCCGGGCTGCGGCGCCCGGGCGGCCGGATCCCGTGATCGTTCACACCCCGGCCGCCGGGCTCCTGTGCTGTGCGAACGCGCCGAACGGCGGTTCCCGCCCGCACGCGCCCACCCGGCCGGACGCCTCGCCGCGGCCGGCTCCGGGCGGCCTCGGCGGGCGGCCGCGGGCCGGGCGAACCGGCCGGTCACGACAGGGTCTCATGACGGTTCCGAGCCGTCGGAAATTACCGCCGACTGCTTGACAAGGACGGTCGGCCCATGAGTTCATTCCAGCAATGACAACGTTGTCGCGCCGTGCCTCCGGCTCGGGCCCGCAGCATTGTCTGGCAGGAGTCGGCGCAGGTCGGCCGCCCGGTGCGCACCGGAGGCCGGCCGGTCGAGTGTTTGGTAAGGTTCCTTAACCAGCCGAGGTGGTCGCTTGTCCCGTCCCACACCCGCCCGCGGCCGGTACCCGCGCGCCGCGGGTACCGCGGCGCAGCAAGCCGCCGCCCGGGCCACGGGGCCGGGCGGCGACCGGTTCGGGGACCAGGGGGTCCGGGCCCGGTCCGGCGGTCGGCCGGCCGCCGGCGCCGGTCCGCGGACCACCGTGGCCGGTCCGGTCCGGCACGGATCCGGCAGCGGGGCTCGCAGTGGGGCTCTTCGCGCCGGGACCCGTGCCGACCTGGGCGGCGTCGGCCTGGCCGGCCGCGCCCGGGATCCCGGATCCGGTCACGGCACCAGCCCGGCCGGAGCCATGGTCACCCGGTGACCGCGGCCCGGTCCGGTCGGTGCGGCCGTCGATTCCGACGCGTCCAGGCGGGCGCCGGGGACGGCGGCCGCGCCACCCGCCCGGCCGCGGCGGCGCGACGTCACAGCCGCGCCGCCGCGAGCGGGCGATGTATGCGTATAACGGCAGGAGACACGGCCGCACCTCGGCGAGGCGGTGCGGCAAGGCGTGAGGCGTGGCAAACGTATGACATGACACGTCACAGCGTGGCATGGCGTGACAAGGAAGCGGCATAGCAGGACTGTGTGGTGGTACCGGCACGGCATTGCAAGGCACGTAAGTACGTAAGCACCGATGTAAGTTTCAGGCCCGACCCGACGGACAACTCAGGAACACCGACACTGATGCAGACTTCACGCACTACTTCGGCGCAACGCACAGTTCAGACTCAGGTATGACACCGGTCAAGAGTGGGGCGGGGACGGCCCGGGCCAGAACCGGCGCCCAGACCGGCCCGGGCGGCCAACGAACCGATCGAGAAGTGAGGATCCTCATGCCCACCGCGGAACCGCAGCACGTGCTGGCCGTCGACGTCGGCGGCACCAAACTGGCCGCCGCCCTGGTCGACGAGACCGGCGAGGTGCTGCTGCACCGCGAGGTGCGCACCCCGGCCGCCGCGGCCGGGTCGGCGAACGTGGTCGCCGCCGCGCTGACCGACCTGATCAAGCAGACCGTGGACGGGTACCGCCCGGTGGCCGCCGCGGTGGCCAGCGCCGGCCCGCTCAACCCGGTGGCCGGACTGGTCAGCCCGGTCAACATCCCGGCCTGGCGGGACTTCCCGATCGTCGAGTGCGTCGCCCAGGTGGTCGGCGGGGTGCCGACCGCGCTGCTCGGCGACGCCACCGCGGCCGCGATCGGCGAGCAGTGGTGCGGGGCCGGCACGGACAGCCGGGCGCTGCTCGGCCTGGTCGTGTCGACCGGGGTCGGCGGCGGCCTGGTGCTCAACGGCGAGCCGTTCTGCGGCCCGACCGGCAACGCCGGGCACATCGGCCACATCTACGCCGACTCCTACATGGAGCAGTGCCCCTGCGGCGCGCGCGGCTGCGTGGAGACCGCGGCCAGCGGGCCGTCGATGGTGCGTTACGCCCGCCGGGCCGGCTGGGTCGGCGCCGACGCGCGGGCACTGGCCGCCTCCGCCCGGGACGGGGACCCGGTGGCCCGGGGAGCGTTCACCCGCGGGGCCGAGGCGCTCGCGGCCGCGGTGCTCGGCGCGGCGGCCCTGTGCGACCTGGACGTGGTCGTGGTCGGCGGCGGGGTGTCGGCCGCGGGCGAGGTGTTGTTGGCGCCGCTGCGCGAGCGGGTGGCGCACCGTGCGGCCCTGGACTTCGTGCGCCGGCTGGAGGTGCGCCAGGCCTCGCTGGGCCGGCGGGCCGGCCTGATCGGCGCGGCCCGGTTCGCGTTCCACTCGGTGGGGATCTGACCGGACCCGGCGGCTCGGGCGGTTCCGGTCGGCAAACAGGGCTTTGCCATACGTGGTGAGCCACGAGAAGAGCGGCCGCACCCGTCGACACGGGTACGGCCGCTCCAGGAGGCTACTGAAGATCTTGGAACGGCCTGGGTGTCTGGACTGATCCGGCTCAGGCCGCGGCGAAGGCGGAGGCCAGGGCGCGGGCGTGGGTCTCCGCGCTCTCGTGCGCGTCGGCCCGCAGCTGCTCGGCCGCCGGGATCAGCGACTCCATCGCGGGGACCCGGGTGGCCAGGGTCAGCTGCACCTTGATGAACTTCACGTCCAGGCCGAGGGCCTGCACGAGCACTTTCTCCAGGTACGGCTGGACGAAGTCCCAGCCCTCCCGCGGGGTGCCCGGGTCGTAGCCGCCGCCGTAGGACAGGATCACGGTGACCGGCTTGCCGGCCAGCGGCGGGTTCCCGTCGATCATGGTGCGGCCGACCAGGATGATCTGGTCCAGGTAACTCTTGAAGGTGCCCGGGATGCCCCAGTTGTACATCGGCACGGTGAACAGCACGGCGTCGGCCTGCTCGAGTTCGCCGATCAGCTCCTCGCGCACGGCGAACGCGGCGGCCTGCTCGGGGGTGCGCTGCTCGGCCGCTACCGCGCCGGCGAAGATCCCGGCCTCGGGCAGGGCCGGCACCGGGTTCGCGCCGAGGTCGCGGTGGGTGACCGTGCCGTCCGGGTGCTCGGCGTTCCAGGTCTTGCGGAAGGTGTCGGCGATCTCCTTGGACACCGATCCGGCGGAGAGCGCGGACGAGTCGACGTGCAGCAGGTGGGCCATGATCTGCTTCTCCAAATGTGATATGCAGGACAACTGATCTAATTCGGAGATTATCTGTGACGCAGATTAGTTGTCAAACGGGGCGGTCGGCTATCATGGGGGGATGACCACCGAGGCGACGCAGACCCAGTCCGCGCAGGACGCCTGCGCCGCGGCGGTCCCCGGCCTGCTCGGACTGCCGGCCGGCTTCGACGACAACCTCGGCTGGCTGCTGGCCCAGTGCTTCCGGGCCCACCTGTCCTCGATCGACCAGGCCACCGCCGACCTGCCGCACGGCCCGCGCGGCTACCAGGTGCTGGCCGGCGCGGTGCATCGCAGCTCCCGAAGCCAGGCGGAACTGGCCAAGCAGCTGGGCCTGGACCGGACCGTGATGGTGTACCTGGTCGACGACCTGGAACGGGCCGGCCTGGTCGAGCGCCTGCCCGACCCGAACGACCGCCGCAGCCGGCTGATCCGGGCCACCGCGGTCGGCACCGCCCGGCTGGCCGAACTGGACGCCGCGGTGCAGGACGCCGAGGCGCGCCTGCTCTCCCCGCTCAGCGGGCAGGACCAGGCCCGGCTGCACACGATGCTGCGCGAGATCGTCGCGGCGCACCACGCCGCGGGCGCCCCGGTCGAGGAACCGTGCGCCATCGCGGAGAAGATCGCCCAGTCCGGCTGCTAGCAGAGCTCTGCGACATGGCCGCGAACGCGCAGACCCAGCCGTTGCCGGTGCGCTGGATCCACGGCTCGGAGTCGGCCAAACACAATACCGACCCTGATATCCAGGTCTACGCCCACGACGAGCACACGGTCATCCTGAGGCAGAACAAGGCCATCGACTACGAGGCGCCGTTTCTCTACCTCCTGTTCGGCGATGACAGAGCCCTGCTGATCGACACCGGCGCCACGGCCGACCCGGAGCTCTTCCCGCTGCGCCGCGTCGTCGACGAACTCCTCGCCGAGCGGCTCACGCGCCACCCGCAGGAGGACTACGAGCTGCTCGTGGTCCACACCCATGCGCACGGCGACCACATCGCGGGCGACGGACAGTTCGCCGATCGTCCGCAGACCACGGTGATCGGCGCGCAGCGTTCGGCCGCCTGGGAGTTCTTCGGCTTCGGCCCGGATCCCGAAGCCGTCGGACGGGTCGACCTAGGCGGACGGGTGCTCGAATGCCTGCCCACGCCCGGACACCACGACTCCTCGGTCACCTTCTATGACCCGTGGACCGGCTTCCTGCTCACCGGCGACACGATCTACCGCGGGCGGCTGTACATCCAGGACTGGCCCGCGTTCGCCCGCAGCATCGACAGGCTGATCGAGTTCTGCGACACCAGGCCGGTCTCGCATGTCCTGGGCTGCCACATCGAGATGACCCGGCAGCCGGGCGTGGACTATCCGGTGCGCACCACCTACCAGCCCGACGAGCCTCCGCTGGAGATGACAGTCGACCACCTGCACCGGATCCGCGCGGCGATCGACGAGATCGGCGAGACGGCCACCCGGCGTGCCTTCGACGAGTTCGTCATCTGGCCGAATCAGGCCTGACGGCAGGCGCCAACGCTGCCCGCGCCCGCCCGCGACCGTCTACCGCCGCCAGAACCTGCGCCAGCTCCGGCGCGGCCGGAGCGCCGGATCGATCACCGCGCTGATCATCCGATCCACCGCGGGATCGCGCACGGCGTCGAGCACCGGATCCAGCACCGGCTCGACCTCCGGCTCCGCCGCCTCGGCCGCCGGTTCGATCGTCGGATCCGCGGCCAGGTCCATGCTGCCCGGGTCGACCAGCCGGCTCGAGAGCCGCGCCATCTGCGCGATCAGGTCCCAGCCGCGTCCGGTGTTCCAGCGCCGGGCCGGGCCGTGGTCGATCAGCCAGATCTCCGAGCCGCGCGGCACGGCCGTCGGCTGCAGGTCGCCCGCGATGGTCAGACTGAACCGGGGATCGGACGGATCGGTGTTCAGGTAGAGCTTCCCGCCGCCGGCGTCGAACCCCTCCCAGCCGAACGCCGCCACCTGCGCCCGGTCCTCCCCGCCGTCCGGGAACCGGATCTCCAGCAGGTCGCCCGGCACCGGCACGTCCTCGTCGGGTATCCGCCCGAGCAGTGCTCGAAGCCTGACACCCGGCTCGACCTTCAGGCCGTTGCTGGTCCGGACGGCGTCCTCGACGTTGAGTAGGCGGTATGGCACGGCGCATCCCCTCTGCTTGAGCGGACTCATCGACTGGTACGGCGGGAACGACTGCGGTGAGCGGTGGGCACCAAGGACAACGGCTCGGACCGGACGCCGGTTCCCGGCGCCGGATCAGCGCGGGCAGACGGGTTCGGCAACCGAGCCGCGCGCGGGCTCGCTGGTGACGACGGATACAGACATACCCGCGGGCATCGCCGCCGAAGCCCCCGGCCCGCCGGTGGGTGCGCCGGGAGTGGCGGAGGCGTCCGGCGCGGCGTGCGACGGGACGATGTGCTGGCCGCTGGGCAGGAAACGCGCGCCCACCGCGATCAGCAGACACAACGCGATGACCGCGGCGTACCCGACGTGCAGCGAACTCGCCCCGGCGATCAGGCCGATGGCCACCGGACCCAGCAGCAGCCCGCTGTACCCCATCGTGCTCGCCACGGCTATCGCCTGGGCCGGCCGGTCCGCAGCACTCGCGCCGGCCAGCGAGAAGGCCAGCGGCGTCACCACGCACACGCACGCGCCGACCAGGGCGAACCCGATGATGGCGACCGCGGCGGACGGCGCCGCGACCACCAGCCCGAAGGCCGCCGCGCTGCTGATCCCCGCGGCGGTCAACAGTATCCGCGCGTCGAGACGGGCGGTGAGGCGGTCGGTGGAGACCCGTCCGGCGAACATGGCCGCCTCGAACAACGGGTACCCGAGCGCCGCGATCACCTGCGTGCTGCCCAGCGTGTCATGGAGGTAGACCCCGCTCCAGTCGGCGACGGAGCCCTCGGTGAGGTAGCCGCAGAAGATCAGCGCGCCGATCAGGTAGACCAGGAGCGGCAGGCGCCGCTTCACTGGACCATCGCTCGTTGCCCCTGTCGCGCTGCTCGCCCCCGATCCGGTCTCGCGATCGGGCGCCAGATCCACCAGATACAGCGGCCCGACGGCAATGATCGCGGGCACGGACAACACGGCGACCAGGCCCAACGCGGCCGTGAACCCGAGCCCGAGCAGCGCGGTCAACGCGCCGAGCAGCCCGCCGGTCACGGCGCCGAGGGACCAGCCCGCGTGCATGCCGCCCATCAGCGGCCGCCCGTAGCCGCGCTCGACCGTGGAGGCCTGGGTGTTCATGGCCACGTCGACGAGCCCGAAACACAGCCCGAAGGCCAGTCCCGCCGCGATCAGCAGCGGGAACGTCGGCGCCAGGCCGACCAGGGCGAGGCAGGCGGCCGTAGCGGGCAACGCCGTGCGCAGTATCACTGCGCTGCCGAACCGGCTGATGATCCGGCCGGCCAGCGTCATGGTGATCAACGCGCCGACGCCCCACCCGAGCACTTCCAGGCCGAGCTGCGTGTCGGTGAGGTCCAGCTTCTGCTTGAGCGCGGGCATGCGCACGGTCCACACCGCGCACAACGCTCCGGCCAGCGCGAAGGTGAGGGTGATGCCCAGCCGTGCCCGGGAGAGGTGGGTGTTGGCTGACATGGGTAACAGCTCCTTGGTGCGGCGCCCGAGGCGCCAGGGTGGTGCGTGGATCGGATCGTCGGGATGGGGGAGTCGCGGTGCCGTTGAGGTGCCGGCCTCTGGCCGTACCACCGCGCCGCTGCTTACCGCCGCTCCTGCTTACTTTCGCTCGCTACTTCACGGCGTCGGGGCCAGGGCGAGCAGGCGGTCCCGCAGCGTCGCGAGCCGTTCCCGGCTGAGCAGCGACTCGTCGAGTTCGGCCGCCTCCCAGACGCCGTCGGCCGCGAAGCGGACCAGCTGGCCCAGGTCCGGGTCCGGTTCCTCGGCCAGCCGGTCGTTGACCCAGCGGCGCTGCGCCTCGGCCAGCGGCGCGCGCAACAGCGGGTCGGTGGAGGAGGCGCACAGGGCGGCCCAGCGGCGCCGGGCGAGGTCGGGGTCCTGGTCGGCCAGGATGGCGAAGCTCGCCTCGACGTACGCGCGGGTGTACCAGCCGGGCCGTTCCTTCCGGTAGGACTCGACCAGGGCGTCGAACCCGGCCACCAGCCGTTCGATCAGCGCGCGGATCAGGGCGTCCTTGGTCGCGAAGTGGTACAGCAGCCCGCCTTTGCTCACGCCCGCGCGCTCCGCCACGGCAGCCAGGGTCAGGCCCTGGGAGCCGTGGTCGGCCAGCACCGCCTCGGCGGCGTCGAGCAGGCGGTCACGGGTCATGCTCCTACTGTACCGGCTGGACGGTACAGAAAGCCAGCCGCCCTTACTGCGCAGTGATACTGCGCAGGCCTCCAGAAACTGCGCTCAGCTCAGAGGCTGCTGCAACTCGGTAACCCACTTGTCCTTGTCCTCCGGGCAGTCCAGATACAGTTCGCGCACGTATCCGACCGGCTGAAACCCCGACGCCTCGACCCACCGCGCGAGCGTCTGGCCCGTGGCCATCACGTTGTCCATCGACCCGTGGTGCACGATCGTCGCCGCCCGCTCCACCTGCGGCAGGTCGACGATCGCGACGCCCCCGCCGACGTCCCCGGCCGCGTCCGGGCCGACCGGCATCGCGGCGTGCACGCGGATCGACCCGCTCTCCGGGCCGTCCTCGTAGTACGCCAGCCCGGGCCCGACGATCGGCACGCCCGCCTCGGCCAGCCGCCCGCACAACGCGGGGTAGAGCGGCGAGATGGCCGGGCCGACGTACTGCGGCTCGAAGTCCTCGGCGATGGCGGTCAGCTCGGCCAGCCGCACGGCGGGCAGGGTCTTGACCACGATGTCGTCGGTGGGCATGGTTCCCTCACTCTCGATGATCCGGAGCCTCGCCTCGACCTGGGCCAGCCGGGCGGCCGCATCGGCCATCGCGGCCGCCAACTCCACCCTGCGCAGCCGGAGCATGCCCCGCAACTCCGCCACGTCCACGTCCTCGGCGAGGAGCGACTCCACCTGGTTCAGGGTGAAGCCCAACTCCTTGAGCGCGATGATGCGGTTGAGCCGGGACAGCTGGGCCGCCTGGTAGTAGCGGTAGTTGCTGGACGCGTCGACGTGCGCGGGCCGGAGCAGTCCGATGGCGTCGTAGTGGCGCAGCATCCGGACCGACACCTGGCCATGTCTGGCGAAGTCTCCGATGGTTAACATGATGCCTCCATTGCAGAGCCTGACACGGTGTGAGAGTCAAGGCCCGGCCACCGCGGATCGTCTGGCCTGCTCCGGCCAGTCCATCGGGACGGCCGTTCGGGGCACGCCCGGCCCGGCGGCGGCGAACCCACGGCCGCCGCGGCCGATCCGTACCCCGAAAGCATCAACGCATCAACGCAGCGCCAAGGCCACGCTGCCGCCGCCCTACTCGGCCGCGGGCCCGCGCAACGCCTCGTCGATCTCCGCCACCTCCGACGCGGTCGGGAGCCACTCGGCCGCTGCCGTGTTCGCCCGGATCTGCTCGGCCGACATCGCCCCGGCGATCACCGACGAGCAGCCCGGCTGCCCGGCCAGCCCGGCGATCCCGATCTCCAGCAGGCTGCGCCCGTTCTTGTCCCCCCAGGCCGCCAGCCGCTCGACCTTGTCCAACCGGTCCTCCGTGACCAGATGCGACCGGCCGGCCAGGCGCGAATCGGCCGGGATGCCCCCGCCCCGGCGCACCTTGCCGGTCAGCAGCCCGTTCGCCAGCGGGAAGTACGGCAACACGCCGACCCCGTAGTGCAGCGCGGCCGGAACGACCTCCTGCTCCGCCTCCCGGTCCAGCAGCGACCAGTGGTTCTGGGCCGAGACGAACGGCACCGCGCCGATCTCCCGGGCGACGTGCGCGGCCTCGGCGATCTGCCAGCCGGTCAGGTTCGAGTGGCCGATGTAGCGCACCTTGCCCTCGGCGACCAGCTCGGACAGCGCCGCGAGGGTCTCCGCGATCGGGGTGGCCGGATCCGGGGTGTGCAACTGGTACAGGTCGATGTAGTCCGTCTGCAGCCGCCGCAGCGAACCCTCCACGGCCCGCCGGATGTACCCGCGCCCGCCCTTCGCCCCGGCCGCCGGGCCCAGGCCCATGTCGAAGCTCTGGTGCCCGAACTTCGTGGCCAGCACCACCTTCTGGCGCCGGCCGGCCAGGGCCCGGCCGAGGAACTCCTCGGACGGGCCGCCCCCGCCGTACATGTCGGCCGTGTCGAGCAGGGTGATCCCGGCCTCGATCGCCGCGTCCACCACGCCGCGGGTGGCGGCGGCGTCCAGGCGCCCGCCGAAGTTGTTGCAGCCGAGCCCGAGCACCGAGACCTGCAGGCCGCTGTTTCCGAGAGTCTGATAGCGCATACTCGGACTTTATCCGGCCTGCTCGCCGCGCCGCCTGTGGGCCGCGGGAGTTCGCCGCCCGGCGTCGGCGCTACTCCCCGGCGTAGTCCGCGGCCGCGCGGACCAGGGCGGGGATCTCCGGCGCGGTCGGCAGATCGGCCACCCGGCCGATCGGCACCCAGCGCCACCCGGTCACCTCGGCCGACCGCGGCGCGACCGCCTCCGGGTCCGACAGCGGCCGCAGCACGTACACGAAGTCGATGTGCTGCGCCGCGTCGCCCTCCTCGGGCACGTCCTCCAACACGATCGTGAACGGGATCGGCACCTCCTGCACCGCCTCGTGCGCGAACCGGCTCTCGGCCAGCAGCGCGCACTCCAGACCGGTCGTCTCGGCCACTTCGCGCAGCACGGCCTGCACCGGATCCTCGTTCGGCTCCAGATGGCCGCCGGGCGGCAGCCACAGATTGAGCTTCGAGTGCTCGATCAGCAGGGTACTGCCATTGTGCAGGACGACTCCGGTGGCGGTGAAGTGGCGGTTCATGTACCGCAGGCTCCGATCTGGTCGGCGACGGCGAGCTTCCGTTCGGACTCCCACTGTAGCGGCGTCCGGCGGCCGCGGCGTCAGTCCCCGGAGATCTCGTGTCCCGTCCCGGCGAAGACTTTCCGGGCCTCAGGCCCAGAACTTCAGCGCCGGATCCGTCCCGTCCGGGTCACTGGTGATTTCCCCAGGCGCCTGCTCCAAGGATGCCTCGCCCTCGAACTCTCGGAGGCGCAGTTTCCGTTGGTGCTCCTGCACATACTCGCCGTCGACGTCCCGCCCCAGCATGTAGTCCCGCTGCCATCCCGCCTTGGCCGCCGGGGACTGCGGATCGGGCAGTTCGCGCAGGAACTCGGCCCGGCTGTCCCGCCACGCCTGGTACTTGTCGGCGTCGGCCATCTCCTCCACCGGCCGGATCGCCGGCTGCACACCCTCCAGCTCCCCGCGTCGCTGCGGCACGATCATGCATATCGGCTCGCCCTTCGCGAACGCGATCTCCATGCCCGGCCTGGTGATCTGCCAGTTCATCGTGAACGCCGCCGTGGACCAGTCCGTCTCCACCACGCCCTCCAACGGTGCGACCCCGTCCTTCGGCTGGTTCGCCGGGCCGCGGGCCAGCAGATTCCAGCCCGGCGGGGTACGGAACAGGAACGGCAGCGTGAACGTCAGCACGCCGTGCCCGAAGTGGCTCAGCGCCGGATACGGTTCGCCGCCACTGAAGTAGCGCACCGTCAGCCCCTCCGACCGCCGGGTGCCGTCCCAGCTGACCGTGAAGTCGTGGCTGTTCAGCAGCCACCAGCCGGACTGGTTCGCGATCAGCAGCGGCAGGCACCGGCTGGCGAACCGCTGCGTGGTCGCGTCGATCCAGTCCCGGTTGCGCTGCGCCGGGACCAGCTGGATCGGCGGGTCCGCGGACACCCGGTAGGCGGTCAGGGTCAGTTCGTCATCCGGTAGCGGTGGCGGCGGTTGCGGTGGGGGTTCGGCGGCGACCATTCGTCGGCTCCTAGACTCCGTGGACGGGTACGGCCCGGGCCGCTCGCGCCGCCCGGGGTACGCCGAATCATGCCAGGTGCGCCGTTCCGAGGGCGTAGGAAGCGAATCTGAGGCCCGCTACTCGGCCGACTACTCGGCGGCTGACTACTTGACCGTCAGCCAGCCCGCGTAGAACACCCCGAGCCCCAACGCGACGCACAATCCGCAGATGATCCAGAACCGGACCACCACCGTGACCTCGTGCCAGCCTTGCAGCTCGAAATGGTGATGCAGCGGCGCCATCTTGAAGAGCCGTTTACCGCCGGTCATCTTGAACCAGCCGACCTGGAGCACCACCGACATGGTCACGATCACGAACAATCCGCCGAGCAGGCCGAGCAGCAGCTGCGTCTGCGACAGGATGGCCAGCCCGGCCAGCGCGCCGCCGAGGGCCAGCGACCCGGTGTCGCCCATGTAGATCTTCGCCGGGGACGTGTTCCACCACAGGAAGCCGAAACACGACCCCATCACCGCCGCCGCCACTATCGCCAGGTCCAGCGGGTCCCGCACCTGGTAGCAGCCGGTCGGCGGGCTGCTGAAGTTCTGGCAGTCCTCACCGAACTGCCACACCCCGATCAGCACGTACGACGCGAACACCATCACGCACGACCCGGTGGCCAGCCCGTCCAGCCCGTCGGTCAGGTTGACGCCGTTGGAGGCGCCCGCGATCACGATCCCGGCCCAGATGACGAAGAACACCGGCCCGAGCACCAGCGGCGTGTCCCGCACGAACGACAGGTGTGTGGACGCGGGCAGGTAGCCGCGGTCGTTCGGGAAGTGGATCGCCATGATCGCGAACGCGATCCCGACCGACCACTGCCCGATCATCTTGAACCGGGGCCTGAGCCCGACCGGGTTGCGCCGGAAGATCTTGATGAAGTCGTCCAGGAAGCCGACCAGGCCGAGGCCCGCCATCAGGAACAGCACCAGCAGCGCGGAGACGGACGGCGACTGCCAGGTGACCAGCTTGGTCAGCCCGTAGGCCAGCAGCGTGGACAGCACGATCACCACGCCGCCCATGGTCGGCGTGCCGCGCTTGGCCTGGTGGGTGGCCGGGCCGTCGGCGCGGATCGGCTGCCCGAATCCATGTCGGGTGAGAACCCTGATAGCCATCGGCGTGCCGCAGAGAGCGAACACGAGAGCGAACGCGGTGGCGTAGACGACGGCTCTCAAAGTAGAGGGCGCCTTTCTTCCATCGGCCTGGGCGGGCGGGCGGGATCAGGAACGAACCGGCTGACCCGAACTAGCGGGAGCCATGCTGACACACCAGGACCTTATATGTCCGGGCGGGATCGGCACGAGCGCCGTTTCGACATCAACATGTGGCCTGACGACAATCCGTGGACAGGGTGGTGGATCGGCGGGTTGGCTGGGGGAGAGGCGCTGGCGGGTGTCGCGTCTCTTCCTCAGTCGTCGCTCCCCAGTTGGACGCCAGTCACTCGACTATCGGTTCACTCGACTGGGTGTCATGTGACATTTGGTTATGTGACTGGCGGTAAGTGATGTGCGATTTGCGGTACGCGGTACGCGGTGCGAGGTATGCAGTCCGCGGTACGCAATACGCGATGCGTGGCAGGTGATGCGTGATAGCCGCCATGCGCTCTGCCATGATCCTCCTATGGATGCGCAGATCTCCCCGGCTGCCCTGGCAGACTTCCATCAGGTGCTCGCCGACCACCCGCGTTACTGGGACGATCGCGACCTACGCAAGCTGCATTTGCTCGCGATGGTGCAGGAATTCGGCTCGACTTGCCTGGTCGCACGCGATGTAGAGGGAATTCGGGGATACCTGTTCGGGTTCGTCACCCCACGCGGTATTGGGTACGTCCACCTGATCGCGACCCGGGACGATGCCCGTGGCGAGGGGCTCGGCCGCCGGCTGTATGAGGCTTTCGCCGAAGCAGCCCAAGCCGAGGGCGCGACTCGATTGAAGGCGATCACGTCGGTTACCAACCGGGGCTCGATCGCGTTCCATGCGAGCCTGGGGTTCGATGTGCAAACAGTTGATGAATATTACGGTCCGGGCCATGGGCCCATGATTGTCTTCCGTCACGACCTGCCTTTCGGGTCGGGCGGCGATGGCGATGGCGATGGCGAAGACGATGGTGCTGGTGCTGGCGCTGGCGGCACCGCTATTGCTGACGCGCGTGAGTAACTGCACTCGCCGAGTTCCCATGGCGCGAAGAGTTCCGATGACGCGGAAGGCCAAGGCATGACTGTCATTCTCGTGACCGGCATCCAGGCGTCAGGAAAATCCACCGTCGCACAGGCTTTGGCGGAACGGCTGGAGTTGTCTGTGCACCTGCGTGGTGACTTGTTCCGGCGAATGGTGGTCAACGGCCGAGTCGACATGGGCCCGGCCGAGCCACCGCCCGAGGCGCTTCGGCAGTTGCAGCTGCGGTATGCGCTCGCCGCGACTGTTGCCGATGGCTATGCGGATGCCGGTTTTGCGGTGGTCCTGCAGGACATCGTGCTCGGCGGATATCTGACCAACATGGTCGCGACAATTCGCGCCCGGCCTCTGTATGTAGTGGTGCTTGCGCCCGACCCGGATATTGTTCGGGAGCGTGATGAGGCTAGGCGCGCTACTCGCGGGAAAGTGGCGTACAAGCCGGGGGACGAGTCGATTGCTGATCTGGATGCGTATCTGCGGCGGCAGACGCCTCGGATCGGGTTGTGGCTGGACACTTCCGGTCAGACTGTGGATGAGACTGTTCAGGAGATCTTGGAGCGATTTGCTGGTGAAGCAGGGGTTTGACGCGGCTTTGTAGGTTGGTTGCGGTGGGGAGAGTGGCGCGGGTCGGTCTGTGCTTGGTTGCCTATGGGTTGCGCCGCCGTGTCAGGGTGCGTTTACTGCTGTGCCTCCGGCGGGCCAGGAACCCCCAAGGATCCCCATGGATCAGTCTTTTTGGGTGGTGGGTTACCTTTTGGGTGTGTCGGATCGGGCTCCTCGGTGCCCCAGTCGGCCCGGAGCCTGCCACGCCGGACAGGCCCTATCAACTCCCGGGCTGCGTGCTTTGGGCTTTCTGCTCGCGGTGGTTGTGGGTTGGGTGCGGGAGTTGACAGGACCTGTCCGGCGTGGCTGTCTTCGTTCCGCCTGGGCCACCGAGGATCCCGATCCGACACAGCCCCAGCTTTGCGCGAGAGTCGCGCGGACCCCTTCAACTGCCGCAGCAGTCGTGCGAACCATACTGCTGATACGGCGAGCATCGGCCGCCCTGGACAAGTACGCGCGCGAGTGCGCTGCTTCGGCGGCTTGGCATTTACGGCTGGCGGTTTGCGGGCTGAAGGCGATGTGATACCGCGGGCTGCCGCTGCCGCTGCCGCTGCTGGCTATGGATAGCAGCGGAAGTGTTGTA
>DASZBX010000007.1:0-144388 GCA_035943635.1 Actinocrinis sp. | reverse complement strand
GGTGGTTGAAGGGGTCTGCGCGACTCTCGCGCAAAGCTGGGGCTGTGTCGGATCGGGATCCTCGGTGGCCCAGGCGGAACGAAGACAGCCACGCCGGACAGGTCCTGTCAACTCCCGCACCCAACCCACAACCACCGCGAGCAGATCTCCCAAAGTACCTGGCCCGGGAGTTGATAGGGCCTGTCCGGTGTGGCAGGCTCCGGGCCGCCTGGGCCACCGAGGATCCCGATCCGACACACCCAAAAAGTAACCCACCACCCAAAAAGACTGATCCATGAGGATCCTTGGGGGTTCCTGGCCCGCCGGAGGCACAGCAGTAAACTGATAGCCAACATCCTGACCAACCCCAAGGCGAAGCACCTACCCCTAGGCAAAACTCAGGAGCCGAACTCCATGCCACCCGCAGAAAGCACCCCGCCAACCCCGACCCCACCAAAACTCCCCACCCCGCAAGACCCCGCAACGCCAGTGGCCTGACTTACGGCTCCCTCGCGAACGCCCCCACCCCAGACACCGGTCCCGACCTAGTCCTCGTCTACGCGACCAACGGAAAAACCGGATACGCCAAACGCGAAGACATGCGCCCCCCCAAACGCCCAAGAGCCCGCAAGAAGCAGTGGCTCTACAGGCAGCCCGAACAGGCCAGGGCCCAAAGGTCGTTCCCGTGTACGAATCAGACGGCGAGACGGTCATCGGCGAATTCGTCATGCACCAGTCCGTCGACAGATCACAGCGCCCCTAACCACTGCACCACCGCACCACCGCACCACCGCACCAGCCCGAAAGCCCTTCGCCGCCGACAACACCATGCGCTATGCTCACGCTCATGCACACCTTGGGTCGGATCGAACTCTCCCCGCCGCGCGCCTGATCGGCGCGCAGAGGCGGCCCTGACCGTGAACGGTCCGGTTGCCGCCTGAGCGGTTTCGGCTGCCCAGAACCTGCCCAGATGCTGCTTGATCCCGTCCCAGCCTCAGTGTCGGCGAGACGGCATCGTCCCCGGCTGCGCGCCAGAAGTCCGTCAATCTCCCGGACCGATCTCCCTAGGTGCGTTCAGCTATGTCTTCGAACATTTCGATACCCGACCCCGCTTCCGTTCTCGCGCCCGCGCCTGCACCCGATCCTGCCCATGCCGATACCAGATCCGGCACTGCCACTAGGCATGCGATCGACGTGCGCCACGGCGCGTTGCCGTTGCTGCTGGTGTCCACCCTCTGGGGCCTCGGCGGCCTGGTCTCCACATTGGCCCCAGCCCGCGCCTCAACCAGCGCCCTGGCCGCGGCCGGGATGCTGCTGGGTGGCGGCCTGATGCTCGGCTTTACACCCGGCGCCCGGCGTCTGCTGCGAACCCGAGACCGGTACTCACGTCTCCTGCTGACCCTCGGCACGTTGACCGTGCTCGCTTACCAGCAGTTCTTCTACCCCGCAATCCGGCAGATCGGCGTCGCGGAGGCCACGGTCATCGCCCTGGGCAGCGCGCCACTGTTCGCCGGGCTGCTCTCCCGCACGATCGACCACGCGCGGCTGCCATTCCGCTGGCTGTGCTGCGCGCCCATCGCCGTGATCGGATGCACTCTGCTGATCATCGGCCACGGCACGGGCGCCGGGCTCGGCGCGGGGTCGCACTCGCAGGCGCTCGGCGTGATCCTGGCCCTCATCCCGGGCCTTGCATACGCAGTGACATCAACCGTAGCCGGGCGGCTGATCGGCGCCGGGAACGCGTCAGCAGACGTGATGGGCGCGATGTTCGGTGGCGCAGCGCTGCTATCAGTGCCGATCCTGGCCGTGACCGGCGTCGGCTGGTTGTCTAGCACGCACGGACTCGGCGCGGCACTCTTCCTCGGCCTGATATCCAACTGCCTGTGCTACACACTCTTCGGCAGGGCCCTGCGTCACACCTCAGCAGCAATCGCCACCACGCTCACCCTCGCCGAGGGAGCAGTCGGCGCGCTGATGGGCGTTGCAATACGCGGCGAGCGCCTGACCCTGCTGGCATGGATCGGCCTGGGACTGCTCGGCGCCGCGTTGCTCACCCTCTGCGTCCCGGCTCGCCTCAGAACTCAGCCGGCGCGGACGGCAGCAGCGGCCGCAGTTCCTCCCGCACCCGGCGCTCAATAAAAGCCAGGTACAAATTCGCGTCCTCGTCGGCGAAGCGGTCCGCGCCGACGGGGGCTGCGGCCGCCTCGCGGACGCTGAACCGCGCCCCCGCGTCCACGCTCAGCCCGGCCTGTGCGGCGCGGACCAACGTGGCCCGGTGCCTCCGCCGCAGCAGCGGGTCGGCGGCGGTGCGGCAGACCGACCTCGGCGCCGTGAACGCCAGGTACGGCAGCCGGCTGGTCCCCCGGGCGACGCACCCGGCCGCCGTGGCCCAGCCGAAGCCGGAACTGCGGTCGGCCTTGCGGTAGCGGGCGGCGATCGGGCCCAGGACGTGGCCGTACAGCTCCACCTGCAACACCCCAGCCCCCGAACTGGCGGACAAGAACCCGGTCACCACCAACCCGGCCGGGTCGCCGCAGATCCGGATCCGGCGGAACGGGCGAGCAGCGCGCGCACCCCCGGTGTGCTGGAACGCCGAGGGCGGGTCCGGGATGAGCCGTATCTCGCCCCCGCGGCCGAGCGTGTGGGCCGGGCGGCCCTCCTCGTGCTCATGCCCGGCAGACGTCGCCAGGGCCGCACCGGTCGATATCGCGCACGAGTCGATGTTCACCCGGGCGGACGACCCGGTAATCAGATCGAGCGAATCCTCACCGTCGGCCAGGCTCTCGCAGATCCGGTCGAGCAGATCGCCCGTGTCGAACGGCGCCGACCGCGACCCGGCCGGTCCCAGATCGATCAGCCAGCGCTTGCGCAGCGCCGCGCGGCCCGAGCCGACGAACGGGGCCGACGGGTCGGCTACCGGGTGCCGGTCCAGTCGGCCGTCGGCCAGGCGTTCGCCGAGGACGGCCAGGGCGTGCTGGGCCCAGGCCGGTTCGGGCGAGAGCCACCGGCTCGGGGTGAACCGGCCGCGGGCCAGCCTCTCGGCCAGGGTGATCGAGGTGGCGATCTCGGTGGCCACCACCACGGCCCAGCAGCAGATGATCGCCAGGATCGGCGCGCCGAGCCAGCACGCCACGTCGGTGTCGGTGGGCTCGGCGATGTGCAGGGCGGCGCGCAGGCCGAACGGGTCCGCCCGGGTCAGCGCCAACGCCAGTACCACGGCCGCGACGAGCACCCACATCACCACGCCGAACATCGCCGCGTTGCGGGCGCTGCCGGTGCGGGCCGCGCGCAGGGCCAGCCAGAGCCCGGCCAGCCACGTGTACCACGCCGCGGTAGCCCAACCGGCTAGACCTACGGCGACCAGGAGCACGGCCACCAACGTGCAGTCGCGGTACAACAACCGCGCACGTGCGGCCAGACAGTGCCTGATCACCGCGGACAGGTCCACCCCCGGCACCGGGATCGGCAGGCGGTGTTCGGCGACGAGGACCTCGCGCACGACGCTGCGGGTGAAATCCTGGTCGAGGTGGGCGGCGGAGCACAGGTAGCGGGTGGCGTCCTGGTCGGTGACCGTGTACGGCGCGAGGATGCGGGATTCGCCGGCGGAGAGGGAGGTCGGTGGCTGCCCGGACTGTGCCATGACGCCATTCATCGACTTCTCGCCCCTCCCTGCGGATCGCCCTGGTTCAGGCGAGATACGTATTCTCCCCGGTCGCGGGCGGGCCGGACGACGAAACCCCGGTAACTTGGTGAATCTTTTGCCCTTTACCGACAAGCCCGTGTTTCAACCCGGGCCACTTTTGGGGAGCTTGGTCCTGTATGAGGGATTTTCCGCGTTGGGAACAAACTCATAAGCACACACGTTGGGATGGGCATACGGACTGCCGTGCCGGGAGACGGATGGCTGGCCGGCCCGAGTGTGTCCCGGTACACACCGTAGGCAGGAGGACGCGGGAAAGATGAGTGAGCGAGCATTGCGTGGCACCCGGCTGGGTGCGACCAGTTACGAGACCGACAGCGGCATAGACCTGGCTCCGCGCCAGGATGTCGATTATATCTGCGCGAACGGACACCAGTTCGCCATGCCCTTCTCGATGGAGGCGGAGGTGCCGGCGGTCTGGGAGTGCCGGATCTGCGGGGCGCAGTCCTTGCGCCGCGACAGCGCCGCGCCGGAGGAGAAGAGCGGCAAGCCGGTGCGTACGCACTGGGACATGTTGCTGGAGCGGCGCAGTCTGGCCGAGCTGGAAGAAGTGCTGGCGGAGCGCCTGGGCGTGCTGCGCGGGGGTGGTATCCCGTTCGCTGCGGCGGCCGCGATGCAGGCCTCGGCGGCCGAGTCGGCCCTCGGCGTACGCCCGGCGGTGGCCGCGGCCGGACGCCCGGCGGTGAAGAAGGCGGCGGCCAAGAACGTGAAGGCGGCCCCGGCGACGAAGAGCACGACCAAGCCGGCCCGCAAGGCCCCGGCGAAGAGCACGGTGAAGAGTCCGGCGGAACGTTAGCCGGTGGGGCGGGGAGCCGGTCCGGCGCTGTGCCGGACTGTGCGCGGCGGGTGGCCGCGGCAGTCGGTGGGGTCGTGCTGGGCCGCAGTCGATTGCAGACGATGATCGCGTGCAAGCATTTGCGTGGGAGCGACGGGCCCCGGGGGAACTCGGGGAGCGGATTCGTGCGGAGCGCAAGTGGTTTTCGCAAGAGCGCGTTCCGACCGGGGCTTGTTCAGGCGGGCCGGGCCGGAGGGCGGAGAGAATGATCGCGCAGCCCTGAGATAGCTGACTCGGGTGCGCGTGATGTGGATGTTTTTGCTGGACAGGCTGCAGATGGGTTCGAGAGAAGGACGATTCTCGAATGTGTCTGTGGCCTGTTTTGCTGTGCGCGGGGGGTATTCGCGATTCCGGGGATCGGGGGCGGCGCGGCTGCCGGAGTTTCACAGCTGCGGGCCGACGATCAGGGGCGCTTGGCTCCGGACTGAAATGACTTGCTCATCTCAATCAATAAATTGCTGCCCTCAGTTGAATAATTTCTTGCAGCCCTCGGAAGCGTCGGCTAGGGTCACCGACATCTGACGGGTGTGACGAGGCCCCGGCAGTCGAGAGAGGCGAGGTGGGATGAGCGCGGATCTGAGCGCCAAACCGGGGGCCGACCCGGAGCCGGCAGCGGGAGCAGGGGAAGAACGGGGCCCAGCACCCGCAGAGGAAACCCGGCCGGACCTGATGGTCGAAGCGCGGGGCCTGGTGAAGCGGTATCAGTCCCGTTCCGCGCCGGAGTTCACCGCGGTCGCCGGGATCGACTTCGAGGTCACCCGGGGCGAGTGCTTCGGCCTGCTCGGGCCGAACGGGGCGGGCAAGTCCTCGACCATGCGGATGATCAGCTGCGTGTCCCGGCCCGGCGGCGGCACCCTGCGGGTGCTCGGCCTGGACCCGGCCGCCGAGGGGCCCGAGATCCGGTCCCGGCTGGGCGTGGTCCCGCAGGACGACGCGCTGGACCGCGAGCTGACCGTCGCAGAGAACTTCCTCGTCTACGGCCGCTACTTCGGCCTGCCCAAGGCGGTGATCAAGGAGCGGACCGGCAAGCTGCTGGAGTTCGCCCAGCTCGGCGACAAGGCCGGGCAGCGGGTCGAGGCCCTGTCCGGCGGCATGCGGCGGCGGCTGACCATCGCCAGGGCCCTGATCAACGAGCCGGAACTGGTCCTGCTGGACGAGCCGACCACCGGCCTGGATCCGCAGGCCCGGCACGTGTTGTGGGAGCGGCTGTTCCGGCTCAAACGCGAAGGCGTCACGCTGATCCTGACCACCCACTACATGGACGAGGCCGAGCAGCTGTGCGACCGCCTGGTCGTGATGGACGGCGGCCGGATCGTGGGCCAGGGAACCCCCCGCGACCTGATCGAACGGCACTGCACCCGCGAGGTGCTGGAACTGCGGTACGACCTCGGCGACTTGGCCGACCTGGCGAAGCGGATCCTCGGCGGCGACGGCGAGCAGTCCACCGGATCGCCGGACCCACATGGCGGCAGCGGCAGCGGCAGCGGCACATCAGAGCACACCAACGCCCCGGCGCAACCAGGCGAACCACAGCGGATCGGCGGCTCCGGCCCGTCGGAACGGATCGAGATCCTGCCCGACCGCCTGCTGTACTACACCCCGGACGGCGAGGCCGCGCTGGGCGAACTGCACCGCCGCGCGCTGGCCCCGGCCACCGCGCTGGTGCGCCGGGCCACCCTGGAGGACGTGTTCCTCGCCCTGACCGGCCGAACGCTGGTGGACTGAGATGGCCGCCGCCACCGCGCCGGCCGGCCCCGGCGCCCGGCCCGCGTCCCGGCCGCCCGGTCCCCCTGCGCAAGGCCGGTCCGCGCCCCAAGCCGGAGCGAAGCGTCCCCATCCCGCGCTCAGCGAGTACTCCTACTGGATGCTGCGCTACCGCCGGGTCTGGCGCAGCTCCCTGGTGATGAGTTTCATCAATCCTCTGCTGTTCTTCCTCGGCATCGGCGTGGGGCTCGGCCGGCTGATCGACCGCAACGGCGGCGCCCCGGTGCACGGCGCGACCTACCTGGCCTTCCTCGCGCCCGGGCTGCTGGCCGCCGCGGCGATGCAGACCGCGGCGATCGAGACGGTGATGCCGGCCTACCAGTCCCTGCGCACCCGGCTGAACTACCGCACCGCCGCGGCCACCCCGCTGGCGCCGGTCGACATCCTGAACGGGCACCTGCTGTTCGTCACCTTCCGGATCGCGACCAGCGTCGCCGTGTTCTTCCTGGTCCTGGTCTGCGGCGGCCTGGCCTCCTCGTTCTGGGCGCTGCTGGCCCTGCCCGCGGCGGTGCTGACCGGCCTGGCCTTCGCGGCGCCGTTCCTGGCCCTGGGCGTGCTGGTGCCGGATCAGGGCACTGTCGGCGGGATCTACCGCTTCCTGGTGATGCCGCTGTACCTGTTCTCCGGCACGTACGTCGCTCTGGATCAGCTTCCTGCGGTCGTCCGGCCGCTCGGCTGGGGGCTGCCGCTGTGGCACGGTGTGCAGCTGTGCCGGGGCCTGACCCTGGGCACGCTCAGCGGCGCGGCCGCGCTGGAACACACGGCGTATCTCGTCGGCGTCGTCGTGCTCGGATACGCCGGGGCACGCTGGGCGTACCGCCGCCGGTTGCACGACTGATCCCGCGATATCCGATTCCTGACATCCGCCCGGACCGAACGGAAAGAAGACCGATGGCGACGACCACCCTGCTCGCCCCCGCCGCGCCGCGGTGGCGGCCCCGGGGCGCGCTGCGCGGGCCGGTGCTCGGCCGCAACGCGCTCGTGCTGCGGCACCAGTGGACCTCCCTGCTCTTCGGCGTGCTCGAACCGGTGCTCTACCTGCTGTCGATCGGGATCGGCGTGGGCAAGATGGTCGGGCACATCGACGGGCTCGGCGGCGCGGACGTCACCTACGCCGAGTACGTCGGCCCCGCGCTGATGGCCATGGCCGCGATGAACGGCGCGGTCAACTCGACCACCCAAGCCATCTTCGTCAAGCTCAAGTACGAGAACACCTACCAGATCATGCTGACCACTCCGCTGATGCCGCGGGACATCGCGCTCGGCGAGGTGTGCACGGCGCTGCTGCGCGGATCGGTCGAGTCGGTCGGCTTCCTGGGAATCATGGCCCTGATGGGCATGGTCCGCTCGCCCTGGGCGCTGCTCGCGCTGCCCGGGGCGCTGCTGGTCGGGTTCTCCTTCGCCGCCATGGGACTGGTCGCCGCGACGTACGTGCGGGACTGGCAGGACTTCCAGACCCTGCAACTGGTGATGCTGCCGATGTTCCTGTTCGCGACCACGTTCTACCCGCTCCAGGTCTACCCCGGCCCGATCCAGGCGCTGGTGCGGTGCCTGCCGCTGTACCACAGCATCGATCTGCTGCGGGAGCCGATCCTCGGCGAGGTGGGCTTGAAACTGCTGATCCCGGCCGGATATCTGCTGGCGGCAGGGGTCGCAGCGCTCTGGGTCGGCCTGCGCCGGCTGGAGCGCCGACTGGAGGACTGACCGGCGGCCGCCACATCGGCCGCCGGTCAGTCTCGCCATCAGTATTCTGCTGTCGGGAGGACCCTCAGCCGGCCAGGTGCCCGAGGGCCAGGCCGGCGAGCAGCGCGCCGCCCTCGGGCAGGGCCGCGTCGTCGAACTCTGCTTCCGGCGCGTGGTTGAACGGGGCCGTGGCCGGGTCCCGGCCCGGGGTGGTCGCGCCGAGGAACACCATGGCGCCGGGGACCCGTTGCAGGATCCGGGAGAAGTCCTCGGAGCCGGCCATCGGGTTGGCCATGGTGACGAAGCGTTCCTCACCGAAGGACTCCCGCACGGTCCGGCGCACGGTCTCGAACGCGGCCTGGTCGTTGACCGTGACCGGGTAGAGCCCGTAGAACTCGGCCTCGGCCTCCAGGCCGTGCGCGGCGGCGATGCCGTGCAGCAGGGCGAGGACGGCCGGTTGGATCCGGCCGAGCGCGGCGGCGGAGAACGTGCGGATGGTCGCGTCGAATTCGGCGATGTCCGGGATGATGTTGTTCTTCGTGCCCGCGTGGAACGAGCCCACGGTCACGACCACCGGATCGAAGATGTCGAACTTCCGGGTGACCAGGGTCTGCAGCGCCGTGACCATCTCGCAGGCCGCGGGTATCGGGTCGTTGGCCCGGTGCGCGGCGGAACCGTGGCCGCCCCGGCCGCGCACGACCACCTTCAGGTCGGCGCACGCGGCCATCATCGGCCCGGGCCGGCAGGCGAACACGCCGAGCGGCAGCACGCCGGACAGGACGTGGATCGCGTAGGCGGCGCTCGGCAGCGTTCCGGTGGCCGCGAGCACACCCTCCTCGATCATGTGCGCGGCGCCGTCCTGCCCTTCCTCGCCGGGCTGGAACATGAAGACCACGTCGCCGTGCAGGGCGTCGCGGCGGGCGGACAGCAGCTTGGCCGCGCCGGTCAGCAGGGAGGTGTGCAGGTCGTGGCCGCAGGCGTGCATGACGCCGTCCGCCCTGGAAACGAACCCGGCGTCGCCGCGCTCCTGCAACGGCAGCGCGTCCATGTCCCCGCGCAGCAGCACGGTCGGGCCCGGGTTGGCGCCGCGCAGTACCGCGGTGACCGAGTTCAGGCCGGTGCCCGAGCCGAGCTCCAGGCCGAGCCCGCCGAGCGCACCGAGCACCTTCTCCTGGGTGCGCGGCAACTCCAGGCCCAGTTCGGGTTCCCGGTGCAGGGCCCGGCGCAGATCGGCGAGCTCGCCGCGGATCTCGGCGGCGTCTTCGCGCACGGATATGTTCACGCGCCCGGTCAGATCCGCTTGGCCCGGCCGGTCAGCTTCGCGGTCCGGTCCTGCACACCCCAGACCGTGGTGCGCCACAGCGCCTCGGCCACGATGTTGCCGGACATCTTGGACACGCCGATCTCCCGCTCGACGAACACGATCGGCACCTCCACCACCTTGCACCCGGCCGACACGGCCCGGAAGGCCATGTCCACCTGGAAGCAGTACCCGGTGGAGTTGACCCGGTCCAGGCCGATCGCCTCCAGGGCGCCGCGGCGGAACGCGCGGAACCCGGCGGTCGCGTCGTGCACCTTCATGCCCATGGCCAGGCGCACGTACGTGTTCCCGGCCCGGGACAGGATCTGCCGCGAGACCGGCCAGTTCATCGTCTTGCCGCCGGACACCCAGCGCGAGCCGATCACCAGGTCCGCCTGCTGGGACTGGAGCGCGGCGAGCAGCTTGGGCAGGTCCTGCGGGCGGTGCGAGCCGTCCGCGTCCATCTCCACCAGCACCGCGTAGCCCGCGGCCAGGCCCCAGGCGAAGCCGGACAGGTAGGCGGCGCCCAGGCCCTGCTTGCCCTCGCGGTGCATCACGTGGATCCGGCTGTCCGCGGCGGCCAGCTTGTCCGCGACGTCGCCGGTGCCGTCCGGGCTGTTGTCGTCGGCGACCAGGATGTCGACCTGGGGGTTGTGCTCGTGCACCCGGGAGACGATGCGTTCGAGGTTCTCCGCCTCGTTGTAGGTCGGGATGATCACCAGGACCGGGGAGAGCTCCGGCGGGCCGGCCGTCTCCGGGCCCGGATTCGTCGAACTGGTCACGCTGGGGCCTTTCTGGCTTCGGGTTCGGCGGCGACGTGCGCGCCGTCGGCGGGGTCGTCGGCGTGGACGGCCGGTCCTGCGCTCACGGCGCCGGGCGGGGGGACGGGCGCGTCCTGCGCACCGTCCGAGGCGGCAACCTTACCGGATGTGTCGGCACCCGGCCGCACAGCCCGGCGGCGAGCCCTGGCGAAGGCGAGCAGCCAGGCCGCCGCGGCCAGCCCGGTCATCACCCACTCGGGTGCCGCGCCGACCCGGTCCGCCAGGGTCAGCCCGGTCCGCGGGGTGATGTCGGCGGCGACCACGGCCGGGGTGAACTGGCCGGTCTGTTGCACGATCGTGCCGTCCGGGGTGATGTAGCCGGAGATGCCGCTGGTCGAGGCGATCAGCACCGGCCGGCCGCTCTCCACCGCACGCAGCTGCGAGATGGCCAGCTGCTGTTCGGGCTGGCCGGTCCAGCCGTAGTCGGCGTTGTTGGTCTGGACGACGATCAGACCGCCGTCCCCGCGCACGGAGCTGCGCACGATGTCGTCGTAGGCGACCTCGAAGCAGATCACGTCGGCGATCTTCACCCCGCCGATGGTCAGCACGCCGGGCGTGGTGCCGGGCACGAAGTCGTCCGGGACCCGGGACAGTTCGCTGAAGTACTTGGTCAGGAACGCGCGGTCGGGGATGTACTCGCCGAACGGGACCAGGTGCCGCTTGGCGTAGGAGGCCCCGGCGCCGGTGCCCGGGTTCCACACGATGCCCTCGCTGCGCACCTGGTTCGGCCCGGCCCCGACCACCGCGCCGACCAGGATCGGCGCGTTGATGCCGGCCGCAGCGTCGGTCAGCGCCTGGTAGACGGACGGGTAGGCGTACGGGTCGACGTCGTCCGAATCCTCGGGCCAGATCACCGCGGTCGGTTGCGGCGCCTGGCCGGCCGCGACCAGGGCGGCGTACTGCCGGGTGACCGCGAGGTGGTTGTTCAGGACGGCGTCCTGGTTGCCGTAGGAGTTGATGCCGGGCTGGACCACGTTGCCCTGGATCGCGGCGAGCTCGACCGGCTTGCCCGCGGTGGTCTGCAACGGGACCAGCCAGCCGACCGCCGGGACGGCCACGGCGAGCAGCACCCAGGCCGCGGCCGGGCGCCAGCCGGGCAGGGCGGGCCGGGCGGCAGGCTTCGGGGCCGGTGCGGACGCAGGGGTTTCGCCGGCGGCGGATTCCGGCAGATCGGCGTCGTCGGCCGTCGCCTCTACGGGCTCTGCTGCCAGCGGCGCCTGCTGCGCGCGGAACGTGCCGTACCAGCGCCAGCCGAGCGCGGCCAGCGCGGCGAGCACGGTTCCGGCCAGGGCGGTCGCGAAGCTGACCAGCGGGGCCCCGCCGAGCGCGGCCAGCGGGGTGAACGGGGTGTCGGTCTGGCTGAAGGCGAGCCGGCCCCAGGACATCCCGCCGAGCGGGAACCGGTCGCGCATCGCCTCGGCCGCGACCCACAGCAATGCCTGCCACAGCGGTGCGCCGCGCAGCCGGCCGACCGCGGCGGTGCCGATGCCGAGCGGGATGAAGAACAGGGTTTCGAGGACCGCGAGGCCGAGCCAGACGTCCACCCCGATCGAGGTGATCCAGCGGAAGAACACCACGCAGAAGGTCAGCCCGAAGAACAGTCCGACGCACGCCCCGGCCGCGGCCGGCCGGCGGCGCCCGCGCTGGTGTTCGCGCTGTTCGGCGGCGATCCGGCAGCACCAGGTGAACCCGGCCACGGTCACCGGGGCCAGCCACCACCAGCCCTCCGGTGGGAAGGCCGCCGACATCAGGGCGCCGAGCCCGGCCGCGGCCAGGGCCGGCAGCCACTGCCGGGCGGACTTGCGTTTGGTGGACGCCACGTGCGGCCTCTCTGGTGCGACGACGACTTCGTCCGGGCATCGTAAACGACGACGTCCGGGCCGCGGAGGTTCCCTCGGGCGGCGCGGCGCCGGGACCCGGCCGCGCGGTCCGGGGATCCGGCGCCGCCGGTTCACCAGGAAGTTTACGCCGTGGCCGGTCCGGGGCCGATGCCGCTGCCGGGCCCCGGGCCGTGCGCTTGCCCGCGCAGTCGTTGCCGGATCGACGCCTGGCCGTGGCCGTTCCCGCTACTCCACGGCGTCGAAGACCACCCGGCCGCGGACCGCCGTGCGCAGGCAGATCGGCAGCTCACGGCCCGGGCTCAGGTTCGGCAGGCCGGGGACCGCGGCCCGTTCGTCGGTGGACCAGGCGGCCACCCGCGAGTCCGGGGCCTGCACCACCAGGTCCCCGGTGGACCAGATCGCGTAGGTGGCCGGGCTGCCGGGGGCCAGCACCCCGGTCTCGTCCGCCGGGACGCCCGCGGCCGAGGGCGGCAGGGCCCGCCAGCCGCCGCGGGTGTGCGCGGCGAACGCGGCCCGCGCGCTGAGCCCGGACGACGGGGTCCGGTGGAACACCGCGGCGCGCACCGCGGCCCACGGGCCCATCGCGATCACCGGCGAGTCCGAGCCGAAGGCCAGCACCACCCCGGCCGCGCTGAGCTCGGCGAAGGGGTTGAGCCCGGCCGCGCGTTCGACCCCGAGCCGCTGGGCGTACATCCCGTCCGGGCCGCCCCAGGCCGCGTCGAAGCCGGGCTGGGCGCTGACCACGACCCCGTGCCGGGCGAACAGCTTGATGTGCCGCTGGTCGAGCATCTCGGCGTGCTCGGCCCGGACCGCGACCGCGCGCAGCCGGCGCTCCCCGACCACGTCGTGCGCCAGTTCCAGGCCGTCGCACAGGATGTCCAGGGCGCCGTCGCCGATCACGTGGAAGCCCGGCTGCACCCCGGCCTCGACGCAGGCGACCAGGAACGCGGCCAGCTCGCCGACCTCCAGGTACGCCTGCCCGGTGCCGTCCGCGCCGCTGGCCGCGGCCGGGTCCGGGCTCGCGTCCAGGTAGGGCTCGCGCAGGCAGGCGGTGTGCGAGCCGAGCGCGCCGTCGATGAACAGGTCCCCACCCGCGCCGACCGCGCCGAGCTGCCGGGACTTCTCCGGGTCGGCCAGCTCGCCCCAGTAGCCGAACACGTAGGGCGCGGCCGCGGACTCCGACCGGGCCAGGGCGAGCAGCCCGGTGAAGTCCTCCTCGCTGGAGATGGTCGGCCCGCCGCACTCGTGCACCGCGCCGATGCCGAGCGAGGCGGCCCGGGCCAGGAAGGCGCGCTGGGCCTCGGCCCGCTGGGCCGGGGTGACGCCGCTGTGCGCCAGTTCGCGCACGGCGTGGTGCGCGGCCTGGCTGAGCGGGCCGTCGGCCTGGTACCCGGCCAGGCCGGGCAGGTCCGCGGCCGTGCCGGCCAGCGCGCCGGAGACCAGGGCCGAGTGCACGTCCACCCGGGTCAGGTACACCCGGCGGCCGGCCGCGGCGCGGTCCAGTTCGGCCCGGGTGGGCAGGACCGGGGCGCCGGCCGGGGCGCCGGTGGTGTCCACGCCGCCCGGCCAGCTGCTCTCGTCCCAGCCGTGGCCGAGCACGGTCGCCTCGGCCGGGGCGTGCGCGCACCAGGCGGCCACCCGGTCCAGCAGGTCGGTCTTGGAGCGGCAGCCGGACAGGTCCACCCCGGTCAGGGCCAGGCCCGAGCTGGTGGCGTGCACGTGCGCGTCCACGAAGGCCGGGGTGACCAGGGCGCCGTCCAGGTCGATGGTCTCGTCCACGTCGTCGCCGTGCGCGGCCGCGGCGGCGTCCGAGCCGATCCAGACGACGCTTTCCCCCTCGACCAGCATGGCGGTGGCGAACGGGTCGCCGGGCGAGTAGATCGCGCCGTTGCGCAGGAGGGTGGTGCGCGCGGGCCCGCCGGCCCGGGCCGCGTCGTCGGCGCCCGCGAAGTCTTGGTCCATGGGCCTATCTCACCGGACCGGCCGCCTGATGGCCAGTCGGCGCCATCCGGCCCCTCTCCGGACCGGTCGGTCCGGCCGCCGGTTCAGCCGAGTCCGTCCGGCGCGTCCTGGGCGCCGCCCGCCGGAGCTTCGGCGGTGTGCGCGTCCGCCGATTCGGCGCCGACGCTCACGCTGATCCCGACGCCGCCGACGCCCTCGCCGGCCGCGCCGTTGAGCCGGCCGCGGCCCGGCAGTTCGGCCGGGGCCAGCGCCGCGCGCCCCTCGAACGGGGTGGAGAGCACTATGGTCGTGCGGGTCGAGACGTTCGCCGCGGTCCGGATCCGGCCGAGCAGCGATTCGAGCGCGCCGGGCGAGGAGACCCGGACCTTGAGGATGTAGTTCTCCTCGCCCGCGACGGAGTGGCAGGACTCGACCTCGGTCAGGTCGGCCAGGCGCTCGGGCACGTCGTCCGGCGCGGCCGGGTCGAACGGCTTGACCGAGATGAACGCGGTCAGCGGCAGGCCCAGTGCGTCCTCGTCCACGACCGCGCGGTAGCCCTTGATGATCCCGCGCTGTTCGAGCCGGCGGACCCGCTGGTGCGCCGCCGAGGTGGACAGCCCGGTGGCCTTGCCGAGGTCGGTGTAGCTCATCCTGCCGTCGGCGACCATCAGGCGCAGAATTTTCCGGTCGATTTCCTCCATGCCACCACCGTATGCGGTTCCGATCGGTGAAGTACACGTATCGGCCACGGATTGGTCGCGCTTCTCGGATATCGGACGGAAAGCGCATCACAATGTCCAGCCGCTCCCGTACGATCATCGCCATGTCGGATGTGTCTGCCCCGGACTCCCACGCCTTCCAAGTCGACCTTCGCGGCCTGGTCGACCTGCTCTCCCATCACCTGTACTCCTCGCCTCGGGTCTTCGTGCGCGAACTGATGCAGAACGCCGTCGACGCGGTCACCGCCCGGCGCGCGCTGGAGGACCAGGCGGCCGGCGACGCGACCGGGGGCACCGACGCGAACACACCGGGCACACCGGACACAGCGGCCTCATCAAGCACACCCGGCGCGGCCGGCGGCCCGTCCGCAACCAGCCGCCCGGCCCATGCCCGCCCGCGCCCGGGAGTCTCGGCCCCCGCGCCGATCCGGCTGCTGGTGGACGATTCCGGCCTGCACGTGCACGACCCCGGGATCGGCCTGACCGAGGCGGACGTGCACCGCTTCCTGGCCACCATCGGCCGCTCCTCCAAGCGCGACGACCTGGTCGGGGCCCGGCAGGAGTTCCTCGGCCAGTTCGGCATCGGCCTGCTCGCCTGCTTCACCGTGGCCCAGTCCATCCGGGTGGTGACCAAGTCCGCGGCCGACCCGGCCGCGCCGCCGGTCGAGTGGCTGGCCGCCGCGGACGGCCGGTACCAGGTCCGGGTGCTGGCGGCCGGGGAGCCCGGGGCCCCGGCCGAGCCGGGCACCACCGTGCACCTGACCCCGCGGCCCGGGGCCGAGCGCTGGTTCCAGCGGGACCGGGTGCTCAAGCTGGCCCGCGACTACGGCGCCCTGCTGCCCTACCCGATCGAGGTGGAGGCGGACGGGATCCGCTACCCGGTCAGCGACGCCCCGCCGGTCTGGGACCGGGACCACCCGACCAGCACCGCCCGGCGGCTGGCCCTGCTCGAGTACGGCGCGGCCACCCTCGGCTTCGCCCCGCTGGACCTGATCGAGCTGGACCTGCCCCTGGCCGGGGTGCGCGGGGTGGCGTACGTACTGCCCTCGGCCGGCAACCCGAGCGAGTCCGGCCGGCACCGGGTCAGCCTGAAGGGGATGCTGCTGTCGGACTCGGCCACCGGGCTGCTGCCGGACTGGGCCTTCTTCGTGCGCTGCGTCATCGACACGGACACCCTGCGGCCGACCGCCTCGCGCGAGGGCCTGTACGAGGACGAGACCCTGGGCGCGATCCGGGAGGCGCTCGGCGGCCAGGTCCGGGACTGGCTGACCCGGCTGGCCGCCGAGGACCCGCAGCGGCTGGCCGCGTTCCTGTCCGTGCACACCCTCGGCGTCAAGGCGCTGGCCCGGCACGACCTGGACCTGCTGCGCATCATGCTGCCGTTCCTGCACTTCGAGACCACCGACGGCCTGGTCCCGCTGACCGAGTTCGCCCGCACCCACGGCACCGTGCACGTGTCCTCGACCGTGGAGGAGTTCCGCCAGGTCGCCCCGATCGCGGCGGCGCAGGGGATCGGCGTGGTCAACGGCGGCTACACCTACGACGCGGAGCTGGTGGCCCGGCTGCCCGAGGTGATCGCGGGGGTCGCCGTGGACGAACTGCGGGCCGACATCGTGGCCGCGCACCTGGACCTGGTCGACCCGGCCGAGGAACTGGCCCTGGCCCCGTTCCTGACCGCGGCCCGGGCGGTGCTGGACCCGCTGGACTGCGACGTGCTGCTGCGCTCGTTCCACCCGGTCTCGGTGCCGGCGCTGCACCTGGACAACCGGGCCGCCCGGCAGGAGCGGGCCCGGGCCGAGACCGAGGCGGCCGCGGACGAGCTGTGGGCCGAGATCCTGGGCGCGCTCAAGTCCACCGCGCCGCGGGTGCAGCTGGTCCTGAACTGCCAGAACCCGGTGGTCAAGCGGATCGCGGGGATCGCGGACCCGGCGTTGCAGACCGCGGCGGTCGAGGCCCTGTACGGCCAGGCCCTGCTGATGACGCACCGCCCGCTGCGCCCGGCCGACACCGCACTGCTGAACCGGACCTTCGGCGAGCTGCTGTCCTGGGCGGCCAAGGCCAGCCGGGCGAACGAGGACCGGTAGCGGCGGACGGACCGGGTCCGCTCGGCGGCCCCCGGTCCGGTGCGGGCCGGGCGCCCGCTGCGGGCCCGTATCGCATTTCCTTATCCCGGCCGCGCGGAGCGTGCGAGAGTGGGACAGAACACGAGAGCGAACGCTTAGGCGCGTGCCGGAAACGGGCCCGGCGGCCGGGACGAATGGGGAGAGTGCGAGCGGTGGACAGTGCGGAGATCTGGGCGGCGCTGGCCGCCAACAACGACCGCACCGACCCGTCCACCCGGGCGGCCCGGGCCGAGTACCTGGTCGACGCGGCCGAGGCCACCGGCGACACCCTGCTCCTGGTGACCTCGCTGCAGCAGCTGATCAGCGCGTTCGAGTTCAACGGGGAGAGCGACAAGATGCTCACCCCGTTCGCCCGGGTGCTGCGGTTCTGGGACACCGAGTCCGGCAGCTTCGACTCCCCGCGCCGGCACACCATGTTCTGGCAGTTCAAGTGGACCACGAGCCAGCTGCTGACCCTGCCGCAGGTGCCGCTGGGCACGATCCGGCAGTGGCTGGACGAGATGGAGTCGCGCTATCGCCAGGCCGGATACAGCAGCCGCCCGGTACACCAGTCCCGCTACTACCTGGCCGCGCACCTGGGCCACACCGGGCAGGCGCAGGCCGGGTTCGACGCGTGGCTGACCGAGCCGCGGGACGTGATGGCCGACTGCGAGGCCTGCGAACGCAACGCGCAGGGCGACTGGTACGAGGAGCAGGGCGACGACGAACGGGCCCTGGCCCTGTGGGCGCCGGTCCTGGACGGCGAGCTGACCTGCGCGGAGGAACCGCACCGGCTGCTCGGCGGCAGCCTGCTGCCGCTGCTGCGGCTCGGCCGGGCCGGCCAGGCCCGGGGCAACCACCTGCGCGGCTACCGGATGGCCCGCGGCCGGCCCAACCTGCGCGACACGGTCGGCGAGCACCTGGCCTTCTGCGCGCTGAGCGGGAACACGGCCAGGGGCCTGGAGATCCTGGCCGAGCACAAGGCGTGGCTGGGGAATCAGGGTGAGAACATCTCCAAGCGCCGGTCGTTCCTGGAGGGGGTGAGCATCCTGCTGCGCCGGTTGGACCAGCAGGGACTATCCGAGCTCCCGGTGCAGGACGCGGATGTCCGTACCCTGCGTGCGCTGATCGACGCAGAGATCGACGAAACGTGCGCGCGGTATGACACCCGCAACGGGAACACGCACGTCAGCGAGCGCTCCGCGCGGCGGCGGGCGCAGCCGCCGCTGATCGACGAGCTGCCGCTGGGCTCGGCGGGTAGGCCTGCGCGGAGCCGGGGCGGGTCCGTTTCTCCCTCCGGTTTCGGGCTCGGGCCGGGCTCTGGATCTGGTTCGAATTCGGGTTCTGCTTCGGGTTCCCCTTCCAGCTCCGCTTCACCGAACACCGACTCTGACTCCCCCGGTTCTCCCTCGGCCGAATCGGCCGGCGGCGCTATCTCAGGCAGCGATGTTTCTCCCTCCGCCGGCCCGACTCTGGACGAGCTGGTCGCCGAGGCCCGCGGCCTGAGCGCCATCGGCCATCCCCGGGCACTGGTCGCGTGGGAACGGATCGCCCGCATGGCCGGCTCCGGCGCGGGTTCGGGCTCTGACTTCGCCCCGGACGCCCGGCTGCCCCCGCTGGTCCAGGCCCAGATCGACCGGGCCCGGGCCCGGGCCCTGCTCGGCACCGAACCGGCCGCCGCCCTGCCCGGCCTGCGCGAACTGGCCGACCGGATCGCCGCCCTGAACGCCCCGCGCGAGCTGCTGCTCAAGAGCCGCGCCGACGTCGCGATCGCCCTGTTCCTGAGCGGGGAGCTCGCGGAAGCCGAGGAACTGGGCACCGAGATCGACGCCCTCGTCGAAGCGGCTTACGCAGAAGGCGAAATCACCGCGCACCAGTACCTGAGCCTGCGCAGCCGACGAGTCCAGCTGGCCCACCACGCGTACACCGAGATCGCCGAAGGAGACCCCGACGGCGATCCGCAGAGCACAGACACCGCCTCGGCCGAGGACACGTCGGAAACCGTTGCCGCGCAGGCCGAGCACGTCACATCCCTCCTCGTCGCCGAAGCCGAACTCGCCGACGGCCTGGACGACCCCGGCCAGGCAGGGCTCTACCACCGGATGCTCGCCCAGTTCGACTTCGCCGCGGACCGGTTCGACCAGGCCGGCGCCCGGCTGACCGAGGCCGCCCAGCGCTTCCTGGCCGGCGGGCGCCCGTGGGCCGCCGCCGAGGCGCTCGGCCTGCTCGGCCAGCTCGACCTGCGCCAGGGCCGCCCCGCGCTCGCCCACGAGCACGCCCAATCAGCGCTCGACTACGCCGCGGACCTGGTCCCGCCGGAGCTGCACGCCCAGCTGAACTCACTCGTGGTCGAGGCGCTGATCCGGCAGGAGGGCCGGGACGCGGACCTCGTCGACGCGGCCCTGCGCGCGGCCGGCGCCTGGGAGGCGATCAGCGAGCCGGACACCCTGCACAACCGCTTCACCGCGGCCCGCGCGTACATGGCGCTCAAGCAGTTCGGCGAGGCCGCCGCACTGTTCGAGGAGTTCATGCCGCGGGTGGCCGTGCCGTACGAGGCGATCGGCATCGCGCAGACCCGCGAGCAGTTCGCCACCTGCCTGACCGAGCTCGGCGAACACCGGCACGCGGCCGAACAGCTGCTGGCCGCCGCCCGCCTGGTCCAGGACGACCCGGCCAACCAGCTCGCGCACGCCCGGCTGGCCTGGACCGCCGCCCAGGCCCTGGAGCGCGCCGACCAGCCCGCGGCCGCCCTGCCCGCCTTCCGCCGGGCCGCCGCACTGTGGCGCACCCTGGGCGAACCGGTCCCCCGGGCCCGCTGCCTGCGCTCCGCGGCCTGGCTGCTGGCCTGGATCGACGCCGAGGAGGACGACGCCGAGCCGGACTGGCCCGCCGCCATCGCCGCCATGCGCGCCGCCCTGGCCGAACAACTCACCACCCAGGCCGCCCGCCCCCACCCCCAGCTCGCCGCCGAGGTCGAGAACACCCGGCAGCAACTGGCCCAGATGCTCGAGTACCAGGGCCGCACGCAGAACGAGGACGGCGACGGCGACGGCCCGGGTTCCGCGGACGGCCCGGCCGACGACGCCACGTCCGACTGACGCCGATATCCCCCTCAACCCGGCTTTGTGACGGACCCACCCGTTAGGCTGGCTGCTTGTGACAGAGAGTCAGAGCGATGGCAGCCGGGTCGCGCAGGCCGCGGTGGCCGAGGTCGAGCGGGCGGTGGAGCGCCTGTGCCTGCTGGAGGAGACCAGTGCGGCCCGGGCCCGGCAGCTGCGGTGGGTGGCCAAGGAGCTGCGGATCGCCAGCGCGCACCCGGACTTCGCCCCCGGCGGGCCGGTGGACCACGCGGCCGACCTGCTCTCGGCGCAGGCCGTCACGTCCTACCTGGAGCTCGGCCGGCTCGGCGAGCTGCGGCTGCGGCCGACCAACCGGGGCGACGGCACGTCCAGCGGCTCGTCCATGCGGATCCGGGAGGACTGCCTGCGGCTGATCTGCCGCGAGCTGGCGCTGCCGCTGTTCCTGACCAAGAAGACCCCGATCCAGGCGCCGCGCGAGGTGGTGGACGGGCCGACCCGCAGCCAGCTGCGCGACTACCTGGCCCGCCGGGCCGAGCGGCCGACGGCGGCCCAGGGCCAGGTGCGGCTGCTGGCGATCGTCGGCGTGGTGCTGGACACCGGCGCGCGGGTGGGCGAGCTGTGCGCGCTGCGGTTGCCGGACCTGGACCTGGAGTCCACTCCCCCGACCATCCGGGTGGCCCGCCGCCCGCAGACCAAGGCCCTGGCCGATCCGGTGGTCGAGACCATCCCGATAAGCCCGGGCACGGTGCGCGCGGTCCGGCACTGGCTGGAGGTCCGGGACGAGATCACGACGCCGCTGTCGATCAACGTGCGCGAACTGTGGGTGTCGGTCGCGGGCAACCATGCGGGCCTGCCCGCCGCCGACGGCCACTCGATCCGCCGGCCGGCCGGTATGCCGCTGCGCCCCCGGGGCCTGCAGCGCGCGTACACCCGTACGGTGGTCGAGCTGAACGTCGAGTTGGCCGGTTCCCCCGGCTGGCAGCCGCTGCCCTACCGGTTGGAGCAGCTGCGCCGCGCAGTAGAGGTCAAACCCCTCGAAACCACCGCCCCGGCAGACGCGACCGCCTCGGTATAGCTGCGTCATAGGAGCGACGTCACCTTTTCGTGCCAGTGTTTTTCGGCTGATACCGGATATGAGACGACTCGGAGGTGCGGCGGATCGAGGTACGGAGAAGACAGTCATGGCAATACGCACGGCGCGCAACGGGACGGTGCAGATCGCTTTCGAGACCTTCGGAGCGACCGGCGGGCGACCGTTGTTGCTGGTGATGGGGTTGGACTCGCCGATGCAGTGGTGGCCGGACGGGTTCTGTGCGGCGCTGGCGGAACGGGGATTCCACGTGGCGCGGTTCGACAGCAGAACGCCGCGGTCCGCGCGGTCGGCCCGAACGACGTGCGGGTGCAGCTCAAGGCCAGCGGCGTGTGCCATTCGGACCTGTCGGCCATGAGCGGCGTGCTGCCGAACAAGACCTGACCCGGCGCGGCGGGCGGGTGGTCGTGGTCGGCGCGGGCAGCCGCGAGGACAAGGTCGAGTTCAGCATGGGCGAACTCTTCTACGACAGCAAGCAGATCCTGCCGACCATGTACGGCGGCGGGGACGTGCGGCTCGAATACGCCCGGCTGATCCGGTTGTGGCGGTCCGGGAAGCTCGACCCGGCCTCGATGGTGACGGCCCGGCTGCCGCTGGAACGGATCGACGAGGCGCTGGACCTGCTGCGCTCGGGCGAGGCGATCCGGACCGTGATCGAGCTGTAGCGCAGCTCAGGCGGACAGGGACTCGTTGCGGGACGGGCCCTGCCCGGGCAGGTCGCTCTGCAGCGCCGCGACACTGGAACCCTTGTGGATCGGGGTGACCGCGGCATCCGTCCGCTCCAGGTCCTCCTGCCGATCGTGCCTGTGCCGGGCCATGACCGAGGCGACCACCGCAGCCACGATGATCAGGGCGCCGATCGAGGCCGTCAGCACGTCGGGCACGTCGTGCCAGACCTCGACGAACAACAGGGTGGCCAGGGCGCCGATCGCGTAGTACGCGCCGTGCTCCAGGTAGCGGTACTCGTCCAGAGTGCCGCGGCGCACGACGAACACCGTCAGACAGCGGATATACGCGGCACCGATCGCCAGACCCAGAGTGATCATCGCGATGTCCAGCGTGACCGAGAAGGCGCCCATCACCGAGTCGAAGGAGAAGGTGGCGTCGAGCAGTTCCAGGTAGCAGAACAGGAAGAACGCGCCGCGGCCGGTCACGGTGGCCCGCGGTTTGCTGGAGCCGTCCGCGTCGGCCTGGTCCGCGATCTTCTCACTCAGGCCGTTGATCAGCAGGTAGGTGCCCAGGCCGATGGACGCGCCGATCATCACGGACAGGCGCATCGGGGAGCGCACGGAGCTGGCCGCGGCGACCGCGACCGCGATGATGACCACCGGGCCGAGGGAGGGGACGAACTCGGAGATCCGGCGCAGCGGACGCTCGATCACCGCGATCCACTCGGTCTCGTGCTCCTCGGTGGCGAACTGGAGGAAGATCATCAGCAGGAACGCGCCGCCGAAGGCCGCGATGCCGGGCTGGGCGGCCAACAGCAGGTGGTGGTACTGGTCGGGGTTCGAATAGGCCAGCCGGACGGCGCTGACCGGGTCCATGTGCGCGCCGATGGACACCACCGCGAGCGGGGCCAGCAGCCGCATGCCGACCGCGGCGATCAGCACCCCGACGGTCAGGAACAGCTGTTGCCAGAACGCCCCCATCCGCGCCAGCACGGTCGCGTTGACAATCGCGTTGTCGAAGGACACTGCGATCTCCAGGATGCCCAGCAGCAGGGCCACGGTCAGACCCTGGAAGCCGTTGAGCAGGTAGGCCGCCACGAGACAGGCCACCGCGATGGTGTGCGCCACCCCGAAAAGCCGGAGCCCGCTGGAACGATTCGCCATACCGTCCACCCTCCCACCGCGTCGTTGCGGTCATGTGACGTCGGTCCATGACGCGCCAGCCCGGGTCCGGATTTGTTCGAGCTCCTATGAACCTACCCCGCCGGCGCCGCCTGACAGCAGTCGGCGCGACCTAATTTCGCCGGCCGGCGCAGTCGAGTGATCTTACCTTTTTGCGCGCGTCGGTCTGCGCACCTGCGCCCGTCAGCGCGTCCGTGCACTCCGAACAGGGGTTGCCCGGAAGTTTGGGCCGGCCCGGCCGATTCCGGGCCACTCCCTTGTGGCTGCTCACCGGCCTCGCGGGCCCGGCCGGCGGAGAACGAAATGATGTCGGGGTGATTTCCGGCCGGTCCGGGTGGCCGGCACCGGTGGGACGCACGTGGCATCAGAGGTCTGCTCCCCGGCCGGGCCACCGGCAATTACGCCGGAAGCCGCCGGGAAGCAGGGTCCGTATGCGTCAGCCCCTGGCCAGGTGCCGGGCGATCACCCGGCGCTGGATCTGGTTGGTGCCCTCCACGATCTGCAGCACCTTGGCCTCGCGCATGAAGCGCTCCACCGGGAAGTCCGAGGTGTATCCGTACCCGCCGAGCACCTGCACCGCGTCCACGGCGACCGCCATCGCAGAGTCCGTACAGAACAGTTTGGCCGCGGCGGCCTGGCGCGAGTACGGCAGCCCGTGGTCGCGCAGCCGCGCCGCCGCGAGATACCCGGCCCGGCCCATCTCGATCCGGGTGGCCATGTCGGCCAGCATGAAACCGACGCCGTCGTGCTCGATGATCGGCTTGCCGAACTGCTCGCGGGTCCGGGCGTACTCGACCGCCGCGTCCAGGGCGGCCTGGGCCAGGCCGACCCCGCAGGCCGCGATGCCCAGCCGGCCGGCGTCCAGGGCGTGCATGGCCAGGTCGAAGCCGGCGCCCTCGGCGCCGAGCCGGCGGGCGGCGGGCACCCGGACCTGGTCGAAGTGCAGTTGGGCGGTGGCCGAGGCGCGCATGCCGAGCTTGCGTTCGGGCGGGGCGGCGGTCAGGCCCTCGGCCTTGCCCTCGACCAGGAACGCGCTGATCCCCTTCGGGCCCGGGCCGCCGGTGCGGGCCAGCACGGTGTAGAAGTCGGCTTCGCCGCCGTGGGTGATCCAGGCCTTGGTGCCGTCGATCAGGTAGTCCTCGCCGTCGGCGGCCGCGCGGGTGTCCAGGTTCGCCGCGTCCGAGCCGTGCGCGGGTTCGGACAGGCAGTACGCGCCGAGCAGTTCCCCGCCGAGCAAGTCCGGCAGCCACCGCTCCTTCTGCTCCGCGGTGCCGTAGTTGACCAGGCCGTGGCAGGAGAGCGTGTGCACGCTGACCCCGACCGCTATCGCCAGCCAGTGCCGGGCCAGCTCCTCGATCACCTGGAGGTAGACCTCGTAGGGCTGGTCGGAGCCGCCGTACTCCTCGGGGTAGGGCAGGCCGAGCAGCCCGGCCCGGCCGAGCGTGCGGAACACCTCGCGCGGGAAACGGTGGGCCTGCTCGTCCTCGGCGACCAGCGGGTCCAGCTCCTTGCGGCCGAGTTCCCCGACCAGGTCGAGCAGGTCCGCGGCCTCTTCGGTCGGCAGCAGGGTACGGCGGGCGGCGTCCAATCTGACCACTCCTCGGTGCGGTGCGGTGGTCGGCGTCGGGCGCACGGCCTTGTGGGCCTTCGGGCGTCGGCGCCGGGTCCAGGCGGTGGCGGAGGGGTGTCTCCGGCCTTACCGAAAACCATCATGCCGGGTATGGCACGACTCTGCCGCGGAGGGGTCGGCGACACGCGGCGGCCGGCGGGAAACGGCAAAGACACGGTGCGGTCCGGTCGGGGCCCATCTCCCCGGCCGAACCGCACCGTGTCTCGCGGCGCCACACCACGCCGCCGGTACTACCGCACTGCAGCCACACACTGCACAGCCACACCACACACATCCCTGATCACCAGCTGCACCTCACCGCCTTCCGCATCTCGCCACGCTCCACTCCACTCATTCCTCTCCGCACCGCCGTGGGCCGTTCGGCCGGTCAGCTCGCCAGCTGCCGAACCGTTCAGCCACCGGCGGAGTTGTTGGCCGAGCTGCTGTCCCCGCCGCCGGCCTCGATCTTCTTGATGTCCTTCTGGAGCTGGTCCGAAGGGATCGCGAAGCCGAGGCCGACCGAGCCGGCCGAGGCGGAGGTGCTGCTCGTGCTGCTGGAATAGATCGCCGAGTCCATCCCGATCACCTGGCCCTGCAGGTTCGACAGTGGGCCGCCGGAGTTGCCCGGGTTGATCGAGGCGTCGGTCTGGATGGCGTCGTAGGTCACGGTGGTCGACCGGCTCAGCCCGTTCCAGCCGAAGCCGGGGAAGCCGCCGCCGTTGTTGGTCGACTCGGAGACCGACACCTGCCGGTTCAGCGCGGACACTATCCCGCTGGTCACCGTGTTCTGCAGGTTGTCCGGGGAGCCGATCGCGACCACGGCGTCACCGACCTGGACCTGGCCGGAGTCGGCGAAGGAGACCGGAGTCCAGCCGGAGACGTTCTGGGCCTGGACCACGGCGATGTCGTCGGCGGCGATGTAGCCGATCACCTTGGCCGGGTAGGTGTGGCCGTCGTAGGTCGTGACGGTCAGCGTGCCGCCCTCGGCCGCGTAGTCGGCGATCACGTGGTTGTTGGTCAGCACGATCCCGTCCGCGGAGACCACCATCCCGGAGCCGACGCCGGTCACGCTGCTGGTCGTCTCGTTGACCTGGACCACGCTCGGCAGCAGCTTCTTGGCCACCGCGCCGACCGAGGTGGTGGTGTCGGAGCTGTTGGAGCCGGTGATCGCGGTGACCGAAGAGGCGGAGACGGTGGTACGGCTCACGTACGCGCCGACCGCGCCGCCGACCCCGGCGGCGACCAGCGTGAACACGGCCAGAGTGGCCAGGCCGACGCTGACCCTGCGCTTCGCCCGGCCGCCGACGGGCCCCGCGCCGGGCTCGCCGGGCAGCGGCCCGGGGGTCGGGTAACCGCCATGCGGCGGGTAGCCGTCGAAGGCCGACTGGGCCTGGCCGAACGCCGAGGGACTGGGCAGTCCCGGCTGGACCGGCCGGGTCGCCTGACCGAACTGGCCGGACTGACCGGACTGGCCCGGCTGCCCGGGTTGCCCCGGAGCGCCCGGCGCCGCCGCAGGACCGGGGAACCCCGCCGGCCCGCCGGCCCCGGCCAGATCCGGGCCCGGCGCGGCGTGGGCCGGGTGCACCGGCCGGTTCTGCTCCAGGCCGCCCCAGCCGGCGGTCGAGCCCGGCGCGCCGTGGTGCCGGGCCGGCGCGGTCCACAGCGGGCGCCGGTGCGCCGGGGCCGGGTGGCCCGGGTCCCCGGCCGGCGCCGCGCCCTGGTCCCCGGCCGCCGGGTCCGCCGCGGGGGCCGGCGGGAAGATCCGGCGCTCCTCGGGGTCCGGCGTGGAGCTGGCGGAGTCGTACGGCGTTTCGGTCATGCAACGACCATCCCCCCGTTTCGTGAGAACGGCCTGAGATGATCCTCAGACGAGGGCAAGAAAAGCCCGCGCGGGCGCCCCGGCTTGCGCCCGGCCCGGTCCGGATGCGGGTCGGCCGGGCCGCGGCGGACCCGGCTGGTTTGTCCGAAGCCCCACTGGGGGTAGGGTGCCTGAGCAGAACACGAACTGAAGAGGCGGGTGGCGGGCTTGGACGAGATGTCTCCGGCGGTTGGCGAATACGGCCTCGATATCGCCGATCTGGTGCGCAGGCGGGCGGGCGAGGGTTACGCCCTGCAAGCGAAACTCCTCAATCCGCAACTGCCCAGGATGCTGCACGCGATCGGCTTCGACCGCGAGTACGTCCGGGCCGAGGGCGCGTACATGTACGACGCGTCGGGTGCGGAATACCTCGACTTCCTGGCCGGCTTCGGGGTTTTCGGAGTAGGCCGCAATCACCCGGTCGTCCGAAAGGCGTTAGCCCAGACGCTGGACGCCCAGATGGCGGACATGGTCCAGTTCGACGCCCCGCTGCTGGCCGGCCTGCTGGCCGAGCGGCTGCTGGCGTACGCGCCGCACCTGGACCGGGTCTACTTCAGCAACAGCGGCACCGAGTCGGTCGAGGCGGCGCTGAAGTTCGCCCGCTACGCCACCGGCCGCACCCGGATCCTCTACTTCGACCACGCCTTCCACGGCCTGACCACCGGCTCGCTCTCGGTCAACGGCGCGGACGAGTTCCGCCGCGGCTTCGGCCCGCTGCTGCCGGACACCGTGCTGCCGTTCGGCGACCTGGCCGCGCTCGAACGCGAACTGGCCCGCGGCGACGTGGCCGCGCTCTTGATGGAGCCGATCCAGGGCAAGGGCGTGTTCGTCCCGGAGCCCGGGTTCCTGCCGGCCGCCCAGGCCGCCCTGCGCAAGCACGGGGCCCTGCTGATCTGCGACGAGGTGCAGACCGGGATCGGCCGGACCGGGAAGTTCTTCGCCTACGAGCACGAGGGGGTCGAACCGGACCTGGTCACCGTGGCCAAGGCGCTGTCCGGCGGCTTCGCCCCGATCGGGGCCACTCTGGCCAAGGGCTGGATCTTCGACAAGGTCTACTCCTCGATGGACCGGGTGCTGGTGCACGACTGCACCTTCGGCTCCAACGCGATGGCCATGACGGCCGGCCTGGCCACGCTCGAGATCATGGAGCGCGAGCAGCTGACCGCGAACGCGGCCAAGATCGGCGGGCTGCTGACCCGGCGGCTGGAGGAGATGGCCGCGAAGTACGAGATGCTCACGATCGTGCGCGGCCGCGGCCTGATGATCGGGATGGAATTCGGCCGGCCCAGCTCATTGAAACTGCGCGCCGGATGGAACACACTTCAGGCGGCGCGCCACGGCCTGTTCGCCCAGATGGTCGTCGTGCCGCTGTTCCAACGCCACCGCATCCTCACCCAGGTAGCCGGAGATCACATGGACGTGATTAAGCTTCTGCCGCCCCTGACCATCGGCGAAGCCGAGGTCGACCGGTTCATCGCGGCCTTCGACGACGTCATGGCGGACGCGCACCGGGGCACGGGTCTGATGTGGGACTTCGGCCGCACCCTGGTCAAGCAGGCGCTGACCCGCTCGTGAGCGCGTCGGTACCCGAGGCGGCCGGGCCCGGCGGACCCGAGCCCGCCATACCGGCCGGGCCGTCCGGGGCCCGGGACGGGGTGCAGGGCGCCGCGGTGATGGAGGCCAAGGCGCAGGCGGAGAACTTCCCGGTCGCCCTGCGCTTCCTGCCCCGGCAGGTGCGGGCCGACCTGGCCGCCTTCTACGTGTTCGCCCGGTACGTCGACGACCTCGGGGACGAGTTCGACGGCGACCGGGTGCTCGCGCTCAAGGAGGTGGACACCGACCTGGCCCGGCTCGGCCGCGGCGCCGCGCCCACCCTGGCCCCGGTGCGCGGGCTGGCCCGGCTGACCGAGGCCGGCCGGGTGCCGGTCGAGCCCTTCCACGCCCTGGTCGCGGCGAACCTGATGGACCAGCACAAGACCCGCTACGCGACCTTCGCCGAGCTGGTCGCGTACTGCCGGCTGTCGGCGAACCCGGTCGGCCAGGTGGTGCTGCACCTGGCCGGGCAGGCCACCGCGGAGAACATCGCGGACTCGGACGCGGTGTGCACCGGGCTGCAGATCGTCGAGCACATCCAGGACGTGGCCGAGGACTTCCGGGCCGGGCGCTCCTACCTGCCCAGGGAGGACCTGATCGCGTTCGGCGTGCAGGAGAACCAGCTGAGCCGGCCGGGCAGCACCGAGGATCTCAAGGCTCTGCTTCGCTGGGAGGCCGGGCGGGCCGCGGTGATGCTGAGCAAGGGCGTGCCGCTGACCCGGCGGCTGCGCGGCTGGGCCCGGCCCGCGGTGATCGGCTACGTGGCCGGCGGTCGGGCCGCGCTGGCCGCGCTGCGCCGGATCGACTTCGACGTGCTGGCCAACACCGCGAGTCCGACCACCGTGGACACGCTGCGCGCGGCCGGCGGCGTGCTGCTCGGCCGCAAGCGCTGAGCCGCCGGGCGTTCACCGCCCGCGGCTCGGCTGTCCGCCGAGCGTCGTCCCGAGCCCTTCCCGGCCCCCCGCCGGGCCTCCCGCAGGAGGCGTGCGCCGGTTCCGAAACGTCCGTTTTCGGTTGTGCCGCTTGCGCACACGAGACGCAAAGCGCCGAACGGTAGCCTCTTTGCGGCGAACGGTTCTGCGCTTCCGGTCACAGCCTATTAACACCGCTGCCGCAGTCCTTGACCTGCCGTGCTTGACGTGACCGGGCTCACTTTTTTCCCTGGATGTGGGCGGGATGATTTCTGCCCGGGGTCTTGTTCAGCATCACGTGGCCACAAAGATCAGCGTGCGTGCGAAAGGGTGTGACGACCCCTCAGGCCCTGGCCTGCCCGCCCTGCGGGAGCGGGCCCGGCCGGCCGCGGCGGGCGGGCGGCCCGCAGCCGCTGCCCACCGGGATCCGGCCTCTGACGTGCCCCGGGGCGCCGGGGCCCGGCCGGGGCGGCCCGGCCCGGCCCGCGCCGGGGCGGCCACGCCGCTGAGCTCGCGGTTCGCCCGGACCCGGGCGGCCGGAGCACTGGAGCGCAGGAGTGATTCCTGCGGTGCGCCGTCGGCCGCGGCAGGCCCGGCGCACCGCAACGGCGAACCAGACGGCATAAGGTAGTGCGGTGAGAAGCACCCGGGAGCTGCCGCCGGACCTGGCGGCCGCATACGCTCATTGCGAATCAGTGGTCAGCGGCCAGGCCCGCAATTTCTCCTATGGAATCCGGCTGCTGCCCGCGGCCAAGCGCCGGGCCCTGTCCGCGGTCTACGCCTTCGCCCGGCGGATCGACGACATCGGCGACGGCGAACTGCCGGTCGCCCAGAAGACCGAGCTGCTGGCCGAGGCCCGGCTGCAGGCCGCCGCCCCGGTCAAGCACCCGGGGGACCAGGTGCTGGCCGCCCTCGCCGACGCCGCCGCCCGCTACCCGCTGGACCTGGGCGCGTTCGGCGAGCTGATCGACGGCTGCGAGCAGGACCAGCTGGACACCGTCTACCAGACCTGGGACGAGCTCGCGGTCTACTGCCGCAACGTGGCCGGCTCGATCGGCCGGCTCTCCCTGGCGGTGTTCGACCCGCCGGCCCTGCGCCAGGACCCGCAGCTGCCCAACGCCCTCGCCGACCGGCTCGGCCTCGCCCTGCAGCTGACGAACATCCTGCGCGACATCCGCGAGGACCTGACCAACGGCCGGGTGTACCTGCCGCAGGAGGACCTGGACGCCTTCCACTGCAAGGTCGCGCTGCTGCCGGACGGCTCGCTCGACCCGTGCGACGGCCGGATGGCCGAGCTGATCGCGTTCGAGGTGCAGCGGGCCGAGCGGCTCTACTACGACGGGCTCAAGCTGCTGCCGCTGCTGGACCGGCGCTCGCGCGCCTGCTGCGGCGCGCTGGCCGGGATCTACCACGCGTTGCTGCGCCAGATCGCGCAGAACCCGCCGAGCGTGTTCACCGCCCGGGTGTCCGTGCCGACCGGCCGGAAGCTGGCCGTGGCCGCGCGGGCGATCAACCCGCTGGGCCGGGGCGGGGTCCGATGAGCACCCTGCCGGACCGGTCGGACGCGCCCTCGGCGGTGGTGGTCGGCGGCGGCCTGGCCGGGATCACCGCGGCCCTCGTGCTCGGCGGCCGGGGCTGGGCGGTCACCCTGGTCGAGGCCAAGCCGCGGCTGGGCGGCCGGGCCACCTCGTTCAGCCGGGACGGCTGGGTGGTGGACAACGGCCAGCACGTGTTCCTGCGCTGCTGCACCGCCTACCGCGGACTGCTCGACCGGCTCGGCGCCGGCCCGGGCAGCGGGATGACCACGCTGCAGGACCGGCTGGACATCCCGCTGCGCAGCGCGGCCGACGGAACGGAGGGCGTGCTGCGGCGCACCAACGCCCCGGCCCCGCTGCACCTGGCCGGCTCGCTCGGCCGGTACGGCCTGCTGTCCCTGGCCGACCGGGCCCGGCTCGGCGGCACCGCGCTGGCCCTGCGGCTGACCGACCCGGCCGACCCGACCGCCGACGAGCGCGGCTTCGGCCGGTTCCTGCGCCACCACGGCCAGTCCTCGGCCGCGGTCAACCGGCTGTGGTCGGTCATCTCCACCGCAACCCTGAACATCGACCCGGAGGACGCCTCGCTCGCGCTGACCGCGAAGGTGTTCCGGACCGGCCTGCTGGAGCGGCGCGACGGCGCGGACCTGGGGTACGCCCTGGTCCCGCTCGGCCGGATCCACGACGATTTGGCCCGGGACGCGCTGACCAAGGCCGGGGTCACCGTGCTGACGGGCGTCAAGGCGCAGCCGCTGGACAAGCCGGAGCCCGGCGCCCGGGCCGGGGTCCGGATCGCCGGGCGCGGCGGGGACGTCAGGACCCTGACCGCGGACGCGGTGGTGCTCGCGGTCCCGCACGACGTGGCCGCGCACCTGCTGCCGGCCCCGCACCCGACCGCCTTCACCGAGCTCGGCCACAGCCCGATCGTCAACCTGCACCTGCGCTACGACCGGACGGTGATGGACCGTCCGTTCCTGGCCACGGTCGACTCCCCGGCGCAGTGGATCTTCGACCGGACCGACAGCAGCCGGTCCGGGTACACCCGGGCGCAGAAGCTGCGGGCCGCGGCCGGGAGCGCCGACCCGGGCGCCGGGCGCGGCGGGGACGAGCCGGGCAGCCAGTACCTGGCGGTCACCGTCTCGGCCGCCGACGCCTACGTGGACCTGCCCACCGCCCGGCTGGCCGAGATCTTCGGCGAGGAGCTCAAGCGGGTGCTGCCCAAGACCCGCACCGCCGAGCTGACCGACTTCTTCGTCACCCGGGAGCGGCACGCGACCTTCCGCCAGGCCCGCGGCACGGCCCGGTTCCGGCCCGGGCCGCGCACCGGCGCGCCGTCGGTGTACCTGGCCGGCGCGTGGACCGCGACCGGCTGGCCGGACACGATGGAGAGCGCCGTCCGCAGCGGCCTGATCGCCGCAAAATGCGCCCTCGACTCTGCCCAGACGCGTACCCCAGGCCCGAAGACGGGAGCACAGACGTGACCATCCAGAGCTCCGAACGCACCGCCGCCGACGTGCTCGGCGAGTTGAAGAACCTGGTCGACCCGGTGCTCGCCGCGCACGTGGACGGGCTGCCGCCGCTGATGCGCACGATCGCCCGCTACCACTTCGGCTGGGACGACTCGGCCGGCTCGGGCAAGGCCCTGCGCCCGGCCCTGGCCGTGCTCGGCGCCCGCGCGGCCGGCGCCCGCGGGGACGAGCCGGAGGTGCTCGACGCCGCCTGCGCGGTCGAGCTGATCCACAACTTCTCCCTCCTGCACGACGACATCATGGACGGTGACCGCACCCGCCGGCACCGTCCCACGGCCTGGACGGTGTACGGCACCGACCAGGCCCTGCTGGCCGGCTGCGCCCTGCACACGCTGGCCTTCGAGGTACTCGCCCGGCGCGGACTGAGCGAGGCGGTGAGCACGCTGGGCCAGGACGTGCAGCTGCTGATCGCCGGCCAGTCCGACGACCTGGCCCTGGCCGCGCGCAAGCACGCCACGGTCGAGGAGTGCCTGGCCATGGAGGCGGGCAAGACCGCTTCGCTGCTCTCGAGCGCCGCGGCGCTCGGCGCCCGCGCCTACCGGGCGCCGGGCACGGTGACCGCCGTGCTGGCCGAGTACGGCCACCACCTCGGGATGGCCTTCCAGATGGTCGACGACCTGCTCGGGATCTGGGGCGAGAGCTCCCGGACCGGCAAACCGGTGGCCGCGGACCTGCGCGCGCGCAAACGTTCGGCCCCCGTGGTCGCGGCGCTGGTCTCGGACACCCCTGCCGCAGCCGAGCTGGCCGTCCTGTACGCCGGGGACGGCGAACTGGCCGACCGCCAGGTCCGGCGCGCGGCCGAACTCGTGGCCGCGGCCGGCGGCCGGGACTGGACCGAACAGCGCGCACAGTTCCACACCGAAGAGGCTCTTGGACGGCTCGATCAGCTCGGCGCTCCCCCAGCGACGGTCGCCGATCTGACCGGTGTGACAAGGTTTCTTCTCGCTCGAACATGGTAAGGGCCCAGCCGAGGAGGATCACCATGACAGCGATCGCTGACCGTCCGCTGCCGACCGGGGCCACGTCAGACCTACCCTCCGACCTGCGGGATCACGCCTCGCTGACCGCCGCCCGGGCCCGGGACCGGCTCCTGGCGATGCAGGACCCGGCCGGGTGGTGGAAGGGCGAGCTGGCGACCAACGTGACCATGGACGCCGAGGACCTGTTGGTGCGCGAGTACCTCGGGATCCGCACCGTCGAGGAGACCGCCGAGGCGGCCCGCTGGATCCGTTCGCAGCAGCGGGCGGACGGCACCTGGGCCACCTTCCAGGGCGGCCCGTCCGACCTGTCCACCACGGTCGAGGCCTACCTCGCGCTGCGGCTGGCCGGCGACCTGCCGCAGGAGCCGCACATGGCCCGGGCCGCGGCCTGGGTCCGGGAGCACGGCGGGCTGGAGCGGACTCGGGTGTTCACCCGGATCTGGCTGGCCGTGTGCGGGCTGTGGTCCTGGGACCGGCTGCCGGTGATGCCGCCGGAGCTGATCTTCCTGCCGTCCAAGGTGCCGCTGAACGTGTACGACTGGGCCTGCTGGGCCCGGCAGACCGTGGTCCCGCTGACCGTCGTCTCCCACTTCCGGCCCAGCCGCCCGCTGCCGTTCGGTATAGATGAGCTGCGCGTCGACGGCCCCGAGGACCCGCGCACCCCGCTGGGGTCCTGGCCGAGCGTGGCCGGGATGTTCACCCAGGTGGACCGGGTGCTGCACAAGTACGAACGACTGCGCCGAAAGCCCGGCCGCAAGGCCGCGCTGCGCCAGGCGGTGGAGTGGATCGTGGCCCGCCAGGAGGCGGACGGCGGCTGGGGCGGGATCCAGCCGCCCTGGGTCTACTCGCTGATCGCGCTGAACCTGATGGGCTTCCCGCTGGACCACCCGGTGATGCGGGCCGGCCTGGCCGGGCTGGAGGGCTTCCTGGTCCGGGAGGAGACGCCGACCGGGCCGATCCGTAGGCTGGAGGCCTGCCAGTCCCCGGTCTGGGACACCGCGCTGGCCGTGATCGCGCTGGCCGACGCCGGGCTCCCCGGGGACGACCCGGCGATGGAGCGGGCGGTGGACTGGCTGGTCGGCGAGGAGATCACCGTGCCCGGGGACTGGCAGGTGCGCCGGCCGGGGCTCGCGCCGGGCGGCTGGGCGTTCGAGTTCGCCAACGACCTGTACCCGGACACCGACGACACCGCCGAGGTGCTCTTGGCACTGCGGCGCAGTCCGCTGCACCGGCTGGCCCGCAGCGCCGGCGCAGACCAGGACGACGGCCCGGTCCCGGACTACGGGGAGCCGAACGGCCGCCCCGCCGACAGCGCGGCCGGCCTGGACCTGGAGGCGGCCCGGCGCCGGGGCGTGGACTGGATGATCGGGATGCAGTGCGTGGACGGCGGGTGGGGCGCGTTCGACGCGGACAACACCCGCGCACTGATCGAGAAGCTGCCGTTCTGCGACTTCGGCGCCGTGATCGACCCGCCGTCGGCCGACGTCACCGCGCACATCGTCGAGGCCCTGGCCCTGGAGGGCCACGCCCGGCACCCGGCCACCCTGCGCGGGGTGCGCTGGCTGCTGGAACACCAGGAGAGCGGCGGCTCCTGGTTCGGCCGGTGGGGCGCCAACCACGTCTACGGCACCGGCGCCGTCGTGCCCGCACTGCTGGCCGCGGGCGTCGCGCCCGGCCACCCGGCGGTGCGCCGCGCGGTCGCCTGGCTGCTGAAAGTGCAGAACGCGGACGGCGGCTGGGGCGAGGACCTGCGCTCCTACACCGACCCGGCCTGGATCGGCCGGGGCCAGTCCACCGCCTCGCAGACCGCCTGGGCGCTGCTGGCCCTGCTGGCCCAGTACGACGCCCGGCAGGGCGGCCGGCTCGAGGACCTGATCGGCTGGAGCCTGGACCTGGACGCCAGCCTCGATGCCCGCCTCGGCGGCGAGCTCGACGGCGCGGCGGTCGGCGGCGCCGGCGGGCTGAGCAACGTCACGGTCATCGACGGCGTCGAGCCCTCGATCGCGCCCGAGGCGGACCCGGTCTGGGCGGCGGTCGAGCGCGGGATCGGCTTCCTGGTCGACACCCAGCGCCCGGACGGCAACTGGGACGAGGAGCTGTTCACCGGCACCGGATTCCCCGGCGACTTCTACATCAATTACCATTTGTACCGATTGGTCTTTCCGTTGACCGCCCTCGGCCGTTATGTCCGAGCGCGCCGCCCGAGCGGGCGGTCCGGCGCTACGCACCAGCTGGAGGTGAGTGTGCGGTGGTCGAACAGCTGACCGGGCCGGGCGCCGGACCGGCGACCCGGCTGACCGTGGCCACGGCGCTCGGCCTGGAGGCGCGGGCCGTACGGGCCGGGCTGAGCCGAACGGCCCAGGAGCCGGCCGTGGCCGCGACCGTGCTGCCGGTGGGGATGCGCGCGCGCCGCGCCGCCCGGGTGCTGCCCCGGGACTGCGGCGCGCTGATCAGCTCCGGCGTGGCCGGCGGGGTCGCCCCGCAGGTGCGCAGCGGCGACGTGGTGGTGGCCACCGAGGTCCGGGGCGAGGACGGCTCGGTCGTCCGCTGCCCCTCGGCCCCGCTGCTGGCCGCCGCGGCCCGCCGGCTCGGCCTGACCGTGCACCTGGGCCCGATGGCCACCACGCACAGCATCGCGCTCGGCGCCCGCCGCCGGGCCCTGGCCGCCGAGGGCGTGCTCGCGGTGGATCAGGAGTCGGCCTGGCTCGGCGCGCTGGCCCAGGACACCCCGTTCGCGGTGGCCCGGGTGATCGTCGACGAGACCGACGCGCCGCTGATCAGCCCGGCGACGATCACCCGGGGCCGGGCCGCGCTGCGCAGGCTGGGCGATCTGGCTCCCGCGCTGGAGTCCTGGGCGCTCGCGGTCCGGCCGGAACGCCGGGTCCTGCTGGCCACCCCGCGCTCCTTCTGCGCCGGGGTCGAGCGGGCGATCGAGATCGTCGAGGAGGCGCTGCACCGCTACGGCGCCCCGGTCTACGTGCGCCGGCAGATCGTGCACAACGTGTACGTGGTGGCCGACCTCGAACGCCGCGGCGCGGTGTTCGTCGAGGAGCTGACCGAGGTGCCCGACGGCGTCCCGGTGGTGCTCTCCGCACACGGGGTCGCCCCCGCGGTGCGCGAGGAGGCCGCCGCGCGCGGGCTGACCGTGGTCGACGCGACCTGCCCGCTGGTGGCCAAGGTGCACACCGAGGCCCGCCGGGCGCTGCGCGACGGCAACACCGTGGTGTTCATCGGGCACCCGGACCACGACGAGTCCGAGGGCCTGCTCGGCGAGGACCCGAACACCGCCGCGGCCGGCTCCGGCCCGCGGATCCACCTGGTGGAGACCCCGGAACAGGCCCGCGCACTGCGGGTGGCCGACGCCGGGCACCTGTCCTACCTGACCCAGACCACCCTGGCCGAGGACGAGGCGGCCGGGGTCGTCTCCGCCCTGCGGGAGACCTTCCCGCTGATCAACGAGCCGCCGTCCTCGGACATCTGCTACGCGACGACCAATCGCCAGCGGGCCATCCGGGAGATCGCCGGCCGGGTCGACCTGGTCCTGGTGATCGGCTCGGCCAACTCCTCGAACTCGCTGCGGCTGGCCGAGGTGGCCAGGCGGGCCGGCGCGCCGGCCCACCTGATCGACGGCCCGGCCGAGATCGACCCGGCCTGGCTGGCCGGGGTCGGCTCGGTCGGCCTGACCGCGGGCGCCTCGGCCCCGCCGCTGCTCGTGGACGCGGTGGTCAGCGCCCTGTCCGGCCTCGGCCACGTCCGGCGGGAAGAGCCGCCGGGGATCGAGGAGTCCTACAAATTCACCCTCCCGCCCATGCCCGACCTCATCGCCGCCGCGCCCCACTAGTCCGCTACTGACCGCGACGTCACGAATCCACCCGCAACTCGTTTCTGGCACCACCTTTCGAAGGGAACCGGCTTCGATCATGGCAATTCCACTCCGGCAGTCCGTGCGGATCGGCGCGTACCTGGCCAAGCAGCGCATCAAGGGGGTCAAGAAGTTCCCCCTGATCGTCGAGCTCGAGCCGTTGTTCGCCTGCAACCTGGCCTGCGCCGGCTGCGGCAAGATCCAGCACCCCGCCTCCGTCCTGAAACAGCGCATGCCGGTGGAGCAGGCGATCGGCGCGATCATGGAGGCCGGCGCCCCGATGGTCTCCATCGCCGGCGGCGAGCCGCTGATGCACCCGCAGATCGACGAGATCGTGCGCCAGCTGCTGGCGCGCAAGAAGTTCGTCTACCTGTGCACCAACGCGCTGCTGCTCGAAAAGCACATGCACAAGTTCAAGCCCAACCCGTACTTCTCCTGGGTCGTGCACATCGACGGCCTGAAGGAGCAGCACGACAAGGCCGTGTGCAAGGACGGCGTGTTCGACAAGGCGGTCGAGGCGATCAAGGCGGCCCAGGCCCAGGGCTTCAAGGTCACCACCAACACGACCGTCTTCAACACCGACACCCCGCAGACGGTCATCGAGGTGATGGACTTCCTCAACGACGACCTGAAGGTGGACCAGATGATGGTCTCCCCGGCCTACGCCTACGAGAAGGCGCCGGACCAGGACCACTTCCTCGGCGTCACCCAGACCACGGAGCTGTTCCGCAAGGCGTTCGACCAGGGCAACCGCAAGCGCTGGCGGCTGAACCACTCGGCCCTGTTCCTGGACTTCCTGGAGGGCAAGCGGGAGTTCGCCTGCACCGCGTGGGGCATCCCGTCGTACTCGCTGTTCGGGTGGCAGAAGCCGTGCTACCTGATGTCGGACGGGTACGTGAAGACGTACAAGGAACTGGTGGAGACCACCGACTGGGACGCCTACGGCCGCGGCAAGGACCCGCGCTGCGACAACTGCATGGCGCACTGTGGATATGAGCCGACTGCGGTTCTGGCGACCATGTCCTCGCTCAAGGAGTCCGTGCGGGCCCTGCGGAGCGCCTGACGGCTCGGACCGGCCGGATCTGGTCTGATCGTGGGAAACGATCAGCGCCGGATCCGGCCGGAGCACGTCCGGGGCCCGTGCGCGCCGGGCCGCACCGATGACCGACAGCGAGGACGCATGCCACAGCCGAGCCCGCTCCGCAGCCGTCCGGCCGCCCACCCGGCGGCAAAGGGCCGGCGCGGCCGGGTCGTGCTCGGACTGTGCGTCGGCCTGGCGGTGACCCTGGCCGCGGGCCTGGCCGGTGTCGCGGCCGGCCGCAACGACCGGCTGGAGCTGAACGCGGGCTTGCAGCAGAGCGGGGTGCTGCCGGTGCCCGAGGAGACGGCCAGCCGGGCCGCCGCCTACTGGCAGGGCCGGCTCGACGGCAGCCACCCCGGCACCACGAACCCGGCCCGCTCCGGCGCGTCGGCAGCGGGCGGCGCCGTCACGGCCACGGCCGGCCCGGGCCCGGTCCCCGTGGTGGTCTCCGAGTCCCCGCCGGCCCCGCCGCCGTCGACCCCGATGAAGGTCTCCGACCCGTTGGCCGGGACCGCGTTCACCGGCGTGCCGCAGGTCGGCGCGATCTTCTCCACCTCGAACGGCGCGGCCACCGGCCACTACTGCTCCGGCAGCGTGGTCGACAGCCCGCAGGGCGACATCGTGGTCACCGCGGCGCACTGCGTCGCCGACACGACCGGGTACGTCAGCGACATCGCGTTCGTCCCCGGCTTCCACGACGGCCAGGACCCCTACGGCGTGTGGGAGGTGACGAACATCGTCGTCCCGCCGCAGTGGCTCTCGGACACCGACCCGGACGACGACGTGGCGTTCCTGACCGTGCACCTGGCCGGCTCGGCCTCGCGCGTCCAGGACGTGGTCGGCGGGGACCGGTTGGGCGTCGACGCCGGGTACACCAACCTGGTCCAGGTGGTCGGGTATCCCGCGTCGACGCAGGAGCCTGTCACGTGCACCAACTACACCTCCGAGTTCACCGACCCCTCGCTCAGCGGCCCGCAGCTGGAATTCGACTGCGACGACTACCCCAGCGGCACCAGCGGCAGCCCGTTCCTGGCGAAGGTGGACTCGAACACCGGGCTGGGCACCGTGATCGGGGTGATCGGAGGCTTCGAGACCGGCGGCGACACACCGCAGGTGTCTTACTCGGTCTCCTTCGGCCCGGCCGTCGCCGCCCTGCTCGGCACCGCCGAGGCGAAAAGCTGAAGGCGGGGTGAGCAAGTGTGGCCACCAGGGTAAACCCGGTCGCCTGTTCGCGCGCTCCGGGATGCGCCGGGGGTCGCGCCGCGGCTAACTGGATGATCGCAGTGGTCCGCGCGCTCGACAACTCGCGCTCGTCGGCCGCGGCCCCGCCGCCCGCACGGGGGCTACCGCATCCGGGCGGGCGGTGGTGCTCGATACCGCTGTCGCGCGCGCCGGCCGCGCACGAACCAGCCGGGTCGGACCGATCTCGAGGTCATTCGGTCTTCGGCGCGATCATTCGGGTGACGTGGTCGCGCAGATCGTCGAGGTCGCACCCGGCCTCGACCAGTACCTTGGCCGCGACGCCCCGTCCTTCGCGGATCAGGCCGAGCAGGAGGTGGCCGGTGCCGATGTAGTGCTCGAAGTCACCGCCGCTCCTGACGGCGCGGAGTTCGAGCACTGCACAGGCTCCGACAATCCCGCCGGGACGAGGACCCGGCGGAGGCTACGCGCGCCGCGAGGCCACATCACGCACGGCCGACACCACCAAGGCGAACGGCACAAGAATCCAGAACTGAAGCAGGCCGTAACGACGCGACTCACGGCCTGTATCAACGCCGGCCAACTCCGCATCCAGGACGCCGGGGCGCCCCAGCGCGATCGCGTACGCCGCCAGGGGCGCATAGTTCAATCCCACGCCCAGCACCCAGAGCGCGAACACCCAAGAGGTGGGGCCGGACGAGGCAATCAGCAGCCACGTACCGAAGCCCGCCCCGGCGATCACACCACCGACGAACTCCGCCACGACGATCCGCCGTCGGCGCATCGTGCCACGAGAGCCGTACATGTCGATTACCGCGAGCCGCCGCACGTCCACACCGAGGATTATGCCCCCGGCCCGGCCTCACCGGAATCGGCCCCCTGCTACGAGGTCCGAGCATCACGACCCCGGTATGCACGCAACTCTCGGCGGGCACGGGCCACCACCCGACGAGCCCGAGGACACCTCACCAGACGAACCAGCGGACGCCACGGCCAACCCCGCAAGCACTCAAGACCCTGATGCCACGGTCAAGCTCGATGACCCGGTTTACCTGGATTTTATTAAGCCCCCGTTATCCTTCCCGCCCACCACCCCTCCACCTCCCACAATCCCAATTGGTCTAGTCCTATTGGACTACACCACTCTTGACACCCCGCCTCCGCCCACTCCACAATCACCCCAGTCCGCACACTTCTTCGGTCCACGGCGACGGCGCATCGCTCCCGGATCGCAGCCACCGATCGAGAAGGAGAAGACCGCCTTGTTGCGCAGTCTCCGCGTCAAGGGACGCCACCGAAGCAGAGGCCTGATCGCCACTGCCGCCGCCGCGGCCGTGATCGCCGCCACCGGCGGCGTTCTGCTCACCCAGTCGGGCACCGCCCTCGCGGCGGCCGGGAACACCACCGGCGCGGCCGCCACCTCCGGCGGCCTGAAGGTCGCCTACTTCGACCAGTGGTCGATCTACCAGAACGCCTTCTACCTGAAGAACCTGGACACCGAGGGCATCGCGGGGAACCTCAACTACCTGATCTACGACTTCGAGAACATCGACCCGGCCAACCTGACCTGCATGGAGAGCACCAAGGCGAGCGACCCGGACCCGGCCGGGGAGAACGACCCGAACGCGGGCGACGGCGCCGGCGACGCGTACGCCGACTACCAGAAGACCTTCGACGCGGGCACCGCGGTCAACGGGACCGCGGACGTCTGGAACCAGCCGATCGCGGGCAACTTCAACCAGCTCAAGGAGCTGAAGGCGAAGTACCCCAACCTCAAGATCCTGCTGTCGATCGGCGGCTGGACCTACTCCAAGTACTTCTCCGAGGTCGCCGCCACCCCGGCCTCCCGGCAGAAGTTCGTCTCCTCCTGCGTCGACATGTTCCTCGACGGCAACCTGCCCTCGCAGGCCGGTTTCGGCGGCACCGGCACGGCCGCGGGCATCTTCGACGGCTTCGACATCGACTGGGAGTACCCGGCGTCGACCAGCGGGCACCTGGGCAACATCACCTCGCCCAACGACACCGCCGACTACACCGCGCTGCTCGGCGAGTTCCGCAGCGAGCTGAACACGGCCGGGACCGCCAACGGCAAGTCCTACGCCCTGTCCGCCGCCCTGCCGGCCGGCCAGGACAACATCGCGAAGATCCAGACCAACCAGATCGGCCAGTACCTGACCTTCGGCGACCTGATGTCGTACGACATGTACGGCGCCTGGAACCCGACCGGCCCGGCCGACGAACAGGACCCGCTGTACGCGAACCCGAACTCCCCCGAGCCGAAGGTCGCCCCCGGTAACGAGACGTTCAGCATCGACAACTCGGTCAGAGCCTGGACCGTCGGCGACTCCCAATACGGCATCACCGGAGGCTTCCCACCAAGCAGACTGACCCTCGGACTGCCGTTCTACTACCGCGGCTGGACCGGAGTGCCCGCGGGACCCAACCACGGCCTCTACCAGAGCGCGACCGGCCCGTCGGCCGGGCAGACCGACTCCGGGAACGTGCCGGGCACCGCCATGTACAAGGAACTGCAGGGCACGGTGAACAACCCCTCGGACACCTTCTGGGACTCGACCACCGACTCCGCGTACTTCTATGACGGCAACAACTTCTACGGCGGCGAGGACGCGCAGTCCATCCAGGCCCGGGCCGACTACGCCCACTGCAACGGCCTGGGCGGGTTCATGATGTTCTCGCTCGACGACCTAGACCCGGCGGCGACCCTGCTCAACGACGCGTCGACCGACATGAACGGCTCAGCCGGCAGCTGCCCGGTCGCGCCCACCGCCCCGGCCAGCTCCTCGGCCAGCGCGACCGCCTCGGCCACCGCGTCGGCGACCGCCACGGCCACGGCAAGCGCCACCGCCACGGCGAGCGCCACGGCCACCGCGGCCCCGACCGGCGGCACCGGCACCTGCACCGCCGCGGCGTGGGTCTCGACCACCGCGTACAACGGCGGCGCGATCGTGTCCTACAACGGCCACCAGTGGACCGCCAAGTGGTGGACCCAGGGCGACATCCCCGGCAACAACTCCCAGGCCGTCTGGACCGACGACGGCGCCTGCGGAGGCGGCTCGACGGCCGGCCCGACAGCCACCGCGACTGCACCGCACACGACCGCCCCGCCGGCCACCACCGCCCCGGCGACCACCGCCCCGGCCTCCACGCCGCCCACGACGACCGCCCCCAGCGGCACCGGCGTCGCCAACGGCGGCTTCGAGACCGGCAGCCTCGCGCCGTGGACCTGCTCCAACAACCTCGCGTCAGTCGTCACCACCCCGGTGCACTCCGGCACGCACGCCCTGTCCGGCGCCCCGAGCGTGACCGATGACGCGCAGTGCTCGCAGACGGTCACCGTCAAGCCGAACACCACGTACACCCTGTCGGCCTGGGTCAACGGCAGCTACGTGTACCTCGGCGACACCGGAACCGGTGGCACCGACACCTCCTCCTGGACCCCGGGCACGTCCGGCTACCAGCAACTGTCCACCACCTTCACCACCGGCGCCTCGACGACCAGCGTCACGATCTGGGTACACGGATGGTATGGCCAGCCGACCTACTACGCGGACGACTTCTCCCTCGCGTAGTACACATTAAGTAAGTAACCAAGTAAGTAACTAACCAGCACATAGCACGCACCACGGCGGTGGTGGAGGCCACTCAGGGGCCACCACCACCGCCGCAGTGTTTCCAAGCTTCCCCCGCAGGTGCACGATGGGCGTATGCCACGCCGCCTGGACGACCAAGAAATAGCACGTGAGCGCACTACGCTGGACGGCTGGTTCGGCGGCCCCTACTCCATGTCCCGCCTGGTGCAGACCGACTCCTTCGCCGCCGCCATGGACCTCGCCACCCGAACCGCCGCCGCGGCCGGGGAACTCGACCACTACCCCGACATCGACATCCGCGGCCGCTCGGTCCGTTTCGCGGTCACCACCCACACGGCCGGCGGCCTGACCGACCTGGACGTGACCCTGGCCCGCCGGATCGACGCGATCGTCCGGACGGCCCTGCCCGGCTGAACCGCGCCGCGCCCTGCGCGCCGCCGCCCCCACCAGGACGGACCCGTACCAGTGGGCCGGGTTGGTGCACTGGGGTCACACCGGCTAGTCCCGGCTGCCGAGACGAGATACCCTGGCCGGAATAAGGGGCGGTCCGCGGGGGCAGCCCGTACCAGCAGCAGCCGAGGAGGCACCCAGCGGTGAGCGACGACGTCGTAGAAGAGTCGGGCGAGGCCGGCCGAGACGAGGCGGCCGAGTCGCAGGAGCAGCCGGCGAAGCCCCGCAAGAACGGCCTGGGCCCCCAGCCGTCCCAGGAACTCCAGGACAACATGCGCTCCGGCTGGGCGGACACCGAGCGCGCCGACCTGGAACCGGCCGAGCAGTCCGCGTACGCGGCCAAGCGGCGCAAGGCGCTGTCGGCCGCGTTCCCCGGCGAACGCCTGGTGATCCCGGCCGGCAACCTCAAGGTCCGCGCGAACGACACGGACTACAACTTCCGCCCGGTCAGCGACTACGTCTTCCTCACCGGCGACCAGTCGGAGAACGCGGTCCTGGTCCTGGAGCCGACCCAGGCCGGCGGACACGAGGAACTGGTCTACCTGCTGCCCCGCTCCAACCGGGAGAACGGCGAATTCTGGCTGTCCGGCCAGGGCGAACTGTGGGTAGGCCGCCGCCGCTCCCTGGCCGAGGCGGCAGCGGAACTGGGCCTGCCCACCCGCGAGTCGGCCCGCCTGGCCGAGGACCTGGCCACCGCGACCGAAACCCGCCCGCAGGTGCTCACCCGGGTCCTGCGCGGCCACGACCAGGCCCTGGACGCCAAACTGACCGAACTGGAACCGGACCGCTCCGAGCCGCGCACCGGCGAGGACCCGACGGCGGCCGAACAGCGCGACATCGACCTGAGGGTGTACCTGAGCGGCGCCCGCCTGGTGAAGGACGACTGGGAGATCGGCCAGATGCGCCTGGCCTGCGAGTCGACCGTCCTGGGCTTCCAGGACGTGGTGCGCGAACTGGGCCAGGCGGTGGCCACCAGCGAGCGCTGGATCGAAGGCACGTTCTGGCGCCGCGCCCGGGTCGAGGGCAACGACGTGGGCTACGGCTCGATCTGCGCCGCGGGCCCGCACGCGTGCACCCTGCACTGGGTCCGCAACGACGGCGAGGTACGCCCCGGCGAACTGCTCCTGCTGGACGCGGGCGTCGAGACGCACACCCTGTACACCGCCGACGTGACCCGCACCCTGCCGATCTCCGGCACGTTCACGGAACTCCAGCGCAAGATCTACGACGCGGTCTACGACGCCCAGGAAGCCGGCATCGCGGCCGTGAAGCCCGGCGCATCGTTCCGCGACTTCCACGCCGCCGCACAGCGGGTACTCGCGGAGCGCCTGGTGGAGTGGGGCCTGCTGGAGGGCCCGGTGGACCGGGTACTGGAACTGGGCCTCCAACGCCGCTTCACCCTGCACGGCACCGGCCACATGCTCGGCCTGGACGTCCACGACTGCGCGCACGCCCGGACGGAGGACTACGTGGACAGCGAACTGAAGGCAGGCGTGGTGCTGACGGTTGAACCCGGCCTGTACTTCCAGCCGGACGACCTGACCGTCCCCGAGGAGTACCGCGGCATCGGCGTCCGGATCGAGGACGACATCCTGATCACCGCCGACGGCAACGAGAACCTCTCCGCAGGCCTCCCCCGCCGCGCCGAGGACGTAGAGGCGTGGATGCGCGAAGTCAGCGCCGGACCCACCGCCTGACTCCCGCTATCCCGCCCCGCCCCACTTTGTTCCACTCGCACCCACCCCACTCCGCTCTACCCCGCCCCACCAGCCCGGCCGAGACCCACTCTCTCGGCCGGGCTTCACTTTCCCCACTTTCCAGCTCCGCCCAGCCCCGCACTGGCCCGCCTCGCACCGACCCACCCCGCACTAACCAACAACGCCAGCCGAACCCGGCCCACGAACCATTGGATCCTTGGGGGTTCCGGGCCCGCCGGAGGCATAGCAGTAAACGCACGCCAACACGGCGGCGCAACCAGAACGACAACCCTCACGCACCCATCAACCACAAAGCTGCGCTTCAGCCTGCTCCGGATCATTAGAAACACGCAGGCTGGTCAAGCTAGGCGCATCAACAACATTGGACCAGAACCGACTCCAACTCATCGGCGCCTCGGTAGCCTGCTCCAACTGCGCCAACCCACCACAACTCAGCGCCTTACGAGCGGCCGTGACATCCGCAGCCGGAATCCCCGGCACACTCGCCACAGTCGTGTACTCAGCAACTATCCACACAGGCGCGGCGTACTTGTCATGCCCAACCCGACCATCCGTACCCGCCTGCAGATGCGAACCGAGCGCGTAAGACAACCCATGCACATCAATCGCCAGCCCATCCAGCGGCACAACCGCACCCAAGGTGCCGAGAATGTCGCTAGGCACAGCAACCGAGTACTGCAACTTATCCAACGGAACAGAGATCAGCTTCGACCCACCCGGCGGAACGAACAACAACACCGGCGGCCGCCCAGAATCAGCACTCATCGCAATAGACCAGGCCAGCGTGCCGTTCTTATCAGCCGACCCAAAAATCGCGAGCTCATACTCCTGCGGGATATCCGGATTACGCTCACCAGTACGAGCGGCCCAGAAAGCGCGCTCATCAGTGATGCCGCTACTAGGAATCATCCCCGGCGCCTGAGGCAGGCGCCAGCTGATACCGCAGGTAAAAGCCCACCCAAGCAAAACCACCAAGCAAAGCCCAGCCGGCACCAACGTACCCAACCGTGAGGCCGAACTGCCACCAGAAGTAGACGCCCCAGTCCCAGCTCCAACCCCAGCCCCCACCACCGACCGACGCGGAATACCAACCGGAACAACCATCACAGGCAGCAGCAAGGTAAACGTCGGCGGCAACAACATCCGAGCATGCATGAAGTCACCACCGATGGCCACAACATACCCAGCCATCAGCACACTCGCGACCACAGCCGCCCCACACACGACCCACGCGGCCCGGTCAAAACGCCGCCAACCAACCGTAAGCGGCAACAACAGCACCAACAAACCAACCGGCAACCACAGGTCATACGGTCCAACGAAGTTCAAAAAGTACGCCCACCCGACCGAGACGTGCGTATTCGACGCCTCCTTGGCCAGCGCCGTATTCGGAACAAGCAGACCGTAATACCCCATCCGGAAAATCTCATAAGCGAACGGCACAACCCCACCCGCCACCAGCAACCGAGCCGTACGCCACAACCCCGGCCGCACAATCAGCCAGATCGCCGCGAGAAACAACAACCCGGCCAAAGAAAGGTCAGGCCGAACCAACCAGCTGAGCCCAGCCAGAACAACCGCCCAGACAGCCCGCCCCCGCGACTCCCGGTTCAACCCGGTCACCAACCACCAGGTCACCCCAAGCCAGCAGAAGATCAGCGAATCCTCAAGCCCCGAGGTGACGAAATCCCAGAACGGCGGCAACGCAAGCACGACCACAGCACCGGCCGGAACACAGACCCGCCCCGGCGAGGTCCGCCGATGCAGATTGCGCGCGCCAAGCAACGCAAAAAGCAGCCCCACCGGCGCGAGCACCAGCCCGGTATCAACCATCACGGCATAGACGTCGGCATGCGAAACCCAGGTGACCAGGGCGAGCAGCCAGGTCCAGAGCGTCGAAGTGTTCGCCTCGACCCGCTCACCCTGATTGAACACCGGACCATTGCCCGCAAGAATCTGCCGCACAGTCCGAGCCGCGATCAGCCCGTCATCAGTGATCCAACGGCGCTGCCAGCCCAGAACCAACCAGACCAGCGGCGGAACCGCGACAGGCAACTGCCGAAGAATCAACCCCGGCCAACCACCAACCCCAACCCCGGCGCCGCCCGCACCACCGCCGCCGCCCTCAACCGCAGGCACACCAACATCCGGAGCGCCAGAAGCATCAGCCTCCCCACCCCCCGCTTCACCGCCCGAAGCGTCACCAGCAACCTCGGCCGCAGCCGAATCCGCCCCCTTCGGCTCACCCCCAGGCCCGGATACACCCTCCGGCCCACTCACGGACCCGGTGTCAATCTCCGGCTCATCGTCCAGAAGAACAGCTGCGGCGTCCGCTCCAGCAGCGGCACCGTCCTCGGAGTGCGGAGGTTCGACGGCCGGGAGATCGGCCGCTGGCGTTGGCGAGCTCAAGCGCTGAATCCTTTGTGGGTCCGATGGCATTGAACGATGAGAGTACCAGCGGCACCGAAAGAACCGACCGCAAGGCCTCGTTACCCGTCCACGACCGGCAGGCTCGACCAGTCCCCTGGCCGCCGGACCCCCGACCGACAGACAGACGACGGCCGGACCGACCCGCCATCGCGGACCGCTCCGGCCGTCAGTACCAGAGACTCCCCTAGTTAAGCCGCCCCAAATATCCGTTGTTAACAAGCCACATAACATTGAACGACGCCGGATCCCCCGGAATCAAGCCGGCATCCAGCTGATACTGCAACCCAAGCCCAGGCTGCCCAAACCACGGCGCAATCGGCCCGGCATCCACGGCAAACGGCTTGAGCACCTTGTAGTTGTGGTAATTACAAGGCCCAGCAGGAACACTGTCGAGACTCTGCGGCGGAATAGACCGCGAAGCATACGGCAACCCAGTCGGAGCAAGAAAAGAACCATACTCGCTGCCATACCGGTCAATATCCTCGCCCGGGTACAACGTGGTCTTGTACTCGATCGGCTTACCATCCACGACCAAATACCCATTGTCCGGCGGGTAGATCCAGCTCCCAGCAGCACTGTTGTAATATTGCGCCAGCAACTGCGCATCAGTCAGATCCCCGCTGCGGTGATACCCGAACAACTCAAAACCCACCAACCCCAGCACCGGCAACTGCGCAGGCCCAAGCCGATTGTCCCCGTCATAGAACGCAGCGGAGCACTCGCCGGCCGGACCGGACACGGACGCGCCGGTCACCGCGGGTGCGGCCGCTTCGGCCGACTGCACCGCGAGGCCCAGCGGCAGGACGATCGCCGCGGCCAGGACAGCGGTCAGCTTACTGATTCTCATTGTGAACTCCCACGTATCAGACCCGATGGATGTGCCCCGAAGCGCACGGACACCAGCAGACCGGACCGCTGGGCCGACCGTCAACCGGCGCAGACCGCCGCGGCGAACGCGCCGCTGCGCGGCTTGACACCCCGCACCGACCGCCCGTTCACGACGCTGACCAGGTATATCAGACCTGAACGTCCCGCTCGGCATGTCTCGGAGTGTCGCGGAACGTGTCGCAATCTCGTGGGGCACCTCATACCATCACAACCCGCCCCCAGAGCCGAGTCATCAGGCCCACCATAGAATCCCCAGACCCCCGACAAACCGGCAGCGTCCCGCCAGGCAACCCAGCAGAATCCCGTCGACAAAACCAGCGGAGTCCCGCCGGGCCCGGTGTTACCGGCCCCGACGGGACTCCGCGAGCAGCGGCGCGAGGGCGCGTAGCCGCCGCTTCGCCTGGGACACCTCCAACCGTCCGGCCAGGTCGTTGGCCAGCCGGCCGGACTCCCGGGCCAGGTCCAGTTCGCCGATCCGGGTGGCGGCGTAGGCGATCTCCGCCAACGCCATGGACCGGGACTTGACCTGGGCGTTGCCCTGGTCCGGGATCGCCCGCCCGACCAGGTCGAGCGGGTCGGGCAGACCGTAGCCCTCGTACGGTTCCCCGTCCGGCCCGAACAGTCCGGCGCCTTGGGGGTTGCCGTACCACTCGTCGGATCCGGACGACGGCCCGGCGCCTGCCGTGAACTGTGCGGAGCTCACGGAATGCGCCGACGCGCCCTCCTCGCCCGACCCGGGGAACGGACCCTGCTCGGACCCGAACAGGTCACCGGACTCCTCCGGCGAGACAGCGCCCTGTGCCCGCAACCCGGCATACGAGACCGGCGATGCGTACGCCCCCGGATACCCGGCGGCGCCCGGCAGACCGGCCGCGCCCAGCAGGGCCGCCATGTCCGGAAAGTCGGACGCACCGGCAGCATCAGCCAGGTCAGCCGGGTCGCCACCCGGGTCGCCGGGCGAACCGTAGCCCGGATCGCCCCCATCCTCCCGCCCCGGCTCGCCGACCCGCCCGCCGCCGCGCTCGCCGCCGCGCCCGTCGGACTGCTCCGGCCCGCCGTCCCCGGCGCTGTCACCCGCACGGTCACCCGCGCGGCGACCGTCCGCCTCGCCGAGCTGTGGCATCCGCATGGCCTTCAGCGCCTGCGCCACCAGTTCCCGGGACTGGCGCAGCTCGCCGAGCCGGCCGTAGGTGCCCGCCGCCATCGCGTACAGGCAGACCAGGTCGAAACTCCCCGCCCACGGCTGCTCGACCTGGTCGCGCAGCAGGTCCGCGGCGGAGAATCCGGCGCCCAGCTCCAACGACAGCTCGAGCGCCACCTGGGCCGCGTACCGCTCGCCCATCGTGGCCGCCTCCTGGGCGGCCCGGGCCGCCATCCACGCCTTGGCCCGGGGGTTGGAGCCGGCGTGGCCCAGCGCGGTGTTGGCCAGCTGCCAGGCCGTGGTCGGGTCGCCGCGGTCGGCCGCCGAGCAGGACAGGTACGTCAGCGTGCACGCCAGCAGCGGACTGTCCGCCGCGACCTGCGCCGCGGCGAGCGCGTTGTCCCACCAGCGGTGCGCGCCCTGCACATCCCCGCAGTCGAACGCCAGCCAGCCGGCCAGTGCCGCGCTCCGGCCGCCGGTCGAGGCCAGCTTCTGCCGCAGCACGCTGCGACGTGCGCCGGCCAGCACCGAGGCGACCTCGTCCAGGTGCATGGCCACCTGCGGGGCGAGCAGCCGCGCGGCCCGGGTGTGTTCGAGCACGAACAGCTGGCTGGTGTGCGCCTCGATCAGCGCCACCGAGTCCTCGTCCGCGTAGCCCGGCCGGGTCAGCGCGTACCGCAGCCGGTCGCCCTCGACGCCGGACTGCGGCAGCCCGCGGACCGGCGGCGTGCGCGGCATCACGGACGTGGCCGTCTCGAGCACCTGGGCTATCGGCACCACCGGCGCCGTCGGCGCGCCCAGGAAGCCGAGTTGCTCGTACGGGATCCTGGTCACCGCCTGCAGAGCTCTGCGATAATTCGGGCGGATCGCGCTGTGTTCCCCGCTTTCCCATTTCTGCACCAGCCTCTTCGTGCACTCGTTCGGTTCGCCCAGGCTCGCTCCGGCGTGCCGCACGGCCGTGGCGAACTCGCTCTGACTAAGCCGCATCGCCATCCGTGCGGCACGTAGTCGCTGATTCGGGATTGGTTTATTCAGATGCATAGTCACAGAGCAGAATGTATACCCAGCTCAGAGGCCGAATTCGCGCACTGTAATTCGTGTGGGTGACTCGCTACGTTAAACGGACGCCGAAGCGACGCCCTTTCCACGACATCCGGACGGGCTGTGGTCCATCAATCCCAAGACCCCGGAATCCGGAGGCCGAGTCCGGGCCGAATCCCGGACCAGAACCCGGGCCGGTCTCACCCGGACGAGTGGACCTGAGTCACGCCCGTCCATCCCGGCCGCGGCTCACCGCTCGGCCGACACCTCGACCGGCTCCGGCTCCCCGCCCGACACCACATCCAGCGCCTCGGCAACCTCCACAGCCTCCGCAGCCTGAGCCTGCGCCGGAACCCCAGCCGGCGCCCCAGGCACCCCAGCCACCCCCAGAACTCCCGGCACCCCCGAAGCCCCATTGTGCGCGACCGGCAGCTCGAACCAGACCGTCTTCCCAGTAGCCGTACGCCGCGTACCCCACCGGCTCGACAGCTCCCGCACCAGATGCAGCCCTCTGCCACTGTCCTCCGCGTCCGAGGCGTGCCGCATCCGCGGGATCACCTCAGACCGGTCGTACACCTCACACAGCAATGTCCTGTCATGAATCAGTCGAACACTGATCTGCCCGTGCGTGTACCGCAGCGCGTTGGTCACTAGTTCGCTGGTCAGCAGTTCGGCGGTCTCGCCGAGGTGGGCCAGGCCCCAGCCGCCGAGGGTGTCGCGGACGGTGCGGCGCGAGTCGGCGACGGCCGGCGGCTTGGGCTCGACCGTCCACTCCACGGTCGCGGACGCGGCGATCCCGCGCACCCGGGCCACCATCAGCGCGGCGTCGTCCATGGTGCGGTCTCCGCGCAGGCCCGCGATCACCGAGTCGGCGATCCGTTCCAGCGGCAGCGAGGGGTCCGTGATCTGGGCGGCCAGGTCGTGCAGGCCGTCGTCGATGTCCCGGCCGGGCGCGCGGCTCTCCACCAGGCCGTCGGTGCACAGCACGAGCAGGCTGCCGTCCTCCAGCGGGACGTCGCGGCTGTCGAAGGTGTGCCCGCCCACGCCGAGCGGCACGCCCGGCGGAATGTCCAGCAGCTCGGTGCGCCCGTCCGGATAGACCGCGAGCGGCGGCACGTGGCCGGCCCGGGCGATCCGGCAGGTGCGGTTGACCGGGTCGTACACCGCGACCACGCAGGTGGCGAAGAAGATCCCGTTCTCGGCGGTGCCGCCGAGGTGCTCCATCAGCTCGTCCAGGTGTTGCAGCACCTCGGCCGGCTGCAGGTCCAGCGCGGTCAGGGTGCGGGTGGCGGTGCGCAGCTGGCCCATCACGGCGGCCGCGCGCACGCCGTGGCCCATCACGTCCCCGACCACCAGGGCCACCCGGCCGCCGCCGAGCCCGATCACGTCGTACCAGTCCCCGCCCACGCCGGTCAGGTCGCTGGCCGGCAGGTAGCGGCGGGCGATGTCGATGCCGGCGTGGTACCCGAACTCGTCCGGCAGGAGCGCGCGCTGGAGCATCAGCGCGGTCTGTCGCTCGTGCGAGAAGAGCCGGGCGTTGTCTATGCACAGCGCCGCGCGGGAGGCCAGTTCCTCGCCGAGCACCGCCTCCCCGGGGGAGAACGGCCGGCGGTCCGGCCGGCGCAGGAAGATCACCAGGCCGAGCACCGCGCCGCGGGCGACCAGCGGCACGATCAGCAGCGAGCGGCCGACCGCCTCGGCGATCGCGGCCGGGTCCAGGCCCGCGCACAGCCGGGCCGCGGCCTGCGGGTCCAGGCTGGCGATGGTGCGCGAGCGGCCGCTGTAGAGGCACTGGGCGAAGGCGGAGCCGGCCAGGAAGGCGACCGTGCCGTCGACCGGGGTGGTGGTCGGGGTGGCCGCGCCGGTCGGGTCCTCGTCGACCGGGGCCACGGCCAGGCGGCGCAGCAGGGTGCCCGGGCCGACCGGGGTGACCGGCAGTTCGAACTCGTCCGCGACGGTCTCCAGGACCAGCAGGCTGGCCCGGTCGGCGAACCGGGGCACGGCCACGTCCATCAGTTCGCGCGCGGTGGACGCCATGTCCAGCTTCGTGCCGATCAGCGTGTTCGCGTCGGTGAGCAGCTGCACCCGGCGCATCATGGCGATGTGCTGCGCGTGCTCCTGGAACTGGCTGATCGCCTCCAGGGCGGCCTGCGCGGTGCCGAACGGGGCCTCGCCGACCGGGGTGTCGGTGGCCTCGGTGGGGGTGCCCGCGGCGACCCGGTCGGTCACCACGACCAGGGCGCCGGACCGGCCGCGCCGGTCCTGGATCGGCTGCCAGCCGCACTCGACCAGGCTGACCTGCCCGTCCGCGTCGAGCAGGGAGAGCGCGCCGGACCAGCTGCGGCCGGCCAGCACGGTGCCGAACAGGGCGTCGACCACCGGGCGGTCCTCCGGGCGGACCAGCAGGGAGCGCAGCCGGCGGCCGCAGGCGCGGGACGCGGACAACCCGAAGAGCGCCTGGGCGCCACGGCTCCAGGAGGTGATCCGCCCGTCCGGACCCAGCGTCAAAGTGGCGGGCCACGGTCGGTCGCGGGTGGTGGTCAAGGCCATCGCGGTGCCGCCGTTTCGCGCGTGCAGCGGGGTAGGCGGTGACGCCTTTCCACTGCGCAATTATTCACAATCGGGTGAGTCGAACCGTAGCACATGCCCACGTCAGCTATAGGCGGCAATGGGTATTTCGAGTCGATATTCGAGTCCGTCCCGGGGTGAGATCTGAAGCACTCTGGATCATCTGCGCGCCCCCTCGGCGGGGGTCCGCAGACTGCCGGTCTGAGCACATCATCCCCGGTCCGCGGGGGTGTCACACCCGCCGTGCCCCCGTGCGCCCTGCGGGTGAGATCTTGCGCGCCGCCCCGCTCCGGGCGCCGCGGCGCGGCGTCCTGGAAGACGCCGTGTGCGACGCCGCCGGACGCGGCCCCGCGACGCCCCGGCCGACGCCCCGGCCGACGCCGGGACCGACGCCGCGAACCACCAGGTCTCGCAGGCCGCGCAGGCCCCGATCGCCGCCGTGCGCGACCCCGGCTACGCGGCCCCGGCCAAGATCCACAAGCGGCGGCCGCCCCAGCTCACCGCCTACCAGGATGTGCATGAAAGGCTGCGCATGTCGGGCCGCGGACCCCGGCGGCCCTCCCCGGCAGGTGGACACCCCGCGCCGCCGGACCGGACCGGGCGGATATGGTCGTGCCATGACGACTCAGGACGCACCCGCGACACCGATGCCCGATCTCACCGGAGTCGCCCTCACCACCGGCCGGCTCGTCCTCAAGGAACTGGAGCCGGAGGACATCGACACGGTGACGGCGATCTGCCAGGATCCGGCGATCCAGAAGTGGACCATGGTCCCCGCCCCGTACACCCGGGACGACGCGGAGGCCTTCATCACCGGGATCGCGCCGGCCAACCGGGCGGCCGGCACGGACGCCGTGTTCGGCCTCTACCAGGCCACCGACGGGAGCCTGCTCGGCGCGATCGGGCTGCACGACATCACCCCGGGCGACGGGCGGATGGTCTCCCACGCGGAGATCGGCTTCTGGCTGGCCCCGCCGGCCCGCGGGCGCGGGTTCATGACCGAGGCGGTCCGGGCGGTCTGCCGCTGGGCCTTCGCCGAGCTCGGGCTGGACCGGATCGAGTGGACCGCGTTCGTGCCGAACGAGGAGTCCCGCCGGGTGGCCCTGCGGGCCGGGTTCACCATGGAGGGCACGGTCCGGGGCAAGCGGATCCAGCGCGGTAGGGTGGTCGACGAGTGGACCGGTTCCCTGCTGGCCTCTGACAGCCGCTGAGCCCCGTCCGGTCCACCCGCCGACCCCCGCCGTCCCCCGTTGCGGACCGGCCGGGGTGTGGTTGCTGAAGCCTCACCCCGGCTGTCCGGTTCCCCCGACAACGACAAGTCTGCCGGGGGGCTCTCTGATCCCGCTAACATCCTGATAACGTGACGGCGCGAATCTTTTCAATATGGCCCCGAAGACAGGTTTGAGCCCTGGCAGGCGGCCTGCCGATAGCGAATTCGAGGGCTGCGACGACCCCCGGAACGCCCGGGCGGGGCCGTCGAATCGACGGCCCCGCGCGGATATCCTCAGCACTCTGAGTCAGGACTCGATCAGGGCTCGACCAAGGTGATCGTGGTCCACACGCCGAGATGGATCCGGTCCCCCGCGCCGACCGGGATCTCGGTCTCGGCCGGGACCGGGTCCTCGGCGCCGTTGAGCCGGGTGCCGTTGGCCGAGTTCATGTCCACCAGCACCCAGCTCAGGTCCGGCCGGCGCAGCAGCTGGGCGTGCAAGTGCGAGATGGCCGGGTCCAGCGGCGGGCCGGTCAGGTCGATCTCCACGGTCAGCCCGCGGCTGGCCGAGGCCCGGCCGATCCGGACCTGGCCCACGTCCAGCGCGATCCGCCGCTCGCCCGGGTACTTCGGGAACGGGAATTCGCTCTCGATGATGTCGCCGCGGGCGATCTGGTCCCGGTAGTACCGCTCGTCCGCGGTGACCACCGCGATCAGGTCCAGCTGGGAGCCGCTGCCGAGCACGATGACGGTGGACTCGGCCTCCATCTCCTGCTCGACGGTCATCGGGACCTGCGGGCCGGCCGGCGGCGCGGGCTGCGGCTCGGGGTCCGGCTGGTACTGCGGTTGCGGGTCCGGCTGGTACTGGGTCTGCTGCTCGTACTGCGGCTGCGGCGGTTGCTGCGACGAGTACTGCGGTTGCGGCTGCGGCGGGTACTGCTGCTGCGGCTGCTGCTCGTACTGAGTCTGCGGCTGCGGCGGGTAGGGCGCCTGGGCCTGTTGCTGCGCCTCGGCCTCGGCGGCCGCGAGGGCGGCGTCGAGGTCGAACCCGGAGTCGTCGCCGGACCCGCTCCCGGCTCCCTCGCCGCCGGCCGGGGCCGGGGCCGCGGGCGCGCCAGTTTGGCCGCCGGACCCGGATCCGTTGCCGGTCGGCGCACTGCTGCTCTTGGGCGCCGGACGCTGCATGGTCTGGCCGGAGGAGACCCGGATGATGCCCGTGGCGCTCAGGCCCGTGGTCCCTCCGGTCAGGCCGCTCGCGCTGGTCAGCCCGGTGGTGCCGCCGCCGAGCCCGCTCGCGCTGGTCAAGCCGGTGGTCCCGCCGGACAGGCCGCTGGCGCTGGTCAGCCCGGTGGTCACCGGGGGCAGCGGCGGCCGGACCGGAGCAGGCGGCGGCGGAGGCGGCGGGGACACCGGTGCGGCAGGTGGCGGGGGCGCGACCGGCGCCGGAGGCTGGGGCCGGGGCGCAGGCTGCGGCGGGGTCTGCGGCGCGGGCGCGGAGCCCGGCGTCACCAGCGCCGCGAGCTCGAAGTCGTAGCCGCACTCCTCGCAGAACCGGCCCTCCTGGGCCGCCCCGCAGCTCGGGCAGGCCTCGCCCGCCCCGGCCGGGCGGGGCGCGGGGCCCGGGCCGGCCGGCGCGGCGGGCGCCGCGGACACCGCGGTGCCGCCGATCACGGCGCCGCAGGTGTCACAGTAGTCAGAAGTCTGGGACACATGCCCGGACGGGCAGACGGCCATGCTGTTCCTCCCCGGTCACGAAGCGGTGGGTGGGTGGGTCACGGGTTCTTCTTGCCGAGCCGCTTGGTCACGGTCGAGCGGGAGTCGAGCTTCATCTCTTCCGCGTCGTTGACCCGGGCCTTGAGCCGCACCGTGCCGGTGGCCGGGTCGTCCACGTCCACCACCGAGCGCAGCAGCTTCGCGGTGTCCTCGTTGCCGGACTCGGCGGCCAGCTGCACCGCCCGGCCCAGCTTCGCGGTCGCGGTGTCCAGGTCGCCGTTCTTGCGCGCCTCCAGGCCCGCCTGGATCGCGTCCGCGAGCTCGGCCTGCCCGGTGTAGTGCGCCACCTGCCGGTTCATCTTGGTGGACAGGGCGGAGTCGTCGGTCCAGACCGCCCGGATCAGGCCCTGGCCCAGGGTGGTGGCCGTGCCGGAGCCGTCCACCGAGACCAGGCTGGCCCGGCCGGCCAGCATCTCGTCGCCCACCGCGCCCGCCTTCACGGTCACGCACACGTGGTAGTCCCGGGACTCCACGCCCCACGCGCCGGTCGGGTAGTCCCCGGCCAGCGGGCCGGTCGCCGTCCGCTTGCCGGTCAGGTCCAGGATCGACGGCTCGACCTGCTTGACGAACTTCACCGACGCGCCCTGCGGGGACCACAGCCGCAGCCGCACGTCGGCCACCGCCTTGCCCATCGCGTTCTGGATCATGCTCTGGAAGTCCGCGGCCAGGTTCGCCGGGTCGGCCACGATGTCCACCGTGCCGAGCAGGCCCTGGGCCACCTTGCGCAGCTCGGCCACCACCCAGTCGGTCCCCACGCCCCGGCAGTCGCAGCTGAACCGGCCCTCGCACCGGGCGATCGCCGCGGCCAGGTCGGACGGCTGCTCGTGCTCGTCCTTGCCGTCGGTCAGCAGGATCGCGTGCCGGATCGAGTTCTCGTGCCCGGTGAACAACCGGTCGGCCAGGGTCAGCCACTGGCCGATCGCGGTGCCGCCGCCGGAGGTGAGCCGGTCCACCGCGGCCTTGGCCGCGGCCCGGCTGGAGGCGTCCGCGGGCACCAGGTACTCGGTCCCGGGGAACACCATCCGGGCCACGTGGGTGCCGGCCACCACGGCGAACGGCACGCCCTCGCGGATCGCGTCGATCGCGGCCCTGGTCGCCGCCCGCGCCGCGTGCATCTTCGTGGACGGATACTCCATCGACCCGGAGCAGTCCACCATGATCACCTGGGCTGCGCTGGCCCCGGCCGAGACCCCCTCGGTCGGCTGCGCCGAGGCCACCGTGACGATCGCATTGACCTCGGTGGCACCGCTGGCGAGGAACTCGTTCTGGTAGACGTCGACGCTGAACTGCGGCTGAGTGCTCACAATCCGCTCCCCTCGTAATGTGATTCTCTACTTCGCATGGTACCCCTGGCCGTCCTCGCCGGGCGTGCCCGGCCGGTCCACCTGGATCGTCTCGGCCAGGGCCGAGGCCTGCGCGGACACCGGCGGATACGCGGCCAGGGTGACGGTGATGTTGTCATGCCCGCCGCTCTCCAGCGCAACCGCGCACAGGCTGTTGGCGGCCGCCTGCAACCCGCCCCACGCGCCGTTCTCGGTCGGCACCGCGAGCTCGGCCAGCCGGTCGGCCTCGGGCACGTAGTTCCACAGCCCGTCGCTGCAGGCCAGGATCAAACCGGGGCCCTCGGGCACGAACTGGGTCACGTGGGCCGGCTCGTCCGGGGCGTCCGCGCCGAGCCAGCGCACGATCGTGTGCGCCTGCGGGGAGCGGAACGCCTCGGCCTCGCTCAGGATCCCCTGCGCGATCATCAGCCCGGCCCAGGAGTCGTCCAGGGTCAGCCGGCGCGAGTCGGCCGTGGTGCGCGAGAGCCAGTACACCCGGCTGTCGCCGACCGAACCGACCGTGACCAGGCCCGGCTCGACCACCGCGGCCACCGCGGTGCAGCAGGAGGAGTTGGCCGGCTCGGACGGGTCCTCGGCCAGCCCGGCCACCGCGACCTGCGCGGCCGCCATCGCCGCGACCATGGCCGGCTCGGCCGGCTCGCCCTTGGCCAGCGCCTCGGCCAGCGCGTCCCGGATCACCCCGGCGGCCAGCAGCGAGGCCACCTGCGGCTCGCGCGAGGTGGACACCCCGTCGCAGGAGACGATCACCGAGGCCGGGCGCGGGAACTCCGGGCCGTCCAGCACGGCCAGCGCCATCGCGTCCTCGTTGCGGCTGTGCCGCAGCCCGCGGTCGGTCACCCCGGCCACCACGCCGAGGTCCTGCTCGATGTGGTCGCGCGGATCCGGGGCCAGCCGGCCGCAGGTGTCGCAGTAGCCGTCGGTGAAGCCGGTGCCGCCGCAGTCCGGGCAGGCCGGACCGGCCGGACCGGCCGGGACCGCCGCGGCGGCCGGCTGCTCAGCCGCCGCCTGCGCCTGGGCCGCCTCGGCCTGCTCGGCCGCCCGGCTGGTGGAACGCCGGGTCAGCACCACGGTCGCGTTCAGGTCGTCCGCCGCGTACGCCTCGGGGCCCGCGGCCAGGTTCACCCCGCAGTTCTCACAGAACTGGTCCTCCGGCCGCACCGGCTCGCCACAGGCGAAGCAGGCCGAGGACACGGCGGCCGACGACGGGCCGGCCTCGGGTTCCATCTCGTTCAACTCGGGTTCCCTCTCACAGACGTCACGGCCGGCGCTACCGGAATGCGGGTCACAGCAGGGTGCGCGGACGCACGGAGTTGGCCCGGTCCACCAGGGCGATCCGCTCGCCCCGGCTGCCCGCCATCCGGGCCCGGGACCGGTAGGAGCGCTCGAGCTCCCGGCGCACGTCCCGCTCGGCCAGCCGGGCCCCGAACACCTGGGCCGCCGAACCGGTCCGGGCCGGGACCTGGCCCGGGCCGAACGCACCGCCCCGGGTCCAGTCCAGCGCGCTGAGCAGGACCAGGCAGACCAGCGACTCGTACGCCTCGCCGTCCAGCCCCAGCGCCTGGACCCGGTCGGCCAGCGAGGCCAGCTCCTCCGGAGTCGCGGTGACGGTGAAGTCGGGCATGGCGACCCGGGTGCGGATGGCCATGATCTCGGCCATGGTGTGGTGGATCGAGGCCAGCGGCACCTGGGCCAGGGCCGCGATCGCGGCCGGCGGCGCGGAGGGCCGGACCGGGGAACCGGCCAGCTCCAGCCGGGCGATCGCGAACCCCGCGGTGGTGAACGAGCGGTCCACCAGCCACACCAGCCGGTAGTAGCGCAGTGCGGTCTCCGCGTCCCCGCCCAGATCCGCGGTCACCGCCAGGGCCAGCTTGGGCGCGAGCTCGCCGGGCAGCTCGGAGTAGCAGGCGTCGAAGTGGGCGAAGGCGTTGGCCGGGTCGTTCTGGGCCAGCACCAGCAGGCCGCGGTACCAGCGCACCCGCCAGTCGAACCGGTCCTGCTCGCCGAGCAGGTCCAGCCAGCGGGCCGCCTCCGAGAACTCCCCGCCCTCGATCGTGGCCCGGACCAGCCGGAAGTAGACCTCGGTGGACGGGTGCGGCAGGCCGTCGAGCGCGGTGACCACCTGGCGCGGGCTGCCGCCGAGGGTGGCCAGGAAGCCGGCGTTCGGGTCGGTCGGGTCCACCATCGGGATCGGCAGCGCGGCCGCCAGCTGCGCCCCGGACGGCCGGGCCAGGTCCGTGCCGACCGCGGCCCGCTCGGCGCTGAACAGGGTGGACACGGCCGGGCTGGGCGCGTTCTGGTTGATCGCGACCACTTCGCGCAGCACGCCGGTCAGCTGGACGACCATCTCCTGCGCGGTGGAGAAGCGCTGCTCCCGGGACGGGTGGGTCGAGCGCAGCAGCGCGCGGTAGAAGGACTCGTACCGGGCCAGCAGCGGGATCGCGTCCGGGGCGGGCAGGCTGGTGGCGAAGGCGGAGGTGTAGCCCTTGAACTCGAACGCGAGCACGGCCATCATCCGGCCGACGGTGTACAGGTCCGACTCGACCGTGGGGCCGATCTCGGCCACCTCCGGCGCCTGGTAGCCGACCGTGCCGTAGATCGCCGACTCCTCGTCGTCGAAGGCCCGGACCGCGCCCATGTCGATCAGCTTGAGCTGCTCCTCGTTCTGGATGATGTTGTCCGGCTTGAAGTCGCAGTACAGCAGGCCGATCGAGTGCAGGTAGCCGAACGCGGGCAGCACCTCGATCGCGTAGGCGAGCACCTGTTCCAGCGGCAGCGAGGCGCCGCGGTGCTCGTCCTTGTAGTCCAGCGCGATCTGCTTGAGCGACTTGCCGCCGACGTACTCCATCACGATGTAGTCGTCGCCCTGGTGCTGGATGAAGTTGTAGATCTTCACCACGCTCGGGTGCTCGACCTCGGCCAGGAACTGGCGCTCGGCCACCGCGGCGGCCATCGCGTCCTCGTCGCCGGTGTCCAGCAGGCCCTTGAGCGCGACCCAGCGGCCGGCCACGTTGTCGTCCACGGCCAGGTAGATCCAGCCCAGGCCGCCGTGCGCGATGCAGCCCTCGATCCGGTACTGGTTGCCGACCAGGTCCCCGGGCTGGAGCTTGGGCCGGAAGTCGTAGGCTCCGCCGCACTTGGCGCAGAAGCCGCTGGTGCGCCCGGGGCGCCCGTCCCGGCCGCGGCCGACCGGGTCCCCGCACTTGGAGCAGTAGCGCTTGTGCTCGGGCACCTGCGGGTCGGCCAGCACCGCCTCGGCCGGGTCGCGGTAGGGCACCTGGGGTATCTCGACCAGGCCCAGGCCCAGGCCGCCGCGGCCGGTGGAGCGCGAGCCGCGGGAGCCGCCGGTGCGCCCGGTCGAACCGGTCCGGGCGGAGACCGCCGAGCCGCGGCTGCGCCCGGTGCTGGTGCTGGTCCGGGAGCTGCCGGTGCGCGAGCTCGCGGTGCGGTTGCTGGCGGTGTTCCCGGCCGGCCGGCCGGTGCCGGGCAGCGCGGCCATGCCGCAGGTGTCGCAGTACCCGTCCTCGATGGTGCCGGCGCAGCCGGGCCGCCGGCAGCGCGCCCTGCCCCCGGCCACGGCGCCGACCGACACGGACACCGACCGCGAGGACGCGCCCGCGCCCGCGACCGCGCCGAGCGCACCGGTCCCCGCACCCGCCGAGGCGGGCGCCGCGGCCATGCCGCAGGTGTCGCAGTAGCCGTCCTCGATGGTCCCCGCGCAGCCGGGCCGCGCACACTTCACGCCAGACATCAACGCCCTCCCGATCCGCCGGCGCGGTCGAGCGCCGACACGGCCTTCTGGTAACCCGCCAGAGCCCTGGTGGCCGCCGCCAGATCACACGGCCGGGTCCACAATAGCTCGTACGCCGCCTGATAACACTGCTCAAGGGTTTGGTTCTCCGCCGCCCCCAACCTTGCCGCGCGCACCCGGTACGCCGCAAGACGCGCGCGCAGTTCCTCGCGCCGGTCCAGCAGTCCGGCCACCGCCTCCCGGGTGCGCTCCGCGGTGGCCAGTCCGGCCTGGAGCGCGTTGCCGAGCGCGGCGGCCTCCTCGGACAACCGGGTCCACTGGCCGGCGTCGCGCAGGGAGGCCAGCGCGGCGACCCGGGCCCGCAGCGCCGGGCCGAGCGCGGTCGGCTCGGGCAGCGCGGCGACCAGGATCTTCTCCCGCACGTCGCGCAGCGCGGCCCGCTGGGCGGCCTCGGCCTCGTCGATCCGGTCGACCTCGCGCAGCAGCGCGGCGGTGGACCGGTCGAAGTCGGCCCGCAGTTCGGCCGCGCCGGCCGCCGTGCGGGCCAGCGCGTCGATCTCCCCGGCCACCTGCTCCATCCGCGCGGGCAGGCCGGAGCCGGGGGCGCGCAGGCCGAGCGGGTCGGCGAAGATCTCCTGGCGCAGCGCCACGTACGTGTCCCCGACGCCCGCGGTGGCGGTGGCCAGCGAGCGGTCGCCGACCGCGCTGACCGCGGTGATCAGGTTCTTCAGCCGCAGCTGGACCGGGTCGGCGAGTTCGAACAGGGCGTTCCACGCGGTCTCCACCTCGGTGACCACGTCGGCGGCGTACTGGAAGTCGGTGTTCATCCGCTGCACCGCGCCGACCAGGCTGACCGAGTCCACGATGGTGGACGGGCCGATCAGCGAGCGCTCGGCCAGCGGGACCGCCTTGACCGACAGGGTGATCGAGCGCCCGCGCAGCAGTTCGGTGATCGCGGCCAGGTCCTCCGGTCGGGGCTTGGGGCGCCGGCCGCGGATCTCCCGGGCCTTGTTCACCACGTCCTGGTAGGCGGTGTAGTTGTCCCAGAGCGCGGCCAGCCGGTCCGAGGCGGCCTGCCAGCGCCGGGCGGTGGCGCCGCGCAGCTTCGCCGTCTCCAGCAGTTTGTAGCCGGAGTTCTCGGTGAGTTCGGCCAACGCGTCGGTGATGCGCCCGGCGTCTGCGTCGAGCCGCAGCAGCAGTGCGTCCACTTCCTCGCGGCTCATCGGGGTCAGCACGCGGCACACTTTACCGGCTAGTCGGCATACTGCGCCCTGGGCGGCGGGGTGGGCGCCAGGGTGGTACCGAACCACTTGTTGTAAATGGCTTCCCACGTGCCGTCCGTGCGCATCTGCTCCAGGACGCTGTTGACGAACTCCTCCAGGTCCGGGCTGTCCTTGGACATCGCGATGCCGTAGGGCTCGCTCTCCAGCGACGGGCCGGTGACCTCGGTGTTCGGGTCCTGCTTGGCCAGTCCGGCCAGGATCGTGTTGTCGGTGGACGCGGCGACCACGTCGTTCTGCTGCAGCGCGACCAGGCAGTCGGAGAAGTCCACCACACCGTAGGCGACCGGATGGTTCTTGTCGGACTGGATGGCGGCGATGGAGGTCGAGCCGTCGGCCGCGCACACCTTCTTCCCGCCGAGCTGGGCCATCGACGTGATGTTCGAACCCTTGAGCACCAGCAGCTGCTGCTCGGCCTCGAAGTACACAGTGGAGAACGCGACCTGCTGGAGCCGGTCGCAGGTGATGGTCATCGTGTCGACGGTCATGTCGATGGTGCCGCTGAGGATGTCGGTGATCCGCTCGGCGTTGTTCACCGCGACGTACTGGATGTGCCCGGTCGCGGTGCCGAAGATCGCCGCGGCCACCTGCACCGCGACGTCCACGTCGAAGCCCTCCTCCTGGTGGGTGGTCGGGTCCAGGAAGCCGGTGAGGTTGCCGTCGTCGGAGACCCCGACGATCAGCCGGCCCCGGGCCTTGATCTTCTGCAGGGTCGGGCCGTCGAAGTCGGTGTCGGTCGGGGCCAGCGAGGAGGCCTCCGGGTTGCACGCGGCCGCGCCGGTGGCCGCCGGGGCCGGGGTCCCGGTGACCACGGAGCCGACGCCCACCGGCGGCGGGGCCGGGTGCGACCCGACGTTGACCTCGCCTCCGCCGCACGCGGCCAGCGCGACGCTCAGCCCCAGCGCCACGGCGGCCGCCGTCAGGCTCCGGCGGGCGCGCGGGCGCCCGGCCCCGGCCGGCCTCGAAACAGGTCCTCGTGCGCGCATCTGCCGTCCCCTCTCCGATCCCCTGAGCGTTTGCCCGCCGCGGCCCGCGTCCGGCCCGGTCACCGGTACTCGGCGATTCTGCGATTGACCCCGTACGCGGCCGCGACCGCGGCCAGCAGGCCGACCAGCACCAGCGGCCAGGGTCCGCCCACGTACACGCCCCCGGCCGCGGAGCTGTCCTTCCGGTACTGCGCCTGGAAGCCGTGCTCGCTGGTGGCGAGGAGGCCGGCCAGGCTGTCGAGCGGAACCAGCAGGCCGCCGTCGGCGTCGCCGCTGCCGACCATCGCGGTGGTCGCGCCCGAGTAGTCGCCGGTGGAGGCGTCCTTCTTGATCGCCGCGACCTGGGCCGTGATCTGGTTCAGCAGCGCCTGGTCGCCGGCCCCGGAGTTCGCCGCCTCGACCAGGCCCAACTGCCCGCCCAGGTTCGTCAGCGCCGCGTCGCCGTTCTGCGCCGCCTTGCCGTTGTCCGCGCCCTGGGACACCACCGAGGAGGCCTCGTCGGCCGAGATCTGGGCCACGTCGCTGCGGGCCTGCTGGGACGCGGCGACCAGGTCGAAGTCCGCGGAGGCGGTGGTCATGCGGGTGCGCGCCGAGTGCGAGGCCGCCTCGGTCCAGCCGAGCACGAGGACCGCGCCGAGCAGGGCGAGGGCCAGGCCGGCGTTGACCGTGCGGCGGGTGGTCTCGCTCAGCAGCCGCCAGGTGAACAGCCCGCAGGCCAGCACCAACAGGGCGGCGAGCAGGGTGAGGTAGGAGACGCCGCCGGAGTCCGTGGCACTGGCGGCCCGGGCGTCGGTCTCGGTGACCAGGATCGACTCGGCCTCGGGCAGCATGGTGTTCTCGAGCAGGTTCGAGGCCTCACGCAGGTATGCGCCGCCGACCGGGAAGCCCTGCCGGTTGTTCGCCTGCGCGGTGCCGATCAGCCCGGTGTATTCGGACAGCTGCTCTTCGAGCAGCTGCAGCTTGCCGGACGCGTTCTCGTCGTCGGCCACGTCGACCGCGCTCGCGGCCAGGGCGTCGTCGGCCTGGGTGATGTCGGACTGGTACCGGGTGGTGAACCGGACCGGCGGGGCCGGGCTGTCCAGGATCCCGGTGGCCGCGGCGGCGTCCGCGTCGGCCAGGGCGAAGTAGAGCTCTTGCACGTTCACCGCCTGGGCCTCGACCGGGCCGCTGGTCTTGCGGGCCGAGGAGACCTCGCCCTGCACGGTCGCGGCGGCCGCCGCGGCCAGCAGCAGCACGCTCAGCACGGTGGCCACCAGCCCGACCCACAGTCGCCGCGGCGTACTCCAGCGCTTGCGCGATCGGCCCGCGCCGCCCTGCTGCGGCGGCCCCGGGCGCGGCGGCGCGGTCGCCGCCGGACCGGGTATCGTCGCCGCCGACCGCGTGTTCGCCATCCAGGCCCCCTTATGAATGCCTACCCGGGGACGCCGGTCAGATCCAGCCGCCCCGGGAATGAACATTACTTGAACGGCGGGGACCGTGGTGGATCACGTCGATGTTGATTCCAGGCCGATACGGGAAGGTGACCGGCCGCACTCCCCGGCGCCGCCCGGGGGCGGCGCTCACTGCTCGGCGAGCAGGACCGGCAGCTCGGCCAGGGAGTCGATCCGGAAGTCGGCCTTGGCCGCGACGTCGGGGTGTCCGGCGTGCAGGTAGCCCCACGGGCCGCGCCGGATGTGCGCGGTGCGCAGCCCCGCCTCCCAGGCCGGGCGCAGGTCGTTGTCCAGGCGGTCCCCGACGTAGCAGATCCGGTCGGCGGTCACCCCGGGCCGCAGGTCCGCGCAGGTGGAGGCGACCTTGGCGAAGAACCGCGGGTCCGGCTTGCTGACCCCCCAGGTGTCCGAGGTGGTGACCAGGTCCACCGGCAGGTCCAGGCCCTCCAGGATCCGGTGCGAGCGGACCGTCTGGTTGGCCGCGATCAGCACCAGGTAGCCCTCGTCGCGCAGCCGGGCCATGGCCGGGCGGGCGTCCGGGTACAGGTCGCGTTCGCCGTAGCCCTCCGGCCGGCCCTGGACCGCGCGCAGCTCGCGCTCCCGGGCCAGGTCGAAGCCGGGTTTGAAGTACTCGAACACCTCCTGGTGGTCCCGGCCGGCGCCGACCACCGCGCCGAACACCGCGGAGAAGGTGTGCCGGGGCACGCCCAGCCAGTCCGCCCAGGCGTGGTACTCCACGCTCTCCTCGACCAGGGTCTCCCCGACGTCGAAGACCACTGCGTCGATCGTCCGTGCCTTCTCTGAAGTGGTCATTCGGATGCCTCCGACTCGCTGTGGCACACGCGTCCGCACACGCACACCAGTCACACTGATCTGATTGGGCGCGAGCATATTCCGTCGCAGGCGGCTCATGTGACCGCAGGACGCTTGTGCACTCCATCGAGTGAGCAGGGCGGCGACCGGCCCCGGCGCCGGCCCCCCGGACGAGCCGGGACGGCCGGGTCGCAGCACGTCAGAGAGTTGTCATGAAGATCGCCCCGGGCCGGCTCCGTAGGAATACGGATCGCCGGAACGGGGCAACGCAGAGCACGTGAACACATGTATGGCGTCGGCAGCGCCGGAGCCGCGCCGCAGCGGCCCGCACGCGCGCCGGCGGGCCGGGAAACCGGTGCCCGCGCAGGTGGCGCGGAATCCGGGTTCCCGACACCCGCGCGGCGGGCGCCGGTCACTTCCCGGCGAGCGCCATCTCCACCACCTTGACCACGATCAGCACCGCGGACACCGCCAGGTACAGCCGCAGCGCCGACATCCCGGCCTTGCGGGTCCTGGACATCTCGGCCTTGCCCAGTTCCACCAGCGGCGGCATCCGCCAGTTCTCCACCTCGTCCGGGGTGAGCCGGGCGAACGCGTCCGGCTGCGGCCCGGCCGCCCGGTGCCGGCGCAGCGCGAACCCGGCCGCGACCAGTCCGCCCGCCCCGCACGCGATCATGATGCCGAGGATCTGCCGCGCGCTGATGTTCGGGAACAGGACCGACGCGGTGAGGATGACCGAGAGCGTCACCAGCACCCCGAGCACGGCCGCCGTGAACATGTTGGTCTTGCGGCCGTTCACCCACGGGCCCAGGACTTCCTTGTCGTTGCACAGCAGCAGCAGGAACACCGACGCGGACGGCAGCAGCACTCCGGCCATCGCCTGCACGCCGTTGGTGATCAGGCCGAGCGGCGAGCCCGGGATCAGCACGATCGTCGCGGCGATCCCGATCAGGCCGCCGTACACCGCGTAGAAGCCCTTGGCCTGCTTCATTCCCCGGTGCAGCGAGTGGTTGATGCCGAACGTGTCCCCGATCGCGTAGGCGGTGGACAGCGACACCGCGAACGCGCCGATCACCGACGCGTCGAGCAGCGCGATCGCGAACAGCACTCCGGCCACGTGCCCGGCCTTCGCCGCGATGCCGACCGCCAGGCCGTGCGCGTCGACGAAGCTGCCGGCCCGGGCCGCGTCCGTCATCCCGGAGAAGGCCTCCGCGGAGAAGCCGATCACGGCCGCCGCGCCAATCACCACGACCGCGATGCCGATCCACAGGTCGGCCTTCTCGTACTTCAGGAAGCGGGTGGTGATCCGCTTGTCGATCACGTACGACTGCTGGAAGAACAGCTGCCAGGGCGCGACCGTCGTGCCGACCATCCCGATGATCAGCAGCATGACCGTGGACAGCTGCGCGCCGCCCGGCATCGACGGCAGCGCGAAGCCGCGCGCCATCTGCCCGGCCGAGGGGTGAAGGGTCAGGGCCAGCGGGATCAGCAGCAGGCTGCCGGCGCACAGGGTCAGCGCCACCCGCTCGAACCGCCGGAACGACCCGGTGCACGCGGCCGCGAACACCACCGTCCCGGCCCCGATCACCGCCGGGACCTTCGGCAGGCCCAGGTACCCGGCGGCCAGGGTGATCCCGATGAACTCGGTGACGACCGTCAGGGCGTTGAGGAGGAAGAGGTCGATCACGCTGAACGCGCCCCAGAACCGGCCGAACCGCTCCAGGATCAGCTTGCCGTGCCCGACCCCGGTGACCGCGCCGAGGCGTACGACCATCTCCTGGTTCACGTACAGCACCGGGATCAGCAGGAGCAGCACCCACAGCAGGCTCGTGCCGTAGTCCTGGCCGGCCTGGCCGTAGGTGGAGAACGCCCCGGCGTCGTTGTCCCCGCACATCACGATCAGCCCGGGGCCGACCACCGCGAGCAGGGTCTTCATCTTGGCCGAGAGCCCGGTGCGGGCCTCGGTGTCGCCGTGCTTGATCGTGCCGAAGGCGCCGCGGATGTCGCCCACGTGGGCGGAGTCGAGCACCGCGGAGCGGTCGTTCACGGCAAGGGTGGAGTGAGACATGGCGCATCCTTCCGCCGCGCACACCACATGGCCACGCCAGAACAACCGCGACCTCGCGCGGCAGGATATAGCTGTTCAAGCGATTGACATGACCAGATGGGCACGCGGAATGGCAGGGGCGTACGCGGGAAATACCCAGAGCCCTGTCAGCAGACTGCTGTTACAGGGTGCGCACGCCGGGGTTGGCAAGGCATAGGACGGTGCTCAGGGGGTGGAACGCGTCGACGGACTGTTTCGAGACACTGCCCGTACTATGACTCGGACTTCCAGGTTCCATCGTTCGCCTCCCCTCGACCGTGACGCCTTGACGTCGCGCGGTTGCCACGACGCGAGATTGCGCAACTGTGGCAAGTTGACCACGCTCAGCATCCCTTAAGTCCTCTGCGCAAGTCAAACCGAGAAGCCGAATCGTGACCGGTTCGGCGGCATCGGCGTTGCTCCATACGCAGGGGTAGTGTGCACGTGGGCGGCGACAACACGTGCGGTTACATGTGCGGGTTCATAGGCGTTCATGCTGGGGGTGGTGATGTATGGCACGTAGTTTCACTGGCCGTTCACCGCTATGACGCCCCTTGATCGACGGTGCTTTGGCCGTGCCCGGTTCGACCGGGCACGGCCGCTGTCTGTGTCGCTACTCCGGCTGCGCGCTTGGGCTCTGCATGGCTACTTCGACCCGGATGCGGGGGCTGACGCGCCGAGGATGCTGTAGTCGTACATCCCATAGGCCAGTGACACAGTGACGTTGGTGTCCGTCGCGGGCCGGTACATCAGAACGTTCTGGTTTAACAGCGGCACGATCACCGCCTGCTTCATCGCCACCGCATCGGCGGCCGCGTAGTCGGCGGCAGAAGCGGTCGGCGAGGACGCCGACAGGCCACTGAGCAGATCGCTGTTGAAGTCCGCGGAGGTCCAGAACGACAGGTTGGTCGACCCGCCCGCAGTGTGGATCCCGGCGCTGGTCAGGATGTTCTCCATGTACCCGTACCCGGTCGGGAAGTCCGCATCCCGGCTGACCACGGTCAACCCGATCCGGCCCGCGTCGGCGGTGGCGGGTGCACCGGGCGCGTTGCCGTCGGTCATCGTGTTGGACGCGTACTGGACGATCGACACGTTGAACCCGACCTCGTCCAGATCCCGCTGCACGGTCTCGGCGATCTGCTCGGCCTTGGGATCCTGGCTGGCTTCCACGGTCGCGATGTCGAATGCCGGGTTGAAGGTGGATCCGATGTCACTCTTGCACTGGGTGAACAGGGACTTGGCCTGCACCGGGTTTCCTTGGTTGCCGGGTGTCGGGTACAGGTCCGACTGCACGTATCCGGTGCTGTCCGGCGGCAGGATGTTGGTCGCCACCGCACCGCCCCCGATGTTCCCGCCGGCGGCCGAGACCACGGTCTCCTTGTCGATCGCCTCTTCGATCGACTGTCGGCATGCCAGATCGGTGAGCGGGCTCAGGGTCGTGTTGATCGCCAGGTAGGTCTGGAAGCCGTCCGGCACCGAGTCGGCGTCGGCTTTGAAGACGGGATCGCCCAGGATCTGCCCTTGCGCCGTCACGTCGACGCCGCTGCCGGACAGGTCCATTTGGGCCTGGCCGCTCAGAAGGTTCTGGTCCACGGCGATCTGCCCGAGGCCGTAGTTGACCACGATCTTGCTCGCGTGCACTTTGTGCAGACCGTTCGGGTCCGAGGCTGCGACGAACTTCGCGTTCGGTAGGAGCACCATCTGCTTGCCGACCGAGTACGACGAGATGGCGTACTGCCCGGAGGTCACCATGTGCTGCTGGTAGGCGGCGCCCTCGTCGGCGCCCTTGTCGCTCGACGGCTCGACCGGCGCTGTCTCCGGCGGTGTCATGAGGTAGTTGAAGTCTGCGAACGGCTGCGTCAGGTTGAACACGATCGTTGTGGCAGAAGGCGTCTGGATGCCGGATACCCCCGCAGTGGCCGCCGAGGTTCCGCTGTACGGGCCGGTGTAGCCGTTGCCGTTCTGGATCAGGGTCTTGAAGTACGTCGGGCCTTGGCCCAGTCCCGTTCCCCAGCCGGCTCGCTCGATCGCGTACTTGATGTCCGCTGTGGTGATCGGCGTGCCGTCGGAGAATGTGGCGTTCGGCGTGATCGTGTAAGTCCACTGGGTCATGTCGGCGTTGTGCGAGCCGAGGCCGGTGGCCAGATCCCCTTTCAGGGCAAGGCCCGCGGAACCTGCGGTCGGGGTGTAGGCCAGTACTGTCCGGTCGTAGAGGCGCAGGAAGTCCCAGTTGGCTGTGTTGTAGGTGTTGCCGGGGTCGGCGGAGTCGATGGTCGAAGCCATGTCGTATACCAATGTCCCGCCTGTGCTTGCGCTTGTGCTCGTGCTCTGGTTCACGATGCTCGTAAGCCCGGCGCCGAATGCCGAACTGGGAGTAGTCGAACTCGATGGCCCGGAACTCGCGCATCCTGTGGCAGTGAGTGCGAGTGCTGTTGCTGTGGACAACGCGGCTGTGGGTAGTAGCCGCGCTCGGTGCTTGGTCATCGCTGTCCCCTGTTTTAACCGCCGTGCGAACGGATCGATTTGCCAGGCGGCACGCCTTGTGCGGCCGCCCGGGCCCGCCCACGCGCGCACCCTCCGCCCGGCGCCGGACGGCCTGGTGCCGCAACGCGGACTCGCCGGAAGATCACTTTTTCGGATCTCGGGGTGTGGCGTGATGCGAACACTGAGTCCGTTGCATAATCGTGTTCTGCGGTTAAAGCTTTGTGGCCTGGGGGTTTGCTGGGGTCGAAGATGGGGGGTCCGGTGGGGGTCGGTCGGGATTGCCGGGGGTGGTTTTGGAGAGGTCTGATTTGCTTCGAGGTGTGGTGGCTTTGTGAGTACGGGAATGCCGCGAGTGCGTGGCGGGGTCCGATGGTCCCTGGTGACGGTCGGGTCGGGTTTTCGGCATGCGTCTACTGCTGCACTGGTTTCGCCGCTTGCGCATCCGCCGGGAGATCCGCGACGACATCCGCCATGCCTTGGTCACCCTCGGCTGTGCCGTCATCTGCTGGTGACGGCTGACATTGTCACTGTGACTCCGGTCGCCGTGGCCCACAGCTCTTCGCGTTCGGCGGGCGGGGGTACTCTGCCGGACCGCTGCGGATGTGGGTCACGGTGAGCCTGGGACGCGTTGAGCGGTGTAGATGACCGTCAGGCACGGATCCGCGACTCGGCCGCCGAACTCGTCGACGAGCGAACCGAGGCGAGTGAGGAACTCCTCGCGGTCCGGCGCGGGGAGTTCCGCGATGTTGGGAAACGTGGACCATTGATCCCGCGCGGCCTGTGCGGTCAGGATCTGATTCCATTCGATGATCACGACGGAGACGTCCTGGAAGTAGCCGCCCGCGGTCAGTTGCCCGCGCCACCGGTCGGTGTCGAGCACGTGCGAGCGGCTGTCCCGGTAGCCGGTCTCGGCGGGCAGCAGATCGTGGTAGACCTCATCGAGCCGGTCACGGAAGAGCGTCGGCCTCTTGGGGTCGCCGAACTCGTTCCACCACGGCGCCAGCCAGCCGCCCGGACGCACCACACGGGCGATCTTCGCGGTCGAAGTGGCCGGGTCGAGCCAATGCAGCGCTGTCGCCGCCACGGCGAGGTCGAACCCGTCTGGCAGGTCTACCTCCTCGAAGTCGCCGACGAGGACCTCCAGCCGGTCACACGCGTGATCGGCGACGAGGATCGCGGCCAGGCTTTCACCGGGCTCGACCGCGACCACATCCGCGCCGGCCGCCAGCAGCGGCTCGGTCGCCAGGCCCGTACCGGCACCGATCTCAAGCACCCGCGCACCGGGCCGAAGCCCGCAGCGCTCTGCCAACAGGTCGAAGACCGCGTCCGGGTACCGTGGTCTGCCTCGTTTATAGGTCAGCGCATCGGCGTTGAACGACATCCGGCGAGCTGCGCGCGTCGTGTCAGCCATCATCGATCGCTCAGCGGTGACAGCACCCTGAAGAGCTCCGGTGCCGAGGTTGGGTTCTTGATCGTCCACCCAGACATTCTGCCAGCTTCGCCGCGCGGCGCCACAGGAATTTCGTCCCGGGTACCGTGCGCAGCCGGGAGCCACATCTCGTCGCGAAACCTCGTGCTGTACAGGTATGCCGCGCTGGCGGTCCGCAGATCGAAGGCGACGGTGCCGGGGTCTGCGGGCGGGGCGACTCCGGCGTCGATGCAGCGCTGGATCGCGACGGTGGTCCGCTCTGCCAGCACTTCTTTGAACGCCACGCCGGGACTTCGGTTGACCTTGCTTTCGTGCAGGACGTTGTAGAGACCGGGATGCGCTTGCGCCCAGCCGTATTGGGCCAGGATGCGCGCACGTAGTTGTGCTGCTGGGCCCTCGGTGGCGGCTTCGGCTTCGGCCTGGTCTGCGGTGCGGACCAGTTCCTCATGGCTTCGCCGCATCGCGGCCGGACAGCGGCTACCAGGCGGCGCTGGACGCGCTCGGCCGGCTCGCCGAGATCGAGCCGGACGGGTCGCCGCCCGAGTCCGCGCTGCTGGCGGACGAACTCACCACCACCGGTGCGGGCGCCGCACCCAGCCCGCTGCCCGAGCCGGTCCGCGCGCAGCTGCGTGGCCTGGACCCGCACTTCGCCGAGTACTTCGACCTGCAATCACGGATGCGCACCCCCTCCGGCCCCGACACGCTGAGCGTCCGCGAGCGCGCCTTCACGACTATGAGCGTCGACGTGCACTACCAGACGCTGGACGACACGTTCCGCATCCACATCGGCCGGGCGCTGGGCGCCGGCGCATCCCACGACTACGTACGTGCCGTTCTGCGCTTCATCGCCCAGTTCGGCGCGACCAAGGCGTGGCGCGCATGGATCGCGCTCAATGCGCACCTTGCCGAACTGGACGCCCAGGGCCGGCGGTGAGGGAAGATCCACAAGGGCGGGCGGCGGCTTGCTTTCCAGCGAGGCACAGAAGAAGACGGCCCACCCGCCTAAGGCTGAAACCGATACCCCATACCCGGCTCAGTAAGCAACTGCCGAGGATGCGAAGGCTCAGGCTCAAGCTTCTGCCGAAGCTTCGCCAAATAAAACCTCAAATAATTGGTCTCAGACTGATAAGCCGGCCCCCAAACCTGCTGCAGCAGCTGCTTCCCAGACACCAACCGCCCAGGATTGCGCACCAAAACCTCCAACACAGCCCACTCGGTCTTCGTCAGATGCACCGCCTCAGGCACATCCTCAGGCGAACCATCCATCCGAGTAACCGTCTTCGCAGCCAAATCCACCTCATAGTGCCCGATCATCACCTGCGGCTCAGCGGCGTTCTCCGTCTCAGATCGCCGCAGCAAAGCACGCAACCGCGCCATAAGCTCATCCATCGAAAACGGCTTGGTCACATAGTCATCCGCCCCCGCATCCAGAGCATCGACCTTGTCCGAAGCATCAGCGCGCCCAGACAGCACAAGAATCGGAACCTTGGTCCAACCACGCAACCCCGCGATGACATCCGTGCCATCCATATCGGGCAACCCAAGGTCAAGCACCACGATGTCAGGCACATGCCGAGCCGCCGCTTCCAAAGCAGCCGCACCATCAGCGGCCACCACCACCTCATACCGCCGCGCAGACAGGTTGATGCGCAGGGCGCGCAGCAGCTGCGGCTCGTCGTCGACCACCAGGACCCGGATCACTGGAGCAACTCCTCGTCATCTTTCTCACTATCCAAACCGCCTGAACCATCCACCCCGCCCAGCTCGAACGCCGCCACCAGCGTCGCCGCATCCGCCGCCGTCTCCGCCGCCGCAGGCAACGCCAGCACCATGGTGACCCCGCCACCAGGCGTCTCCTCAGGTGTAAGCGTCCCACCCATCACCTCGGTAAGCCCACGAGCCAACGCCAACCCCAACCCGACCCCGCTGCTGTTGTCCCGATCGCCAAGCCGCTGAAACGGCCGGAACACCAAATCCCGGTCCTGCTCCGAAATCCCAGGCCCCCGATCGATCACCCGCACCTCCACCTGACCGCCCAACGCAGACACAGTCAACGTCACCGGCGTCCGCGTGTGCTTGATCGCGTTCCCGACCAGATTCGCAATCACCCGCTCCAACAGCGGCCCATCGGCCAAAGCAAGCGGCACATCCGACGCAGCCGGTTCCAACGTGACCCGCCGCCCAGCCTCAACAACATCGTCAACCGCACGCGCAGCAATCTCCTCCACAGCGAGCGCTTCCAACCGAGGCTTGACCGCCCCGGCCTGAAGCCGGGACAAATCCAACAAGTTCTCCACCAACCTCGTCAGCTTGTCCAACGACTCATCCGCAGCCTCCAACAACTCCGCGCGATCCTCGGCCGAAACCTCGAGTTCCTCATCGCGCAGCGTTCCGACGGACGCCTTCGCGGCCGCCAGCGGAGTACGCAGGTCATGCGATACAGCAGCAAGCAAAGCGGTCCGCATCTTGTCAGCGGCGGCCAGGCTCGCGGCGGCGGCCGCGGAGCGGGTCAGCCGGCGGCGTTCGAGCGCGCCGGTGGCCTGGGCGGCGAACGCGGCGAGCACGCGTTGATCGGCCGCAGGCAAAGCCCGGCCGCGCAGCGCCAACACCCCGTCAGGACCCGCAGGGGTGACGGTGTCCGCCTCGGCAGGCATGCGGGCGGGATCGGAGCCGCTTGAGGCGACGACGGTCCAGAGTGCGGGTTCGCTGTATTCGTCAGGACGATGCGGCCCATCAGGCGCGGCAGAGCCGAAATCGGAAGCAGAGCCGTCACCACCGCCGACGCCAACGCCACCGACCTCGCGGCCAGTACGTTGCAGCAGCGCGACGGACGCCATGCCGAACGTCTCCCGGAACCGCTCCAACAGCGCCGGAATGGCCTCATCGCCGCGCAGCACCGCCACCGCGAAGGCATTGAGCGTCTCCGCCTCGACGGAGGCAGCCGCCGCCCGCCGGGTCTGCTTGATCGCCAAATCCACAACCGACGCCACAGTCAGCGCGACCACGATATATACGGCCAGCGCGATCGAGTTGTTCGGCTCGGCAATGGTGATCGAATGCACCGGCGGGATGAAGTAGTAATTCACCAGCAACGAACCCCACAACGCGGCAACCAGCGCCGACACCAACCCACCCAATCGGGCGATGGCAACGACCGCCGCCAGAAAGATCAGCACCTGGCTGGTGAGGTTGATCCCCCTGGGCACGTTGATCAGTACCGCCGTCAGCACCGGCGGCACCAGCACCGCCGCGGTCGGCCCGCGCCAGCGCCCGTGTCCCCACGCGGCCACCCGCAGCGGGTTCGGCGGCAGCATCTGCCGCAGCAGTCCGCGGCGTTCGTCGGGGGCCTGATGGGTGACCATGTGCACGTCGATGTCACCCGATCGGATGATCGTGGTCTCGCCGACCCCCCGGCCGGTCAGGAACCGGTTCACCCGGCTGCGCCGCGATGTGCCCAGCACCAGCTGGGTGGCGTTCTTCGCCTGCGCGAACTCCAGCAGCGCGCGCGGTACGTCGTCGCCGATGATGGAGTGGAAACTCCCGCCCAGCGACTCGACCAGATGCCTCTGCGCGGCCAGCGCGGTGGGGCTGGTGTCCCCGGCCAGGCCGTCGGAGCGGGCGATGTGCACGGCGAGCAGTTCCCCGCCGGCCGTTCCGGGCCCGCGCAGCCGCTGCACGATCCGGGCGGCGCGGCGGATCAGCAGCTCCCCGGCCGGGCCGCCGGGCAGGGCGACGACGACGCGTTCGCGCGCCTCCCACACCCGGTCGATCCGGTGTTCCTCCCGGTAGCGCTGCAACCCCTCGTCGACCCGGTCGGCCACCCACAGCAGCGCCAGTTCGCGCAGCGCGGTGAGGTTGCCGACCCGGAAGTAGTTGCTCAGCGCGGCGTCGACCTTCTCGGCGGCGTAGACGTTCCCATGCGCCAGCCGCCGCCGCAGCGACTCCGGCGACATGTCGACCAGCTCGATCTGGTCGGCCGAGCGGACCACGTCATCCGGCACGGTCTCGCGTTGCGGGACGCCGGTGATCCGCTGGACGACATCATTCAGCGACTCCAGATGCTGCACGTTGACCGTGGTGATCACCTCGATCCCGGTGTCGAGCAGGTCCTGCACGTCCTGCCACCGCTTGGCGTGCTTGCCGCCGGGCACGTTGGTATGCGCCAACTCATCGACCAGCGCCACCTGCGGCCGCCGGGCCAGAACCGCGTCGAGATCCATCTCCCGCAGCTCGACGTCCCGATACGACCGGTCGACCAGCGCGATCACCGGCAGCCCGCGGGCCATCTCGGCGGTGTGCGGGCGGCCGTGCGTCTCCAGGACGGCGATCACCACGTCCGCGCCGCGTTCGACCCGGCGGTGGGCTTCCTCCAGCATCTTGTAGGTTTTGCCCACGCCGGGCGCAGCCCCCAAGTACACCCGCAGTGTTCCGCGCACCGGCGAACCGCTCCTTCATTCACACCGTTGCCCGGCCGGTCCAACGACTGGACCGGCCGGTATGCGACCAATCTACCGGCCCCGCCCGGCCGCGACCCGGATGGCCGGGCCGGGCGGTCGGGGCCGGAACCTGCCGAGCGCCTCGGGCAGGCCCGCGGCGACCAGGACGATCGCGAACACGAACGCGAACGGCAGCAGCAGGCGCAGGTTGAGCCTGGTCAAGTCCTTCTACGAAAGTCGGGAACGGGGCAGTTTGCCGCCCGCTGGATAGATGGAACATCCGTGCGGAGCCGATCGGCCGCTCACATACGCTGCTCTAACGCGCGTTAGAAGCATCTCCACGGGTGACATACGCCAGAACACGGGCCGGTAACGGCCCGGGCCCGGCCGGAAGGGGACCGGCCGGCCGCCGCCGGAGCCTTCTCGACCCCCTCAGGTTGCTGCTAGCCTGAAACCGGGTCTGTGCACCCAACGGGACAGTTTCACGGGCAGTGGGAGGGAAAGACGCGATGGCGGGATCCAGTTTCCAGACCGATCTCACCGAGATGGAGGCCGCGCTGCTGACCATCAACAACCTGATCACGGACAACTTCGGCGACACCGCCGCCGACCTGAACCAGACGCCGTTCCAGAACGGCGCCGCCTCGGACATCCAGCAGTCGGCCCTGGCCGGGCAGATCAAGCGGGCCGAGGAGGCCGACGGCGGGGACTCGTCCTTCTACGGCCAGTTCACCGAGGCCGGGAACCTGAACACGGCGCACGGCCAGCTGCTGGAGACGCTGCTGGAACTGCGCGCGACGGTGGAGGCGGGGATCCAGACCCTGCAGACGAACCTGAAGGCGACCCACACCACCTACTCGAGCACCGAGACGCAGATCGGGATCAACGTCAGCAAGATCAGCCCGATGAAGGTCACCCCGGCCACGGGATCGACGTCGACGGGCAAGTGAGAGTGGAGCACGCGCAGCGGGACGGCGCAGCACAGCGGCACCTATGGCCTGTTCGGAGTTCAGATCAAGGCGAAACGGCTGATCGCCGTCGCCTGGCCGCACGCCGGGTACGTCCACAGACGACCGAGTATGAGGACGCACCCGACGCACGCCCAGGCTCGGCGCTGAGCCGTTTCGCTGATCTTGATCTGAACTCCGAACAGGCCCTGGTTCTCCGGGGTCCGGCGCCGACCGGGTCAGGGCCGGGCGCCCTCCAGGCAGTTGCGCGACTCGGTCAGCGGGGCCAGCGCGCGGGCCGGAGCGTTGTGCGCGGCCAGCGAACGGCGGACCGCGTCCACCCGCTCGACCCCGGTGGCGTACCAGTTCTCCCGCAGGGCGCTGATCGCGCTGCCGACCAGGCGGACCGACTCGTCCAGTTCGCCCTGCTGGATCCGGGCCTGGGCCAGGTCGGCCAGGACGATCGAGCGCTGCTTGGCCCCGTTCTCCGGCAGCGAGCGCAGGGTCTGCTCCAGCGCCCGCGCGGCCAGCTGCGGCCGGCCGGTGGACAGATGGCAGAAGCCCTTGAAGCTGTCCAGCCGGGCCGCGTCGAAGAAGTCCAGCCACTGCGGGGCCGGGCCGGCGTCGGCGTACAGGGCGGCCTCGGACCGGCTGATCAGCGCGGCGGCCTGGTCCGGGTTGCCGAGTTTGGTCTCCACCTCGGCCTCGACCGCGAGCATCCAGGACTGCTGCACCGAGCCGACCGCGCCGTGCGCCACCCGGTGGGCCCGGGCCATCAGCGCCCGGGCCGGGGCCGCGACCCCGGCGAACGCGGGCACGAAGGCCATGTGGGTGAGCACCGCGCTCTGCATCGCCCGGTCCCCGGACTCGACCGCGGCGTCGAAGGCGGTGTCGAAGTAGTCCTGGGCCACCTCCGGCCGCTGCAGGTCGAAGAAGGCCATCCGGGCCACCAGCAGCGAGCTCTCGGCCACCGGCAGGGCCAGCCCGGCCCGGGCGGCGGGGTGGCGGGTGGTGCGCAGCAGCCCGAGGCCGAGCTCGCTGTGCGCGGCGACCGGCGCGAACATCGCGGCGGCCGGGACGGACCAGTACATCGACCGGTGCTGCGCGGTGATCAGGGCGAAACCGAGGTGGTCCTGGGCGTTGTCGCCGCCCGGGTCCGGCGCGGCCGGCTCGGTCGACGCGGACCGGGTGGAGGCGGATGTGATCGGCCCGTAGTCGGGCGGCGTCGCGGAGGGCGCGAAGGCGCCGGCGTTGGTATAGGTGTTGCCGTTGGTACTGCTGGTTCCGTATGCCGACAGGTGGCCGGCCGGCGCCGCCGCCCCCGCCGCGGCGCCCAGCACGGCGCCGCCCAGCGCCGCCGCGCCGGCCACGAATTCTCGGCGTTTCACAGGGTCGTACCTTTCCGCATCGTCCGAGGGCGACCGGCTGATCCCTGCTCCCCCCGGCCCCGGCGCGCCCGTCCCCGGGTCGTTGCCGGCCCCGAACTCCTGGTCCCAGGAGGGTTGGAAGCCCAGCTGCTCGATCGGCACCCCGAGCAGCGCCTCGAGCACCGCCTGGTAGGCCGGCAGCGGCAGCGGCGGGTTCTCGCTCTCCCACCGGCGCACCTGCCGCACCGACAGCGACAGCGGGCGGCCGATCTGGCGCGAGCGCTCCTCGAACCGGGCCGAGAAGTCCGCCTGGGTCCAGAACCGGCGCAGCCGCAGCTGGCGCAGCGGGGATATCAGGGCCCGGCCCCCGGGTCCGGCGGGCTTGCCCGGGCCGGGCGCCGAGGGGTCCGGCCCGTCCGCCGCGGCGGGCCGCGGCCGGCCGGGGTCCGGGTCCGGCGAGGGCGTCCGGTCCTGCGCTGTCGACGGCACGGCCAGTCTCCTGTCCAGTTCGCGATCAAGGGATTCCCGCTACGCAGCGCGGTTGCCGGCTCAACGCCGAGTAGCGTCTATGAAGATAGACGCTAGCCCCGATCGGCCGCACGGATACAGGAATTCCACTCTTTCGTGGCGGGCGAAGTCCGGCGGAAGTCCGCCGTGGGACCGGTCCGGCGGCCCGTCGCGGCCGCCTGGCGGCCGGTGGGCGGCCTTCAGGTTCCGTTCAGAAACATTTTCACAATCCGGCGGGCGGCCGGGAACGATCGTGGGCCTCCGAGCGTCAATTGTGGTAGGGGGTGCGGCTTGGCGCATCGGAGGAGACGTCGAACTGTCCGCCACCCGCTGAGGTTGACCAGTAACACGAGTGGAGGGGAACTGTGTTGGTGAATACAGCGACGTCGAGCATCGCGGTGCTGCCGGAACGGCGGTCGGCACGCAACGCCGCCCGGATACCACCCATCGCGCAGCTCAAGCTGGGGTGGCAGGAGCAGGCCTCCTGCCAGGGCACGGACGCCCGGCTGTTCTTCGGGCCGGAGAAGGAGCGGGTACGGGACCGGGAGACCCGGGAGAACGCGGCCAAGCGGATCTGCGCGAGCTGCCCGGTGCTGCGCGACTGCCGCAAGCACGCGTTGCAGACCCCTGAGCTGTTCGGGGTCTGGGGCGGGCTGAGCGAGGTGGACCGGGAGACGGTGTTCGGCCGGGACTTCGGCCGCCGGATCCCGCGGCCGCAGTCGATAGCGGCCTGATCGGGTAAGGAAGGGCGGGAGAGGGCCGAAGCAGGCCCGGGGGCAGGACGGAGCGGGTCGGCGCGATGCCGACCCGGAGTGGCGAGCGCGGACCAACGGACCGCGCCGGAATTGTCGCGGCGTACGGGAGCGACAAGGTCGGCGGACGGACCGTGCGGCGGCCGCGGCGGCGCTCAGGTGGAGCAGATCGGTGACGGCGCCGGGCCCGCGCCGTCCGCCCGGGCGGGTGTGCCCGGGGAGTGGACGGCGGCCGGCGGGCCGCAGGCGGCGCGGCGGGCGGGCGTTGCCGGGGGCGCGGTGGAGTGCGGCCGCACACGGGATGGTGCGGCGCCCGAGCGGCGTGCGGACGACTCGGGCCGCGGCCCGGACGGCGCTGATCGCGCTGAGGTGAAGGCGCTTCTCGGGACGCTTCCTGGAAGGCGTCGGCTCGCTACCATACGACTATGTCCACACCAGCCGACCTGACTCCGCAGGAGATCGCCTCCGCGCTCGCCGCCCGCCGCGAACTCGGACCCGATTACGAAGAGGCCATCGCGGCCGCCCTGGCCGAGAAGATGGCCAAGGAGATCAACGCCCGGGTGAGCGCCGAACTCGTGGCCCAGAACGGCTCGGCCACCGCGCGCCAGGAACGCCCGTCCCGGCGGGAGCAGCGGTCCGAGCACGGGCCGCGCGACTCCTCGTCCGTGGTCGCGATCGCCTCGCTGATCGCCGGAATCCCGATCACCGCCATCGTGGCCGGCACGAGCAACGGCAACGTGTTCGCGATCGGCATCGCCTGGGTCGGGATCGGCCTGGTGAACGTGGCGCACTCCCTCGGCCGCCGCCACGACTGACCCGGTAGCCGGCGCCGCGGGCAGAACGGGCAGAACGGGCAGAACGGCCATCGCAGGAACCGTATTCGCGGGGCGGACACGGGAACGGGACCCGGATACGGGCGCAGGGGCACGCTGAGAACGGGAACCCGATCGCGCGATCGCCGCACCACGCCGCACGAACACGCCGACCTCTCACCCGCCCGGCTGAATTCCGTCCCGCTGTCGGCAAACACCCGCCGCACCGCGCACTGATGTGGCAGACTCCGGATATCCGGCGAATACCCCGGATCCGTCGGCCCGCCTGAGAATCAGCGCCATCCGCGTCACGCACCGGACACCGATCGTCACCCAGCGCATACGTCCCCTGCGACATTCGATCGCCACCGCCGACTCGACACCGATCGCAGTACCCGCAGATCCGCCGGCACCGCCCTCGATCGCGCCGGATCACGCCGGATCGTGCGCGGGCGGTCGATCACGAGGCGGCAATCCGGCCCGGTCCCGGCGCCCGGGGATTTCGCTGCGCAGCAGGGCCCGGCCGGTCCGCAGAACCGCCTGCCATCAGGCTCTATCATCTGCTATCAAGACAATTGAAACTTTCCGCCCCGGTCCACGGAGGCGGCAGGTCTACCTAACATGCGTGCCCGCACTGTGCGACACTTCGGGAGTGACCCCACGCGCGTCCGGCTCGAAGGCGGTCACGTCCACAGGACAGACGCAACGGTGAGGGAGGCGGCGGCGTGAGCGACCCGGCGACAGGCCAGGGCGGACCCCGGCCGACCGCGGCGCGACGACCGACCCCGGAGCGCCAGCCGAAGCAGCCGATCGCCCGGCAGGCGCAGAAATCCACCCTCGGGCTGACCCCGATGACGGCCAAGCCGGGCCGGCCCCAGCCCGGCGGCCGTCCGCCGGTGCCCGCGCCGGCCCCGCCCCAGGACGTGCGCACCCCCGGCGGCCGCGGCCGCGCGCCCGGCGAGCCGCCCCGGCCGCCGACCGGCCTGGCCGCCTGGATCCGCCGTCGGCGCACCCGCGCGCACCTGGGCTACCTGCCGAAGTGGACCGCGCGCCGGCCCGAGCCGTTCGGCATCGGCGGCCTGCACTGGCTGCCCATGCCCGCCACCGAGAACCGCGGACCGGCCATCGTGCTGCACGGCGGCGAGTCCATGCTGCTGGCCCTGGCCGAGATGTCCCCCGGCGCGCTGCGCGGCCCGGAGTCGGCGAACCTCGGCGCCCGGCTCGCGGCCGTGCTCACCACCTTCGCCGCGCAGGCGCCGGCCGACCCGGGTTCCGGCGGCGGCCTGCTGGCCCGGCTGCGGCCGGCCCGGCGCGACCCGGACGACATCGACCAGGTCGGCGCCCCGAAACGTTCCGCGGCCGCGGCTTCGGGCCCGGGCGCGGTGGCCGGCGCCCCGTCCCCCGGCGCCCCCGGATCGGTGGCCGGCCCGGCCAGCCCGTATCAGCGGGCGATGGGTCTGACCAATGCGTACCGGCCGTCGCTGGCCCGGATCCAAGTGCTGCACCAGGTTCCCGGCTCGGCCGGACGCACCCGGTCCTACGTCGTGCTCGGCTTCACCTACGACCAGACGCTGGTCGAACAGGCGGCCCGGCTGGGCCAGGGCGAGCGCGGGCTGACGCTGCTGGTCTCCCGTGCCGCGGAGACCGTGTTCGCCGCGCTCAGCGACCCCGGGCCGCGCGGCGGGCGGGTCGGCACCCTGGTGCCGCTGGACCGGCCCGCCTGGACCCGGCTGCTCGGCGCGCTGATACTGCCCGGCCGCGGCGACCTGGTCGTCCCGCAGTCGGTCGCCCCGGCCTGGCGGCCGACCGAGATCGACGCGCTGGCCCCGCGCTACATCGCGGTCACCGCACCGATCGGCACGGCCGGCCAGACCTCCACCTGGTGGCACGCCACCGGCTGGGTCAAGCGCTGGCCGCACGGCATCGGCACCCTGGACCTGGCCGCCTGCGCCGGATTCCTGCCGCCCGGGGTCACCGGCACCGCCTCGGTGGTGCTGGGCCTGCGCCGCGGCGAGGACCGCACCGCGATGCCCACGGTGGCCGGCTACCTGACCGTCTCCGGCCGCGACGCGGTCGAGGTGGAACTGGCCCGGGTGGCCGCCCACGCCGCCGCCGACGCCCGGGACGGTTTCGTCGAGTTCTGCGACCGCAGCCACCACCTGGCCTTCGCCGACACGCTCCCGCTGGCCCGCGGACTGGCCCGTTAAGCCTGCCCGGGTAGGTCGGCGCGGCGGCGAAGCGCGTCCTGCAGAAGCACGAGATCGTCGGCGGGGAAAGGGAATCCCCAGGCGCGCCGGTAGCGCTCTTCGTCCATCGCGGCCCGGATGTCGGCGAAACAGCTCACAGTTGCTTGGACGAGCTCTGCGATAGGTCGACGACTGGTGTGCCAGATCGGCCGGCCTTCGGTGTCCGGCTTGCGCTCGTCGTCGACGGCGATGATCTCGATGTCCACGAAGCCGCCGTAGCCGTGGAACAGCCAGCGACAGGCTCCGGGCTCGCCGGCGAACTGGCTTCGCGCGTGCTTGGAACCTGCGGCGATCCTCGTGATGGCGTACAGCAGGTCCCGTGGCGCGTCAGACAGGTAACTCGCGTGCACGGTCGCCTCCGATGAACCGGCAGCGATTGTGCAGCCTGCCGAGCCGGGCCCGGGCAATACCTTCCAGGTGAGGGATAACCCGGCCATCGTCACACCACCTCCGCGGAAACGACAGCGCTGAGAACGACGACTAGGGCGCAACGGTCCGGGCGCGGAAAAACACAGACGGGCGACCGGATCCCGGGCCAAACCCGAGATCCAACCGCCCGCCGTCATGCTCAGCAGCTACCTCTACCGCAACCGCTGCAACTCCTGCTACCCCTATCTCAACAGCTTAAGCAGCCGAACCGCCGCCGCCCGCGGCCGAGCCGTCGAACAGTCCGGCCAGCACGGCGCCGTCCGGGGAACCGAGCCCGGTGCAGGCGTCCCAGCCGGGGCCGGCCGTGAACGCCCCGTTGTCGCCGGTGGACACGTCGTTGAATCCGGGCTGGACCGTGCCGGGCTTGACCCCGTCGTAGAACACGGTCTGCACCGGGCCCAGCGGGCGGCCGCCGTTGGCCTGGGCCAGCCGGGCGATCAGGGCCGCCCAGAGCGGGGCCACGGCGCTGGTGCCGCCGACCACGCTGGCCTGGCCGTCGACCCGGATCTGGTAGCCGGTCTCGGGATCGGCGTTGCCGGACACGTCCGGCACCCCGCGGCCGCCGGCGCCGGAGACGGCCGGCACGCCCGCGTCGGTCTGCCAGGCCGGCCGGGCGAAGAAGGCCGAGACCCCGCCGCCGGTGGCGCCGCCGCCGGAGCCGTCGTTCCAGACCGTCTCGGCGGTGATCCGGCCGCTCGCGTCCAGCTGCATGCTGGTGCCGCCGCAGGCCAGCACGTGCGGGCTGGAGGCCGGGAAGTCGCAGTGCGCCTGGCCGTCGGTGTCCCCGTCCGCGGAGCCGTTGTCGCCGGCCGCCACGGTCACCGTCACGCCCAGCGCCGCGGCGTCGGCGCAGGCGGCGTCCAGCGCGGTCCGGCCCTGCGCGGTCCAGCTGTCCTCCGGCCCGCCCCAGCTGATCGAGATGGCGGTCGGGGTCGGGCTGGCGTGCGCGGCCGCGGTGACCGCGTCCACGAAGCCCTGGTCGGTGTTGGGCGAGAAGTACACCAGCTGGGTGGCGCCCGGGGCCAGCGCGCCGGCCACCTCGATGTCCAGCATCACCTCGCCGTCCGGGCCGTCGGCCGAGCCGGTCGGGGTGTTGGCGCCGCCGTCCACCGGCACGGCGGTGACCACCGGCGTGCTCAGGCCCAGCCCGCTGAAGTAGGTGTCCAGGTCGGCCTGGGCGAAGCCGCCGCCGAGTTCGATGATCGCGATGCTCTGGCCGGTGCCGTCGGTGCCGGCCGGGAAGCCGTAGGCCTCCCCGACCTGCAGCGGGGTGTACGAGGTCTGCTCGGTCGGCTTCTTCCTGTGCTTGGCCGGGCGGAAGTGCGCGGCGGCCTGCGGGCGGTTGTCGATGCCCAGCACCGCGATCACCGCGCCGCCGAACGCCCCGGGCAGGGCCAGCTCGCCGGTGCGGTACCGGTGCGTCACGCCCTGCGGCGCGGACCGGTGCAGGCTGCGGACCAGGTCGACCGAGGTGCCGAAGGTGTCGGCGTACGCGGACAGCGGCCCGGCGGTCAGCACCCGGCGGGCGCCGGGGTCCACCTCGACCACGGTGATCCCCTTGCTGGCCAGTATCCCCAGCACCAGGTCCACGTCGGCCGGGCTCGCGCCGTACTGCTCGCGCAGCTCCTCCCGGGTCAGCCGGGCCTGGCCCCGGGCGGCCGGGGCGGGCAGCGGGGCCCGGCGGCGCAGATAGAGGGTGACGGAGATCTGTTCGGCCGGGTCGGCGGCGCCGAGTCGCTCGAACTCGGTCAGCGGGCGGCGGAAAGAGGCGGCGAATTCCATGCACCATGTGTACCTCACCCGGAGTGCGATTTCCGGGGCGCAGCGCGTCATTCGGCGCGTCGTGATCAGTGGTCGACGATGGAGTGAGTAGTCTTCGTAAGAGCAGGTGACTGGGTGACCCGTGCGGCCGGAGGGACGACGCGCCGCCCGCAGCTGCCCGACGCCGTGCGCCGCCGGCCCGCAGCCGCCCGCCACGAACCGGCAGGCGGGACGACGGCAGGCCGACAGCGCCCGGAAACCCGGCCGAGCCGACACACGTCAGCGCGGCGAAAAGCGACCACCCAGCCGAATCCGGACTACTCGAACCGGACCCAGCCCAGATGCATGGCCGCGAGCGAGAGCCCGGTGATGGACTGGCTGTCGGTGATCTCCCCCCGGCGCACCATCTGCAGCGCCTGGCCCAGCGGGACCACGCGCTGCTCCACGATCCCCTCCTGCGCCTGCTCGTCAGACCCGGTCTGGGTCAGGCCGGTGGCCAGGAACACGTGCCCGTGCAGGTTCAGCACCGCGTTGGCGCACTGGACCCGGCCCAGCGGCTCCCACGCCGCGGCGACCAGCCCGGTCTCCTCTTGCAGCTCGCGCCGCGCCGCGACCAGCGGATCCTGGCCTTCGCTGCCGCCCGCGGGTATCTCCAGGGAGTAGGTCCCGGTGGCGTACCGGTGCTGGCCGATCAGCCGCACCCGCGCCTCCTCGTCGAGGGCGACGATGAACACCGAGTCGGGCCGCTCGACGACGTTGTACTCGCCGCGTACGCCGCCGGGCCGGATCACGGTGTCCTGTCGGACCGAGAACCACTGGTTCCGGTGCACGACCGTGGAGCTCAGAGTCTTCCATGAGCTCTCGCTGTTGTTGTTCATGGCTGCACAGTAGTGTCCGCGCCGCCGCCGTGATCACCGAGGGGTGTCGAACCGGGGGCCGTCCGGAAACGTTTGTCCGGCGGACTACGCAAAGCCGCGAAATCGTTACCCGGTAAGGATTTTCGGGCCGCCGCGGAGCCGTTCGGCACGCTCCGACGCGACGCGGACCCGGCCCGTCGTCGGGCCGGGTCCGCGGGCGGAACGGCGTGCTGCGCAAGGACGGGTATTGAATTGTCGGTGCGGCGCTCAAACGCCCGCGGAGGCCGCGGCGGTGGTGGCGCGGGTCAGGGCGAGTTCGAGCACGACCACGAGCGAGTCGCGGACGGAGCTGGAGCTGCGGGCGTCGAAGGCCACCACGGGCACCTCGATGTCCACGTCCAGGGCCTCGCGGACCGCCGAGAGCGGGTAGGCCAGCGTGCCGTCGAAGCTGTTGACCGCGACGGCGAACGGCATGTCCTTGCGCTCGAAGTAGTCGACCGCCGGGAAGCAGTCGTCCAGCCGGCGCGAGTCGACCACGACCAGCGCGCCGAGGGCGCCCTCGGTCACGTCGTCCCACATGAACCCGAACCGGTCCTGGCCGGGCGTGCCGAAGAGGTAGAGCTTGAGGGTGGGATCCAGCGTGACGCAGCCGAAGTCCAGGGCCACCGTGGTGGTGGTCTTGTGCGGGGTCATCGACGTGTCGTCGATGCCGGAGGCCACCTCGGTGATCGCGGCCTCGGTGGTCAGCGGCTCGATCTCGGAGACGGCCGCCACCGCGGTGGTCTTGCCCACGCCGAATCCGCCCGCGATGACCATCTTCACCGGCATGGGTGGCCGGACGGTGTAAGTGTCGTCGTAAATATCGGTGTTCATGGCCTACTGTTCAGTCTTTTTCGCTTGCGGGGACACTGCCGGAACCGGTGCTGGTAGGAATGGCTCGGAGCCCATCGATAACCCTTCGCAATACGTCGACGTTCGACGACATGTCGGCTTGTGGCGCATGGACGGTCAGATGCCGGTTGGTTCTCAGATCGCCGGCCAGCACCCGGACCACGTTCAGGTGCAGCCGCAGCCTCGCGGCGACCTCGGCCAGGGACTGCGGCGCCCGGCACGACTCGATGATGGCCCTGTGTTCGAAGGCCAGGGACCCGAGGGCGCCGAGTCCCTCGGTGGTCGCCACCACCTGCGTCTCGGCCGGGAGGGTCGACTCGACCGCGACCCGTCCGGCCGTGAGCAGGAAGGGGCGGACCGCCGAGACCGCGTCGGGCGCGGATTCGGGTCCGGTGCTCACCCCAGCCCACCCGGCCGCATCGGGCTAGGTCGCAGGGCGCCGAGGGTGACCGAGTTCTTCAGCTCCACGATCAGCTGCGGGCTGAGGATGGCGCCGGCCCGGTTGGCGAACAGGGTCATCTCGTAGGCGACGTTGCCCAGCTTCGCGTCCCGGGAGGTGACCACCCCGAGCACGGAGCCGTTGCCGATCGCGGACACCAGCAGGTGCCCGCCGACCATGTCGATGATGACCTTGTTCAGCGGGCCCAGGCCGTAGTTGCCGGCCGCGCCCGCGGCCAGGCTGGTGATGCCCGAGACGATGGCGGCCAGCCGCTCGGAGGAGGCCTGGTCGTCCAGCCGGGACAGCGCGATGAGCAGGCCGTCCGAGGAGACCACGATCGCGTCGTCCACCCCGGCCGTCTCACTGGCGAACCGGCTGACCATCCAGGTGAAGTCGGCCGCAGCGGCGCGCAGGCCCTCGGTGTCGGTGTTGGCGGCAGCGGTCATCGCTGCTCTCCCTTCTCATCGGTGGTGTCTGCCGGAGCGCCGAAGCCGGTCGGCGCGGCGTCGGGGAAGGACGGGCGGGACGGGGCGTACCCCGGGCGGCGCAGCGCGTCCGCGCTGCTCTGCAGGGCGAGCTCCACCCCGGACTCGAACTCCTCGATCGCGCTGCGCGCGGCCTGCGCGTCGAGCTCCGGGGTGCGTGAGGGCTGGTACTGGCCGGAGCCGGCGGCCGAGGGCTGGGGGGCCCAGCGGTCGGCCGGGGCCACCGGCTTGGGCCGGTCGGCCCGGGACGTGTTGCGCGTGCGCTTGGGCAGCCCGGCCGAGGTGGTCTCCGGGACGGCGGCCTGGACCGGTCCGGTGATCGGGGCGACCGGGGCCGGCGCGGTGTGCTGCGGTCCGGGGCCCTGGGCGACGCTCCCCGGGGCGCCGGCGTGGGGCGTGGCGCTCGGGGGCCCGGCCGGGGCCGGGGCGGGGAAGTAGCCGGCGCCGGACGGCTGCCCCGGCGTGTACTGGCCGGGGGCGAAGCCGGACGGGCCGGCCGGCGGGGCCGAGAAGTACGAGGACTGCTGGCCGCCGGACCCGGCCGGTCCGGCGGCGGCGCCGTTCCCGGCGCCGTGGCCGTTGCCCGGGCGGTAGCCGTTGCCGTACCCGTTCTGGGGTCCGGACGGCGCGGTGTCCCGGAATCCGGGCGGCGCGGGGATCTGCGGCCTGGATCCGTACCCGGACTCGGGGCCGGCCAGGCCGTTAACGTTTCCGGTCTGGTACATCGAGGGGTCGTTCGCCGCCGCGCGGCTCGGGAAGCCGAACGTCGGCTCGCCGGACCCCGCGCCGTTGCGCGCCGCCAGGTCGGCGGACGTCCCGGAGTCGTGCGCCGCGGCGCCGTCGGCCGGGCCCGGGATCGCCGGGCGGCCGTTGGACGGCGGGACGGACGGGTGCGCCGGCGGCGTCGGCGGCGCGGCGGAGGCGGGGGTGAAGTACGCGGACGGCGGCGCAGGCGGGGGCGCGGGCAGCGCCGCCCGGCGCCGGGCCGGGAGCTCGGGCTGCCGGGTGTGCAGCTGGTCGGACTGGGTGCGCGGCTCGGGCAGGGCGCCGTTGAGCGCAGCCGAGTTGGGCACCGCCGGCGGGCGGGCGGGCAGGGTGGAGATCGGGGACAGCTCCGTCCCGGGGTTGAGCAGCAGTTCCTCGCCGACGGTCACCCGCGCGGTCACGCCGCCGTCCGGGGTGTTGGCCAGGGCCACCTTCACGCCGGTGCGCCGGGCCAGGCGGCCGACCACGAACAGGCCGAGCACCTTGGTCGGGGCCAGGTCCAGGCGCTCGCGGTGGATGAACTTCTCGTTCTCCTCCGCGATCCGGTAGGGCGCCAGGCCGATGCCGTGGTCGACGATCTCGATCACGGCCAGGTGCCGGCCGCGGCGGACCGCGACCTCCACCATGCTGTAGGCGGGCGAGAAGGTGACCGCGTTCTCCACCAGTTCGGACAGCAGCAGGGTCAGGTCGCCGATCGCGGCCGGCTCGACCAGTCCGTCGCCCTCGGCCGAGAGCACCACCCGGTGGTAGCCCTCGACCCGGCCGATGGCGGAGCGGGCCACGTCGGTCAGCCGCATCGGGGTGGCCCCGAGGTCGTTCTCCTGCTCGCCGGACAGCAGCATCAGGCTGTCCGCGCCGCGCTGCAGCCGCACCGCCAGGTGGTCGATCCGGTAGAGCCGGTCCAGCAGCACCGGGTCGGTCTCGCTGCGTTCGACCTGGTCGATCAGGCTCAGCTGGCGGCCGGTCAGGTTGTGGATCCGCCGGCCCATGTTGCCGAACATCTCCGCGGTGTTGCGCCGGATGGCGACCTGGCGTTCGAGCACCTGGACCGCGGAGAGCTGGAGCTGGTTGAACGCGCGGGCCAGGTCGCCGATCTCGTCCCGGGAGAGCACGTCGACCATCTCCAGGCCGTGCGGCGTCTCCTCGTCGGCCAGGTCGTCGTCGGCCACCCGTTCCAGGTCGGTCTGGGCGACCTGGGCGACCCGGCTGGCCGCGCGGGTCAGCCGGAGCATCGGGCGCAGGATCGAGCGGCGGACCAGGGTGCTGAGCAGGATCAGGACCAGCAGCAGGAGGATGGCCAGGCCGACCAGTCCGCCGGCGGTCAGCTCGGCCGAGGAGGCGTTGGACTGCGCGGCGGCGATGATCCGGTCGGTGATCGCCTCTTCGGCCTGGGCCCGCTTGGTGCTCAGGGTCTCGTAGTCGTTGACGATCTGCTCGGTCGGCTGGACCTGGTCCAGCTTGGCCAGTTTGACCGGCGCGCCCTGGTCGAACACGGGCTGGAACGCGTCGACCAGCTGGCTCTGGTAGTCGTCGATCTGCTGTTGCTGCGGCAGGTCGGAGACCGCGGTCATCGTGGCCAGGTCCGCGGCCGGGGCGACGAGGTCGAACCGCTGCTGCTGGGCCAGCGCGATCGCGTCCTCCTTGACCGAGATGTCGTAGAACTGGGCCAGGTAGTTCGTGTTGGCCGCGTCGGAAAGGTCGGGGCTGGTGCCGGTCGGCGGGGTCGGCGCGGTGGTGCCGTTCCTGGTCTCCACGGCCAGGTTCTGGGCGAAGGAGACCAGCGCGGCCTCGCGCTGGTTCTCGGCCAGGTCGTCCTCGTAGAGCAGGTCGAGTTCGGCCTCGGGCACGGCCACCGGGCCGCCGGCCGCGGCGCGGCCGGCCAGGTTCATCGACTCGACCAGTCCGGTGATCACCACGCCGTAGCTGAGCATGATCAGGTCCTGGTCGGAGCCGATCTGCTCGATGCTGGCGGCGGTGCCGGAGGCGCCGGCCTCCTGGGCCAGGGTGGCGGCCTGGTAGCGGGAGAAGCTCAGTTCGTCCACGCCGGCCAGGGCCTCGGCGATGTCCGGCGGCATGGTGTCGCCGAAGGCCTTCTGCACCGTGGTGACCTGGTTGTCGGTGGCCGAGATGGCCGCGTCGAACTGGGACTGGTCGGCCATCTGGCCGCCGATCACCTCGGTGCTCAGCTGGCGCTCGTTGGCCAGGTCGTCGATCAGTACACTGATGGGTCTGGTGGACGAGAGGTAGTCGGCCGCGGAGGACCACTGGCTGGCGTTGGAGACCTGGTTGTCGACGACCGGGACGAGGGCCACGGTGACCGCGAGCGCGGGGATCAGCACCAGGAAGTTGATCTTGCGGCGGAACGGGACCTGGTCCAGCTGGCGGAGCACAAGCCGTGGCTGCCGGTCTATTCGACCGGGACTGCGACGGCGGCCGCCCACTGGTGGTGCCCCTTCCCGTTGCGGATCAGGCTTCGGTTTCGAACCAAGAGGCACAGTACCGAATCCGACAGCCTTCTGTCGCCTCTTCCTCACGCTCTGATGTTTCGCCATGGTAAATAGCTCACAAAACTTGGGTATGCGCCCGGGCTAGTGGACGGTGACGGCTGTGTCTGAGGACAAACGCTGGGCGAGGTATACCGGTAGGACGGAAAGGACGATCACCACGGCCGCCACCACGTCGACCACCGGGGCCTGGTCCGGCCGGGCCAGGTTCTCGAAGATCCAGATGGGCAGGGTCTGCACTCCCGGCCCGGCGGTGAAGGTGGTGACCACGATCTCGTCGAAGGACAGGGCGAAGGCCAGCAGGCCCCCGGCGAACAGGGCCGAACGCACTGCCGGCAGGGTGATGTACCAGAAGGTCTGGAAGGTGTGCGCGCCGAGGTCGGCGGACGCCTCCTCGGCGGACGGGGCGAGCCGCCGCAGCCGGGCGACCACGTTGTTGAACACGATCACGATACAGAACGTCGTGTGTCCGACGACCACGGTGAACAGACCGAACCCGATCCCCAGCGGAGGAAGGACGATCTGGAACGCCGCGCTCAGCGCGATGCCGGTGACGATGCCCGGCAGCGCGATCGGCAGCACCAGCAGCATGGACACCGTCTGCTTGCCGAAGAACCGGTAACGCTGCACGGCGAACGCCGCCATCGTGCCGAGGACCAGGGCCAGAGCAGTCGCGCCCAGTCCGGCCTTCACCGAGGTCAGCAGGGCCTCGCGCGGGCCGGACTCGGACCAGGCAGCCTTCCACCAGTGGGTACTGAAGCCGGGAGGCGGCCACTCGAAGGACCGGGTGGGCGAGAAAGAGTTTATCAGAACCAGCAGAAGGGGTATATAGATGGCCGCCAGTCCGACGATCATGAAGATCCGCAGGGCGATCCGGGTGCCGCGGGACAGTCGCATGTCAGCCGCCCTCACAGACTTTCCAGCGCGCCGGTGCGCCGCACCGCGAGCAGATAGGCGATCACGACGAAGACCGGGATGCAGGACAGGGCCGCGGCCATCGGCAGGTTCAGGGTGACGTTGTCGTCGATCATGTTGCCGAGCATCTCGCTGTTGCCGCCGACGATCTGCACCGACAGGTAGTCGCCCAGGCTGAGCGAGAAGGTGAAGATGGACCCGGCCAGGACGGCCGGCTTGACCAGCGGCATGATCACCGAGCTGAAGGTGCGCAGCGGCTTGGCGCCCAGGTCCGCGGAGGCCGCGACCAGGCTGGGCGGCAGCTGCAAGAGCCCTGCGTATACAGGCAGGATCATGTACGGCAGCCACAGGTAGGAGAGCACGATGATCACGGCCGTCAGGCCGAATCCGGGCGAGCCGCCGCCGAGCGGCTTGAGCAGCCAGTCCAGGAAACCGCCGTTGGTCAGCATCACCGACCAGGCGAAGGCCTTGACCAGGTACCCGGCCCAGAGCGGGGTGAGCACGGCCACGATCAGCGCGCGCTGGGCCCGGGGGGTGGCCACGTGGGCCATGTAGAACGCCATCGGGAAGGCCACGGCCACGTCGATCACCGTCACCGACACCGCGACGCCGAGCGTGCGCAGCGCGACCGCGCGGACGGCCGGATCCGTGAATACGTTGTGGAAGTTGACCGTGTTCCAGATGTATTCGAGGTTCGAGGTGTAGGTGTCGGTCGTCCAGAAGGCGGAGAGCAACAACACCGCGAGGGATCCGATATAGGCCAGGATCAACCAGGCCAGGGGGGCGGAGAGCAGCGCGGCCAGCCGGAGGCCGGGGCGTCTGTGCAACACCCCGGCCAACTGGCGCACCGGCGAAGCAGTGCGGGACATCGTGGACCTTAACTACGCGAGTTATCTAGAGAGTCGACCGTTCGCAGCGCTAGCTCTTGATCTGGTTCCATGCGGTCACCCAGTCCGAGTACGGGACGCAGTCGCTCTGGCCGTCGCCGCAGTCGGTGGTCGGGGTGGACCAGTAGTAGACGTTCTTCCAGAACGACGGGTCGTTCGCGTGGTAGGCCTCGCAGAAGCCCGGGCTCGCGGCGTCGGCGTAGGTGCAGGCGCCGGGGTTGGACGGGGCCTCCCCGAAGTAGACCGCGACCTGCGCGTTGACCTTGGGCGAGACGATCCAGTTCATCCACTCGTAGGCGCAGTCCGGGTGGGCGGACTTGGCCGAGATCATCCAGGTGTCGGACCAGCCGGTCGAGCCCTCCTTGGGCACGATCGCGCTGACGGTCACCTTGTTGTCGGCCTGGACGCCCTGGGTGATGACCTCCCAGGTGGTACCCAGCAGGTCGGTGCCGGAGTCGAAGTCGTTCTGCTCGACGGTGTAGTCGCTCCAGTAGTTGCCGACCGAGCTGTGCTGGCCCTTGAGCAGGGTGACCACGGCGTTGAACTGGGTCTGGGTCAGTTCGTACGGGTTCTTGATGCCCAGCGAGGGCTGCGACTTCATCAGGTAGAGCGCGCCGTCGGCGATGTAGATCGGGTCGTCGTAGTCGGTGATCTTGCCGGCGTACGGCGAGTTCTGCGCGAACACCGCGCCCCACGAGGTCGGCGCCGGGGTGACCAGCTTCGTGTTGTACATCAGCAGGTTGGCACCGCGGCCGTGCGGGATGCCGTAGGCCACGCCGTTGACCGAGTTCCACGGCTGGAGCTTGAGGTCGGAGTAGATGTCGGCGTAGTTCGGCACCAGCGAGGTGTTCACCGGGGCGACGTCGCCGCCGGCGATCAGCCGCAGGGTGGCGTCACCGGAGGCCGAGACCGCGTCGTACTTGCCGGTCTTCATCAGCTCGACCATCTGGTCCGAGGTGCCGGCCACGGTCGAGTTCACCTTGCAGCCGGTGGCCTGCTCGAACGGGGTGACCCAGTCCGGGTCGCCGTTCGAGCCGTCCTCCACGTAGCCGGCCCAGTCCACCAGGTTGACCTCGCCCTCGGCCTTGCCGCCGGCCAGCAGCGCGGCCTGGGTGGTGGTGGCCATGGCCGGGATGCTCGGCGGCACGAAGCCGCCGGCGCCCGGGGTGGAGCTGTGGGAAACCGTGGATGAACAGGCGCTGGCAAGTAGTACCACGGCCGCGGCCATGGCCACCTGCCGGGTTCGCGCTCTTCGCAACAAGGGGGACTCCGTTTCGTATTCGGGCTCTGCCGGCCGTTTCAGGCGGCCGACAGGCTCATGACATCTTCCCGGCGCCAGGTGAGGGTTACCGCGGCGCCGCGCTGCAGGACGGAGACGGAGTCGTCCAGGTTCTGGGCCGTCGCCGTCAGTCGGACCCCCGCGTCGAGGTCCACCAGGAACCGGGTCTGCGCGCCCGCGTAGATGACCTCGGCGATCCGGCCGGACACCCGGCACCGGCCGGGTTCCCGGTCCGGGCCGGCCCCGTCGCCGGCCACCCGGATCCGCTCGGGCCGGATCGAGAACACCCCGTCCTCGGCCAGCACCTGCTTGGCCACCTCGCCGTCGAGCAGGTTGGAGGTGCCGACGAACCCGGCCACGAAGGCGGTCGCAGGCTGCTGATAGATCTCGACCGGCGTGCCGACCTGCTCGACCCGGCCGGCGTTGAACACCGCGATCCGGTCGCTCAGGGTCAGCGCCTCGTCCTGGTCGTGGGTGACGAAGACGAAGGTGATCCCGGCGTCGCGCTGGATCTGCTTGAGCTCGATCTGCATCTCCAGCCGCAGCTTCAGGTCCAGCGCGCCCAGCGGCTCGTCCAGCAGCAGCACGGCCGGCCGGTTGACCAGGGCCCGGGCCAGGGCGACCCGCTGGCGCTGGCCGCCGGACAGCTGCCCGGGGCGCCGATCGCCGTAACCGCCGAGCCGGACCGACTCCAGGGCCTGGTCCACCCGGGTGCGCCGCTCGGGTTTGGGCACCCGCTTGACCTTCAGGCCGTACTCCACGTTCTGCCACACGGTCAGGTGCGGGAAGAGGGCGTAGTCCTGGAAGACGGTGTTCACGTCGCGGTCGAACGGGGCGGTGCGGGTGACGTCGCGGCCGCCGAGCAGCACGGTGCCCGAGTCGGGGGTCTCGAACCCGGCCAGCAGCCGCAGCACGGTGGTCTTGCCGGAGCCGGAGGGGCCGAGCATGGAGAAGAATTCGCCCTGGCCGACCTCGAGGTCCACGCCGTCCACGGCCCGGACCTCGCCGTACCGCTTGACCACGCGTTCCAACGCCAACGCCGCTTGCTCGACCGCCATGTATGGTGCCTGACCTCTCTAAACTCCCGCGACGCCGTCACCGATCGCTCATACGCCTCCGAACACGGGCCAGGAAGCCCACGTAGATCAAGGAGCCGAATAGTCATGCACAGTACCGAATCGAAGGTGCGCTTGTCTCCTGCCGAAAACACCCGGGCGTTTCCGGCCGGTGAACAATATCGTTATGCCGGATGACATCCGACTCTGCGCGACTGTTGCGCCGCGGGGCGCGACGAACGCCTGCACAGGCGCGATCCGGCACCACCGATTCACCACCTGCGCGCCCCCTGGCCGGGTCCGGCACGCTCCTTTAGCCTCCGTTAATAAGAACCCTGCAAAAGCCACGAGCGTGCCAGGGTACGGACTCAGGTGGAGGGTACCCCCGACATGACCTCGTCTTCCAGACTCCCCCGGCCGCGGCATGCGCGCCGCACCGACCGGCCCCGGCACGGCTACGGCGCCGCGGCCGCAGCCCTCGGACTGGCGTTCGCGCTGGCCGGGGTGCTGGGCGCCCCGGCCCTGGCGGCGGACGGATCGCCACCCGCCGCGGCCGGCGCGCACCCGGCCGGCCTGCGGCCCGACACGCTCCGACCGGCCACCGGCAAGGGCTGCCACACCTATGACTGGTGGGACGGCTACGACATCTGCATCGAGGTGTTCGGCAGCGGGCTGAACGTGCAGCAGGTCGAGGGCTGGGTGGACGGGCGCAACGGGGCCGCTGACGTGGGACATCTCTATACGACCGACGGGGATCTGAACACCCAGGAGCACCTGAACGGCAGCGGCCAGGCGTGGTTCAGCTGGACCGTCGGCGGCGGGATCTGGCTGACCAACTACCAGAACATCTGCTTCACCGACGAGACCGTCAACCAGACCGCCTGCCTCGCCCTGAACGTCTCGTGAGCTCGGCCGACGCCGTGGACGGCCAGTCTGGTGTGAGGGTTCGGCAGCACTAAGGGGCCTGTGTTGCGTTCGCGTGTCCGGCCGCTGGTCCGCGGCCCCGGTTCGACCGGTCCGCCGGGCCCGGGCCGGGCCGCGCCAGCAGCCGGATCGAATCAGGGGTCTAGACCGGAGTCGACCAGTTCAGCGGGGGTGGCGGCCGGAAAAGGCTTCCCGGGCCGCAGGTTTCGGGCCGAAACTGTTGCCTCAGCGAGGCAACGTCGTTATGGGTTCGATGCAGGATCTTGACAGTAACCGACGGTGACCGCCGTCGGGGGCCCGACCAGGCCGATCCGGGCGGCGGCGCGGCCCTCTCCCGCCAAGATCACCGCGGGGCCGATCCTGTCGGCGGGCAAGGTTTTCCGAACTCTCACCGAGCGCAGACGCACTGGTCACAGCCGTACGAGCCAAGACGGGCAAGGGAATCGCGCTCTGCGCCCCCTGATTCACCCGACCGGCCGTTCGGTCTGTCGCCGGGCCGGGTCGATGCGTCGGTCCGGCCCGGCGGACCGACGCATCGACCCGTGCTCAGCCGAGCAGACTCAGCACGCTCGCCAGTCCGCGCACGCCGGTCTTCGGCTCGGACGGCAGCAGGAACGCGCGCAGCCCGCCGGCCGTCGCGCCGCCGTCCCGCGGCGGGTTGTCCCCGACCATCAGGGTTCGACGGGGGTCCACGCCGAGCGCCTCGCACGCGGTGGCGAACATCCGCGGATCCGGCTTCTCGCAGCCGAGTTCGAAGGAGAGCGAGTAGGCCTGCACGGTGTCGGCCAGCCCGTAGGCGGCGAAGTCCCGGCGCAGGTCCCACACGATGTCGCTGACCACGCCGACCGGCACCGACCGGGCGGCCAGCTCGCGCAGCACCGGCGCGGTGTCCTCGTACGGGAACCAGCTGCGCTGGCTCAGGATCTCGGTGTATGCGTACTCGAACACCCCGGCCAGGGCGGGCACCTCGCCGAACCAGATCCGGGTGGCCTCCCGGTGCGCGTCGAGCGAGGAGTCCCGGCCCGCCTGCGCGGCCAGGACGTGCGGCAGCAGTCCGGCCGCCCTGATCTGCCCGGCCACCCGGGCCGCGTCCAGGGTGGACCGGTCCCGGCCGGCCTCCTGCCAGACCCGGCCGAGGAACACCTCGGTCGGCACCATCCGGAACAGGGTGTTGGCGAAGTCGAACAGCACCGCCTCGATCGGCGGCGGCGGGGCGAGCAGGTCTACCGCGGCGGTGTGCGCCGTCGTGGGCAGGCTGAAGATGTGGGCGTGGTCGCTGACGCCGGCCGCGGAGTCGGCGGCGGAAGGGCTGGTCGCGCTCGTCATGATCCGTAATCTAGTCCACGCCGGGGTGCCCAGGGCGGGTTGCTGCGCTGGTCCGCGGCCGGGGGTCGGCGCAGGCCGGGCGGATCTCGGGCGGGTCAGCGGCCGGGGTCGTGTTCGGGGTCGTCCTCGTTCCCGCGGCTGGCGTCCGCGGCGGCGCCGTCCACACCGTCCTCGCCGTCCGGGTCCGGCCCTCCCCCGTCCCGCAGGATCGGGCTGTCGGCGTTGGTGATGATGGCGGCGAACGGCGGGATCAGCGCGGCCACCAGCGTCATCAGCTCGGCCGCCATCAGCGAGTAGTACTTGATCCAGGTCCAGGCGAGCGTGATCAGGATGAAGCAGGTGCCCATCATCACGAAGTACCGCCGCCGCCTGGTGCGGCCCGGGGTCGGCGGGCGCGGCTCGCGGCGCTGGGTGAAGCCGCCGTCGTCGACCGGGCGGTACGGCGGGATCGCGCGGCCCGGCTGGTAGTGCGGCCCCTGCCGGATGTGCCGGCCGACCACGATCAGGTTCACCCCGGAGACCACGCCGAGCACTGCGGACACGAGGACGAACGGCAGGCTGCCGAGCAGGCTGAACACGATCACCCCGGCCACCGCGTCGACGAAGCCGAACCCGGCCAGCCACATCCGTGGACGCAGGGCGCTGCGAGCGTGCGTCGGCTCGTCTCCGCTGCGCACGTGCCCGCTCCTGACGTCCCTGTTCCCGGCCACCCTCCCATCCTGCCAGCCCGCGGGCCCGAGGGCGCGGCCCGACCGGGCGAACCGCCGAGCGCCCTGATCACCGCCCCGGAAGCACAGTCGGTTATCGTGGCCTAGACCAGGCATCTCGGCCACCGACTCATTCCGGCCGTACCAGAGGCCTGATGCGCATCGCGCGCACCGGCCCGGACGGATGCACCGGTCCGGCCCATCCCCGGACGATTGGATCCTCGACGTTGAGCGACACGACCACGCTGACCTTGATCATCGGGAGTTACCCGGCCGGACGGGAGACCGCCGTGCCCGGCCAGGGCCTGGCCTTCGCCCGGTTCGACCCGGACACCGCGACCGTCACGCCGCAGGGCGGCTGGCACGCGCCCGCGGCCTCGTTCAGCGCGCTCTCCCCGGCCGGCGACCGGCTCTACGCGGTCCGCGAGGAGGCCGAGGGGCAGGTCACCGCGTTCGAACTCGGCCAGGACCGGCTGCGCCACCTGTCCACGCTGCCGACCGGCGGCGAGGACCCGTGCCACCTGGCGGTCGACCCGTCCGGGCGCTACCTGCTGACCGCGAACTACAGCTCCGGCAGCGTGGCCGTCCACCCGATCCTGCCCGACGGCGCCCTGGCCGAACGCACCGACCTGGTGACCCACGTCGGCAGCGGCCCGGTGGCCGACCGGCAGGCCGGCCCGCACGCGCACATGATCCTGCCCGACCCGACCGGCGAGACCCTGCTCGCGGTGGACCTGGGCGCGGACAGCATCTACGCGTACACCCTGGAGGCGGACACCGGCCGGCTGACCCTGCGCGCGGCCAACCGGATGCGCCCGGGCAGCGGCCCGCGGCACCTGGTCTTCAGCCGCGACGGCGCCTTCGCCTACCTGGTGAACGAGCTGGACAGCACGGTCAGCGTGCTCTCCTACGACCGAGGCAGCGGGAAGATCGAGGAGCTCTCGGTCCGCCCGGCCGCACCGAGCACGCCCGAGCAGCCCAACTACCCCGGCGGGATCGCGCTCTCGCCGGACGGACGGCACGTCTACGTCTCGAACCGCGGCGAGGAGTCGATCGCCGTCTTCGCGGTGTCCGAGGACGGCGGCGACCTGGCCCCGGCCGGCAACTGGCCGTGCGGCGGCAGCTGGCCCCGGCATCTGACCCTGACCCCGGACGGGCGCGCCCTGTTCTGCGCCAACCAGCGCTCCGGCACGGTCACCGTGTTCCGAGTCGACCCGGCCGACGGCTCGCTCACCGCGACCGGCCAGGCCCTGGAGGTCGACCAGCCCGCGCACGTCCTCGTGCTCGGCTGAGGCGGGCGGCCGAAGGGATCGGCCGAGGCGGGCGGTCCGGTGGTCCGGGCCGCCCGCCCGGCCGACTACGCTGGCGCGACGACCACCGGCGCCCGAGACCGGGCGCCGGGTCCCCCGCCGGGCCCATGGCGGCCGCGAGTGTGGTAAACCTGCTGGTCGAGGACAACCCGAGCGCGTTGAGAGGCCAGCGATGCCGAATCTGATGTGGAGCTGGCAGCAGGCCGTCGTGATAGGCGGCGTCCTGCTCGCGGTGTGGGGCCTGCTGCGCTGGTTGCGGCCGGACGCCCGGCCGGCCCCGTACGTGCGCGAAGCCGGCCTGGTCATCCTGCTCTACGCGCTCTGGCAGTACGCCGGCTCGCTCTCCGGCCCCGGCGACCTGGCCGCGCTCAGCCGCGGCCAGTGGATCTGGGACACCGAGCGCAATCTGCACCTGCTGAGCGAGCACACGGTCCAGGGCTGGATCCTGCCGCACCCGCTGATCGTCCAGGGCGCGAACTTGTACTACGACACGATGCACTTCACCCTGATGATCATCTTCCTGTTCTGGCTGTTCATCTGGCATCGCGACGCCTACCCGCGCTGGCGCACCACCCTGGCCCTGCTGACCGCGTCCAGCCTGCTGATCCAGCTGATCCCGGTGGCCCCGCCGCGGATGGTGCTGGACCTGGGCATGGTGGACACCGCCGAGCGGTACGGGCAGTCCGTCTACGGCTCGATCGGCGGCTTCGACCCCGACCAGGTCTCCGCGATGCCGTCCGTGCACGTCGGCTGGTCGCTGCTGATCGCGGTGTGCGTGATGACGGTCAGTTCGTCCAAGTGGCGGTACTTGATCCTGATCCACCCGATCGCCACGGTCTTCGTCGTCGTGTCCACCGGCAATCACTACTGGGGCGACGGCATCGTCGCCGGTGCGCTGCTGTGCGGCTCGCTCGGCGTGCAGTGGGTCACGCGCAGGCTGATCAGCCGCTACCGGGACGCGCACCGGGCCGCCGAACCGGCGCCGGCCGAACCCGGACTGGTCGACGCGCCGTAACGGCTGCGACCTGAGTTATCCACAGGCGCGGACGATTGCGCCCGGTTCCGTCACACCCGTGCGCCATGATGGGGTCATGGCCAGCGACCCGAGCCCCAGCCGCACCTCCGACCCGACCCCCGAACCCGCGCCCGCCGCGCCGTCCCCCGCCCCGGGCGGCGCTCCAGCCGCGGCGCCGGGCTCCGGCATCCTGCGCGAGGAGGCCGAGCAGGTGCTGCGCACCCTCGCCGGGGAACACGCCCGGCTGCGCGAGGACCAGTGGACCGCGATCGAGGCCCTGGTCGTCGGCAGCCGCCGCGCCCTGGTCGTGCAGCGCACCGGCTGGGGCAAGTCGGCGGTGTACTTCGTGGCCACCGCGCTGCTGCGCGCGCACGGCGCCGGGCCGACCCTGATCGTCTCCCCGCTGCTGGCCCTGATGCGCAACCAGATCGAGGCCGCCGAACGCGCCGGCATCCGCGCCCGCACGATCAACTCGGCGAACCTGCACGAGTGGCAGGACATCCAGGCCGAGATCGCGGCCGGGGAGATCGACGTGCTGCTGATCTCCCCGGAACGGCTGAACAACCCCGATTTCCGCGACGAGGTGCTGCCCAAGATGGCCTCGGCCGTCGGCCTGCTGGTGGTGGACGAGGCTCACTCAGTGAGCGACTGGGGACACGATTTCCGGCCGGACTACCGCCGGATCCGCACCTTCCTGGCCGACCTGCCGCCCGGCATCCCGGTACTGGCCACGACCGCCACCGCGAACACCCGGGTGGTCGCCGACATCGCCGAGCAGCTCGACCCGGCCGGCGACGCCGAGACCCTGGTGCTGCGCGGCACCCTGGACCGGGAGAGCCTGTCCCTGCACGTGGTCCGGCTGGCCGGCCCGGCCGACCGGCTCGCCTTCCTGGCCGACCAGCTGCCGAAACTGCCCGGATCCGGCATCGTCTACACGCTGACCGTCGCCGCGGCGGACGAGGTGGCCGCCTTCCTGCGCGGGCGCGGCTTCGCGGTGGCCGCCTACTCCGGGCGCACCGAGGACGCCGAACGCCGCGAGGCCGAGGCCGACCTGCTGGCCAACCGGATCAAGGCGCTGGTCGCCACCTCCGCGCTCGGCATGGGCTTCGACAAACCCGACCTCGGCTTCGTCATCCACCTCGGCGCGCCGCAGTCCCCGATCGCCTACTACCAGCAGGTCGGCCGGGCCGGGCGCGGCGTGGACCACGCCGACGTGCTGCTGCTGCCCGGGCAGGAGGACCAGGCCATCTGGCGCTACTTCGCCTCGCTCGCCTTCCCGCCCGAGGCCCAGGTGCGCCAGACCCTGGACGCCCTGGCCGCCGCGGGCCGGCCGCTGTCCACCGCCGTGCTGGAGACGAGGGTCGACCTGCGCCGGTCCCGGCTGGAGACCATGCTCAAGGTGCTGGACGTGGACGGAGCGGTCCGACGGGTGAAGGGCGGCTGGGAGTCCACCGGCCGGCCGTGGGCGTACGAGGGCGAACGCTACGCCCGGGTCGCCGCCGCCCGCGAGACCGAGCAGCAGGCGATGCTCGACTACCAGACCACCACCGAATGCCGGATGACCTTCCTGCGCCGCCAGCTCGACGACCCGGCGATCGCCGGCCCCTGCGGCCGCTGCGACAACTGCGCCGGCCCCCGGTTCAGCGCGGACACCTCCGCCGAGGGCGCCGACGCGGCCCGGGCCGCCCTGGCCAAGCCCGGAGTCGAGATCGCCCCGCGCAAACTCTGGCCGACCGGCATGACCGCGCTGGGCGTGCAGCTGAGCGGCCGGATCCCGGAGTCCGACGCGGCCGAACCCGGCCGCGCCCTCGGCCGGCTGACCGACCTGGGCTGGGGCAACCGGCTGCGCGACCTGCTCGCCCCCGGCGCCCCGGACCGGCCGCTGCCCCAGCCGATGCTCGACGGCATCGTCAAGGTGCTGGCCGACTGGGACTGGGCCCACCGCCCGGCCGCGGTCGTCTCAGTCGGTTCCCGCACCCGCCCCGGCCTGGTCCGGGACACCGCCCGCCGGATCGCCGAGGTCGGCCGCCTGCCCTATGTGGGCGAGGTCGCGCCGACTGATCCGGACCGCCGTCAGTCCCCGCGCGGGAATAGTGCGCAGCGGCTGAATCAGGTTCACAACGCCTTCCATGTGCCGGACCAGCTTGCCGCCTCCGTCGCCGATGCCCCCGGCCCGATCCTGCTCGTCGACGACACCGTCGACACCGGCTGGACCATGACCATCGCCGCGAGATTGCTGCGCCAGGCCGGTGCCGGGGCCGTGCTGCCGTTCGCGCTGGCGTTGGAGGCGTGACCAGCGCGAAGCCTTACCGCAGGAACCCCGTTTCCGCATCCTTCGTTCACCCCGGTCAGCGAACCTCAGGGCGCCTGGACCAGACAGAGGCCCGCGCGGGTGCCTGTGCGATCGGCTGGAAATGGTCGATGTCCGTTCCCAGGCTGTCTTCGCAGTACATGCACCGCTGCACCCCGAATGCCATCTTCTGCAATAGCCCGCGCACATGCTTTTTCGGCGTGGCCGCCGCGGCGGGCAAAGCGGTGATCTTCACCGTCGACCAATAGGCGCGGCAAACCGCCCCGCGACCCTCCGGCTGACGGCCCTCTGCCTCGAAGGCCCTCGCGCCGGGGGTCTCAGGCGGCGGTGGCCAGCGCGGACACCGACATCGGGCCGACCGCGTTGCGGTAGTGCGTCATCAGTTCGCCGCAGACGGCCGACCAGGTGCGGTTGACCACCGCCTGGCGGGCGGCCTTGCCGAAGGAGGCGCGCAGCAGCGGGTCCGCGGCCAGCCGGCCGACCGAGCGGCGCAGTTCGCGCACGTCGTCCGGGGGGAACAGCAGGCCGGTGCGTTCGGGGACGACCAGGTCCAGCGGGCCGCCGACGGCCGGGGCGACCACCGGGACGCCCGACACCATGGCCTCCTGGACGCACTGGCCGAAGGTGTCGTCCGCGCCGGTGTGCACGAAGACGTCGAAGGACGCGTACATCGCGGACAGCGCCTCGCCGGTCAGGAAGCCGGGCAGCACCGCGCCGGGGACAAGGCTGCGCAGGCTGGTGGCGGCCGGGCCGTCGCCCACCGCGACCAGGCGCACCTTGGGCAGGTCGGCCAGGTGGGCGAGCAGGTGCACCCGCTTGTCCGCGGACAGCCGGCCGACGTACCCGACCAGCACCTCCCGGTCCGCGCCGAGCAGCCACTCGCGCAGCACCTCGTCCCGGTGGGCCGGGTTGAACCGTTCGGCGTCCACCCCGCGGCGCCACATCACCAGCCTCGGCACGCCCTGGGCGCGCAGCTGCTCGAAGCTGGAGCGGGAGGGCACGAGGGTCACCTCGGCCTGCTTGTGGATGTGCCGGAGCCAGGACCAGATGACGGTGTCGGTGCCGCGCAGCCCGTGCTGGCGGGCGAACCCGGCGACGTCGGTCTGGAACACCGCGATGCTCGGCACGCCGATCCGCCGGGCGGCCCGGGCCCCGGCCGCGCCGAGCGAGATCGGGGAGGCCAGGTGGACCACGTCGGGGGAGAACTCGCGCAGGAGCCTCTCCACCCGGCGGGTCGGCAGGCCGACCGTGAAGTCCCGGTAGCCGGGCAGGCCGACCCCGGGCACGTTGGCGATCGGGAACCCGGCGTAGGTGTCCACCGGCGCGCCGGCGGAACCGGGCTCGGGGGCGATCACCATGGCCTGGTGGCCCTCCGCGGCCAGGTACTCGAGGACTCGGCAGACCGAGTTGGCGACCCCGTTGACCTGGGGGAGGAACGATTCGGTGACTACTGCGACACGCATGACCTGACTTTGCCCGGTGCCGGTGTCGCGCCGGTAGCCGCCGCACTTTGTGTAGCTGAACACTGGCCACACGGAGGATCGGGCGCACGCGGCGGCCGCCGTCTCCGCTGTTCCACCCGTCACCAGCGGCTGGGCAGCCCCACTGGTCGACGACGGCCCCCGGCCGGGCCGAGTGAATCAGGGGACGAACCAAACGGTCGGCCGAGCCGATCAGCCCGGCCCGGCCCGCACGAGAACACGGGCTTCCACCCTCGTACAACCCGCAGACTTTGATCAGTTTATCGGACATTACGGACAGCGGACTGACATCTCGGCCGAGCTATGCCAGGCTAGCGGGATCAGGTTTGCCCACCGCCGGAAAGTCTCGCACCGCCAATGCCATCCACGGGTCCGATTCGTCCTTCCCACCGCGGACTGCTCCTCGCCTCGGCGCTGCTCGGGCTCGCGGCCGGGACGGTCGGGCTGGCCGCCGCCTCCGGGTACGGACTGCACCAGGCCGGGCCGGTGCAGCGGCTGGGGATCCTGGTCGGGATCGTGTGCTTCGGCGCGCTGATCGGCCTGGCGCTGAACTACAGCAAATGGCGGGCCGACCGCAGCGCGCTCACCCCGCAGTCCAAGACCAGCCGGCTGCGCACCGCCACCGCCGCGATCTTGTTCGCCGGGGCCGTGCTCGTGCCGATCCTCATCTTCGCGATGAGCCGCAGCTCGCCCTCCGCCGACACCCAGCCGCTCCAGCAGACCTCGGCCCGGCCGGTGCCGACCCGGATCTTCACCGTCACGGCGATCCCCACCGCGAAGCCGACCCACGGCGGCAGCCTCAACCTGTTGCCGTTCCTGATCGGCCTGGGCGTGCTGGTCGCCGTCGTCGTCCTGGTCCTGGTGCTGCGCCGGCTGCGCCAGATGAACCTGCGGCTGGAGATCGGCACGGTCTCCTCCCAGGCCGAGCCCGGTCCCCCGCCGGAGGAACAGGTGCTGGCCGACGCGATGTCCGCCGGGCGGCGCGCCCTGCAGGGCGACGACGCGCGGGCCGCGATCATCGCCTGTTACGCCGCGATGGAACAGTCCCTGGCCGTGCTCGGGCTCGCCCGGGGGGCCGCGGACAGCCCGGCCGACCTGCTCAACCGCGCGCGCACCCGGGGCCTGCTGCAAGGCAGCGCGCCGCAGGCGCTGACCGCGCTGTTCCGCGAGGCCAGGTTCTCGGTCAACCCGATGGGCGAGCAGCAGATGGCGGCCGCCCGGGACGCGCTGGAGCAGTGCGCCGCCCAGTTGCGCCAGGCGCAGACCCAGTCCAAGCCGCAGTCCCCGGCGAAGACCCCGACGGCGGTGGCCTGATGCCCGGGACCAGGCGGTCGCTGCGCAACCACCCGGTCAACCGGCCGCTGGCCTCGCTCGGCGCGTTCGCCGCGGTGACCCTGCTGGCGGTGACCGCGGTCGGCGGCTGGGCGGCCGGCGGGCTGGCGCTGCTCGGGCTGCTCCTGCTCGGCGCGGTCACCGCCCGGTTCGTCTTCGGCGCGGCCGCGTTCGACGGGGACTACCGGCGCGAGCTGCGCCTGGTCCAGGAGCGCGAGCCGAGCCTGCACACCTGGGTGAGCAACCTGGAGATCGGCCGGGGCAGCGCGATCGGGTTCGAGCGGGCCCTGCGGCCGCAGCTGGAACGGCTCTTCGCGGTCCGCCTGGCCGAGCACCACGGGGTCTCGCTCTACCGGGAGCCGGAGCGGGCCGCCGCGCTGATCGGGCCGCAGCTGTGGCCCTGGGTGAACCCGTCCCGGCGCGCGCCGGCCGCCGCGCCCTCCCCGCGCAACCTGCTGGACCGGCGGGCCCAGGCCGCCTACCAGCCGCAACCCGTTCCCGACGCACTGATCCTCGCCTTGATCGACCGACTGGAAGAACTGTGACCTCACCGCAGCACACACCCCCGTCCGAGCCGCCGGCCGAGGCCGACGCCCTGTCGCTCACCCCGCGCGAGGCCGGCGCCCGCGCGCACGCCGTGCTGGACGAGGTCGAGCGCGCGGTGGTCGGCAAGCGGACCGCGCTGGTCCAGGTGATGCTGGGCGTGCTGGCCGGCGGGCACGTCCTGATCGAGGACCTGCCGGGCCTGGGCAAGACCCTGCTGGCCCGGTCCTTCGCCACCGCGCTGGGCCTGGAGTTCACCCGGATCCAGTTCACCCCGGACCTGCTGCCCTCGGACGTGACCGGGGCCCCGTTCTACGACCAGCGCTCGGGCGAGATGGTGTTCCGGCCCGGCCCGGTGTTCACCAACCTGCTGCTGGCGGACGAGATCAACCGGACCCCGCCCAAGACCCAGGCCGCGCTGCTCGAGGCGATGGCCGAGGGCCAGGTCACCGTGGACGGGGTCACCCGCCGGCTGCCGCCGCCGTTCGTGGTGATCGCCACCGACAACCCGATCGAGTACGAGGGCACCTACAACCTGCCCGAGGCCCAGCTCGACCGCTTCCTGCTGCGGGTGCGGATGGGCTACCTGCCGGCCGCGGACGAGGCGCTGCTGCTGCGCCGGCGGATCGACCGGGCCGCGCCGGAGGCGTCCCTGCGCACGCTGAGCAACCCGGCCGAGGTGCTCGGCATGCGCGCCAGCCTGGAGAAGGTGCAGATCGACGACGACCTGATCCACTACATCGTCGCCCTGATCGCGGCCACCCGCGGCAACCCGCAGATCCAGGTCGGCGCCTCCCCGCGCGGCGGCCTGGCCCTGGCCCAGCTGGCCCGGGCCCGGGCGGTGCTGGACGGGCGCGACTTCGTGATCCCGGAGGACGTCAAGTCGGTCGCGGTCCCGGCCCTGGCGCACCGGATCACCCTGCGCCCGGAACTGTGGGTGCGCCGGATCAACAGCGACGACGTGATCGCGGGCCTGCTCGGGACGGTGCCGACCCCGCGCACGGTGCCCCAGCCGTGACCGGGCCGGACGGGTCCGGGCCGGCCGCCGGGCCCGCGGCGCCCGAACAGCCCGCCTACTCGGCGCAGTCCGGCCAGTCCGGGCATCACACGGTCTACGCACACCCGGCGGTCGCCCGAGCACTGGGCCGCAGCCCGATCACCGGCGCGCGGATCCGCGGCGGCGCGGCCGCCGACGACCCGCCGGAGCGGGTCACCGAACCGCCCGGCCGCCGGCCGGAGAACTGGCGGGCCACCGAGCGGGCCCTGCGCCTGGCCACGGTCGCGCTGTGCGCCGTGGTGGTCGCGGTGCTCTCCGGGCACGCCTGGGCGCTGGCCCTGGCAGCCGGGCCGATCCTGCTGCTGGTCTGCGGGTTCCCCGGGAACACCCGGCCGACCCGGGCCGCCGGCCGCACCTCGGTGCCGCAGCGCCGCTGCTTCGAGGGCGAGCAGATCAGCGCGCAGATCGACCTGTACTTCGACGGGACCTGCGGCTGGGTGGACCCGGGCGTCTACCCGGGGCCGGGGGTGGAGCTGGTCGGGATCGAGCAGCGCGGGGCGCAGTGCCTGCTGGTGTTCACCGCGCGCCGCTGGGGCCGGTGGTCGCTGGGCGAGGTGGACTTCGACCTGTACGACGTCGGCGGCCTGGTCCGGCGCACGCTGCGGGTGGACCTGGGCGACGTGGACGTGTACCCGCAGCCGGCCGACAACAAGCTGACCCCGATCCCGGTCCGGCTGCCGGACCGGCTCGGCGAGCACACCAGCCGGCAGGTCGGCGAGGGGATCGAGTTCCTGGGCGTGCGCCCGTACCGGTTCGGCGACCGGCAGCGGCGGATCCACTGGGCGGCCACCACCCGCCGGGGCAGCCTGCAGCTGAGCCAGTTCTCGGCCGAGCGGGCGACCGACGCGGTGGTGCTGGTCGACGCGTTCGCCGACCTGATCGACCCGGCCACCGGGCGCTCGACCCTGGACGGCACGGTCCGGGCCGCCTGCGGGATCGCCCGGGCGTACCTGGGCAGCCACGACCGGGTCGGGGTGGTCTCGATCGGGGGCAAGCTGCGCTGGCTGCAGCCGGGCACCGGCGGCAACTACCTGTACCGGATCATGGAGACGATCCTGGAGGTGCGCCGCGACCTGGGCTACCAGGTCCCGGACCTGAACCGGATCCCGGCGCCGGCGCTGCCGCACGGCGCGATGGTGTACGTGGTCAGCCCGCTGACCGACGACCGGACGATCGAGATACTGACCGACCTGTCCGAGCGCGGGAACCCGGTCGTGGTGGTGGAGATCCCGACCGGCGAGCCGCGGCTGCGGCCGGACGACGGCGGCCTGTCGGCGGCCGCGCTGCGGTTGTGGCGGCTGGACCGGCAGGCCCTGCGGTTCAGCCTGATCGAGCAGGCCATGCCGGTGGTCACCTGGAACGCCGAGGACGGGCTCGACCTCGCGTTCGCCCCCTTGCTGCGCACCGGAGTACAAGGGAGGTCCCGATGACGGCGCAGACCCCGGACCCGGCGACGCCCGGGACCGCGACGGCCCCGGCGGCCGGCCGCACGTTCCTGGCCTACCCGCTCTTCCGGCTGTTCGGGATCGCCTTCGCGGTGGCCGCCTCGGACCCGCCGCACGGAGCCCTGGGCTCGGCGTCACCGCAGGTCACGGTGATTCTGATGCTTTTCGCCGGGTGGGCTGCGGCGCCGGTGGTCCGGCGGCCGGTGCTGAGCTACCACCGCTGGATCAACCAGTTCGCCCGGCACCGCAACACCGTCTTCGCCGGGGCCTGCACACTGGCCGCCGCGTCGAGCCGGCCGCAGCTGTGGCTGATGATCGTGGACGCCGCGCTGCTGCTGGGGTACCTGCTGGCGCTGGACGTGGTGACGAGCGGGCCGATCGGGGCCCGGCAGCTGAAGGCGGGCTGGCCGGTCGGCCTGGCCGCGGCCGGCACCGCGATGGTCCTGGCGATCGCGCAGCTGATGTCGGGCACCCGGTCCGGCGGGCTGATGGCGTCCGGGCGCTGGTTGGCGTCCGCGGGGGCGGTGCTCGCCGGCGGGTCGCTGGCGATGGCGTTCCTGCCGTCCCGGACCGAGCGGGCGGCGCAGGCCGCGGTGGCTGCGGAGAAGGCGGCCGCGGCCAAGGCCGCGGCGGCGAACCGTCCGCCCGGAAGTTCGTTCGGCCGCTGATCCGGGGCGGCACGCGCGCTGGGCCGACCATCGCAACCGTAGATGCCGCGGCTCAGCAGGTCATCGGGCTGTCGGCTGGATCGGCCAGGCCGCCTAAGCCGCCCGCGTGCCCGCCTCGGCCAGCAGCCCGGAGCGGTGGGCGAGGGCCGCGGCTTCGGTGCGCGAGGAGACGCCGAGCTTGGCCAGGATGTTCGACACGTGCACCGAGACGGTCTTCGTCGCGATGTACAGTCGCGCGGCGATCTGGCCGTTCGACAGGCCCTCGGTCACCAGCCGCAGCACCTCCAGTTCCCGCGCGGTCAGCACGGGACCGGCCGCGACGGCGACGGCGCTCGATCCGGCCGGGGTCAGCCGGGCGGCCTTGGCCAGGGCGTCCATCTGGGTGAGCAGCGGTTCCAGGCGCAGGCGGGTGCAGTTGCCGTCGTCGGTGCGTTCCACCGACAGCCCGGCGACCTCCTCGCGCTCGTCGCCGATCCGGGCCGGCCCGTCGGCCGTGGCCAGGTCGCGGCCCAGCGCCAGCGCCGCGATCGCGCCGCCGCGCGCGCCTTCCGTCACCAGCGCGTGGGCCTGCCGGAAGCGGACATACGCGCGCACGGCCACCGGCCCTTCGTTCGCGTCGGCGAACTCGGCCAGGTCCCGCCACGCCGCGGACGAGCTCTCCCGCTCCGCCTTCTCCGCCTCGGCCGCATCGATCTGAGCGCCGACCATTGCGTTGACCGTTGCCCGGGCGAGTTCGGCCGCGACCAGCCGGCCCCACATCTCGTGCACGGGCACCTGCCGGACCACCTGGTCCGCGCTCTCGCGGATCAGCTGGACCCGTTCCACACACGTGCGCCGGTCCTCGCCGTCCGCCGTCGTCATCGCGTCGGCCTCGGCCTGCGCCGAGATGGCCAGCAACGGCCAGACGAACCGTTCGTCCCCGCGCATCAGGCTGTCGGCCAGGATCGTGTCCAGGGCCGCGCGGACCGGCGCCACCCGGCCCCGGGCCGCGGCCAGCTGCGCGGTGGTCACCAGCATCGGGATCAGGTACTGGCGCTCCCGGGTCTGGCCGCCGGCCTGCCGGGCGCCGGCCAGGTCGCGCTCGGCCCGGTCGAAGTCGCCGAGCAGGATGGCCAGGTGCGCGCGCAGGCACAGCAGGCTCAGTTCGTGCACCCCGGCCGGGTTCTGGTCGAGCCCGTTCTGCACCTGGTACGCCGCCTCGGACCACGAGCCGAGTTCCACCAGCGCCTCGGCCAGGTTGCCGTACAGCATGCCGCACTGGATCCGCGTGCTGTGCCGCTCCCGGGACAGCCCGTGCCGGGCCTCCTCGGCGGACTGGGTGTAACGGCCCAGGTAGGCCAGGCAGTCGGACAGGTGGATCGCGACCCGGCCGTCGGTGGCCGAGGCGCAGTCCGTGCCGACGGACATCCGGCGGGTCTCGGCCAGGATCGCCAGGCCCTCGTCGATCCGGCCGAGCCGGACCAGCGCCGACCCGTAGGAGGCCAGGGAGTAGGTCTTGTCGGTGTCGTCCGAGGAGTGCGAACTGAGCTCGATCGCCTCCTCCAGGGTCTGCGCGCCCTCGCTCAGGTAGCCCTGCAGGCACAGCGAGATGCCGAGGCCGGAGAGCAGGAAGCCGCGCTTGGCCCGGTCGGTCGCACACGGCACCAGCGCGACCGCGCGGCGCTGTTCGGCCAGGCCGTCGCCGCGGCCCAGGTCCCGCAGCTGGCGGGCGGACAGGTCCAGCAGGTGCGCGGCCAGGGTCGGCCGTTCGGTCTCGCTGACCAGGGCCAGGCCGGCCTGGGCGAAGGCCAGGGAGCGTTCGCTGCGCCCGGCCCGGCTGGCGGCCAGCCCGGCCCGGTAGAGCAGGTAGGCCTCGTCCGGCTGCGCGCCGGGTTCGTGCGGCACCCGGTCCCAGAGCATCAGCGCCCGCTTGAGCAGCGACAACTCGTCCGCGTGGGCGTTCATCGCGTTGGCCGTCTCGGCCGCGCGCAGGGCCGCGGGCAGGGCCTTGTCGACCACGTTGGCCCGGTACCAGTAGTGCGCCAGCTCTGAGTCCACCCGGCCGGCCGGGACCATTGCGGGGTCGGCCTCCAGCAGTTCGGCCAGTTGCAGGTACAGGCGTACGTCCTCGCCGGGCAGCAGCTCGTCCCGGATGACCTCGCGCATCAGGGCGTGCCGGAAGCTGTAGCCGACCTCGCCGTACTCGGCGCCGTCCTCGTAGGCCAGGATGTTGGCGGCGAACGCGGGCCGCAGGGTCTCGGTGACCTCCGCGCCGCCCAGGCCGGTGACCGCGGCGACCAGTCCGGCCTGGGCCGGGGGCACCGCGGCGGCCAGTACGCGCAGCAGCCGCTGGGTCGGTTCGGGCAGGCGCTCGACCCGGGCCATCAGCAGGTCGCGCAGGGTCCAGGACAGGTCGAAGCAGCCGCCCCGGGCCACCCCGCAGGCCACCTCCTCGGTGAAGAAGGCGTTGCCCTCGGCCCGGCGGTAGACCTCGTCGACCACTTCGGCGCTCGGCGTCGCGCCGAGGATCCCGGTCAGCTGGGCCGCGGTCTGGGCCCGGTCCAGCCGGCCCAGGTCGATCCGCTCCACCCGCCGGGCCCGGTCCAGTTCGGCCAGGAACTGGCGCAGCGGGTGGCCGCGGTGCAGTTCGTCGTCCCGGAACGCGCCGAGCAGCAGCACCGGGCCGTGGTTCAGGGTGCGGGCCAGGAAGCCGAACAGCTCCCGGCTGGCCCGGTCGGCCCAGTGCAGGTCGTCCACCACGACCACCAGCGGGCGGCCCGCGCCGGCCCGGACCAGGGCGGAGCCGACCGCCTCGAACACCCGGGAGCGCACGTACTCGTCCTCGGCCCGGGCCGCGGGCGCCGCGGCCAGCTCCGGCAGCAGCCGGCCCAGCTGCGCGGCCTCCCAGTCCTCCAACGCGAGCAGCCCGGTCCGGTGCAGGTCGCGCAGCACGGCGGTGAACGGGGCGAACGGGATCCCCTCGCCGTCCATCTCGATGCACGCGCCGTAGGCCACCGTGGCGTCCAGGCCGGCGGTGAACTCCTCGATCAGCCGGCTCTTGCCCACCCCGGCCTCGCCGCCGAGCACGACCGCACCCGGCCGCCCGGCCGCGGCCCGCTCGAAGGCGCACCGCAGCCGGGTGGTCTCGGGCTGCCTGCCGACGAAGACCGAACTGACCGTGCGATTCCCCATGAGCCCGAGAATATCAGCGGACAATGACAATTCGGCGGTGTCGAGGGAGGCCGTCAGGGCTGTCATCGGTCAGTTCGCGGCCGCTGAGCAGGGCACACGGGTGTCGGCCGCGGCGGCGGCATTTGTGGCCGCGGCCGAGGCGAAGACCGGCGACGCGGACCGCGAAGGTGCCGGGGCGGCCGCCGGTACCGGTACCGCTGTCGGCACCGCGGCCGGTGTCCGCTCTGGTGTCCGCTCTGGTGTCGGGGCCTGTGGCGGCTGCGCGGTGCGTGCCGCCGCTTCCCGGCGGGCGAGCCGGGTCTGTTCCCGGGCCGACCGGGCGAGCTGGCGCCGGGCCGCGCGGGCCAGCAGGTCCTGCTGGCGCGACACGGCGAGGGAGTAGGTGAGGTGGGCGTTCATCATGATGTCCCCTGGGGGTGAGAGTTCGGGATGCCTGCTATGACATCCCTTACTCTCCGCCCCCAGGTAGGCCGCGGGCATCGGGCGTAATCCCGAACCCGGGCCCGGACTTTCGGCCTAGGGCTACCTTAGGCGGGCCTCAGGTGCCTTAGGGCGGGGTGGCGGCGGCCGTCGGTCGCCGTGTACAGGGCCTGGGCCATCGGCAGGCCGGTGGTGGTGGCCTGGTTCGAGAGCGTGTACAGGTACGGCACGAGTTGGGTGCGCAGCTGCATGAACTGGTCGCCCACGGTCTGGGTCGCGGCGTCGTACTCCCAGGGCAGCCGGGGGTTCTGGCCGGAGTTGGAGTGCTCGCGCACGATCGGCTGGATGGTGCCGAGCTGGAGCCAGCGCAGGTAGAGGTCGTCGTCGTTCGCGCCGCCGGACGGCTGGCCGAGGAAGCTGCCGATGTCGTCGCTGACGTAGGGCTCGCCGATGCTGCCCTCGTCCTGGGCCAGTTGCGCCTCGGCGGCCAGGGTGTTCCAGGTGCCGGAGGTGTCCCCGGTGAAGGCGACGGCCGAGCGGTGGTCGGCCCACGGCCCGCTCGGGTAGGCGGTGACCTGCGACTGCTGGTAGGAGGCGCCGATCCGGGACAGGACGAACCCGCGTTCGTTCAGGTCGACCATCTGGTGGGCGGTCAGGTGGTTGATCCAGCTGTCCGGGGTGACTCCGGCCATGGAGACGTTGCTGCCGTCGCAGCACCAGTCCAGCCAGGTGAAGGACGCGGCGTTCTGGGTGGGGTCTTCGACGTAGAAGTGAAAGGACACGAAGACCGGGCAGCTGTCGCACCCGGCGGGCGATACGCACCCTGTGTCTCAGTGGTACACCCGACACCTTGCGGTCACTTCCCGCACGTGTCAACAAATCGTCGGCATGTGGACGATCACCGGTCAGCCCAGATCACGCCGCCGGAAACCGGCCATCCCGGCCGTGAGCAGGCATAACGCGAGGGCGGCGAGCCAGCACAGCGGCGCGGCCGCGAGGTGGCCGCCGGGAAGTCTGGGCACCTGGACGAACGGCGAGAGGTCCAGCACCGCCTGGCTCAGGCCGAGTTCGGGGCCGATCAGGCCGAGGAACACGAACAGCCCGAGGGGTCCCCAGGCCGCGTTCGTGAGCGTCGGCCGCAGACCGAACAGCAGCACCGCGAGCCCGGCGACGACCAGCACCGCGGGCCACTGCGCGAGCGCGGCGCCGATGAGGGTGCGCAGCGTGCCGGGCACGTCGTGCACGCGCAGCCCGTCGCCCAAGCCAGCACCGACGCCCGCCGCGACTAACAGCGCAGCCGACCCGGCGGCCGCGATCAGCAGGTGGCTGAGCAGCCAGCGGGTGCGGGTCACCGCGCCGGCGAGCACCGCCTCGGCGCGTCCGCCGGACTCCTCGGCCCGGGCCCGGCAGACCACGGAGACCGCGTAGCCGCCCGCGAGCAGGCCGACCAGGCCGTTGATGGTGACCAGGTACGCGTCGGCGAGATTCTGGGTGCCGCCGAGTTCGGCCATCACCTTCTGCACCCGGGCGCTGTCGCTGAACGCGCTGACGTCCTTGGCGAAGGACCCGAACACGGCGCCCATCGCGAACAGCCCGGCCGCCCACCCGGCCAGCTGGGCCCGGTGCAGCCGCCAGGCCAGGCCGGTCACGCCGCGGGTGCCCGGTCCGGCCCGGTCGGGTCCGAGGCGGGCGGGCAGCAGGCCGGAGCCGTAGTCGCGGCGCCCGAGCAGCCACCCGGCGAGCAGCACGAGCAGCGCGGCGCCGGCGAGCGGGAGGGCCAGCGTCCACCAGCGGTCGCCGCCGAACGCCCGGACCTGCTCGAACCAGCCGATCGGGGAACACCACAGCAGCCAGGAGTTCGTGCTCATGTCGCCCGCGGCGCGGACGAGGTAGGCCACCCCCAGAAGAGTGAACGCCAGGCCGCTGGCGCTGCGCGAGGACCCGGTCGGCTGCGCGGTCACGGCGGCCAGCCCGGCGAACACCACGCCGCAGCCCGCGATGCCCAGCCCGAGCGCGAAGGAGCCTGCCGCGGGGAGTCCGAACAGTGCGCACACCCCGGCGATGCCCAGTCCGGCGAGCAGGTTCGCGGTCAGTACGAGTTGGAGCGCGGCGGCGAGGAACGCGTACCGGCCGACCATCCCGGCGCTGACGAGTTCCTGCCGCCCGTTCTGCTCCTCGGCCCGGGTGTGCCGGGTGACCAGCAGGATCGACATGACGGCGGCCAGCACCGAGCCGAGCACGCCGACCCGCCACCCGGTGATCGCGCCGAGCGAGCCGTTCAGGATCCCGCCGTAGAGCGCGGCGGCCGTGGGCGCGGCGCCGACCGCGTCGACCAGACCGGCCCGGGAGGCCTGGTCCGGGTACAGGCCCCTGATGCTGTACGCGCTCGACCCGGCCAGGCCGACCAGCGCGTAGAGCCAGACCGGCAGGACGATCCGGTCCCGCCGGGCGGCGAGCCGGGCCAGCTGCCGGGTCCCGGCCGCGGCGCTCACCGGCCTGAGTCCGTACTCTGCGTCGGCTCGGCGCTCTCCGGCCCGGGCTCCGGCTCCGGCTCCGGCTCCGGCTCGGCATAGTAGTGCAGGAACAGCTCTTCGAGGGTCGGCGGGCGGCTGGTCAGGGTACGGATTCCGATGTCGGCCAGCGTCCGCAGCACGGCTTCCAGGGCCTCCGGATCGACCTGGCAGTGCACTGACTCGCCGTCCACGCTCAGCGCGTGCACCCCGGCGATCGCGTCCAGCCCGGCCGGCGGCCCGGAGAGCCGGGCGCTGATCGTGGTGCGGGAGAACTGGCGCAGGTCCTCCAGCGAACCGGAGTCGACCGTGCGCCCGCCGCGGATGATCGAGACCCGGTCGCACAGCTGCTCGACCTCGGTCAGGATGTGGCTGGAGAGCAGGACCGTGGTCCCGCGCGCCCTGGCCTCGGCGACGTACTCGCGGAAGACCGCCTCCATCAGCGGGTCGAGCCCGGAGGTGGGCTCGTCCAGGATCAGCAGCTCGGCCGGCGAGGCCAGCGCCGCGATCAGGGCGACCTTCTGCCGGTTGCCCTTGGAGTAGGCCCGGCCCTTCTTGCCCGAGTCCAGGTCGAACCGGGCCACCAGTTCGTCCCGGCGGGCCCGGTCCAGGCCGCCGCGCAGCGAGCCGAGCAGGTCGATCGTCTCCCCGCCGGTCAGGTTCGGCCACAAGGTCACGTCCCCGGGCACGTAGGCCAGCCGCCGGTGCAGCCCGGCCGGGTCGCGCCACGGGTCGCCGCCGAACAACCGGGCGGTGCCGCCGTCGGCGCGCAGCAGGCCGAGCAGGATCCGGACCGCGGTGGACTTGCCCGCGCCGTTCGGCCCGAGCAGGCCGTGCACCTGGCCGCGGGGAACGGCCAGGTCCAGGCCGTCCAGCGCCCGGGTGCGGCCGAAGTCCTTGCGCAGGCCCCTGATGTCGATCACGGTGTCCGGGTCGGCCGGGCCGGTCTGGCGGGTTGGGTCGGTAACGTCCACGTCCGGATGGTAGCGCGCGCAGCCGGGCCGGTCCCTGCGCCGCGACCAGGAACTTGCCGCGAGCGCGCGGTCCCGGTTTCTCGATCGTGGCCCGAGACGCTATCTTCTAATACTGTACTGATAACACTCGGTACACGAATCGAGCCGACAGACGATCTCACGGGGGATCACGGGCGGGGGCGACTACTATGGCTGTTTCGCGACCACATTTCAATCCTGGCAGGGTTTCATCGCAGGTCGGATGGTCTGCCACGATCGGATCGGTCAGGGGGATCGCGGTACCGCTGTGGTCGTGCGCCCTGCTCATCTCGCTCGTCTATGCGCTGTTCAGCCTGAGCGGAGCCTCGCAGGCGCGAATATGGAACGACACCTATCAATACACAGTCATAACCGAGCAGGACCTCGGCCATTCCCATACTGATTCCCAGCACCTCGCGCTGGCGTTCTACTGCGGCGGCCAGGCCGATCCGGCCGCCTGCACGGCCGCGCAGACCGGCGGCGTGCTGACCCCGGACAACCCGACATACGACGCCATCTTCACCCCGCGGGCCGGCGTGCCGCTACTCATCGCGGCGTTCACTCCGGCACTCGGACCGCGCGACGCCTGGTGGCTCGCCGTCACCCTGTTCGCGATCGCGGCCGGCCTGCTCACCCTGGCCGTGCTCAGGCTGCTCGGCGCGTCACCGCAGGCCGCGCTCGCGGGCCAGGTGCTGTACTTCATCCTGCCGACCGGAACCTGGGCCGCGGCCTTCCTGGTCGACGGACCAGTCGTCACCACGACGCTGCTGGTCATCTTCGGTGCCCTGCTCGTGCTGCGCGGCCGGATGCGCCTCGGGCTGGCGTTGACGACGCTCGGCTGCGCCATGACCTTCGCCGTGAAGTACTCCCAGTCGATGCTGCTCGCCGGGCTGCTGCTCCTGGCCGTGCTCGTCGCCCTCGTCGCCCGGCGCGGCCGGCCGAGGTCCGGACTGTGGGCACTGGCCGGCACCAGCGCCGGCGCCCTGCTGCTCGGGCAGGTGATCAGCTCCCTGCTTCACCTTCCCGGGCTCAGGTCCACGCTGGACGAACAGTTCTCCGGCCAGTTCCGGCACCCGCTCCCGGCTCACCCCTACAGCGAACTGCTCTCCGCCCAGGAGCCGTATTGGTGGAACCTGCTCCAGCAGCAGGCAGCCGGGCCGGTGCTGGTCGTCGGCCTGACCGTCGGGCTCTGGGTCCTGTGGCACCGGGAGCGGCTGACAGCGGTCGTGATCAGCGCGGTCTCGAGCACCGGGATCGCTGCGGCGTTCATCCACCCGACGATCAGCCAGGGCTCGCGGCTCTACGTCGAGGTATACCTGCTGCCACTGTGCGGACTGCCGCTCCTGCTCGACCGCTGGACCACGGACGCACGGTCGCTCGACGCCGAGCGGCCGCTCCCGGAAGCCGAACTCGAGCCGCAGCAGCAAGTGGAGCAGGAGTCGGAGCAGCAGGGCCGGGTGCCGTGTCCGCCTGGAGTTGATCCGGGCTGAAATCTGCCGTCGATCCGGTAGGAGCGCCTACCATGCCTGCATGGACTTCGATCGCTTCACCACCGTGCTGCTCGTCCTGCGATCCGACCGTCCCGAGCTGACGGAGGAGGAGCAGGCCGTTTTGCAGGACGCCCACCTGGCCTACCTGTCGAAACTGCACGACGACGGTTTCCTGCTGGCCGCCGGTCCGCTGCTGGGCGAGCCGGGCGAGACGTTCCGCGGGCTGTCCGTCTTCGCCGTCGACGCGGACCGCGCCCGCGAACTCGCCGAGGCCGACCCCGCGGTCCGGGGCGGGAAGTTCGGCGTGAAAATCCTGCCGTGGCTGGTCCCGCAGGGCGCGATCGCCGCCACGCGCATCCGGTTCCCGGCGTCGGCCGCCGAGGCCGGGGGCTGAGCGCATTCCCGACAAGCGCCGCGCCGGAGCCCGGGCCCGGCGGCTTTCCGGCTGCGCGTCGACCGGCCGCTCAGCGCCGCGGCTTCGCGGCGAGCAGGTCGGCCGCAGTGAGCGTGCGCAGCGTGCGCGGCGCCGGTTCCGGCCGCCCGGCCCGCGCCATGGTCGCCGCGAGCACGATCAGCGCCGCCTCCAGCAGCAGCGACACCGTGCCGACCCAGTCGGCCCAGTTGCCGACGTCGTCCGGGTCCCCGGGCACGCCGACCGTGCGCGAGGCGAGATAGCCGAGGAACGGCCCGGCCCCGAGCAGCACCGCGGCCGCCCAGCCGAGCCGGGACGTGCGCGGCGCGAGCAGGGCCAGCGCGGTCAGCACCCCGCCGGCCTCGATCAGCCGATACGCCCAGCCCAGCCAGTCCGGCGAGTCGAACGCCCCGACGCCGCCCTGGTCGGCCACGTGCACCGCCGCCACGGCGAGCGCGAGCAGCGCGCCGACGAGCCGCAGCGAGACCTCCGGCACGGCGTTGGAGACCGTGTCCAGGTATGTGTTCGCGGTGACGGCGTTGCCGTTGATGGCTTCCTCGGCCACCGCTGCCCTACGTATCATCGTTACTCCTGGTGATCAGAAAGCCGGCCACCGGCGTAACGCCTGCGTGGCGCCGCCGTCCGTCGCCTCTGAATACCACCGCCGGTTACACCGGGAACCGGCGGCTACGCAGCGTGACCGACGGTCCGACCAGCCCTCCGAGCAGCCGCCCGACTCGACGCCCGCCGAACGGAACCGCCTGATGCGCATCCTGCTAGAGACCGACCGCCTCCACCTGCGCCGGTTCACCGCCGACGACGTGGACAACCTGGTCTTCCTGGACAGCGACCCGCAGGTCATGCGCTTCCTGACCAACGGCCGGCCCACGCCCCGGGCGACCGTGCAGAACGAGGTGCTGCCCGCGATCCTGCGCGACTACGAACGCGGCCCGCTCGGCCGCTGGGCCGCGGCCGAACGGGCCACCGGCGAGTTCGTGGGCTGGCTCTCCCTGCAACCGCGCGAGGGCGGCGGCGCCCGCGAGGCCGAATTCGGCTACCGCCTGCGAAGGGCCAGCTGGGGCCGGGGCTACGCCACCGAGGCCGGCCGCGCCCTGATCCGCAAGGGTTTCACCGACCTCGGCGTGCAGCGGGTGACCGCCGAGACCATGGCCGTCAACCTCGCCTCGCGCCGCGTGATGGAGAAGTGCGGCCTGACGTACGTACGCACCTTCCACCTCCAGTGGGAGGACCCGATCGCAGGCGCCGAACACGGCGAAGTCGAATACGAACTACGCCGCGAAGACTGGCTGCGGAACAACCAGGCCGAGCACGAACACGAATAGCGCCGCACGACCCGATTCCCGTTGCCAGGCAAGCGGAGCAGATGCCGTCCGGCAGATCGATCTCGCGCGGCATGTCCCGCGAACGCTCGACGTCGATGTCGCCGAACCCGGGCCCGGAGACCAGGAAGTCCCGGAAATCCATCTCCTCGCCGCCGGTCAGTCAGCCCAGCGAACTGGCCCCCTCGGCCAAAGCCCGCAGTTCGCGCACGGCCTTGTCCCGGTCCTCGGCGGCGTAGACCGCGGAGCCGGCGACGAACACGTCCGCGCCGGCCTCGGCGCAGCGCTCGATGGTCTGGGCGCTGACGCCGCCGTCCATCTGCAGCCAGATCTGGCCGCCGTGCCGGGAGATCAGGTCGCGGGTCTGGCGCACCTTCGGCAGCACCGAGTCCATGAAGCTCTGGCCGCCGAAACCGGGTTCGACCGACATGATCAGCACCATGTCGAGCTCGGGGAACAGCTCCTCGTAGGCCTCGACCGGGGTGCCGGGCTTCAGTGCCAGGCCGGCCCGGGCGCCGGCCGCGCGGATCGTCCGGGCCAGGCGGAGCGGGTCGGCGGCGGCTTCGGCGTGGAAGGTGACCGAGCCCGCGCCGGCCTCGGCGTAGGCCGGGGCCCAGCGGTCCGGGTCCTCGATCATCAGGTGGCAGTCCAGCGGCAGCGTGCTGGCCTTGAGCAGCGCCTGCACGACCGGCAGGCCGATGGTCAGGTTCGGCACGAAGTGGTTGTCCATCACGTCCACGTGCACCCAGTCCGCCGCGGGCGAGATCGCGGCGACCTCGTCGGCCAGGCGGGCGAAGTCGGCGTTGAGGATGGAGGGTGAGATCTGGATCGTCATGGGGCCATTATCTTCCGTTCGAGGCGACAGGTTCGGCGACAGTCTCCCAGTGACCGGCGCCGCGCGGCGACAACACCCGGCGGCGCGACGGCAAGGCGACGGCACCCCAGCGGCGGCCCGGCCCGGCCGTCGGCAGTCAGCAGGGTCCGGCAACCGACTGCTCAGTGGCGGCGCAGCAGCGCGAGGTACATGGCGTCGGTGGCATGCAGATGCGGCCACAGCTGCACATCAGGACCGTCCCCGAGCTCCGGCACGCCGGGCAGGAACGGGCGCGCGTCGATCTGCTCGACGTCCTCGCGCTTGCCCAGCACCTGCTCGACCACCAGCCGGGTCTCGGCCAGGTGCGGGGAGCAGGTGACGTACGCCACCACTCCCCCGGGCCGGACCGAGTCCAGCGCCGAACCGAGCAGCCGCTTCTGCAGCGACGCCAGCCGGGACACGTCGGCCGGCTCGCGCCGCCAGCGCGACTCCGGCCGCCGGCGCAGCGCGCCCAGGCCGGTGCACGGCGCGTCCACGAGCACCCGGTCGAAGGTACCCGGGCGCCACGGCGGTTCGGTGCCGTCGGCGGTGACCACCTTGTGCAGGCCGTGCACCGGCTGCAGCGCGCGTTTGACCAGCCGGGCCCGGTGCGGGGCCAGCTCGGCGGCGACCAGCCGGGCCTGGCGGGCGCTCGCGGTGGCCGCCAGCAGGGCCGCCTTGCCGCCGGGGCCCGCACACAGGTCCAGCCAGAGCGCGTCCGGGCCGCCGTCCAGCGGCACCCGGGCCAAGGCCAGGGCGACCAGCTGGCTGCCCTCGTCCTGCACGCCGGCCCGGCCGCGGCGGACCGCGTCGATCCGGCCCGGGTCGCCCTCGTCCAGGTACGCCGCGGTCGGCGCGTACCGGCCCGGCTGCGCGCCCGCGTCCAGCAGCTCGTCCAGCTCGACCAGGCCTGGCCGGGCCACCAGGGTCACCCCGGGCCGCTGGTTGTCCACGGCCAGCAGGTCGTCGATCTCGGTCCCGGCCGCGTCCTTGCCCCGGTGCGCGGCCAGCGCGTCCCAGAGCGCGGAGACCACCCAGCGCGGGTGCGAGCGGTAGACCGCGAGGTAGCCCTCGGGATCGCGGTCCGCATCCGGGGCGACCTGGTCCACCCACTGGCGCAGGTCCGCCCGGCCGACCTTGCGCAGCACCGCGTTGACCATCTTGGCCGCGCCCTCGTGGATCTCCTCGCGGGCCAGCTCGACCGTCGCGGCCACCGCGGCGTGCGGCGGGATCCGGGTGGCCAGCAGCTGGTGCGCGCCCAGCCGCAGGACGTCGAGTACCTCCGGGTCGAGCTCGGCCAGCGGGCGGGTCACGCAGACGGCCAGGATCGCGTCGTAGGTGCCCTGGCCGCGCAGGGTGCCGTAGGCCAGCTCGGTGGCCAGCGCGGCGTCCCGGGCGTCGACCTTGCGCTCGCTCAGCAGCCCGGGCAGGATCAGGTTCGCGTACGCGTCCCGGTCGGCGACGGCGCGCAGGGTGGCGTAGGCGGCGGCGCGGGCCGGGTCGGAGTGCTGGCGGGACGACGGGGAGGGGGACATGGATCCTTTTCTCGGCGGGTGACGGGTCGTGCGTGGTGCGTGGTACGCAGCGTGCGGCGGATCGGGACGGCCGGTCTCAGTCCCCGGACTCGAAGCGGGCGTCCGGGGCCAGGCGCAGCCCGCGCACCCAGTCCGCCGCCGCCATCCGCTTCTTGCCCTGCGGCTGCACGTCGCCGAGCCGGACGGTGTGCCCCGAGCCGGTGCCGACCTGCAGGCCGCGCCGGTCCACCTGCAGCGCGCCGGGGGCCAGGTCCATCACCCCGGGGATCGGGGTGAGCGGGAAGATCTTGACCCGTTCGCCGGCCAGCACGGTCCACGCCCCCGGGGCCGGGGTGCAGGCCCGGACCAGCCGGTCGATGTGCAGGGCCGGGGCCTTCCAGTCGATCCGGGCGTCCTCGGTACCGAGCTTGGGCGCGTGCGAGACGCCGACCGGCTCCTGCGGGACCGGGGCCAGCCGGCCCTGCGCGATCCCGTCCAGGGTGGCCACCAGCAGCCGGGCGCCGTCCGCGGCCAGCCGGCCGAGCAGGTCCCCGCTGGTGTCGGTGCGGCCGATCTCGGTGGTCAGCGAGCCGAAGACCGGGCCGGTATCCAGGCCCGCCTCCAGCCGGAAGGTGCAGGCCCCGGTGATCTCGTCCCCGGCCAGGATCGCCCGCTGCACCGGGGCCGCGCCGCGCCAGGCCGGCAGCAGCGAGAAGTGCAGGTTGATCCAGCCGTACCGCGGGACGTCCAGCGCCGCCTGCGGGATGAGCCCGCCGTAGGCGACCACCGGACAGGCGTCCGGGGCCAGTTCGGCCAGCCGGGCCAGGAAATCCGGGTCGCGCGGGCGGTCCGGGGTGAGCACCTCGATGCCGCGTTCCTCGGCCAGCCGGCGCACCGGCGAGGGCTCGAACACCCGGCCGCGGCCGGTGCGGGCGTCCGGGCGGGTGAGCACGGCGACGACCTCGTGCGGCGAGTCGTCGAGCAGCGCGCGCAGCGAGTCCACGGCCGGTTCCGGGGTCCCGGCGAACAGCAGCCGCAGGCCGGGGGTCTGGCCCGGACCGGAGTCGGGGGCCGGGGGCGCGGGGTCGGCGGCAGAGTCGGCGGCGGGGCCGGGCATCTAGCGCGCCTGCCCGAACGTGGCGTGCGGGGAGAACTTCACCTCGGGCGCCGGGGCGCCGACCCAGTCGGCCGAACGGATCGCCCGCAGCGCCGCCTTGCGCTGCTCCCGGTCCAGCCGGTCGATGAACAGCACCCCGTCCAGGTGGTCGGTCTCGTGCTGCACGCACCGGGCCAGCACGTCGCTTCCCTCGACCGTGATCGGGTCGCCGTACTCGTTGAACCCCTTGGCGATCGCGTGCTTGGCCCGGACGCAGGGGAACTTCAGGTTCGGGATCGACAGGCAGCCCTCGTCGCCCTCCTGCTCCTCGTCGGACAGGTCCAGGCTCGGGTTGATCAGGTGCCCGACCACGTCGTCCACGTTGTACACGAACACCCGCAGGGACACGCCGAGCTGCGGCGCGGCCAGCCCGGCGCCCGGCGCGCCGAGCATGGTGTCGGTGAGGTCCTTGACGAGGCGGCGCAGCTCCTTGTCGAAGTCGACCACCGGCTCTGCCTTGGTCCGCAGCACCGGGTCGCCGAACAACCGGATCTGTTGGATCGTCACTACTACGCCGCCCGTTCTTCGCCTGGGATCATCGGTGATTCTCCGGCTCATTCTACCGGCTGCCGGAACCCGCCCCTGCGCCCGCGAAGTCCCTTCGATCGGATGAATCGACGAACCGGACCGAGCGGGCACGGCTGGGTACGGCAGGGCGCGGCGGCTTCGTCGATCTCTAACACCGTTACTTACATGGTTTCAGTGATTCGGCCGGTCGCCGGGCGGGCTTACCTTGCAGAAGTACCGCACACACAATCGTCCCAGGGGGGGACCTACATGAATCTGAAGCATCGTACCCGCAGGTCAGCATGCCTGCTCGCAGCCGGCGCAGTGGCGATGGCCGTGGCCATGGGCCCGGCCGCGCTGCCGGCGCAGGCGTCGACCTCCGAGCAGATGGTCGCCGCCGTCGACGAGACCCCCGGCGCCCAGGGCCTGTACTTCGAGGTGCAGACCGTCGGCAGCACCGGCTGGCACCGGGAGCTCGTCGCCGGGGGCCCGGCCTGGTCGACGCCGGCGATGACCGTCATGAACAACGGCGACATCTTCATCGCCGCCGTCGACGAGAGCACCGACACCCTCTACTGCTACTGGCAGGACTACCAGACCACCGGCTGGACCGGAGGACGGGTCTCGGCGATCGGCCAGGCCGCGGGCGCACCGGAGATCGCCGCCCAGAAGGTGATGAGCCCCGGGCAGCCGGCCGAGATCGCGATCGTCTCGGGGAACCCCGATCCGGGCCCGGGCAACGACCCCTCGTTCACCTACTTCTACACCCAGTTCCAGAAGTCCGGCTGGTACTCCCAGACGTTGCCCGGCGGCTACTACGGCCAGTCCTCCCCGGACATCGCGGTCGGCCCGAACAACGAGATCGTGGTCGCCTACGACGCCGGGGAGATCCTGCCGAACGGGTTCTACCTCGACGTCCAGCCCTATCTGTCCACCAACTGGAGTGAACTGCACGTCGGCACCGGGAACTACGAGAACGCGCCGCGGGTTGAGGTGCAGTCGTCCGGCAACATCATCATCGGCGACACGATCGGCGTCCAGAACGACTTCGGCGGCACCGAGTTCTACTGGAGCCCGGCAAACGACATCGACAGCTGGAACGCGGAGCACATCAGCTCGACCATGGGCATGCTCGGCCAAGGGAGCGTGATGGCGGACAACCCGACCGCCGGCAGCATCACCCTCACCGCCGAATCCGACACCAGCTGCGTGACCGCGATGACGCAGGACTACGGGCCCAACCCGTGGACCACCACCAAGATCGGGTGCCCCGGCCTGAACGCCGGCCCCATCTCGCTCGCCGCCCGGGCCGACGGAGGACTGATCGCCGCCGACACCTCGGAGAACGGCAACACCCACTTCTACTGGCTGGCCAAGAACAGCACCACCTGGACCACCGAACCGACGCTGACCGGACTCCCGGATGTCAGCGGAGGCGTGGCCGTCGCCAGCTACACCTCCTGAGCCGTGCTCCTGCCCGGCGGTGGCCGATTTCCCTGGTCACCGCCGGGAAGATCACTCGATCGGGTGATCCAGAACAGAAATTCGAACGCGCATGGGGCCGGATTGGAAATACTTTCCGGGCAAGCAGGCAGTGCCGTAGTCAGTGGAGGTAGCATGACCCTCATGAGCGTCGAACCGTTTCCGACGTGGCTTGTTCCGCCACACAAGGGCTTCGTGGCAGAGGATCTCGACCGGCTCCCTGGTCTGCCACCACACACGGAGATGATTGACGGGAGCCTAGTCCTCGTGACTCCTCAAGCTTTGTTCCACATGAGCATGATCTCTCTGCTGGAATACGCGTTGCGAACCGCCGCGTCGGCGGAGTTCAGAGTTCGGCGGGAGATGACGGTGACCTTGGCTCCTCGCCAACGGCCCGAGCCCGATCTCATGATCACCCGCGCGACCGGCGATCGCGGATTCGACCAGACCGATTACCGGCCGGAAGACGTCGCCCTGGTTATCGAGGTGGTCTCCCCGGAATCACGCGAACGCGACAAGAACCGTAAGCCCTCGCTCTACGCCGAGGCCGGGATCCTGCACTTCTGGCTGGTCGAGAAGATCGAGGGCAAGGCCGCCGTCAGCGTGTACGAACTGGTCCCGGACACGCAGGCCTACAAGCTGACCGGCACCTATCACGATCGGCTGGAGCTGACCATGCCGTTCCCGATCGACATCGACCTGACGAAGATCGACCGGTTCTGACCAAAGGCCTTCGTTCAGCGCCCGGCAAGACCTCCGCCTAAACCGCTTCGCCCGCGAAGAAGCACCGGTTTCCCAGGCGCGCCGGGCCCAGGTCTAGGCTCTGGCGAAAACCCGGGCCCCGACAAAGCCCCACCTCACGCCAGGTCCACCGGATCGATCCGCACCCGCACGAAATCCGGCTCGCTCCTGGCCGTCCGAACCCCCTGCGCGGCCTTGAGCGCGGCAGCCAGCGCCCGCCCCTCCGCAGCCGACGCCCGCACCAGCGCCCGGTACATCTTCCCCTCGCCGTCCGGGCCGGGCTCGGCCAGCTCGTTCGGGCCGAGCACCTCGGCCTGCTCCGGGAACTCGGCCAGGCCGAGCAGGTCGACCACGGCCTGGTACGTCCCGGTCAGCTCGGCCAGGCGGGCCGCGGGCGGATACCCGAGTTCGGCCCGGTCGGCCAGCTCCCGGCGGGCGAACCCGGCCGGGTCCCAGCGCACCAGCGCCTGGACCGCGGGCGCCGAGGGCTCCGCGGCCAGCACCACCCGGCCCTCGCGCGAAGCCGGCCGGGCCAGCGCCGCCGCGGCCAGCCAGCGGCGCAGCGCCTGCTCGCCGGCCCGCAGGTTCGGCAGGCCGAGCAGCAGGTCGCCGTCGAGCAGCAGCACCGCCGCGTACCCGTCCTCGGCCACCGGTTCGGCGCCCGGGGTGGCCAGCACCAGGGCCGGGCTCGACCCGACCCGTTCCAGGATCCGGCCCGCACTGCTGACCAGTACCGGCACGCCCGGGAAGGCGCGGCCGAGCTCCTCCGCGCCGCGGGCCACACCGACCGCGCGGGCCCGGAACCGGCCGCTGCCGCAGCGCGGGCACTGCCAGTTCGCGGCCTGCTTCGCGCACCACTTGCAACCCGCGACGCCGTTGCGCGCGGCCAGTTCCAGCGGACCGCGGCAGTACACGCACACGGCCGGTTCCCGGCAGCGCACGCACGCGAGCGACGGCAGGTACCCGGCCCGCGGAGTCTGCACCAGGACCGGGCCGCGCTGCAGGCCGTCCCGCGCGACCCGCCACGCCACGCCCGGCAGCCGGGCCGCGGCCGCGGCCGGGACCTGGTCCCGGGAGTGGTCGTCCTCGGCCGTGCGCACCATCGCCCGGTGTGCGGTCACCTGCGCGCGCAGCGCGGACAGCGGCCGGGCCCAGCGCCGGGAGATCAGCTGGGCGCCCTCGGCCGTGACGCTGTGCCCGCCGATCAGCGCGCCCGCGTGCTCGCGGTGCGCGCGCAGCGTCATCACCTCGCGGGCATGGGCGTAGGGCGCGACCCGTTCGGCGAAACCGGGGTCGCCGTCGTCCCACATCGCGATCAGCCCGAGGTCGGCCACCGGCGCGTACACGGCGGTCCGGGTGCCGACCACGCAGCGCACCTGCCCGCGCCGCAGCGCCAGCCAGCGCCGGTACCGCTCGGACGGGCCCAGGTCGGCGGTCAGCGCCAGGTGCAGGTCGTCGCGGCCGAAGGCCTCGGTCAGCGCGCTGTCGAGCCGGCCCACGTCCCGGCCGTCCGGCACCAGCAGCACCACGCCGCGGCCGGTGGCCAGGGTCGCGTGCGCGGCCGCGGCCAGCGGCGCGGTCCAGTCCAGGCCCGGCAGCGCGGTCCAGACCGCGCGCGGGTGCAGCCCGGCCGCGAGGGCGTCGAGCAGCGCCGGGCCGCCCTCGTACGGGGCCCAGGCCGCCCGGTTCAGATCCGTGTCCAGCTTGCCGTCCGGGACGCTGCCCGGTTTCTTCTCGGTCGCCGCATGCCGGGGCGGCACGGCCACCCGCAGCACGTCCGACAGGGTGCCCGCGTACGCGTCGGCCACCGCCCGGGCCAGGCCCGCGATCGGCGCGGAGAGCACCGGTTCGGGCGAGACCACCGCCTTGAGCGGGGTCAGCGCCCCGGCGAACTCGCTGCGGGCCACCCGGTCCCAGAGGAACCCGTCCACCGACTGCCCGTGGAAGAGCACCCGGACCCGCACGCCCGGCTGCGCGGCCTGGTCCAGCTTGGCCGGCACCGCGTAGTCCCAGAGCCGGTCCAGATGCGAGGGGTCCACGTCCACGACCACCCGCGCGACCGGGAGCACCGCCGCCGGCTCCTGCGCATCGGGGTCCGGGTCCTTGCCGGCGGCCACCTTACGCACCTCGGCCCGCATGAGCGCAAGCTGCTCATGCGGGCCCGAGGACGCGGCCGGGGGATCGGGACTCACCGGGTTGTGCATGCTTCCCGTTGTACCGGAACGGTCGGACAGCAGCCGCGGACCACCGCGCCCGCCGCGCGCCGCACGGTCAGGACAGCTCGCGCTTGAGCGCGTCGACCCGGTCCAGCCGCTCCCAGGTGAAGTCGGCGATCTCCCGGCCGAAGTGCCCGTAGGCGGCGGTCTGGGCGTAGATCGGGCGCTTGAGGTCCAGGTCGCGGATGATCGCGGCCGGGCGCAGGTCGAACACCGCGGTCACCGCCTGCTGGATCCGGTCCACCGGCACGGTCTCGGTGCCGAAGGTCTCCACGAACAGGCCGACCGGCTCGGCCTTGCCGATCGCGTAGGCCACCTGCACCTCGACCCGGGTGGCCAGGCCCGCGGCGACCACGTTCTTGGCCACCCAGCGCATCGCGTACGCGGCCGAGCGGTCCACCTTGGACGGGTCCTTGCCGGAGAAGGCGCCGCCGCCGTGCCGGGCCATCCCGCCGTAGGTGTCCACGATGATCTTGCGGCCGGTCAGCCCGGCGTCGCCCATCGGGCCGCCGATCTCGAACCGGCCGGTCGGGTTGACCAGCAGCTTGTAGCCCTCGGTGGCCAGCTCCAGGCCGGCCAGCTCCTTGTCGACCACGAACTCTTTGATGTCCGGGGTGAGCAGGGTGGCCAGGTCGATGTCCGAGGCGTGCTGGGAGGAGACCACGACCGTGTCCAGCCGGACCGGGCGGTCCCCGTCGTACTCGATGGTGACCTGGGTCTTGCCGTCCGGGCGCAGGTAGGCCACGGTGCCGTCCTTGCGCACCTGGGTCAGCCGGCGCGCGAGCCGGTGCGCCAGCGCGATCGGCAGCGGCATCAGCTCGGGGGTGTCCGAGCAGGCGTAGCCGAACATCAGGCCCTGGTCGCCGGCGCCCTGGCGGTCGAGCTCGTCCTCGCCGCCGCCCTCGTGCCGGGTCTCGTAGGCCGAGTCCACGCCCTGGGCGATGTCCGGGGACTGCGACCCGATCGACACCGACACGCCGCAGGAGGCGCCGTCGAAGCCCTTCTTGGACGAGTCGTAGCCGATCGCCAGGATCTTCTCCCGGACGATCGTCGGGATGTCGGCCCAGCCGCTGGTGGTCACCTCGCCGGCGATGTGCACCTGGCCGGTGGTGATCAGCGTCTCGACCGCGACCCGGGAGTTCGGGTCCTCGGCGAGCAGGGCGTCCAGGATCGAGTCCGAGATCTGATCGGCGATCTTGTCGGGGTGTCCCTCGGTCACGGATTCCGAGGTGAACAAACGGCGATCGGTTGCGGGACGGACCACTTCCACGACTCCTTCATGCAGCGGCTGCTGACTTATTCGATGGAACAGCAGAACCAATCTAACCATGGGTACGCGGCCGGATGCTGTGTGACGACGGCTACTCGCCCCGGTGGTTGACCCATTCTGCCGGGTGCGCCCGGATCCCTCCCGCACCGCCCGCATGGTGGCCACCGGCCGTCGGACCAGCCCCGTTCCGCTGGAACCACGATAGCGGGGGTCAGCGGCGGGGCGCACGCCGGGCGAGCACCGCGTCCCAGACCGCATCCGCAAGCGCCGCCTTCGAGCCCGGCGGGACCGCCGTGCGCCCTGCGCCGGCCTCGAAGATCACCGCCTCGGTGTGCTCGAGCCCGAAGACCTTGTCCGGGCCGACCTCGTTGACCACGAGCAGGTCCACGCCGTAGTCGGCCAGTTTGCGTTCGCCCAGTTCCAGCGCGGAGTGCTGCGCGTCGCCGGTCTCGGCGGCGAAGCCGACGATGGTCTGGCGCACCGGCGCGGGCGGCGTCCGGGCCGGTCCGTCCTGGCCTCGCGCCGCCTGCTCGCGCTCGGCCCGGGCGCGCACCAGCCCGCGCAGCACGTGCGGGTTCTGGGCGAGTTCGAGCACCGGGGCGGAGGTCTCGTCGGTCTTCTTGATCTTGCTGGCGGCGTAGTCCACCGGCCGGAAGTCGGCCACGGCGGCGGCCATCACGACCACGTCCGCCCCGCTCGCGGCGAGGGTGACCGCGGCGGCGAGTTCCGCCGTGGTGCCCACCCTGACCACTTTCGCCCCGGCCGGATCGGGCAGGGCGGTGTTCGCCGACACCAGCGTGACCTCGGCGCCGCGAGCGAGCGCTGCCTTCGCCAGTGCGTAACCCTGAATTCCGGATGAACGATTGCCGAGATAGCGTACCGGGTCCAGCGGCTCTCTGGTGCCTCCGGCCGAAACCGTGATCTGAAGGCCGGTCAGATCCGCCGGGACCGGGCCGCCGCGGCGCAGCACGGCGGCGGCCAGCTCGAAGATCTCCCCCGGGTCCGGCAGCCGGCCCGGGCCGGTGTCGGCTCCGGTCAGCCGCCCGGAGGCCGGGTCCAGCACGATCGCGCCGCGCCGGCGCAACGTCGCGACGTTCTCCACGGTGGCCGGGTGCTGCCACATCTCGGTGTGCATCGCGGGGGCGAAGACGACCGGACAGCGCGCGGTCAGCAGGGTGTTGGTCAGCAGGTCGTCGGCCAGGCCGTGCGCGGCCTTGGCCAGCAGGTCCGCGGTGGCCGGGGCGACCAGGACCAGGTCCGCGCCCTGGCCCAGGCGCACGTGCGGCACGTGCGCGACGTCGGTCCACACCTCGGTGGCGACCGGGTGGCCGGACAGGGCCTCCCAGGTCGGCGCGCCGACGAAGTTCAGGGCGGCGGCGGTCGGCACGACCTGCACGTCGTGCCCGGACTCGGTCAGCCGGCGCAGCAGCTCGCAGGCCTTGTACGCGGCGATCCCCCCGGCCACGCCCAGCACGACTCGGGGTTTTGCCGGCACTGGTTCGGCTGCCACGGCGATCCTCCCACGGACTCGACGGCTCGGGCCGGGAACGAGCCCGGTCCGCGGTCACCGGGAGACGCACCCGGCCTGGTGACTAGTCAAACGTTCCCCGCGCGATCACGCGCGCCGTGCCCCGGATTGCCGCACCACGGGCTGCGGCTGCGGGCGCAGGTCCCGCGCACCCGTGCATCTGCACGTACTCATCCGGCTTCCCGGTTGTACGCAACCGGCGCGCCGCACCGGCGAAGCGGTGGGCGCGGACATCGCGCCCGGCCCGCCGGTTGTCCCGCCGGCGGGCAGACCAGGCACGTAACATTCCCGCGGCGCGCGACGGCGCCGCGCGCCGACCGGGGACCGGCCCCGGCCGGGCGGCTCAGGTGGTGACGACCTCGAACGGCTCGGCGGTCAGCAGGCCCGCGTTGATCTCGCGCAGCGCGATGGACAGCGGCTTCTCGTGCACGTGGGTGTCGACGAGCGGGCCGACGTACTCGAGCAGGCCCTCGCCGAGCTGGGAGTAGTAGGCGTTGATCTGGCGGGCCCGCTTGGCCGCGTAGATGACCAGGCTGTACTTGGAGTCGGTGGCTTCGAGCAGTTCGTCGATCGGCGGGTTGATGATGCCTTCAGGCTCGGTCACGGACATGTGTTCTTCAGGACCCTTCCGGTTGCTTCGTCGGGTGCGGCGGGCCGGCCGCCGCGAGTGCCGGGGCGGACCGCTCGGGCCGGGCGCCGGTCCGGCGCGCCCGCGGCCCACGGCCTGCTCAACTCTGGCCCATCAACATTAGCAGTTCGCCCGCGACGTCCTCGACCGACGTGTTGACCAGGGTCAGGTCGAACTCGGACTCCGCGGTCAGCTCCACCCGGGCCGCGGCCAGCCGCCGCTCGATCACGTCCGGCGGCTCGGTGCCCCGGCCGACCAGCCGGCGGACGAGTTCGTCCCAGCTGGGCGGGGCGAGGAAGACCTGCAGCGCCTCGGGCATCGCGGCCCGCACCTGGCGGGCGCCCTCGAGTTCGATCTCCAGCAGGGTCGGGGTCCCGGTGGCCAGCCGGTCGAGCACGGGCTGGCGGGGGGTGCCGTAGCGGTTGCCGGCGAACTCGGCCCACTCGAGCAGTTCGCCGTTGTCCCGGAGTTTGTCGAACTGGTCCGGGGCGGTGAAGAAGTAGTGCAGCCCGTCCACCTCGCCCGGGCGCGGCAGCCTGGTGGTGGCGGAGACCGACAGCCAGATCTCGGGGTGCCGGTCGCGCAGATGGCTCAGCACGGTGCTCTTGCCGACCCCGGACGGGCCGGACAGGACCACCAGCCGGCGAGGGTGGTGCGGCGCAGCCGGAGCGTGCGCGGGAAAGTCAACTGAGCTCACGCATACCGAGGGTACCGGAAAGCACGGGGCCTTCCGTCGCCCCGGCATGCGTGGACGCGGCCGGCCGGAGAGGACCGGCTGCGTCGGGTGAAGCGTTCGGCGTGCAGACCCGCCGGGGATCAGTCCCCCGGACGACCGTCAACCGGGCGTCCGGGCGGACATCGGCGGGCCGAGTGTAAGTACCGGTGGTACCCGTCCCCGACCCCGGTGTGCCCGCACCGGGTCGGCCGGAGCGCGCCTTGTGGGCGGCTCCCGCCGGAAGCGCTTACTTCGCCGGACCGCCGAATTCCTTCTCCAGGGCGGCGATCTGGTTGGCGCCCAGGCCCCGGACCCGGCGGGTCTCGGAGATGGAAAGCCGTTCCATGATCTGCTTCGCACGGACCTTGCCGACTCCCGGCAGGGACTCGAGCAGCGCCGAGACCTTCATCTTGCCGACTACCTCGTTCTTGCGACCCTCGGCGACGACCTCGGACAGCGAGGCGCCGGAGTGCTTGAGTCGGTTCTTGATCTCGGCGCGCTCACGCCGGGCCGCTGCGGCCTTCTCCAGCGCCGCGGTGCGCTGCTCGGGAGTGAGAGTGGGAAGAGCCACGCCAATTCACCTCATGACGTCGAAATGGATTTTGACTTGTTGAACCGATCACCCGTTGTGGTACGCACGGTCAATTGGCTCGGTGGTCCGTTGCCGGAACCTAGTCGCTTCCAGCGCTGATGGCAAGAAGACACCCCCGCTGGGCTGCGATAAAACCGGAGCGTACCGGAGTCTGCGGCAATGCGTGCACCGGATCTGGCGATTCACCGTCGCGGGTGACCCGATTTGGGCGGGACTGTACCGATGCGGGGCGGCTTTCCCAAGCGAAACTTTGCGGAGACTTTCCGCAGGCTAGTAGCTCAGCGCGGCCCGGCAGTCGGCAACCGCGCTGGTCGCCGCCGACCGCAGCGCGGCCACGGACGGGCCCTGGGCGAGCACCTCGCGGGAGGTGGACGGCAGCACCAGGCGCGGGGCGGCGGCGAAGATGCGGGCCAGATCGGCCGCGGTGCCGCCCTGCGCGCCGAATCCGGGCGCCAGCACCGGACCGGCCAGCCATCTCAGGTCGAAGGGCAGGTCAGCGATGGTGGCGCCGAGCACCACGCCGATCGATCCCATCGCAGGGCCCTGACCATTCGGGTTCTGAGCGGCCGCGATCGGGCCGCCGGGGCCGGCCGCGGCCGGGTTTCCGGCGAGTTCGGCGGCGTTGCGCGCGGCCGCCCGGCCCAGGATGTCGGCGCCCACGGTGGTCCCGTCCGAGGTCACCGCGCGCTGGACCGAGGCGCCCTCCGGGTTGGAGGTGAAGCCGAGCACGAAGACGCCGGCGCCGTGCCGCAGGGCCGAAGCGTAAAGAGGTTCCAAAGAATCGAAGCCCAGGTACGGGGAAGCCGTCAGAGCGTCGGCAAAAAGCGGGGCGGCCGGGTCCAGGTAGGCCTGCGCGTAGGCCTCGACGGTCGAGCCGACGTCGCCGCGCTTGGCGTCGAGCACCACCAGCGCGCCGGCCGCGCGGGCGTCGGCGACGGTGCGCTCGAGCACGGCCACCCCGCGCGAGCCGAACCGCTCGAAGAAGGCCGACTGCGGTTTGAGCACCGCGACCCGGTCGGCCAGGGCCTCGACCACGGTGCCGGCGAAGCGGTCGAGCCCGGCCACGTCGTCGCCCAGATCCCAGGCGCGCAGCAGCGCGCAGTGCGGGTCGATCCCGACGCACAGCGGGCCGCGGGTGTCGAGGGCGTGGCGCAGTCGCGCGCCGAACGGGGCGGTCATCCAGGGCTCCATTGAGTGAGTGTGCTGATTCTCTGGTCGGTCGAGGTTTTCCCGGCCGGAACGGGCAGATCGGCCGGGTCGCGCCGACCAGTCGCGGGCCGGGTTCCGGCATTATCAGTACTGTGATTCAATTCCGGTTTCGAGGCGTCCCGCACGGCCGGCCGGGGCACTGCGGCCGGGGTCGCGGCGAAGTCCGCAGGTGGGCGGACTTCAACAGGACTCTGATGCATACTGCGAATCCGAGCCCTGACAGCCCCGGCGCCACCTGCGGGAACACCGCCGCAGCGCCGGGACCTGGTCATACGCCCGAAACCGGAGACTCTGTCAGCTGCCTGACATCCCCGCGGGAGCGGGCCCGGGCGGCCAGTCCGCGGTGGATCCGGCGGGCCCAGAACGGGCCCTGATAAATGAATCCGGTGTAGCCCTGCAGCAGCGTGGCGCCCGCGGCCAGCCGCTCGGCCGCGTCCTCGGCGCCGACGATCCCGCCGGCCGCGATGATGGTCATCTCCTCGCCGACCTGGGCCCGCAACCGGCGCAGCACCGTCAGGGCCCGATCACGCAGGACCGGACCGGAAAGTCCGCCCGCGCCGCACTGCGCGACCCGGTCCGGGCCGGTGCGCAGACCGTCCCGGGAGATCGTGGTGTTGGTCGCGATGATCCCGTCCAGGCCGATCTCCAGGGCGAGCGCGGCGACCGCGTCGATGTCCTCGTCGGCCAGGTCCGGGGCGATCTTCACCAGCAGCGGCACGTGCCGGCCGGCCGCCTCGTCCGCGCTGCGCCGGACCTCCAGCAGCAGCGGGCGCAGGAACCCGACCGCCTGCAGGTCGCGCAGCCCGGGGGTGTTCGGCGAGGAGACGTTGACCACCAGGTAGTCCGCGTACGGCGCGACCGCGCGGGCCGAGACCGCGTAGTCGCCGACCGCCTCGGCCTCCGCCGCCGCCTTGGTCTTGCCGATGTTGACCCCGACCACCACCCGCACGGTCCGGGCCCGGCGCCAGACCGAGGTCCCGCGCCGGGCGGCCAGCCGGGCCGCGGCCGCGGCCGCGCCGTGGTTGTTGAACCCCATCCGGTTGATCAGCGCCCGGTCCTCGGGCAGCCGGAACATCCGCGGGGCCGGATTGCCCGGCTGGGCCTGCGCGGTGACCGTGCCGACCTCCACGAAACCGAAGCCCAGGGCGGCCAGGCCGTCGATCCCGACCGCGTCCTTGTCGAAACCAGCCGCCAGGCCGAACGGGCCCGGGAAGTCCAGGCCCAGCGCGCGCACCCGCAGCGACGGGTCGCGCGGGCCGCACAGGGCGCGGCCCAGCCGGGCCGCGCCGGGCAGTGCGCCGGCGGCCCGGATCGCGCCGAACCCCAGGTGGTGGGCGCGCTCCGGGTCCATCCGCTGGAATACCAGGGCGAAGAACAGGCGGTACACGCTGCTCAGGCCCCCGCGGGCAGCGCCGTGCCCTGTCCGTCGGCCGGCGCCGCGGCCTTGGCCCGGGCCTCGGCCGCGCTGACCACCATCGCGGCCCGCGCCTGGTTGAGCCGGGCGGCGTGCTCCTGCAGCGAACCGACCCCGATCTCGCCGCGGATCAGCGCCTCGATGCCCTGCACCCCGGCGCCCAGCCCCTGCACGGTCGTGATGCACGGGCGGCCCATCGCCACCGCCGCGGTCCGGATGTCCGAACCGTCCAGCCGCGGGCCGAACCCGTACGGGGTGTTGATGATCAGGTCCACCTCGCCGGCCATGATCCGCTGCACGATCGTCGGCTCGCCGTCCGGGCCCGGGCCCTGGGAGTGCTTGCGCACCACGGTCGCCACGATCCCGTTGCGCCGCAGCACCTCCGCGGTGCCCTCGGTGGCCAGGATCTCGAAGCCGAGGTCGGCCAGGGTCTTGACCGGGAAGACCATGGAACGCTTGTCCCGGTTGGCCACCGAGACGAACGCCCGGCCCTTGGTCGGCAGCGAACCGTACGCCGCGGCCTGGGCCTTGGCGAAGGCCGAGCCGAAGTTCGCGTCGATGCCCATCACCTCGCCGGTGGACTTCATCTCCGGCCCGAGCACCACGTCCACCCCGCGCCCGTCCGGGGTGCGGAACCGGGACCAGGGCAGCACGGCCTCCTTGACCGAGATCGGCGCGTCCAGCGGCAGGGCGCCGCCGTCGCCCTCGGCCGGCAGCACGCCCTCGGCCCGCAGTTCGGCGATGGTCGCGCCCAGGCTGACCCGGGCCGCGGCCTTGGCCAGCTGCACCGCGGTGGCCTTGGACACGAACGGCACCGTGCGCGAGGCCCGCGGGTTGGCCTCCAGCACGTACAGGATGTCCCCGGCCAGGGCGAACTGGATGTTGATCAGCCCGCGCACGCCCACCCCCTTGGCGATCGCCTCGGTGCTCGAGCGCAGCCGCTTGATGTCGAACCCGCCCAGGGTGATCGGCGGCAGGGTGCAGGAGGAGTCCCCGGAGTGGATCCCGGCCTCCTCGATGTGCTCCATCACGCCGCCGAGGTACAGCTCGACCCCGTCGTAGAGCGCGTCCACGTCGATCTCGATCGCGTCGTCGAGGAAACGGTCCACCAGCACCGGGTGCTCGGAGATCAGCCCGGCGTGCCGGGTCAGGTAGCCGGCCAGGGACGGCTCGTCGTAGACGATCTCCATCCCGCGCCCGCCGAGTACGTACGAGGGCCGCACCAGCACCGGGTAGCCGATCTCGTCCGCGATCGCCTTGGCCTCGTGGAAGGAGAACGCGGTGCCGTGCTTGGGCGCGGGCAGCCCGGCCTCGGCCAGCACCCGGCCGAACGCGCCGCGCTCCTCGGCCAGGTGGATCGCCTCCGGGCTGGTGCCCACGATCGGCACCCCGGCGTCCTTGAGCTTCTGGGCCAGGCCCAGCGGGGTCTGCCCGCCGAGCTGGACCACGACCCCGGCCAGCGGGCCGGCCAGCTGCTCGGCGTGCACCACCTCGAGCACGTCCTCCAGGGTCAGCGGCTCGAAGTACAGCCGGTCCGAGGTGTCGTAGTCGGTGGACACGGTCTCCGGGTTGCAGTTGACCATGATGGTCTCGTACCCGGCCTCGCGCAGGGCGAAGGAGGCGTGCACGCAGGAATAGTCGAACTCGACCCCCTGGCCGATCCGGTTCGGCCCGGAGCCCAGGATGATCACGGCCGGCTTGGTCCGCGGCGCGACCTCGCTCTCCTCGTCGTAGGAGGAGTAGTAGTACGGCGTGGCCGCGGCGAACTCGGCCGCGCAGGTGTCCACGGTCTTGTAGACCGGCCGCACGCCCAGGGCGTGCCGGACCGCGCGGACCACCGGTTCCGGCAGCGAGCGGATCTGGCCGATCTGGTTGTCCGAGAAGCCGTGCCGCTTGGCCCGGCGCAGCAGCTGCGGGGTCAGGTCGGCGGCCGCGGACAGCTCGTCGGCCACCTCCTTGATCAGCAGCATCTGGTCCAGGAACCACGGGTCGATCCCGGTGGCGTGAAACAGCTGCTCCACCGTCCCACCCGCCCGCAGCGCGCGCATGACCGTGTTGATCCGGCCGTCGGTCGGCGTGGACGCGGTCACCAGCAGCTCCACCAGCGATCCGCCCGGGCCCGGGTCGGCCGGCTCGGGCGCGAAGGAGAACTCCGAGCCCTTCTTCTCCAGCGAGCGCAGGGCCTTCTGCAGCGCCTCGGTGAAGTTGCGGCCGATCGCCATCGCCTCGCCGACCGACTTCATCGTGGTGGTCAGGGACGCGTCGGCGTGCGGGAACTTCTCGAACGCGAACCGCGGGACCTTGACCACCACGTAGTCCAGGGCCGGCTCGAACGAGGCCGGGGTCTGCTTGGTGATGTCGTTCGGGATCTCGTCCAAGGTGTAGCCGATCGCCAGCTTGGCCGCGATCTTGGCGATCGGGAAGCCGGTGGCCTTGGAGGCCAGCGCCGAGGAGCGCGAGACCCGCGGGTTCATCTCGATCACGATGATCCGCCCGTCGGCCGGGTCGACCGCGAACTGGATGTTGCAGCCGCCGGTGTCCACGCCCACGGCCCGGATCACGTCGATGCCGATGTCGCGCAGCTTCTGGTACTCCCGGTCGGTCAGCGTCATCGCCGGGGCGACCGTGATCGAGTCCCCGGTGTGCACGCCCATCGGGTCCAGGTTCTCGATCGAGCAGACCACGACCACGTTGTCGTTCTTGTCCCGCATCAGTTCCAGCTCGTACTCCTTCCAGCCGAGGATCGACTCCTCCAGGAGCACCTCGGTGGTCGGCGAGAGCTGGAGCCCGGTGCCGGCGATCCGGCGCAGCTCCTCCTCGTCGTGCGCGAAGCCGGAGCCGGCCCCGCCCATGGTGAACGAGGGGCGCACCACGACCGGGTACCCGCCGAGCGTGTCCACCCCGGCCAGGCAGTCCTGCATCGAGTGGCAGATCACCGAGCGGGCCGACTCGGCCCCGATGCCCGCCACGATCTGCTTGAACTGCTCCCGGTCCTCGCCCTTCTCGATCGCGGCGATGTCCGCGCCGATCAGTTCGACCCCGTACTTCTCCAGCACCCCGGCCTTGGCCAGGGCCACCGCGGTGTTCAGCGCGGTCTGCCCGCCCAGGGTGGGCAGCAGGGCGTCCGGGCGCTCCTTGGCGATGATCTGCTCGACGAACTCCGGGGTGATCGGCTCGACGTAGGTGGCGTCGGCGAACTCCGGGTCGGTCATGATGGTGGCCGGGTTGGAGTTGACCAGGATCACCCGCAGGCCCTCGGCCCGCAGCACCCGGCAGGCCTGGGTCCCGGAGTAGTCGAACTCGCAGGCCTGGCCGATCACGATCGGGCCGGACCCGATGATCAGGACCGAGCTGAGGTCTTCGCGCTTCGGCATCAGGCCTGGCCCTTCTTCGCAGTCGTCATGAGCTCGGCGAACCGGTCGAACAGATATGCCGCGTCGTGCGGCCCGGCCGCGGCCTCCGGGTGGTACTGCACCGAGAAGGCGGGCACGTCCAGGCAGCGCAGCCCTTCGACCACGCCGTCGTTCAGGCACACGTGGCTGACCTCGACCCGGCCGAACGGCGTGTCCGAGACCCGGTCGGCCGGGGCGTCCACGGCGAAGCCGTGGTTGTGCGCGGTGACCTCCACCTTGCCGGTCAGCCGGTCCTGGACCGGCTGGTTGATCCCGCGGTGGCCGTACTTGAGCTTGTAGGTGCCGAAGCCGAGCGCGCGGCCGAGGATCTGGTTGCCGAAGCAGATCCCGAACACCGGGACCCGGCGTTCGAGCAGCGCGGTGACCACACCCAGGTCCGCGGTGGCCGGGTCGCCCGGGCCGTTGGACAGGAACACCCCGTCCGGGGAGAGCGCGAGGATCTGCTCCAGGGTGGCGGCGGCGGGCAGCACGTGTACCCGCATCCCGCGCTCGGCCATCCGGTGCGGGGTCATCGCCTTGATCCCGAGGTCGATCGCGGCCACGGTGTGCAATGGCGCCTTCCCGGCGAACCCGCCGGCCGGCTCGACCACGTAGGGCTCGCTGGTGGCGACCTCGCCAGCCAGGTCCGCGCCGGCCATCTGCGGGCTGTTGCGCACCCGCTTCAGCAGCGCGTCCGGCCCGGCCTCGGCCGCGGCGCCGGAGAACAGCCCGACCCGCATGGCGCCGCGTTCGCGCAGGTGCCGAGTCAGCGCCCGGGTGTCGATCCCGCTGATGCCGACCACGCCCTGGGCTGCGAGCTCCTCGTCCAGGGTGCGCCGGGCGCGCCAGCTGGAGCTGCGCCGCGCGGGGTCGCGCACCACGTAGCCGGCCACCCAGATCCGGCCGGACTCCGGGTCCTCGTCGTTGACGCCGGTGTTCCCGACGTGCGGCGCGGTCATCACCACGACCTGCCGGTGGTAGGACGGGTCGGTCAGCGTCTCCTGGTAGCCGGTCATCCCGGTGGAGAAGACCGCCTCGCCGAAGGTCTCGCCGACGGCGCCGTAGGCCTCGCCGCGGAACACCCGCCCGTCCTCGAGCACCAGCAGTGCCGCGTTCCCCGCGGCCGTGTCCTGAGCAGACGTCACGCGAGCTCCCCCTCCTGGGTCAAGGCATTGATCTCTTCGAGCAACCGGGCCCGGTCCTGCCGCGCCCGGGGGTGGAAACCGGTGTCCAGCCGCTGGTCGCCGAGCTCCCAGGTGATCAGCAGGACGCCGTCGCCGCCGGTCACCTTGCCGGCGATCCCCGGCGCCAGGGCCGCGCCGCGCAGGTCGGCGGCCGGGATGAACAGGTCCGGCGCGGCCTCGCGGGCGATGAACACACCCTCCGGCCGCACCTGCACCCAGGCGTTGCTGCGCACACCGAGGCCGTGCGCCGCGATCCGGTCCAGCCAGTTGCCGGAGGTGGTGGTGGATGCGTAGACGCCCTCGACCACCTCGGCCGGGTCCGGCGGCTCCTGCCCGGCCGGCCCGGGCCGCACCGACGCGGGCACCGGCAGGTGCTGCTGCCGGGCGGCGCGCCGGCGCCAGCCGCGGAACATCAGCCAGTACATCCCGGTCAGCAGGGCCAGCAGCAGCAGGGTCAGCAACACCCGCCCGGCCCAGTGGGTCACCGGCGCGCTGTGCTGGCCCGCATCGGCCAACACCTGCCAGGCCCGGGTCGCCGGCGATCCGCTCGCCGCGCTGTTCGTCGTCACTGCCATGAATCCGCCCATCAGTCGTTCGCCCCGCTGTGCGAGTCCATTGTCTCCGCAACCGCACCGCCGAGCACAGTCGCCCGCCCGCGGTAGAAGGTGGCCACCACCGCGCCGGGCAGCTTCATCCCGGCATACGGGGTGTTGCGGGAGAGAGACTGCAGGCGGGAGGGCTCGACCACCCGTGCGGCGGTCGGATCGAGCAGCACCAGGTTGGCCGCGGAGCCCGGCCGCAGCGGCTCGCCCTGTCGGGAAAGCCCGCCGATCCGGGCCGGCGCGGCCGACATCCGGTCGGCCACCGCGGCCCAGTCGAGCAGCCCGGTGTCCACCATGCTCGCCTGGACCACGGACAGCGCCGTCTCCAGCCCGAGCATCCCCATCGCGGCCACGGCCCACTCGCAGTCCTTGGCCTCCACCGGGTGCGGGGCGTGGTCGGTGGCGACCACGTCGATGGTGCCGTCGGCCAGCCCCTCGCGCACCGCGGCCACGTCCGCGGACGAACGCAGCGGCGGGTTGACCTTGTACACCGGGTCGTAGCCGCGGATCAGGTCCTCGGTCAGCAGCAGGTGGTGCGGGGTGACCTCGGCGGTGACCGGGAAGCCCTTGGCCTTGGCCCAGCGCACGATCTCGACCGAGCCGGCCGTGGACAGGTGGCACACGTGCAGCCGGGAGCCGGTGTGCGCGGCCAGCAGCACGTCGCGGGCGATGATCGCCTCCTCGGCGACCGCGGGCCAGCCCTGCAGCCCGAGCACTCCGGCGAGTTCGCCCTCGTTCATCTGGGCGCCCTCGGTCAGCTCGGCGTCCTGCGCGTGCTGGGCCACGACGCCGTTGAACGCCTTGACGTACTCCAGCGCCCGGCGCATCAGGGCGGAACTGGTCACGCAGCGCCCGTCGTCGGAGAAGACCCGCACCCGGGCGGCCGAGTCGGCCATCGCGCCGAGCTCGGCCAGCCGCTCGCCGTTCAGGCCCACGGTGACCGCGCCGACCGGCCGCACCTCGCAGTAGCCGGCCGCCCGGCCCAGCCGCCAGACCTGCTCGACCACGCCGGCCGTGTCGGCCACCGGTTCGGTGTTGGCCATCGCGTGCACGGCGGTGAACCCGCCGGCCGCGGCCGCCCGGCTGCCGGTCAGGATGGTCTCGGCGTCCTCGCGTCCCGGCTCGCGCAGGTGGGTGTGCAGGTCGACCAGCCCGGGCAGCGCGATCAGGCCCGCGGCGTCGACCACGGTCGAGCCGGGGGCCGGCTCCGCGGCCAGCTGGCCGTCGCGCAGGTAGAGGTCGGTCGGCTCGCCGCCCAGCGGGCGCACGCCCTTGATCACGTAGTTAATGGTCGCCGTGTTAGTGGTCGCCGTGTTGATGGTCGCCGTGTTAGTGGTCGCCGTGTTGATGGTCGCTGCGTTGTTCGTCACTGCGTCAGTCTTCCCTGCGTTGCTCGTCGTCGTGGTACGCATCTCAGCGTTCGTCGTCATGCGTTCGCCGCGTCTCGGGTGCCGGAGTCGCCGTGGCCGCCGATGGCCGACTCGTTCCCGCCCAGCAGCAGGTAGAGCACCGCCATCCGGACCGCGACCCCGTTGGCCACCTGCTCGACGATGGTCGAACGCGCGCTGTCGGCCACCTCGGCCGAGATCTCCAGCCCGCGGTTCATCGGCCCGGGGTGCATCACGACCGCGTGTTCGGGCATCAGGGCGGCCCGGGTCGCGGACAGGCCGTAGCGGCGGCTGTACTCGCGCTCGCTCGGGAAGAACGCCTGGTTCATCCGTTCGCGCTGGACCCGCAGCATCATCACCGCGTCGCACTTGGGCAGCACGGTGTCGAGATCGTAGGAGTACTCCCCCGGCCAGCCCTCGACCCCGAACGGCAGCAGGGTGGGCGGCCCGACCAGGGTCACCCGCGCGCCGAGGGTGGTCAGCAGGTGCACGTTCGAGCGGGCGACCCGGCTGTGCAGCACGTCCCCGACGATCGCGACGTGCCGGTCGCGCAGGCCACCGAGCCGCCGGCGCAGGGTGAAGGCGTCCAGCAGGGCCTGGGTCGGGTGCTCGTGGGTGCCGTCGCCGGCGTTGACCACCGAGGCGTTGATCCAGTCCGCGTTCGCCAGCCGGTGCGGGCCGCCGGAGGCCCAGTGCCGCACGACCACGGCGTCGATCCCCATCGCCTCCAGGGTGAGCGCGGTGTCCTTGAGCGACTCGCCCTTGGACACGCTGGACCCCTTGGCGGAGAAGTTGACCACGTCCGCGCTCAGCCGTTTGGCCGCCGTCTCGAACGAGATCCGGGTCCGGGTCGAGTCCTCGTAGAAGAGGTTCACGATGGTCCGCCCGCGCAGGGTCGGCAGCTTCTTGATCGGCCGGTCGGCCAGGGCGGCGAGTTCCTCCGCGGTGTCCAGGATCAGGGTGGCGTCGTCCGGGGACAGGTCCGCGGTGGACAGCAGGTGTCGGTTCATCGTCCGGTCCTCATCCCTTGGTTCCCGGCATCCCCAGCAGCACCGCTTCGCGGCCGTCGTTCTGCTCCAGGTGCACCTCGACCACCTCGCTCTGCGCGGTGGGCAGGTTCTTGCCGACGTAGTCGGCCCGGATCGGCAGCTGCCGGTGGCCGCGGTCGACCAGCACGGCCAGCTGCACGGTGGCCGGCCGGCCGAGGTCGCTGAGCGCGTCCAGCGCGGCCCGGATGGTGCGGCCGGAGAAGAGCACGTCGTCGACCAGGACGACCAGCCGGCCGTCGATCCCGCCGGGCGGGACACTCGTCCGGCCCAGTGCGCGCACCGGTTTCAGGCGCAGGTCGTCCCGGTACATCGTCACGTCGAGGGTGCCGACCGGGACCTGTATGCCCTCGAAGGAGCTGATCTTCTGGGCGACCCGTTCGCCGAGGACCGCGCCGCGGGTCGGGATGCCGAGGATCACCGCGCCGTCGGCGCCGTGCGTGCGTTCGAGGATCTCATGCGCTATCCGGGTCAGCGCCCGGTCGATCGCCGCCGCGTCGAGCACCACGCGGGCCCGGGCGGGGTCCAGCCCGGCCGTACGGCCGGCCGGAGGTTTGTCGATGTCACTGGTCATGCCGAAGCAGACCCCCTTCCCTGTCTCACCGGACAGGACTTAAAGGACGCCGGAAACTTGCACCCGCAATTGCATTTCGGGCCGGAAGACAGCCTACCAGTGATCGCTCCGGTCAACGTTTTGCCAAGAGATACAGATGCGCGGTCCAAATTATCCCGATCGACCCATCCCGCCGCACGGCTCCGGACGCGGTCAAACACCCCTTTCGGCCGTCGCGGCCGAGATGAAAGCGCACGAGAGTATGACATATAGTGAGGGAAGTAAGATGTCCGGTCACCAGGCACCCGTCCGCCTTGACGGGCGGAGGTTACTCTGCGTAACATTCACGCAGAGTCGCCGCCACGGGCGACCAGATCACGGCACCACCGGACGGCCGGGAGCAGCAGCTGCTTGTCACCCCGTGAGGGGATCCCGGCGGCCGGAACCCGTCGAACGGCAGCCTGTTGCCGTGCGTCACCGCCTTCATTGGGGAGAGCTTGCATGTCTACTGAGTACGCAAAGGCGCTGGGCGCCCGGTTACGAGCGATCCGCACCCAGCAGGGGCTCTCGCTGCACGGCGTCGAGCAGAAGTCCCAGGGCCGCTGGAAGGCCGTCGTGGTCGGGTCGTACGAGCGCGGCGACCGCGCGGTCACGGTGCAGCGGCTGGCCGAGCTGGCCCACTTCTACGGTGTGCCGGTGCACGAGCTGCTGCCCGGCGGCACCCCGAACGCCGCCGCGGAGCTCCCGCCGAAGTTGATACTGAACCTCGAGACGCTGCAGGAGCTCGGCGAGGACAAGGCGGCCCCGCTGCTGCGCTACGTCGCGGCGATCCAGAGCCAGCGCGGCGACTACAACGGCCGGGTGCTCTCGATCCGCCAGGACGACCTGCGCACCCTGGCCGTCATCTTCGACCTGCAGCCCTCGGTGCTGGTCGACCTGCTGATCGAGTGGGGCGTGCTGAATGCGGACGCCCGCCGCGCGGTCGACTTCGACGGTGACTTCTCGGACGAGGACGAGATCGAAGAGGACGAGGTGCTGGACGAGGACGAAGAGTAGTCCGACGTCCCGCCGCTCCCCGGCGTAGGGTGTGCGCACCTGAGGACCTTGTGCCGAGTGCCGGCACAGGGTCCTTTTTCGTTGCCCGGATGTCGTCGCCGTTCCGGCCGGCTCTGTTTCCGGGCAGCACGAAGCGAGGGGCCCGGTGCCAGTTTCCTGGTACCGGGCCCCTCGCTTGTCTTGCGAAGAATTGTGCGGCGGTGTCCTACTCTCCCACGAGGTCTCCCTCGCAGTACCATCGGCGCTGGTCGGCTTAGCTTCC
>DASZBX010000006.1:0-125990 GCA_035943635.1 Actinocrinis sp. | reverse complement strand
CGTCTCCTCCGACAAACGCCCAGCCCGCTCCGCATCCAACGCACGCTCCCGCAGCGCAGGCCCGAGCGCCCGGACCTTCTCCAGAACCGTCCTGAGCTTCTCGGACACCTCATCAGTCGCCACCATCGTCGTCATCTCCTGTGTCGTTCGTCCAAGTCGAGCGCTGCGAAGTAGAGCGCTGTATCAGTTCCGGCCGGCCGGCCGCGCGGGCACGATCGGCAGCTGCACGTAGGCGGGGTGGTCGGGGCCGGTGTAGATCGTGTTCGTCGCGCCCTCGTGGTAGCTCGGGTCGTAGGCGCGCACGGGCACCCCGGCCGGCGAGTACGGCTGGACGTCGATCCGCAGCCGGTGGCCGCGGCGGATCAGGGCGCTGCTCGGGTTGAGGCCGACCTCGATCGGGACCACCTCGCCGCCCTGCAACGGCGCGTAGTCCGCCTCCAGATGGGTGTGCACCGGCCAGTATCCGGTCGACTTGGCCTCGTCGAGCCTGCGGTGCGACACCTTCAGCAGGCCGTGCCCGACCGGGTGGATGTTGTTCGGGTCGACCGGGTGGACCATGGTCTCGTAGCGGATCTCCTGGTCCTGCTCGTCGATCACCCGCAAGGACACGAAGACGTCCATGTCAGTGCTCGTTGACGACACCCACAGGCCGACCTTCATGTAACCGGCCAGCATCAGGTCCCCGGTCAGCGGTTCGCTGACGAACGAGACGCCGGTCGACCAGCGCGGGGTCCCGCCGATCGGGCCGGTCGGCGCGAGCGTGGGCGTGCCGATGTCCAGGGCGGCGGCGTAGTCCGCGCTGCTCTCGGCGGTCGGGGCGCTCTCGCTGATCCGCCGGAAGTCGGTCCGGCGCCCGTCGCCCGGCCAGTCCGACGGCGCGGCGTCCAGGTACCAGCGGCGGTAGTCGGTCCGCGCGATCGGCCACTCGTCCTCGTGCAGCACGACGTGCGCGCCGTCGCCGGTCCTGACCTGGACCCGGACCGGGGATCCGGCCATCGCGCCGTTGTCCTCGCCCTTGAGCCAGTGGTCGAAGAAGCGCATGTGCTCGGCGACCGTCGAGCCCTTGTAAGAGTGCGGGAACCAGGCGTCGACGAAGTCGAACTTGCGGGCCTGGGCGCCGGTCGAGCGGACGAAGGTCTCGCTGCTGCCGAGCTGGTGGATGATGGCGCCGGTCTGCGGGCCGACGATCCACACCGCCGCGGTGGCCTTCTCCACCTCCGGGCGCATGAAGATCGAGCCGTTCGCGCCGTACGCGGCCGGGTCGTTGAACGGGGTCGCCAGCAGCCGCGGCATCCAGTCCGTCTGCCGGCGCTCGCCGACGAAGTTCTTGCCGGACCAGATCGTCCACCACCAGTTCCAGAAGCCCTCGCCGTAGATGCCGCCGCCGTACACGGCCTCGTTGTAGAGGTCTGCGTCGGTGCCGAGGGCGATCATCGCCTTCAGGTGCGGCGGTTGCAGGCTCGCGACGTTGTGCTGCGTCATGGCCAGGTAGGACATGCCCCAGAGGCCGATGTTGCCGTTGGACCACGGCTGGGTCGCGGCCCACTCGATCGCGTCGTAGTAGTCCTCCGCCTCCTGCACGCTCAGCGGCGACTGGATACCAGGGCTGTTACACACGCCGCGGGCGTCGACCCGGATGCACACGTATCCGTTCGGAACCCAGGCCGCAGACTCGATGGTCTCGTGGTTCTCGTACTGCAGGCCGTCGGGGTTGCCGGAGAAGTAGCGGTCTTCGACCTCTTCCTTGCTCAGCGCGTCGGCCTCGTCCGAGATGCACTCGTGGTGGAAGCTCTTGCCGTAGAAGCCCTTGGCCATGACCACCGGGTACCGGCCGCCGTCGGCCGGGCGGAACACGTCGCCGAGCACGTAGGAGCCGTCGCGCAGCGGGATCTTGACGTCGGTCGTCTTGACGATGCCGCGGATCTCCCGGCGCAGCGCGTTGCGTGCGGCGGCGGGACTGCGCAGCCGGCGCGGCGTGTTCGCGGTGAAGACGCCGGGCGTCGCGTTGAGCTGCGCGAGCAGGTCCCGGACGGCCGGGTCGTTGGCGAAGCCGCCGGCCGTGCCGTCGGCCTTCACCGGCGCGGTCTCGGGCTGGCCGAAGTTGATGAACGTCGTCTCGACCAGGCCGTGCACGGCCGGGGCGATCGTGACGCCGGCTTCGACGTTCCCGTCCTGGTCCAGGGTCTGGATCAGCCGGGCCAGGTTGGTCACCATCGGGTCGTGCAGTTTCTCGATCTTGCCGGCCACCCGGTTGACCAACTGCGCGAGGTTGATCCGCGGCGCGCCGTCGGTGGAGCCCAGGACCAGTCGGCCGACCAGGAAGGTGACCGCCTCGCCGGGGCGGTAGCGGAACTCCCCGCGTTCGTCGGTGAGGCCGCTCATCGTCGGCGTCCGGTACCTGAGGCCGCAGGTGGGGCCGGCGAAGACGCCGGTGACGACGTCTGTAGCCTCGTCTGCTGGATTGTCGATGGGCATTGGACTCTCACTCTCTATCATCATCGATAGGATCACATGGCGATGGAAAACCCTTGGTATTTCGGCGACGGCCGGGGCCTACATCGAGGGACGGCCCGACTCCAGTGCCGGCTCCTCCAGCCAGCTGCGGATGTCGGCGGCGTCTGCGCCGAGGACCGGTGGCGCGCTGTGCTCGACCCGGGTGGTCTCGATCTCCGCGCCGGAGGCGTCGACGGCGAAGGTGCGCAGGGCCGATCCCGGCACGGTTATCGTTCCGAGGGTCTGGTGCTCGACGTCGACCAGCAGCCGCTGTGAGCGGGTCTGCTCCCACTGGTAGACCTCGTCCAGGGCGCGGACCTGGCCGGCCGGGATCTCGGCATCCGCGAGCCGTTTGAGCAGGGCGTCCGGCTCGTAGTCGGCGAACACGCTCTCGAGCACACCGGTCAGGGCGTCCCGGTTCGACACGCGGTCGGCGTTGGTCCGGAAGCGTGAATCCTCGCCGTCGATCCGGAACGCCTCGCAGAGCCGGTGCCACATCGCGTCGTTCCCGCAGGCGATCTGCACGCTCCCGCCCGCGCAGCGGAACAGGCCGTAGGGGGCGATCGCCGGGTGGTGGTTGCCCTGCGCGCGGCCGACTTCGTGCGCCACGGTCCAGCGGGTTCCCTGGAAGGCGTGGGCCGCAACGACCGCGGCGAGCAGCGAGGTGCGCACGATCTGCCCCTTGCCGGTGCGGTCGCGTTCGCGCAGCGCCGCCAGCACGCCGAACGCGCTGTTCAGCCCGGCGAGCAGGTCGGCGATCGGGACGCCGGCCTTCTGCGGGTGGTCCGGGTCCGGGCCGGTCAGCGACATCAGGCCGGCTTCGCCCTGCGCGATCTGGTCGTATCCGGCCCGGTGGGCTTCGGGCCCGTCGTGGCCGAACCCGCTGATCGACAGCACGACCAGGCGCGGGTTGAGCTCCATCAGCCGCGCGGTGCCGAAGCCGAGCCGGGCGAACGCGCCCGGCTTGTAGTTCTCCATCAGCACGTCGGCCCGCTGGATGAGCCGGACCAGCACGTCCTTGTCCGCCTCGCTCTTGAGGTCGAGGGTGATCGACTCCTTGTTGCGGTTGCAGGACAGGTAGTAGGTCGACACCGGGTCGCCGTCGGCCGGCTGGATGAACGGCGGGCCCCAGGACCGGGTGTCGTCCCCGGCCGGGCTCTCCACCTTGATCACCCTGGCGCCCTGGTCGGCCAGCATCATCCCGGCCTGGGGCCCGGCGAGCGCGCGGGTGAGGTCGACGACGAGCAGTCCGTCGAGCGGCCCGGTCACGGGCGGGCGTCCGGGGCGGTCGCGGGCGGCGCGGCGGCCGGGTTCGGCCGGATCACCAGCAGGCTCGCGGTCAGGTTGGTGCGGTTCTCGACGCCGCGCAGCGTGCCGAGCGGCAGCCGGGCGCCGTCGAGGGCGGTCAGGACGTGGGTGGCGCCGTCGGCGTCGGTGAGGGTCAGTTCACCGGTCAGCACGAGGTAGATCGTCTCCGCCGGGACGGGCGACATCTCCGCCTGGCCGCCGGGCAGGTAGTGCGAGAGGACCACCGTCACGGCGCCGTCGTAGTCCTCGCCCCCGAAGAGGTGGACGGGACCGACGTCGTGGTGGCCGGCGGGTTGGAACCGCCGGGCCTGGTCGAGCTTGGCGATGTCTGGGGTCACGGTCGTGGGTCTCGATTCTGGCTGGGCGTCACCGGGCTGTCGGCGCGGTTCCGGGACGCGGGGGTCGCAGCAGGCGATGATGGCGGCGGCCGGGCTCGTGGCGCACCGCGAGGTGGGCCGGCCGGCCGGGTCCGTCACTCGCCCCGGGCGGTCGGCGACGGGTCGTCGCAGGCCCGGCGGCAGGGGTGGCGGTCGTGGACACCACGATACGAGCTGCGTCAAAAATGTCAACATTTTAGCGAGAGATTCACGAGGGGAGGTGTGGCCTCGATCGACTCGGCGACGGTGAGATCATCCTAAAGAGTGTCAATCTATGGCAAGTACTCTTCCCGCGGGACTCCGGGATGAGCTCAGTACGGGCAAGTACCGACCGGGCCCATGAGTCGCGTGCAGAAATGTTGACACTTTCCACACGGCTCGCTTATCTTCTCGGTGACCGCAGGTACTTTCGCCGGGCCCGACCCGCCATGTCCGCCCTCCCGGCGGACCCGGCGCCGACCGCAGGACGGCGCGGGTCCGGCCCGTCGCCGTCCAGGCGCCCGAGAGCCTCGAAGCCGGGCCGCCGGAGCGGGACCATCACCGTACCTCAACGATGAGGAGCACCATCATGGCAGCTGAGAACAACACAGTGGCGACCGACAAAGTGGAGATCCTCGAGGCCCTGAACCTCTATGGTTTCGCGCTCGACGCCCGCCGGTTCGACCTGTTCGACCGGGTCTTCACCGAGGACGTGGTGGCCGAGTTCGGCCCGGCCGGCGCCGCGTGGACCGGCCTGGAGAACTTCAAGCGCTCCTTCGCCGAGTTCCACGCCCAGCTCGACAGCCACCAGCACACGATGATGGGCCAGATCGTCCACGTCGACGGTGACACGGCCCACGCCTTCAGCTACGGCAACTGGCTGCTCGTGCGCGCGGCGGCCGAGGGCGGCCCGACCTGGACCGGCACCGGCTGGTACGACGACGAGCTGGTCCGGACGGAGGACGGCTGGCGGATCAAGCACCGGGTCTGCCGGCTGCAGTCCTGGACCGGCAACCCGGGGGTGCCGGAGCCCAACCACGAGCACAACCCGGACATGCAGCTGAACGCGCTGCACGAGCACGCCGAGACGGGCCGGATCCTGTTCCTGCAGGCGATCGCCGGGAAGTAGCCGCGAGCTGCGGTTCTGCCGTGCGGGTCGGCGGTGAGTGTCCGCATGATGCCCTCCGCACCGGCCGGGGATGCGGGCGCCTCGTGACGTGACGAAGCTCCTTGACTGTTTCGCGGGTCGCCGACGCGCGGGCGAGCAAGGAGCTTCGTGCATATCCGGGGCTTGGCCCGCCGCGCGGCCTCCCACCAGCCTGGTTCCGGCCGTGCGACACACCGCGACACGCCGGGACACGCCGTCGAATGTTTCCGAATCTGGTCGAACACCTAGACTGGAACTCGAATACAGGTTACATTGAGTCGAGTATCACGCTCGGACATATCGGACCCTCCTTTCCAGGGCCCGCCCCCACCGCCGAGTCGATCAAAGGCCCACCTCGGCGCCCGCAGGCCCCGGGCCCCTGAAAGGAATTGGCAATGAGCCAGGGAAAGAACGTCTACGAGCCCTCGCACTACGCGGGCGGCGCCGCGCACGGACTGCTGAGCGGCTTCGAGCCGGGAACCCGCACTCTGCCGGCCGGATACCAGGTCGATCCCCGGTTCCTCCCACTGCCGACCGAGGTCGTGCTGGACAAGGACGTCGCCGTCACCCTGCGGGACGGGGTGACCATCTACGTGGACGTCTTCCGTCCGGCCGGGACCGAGAAGGCGCCGGCCATCGTCGCCTGGAGCCCGTACGGCAAGAGCCAGGGCACCGCGCCGAGCGTCACCGCCCTGTTCGGCATGCTCGGCATGGACAACGGCGCCCTGTCCGGGCTGGAGAAGTTCGAGGGGCCGGACCCGGCGTACTGGTGCGCCCGCGGTTACGCGGTCTGCAACCCCGACCCGCGCGGCATCGCCCACTCGGAGGGCGACAGCGCGATGTTCGGCGGTCAGGAGGCCCGGGACTGCTACGACGTGATCGAGTGGCTGGCCGCGCAGGACTGGTGCACCGGCAAGGTCGCGATGAGCGGGACCTCCTACCTCGCGATCTCGCAGTGGTTCACCGCGGCCGAGCAGCCGCCGCACCTGGTCGCGATCAACCCGTGCGAGGGGTTCAGCGACATCTACCGCGACCTGGTCATGCGCGGCGGCGTGCCCGACACCGGCTTCGCCGAGCGGCTCCAGTACAACAGCTACGCCGGCCAGAACCAGCGCGAGGACATCGCCACCGAGGTCAAAGAGAACCCGCTGATGAACGAGCTGTGGGAGGACAAGGCCGCCCGGTTCGACCGGGTCACCGTGCCGTCGTACGTGGTCGCCAGCTACACCAACACCCTGCACACGGCGGGCACGTTCCGCGCGTGGCGGTGGATCGCCGCGGAGGAGAAGTGGCTCCGGATCCACAACACGCAGGAATGGCCCGACTACTACGACGAGAAGAACACCGACGACCTGCGCCGCTTCTTCGACTACTACCTCAAAGGCGTGGACAACGGCTGGAAGCAGACCCCGCGGGTGCGCTACAGCGTGCTCGACCTCGAAGGCGGCGACCTGGTCGACCAGCCCGCGGCCGAGTTCCCGCCGCAGGAGGTCACCGACACGAAGTACTACCTCGACGGCCGTTTCCGCACCCTGAGCACCGAACCGCCCGCGAGCGGGGAGAAGGTGGCCTACGACGCCGAGGCGTACCCGGCCCAGGCCTCGTTCACGGTCCGCTTCGACCAGCAGACGACTCTGGTCGGCTACCCCAAGGCCCACCTGTGGGTCGAGGCGGACGGCTCGGACGACATGGACCTGTTCCTGGTCGCGCAGAAGCTGGACCGGTACGGCACCCCGCTCGCGCAGTTCACCGTGCCCAGCCGCAGCGCGCTGTTGCAGGACCTGACCGAGCGCGGCGCGACCGTGCTGCGGTACAAGGGCTCCCCCGGCCGCCTGCGCGTGTCCGCCCGGCACCTGGACGAGAAGCTGAGCACCGACTCGGTCCCGGCCCACGCCTTCGACCGGGTGCAGAAGCTGAGCCCCGGCGAGGTCGTCGACGTCGAGATCGACCTGTTCCCGGTCGGCCTGGTCTTCTACCCCGGCGAATCGCTCCGGCTGGTCGTCAGCGCGCAGAACACGCTAGGCGCGCTCATGCCCGGAGTGCGCGACTGCACCCCGGAGAACGGCGGAAAGCACATAATCCACACCGGTGGCGACCGCGCGTCCTACCTGCAGCTGCCCGTTCAATCCGTCTGATCTGCAGGCGGATTGACGGACCACGATCGCAGCTCAGGCCCGCCGGATCGACTGGCGGGCCTGAGCTCGTCCCAGGGCTGAAGTGGCCATACTGGTGGTATGAGCGATGCAGAAGCCGAATTCGGCCCCGAGGGCGACGATCCGTACCGCTGGCTGGAGGAGGTCACCGGCGAGGCGGCGATGGACTGGGTCCGGGAGCGCAACGCCGAGGCCCTGGCCGCGCTGGCCGACTCGGACCGGTTCGCCGAGTTGCGCGACGGCAACCGCGAGGTGCTCGACTCGACCGACCGCATCCCGATGGTCCGGCGGCGCGGGGAGTTCCTCTACAACTTCTGGCAGGACGCGCAGCACCCGCGCGGCCTGTGGCGGCGCACCACCCTGGCGGCCTACCGCTCCGAGCAGCCGGACTGGGACGTGCTGCTGGACGTGGACGCACTGGCCGCGCAGGAGGAGGAGAACTGGGTCTGGCAAGGAGCGTCCCTGCTGCGGCCGGACTACCGGCTGGCGCTGGTCGAACTGTCCCGGGGCGGCGCGGACGCGGCCGTGGTCCGCGAGTTCGACCTGGACCGGCGCCTGTTCCCGCAGGACGGGTTCGCCCTGGCCGAGGCGAAGAGCGACATCGGCTGGATCGACGCCGACCGGGTCTACGTCGGCACCGACTTCGGTCCGGGCTCGCTGACCGAGTCGGGGTACCCGCGGATGGTCAAGGAGTGGCGCCGGGGCACCGAACTGTCCGAGGCGAAGATTGTGTTCGAGGCCGAGCCGACGGACGTGTGGACGTCCGCGTGGCACGACTCGACCGAGGGCTACGAGCGGGACATGGTCGCGCGCGCACCCGGCTTCTTCACCCGGGACTGGTATCTGCGCCGGCCGGACGGCGATTTGGTGCGGATCGACGTGCCGCAGGACGCCGAGGGCAGCGCGCACCGGGAGTGGCTGCTGGTCCAGCTGCGCACGGCATGGACCGTGGGCGCGCAGACCTATCCGGCCGGGGCGCTGCTGGCCGCCCGGTTCGAGGAATTCCTCGCCGGGCAGCGGGATTTGACCGTGTTGTTCGATCCGGATGAGCACACCTCGCTGGAGACCTACGCCTGGACCCGCAACCATCTGATCCTGACCACGTTGAAGGACGTCAAGACCCAGCTGACCGTGCTCACACCCACGCCGAGCGGGTGGAACACGCGGCCGCTGCCGGGAGTGCCGGACGGGCAGACCGACATCACCGACACGGATCCGGACCACAGCGACGAGTTCATGATGGTGTCCCGGGGCTTCACCGAGCCTACGACGCTGCGTTATGGGCACATCGGTGGCGGTGGCGAGAAGAGTGGGGTGCGCGGCGGGGAGGTGGAGGTGCTGAAGCAGGCGCCGGCGTTCTTCGACTCGTCCGGGCTGTCCGTGCGGCAGTTCTTCGCGACCTCGCCGGACGGCACCAAGGTGCCGTATTTCGTGGTGGGGCAACGGGATCCGCAGCAGGAGGGCGTGCCGGGGCCGACGTTGTTGAACGGCTACGGCGGGTTCGAGGCCACGATGACCCCGGAGTACAGCGGGATCACCGGCCGCAGCTGGCTGGCCCGGGGCGGCACGTACGTACTGGCGAACATCCGCGGCGGCGGCGAGTATGGCCCGGACTGGCACAACGGCGCGATCCGGGAGAACCGGCGGCTGGTGTACGAGGATTTCGCGGCGGTGGCCGAGGACCTGGTCGCCCGCGGGATCAGCACCCCGGAAAGCCTGGGCATCCTGGGCGGCAGCAACGGCGGCCTGCTGATGGGCGTGATGCTCACCCGCTATCCGAAGCTGTTCGGCGCGATCGTGTGCCAGGTGCCGCTGCTCGACATGTACCGCTATCACGAACTGCTGGCCGGGGCGTCGTGGATCGCGGAGTACGGCGATCCGCGGGTGGCGGAGGACTGGGCGTTCATGCGGCCGTTCTCGCCGTATCACAACGTTGAGCCGGGGCAGCCGTATCCGCCTGCCTTGTTCATGACGTCGACCCGGGACGACCGGGTGCATCCGGCGCACGCGCGCAAGATGGTCGCGCGGTTGCGGGAGAACGGGTATGACGTGCGGTATTACGAGAATATCGAGGGCGGGCACGGCGCGGCTTCGGACAACGCGCAGCGGGCTCAGTTCTGGGCGTTGTGCTTTGAGTTTCTGTGGGAGACGCTAGCGCCGGAGCGTGGGTGAAGGGTGAGTCAGACGAAGTATTCGCACAGCGTCTGGGCCACGCGCTCGGGGGCGCCGCGGTCCTCGGGGGCCGAGTGGTCCAGGCCGTCGAAGGTGGGTCGGCGTACGTGCGGGAGTACTTCCTCGAGTGCGTCGAGAGCGGGCAGGTCACGTTGTGCTCGCATGATTCGGTTCGTGCGCGGTACCAGGGCGAACCGGGGGAAGCAGTTGAACAGCGGTTCTACCCGGAGGCCTTTGAATACTGTGACCAGGGCGGAGGTGGATTTGTTCGCGGCGATCTCGCGGTCGAAGCGCTCTGCCCAGTGCAGCGGGAACGCGTCTCCAACGGACAGGGCCGGCTCGTAGAGGGCGATTTTGTTGAGGTTGGGGGTGGTTGAGGCGGTGTGTAAAGTCAGCAGTGCTCCGGAGCTCAGGCCGAAGCACTTGGTCGAGCCGGTTGCCGCCACCAGCACTTGGATGTCCTCTACTTCGCGGTCGATCCCGAAGTACTTGCCGTGCGGACCGCTCAGGCCTCGTCCGCGGCGGTCCGGCAGGTACACGGTGAAGTCGTCTGCCAGCGTGCGGGCCAAGCGCATCAGGTGCTGGGCCGCTTGCATGCTGCCGTGGATGAGGATCAGCGCGGGGCCCGTGCCCAGCTGGCGGTAGCCGATTGTTGTGCCGTCGGTGGATGTGACGGTTCCTGTGGTGTAGCTGTAGGTGTAGTCCGTGGTGGTATTCATGTGCAGCCCCTTGTCGGCGGTCAGTGGAGGCTATGAATACGTGCTGGCGTGCGGCTGACATCTGCGGTTGGGTGGGGGGTGGGGGTGGACGAGTTGAAGTCAAAGGCGGCCCGTGGCGATTTTCCGCGCTGGGTCAGGTGGGAGTCGGGTTTCTTGACGCGAGAAAATCACCACGGTTTTCTTCCTGGGTGACCTTCCAGCGTGCTTGGGTGAGAGGGTGGGGTCGGTGGGCGGGCTGCGGACCCAGGGCGGTGGGCGGGTGCTGGATTTTGCCGGTGATGCGCTTGGCCAGTGCCGGATCGAGGAACGTTTGCCTGGCCGAGGTAGTTCGGCCGGGCGGGTGAGGGGGCGCGAGATCGACGATGGCTAGGCCCGGTCCTGGGGGCTATTGCGGCTCGTCCCCGGGGCGCTCGCGCCCACGGTCGCCCGGCGGAGCCGGGCGCCTAGATACTCGATCGGGGCAGTGAGCGCGGTGGCGTAGGCGGCACCGGCGCAGATCTCCACGACGTCGCCGCGGCCGACCGAGCTGACCAGGCAGAGCTGCTCGGCCACGAAGCGGCCCCAGGCTCGCCGGTAGCTCATCGACTGCTCCGCGAGGGAGAAGGAGTAGGGCGCGAGGACGTCTCCGGGGTCGAGCAGTCCCCAGCGGCCGCTGACGACGAACCACGGCACACCGCTCGCCTCAGCCCTGGCCCGTCGGCGTGCGAACAGTGGGCTGACATACAGGGCGCGGGCCATGGCGGGCTCGCTCAGCTGGGCCCTTCCACTTCCGATGAGGATGACGGACACTGCGGTCGACGAGGCGGGCGAGGATGTGGCGAGCGGTGTCGCGGAATCAACGCCGGGGCGTAGTGGCATGGCAGAATAGGTACACGATCGCGGCGCAGCGCGCCAACCGGGGTTGGGGATTCAGGGTCTGCGGGCGGGGTTGCGCAGATGCTTGACAGAGGGGCGAAAATCAGTGACCTTAATCCCTGACGCGGATGTATGACAACGTTGCCATCCCCTCGTCGACCTGTGCCGGGATCGGTTGGCGGGTGGTCGGCGGCGGTGTTCCGCTTGATCGAAAGGGAATCGCATCCATGCTGCGACGTACCGGCGCGTTCTTACCCGGGCGGGGTCTGCCCGGCCGGCTCTCTTCCGGGCTGGCCTGTCTGGTGGCCGGGTCCATGGCTGCGGCTCTTGCGGTCGCGGTGCCGGTTCAGGCTTCGGCGGATGCTCGGCCTGCGGCGGCGGCTTCGCTGGCCGCCTTGTTCAACAACACCGGGATCAGTGACGATGCCAATCCTGGCGGAGCGAATCTGGATGGGGGCGGGTACGGTTTCTCGGCCGAGGCGCTGGCCGCTGTGGGGTGGGCGCCCAATCTGAGCGTCTCGCTGGGTGACGGTGCCTCGGTTCAGGTTCCGAATGTTCGTCCGGGTAGTGTGGACAACGTTGTCGCGGACGGGCAGAGTTTCACTCTCTCGGGTGGCGGTAAAGCGCTGGACTTCGTTGTCACCAGTACGGATGGCAATACCAGTGGGAGCGGGACGATCGCCTATACGGACGGCAGTACGCAGGCATTTACGCTGGCGTCGGCGGACTGGTGGAGTGGGACGGCGGGCATTGTCGCAGGGGCTGGATATCGGAATGGGTCCGGTGGGGCTCAGGTGCACCAGGTCAATTTGTACTCGGATTCGGTGGCGCTGACTGCGGGGAAGACCGTAGCCAGTGTCACGTTGCCGACCGTCAGCGCTACGACTGTGAACACGGCAGCGTTGCATGTGTTCGCTGTCGCGTTTGCGCCTACCAGCGGGGCTACTGGGCTCAGCGCGTTCTTCAACAATGTGGGGATCAGCGACAACTCCAATACGGCGGCTGCGAACCTGGACGGGTCGGGGCATAGTCTGTCTGCGGAGGACTTGGCTGCTGCCGGTTGGGTGCCGGGGGCTTCGATCACGCTCAACGCCACCACGTTGACGTGGCCGAATGTGCCTTCCGGGCAAGCTGACAACGTTGTTGCGGATGGGCAGAAGGTTGCGGTCTCCGGAACTGGCAATGCTCTGACGTTCTTGTTGGCCAGCACGGTTGGCGGGACCAGTGGTAGCGGCACGATTACCTACACCGATGGCAGCACGCAGTCCTACAGTTTGTCGGTTGGGGACTGGTATTCCGGGCCGACCGACGCCATGGCGATCGAGTTGCCGCACTGGAACGGGCCGAGTGGGACCGTCGCGTTTCCGATGAAGCTGTATCCCGACACCGTTGCGCTGAATCCGGCCAAGTCCGTCGCGTCCGTGACGCTGCCTGCGATCAGTGCGGCGCCGGGCAACGGCACCGCTGCCATGCACGTGTTCGCCCTCGGGGTTCGCCTCGGGTCCGGCAACTGGGCCGGGACCTGGGCCGACAGCATCGACGACGGCATCGTGTCCGGGCCGTGGACCGCTCGTACGCTGCGGATGGTCGAACACTCCAGCATCGGCGGCAGCAGCGCCCGAATACGTCTGGACAACGCGTTCGGTACCGCGCCGGTCGTGATCGGGCATGCCACCATCGCCGTGCAGAGTTCGGGCTCTTCGGCCGCGGCGACGCCGGTCACGCTCACCTTCGAGGGTAATCAGTCCACGATCATCCCGGCCGGCGGCCAGGTGATGAGCGACGCGGTCGGGTTCACTCTTCCGGCTGACACGAACCTGCTGGTCAGCATCTACCTGCCCGGGCCGGTGCAGTTGGCCTCGTTCCACAGCCTCGGCCAGCAGGACATGTACTCGACCGCCGACCAGGCCGGGGACCAGACCGCCGACGTGTCGAACTACCCGGTGAGCAACACGTTCGGGTTCTGGACCCTGCTGTCCGGGATCGACGTGCTGCCGAGTTCGGCGGTCGGCACGGTCGTGGCGCTCGGGGACTCGATCACGGACGGGTTCAACTCGACCGTCGACGCGAACACCCGCTGGCCGAACGACCTGGCCCGGCGCCTGCTCGCGCAGACCCAGTACCCGCAGTCCGGCGTCGTGGACGAGGGGATCAGCGCGAACCGGGTGGCCGCGGACGACTTCACCGGCGTCTCGGGCACCGGGACCGGCGGGATCAGCGCCGTGTCCCGGGCGGACCGGGACGTGTTCGCGCAGAGCGGGGTGCGGACCGTGGTCATCCTGGAGGGGGTCAACGACGCCAAGTCGGGCATCACCTCCGCGCAGATCATCGCCGGGCTGCAGCAGATCGCGGCCGAGGCGCACGCGCACGGGATCCGCGTGGTCGTCGGGACGATCACGCCGTTCCAGGGGTACTCCGCGTACACGTCGGCGTATGAGGCGGTCCGCGAGGCTGTGAACAGCTTCATTCGGAGCAACGGCGGCGCGTTCGATGCGGTGGTCGACTTCGATGCGGCGATGCGTGATCCGAACAACCAGCTGGCCCTGGCTCCGGCCTATGACTCGGGCGACCATCTGCACCCGAACGACGCCGGATATCAGGAAATGGCCAACACGATCAGCCTTTCGCAGTTGAGCTGAGTGTAGGTAGGTAGATCGGTAGGTAGGTAGGCGAAGTAAAGGCGGGGCGGCCCTGGTCAGGTGGTGGAAACCACCGCGATCGGGGCCGCTTGCATGAGGTCGTCGTGGGGGGGCGATGCGAGGCCATCGGGAGCGTGGTGTGGTGGGACGTAAGGTGGTTCTCATGACACGTGTTGCGGTGTTGGACGATTACCAGGGTCGGGCTCGCGAGTACGCCGATTGGGGGTCCCTCGGGGACGACGTCGACGTGGAGTTCTTCCGCTCGCCGATCGCGGAGGATGCGCTCGCCGAGACGCTCGCCGGGTTCGAGATCCTGGTGCTGATGCGCGAGCGGACGGCCTTTCCGCGCCGGGTGTTGGAGCGGTTGCCGGCGTTGCGGCTGGTGATCACGACCGGTATGGGCAACGCGTCCGTCGACCTGGCTTACCTGCGTGAACGCGGCATTCCGATGGCCGGGACGCAGGGCGCGTCGGCGGGTGCGGCCGGGGTGAGTTCGACCACCGAGGTGGCCTGGGCGCTGATCTTCGCGGCGACGAAGCGGGTGACGATCGAGGACCGTGCCCTGCGCGCGGGCGTGTGGCAGCGCGGGCTGCCGGGCACGCTGGCCGGGGCGACCTTGGGTCTGGCCGGGCTCGGCCGGCTCGGGTCCGAGATGGTCGGGCCGGCCCGGGCGTTCGGGATGGACGTGATCGCCTGGAGCACGAACCTGAGCGGCGAACGCGCGGCCGAGGTCGGGGTTGAGCGCGTCACCAAGGAGGAGTTGCTGCGTCGGTCGGATGTGCTGTCGATTCATCTCGTACTCGGGGGCCGGTCGCGGGGATTGTTCGGTGCGGCGGATCTGGCTCAGATGAAGCGCACGGCTGTCGTCGTCAACACGTCTCGCGGGCCGATCATCGACGAGGCCGCGCTCGTTGACGCACTGACCTCGGGGACCATCGCGGCAGCGGGGCTTGATGTGTACGACCGGGAGCCGTTGCCGGCGGACCATCCGCTGCTGAAGGTCGAGAATGCTGTGCTGTTGCCTCATTTGGGTTACGCGAACGAGGCCACATTTCGGGTGATGTACGGCCAGGTTGTGGAGGACATCCGGGCGTTTCTGAGCGGGTCGCCGGTTCGGGTGATTCCCTGACCAGAAGTGGGCGTGGGCGTGGGAGTGGAGTGGGAGCGGGGATCTGCCCGGTCGAGTGAGTGGGAATGAATTTCATTTCCATCATGTTGAAGAGGACGACGGCTCGCCACCCGGGCCGCACCGACCCCGCCCGAGGAGAAACCCGTGGCACGCAACGAACTGCGTCCGGTCGTCAAGCTCCGCTCGACCGCCGGAACCGGCTACACCTACGTCACCCGCAAGAACCGGCGCACCGACCCGGACCGGCTGGTCCTGCGCAAGTTCGACCCGGTCGCCCGGCAGCACGTCGAGTTCCGCGAAGACCGCTGACCTAGCGCGGTGAGAGTGCAGAACTCCAGCGCCGAGCACCGCCGCCGCCCCTGATCGCTTCGCGCGATCGGGGGCGGCGGCGTATTTGCCGGTGGAGGCGCGAGCCTCGGGGCGCGGGGGCGAGGAATCGGGGCGTCGGGCGTCCGATCGAGAAGGCCGACGCCAACTCCTCGACAGTTCCCTGAGTTCGTGGACCACGGCGATCGCGCAGCTGAAGGCGAGATATGGTGACGCCGGGGTGGCTACGACCGAGCCGGTCGCCGATTATCTGCTTGATGCCGCGGGGCTGGACAACATGACCCCGTTTTCCTTCCAGCCGCCGTGATGAATGGCGCCGACCCCTCGCCGCAGGACGTTGCGACCCAGCAGTCCCTGTTCACCGGCCACAAGGTGAAGGTGTTCGTCTACAACCAGCAGGTGACCGACAGCCTGACCGGGTCGCTGCTCACCCTGGCGCACCAGAACAACATCCCGGTCGTCGGGGTCTACGAGACCATGCCCACTCCTGGATACGACTACCAGAAGTGGATGCTCGCGGAAGTATCAGCCCTCGATGGCGCGCTGAGTTCCGGTACCTCGGCTCCGACTCTGTAGGGCGGCCATCCTGACCGTCGCGATGATGCTGGGCCTCGGCGCCCTGTTCCTGTCGTTCGGCAGTGAATACGCACCCGAAGTCTTCTCCCTATTGTTCGGCGAGATCCTGGGCATCAGCGATCAGGAGGTCGTGACGACCGCGCTGCCGGCCGCCGCGCGCCTGGCCGCCATCGCAGTGCTCTACCGTCCGCTCGTGCTCGCCGGCACCTCCCCCGGCCTGGCCGAGGCCCGCGGCAGCCGGACCGCGTGGCTCGACCCGCTGTTCCTGGCACTGGTCGCCCTCGCCACGACCACCGCGGTCCCGGTCGTCGGCGCGCTGCTCATGTTCAGCCTGATGGTCGGGCCCGCGGCGGCCGCCCGCGCCGTCACCAGGCATCCGCTGCCGGCCATGACGCTGTCCGTCCTGCTCGCGCTGACCACCGTCTGGGGCGCGATCGCCTTGTCCTATCAGACGAACTGGCCCATCGGCTTCTTCGTCGGCACCGGCACCACCGCGTGGTACCTGCTCGCCCGCGGGTCCGCTGTCGCCGTGCCGATCTGGCAGCGGCTCCGGATGCGGGTCAATGCTGTGTTGACCGGCGCTTGTCGTCGGTCACTGCGAAACATGCTTGCCGTTCTGCCACACCTCGCGCAGCACGATCGCGAAGAACTCCAGGTATGTACGCTGCACGTTCACTCCGTACTCCTGCACGTCGCCATGGCGCTCGCGCAGGCGGTTGATCGGGACGTTCATCGCCGCGTGGTGCTCTACGTGCAGGTTGTTGCCGTTGGTGAACCAGGTCGTGATCCAGCTTCCGGTGATCGACCGGGTGTTGCGCAGCACGTCGATGCTGGAGGTGTCGCACAGGATGTGCTCGGGCAGTTCCACCAGGAAGTGCAGCGGCATGGCCACCACGAACGGGACGAGCCACAGCCGCAGCACGAGCGGGCCACCGCCGAGCGCGCTGACCGCGGCGAGCAGCACCAAGCCGATCCCGAACCACCGGTACTCGCTGATGATGGCCCTGCGGCTCTTCGGTGCGATCTGGCCCATGTCGTACTGCCAGCGGCCGGTCAGGCAGCGGGCGATGTCGCGCAGCACGTTCGCGATCCGGCTCAGGTCGAACATGCCCTTGGCCAGCGCGCCGATCGTCAGGGGTTTGCGAGTGTCGAAGCCGAAGAACTCGGTGTCGTCGGGCGTGCCCAGGAAGCGGTGATGCTGGAGGTGGCGGACGCGGTAGTGGCTGTAGGACACCAGCAGCGGCGCGCCCAGCGGGACGCCGGCGAGCCGGTGCATCCGGGAGTTTCGGAACGCCGAGTGGTGCAGGCACTGGTGTTGCAGCTCGACCGCGTGCGTGTAGGCCGCGGCGAGCAGCGCCACGCCGCATGCGGCGAGCGTCCACGACGCCTGCACCGCGAGTATCGCTCCGCCGGATATCAGGGCCGCGAGCACGAGCAGCTTGCCGGTGAACACGGCCTCGTCCCGGCCGAGCACCGTCGCCCGTTTGAACAACAACTGCGGCGCCGGGACGCCCTCTGTGCGCCCGGAAGGCTGCGAAATCGAGATTTGGGACATGCGGAACTACCCCCTGCTGAAAGATGATCACCAACAGTAACCGAGAGTGCGCACGCGCCGCCGGTCGGCTTTTCGCGCCGCGGGCCTCGGGGACCCGCGATCACGCCGCCGACGGCGCGCTGCAGGACATCAGGAGAGGGCGGCCCCGATCATCGCCGCCTGGGGGCCCGACCGCCGCAGTCCACTGCGCAGCAATGCGGTGACCAGCAACGACAGCACGGCCATGACGGCCATCGCCCAACCGACCGAGCGGGTGGCGCCGAACGCGTCCGCGATCAGGCCGGCCAGCACCGCGCCCAGGGCCTGGCCAACCATCAGACCCGTGGTGGACAGGCCGAACGCCTGCCCGTGCACATCCTCGCGGGTGTGCCGCACCAGCCGCTCCTGCAACGGCAGGGACGCCGGGTAGCCGAACGCGGACACGCCGACCAGCAGCGCCGCGAGCGGCAGCGGGGGCGCGAACGGGAACACCAGGAACGGCAGCGCCAGCAGCGCCCGCAGCGGCAGGATCATCCGGTCCCGCGGCTCCTCCGGGATGAACCGGCCGATCACGATGTCGCCCGCCAGCATGCCGACCGCGCCGGCCGCGAACAGGTAGCCGGCGTGGTTCCCGGCGTACGGGATGAACAGGGCCTCGCAGCCCACGATCAACCCGTTCGGCACCCACATCATCAGGTACAGCGGCTGGATCACGCGCGAGCCGAGCAGTTCCCGGTTGACCCGGCGGCTGCGTTCGAGCACCCGGCCGCCGGCCCGCGGCGGGCGGTCGGCCAGCCCGGCCCGGGCGGTCACCCCGGCGGTGACCGCGACCGCCGCGGCGATCCCGAACAGCCAGGACGGCGACACCAGGGCCAGCAGCACCGCGCCGAGGCCGTTGCCGATGATCTGCATGCCGCCGACCGTGATGTTCATCGTGGCCCGGGCCAGCACGAACGCGTCCTTCGGGACGATGTTCGAGAGCATCGCGAGCACCGTGCCGGAGGTCGCGGCCATCGCGACGTACCCGCCCGCCAGGATCAGGAAGCGCATCCACCACAGCAGACCCGGGATCATCTGCAGGGAGGCGGTCGACGTCGCGATGGCCGCCATCAGCACCATCGCGGTCCGCGGCCGCAACAGGTCCGAGGACGCCATCAGGTAGCGCGCGGTGACCAGTTGCACGAGCGGCCCGCCGAACAGCGAGAGCGCGGTCAGGAACGGCGAGCGCGTCTCGTCGTACATCACGGTGCCCAGCGCCAGGCCGGCCAGCACGACGCCGGTCATCGTGAACAGGCGGACGACGAACAGGACCCGGAACTCGCGGATCCCGAAGATCTCCCGGTAGGTGGTCAGTCGGTGTTCAGCCGGTCCAGACGGGCCCGCCACGATTCGACCTCCTCGCGTACCCGTTCGGGCGAGGTGCCGCCCAGGCTGCGGCGCGAGGTGACCGAGTCCTCCACGGCCAGGACCGCGAACACCCGCTCGTCCACCCTCGGGTCGACCTCGCGCATCTCGGCCAGGGTCAGCTCGTCCAGGCCGCGGCCGAGCTCGTCGGCCCGGCGCACCATCCGGCCGGTGATGTGGTGTGCCTCCCGGAACGGCATGCCCAGCTCCCGGGTCAGCCAGTCGGCCAGGTCGGTCGCGGTGGCGTGCCCGGATCCGGCCGCCGCGCGCATCGCGGCCGGCCGCGGCTTGAGGTCCTTGACCATGCCGATCGTGGCCTTCAGGCACAGGTCCAGGGTGTCGGCGGCGTCGAAGGTGCGCTCCTTGTCCTCCTGCATGTCCTTGGAGAAGGTCAGCGGCAGCGCCTTCATCACGGTGAGCAGGCCGAACAGCGAGCCGTGCACCCGGCCGGTCTTGCCCCGGACCAGTTCGGCGGCGTCCGGGTTGCGCTTCTGCGGCATGATCGAGGAACCGGTGGTCCAGGCGTCGGACAGCTCGATGAAGCCGAACTGCGGCGACATCCACAGCACGATCTCGTCGGCCAGCCGGGACAGGTGGGTCATGCACAGGGACGCGGCGGCGAGGTACTCGAGCGCGAAGTCCCGGTCCGAGACCGCGTCCAGCGAGTTGTGCATCGGCCGGTCGAAGCCGAGCAGCTGCGCGGTGCGCTCCCGGTCGATCGGGAACGAGGTGCCGGCCAGGGCGGCCGCGCCGAGCGGGGACTCGTTCATCCGGGCCCGGGAGTCGCGCAGCCGGCCGTGGTCGCGGCCGAACATCTCGGCGTAGGCCATCAGGTGGTGGCCGAACGAGACCGGCTGGGCGCTCTGCAGGTGCGTGTAGCCGGGCATGATGGTCTCGGTGTTCTGCGCGGCCAGGTCGACCAGGGCCTTGATGAGCTGGCCGACCAGGTCCGACGCGCGGTCGTGCGCGTCCCGGACCCAGAGCCGGAAGCTGGTGGCGACCTGGTCGTTGCGGCTGCGCGCGGTGTGCAGCCGGCCGGAGGCGGCGCCGATCAGCTCGCCGAGCCGGGCCTCGATGTTCATGTGGATGTCTTCCAGCGCGGTCGAGAAGGCGAACTCCCCGGCCGCGATCTCGGCCCGGATCGTCTCCAGGCCCTTCTTGATCGCGATGGCGTCGGCCTCGGCCACGATGCCCTGCTCGGCCAGCATGGTGACGTGCGCGACCGAGCCGTCCAGGTCCTGGGCGGCCATCCGCTGGTCGAAGCCGATCGAGGCGTTGATCTGCTCCATCACCTGGGCCAGGCCCTCGTCGAACCGTCCGCGGATCAGGCCGGTGTCCTTGCCTGCTTCGTCTGTCATCTGCTTCGCTGCCTTTCCGAGGAGGGGACGCCGGGCGTCCGGGCCCGGGGCCCGCTACCCGACATCGATCTGAACGCCTGAGATTACCCGGCGGCAGAGGTCGACCGCCCGATCGCCCGCGGTGGACACGGCCAGGACGTAGCCGGCCCGGGTCCGGGAGTCGGCCACCGGGGCGATCCGGTCCCCGGCTTTCAGCGGCAGGTGCAGCCTGAGCACGCCGGGCAGGCCCTGGAAGCGCGGCACTCCGGTGACCGAGCGGACCCGGCCCGGCGGCGGGGTGAAGAAGCGGATCGCGGCGGCCCGGCCGAGGGTGGGCTCCGGCTCGCCCGGCCGGGTCCGGTCCAGCGCCCACTGGACCAGCAGGCCGATCAGGTCGTGTCCGGTGGCCTGGCGGACCAGGGTCGGGATCGAGTCCCCGCCGACCCGGGTGTGCGTCTCGACCACCGCGGGGCCGGCCGGCGTCAGGCGCAGTTCGGTGTGGCTCGGGCCGTCGGTGATGCCCATCGCGTCCAGGAACCCGGTGACGTACGCGGTGACCGCGGCCGTGTCCGCCGGGTCCAGCGGTGCGGGGACGAGGTGGCCGATCTCCACGAACGGGTTCGCCTCGTCCTCGTCGTTCGTGAGCTTCGCGGTGATCGCGATCACGTGGTGCTCGCCCGCGCAGCTGTGCGCCTCGACCGAGACCTCCGGGCCGGGCAGGAACGCCTCGGCCAGGTAGTCGTCGGCGATCGCGGGCGGGGTGATCACCTCCTCGGTCCGGCGGAAGCAGGCGACGTGGTCGCTGCCCTGGCCGTGCCGCGGCTTGACGATCACCGGGTAGCCGTGTTCGTCGGCGAAACCGCGGATGTCGGCGGCGTCCCGGACGATCGCGGCCGGGACCTCGGAGAACCCCTGGTCGCGCAGCCAGGCGCGCATGGCGGCCTTGTCCCTCGTTCGGGCGACCACGCCCGGGGGAAGGCCGGGGATCCCGAGCTCGGCCGCTATCCGGGCCGCGGGCAGCAGGCCTTGCTCGGTGAGCGAGAGCACCGCGGTGAACGGCGACTGCTCGTGCAGTGCGCGCAGCAGCGGGATGAGGGTCGGATCGTCGTACTCGGCCAGCACGGTGCGCGCGGCCGCGGCGACGAGCGACGGATCGTATCCGGCCGGCGTGTCGACCATGGTGATCTGCGCGCCGGCCTGCCGCAGCCGGTCGCACAATACCGGCCCGCCGCCCACGACGACGACCTGCTTCGGAGTGTCCTCGGCCACGGTCACAGCACCCGGATGTAGCGGTCCAGGTCTTCCGGGGACTCGCTGCGCAGGATCGAGTAGCCCGTGCGCCGGTTCACCGAGAAGGGTTCGGCGCCGGGGACGACGCCGTCGTCATCGTGCACCACCTTCACCACCTCCACGCTCTGCGGCCGTTCGGTCGCGGACCGCTCCTGGAAGTGGAAGCGGATCCCGTGCCGCACGCCGGACGGCCCGCGCGGCGCGACCGGCCGGTCCCGGCCGAGCCGGGCGAACAGGAACGCCTCTTCCAGGGACAGGCCGTGCTGGAGCTCGACGATCTCCGGCACGTGGCCGCCGGCCGGCCGGGCGGCGGCCTCGATGATGCTCAGCCGCTCGTCGGTCATCTTGAACTCCACGTGCATCACCCCGCGGCTGAGCCCCCAGCTGCGGGCGATCCGCGCGACGGCGTCCAGCAGCGGCTGCCGGTGCCGCGGCGGGATCTCGGCGCCGGACACGTGCCCGGTCTCGTAGCAGGCCGGCAGCGGCGAGTTGAACTTCTGGGTCAGCGCGTGCTCGACCACCTCGCCGTCCTGCACGACGCATTCGAGGCTGTACTCGGGGCCGTCGACGAACTCCTCGATCAGCGCGCCGGTGTCGAACACGTAGTTGGTCAGCCGGGACAGCTTGAACGCGGACATCCGCTCCAGGGTGTCTTCGACCTCGGCCCGCGAGTCGCACTTGCGCACGAACAAACTCATCGCCATGTCAACCGGCTTGACGATCACCGGGAAGGACACCGCGTCCCAGGCGACCCCGGCGCGGTCCGCGGCCGAGTCCAGCCGGGCGACCACCTTCGGCTGCGGGACGCCGTACTCCTCGAACGCCGCGCGCATCAGGGCCTTGTTCCGCGAGGCCCGGATCCTGTCCACGTCGTTGTGGAACAGGCCCAGTTCGCGCGCCAGCACGTCGGCGGCGATCACCGCGAACTCGTTGCCGGCCACCACCGCGTCGAACCGGCGCTCCCCGATCTGCCCGAGCAGCTCCCGCGGGTCGTCCGACAGGGCCGGCACCCGGATCCATTCGCGGAGCGTGGCGGCCTTCTCGCCGACCGTCGAACTCTCGATGGTGACGATCGTCAGCTGCCAGTCCTCGCGCTCGCAGACCACGGCGACCCGGTCCAGGGACCAGCTCGCGACCGGGTGCAGCAGCAGAATATTCATTGTCTCGTACCTTCTGGAACCAGTGAGCGGAAAGGCGGACTGCGGCCGGAGCGGCGTGACTCAGATGCCTGCGTTGCCGGCGAAGTAGCGTTCGAACCCGACCATCTCCCGGCACCGGCGCACGATCTCCCGGGCGTAGTACCGCTGGTACAGCCCGACCTCGTCGGTGACGCAGTACGAGGGCAGCAGCACGGTCCTGGGCAGCTCGGCGTTGTTGCGGCCGCTGAAGTGCGGGGCCAGGGAGTGGAAGACCAGCACGTCGCCGACGTCGACCGACGGGACGTCGATGGTGGACGGATCGAGCTGGGCCGGGTCGAAGTCGCCGTCCGGGTCGTCGGCCGGGCCGGGCAGCAGGCGCTCGTGGCCGGCCCGGTAGAAGCCGATCCCGCCGGAGCGCTCGTCGCTCGGGTAGAGGCTGATGACGACCGTGCACAGCGCGTCCGGGGCGGTGTCGAGCCACTTCCAGTACAGGAAGTCCTGGTGCGCGGCGTAGCCGTTCACGCCCGGCTCCTTGCGGATCAGCTTGCACTTGAGCAGCTGCGCCGAGCCGTCGAGCACGGTCGCCAGCGCGCCCATCAGCACCGGGTGCGACGCGGCGGCGTTGAGCCCGGGCGAGATGTCCAGGACCGGGTCGAGCCGGTCGAAGACCCACTCGCCGTCCGGGCCGCGGCGGAACTCCGTGCGCAGGTTGAGGTCGTCGTCGAGCCCTTCGAGGTTCCACAGGCGGTCGCACTCGGCGCGGTAGGCCTCGATCTCGGCGGCCGGGTAGACCCCACGGATGACCGTGTAGCCGTCTTTCCAGTACTGCTCTCTGTTCTCCACCAGATCTGACGTGATCAACGTCCGATCCCCCGTTCCTGCTCGATGGTTTCTTCGGTAGTGATCTCGGCGCGCAGCGCGGCCAGTTTCGTCCGGGTCCGCGCGGCGGCCTCCAGCACGCGCCGCGGCGCCGTGCCGCCCTCGCTGTCGCGCGACTGGACCGAGGCCTCGACCGTGAGGTTCGGCCAGTCGGCGATGGCCAGGCGCTCGTCGATGCTGCGGCGCGACTCCAGCGGCAGTTCGCCGAGCGTGCACTGTTCCTGCCCGCACCGGCGCACCAGCTTGGTGACCAGGTGGTGTGCCTCGCGGAACGGGATCGCCTGCTCGCGGGTCAGCCAGTCGGCCAGGTCGCTGGAGGTGATGAATGCGGCGTCGGCGGCCGCGCGCATCGCCGCGACGTTCGGCCGCATCAGCTGTGCGAGGGAGACCGCGGCGTCCAGCGACAGGGCGAGGGTGTCCGCGGTGTCGAACAGGGGTTCCTTGTCCTCCTGCAGGTCCCGGAAGTAGCTCAGCGGCAGGCCCTTGACGACCGTCTGCAGGGCGTGCAGGTTGCCCAGGACCCGGCCGGACTTGCCGCGGACCAGTTCGGCCGCGTCCGGGTTGCGCTTGTGCGGGAGCGCCGAGGACGAGCTGACCAGCTCGTCCGGCAGCGAGATGAGGCCGACCGGCTGCGAGGACCAGAACACGATCTCCGCGCCGAAGCGGGAGAGGTTCAGCGCGACCGACGCGCCCGCGCTCAGGAAGTCGAGCGCGAAGCCGCGGTCCCCGACGCTCTCCAGCGAGTTCGCGGTCGGCCGGGCGAATCCGAGCTCGCGGGCCACGGCCGTCCGGTCGATCGGGAACCCGGTGCCGGCCAGCGCGCCGGAGCCCATCGGGGATTCGTCCTGCAGGCTCAGCGCCAGGGCCAGCCGCTGCACGTCGCGCAGGAACGCCTCCGCGTAGGCGTGGCAGACCTGGCCGAAGGTCAGCGGCAGGGCGATCTGCAGGTGCGAGAACCCGGGCATGACGGTCGCGGCGTGCTGTTCGGCCTGGCCGAGCAGTGCCTCCGCCAGCGCCAGGAGCTTGGCGGTCAGCGCGGCGGTCTGGTCGCGCAGCCACAAACGCAGCGCGGTCACGGCCAGGTCGTTGCGGGCCCGGGCGGTGCCGAGCCAGCCGGCGTCCGCGCCGATCTGCGATTCGAGGTACTCCTCGATCGCGGTGTGGACGTCCTCTGCTTCCGGGTCCAGGACCTCGGCGCCCGAGCGGACGAGCTCGTCCAGCTTGGTCAGACCGCTGAGGAGTGCGTCGGCGGCCTCCGGCGGGACGATTCCCTGGTGGCGCAGCATCGCGACGTGCGCCCGGGAGACGGCGATGTCGTACGGCGCGAGCCGCCGGTCGAAGTGCGCCGTCGATCCGATCGCCGCCATGCTCGCGGCGGCCGCGGCCAGGGTTGAGGCAGTATTCGCCGTCTGTTCCGTGTCGCTCATGCGCGTGCCTCCGCTGTCGCTGCCACTGCCGGACGTTGCGCGATCTCGGTGATCTGGCGGCCGAACTCCTCGGCCGACTCGGCCTGCGCGGCCGCCACCAGCTCCGGCCAGGCCGGGTGCAGGCAGTAGAGCAGCAGGGCCCGGGCGACGTGCAGCCTGGCCACGGCCTCCGGGTAGATCAGCGACTTGGGCCCGTCGATGACCTCCGGCACGACCTCGTCCCCGCGGTACGCGGGCAGGTTGTGCAGGAACACGGCGTCCGGGCGGGCGGCGGCCATCAGCTCCGGGGTGACCCGGAAGGGTGCCAGAATCTCGCGGCGCAGGTCGGCCTCGTCGGCCTTGTTCATCGGGATCCACGCGTCGGCGACCACCACGTGCGCGCCGGCGACGGCGGCGTACGGGTCGGTCGTGGCGGTGAATCCGGCCAGGTGCGCGGTCTCGGCCGCCGGCAGCGCGAAGTCCGCCGGAGTGGCGCAGGTGAAACGCGCACCGACCTTGGCCGCGGTCTGCGCGAGCGAGCGGGCGATGTTCGTCCCGTCGCCGACGAAGGCGATCTGGATGCCCTCCAGGAAGCCGAACTGGCGCCGGATGGTCAGGAAGTCGCACAATGCCTGAGTCGGATGGTGCTTGTCGCACATGCCGTTGATGAACGGCACCGGCGAGAGCCGACAGATCTGCTCCTGCACCGCGTAGTCGTAGATCCGGCTCAGCAGCACGTCGTTGAACGCGCCGGCGACGTTCACGAAGTCGGGCAGGTGCTCGGCCTTCTTGGCGTGCCGGCCGACCCGGGCCTCGGCGCCGTTGTAGTGGATCGCCTGGCCGCCGAGGTCGCCGACGGCCCGCTCGAACGCGCTGCGGGTGCGCAGCGAGGTCTCGTCGAAGATCATCCCCAGGCACTTGCCGCGCAGCAGGGGCGGGAGGTGGCCGATCCGCCGGGCGTGCGCCTCCAACGCGTCGGCGAGGGAGATGACGTCCAGGACCTCGGCGGCGGTGAGATCGTCGATCGTGAGCAGCTGTTTCTGAGGCATCAGCGCAGTCCTGTCTTCTGGGTTCTTCCGGGCCTGCTCAGACGCCGTCCGGGTCGCCCGCCGGGGCCGCGCCGCTGCGCACGCTCGCCAGCCGGCGCAGCCGCAGCGCGTTCAGCCGGATGAAGCCGGTCGCGTCATGCTGCTGATACGCGCCGCCCTCCTCGAAGGTGACCAGGCTCTGGCTGTAGAGCGAGTGCGGGCTCTTACGGCCCTCGACGATCACGTTCCCCTTGTACAGCTTCAGCCGCACGGTTCCGGTGACGTAGCGCTGGCTGGTGTCGATCAGGGCCTGGAGCATCTCGCGCTCCGGGGAGAACCAGAACCCGTTGTAGATCAGCTCCGCGTAGCGCGGCATCAGCTCGTCCTTCAGGTGCGCCTCGCCGCGGTCGAGCGTGATCGACTCCATCGCGCGGTGCGCCCGCTGCCAGATCGTGCCGCCGGGGTTCTCGAACAGCCCGCGGCACTTCATCCCGACGTAGCGGGTGTCGACGATGTCGATCCGGCCGATCCCGTTCGCCGCGCCGAGCTCGTTGAGCCGGGTCAGCAGCGCCACCGGGTCCAGCGCCACGCCGTCGATCGCGACCGGGTCACCCTGGGCGAAGTCGATCTCGATCACGGTCGGCTCGTCCGGGGCGTCCTGCGGCGAGGTGACCCGGACCCAGGCGCCGTCCTCCGGCGTCACCCAGGGGTCCTCGAGCTCCTTGCCCTCGCAGGAGATGTGCAGCATGTTCGCGTCGGCCGAGTACGGCGCCCCGCCGCGCTTGTCCTTGGCCACCGGGATGCCGTGCGCGTCGGCGTAGGCGATCAGGTCGGCCCGGCCGGCCATGTCCCACTCCCGCCACGGCGCGATCACCTGGATCTCCGGGGCCAGCGCGTAGTAGCCGAGCTCGAACCGCAGCTGGTCGTTGCCCTTGCCGGTCGCGCCGTGGGCCACCGCGTCGGCGCCGACCCGGCGCGCGATCTCGATCTGCCGCTTGGCCACCAGCGGCCGGGCGATCGGCGTGCCGAGCAGGTAGTCGCCCTCGTACGCGGCGTTCGCCCGGTACATCGGGAACGCGTACTCGCGGACCAGTTCGCTGCGCAGGTCCTCGATGAAGATGTTCTCCGGCTTCACGCCCAGCGCGAGCGCCCGCTCCCGGGCGATCTCCAGCTCGTCTCCTTGGCCCAGGTCCGCGGTGAACGTGACGATCTCCGCGTCGTACGACAGTTGCAGCCACTTGAGAATGACCGACGTGTCCAGACCGCCGGAGAAGGCCAGCACGATCTTGCGCGGGTTGATCTTGCCCATACCCGTAAACATCCCTCAGGTGTGTGATGGCGGACCGGACCAGCTCCGGCCGCGTCGATGCTTCAGCTTCAGTGCCCGCCCCGCTGCCGACGGCGCCCCTGTGCCACCGGCGATCGACCGGGGTCTACAGCATTGTCAACCCCATTAAATACGAACTCTTTGATAAAGTTCGGGAAGTGCGGGCAGGAGAGAACTTCTGCGGATCTTCCGGAAAGAAGTCTGATACAGGGCCCGCCGCGGCGGCAAGGCATTCCGAAATAATCTCGTCATGTGGGACAGTTCCGATCATATCTGTCCACTCTGGGATGGTTTGCCCGCGGCCCGGCCGACGCCGTGCCTTGACATCATCATGATCGTGGACTGAGACGGCACGCGGACCGGGCCCGCATCGGCAAACGGATGCGAGCCCGGAAACCTTGCTGCTACACGCTTTTCACCTCATCGGCTGTGTCCTGATCCGCTACTTCAGTTCGATCGGGATCTGCTGGCCCGGCCGGTGCTCGCCGTTCGGCCCGGCCTGACCGTCCGCCTCCGGCTTGAGCGAGGCGAGCAGGTTGCGGGCCAGGCCCAGTCCGGTGCCGCCCATCGTCAGGGCCTTGGCGAGCATGTCGTTGACGCCCTCGGCGCCGTTGAGCACGACCATGTGGTCGACCCCGGCGAAGGCCTCCGCGCCGGCCCGGACGATGGCCGGCCAGTTCTCGGCCAGCTGCTGGGCGATCACCGCCTCCTGGTTCTCGGCCAGGGCGGCGGCCCGGGCCTGGATCGCCCACGACGCCCGGCGCGATCCGCCCGGTCACCCGCCCCTGCATACCGACCATTGCCGACCTCCAGATGAGAATGGACGGTTGCCATTACACACCCGGAGTGGTGTCGGACCGCCGGCCGTCCAGCGCGATGACGAGTCCGGTGAGGATTCCGGGGTTCGCGCCGGCGTCGATGGGGGCGGACGGGCTGCCGGCGTATTCGGTTACTGTCACGATGACCAGTGTGTCCGCGTGCATGATGACGTAGTAGCGATGGGTCTGCCCGGCTGCGGCCGACAGGCCGTCGGCTCCGTCCCAGGTGCGTGTCCAGGCGTAGGCTCCCGAGCCGGCGGCGGTCTGGGCGGTGAGCGCATCGGGGATGGTCTGGTTCGCGGGCTGGAGCGCGCGCGAGATCGGCTGGCAGGCCTGCATCTGGTCGGCCGCGGCGGTGTAGGCGGCTTGGGCTTCGGCGGTGTCGTTGTAGGTGAAGGTGTTCTGGTCGGCGGTGTCCTGGCCGTCGGCTGCGGTGTAGCTGTTCTGGATCCAGGAGGTCGAGCCCTTGGCCGCGGCGCACTCGCTGAAGCCGATGTCGTGGCCGGTGGTCGCCCGGACCAGCACCGGGCCGTCCGGTTTCCATCCTTCGCTCGTTGCTCCGGGCATCTGGTCGGCGGCGAGTTCGACCGGATGTTTCGGGCCGGGCGGCTGGGTGCGCCATTCCTGGTCGTCGGTGGGGATCGCGAGACGGGGATTGGTCGTCGGAGTGGTTGGGGGCGATGGGCTTGTTATCAGGGCTCTGCTCGTATTCGTGGTGGTGGCGGGTGGTGCGGCCGGGCCGGTTGTGGTCGTGGCGGTGGTCGTGGACGGCCGGGTTGCGGTGAGTGGTGCCGTTGCCGCGTTCGCAGCGTTCGACGACGTCCCGGCCACGGCCAGCGCAGTGGCGGTGCCCGCTACGACCAGGGCGCCGGCCGCGGTGAATCCGCGGGCTCGGCGTCGGCGGGGCGGGCGGGCGACGGGTCGCATGATCGACTCCTTGACGGGGAAGGTGGCCGGCATCGGGCGACGGCCGGCGCGCGGGCAGGCAGGCAGATAGGCAAGCAGGCAGTTTTCGGCATGGGGGTTTCCGTGGTGCACAGTCGGCGGTTTTCGCGAGGACTCGGGGTTCCGGGCGCAGACCCCATGCTATCGAATATTTGTTCGAATCGGAACCGCGAATCGCGACCGTTGACTAGAACACGCATTCGATATCCTGATCGTGGTTCGATACCACATCAGGGAACTCACCTGTCGCGACGAAGAGCAGCAGTGGCCGCAGGATGTTTGTCAGCCAAGGTTCCACAGCTGGATCTTGACGTTGGCGCTCGGGGAGCCGATGTCCTGCCAACTGCCGACGGCCAGAGTGTTCCCGTCGGGGCTGAACGCCACCGCCTGGGCACCGGCCGGGGTGCTGCCAGCCGGCGCCCACGTGGCGGTGCCGACGGTAGTCGGCGTGGTGGGGTCGCCGGTGGCAGTCGGCGTGGTCGGGTTGCTGCCTGCCCGCGCCCAGAGGACGCCGCTGACGGCGCCGAGCCCGGTGGCACCGGTGGCGATCAGGAACCGGCGTCGGTTCAGCCCGGACCGGGCCGGTTCGGCTGTCGGCGAGGGGACAGGGGTTGCGGCATGGTTCGGGCTCACCGGACTGGGTTGGCAGGCTTCACCGCCAGCACCCGGCCGGCCGCAGAACGGCCCAGGAACACCTGACCCATCCCGCCCCCGCCGAGCCGGCCCTCCAACCGGTACGGCCCGACCCAGGTCGGATCGCCAGTCCCCAACGGCTCCAGGCCGCATCCCCTCGAACGCCTCCGGCACACCGGCTCGGACGGATTCACCGGACAAGACCGCGCCCCGGACCGCCACGACCACGGCCGACCGAAGCGGTACCCTGCGAATCGTTCCAGGAATCATCTTTGATCGCCATGAGGACGGCGAAGCAGACTGTTACCAGTGGTAAGTACATTCAGGCCACGTGCGCGGGCTCTGCACGCGCCACCCCTCAAGGAGAATTCTCCTAGCAGGCCATTAAGTCAGGCTTGGCCAATGGTCAAATCTTGAGCCGCCCGGCATCGGACCCCGTCGCCGGGCACATGTTGCTTATTGTTGAGAAGTTGACCCAAGCGACGCCTGATTGACATAACCAAACATTAGTGCACACTGTAGGTCAGGGCGCCCGCGCTCGCCCTCGGCAATCCCCTCCTCACACCGTTGTAGGAAACCCATGAGCCTCTTGCCACACCGACCACGCGGGTGCCCACCCGATCACCACTCCGCACGCCGATGGCCGCGCCTGCTCGCCGCCGCCGCGCTCCTGGCCTCGTGCCTGGTCGGGCTCGGCGCCGCCACGGCCGCCCCCGCGCTGGCCGAGGCCAACGGCACGGGCACGACCCCGCCGATGGGCTGGAGCAGCTGGAGCTCCGTCCGCTACAACCCGACCGAATCCGACATCGAAGCCCAGGCGAAGGCGATGTCCACCAGCGGCCTGCTCAGCCACGGCTACGACTACGTCAACATCGACGACTTCTACTACCTGAACCCCGGCACGACCGTGGACTCCTACGGCCGCTGGGTCGTCGACTCGGGCAAGTTCCCCGACGGCATGGCCTCGGTCGGCAGCTACGTCCACGGCCTCGGCGAGAAGTTCGGCATGTACCTGACCCCGGGCATCCCGGTGGCCGCGTACAACCAGAACACCCCGATCCAGGGCACGTCGTTCCACGCCCGGGACATCGTCTCGGACACGACCGACTACGAGCCGAACTACAACTTCCACGACGGCGCGATGTACTACATCGACTACGCCAAGAACCCCGCGGCGGCGCAGGCGTTCCTGAACTCCTGGGCCGACCTGCTCGCCTCCTACGGCATCGACTACCTCAAGATCGACGGCGTCGGCGGGACCGGCGGGGACGTCGCAGACGTCGAACACTGGTCCCAGGCGCTGGCCCAGTCCGGCCGCGCCGTCTACCTGGACCTGTCCAACACCCTGGACATCGCCAACGGCCCGACCTGGCAGCAGTACGCGAACGGCTGGCGGGTGGACAACGACGTGGAGTGCTACTGCAGCACCGTCACCGACTGGGCCCACATGTCGACCCGCTTCAACGACCTGCCGGCCTGGGTCCAGTACTCCGGCACCGGCGACTGGGCCGACGCGGACTCGCTGGAGATCGGCAACGGGTCGGGCGTCGGGCTGACCGACGACGAACGCCAGACCCAGATGACCCTGTGGGCCGTCTCCTCGGCGCCGCTCATGCTGGGCACGGACCTGACCAAGCTGACCTCGGCCGACCTGGCCATGCTGACCAACACCGAAGTCACCGGCGTGGACCAGATGGGCCGCCCGGCGCACCCGGTGGACCAGGGCGCACAACAGCAGACCTGGGTCGCCTACGACGGTGACGGCAGTTACACCGTGGCGCTGTTCAACCTCGGCGGCACGACCGCGAACGTGACCGCGGACTGGTCGGATCTGGGCTTCGCCGGGAGCGCGAGCGTCCGGGACCTGTGGTCGCACACCGCCCTGGGCTCCTTCACCGGTTCGTTCAGCGCGAGCGTGGTCGGCCACGGATCCCGGCTGCTGCACGTGGTCCCGGCGTCCGGCACCACCGAGATCGGCGCCCCGCTGGTCAGTGCCCTGTCAGGCCGCTGCCTGGACTCGCCGAAGGGCACGAACTACGACGGCGTGCACCTGGAGGTCTGGGACTGCAACGGCGGCCCGAACCAGAACGTCACCTACAACGCCACGACCAAGGCGCTGGGCCTGGAAGGCAAGTGCATCGACGCCTACAACAATCAGACCACTGCCGGCACGCCCGTCGACATCTACGACTGCAACAACGGCGCCAACCAGCAGTGGACCAGGAACAGCAACGGCACCATCACCGGCGTCCAGTCAGGGCTCTGTCTCGACGTGACCGGGAGTTCGAACCCGAACGGTTCGGCGCTGGAGCTGTGGACGTGCAACGGCGGTGCGAACCAGCAGTGGTCCGGGGCTGGCAGCACGTCGTCGACGGGCCCGATCGTCGCGGGCGTCGCCCCGGCGCTGTGCGTGGACGACAACACCGCGAACAGCACGGACGGCAATGCGATCCAGATCTGGGGCTGCAACGGCACCGCCGCGCAGCAGTGGACCATCGGGTCGGGCAACACGCTCCACGTACTCGGCAAGTGCATGGACGTCACCGGCGCCGGCACCGCGGACGGCGCCAAGGTGGAACTGTGGGACTGCAACGGCGGCGCAAACCAGGTGTGGGTGCCGCAGCCCAGCGGCGAGTTAAAGAACCCGGCTTCGGGCAAGTGCCTGGACGACCCGGCCCTGTCCACAACGGCAGGGACCCAGCTGGACATCTGGGACTGCAACGGCGGCTCCAACCAGCTGTGGGATCTGCCGAAGTAGCGACCGGCGGAGTAGCCCTGCCGGGCGTGGGCGCGAGTCCGCGCCCGGCAGGGCTACCCATGGCCCGAGATCACAGCCCCAGCTGATATCAGAACCCGGTCAGGGTTGCAGACGCTCGTGCGTCCAGGCGGCGGACTGGGTGGACTCGTACCGCAGGCGGCGGTGCAGCCGGTCGGGGCTGCCGTACCAGAACTCGACTACCTCCGGCACCAGCCGGTAGCCGACCCACTCGGCCGGGCGTTCGGCCGGGCCGCCCTCGGCGATCAGCGCGGCCGCGTCCGCCTTGAGCCGGGCCTCGTCGGCCAGCGGGCGGCTCTGCCGGGAGACCGCCGTGGTGGCGCGGGCCGCGAGCGGGCGCTCGGCGAACAGCCGGTCGCTGTCGGCGGCGGCGAGGGTCTCGACCGGGCCGGAGACGGTGACCTGCTGGAGCGTCTCGCGCCAGGAGAAGTTGACCGCGGCGAACGGGCGGCCGGCCAGGTCGTTTCCCTTGCGGCTGCCGGTGAAACCGGTGAACACCAGGCCTCGGTCGTCCAGTTCCTTGATCAGCAGCACCCGGTTGGACGGGCGCCCGGCCGCGTCGGCGGTGGCCAGCGACGCGGCCAACGGCTCGCGCACCCCGCGCTGCTGCGCCGCCTCGATCCAGCTGCGCAGCAGGCCGAGCGGCTCCGCGGGCGGAGCGTCGAACTCGGGCAGCACCAGGCCGGTGTCGCCGCCGAGCGTGTTCATGGTCTGAGTCATCTCGTACTCCTCGTCCAGGTCCCCGTGGTCGGGCGGGAGGCGCGCCACACCTGGGCGCGCGTCCCACCCGGTCCACAGTAGGCCAGAACCTCCTTGACCAGCGCAGGATTCTGCCGTTGAGTTCCTAGACGAGTGATTCCGAACTCTGGCGCGGCGAAACGCCTGATCGGCGGCGCCCGGCCGCACGCCGCGACCACCCACAGACGACACAGGTATGCGGCCGGCCGCGGCGCACGCCCAGCCACCACCGCTGAGCCGTTTCGCCGTGCCCACTCACCCGACAGGTCAACGCACCAGCCAGCAACTCACCTTAGGCGCCAGAGTTCGGAATCACTCGTCTAGTGGAACTGGTTGGCCGGGACGGTGAGCCCGTAGTGTTCGCGCAGGGTGGCCCCTTCGTACTCCTCGCGGAACAGGCCCTTGCCGCGCAGGATCGGCAGCACGTGCTCGACGAAGGACTCCAGGCCCGAGGGCAGGGCCGGGGCCATGATGTTGAACCCGTCCGCGGCGCCGCCCTCGAACCACGCCACGATCGTGTCGGCCACCTGCTCGGGCGTGCCGACGAACTCGAAGTGGCCGCGTCCGCCTCCCAGCCGGGAGATCAGTTGCCGCACGGTCAGCCGCTCGCGCACCGCGAGTTCCAGGATCAGGTCCGAGCGGCTCTGCGAGCCCTCCAGCTTGGGCCGGGCCAGGATGAAGTCCGGCAGCGGCCGGTCCAGCTCGAACACCGAGGGCTCGGTCTCTAACACCGCGGCCAGCTGGCGCAGTCCGTAGGCCGGGACCCGCAGCTCGTCGAACTGCTTGGCCAGTTCCCGGGCCTCGGCCTCGGTGCTGCCGAGATACGGCACGATCCCCGGCAGCACGATCATGCCGTCCGGGTCACGCCCGGCCGCGCTGGTGCGCGCCTTGATGTCCCGGTAGAAGTCCGCCGCGCGCTCGTAGGTCTGGTGCGCGGTGAAGATCGCCTCGGCGTGCCGGGCCGCGAAGTCCTTGCCGTCCTCGGAGGACCCGGCCTGGACCAGCAGCGGGTACCCCTGCGGCGGGCGCTCGACGTTCAGCGGTCCGGCCACGGTGAAGTACTTGCCCTGGTGGTCGAGCCGGTGGATCCGCGCGGGGTCGGCGTACCGGCCGGCCGCCTTGTCCGCGAGCACGGCCTCCGTCTCCCAGCTGTCCCACAGGGCCTTGGCGACCTGGAGGAACTCGTCCGCCCGGGCGTAACGCTCGGCGTGGTCGGGCCGGTCGGACAGGCCGAAGTTGGCCGCCTCCTCGGCGCCGGCCGAGGTGACGATGTTCCAGCCGGCCCGGCCGGCGCTGACGTGGTCGACCGAGGCGAGCCGGCGGGCCAGGTTGTACGGCTCGTTGTAGGTCGAGGACACCGTGGCGATCAGCCCGATCCGGCTGGTCGCCTGGGACAGCGCGGTCAGCAGGGTCAGCGGTTCGAGCTGGCCGGGCGGGCGGAACTCGCCGGTGCCGGTGAGCGCCGGGCCGTCGGCCAGGAACAGCGAGTCGAACTTGGCCCGCTCGGCCGTCTGGGCCAGCCGGATCCAGTGCTGCAGGTCGAAGTCGGCCCGCGGATTGCTCTGCGGGAGCCGCCACGACGCCTCGTGGTGGCCCGCCTCCATCAGGAAGGCGTTGAGGTGGAGCTGGCGTCGCCCCTCGCTCATGAGTGGTCACTGCCTTTCCGGTAAGTCATGGTCCTGTGCTGTGATTCCGCAGGCGGGCAAAGGGTTCAGCCGGTCGAACCGAGCTTCGAGCTGTCGAAGCCGGTCGGCAGGATGTTGTCGACGATCGACGTGATGTCCACCTGCTTGGTGATCTGGTCGGCTTGCCGGAACGCGTCGCTCAGCTGCTGCTCGGCCGTGATGTCCGAGGGCAGGACGGTGGTCACCCGGGACTCGTCGGCCGCCAGGGCCGCCTTCGCGTCGGTCAGCGAGATGCCGTCCTCCTGGGAGATCGCCTGCGCGTACTGGTCGGGGTGCGCGACGCCGTAGGCGAACTCGCCGGCCAGCCGCTCCAGCAGGTCGGTCAGGGCCGCGCGCTTGACCGGGTCGTTGAGCGTCTTGTCGCTGGCCACGTAGTAGTTGCTGACCTGGTCGATCGGCGGCAGGCCCTTGGCCAGGACGCGCGCGCCCTGCTCGACCGCGATCGCGGACTGCGGATTCCAGATCGCCCAGGCGTCCACCTTGCCGGTCGCGAAGGCCGAGGCCCCGGCGGCCGGGGCGAGGAAGACCAGCTGCACGTCCTGCGGGGTCAGGCCGACGCTCTTGAGCGCGTTCAGGACCAGGCCGTGCGCGGAGCTGCCCTGCGGGACGGCGATCTTCTTGCCCTTCAGGTCCGCGAGGGTCTGGATCGAGGAGCCCTTGGGCACCAGGATGTTCTCCTGCGACTGGGTCGGGGTGAGCGAGTGCTGCACCGCGACGATCTTGAAGCCGTACTCCTGCGCGGCGCCGGTGATCGGCGGCACGTCGCCGACGCTGCCGAGGTCGATGTCCCCGGACGCGGCCGCCTGGACCAGCGGCGGGCCGTAGGTGAACCGGGCGAACTTCACCTTGTAGGGCGCGTTCGCGAACGCCCCGGTGATCTTCGCCAGGTCCTCGCTGCCGTCGCCGCCGTTGTCGCCGATGGTGAACGTGTACTGACTCCACTCCGGATGGCTCGCGGCGCTCGGATCACTGGCCTTGGCCAGCGGCGCGACGGCCGGCGACGAGGCGCACGCGGCGAGGATCGTCGCCATTATCAGCAGACCGGCAGAGCGGACGAGACGGGCGGTTCGGTGTGCCATGGTTGACTCAGCTTTCTTCTGTGGTGTCAGGGGTTTGGTTCGTTTCGTTGCGGGCCTGGTCGGTGACGGTGGCCAGGCCGAGGTCGCCGAGCAGTGCGGCGCGCAGCTCCTCGCGGGCCACGCTCGCCTCCCGGTCGGCGGCCGAGAGCCGGACCTCGTGCGAGCGGCCGATCCGGCCCTCGCTCATCACCACGATCCGGTCGGCCAGCGCGATCGCCTCGTCGACGTCGTGGGTGACCAGCAGCATGGCCGCGTGGTGCTTGCTGCGCAGGGCGCGGACGAGGTCGTGCATCCGCAGCCGGGTGATCGCGTCCAGGGCCGCGAACGGCTCGTCCAGCAGGACGAGTTCGGGCTCTGAGACCAGGGCCCGGGCCAGGGAGACCCGCTGGGACTCGCCGCCGGACAGCTCCTTCGGCCAGGCCCGCTCCCGGCCGGCCAGGCCGACCTCGGCCAGTGCGGCCCGGGCCCGCTGGTCGGCGTCCGGGCCGCGCAGGCCGAGCGTGACGTTGCGCAGCACCCGCTGCCAGGGCAGCAGCCGGTCGGCCTGGAACACGATCGCACGCCGGGCCGGGACCTCGACCAGGCCGCCGTCCGGCCGGTCCAGGCCGGCCAGCAGGCGCAGCAGGGTGCTCTTGCCACAGCCGGACGGGCCGAGCAGCACCACCAGTTCCTCGTCCGCGATGGTCAGGTCCAGGTGGTCCAGCACCACCCGGTCGCCGAACCGGCGCACGACCTGGTCGACGACGACTCCCGCCTCCTGGCGCAGCCGGGTCGCGAGCGTGGCACTCATGACGCCTCATAACTCGGGCGCCACCGCAGCAGCACCCGCTCGAGAATCCGGATGAGTTGGTCGGCGGTCAGGCCGAGGACCGAGTAGACCGCCAGGCCGACGAACACCTGGTCGGTCTGCAGGTAGGTCTGCGCCTGGGTGATCAGGAAGCCGATGCCGGCGTCGGCGTTGACCGTCTCCGCGGCGACCAGGCCGAGGATGCTGTAGGCGAGCGAGAACCGCAGGCCGACCAGGAATCCCGGCAGGGCGCCGGGCACCAGGACCCGGGTGACCAGCCGCCGGCGCCCGGCCCCGGTGGTCCGGGCCATCTCGATCAGCCGCTGGTCCACGCCCCGGATCGCGGAGAACAGGTTCAGGTACATCGGGATCCCGGCGCCGAAGGAGACCAGCAGCACCTTGGTCAGCTCGCCGATGCCGAACCAGACGATCATCAGCGGGAGCACGGCCAGCAGCGGGATCGTGTTGAGCACCTGCACGGCGCCGTTGAACAGGTACTCGCCGCTGCGCAGCAGGCCGCCGAGGATTCCGGCGGCGATCCCCACGGTCAGCCCGATCGCGAGGCCCAGGCCGGCCCGGCGCAGCGAGACGGCCAGGTCCGGGCCGAGGGTGCCCTGCTGCCAGAGGTTGACCGCCGTGGACACGATGTCGGTCGGCGCCGGAGCGTAGGTCGACGCCAGGATCCCGGCCTTGGACAGGATCTCCCAGAGCACGAGGATCGCGACCGGGGTGGTGTAGATGCCCAGCGGCCAGCGCAGGCGGCGGCGCAGTGTGCCCAGCAGGGTGCTGCGACGGGCGTCGCCGGGCAGGAAGACCTCGCGGCCCTGCGGGACCGCGGTCGCGGCGGCGGACCGGGCGACTCGGTCGGGCTGGTCGACGGTGACCGGATTTCCCTTGTCGGGCCTGGTATCCGAGCCCACGGCCAGCGTCTCGTCCCGCAGTGCGGTCATGCCGCCACTTCCAGGACGCGCGTATCCGGGGAGCTGATGTTCAGAACGCTGGTGTAGTGCGACGCGTCGCCGACGAGCTGCTCGCTGCGCCGGCCGTCGACGCCGACCGGGACGTCCCCGGCCACGGTCACCCGGTTGAGCAGCCGCGGGTGCTCGTCGTAGTTGTCGATCGCATAGTGCTGAGTGATCCGGTTGTCGAAGATGAGCAGCTGCCCCGGCTGCCAGGACCAGCGCAGGATGTTCTCCGGCCGGGTCACGTAGGACTGGAATATCCGCAGCAGGTCGGCCGACTCGCTGCCCGACAGACCCACGATCCGCTTGGCGAACCCGCCGATGAACAGCCCGCGCTCGCCGGTCAGCGGATGCACCCGCACGACCGGGTGCTCGGCCTCGTAGGCGGTGGCGACGAAGATCCGGTCGTACTCGCGCTCCGCCTCGGTCGCGGCCGGCGGGCGCGCGTAGTCGAACTGGTTGGTGTGCACGACCCGCAGGGTGTCGGCGAGGGCGCGCAGCGGTTCGGGCAGGTCGCGGTAGGCCGCGGCCGCGTTCGCGACGAGCGTCTCGCCGCCGTAGGGCGTGGTGACGATGCTGCGCAGCGTGGTCAGCTGCGGCGGGTTGACCACGAAGGTGACGTCGGTGTGCCACACGTTCGACCTGGACGACTCGCTGTCGACGGCGAGCACGTTCGTCGTGCCCTCGGCCGCCGGGACGTTCGGGTGGGCGGTGGTCAGGTCACCGAACCAGCCGGCCACGCGTTCCTGCCCGGCATTGTCGAGGTCCACGTGCTCGAACACGATCGCCTTGTGCTCGTTCAGGGCGTCGCGCAGGGCTGTGACGGTCGCGTCGTCGGGCGGGGACGCGAGGTCGACGCCGTCGACGGCCGCGCCGATGCGGCCGGTGAGTTTGCGGATGGAGGCAGGCATGAGGAAGTCCCCTCGTGGGTGTGAGTGAGTGCACTGTCGAGCATCGGCCGACAGGTGTCAGATGTCTGTTGTGTGGGCGCGCAGCATCAGCAGTCGTCCCGGTCGCGACGCGGGGACGACCGACGATTGACGACTACGGGAGAGATAACGAAGACGCAGTACCGGATCGCCGCGGAAAGCTCGGGCGATCGCGGTCGGGAAAGGGAGGAAATGGTGGCCCAGAAGGCCGATTCAGCGGCCTCGGAAAAGCACACCGATACGCGGGGACATAGGGCTCCGCGCCATCCGGAAATGCGCGTACATCGCGCCTCACCTCCGGGCGGAGGCGGTTTTCCAGGTCAGAAACGACAACAGAACGTGCTGGACACGCGCGCCAGGTCGATGTGGCGCCGCCTGGTGAGGTCCGGCCGCGGGTTCATGCTCGCCATTTCAGCAGATGGTTCCGGCCCGGTCAACAGTTTCCGGCCCGGCTCTCGCATGATGGACACCGGCCGACCAGCGAGAATACCTTGGCCGGCAACATGATCGGGTGCAGTCAGACCACTGCGGGCCCGACCTGAATCAGCAGCCTGTTAGCGCGGTTCCGGCCGCCGGGCATGGGTTATGCGTCGCGGCCCTGCCAGGTCGTCACGCACGCCTCGTTGCCCTCGGCGTCGGCCAGCACCCAGAACGCGGGGGCGCTGTCGGCCGAGACCAGCCGTCCCCCGGCGGACAGCGCGGCCTCGATCCGCCGCGCCGCTTCGTCGTGCGGGACGCACACGTCGAAGTGGATCCGGTTGCGCTGCGGACGCGGCCGTTCCATCTGCTGGAACCAGAACGCCGGCCCCTGCCCGACCGGGTCGGCCAGCGCACCTTCGGGACTCTCGTCCCCGGGCTCGGCGACATAGCCGAGCAGCGCCATCCAGAAGGGCCGGACCGCCGCAATGTCCAGCGCGTCGATCGCGATCTCCAGAATCTGCACGGACCGCGGCGCCGGACCGCCGATCTCGGGCTCCGTACGCAGTCCGGCCTCGTGCACGGCCGCCGAGATCCGGTGCGCGAGGTCGGCGTCGCGGGCGGTCACCGCCGCGAGGTCCCGGTCCCGGAGGGTCAGCACCACCCGCTCCGGCCGGACGTCGGCCCGCAGGTGCCGGTCGGCGTGCTCGGCGCAGGCCGCCGCCGCGCCGGCCGCGACCTCGATGCCCTGGGCCAGGGACCCGACCACGACCGACGTGCGGATCGTGCCGAGCAGGAAGCGCCATCCGCGGTCCTGCGCCGCGTCCGAGGCTTCCTGCCGGCTCAGCCTCTTCTCCATCCGGACATCTTCTCAGCCCGCGAGCCGGATCGCGGGGACCTTCACCGCTTGACGACGACGGCGGCCAGATCCTTCGGGATCCCGCCCAGACGCAGCTTGTAGTCCTGCGCACCCTTGAGGAAGTCGAACCGGCACCCGTCGTCGAGGGCCTGTTCGGCGAGATGGGAGACCAGCACGACGCCCGGAGCCAGGCCGACTCCGTCCGCGGTGAGGGTCAGGTCGTAGGCCATGTTGTAGAGGTAGGCCGTCCCGCGGTGGCGCAGGACGATCGCCGAGGCCAGCGGCCGGTCGCCTGCGCACAGCTCGACGACCTGCCCGCTGCCGTCCTGGGCGAACCCGGCGAGCAGGGCGTGCACCAGCGGCCCGTATTCGGCCACGAAGTCCGCCGTCGCCGGTCCGGCGGCCGCCTTCCAGGTCAGCAGGCGATCGAGGAGTTCCGGCAGCGTCTGGGCGGTCGACGCCTCCAGATGCACCTCGCCGACCTCTTCCACCAGCCGCCGGCGTTTGCGCAGCACGTCCGCGCGCCGTTTGGAGTTGAGCAGCGCGAGGTAGCCGCCGTCGGCCAGGTCGATGCCGGGTGCCTGGTCGTACGTCTCGACCCGCGCGTTGGGCGAGTGGCGCTGCAGCGCGTCGAGCAGTTCCCGGGCGGTCGGCTCCGCGGGCCGCAGACCGCCGAGCCGCGCCGCGTTCCACTCCGCGCCCTCGAAGACCCAGGCCGCCAGCGCCTCGGCGACCTCCTGCTCCCGGCCGTCTGCGGCGACCGGGCCCATGTAGTCCGTGACGTCCTGGCCGCCCGCGAACGAGAGCACGCCGTCGGCCAGCTCGAATGCGCACCCGCCGACGATCTGCGGGCCGTCGGACAGCCGGACCGCGAGGAACTGCGACTCGGGGTTCTTAGCCTGCGTGTCCTGCCACCACGGGAGCAGGAAGCGGACGCTGTGGAAGGGGGTTCCCGCCACGTCGACGAACGCGTCCCACGCGGGGTCCGCGAGCAGCGCCGTACCGGGTTCGGCGAGAATCTCGACATCGGCCATACATGTGCCACCCATCTCTTTTATCGCACGCCAAAATGGCCTCTTATAACGGTGTCCGACATATCTACGGCCCGCGCGCATCAAGGCGACTACGGACCGTTCCCCTCCGCGAGAATGCGGATGACTACCAGCTGTCTACCAAAGAACACCAGGTCAGTAAACTAATGCGGGCCCGGAAAACTGCCCGGAACGCAGATCGGGACAATAGCGCCGCCGTTTCTCACCTTACGTATGCCCCCGGTCACTATCAGGTCTCGAAGGGGGTCGCTAACGGCGCACGCAGGGCGCTTGCTCAAGCAGCGCGGCCTGACCATCCTGATGGCCACGCACGAGATGGGTTTCGCCCGGGCGGCGGCCGACCGGGTCTGCTTCCTGGAGGACGGCGTGATCCGCGAGCAGGGCACCGCCGAGCAGGTGCTCACCGAGCCGCAGCACGAGTCGACCCGCCGCTTCCTGGCCCGCGTGCTCGAACGCTGAGCCGCCCGGCGCCGCCCTCAGGAGGTCGCGCGCGGGCGGTTCCCGTAGGTGCGGCCGATCCCGATCAGGACCAGGACGCGGCGTTCGGCGGCCATCACCCGGTCGTACTCGGCCCAGTCCGAGTGCTCGCCGCCGCCCGCGATCCGGAAGGTGTCGCGCAGCAGTCCCGGCAGGTCGGCCGGCGGGAAGTCCGGGTGCGGGTGGTCCGGGCCGACGATCGTGGCCTCGCCCTCGGCCGCGATCCAGCGGTACCCGTCCCGGAACAGCACGACCGCGCGCGGGTCGCGCTCCAGGTTGCGCAGCTTGCGGCCCCCGTCGATCGCGACCAGCGCGATCACGGGCTCGCCGGTGTGCGGGTGCGGGAGGATTCCGGCGTTGACCAGCGAGGAATGCGGGGCGCCGGACCGGTCGATCGTGCTCAGCACCGCCAGGCCGCCCGCGGCTCGGACGAACTCCTCGATCTGGTCGACGGCCTGCTCGGCCTGCTGCGCGGGGTCGACGGTCATGGCGTGCTCCTCTGGTCGGAAACGGTCATCGGGGATCGAGCGTCTTGACGAACGGGTGCACCGGGTAGCCGCGTCCGGCGGCGCCGGGGTCGGACAGCTCGGTGTAGCCGGCGGCCAGGTACAGCGCGACCGCTTCCGGCTGCCGGGGACCGGTGGTCAGGAAGATCCGGCGGTAGCCGGCCTCGGACGCCGCGTCCTCCAGTTCGGTCAGCACCCGCCGGGCCAGGCCGCGCCGGCGCCGGTCCGGGTGCGTCCAGATCCGCTTGAACTCGGCGGTCGGCAGAGCGTCGGGGTCGGCGGCCAGCCAGACCGTGGACTCCGGCTCCGGCTCGAACCGGCGCAGCGCGCCGCCGGCCACCGTCTCCTCCTCCTCCACCAGCAGGACCACCGCGCCGCCCACCTCGGGCGCGAACACCTCGGCCGGGTGCCGCTCGAACTCGGCCGCCGCCTTCGGGCCGTAGCGGGTGGTGTATTCGTGCAGCAGTCCGGCCAGCAGCGGCGCCGCGGCCTGGTCGGTCAGGCGGGCCCGGCGGGCCTCGATGATCGGGCTGTCAGTGCTCAACGATGGGCCTTTCCACGGGCACCCGCGCCGGCCGGGGCAGGGGTGTATCAGTAGTCACAGGAGACGGGGAGCGACGGGCGCGCCCGGGCGGATCGGCGCGGGCAGACGAGTGCGGGACGGACGGATGATCACGGCCGGCGCGAGGAGTCAGCGCTGACACGACGAGGACCACACGCGACCGAAATCGATGTGTCCCCTGGTCACCAGCCGGATGTGCTGCACGAGGCCCAGTCTTGTTCGTGCGCGGGATCATGTCAACCGAGATCGTTGCCCTGTCCTCCCCGGGGCGCCGGCGCCGGATCGTCTCCGCAGAGCTCCAGTCGATCACCGACGAGTACGGCGACGCCCGGCGCCGCGAGCTCAGCCCGGGGCGACGATGGCGGCTCGGCTCCGGTTCGGCGCACCGGCCGCTCTGGTCCCGTCAGAGCGGCCGGACCTGGTCACGTCACTGCTCAGTCCCGGCGCGGGCCGCGACGACGGCGCGCCGGACCACGGAGACGATCCGCCCGTTCACCAGGACGCCGACCCAGTCCCGGTCCGCCGGGACCCGGTCGGCGACGGCGGCCGGGGACTCGCCCGCACCGGCCGTGGCCGGCGGCGGCTGCATGAGGTCCCTGACCGCTTCCTCGGCGGCCCGGCCGGCCAAGGCCGCGGCCGTCACGGTGCCGACCACGTCGCCCGGCGCCCAGGTGTCCACCAGGCTCGGCCGCGCGAGCACCACCAGCGCGACCCGGTCGGCCGCCGTCTCCACCGACCCGGCCCCGCCCGCCGCGGGCTCTCCGGCCGCCGGACCGGCGCCGAGGACCGCGGACGCCTCGGCGACCGTAGCGCCGACCGGCACGGCCCGGGCCGGCCCCGCCGCGGCGATTAGGTCGGCGAGCGCCGGAGCGGTCCCGTCCGGGTCCTGGAAGCCGTTGGTCAGCAACCACCCGTCGTCGAAGTACTTCGACAGGTACGCCCGGCCGGAGTCGGGCGCGAGCACCACGACCAGGTCGTCCGGCCCCAGCCCCCGGGCCACCCGCAGCGCCGCGGCGATCGCGGTCCCGGCCGAGCCGCCGACCAGCATCCCCTCCTCGCGGGCGAGCCGGCGCAGCGTGTCGATCGACTCGCGGTCGCTGATCGGCTCGACCGCGTCGAGCACCGCCGGGTGGTAGGACTGCGGCCACTCGTCCTCGATCGTGTCAGGGTGCAGATAGTGCCCGGCGGCCTCGACGTAGTACGGGCTGCCGTCCCCGCCGGCGTACACCGAGGTCTCCGGATCCGCGCCGACCACCCGCACCGCGCCGCCGCTGGCCTGCTTGAGGAACTCCCCGGTGCCGGTGATCGTGCCGCCGGTGCCGATGCACGCCACGAAGTGGGTGATCCGGCCCGCGGTCTGCCGCCAGATCTCCGGCCCGGTGGTCTCCCGGTGCGCCTGCGGGTTGGCCGCGTTGTCGTACTGGTCCGCCATCCAGGCGCCGGGAATCTGCTCGCTGATGCTCCGGGCCAGGTTCCGCACGTGCTTGGGATCGTGCGCCGGAACCCCGGCGGCGGTCACCAGGACCTCCGCGCCGTACGCGCGCAGCGCCGAGATCTTGTCCGGGCCGACCTTGTCCGGGACCACGACGATCAGCCGGTATCCGCGCTGGGCGGCGACCATGGCCAGGCCGATGCCGGTGTTGCCCGAGGTGCCCTCGACGATCACGCCGCCCGGCCGCAGGTCCCCGGCCCGTTCGGCCGCGAGCACCATGTGCAGCGCGGCCCGGTCCTTCACACTCATCCCGGGGCCGAGGAACTCGGCCTTGACGTACACCGGCGCGGCCAGGCCGGCGCCGAGCCGGGCCAGCCGGATCAGCGGGGTGTGCCCGACCGCGTCGAGCACCGACTCGAACACCGCCTCCCCGCGCACCGCCTGCCCCGGCGGCGGGTACGGCGGGTCCGGCCGGGAAACGGCGAGCTGCTCGGTCATCTCGGACTTCCTTCACTCTTCGGCGGGTTCGTCCGGCCGGGTCGCGGCGGCGCCGGACGGCGTCGACGGCCCGGGCCGGGGCGCGGCGGCGGCTGGTCAGGGGGTGGATGACGGCGTTCACGGGCCGCGGCCGGCCGGTCCGGCCGGGCGGCGAACGGCGGTGAAGCGGCCGCGACGGCGGGGGTCAGCCGCGACAGGACGAGGACCACACGCGACCGAAGTCGATGTGGGTCCTCGTCGTGAGCGTGGTGCCCGGCACCCGATCAGTCTCGGCGCGCACGGCCCGCCCTGTCAACGCCGCCGCCCCGGGCCGCCACACCGCCCGGGTGAATCGCACCCCTGAGCTCAGAGAGCGTATTCACCGGCCCCGGTCCGGTTGACACACCGGGGACCGCCCATGGACACTGGCGAAGTGATCGGTATTCGGCTCACCACGCGGAGCCACATCGACTTCGGTCGGGTGTGGTCCTCGTCGTGTCGCCGACCGGCCCTCCGGCAGTTCAGCGACGCCGCGGCAGCACGCTAAGCCGCCTGCGCCCGCCCCGACTCCCCCCGCCCGCGACCGCGACCGCCCCGGCCTGCCCGCGACCGGCTTCCTCAGCCCTCTCCTGATCCCCGGGACCCGAGACGGCGTGCCCGCCCGCACCGACTGGAGACCCAAGCCTCATGGCCGCCCCCGGCACTGACCCAGACCTCGATGACGCCGCCCGCCACCTGTTCCTGGCCCTGGAAGCCGACGGCGGCGGCGCGCACCCGGCCGCCGCCGGCCGGGCCGGCCGGTCCGCCGCCGGGCTCGGCCCCGGGCCCCTGCGCGACGTGCTCGCCGCGGCCCAGGACGCGGGCTTCACCCTGGTCACCTTCCATGACGGACCCCTGCCCGCGGGCCCCGCGGCGGACCCGGTCGGCCGGGTGGAGGCCGGCACCCGCGCGGCCTACGCCGCGGTGCTGACCGACCGGCTGGGCCTGGCGCCGACCCTGCACGCCGCGCTGGTCGAGCCGTTCCACCTGGCCACGCAGCTGGCCACGCTCGACCACGCCGCGCACGGCCGCGCGGCCTGGGTGGTCGGCGGCGCCAACAGCCCCGAGGAGCGGGCCACCATCGGCGCGCTGCCCCTGGCCCCGGACGCGCTGCGGCGCGAGGCGCTGGACGTGGTCGACACGGCCCGGGCCCTGTGGGACTCGTGGGAGGACGACGCCGTGATCAAGGACCAGACCACCGGCCGTTATCTGGACTCTGCCAAGGTCCACCACATCGACTTCGAGGGCGCGAGCTTCACCGTCAAGGGCCCGCTGATCGCCCCGCGCCCGCCGCAGGGCCAGGTCGTGGTCCTCGCCCCGGACGAGCTGGAGATCGACGGGCACGCCGACATCGTCCTGGTCAGCCGGCCCGGCCTGGCCGCGATCGGCGAACGGGCCCGCCAGGCCCGGCAGGCCGGCGCGCCGCTCGCCTTCGCCACGGTCGAATTCGCCCTCGATGAGGGCCCTGACACCTCCGCCGCCGAGCGCCTGAGCCGGCTCGACGCCGCGGGCCCGTGGCCGGAGTCGGGCGCGCTGCGCCACGTCGGGCCCGCATCAGGCCTCGTCGACCTGCTGCGCGACCTGGCCGAGATCGTCGACGGCGTGCGCCTGGTGGCGGCCGACCTGTCCGTGGACCTGCCGATCCTGACCGGGCAGGTGCTCCCGGCCCTCGCGGCCGCGGGCGTGCGCCGGGTCGCCCCGCGCGCCGAGGACACCCTGCGCACCACGCTCGGCCTGCCCCGCCCGACCAACCGGTTCGCCCTCGCGGCGGCCCCGACCAGTTCCAGGAGCGCGATATGACCGGGCCGGACACCTCCGCGGCCGAACCCCGGGCCCGGCTGCACCTCGGGGTCTTCCTCACCGGCGTCGGACCCGAGCTGATCTGGACCGACCCGACCGCGGCGCCGCACACCGCGATCGAGACCTTCGTCGGCGTGGCCCGGCTGCTCGAACGCGGCCTGTTCGACGCCTTCTTCCTCGGCGAGGGCCTGCGGGTGCGGGAGAACCGCGGCCGGGTCTTCGACCTGGACGTGGCCGGCCGGCCGGACGCGATCACCCAGCTGACCGTGCTGGCCGCGGCCACCGAGCGGATCGGGCTGGTGGCCACCCAGAACACCACCTACAACTTTCCGGCCGACCTGGCCCGCCGGCTGGCCGGCCTGGACCTGCTGTCCGGCGGCCGGGCCGGGTGGAACGTGGTGACCACCGACAACGCCTGGACCGGGGAGAACTTCCGGCACGGCGGCTGGCTCCCGCACGAGCGCCGGTACGAGCGGGCCGAGCAGTTCGTCGAGGCCGCCAAGGCCCTGTGGGCCGGCTGGGACCCGGCCGCCGGCGGGCCCGGGCCGGACGGGCCGGTCGACCGGGACACCGACCTGATCCGGCTGCGCGCCGCGGCGACCGTGCCGCCGAGCCCGCAGGGCCGCCCGGTGATCTTCCAGGCCGGGGACTCGGCCGGCGGCCGGGACCTGGCCGCGCGGCACGCCGACGTGGTCTTCTCCGCCAACGCGAAGTACGACAAGGCCGTCGCCTACGCCGCGGACATGCAGGACCGGCTGGCCCGCCACGGCCGCGCCCGGGACAGCCTGCGGATCCTGCCCGGCGCGGCCGTGATCCTGGCCGACACCCCCGCGGACGCCGAGGAACGGGCCCGCTGGGTGCGCAACGAGCAGGTCAACGGCCCGCGCACGATCGCCTTCTTCGAGCAGTACTGGGGCACCGACCTGTCCGCCTACGACCCGGACGGCCCGCTGCCGGACATCGAGCCGAGCGAGAGCGAACTCGACCCGTCCCGCGGCACCATCGCGATCGACGACCGCACCGGCAAGCTCGAACGCATCCGGGTGTGGCGCGAGACGGCCAAGGAACGCGGCCTGTCCATGCGCCGGCTCGCCCAGGAGGTCGCGCCCGGGCACCCGACCTTCACCGGCACGCCGTCCCAGGTCGCCGACGAGTGGGCCGAGTACGCGCACACCCGGGCCGCGGACGGATTCAACATCCTGCCGTACCTCGTGCCCGGCTCGCTCGCCGACATCGTCGACAAGCTGGTGCCCGAGCTCCAGGAACGCGGCGTGTACCGCACCGAGTACGAGGGCACGACCCTGCGCGAACACCTGGAACTGCCCGCGGTCCGGGCGGTGGCCGAGTAAGGCCGAGCATCGTAGGGTTCGGTTATGGCGGTATGTTGCCGGCCGGGCCGTGTTCGTGGTCGTAGGCGGCCTGGGCCGCGGCGATCGCGGCCCGGCGCCGGCCGGCTCATCCGTTCGAGGAAGGCATTCGATGTCTCAGACACCCGCGCAGCTTCAGGAACTGATCGACCGCGACGAGATCGTGCAGACCGTCCTGGCGTACGCCACGGCCGTGGACACCCGCGATTGGGCGACGCTGCGCACCTTGTTCACCGACGATGGCGCCTGGGAGTACGCCGCCTCGGGAGAGCGGGTGTCCGGTCCCGAGGCGATCGCGGCGCGGATCGGCGCGAGCATCGAGCGGCTCGACGCGACTCAGCACATGAACAGCAACCATGTCATGGCCCTGCGAGGCGACGAGGCCGACCACACGTGCTACTTCCAGGCCCATCATCTGCGCGGTACGCAGCGATTCGTCGGCGCGGGACGCTACGAGGACCGGTTGCGCCGGACCGCGGACGGCTGGCGGTTCACCCGGCGGCGGATCGTGAGCGTCTGGCACGAGGGCGATCCCTCCATCTTCGCTGACTGACACTAGCGGGAGGGCGGTGGCCGCCGCTGGATCGCGACGACCACCGCCCGGAGTGAATCAGGCTCCGCGCAAGCGCGGAATCAGGTTTCTACAGTTCGTCGGCGATGAAGCCGCCGCCGTTGTAGGAGCCCCAGCCGGTCGCCTCGTCGTAACCGGTCTTGGCGCTGTAGCCGCCGTTGTTGCCGCTGGTGATGTCGTGGAACGCGGTGCTGTACGAGGACGACTCGGCGACCGTGTAGATGAACGAGTCGGCGAAGCCGAACTTGGCCTTGCTGAAGTGGGTCGCCGCGGTGTCGTAGTCCGCGGTGAACGCGGCCCAGTTCGGAGCCGCCGCACTGGTGCCGCCGACTTCCTCCCAGCCGCCCTCGGCGTAGATGTACCAGCCGCTGCTCGGGTCGGCGTCCGCGGAGACGTCCGGCACCTCGCGGTGCGTGCCGCTGTTGACCTTGGTCTGGAAGCTCGGGGTGGCCCACTCGACCGAGACCCCGCCGCCGCCGTCGGACCAGCCGGTCTCCTTGCTCCAGGCGCCCGAGGAGGTCAGGGTCAGGTCCGTGCCGCCGGTGCCGGCCACGTACGGGTCCGAGGCCGGGTAGTCGACCGACAGGCTGGAACCGTTGTCGTCGGCGCCGGAGTCGCCCGAGGCGGCGTAGACCGACTGGCCCTGGGCCGCGGCCTCCTGGAAGTCGGCGTCGTCCGAGGAGAGGTTGTCCTCCTCGGTCTCCGGCTCGCCCCAGCTGGAGGAGATGACCGGGACGTCCTTGCTGACCAGGGCCGCGTAGAGCGCGACCTCGCCGGCGTCGGTGTTCGGCGCCTCGTAGACGGCGACCGCGGCCTTGGGCGCGAGCGCGTTGGCGACCTCGATGTCGAGCTCGTCCTCGACCTCGCCGGAGGTGTCGGTCGTGCCGCCGGACACCTTCACCACGGTCGGCACCGAGGCGCCGAGCGAGTAGTTGCTGTTGTACTTGGCCACGTCCGAGGCCGAGTAGGCGGAGAACTCGACCAGGCCGATCGTCTCGCCGGTGCCGTTGTAGCCGGAGCTGATCGAGGAGGTCAGGTTGTAGCCGCTGCGCGCCTTGGTCGGCGTGATGTTCGCGGTGACGTTCGGCGAGGTCTTCGCCGGGACGGCGTAGTAGCTGTGCTTGGCGTAGTCCGACAGCCCGGCCACGCCGTCGACCGCGGCGGCCAGGGCCGTGGGCAGGCTGGGGGCGGCGGTGTTGGCGAAGAACTCGGCACCGGTCGCGCCCTGCCGGTAGTTCGCCAGGGTGACCCCGAAGGCCTTCTCCACCTGGGCGGTCGTGCCGCTGGTGGCGAGGGTCAGGTGGTTGGCGGTGGGGGCGGCGACGGTCAGGCCGGCCGAGCGCAGGTAGGCGGTGACGGACTGGATCGTGGCCGTGGAGGCGCCGAACCGGTCGGCGAACTGGCTCACGGTCAGGTAGTGCTTGTACAGCGGGGAGGCCGGGTTCGAGACCTGGCCGATGAAGGCCTGCAGTCCGGCCTCGTCGCGCGGGGCCAGGCTCACCTCCAGGGACAGCTGCCCGGTCGCGGCGAGGTCGCCGACCCGGGTGGCCTGGCTGACCGCGGCCACGGTCTCCCCGCCCAGGGCGGCGCGCCCGGCGGTCTGCGCCGAGGCGGGGGCGGTGGCCAGCGCGAGCACCGGCAGCGGCGCGGCGAGCAGGCCGATGACTCTGAGACGTATCTTCACAAGTGTTCCTCTGCTGATGGGGTGAGGCAGACGCTCCCGCGCGCCGGACCGCGGCGCGCCGCGGCCGGCCGGGCCGTGGGTGTGGCCCGCCCGAACCGCTCAGAGCATGCCTTCACGCTATCGAGCAGGGCATCCGGGCAATAGCGGGGAAACCCTTGATTTCGTGGTTACATCGGCATTTCCAGGTTAAAGGGCACGTATAGAGGACATCTGCGAGAGCCCTCGGTCAGCTGAATCCGGGCACGTACTCGGTCGGCCCGCGGCCGGTCTCGCCGGGGCCGAGCGGGCGGGCCAGCTGGGCCAGCTGGGTGCGTGAGCGGACGCCGAGTTTGCGGTAGGTGCGCGAGAGTGTGCCCTCCACGGTCTTGACGCTCAGGTGCAGCGCCGCCGCGATCTCCCGGTTGGTCGCCCCGCGCGCGGCGAGCCGGGCGCAGCGTTCCTCGGCGGGGGTCAGTTCCGGGCCGGGTGCGGGTTCCGGGCGTGGTGCGGGGTCGTGTGCGGGTCGGCGATTGGGCCTCGGTTCGTGCGGCACATGCGATTCACGCGTTCCCCGCGGCTCGTATGGTTCACGCAGTCCTTGCAGCCCACGCGGTCCGTGCGTCTCCCGCGATTCATGTGGTGTGCGCGATCCGTAGGGTTCGTACCCTGAGACGATGCCGGATGCCGGTGCACGGTCGGCGTCCTCGCGGCCGAGTTCGCCGTCCACCCGCGCGATCCACGGCGCGGCCCCGGCGGATCCGGCGACCCGTCGGGCCTCGGTCAGGGCGGACCGGACCTGCTCGGCCCGGCCGCGCTGCCGTTCCACCGCCGCCAGCTGAAGGAGAGTCCTGACCTGCTCGATCGCTTGCTCCGCCTGGAGATCGGCGACTCGGCGAAGCGCCCGCGCCGCGTCATCCGGGCGCCCGAGCGCGGCGTCGAGCACCGCGCGGCCGCGGTCGAGCGCCGCCGTCACCTGAGCGCGGCCGAGTTCACGGGCCCGGGCGCCGACCCGGTCGAGCACCGCGGCCGCCTCCTGCAGCCGCCCGGCCGCGACCAGCGCTTCGCCATAGCTCGTATGCCAGTTCCCTGACGCCGGGTCCACGATGCCGACCCGGCGTTCGATCAGGTCCGCTTCCCGCAGGACCACGACCGCCCGATCCGCCGCGCCGCTCTGCAACAGAGCGCCGCCGAGAGCGCCGAGCGCGCGCAGCAGGCCGTGCATGTCGCCGTCGGCCCGGGCCGTGCTCACCGCGTCCTCGGCGTAGCGCAGGGCCTCGGCCAGCGTCCCGCCCGCGGACTCGGCCAGCGCCGCGGCGAACAGGACCGGCGCGGGCAACGGGCCCAGTTCCCGCGCGACCCGCAGCGCCGTGCCCGCGCTCTCCAGCGCGGCCCGGCAGCGTCCGGCCCGCACCCGCACGTCGGTCAGGGTGACCAGGACGGTCAGCAGCCCCTCGTGGTCGAAGGTCTCCCCGAGCCGCCCGGCCAGGTCGGCCAGCCGCTGCTCGGCCTCGCCCAGCCGGCCGGCCTGCAGGTCGAACACCGCCTGGCGGCGCAGCGGCTCCCAGAACGCCGTCCGCGGCGCGGCGCCCCGGACCACCTCGCGTTCCACCAGTTCCAGGGCCCGGCGCAGCACCGGCTCGCCCTCGGCGTCGCCGGTCAGCGCGTGCACGTGGGCCAGCTTGGACAGCGCGCCGATCTCCGCGATCGGGTCGCCCGCGCGGCGGGCGAAGTCGGCGGCCTTGCGGGCGTGCCGCAGACTGTCCTTCGCGTTGCCCGCGGTCAGTTCGGCGGCCGCGGACCAGGACCACAATCGCGCCTCCAGGGCCGGCCGGCCGCCGCTCTCGGCCAGCCCCTGGGCGATCAGCGGCGCGGCGGCGCCCAGGGCCTGGCCGGCGCAGCGCAGCAGGAAGATCCGGGCGGCGGTGCGCTGCGCGGCCGAGGCCCCGCCCTCCAGGACCTGGTTCGCGAACCGGCGCGCGTCGCCGAGCAGGCCCGCGTCGCAGGCGTGCCGGGCGGCGGCCAGCAGGCGTTCGGCCCGGGTGTGCGCGTACGCCGCGTCGCCGGGGGTGCGCTGCGCGGCCAGGTCGGCCAGTTCCACCGCCTGCCGCGGGGCGCCGCGCCGGCCGGCCGCCGCCGCGGCCTCGGCCAGCTGCCGGGCCAGCGGCTCGGCCCGGCGCGGGTCGGCCAGGGCGAGGTGCCGGGCCCGCTCGGCCGTCTCGGTCACCGCCCCGGCCAGGCCCGCGTGCACGGCGCCGCGCTCCCCGGCCGCGGCGTCGGCGTAGATCGCGGCGCGCACCAGCGGATGGCAGAACTCGACCGGTCCGGCCGGGTCGACCCGCACCACCCCGGCCTGTTCGGCGGCGGCCAGGTGCGCGGCGGCCCGCCCGTCCGCGCAGGCCTCGGCGAGCAGGGCCAGGGTCGGCCGCCGGGCCGCGCTCGCGACCAGCAGCAGCGCCCGGGTCGGCGCGGGCAGCCCGCGCGGGACGCGCAGCAGGCTCTCGCGCAGCCGCGCCGGGACCGGCAGTGATCCGTCGGCTGACAGAGTTGCGCAGGACGGCGGCAGGGAACGCGCCAATTCCACGGCGTGGCTCAGGTTTCCGCCGCAGGAGCGGTGGATCAGGTCCACCGTCGCCGCGGGTAGTTCCCGGTCGCAGCGGCTGGTGAGGAGCGCGCCGAGGTCGGCCGGCGAGGGCATCGGCACCTCGATCCGGGCCAGGGTGATCCCGGGCGCGGCCGCGAACGCGGGCGCGCCGGTTCCGCGCACCTGTTCGGCGGCCAGGATGCGCACGGCCGACCCCGCGCAGCGCCGGGCGACGAAGGCCAGCACCTCGCCGGTCGGCCGGTCCAGCCACTGCGCGTCGTCGACCAGGAGCCAGACCGGGGAACGTTCGGCGAGCACCCGCAGCAGGTGCAGCACCGCCATCCGGACCCTGAGATCATCCTGGCCGCCGTCCGACGGCACGCCGAGCAGCACCGCGGAGCGCAACGCCGCGCCGAGGCCCTCGGGCAGGCCGGCGAAGGCCTCGTCCGCGAGGCCGGACAACAGATCGATGAGCCCGGCGAACGGCAGGCCGCGTTCGGACTCGGCCGGGGCGCATCGCAGTATCCGGATTCCATGTGACTGCGCTCCGCGGGCCAGGCCGTCCAGCAGAGCGGACCTGCCGATCCCGGCCGGGCCGTACAGAAGCACGCCCGGCCCATCCCGCAACTGCTCGCGGACAGTTCGGCACAGATCGGCGCGGGCGGCCCAAAGTTCTTCAGGCTCCGCGGGCTCCGGGCGCTCCGGTTTCGGTGCGAGCGGCAGCCGCACGTGCTGATTCCGATCCCGATTCTGATTCGGATCCTGATGCAGATTCGAGTTCGGATGATCGCGGCCCGGTTCGGTGACCGGTATCGAAAGGGTGGACACAGCGGGCTCCTCGCCGACGGCACGGCACGTTGCGGTTCCAGGGTGGGTGGCACGCGGTTCGGCTCACGTCCGACTCCGCGACGGGGACTCCGGTCCGCAGCGACCGGCCCGGACTGCGGGCGCGCGCCGCCCGCGGCCGGCCGGGGCGGGCGGCGGGTGTCGGGGGTTCGCGCGGTTCCTCAGCCGAGACAGGACGCGCTGATGACACGCTGCAGATCGATGTGCAGCCGGTGCCGGACCGACCGCGCGGCGAACCGCGGCCGGATGCGGTGCGCGGGCGCTGCACCGTCACCGGACACTTCCACACCCTCGCCTTCGAGCGTGCCCCCGCTTGCGCTGCGCGGCCCGCCGACGTTCACGACAAAAGGATCGACTGTATCAGGAGCCTACTCCCGCACTATCTTCGAGGCAATGGCCCATCGGCCCGCCGATCGCCCTCCAACCGGCTGAACGGCTGATTGACTGGCTACTTCCATACGTCCTGGCCTGCCTCCGCGGCGAACCGGCCGGGGGCGACGCCGTGCTGTCCGCGTTCTACGGCTCGGTCTACCCCGCAGTCTGGAGCCTCCAGCTGGCCCTGCGCTCGCGCGGCCTGGGCAGCACGATCCTCGGCTACCACCTCGGCGGCCGGGAGCAGGAGGTCGCCGACCTGCTCGGCATCCCCGCCGGGGTCACCCAGGTCACCATGCTCGCCGTCGGATACACCACCACCGACGGCTTCAAGCCCGCCGCACGACCGCCGATCCGCGAGGTGACGTACTACGACCGCTGGGACAACACCCTGGCGTAGGCGACCGGTGAGTGGCGCGGGTCGGTCCGGCAGACCGGGCCGCAGCGGTTAATCTGGATCATCCTCACCACGAAGGGATCACCGCTGTGCCAAGCATCGCTGACGTGCCCGAAACCCATCGAGTCCTGCTCGAGTCGCACCTGACCGCCGTCCTGACCACCATCGACGCCCAGGGCCGCCCGCAGTCCACTGCGGTGTGGTACCTGCTGCGCGACGACGAGTTGATCGTCTCGGTCACGGACAACCGGCAGAAGTACAAGAACCTCGCCGCAAACCCGCACAGCACCCTGTTCATCATCGACCCGGCGAATTCGATGCGCACGCTGGAGATCCGCGCCGAGGTCGAGTTGGTCCACGACGTGGACAAGACCGACGTCGCGACCATCGCGATCGCGTACGGTGCCGACCCCGAGCAGATCAAGTCCATGCCGGGCGAGCGTTACACGGTCAAGTTCACGCCACGGCGGATCGTGGTGAACCCGCCGGCCTAGGCCTGCGGCCGATCGGTGAGAGTCGACAGCCGGGAGCCTGCGCGCTCCCGGCCACCGGCAACCGGCAGCATCAGCGCCGTGACGTGCAATGTATCCAGTGCCCTTATTTCCCGGTGGACGTCGAAGCAGACAGTCCACTGACGAAGGGGCATCGAAATGTCGATCAGCACTCGTAATCCGGCCGGTCGGGCGCGCAGGCTCCGGCTGGGCACCGCCGTGGCGGCCGGGGCCGCCGCCCTGGCGATGACCGCCGCCGGCGCGGCCACCGCCCAGGCGGCGACGGCGGCAGTGCCCGGCCGGAGCCCGAGTTCCGGCGGCGCCACAGCGAACGCCGCGATCCATCCGGACACGCCGTCCTTCCTCGGCTTCGAAGCGATCTTCGTCGCCGCGGACGGCCACATCCGCGACATCGACCCGAACAACACCGTGGAGAACCACGGCCCGAGCATCCTCACCGGCTCTTCCAACAGCGCGGCCATCGCCGGTGACACGCAGGGCGGGTTCTCGGCCGTCTTCCGCAGCGACGAGAGCGGCGGCGAACTGTTCCAGGGCAACAACAACGGGTTCCAGCAGTTCGGCCAGACCGCCGATCCCAACACGACCCCGGCGCTGGCCGTCGCCCGCGACGACGGCTTCCAGGAGATCGCCTGGGCGAACGCCGGCCGGCTGGTGCTGACCCGGCGCGACTTCAACGGCGACGCGCCGTTCGTGGAGGGTGGCATCCGCTCTGGCAGCAGCCCGGCCGTCGCGGCGTTCCCCGGCGGGCTCAACGAGTTCGTCCTGGCCTGGGTCGACCCGAACGGGGTGCTGAACTTCGACGACGGCACCGGCGTGCACACCGTCCTCACCGCGGCGCAGCCCGGCGGGGCGTCCGCGGACGCGCACGTGCGGGCGGGCACCAGCCCGTCGGTCGCCGCGTTCGGCAACCACTGGGAGATCGACTGGCAGGACGTGAGCGGCCACCTCGTGAAGGCGTCCTCCGGCCCGGTCACCGTCACCGAGTCCGCCCAGACGCTGGTCGGCTCCCCGTCGGTGGCCGCCCTGTCCACCGGCATCTTCATCACGGCCACCGAGAACCCGAACGGCGACCTGTTCGTCAACGGCGTGGACGAGCACCAGTCGGACGAGCAGGGCAACAACCCGGCCATCGCCGGGGACGGCAGCGGCGGCTGGAAGGTCGTCTTCGAGGGCCCGGACCTGTTCGTGCACTCGCTCGACAGCACCAACCACACGCACACGTTCAACCAGGTCCACGTCTCCAGCGACGCCAGCCCGGCGATCACCGCGCTCTTCGCGGGCAACTGAAGCCGAGCTGATCCGCCGAACGGCTACTACCGGATGACGAAGGCCGGGCTCGGGGCAACCCGCGCCCGGCCTTCGTCCTGCCTAGACGATTCACTACGTCGCAGACTCCAGCGCAGCGCGCGCCATGAGATAGAGCAGCTCAGCCGTGGACTCCAGCGGGAGTTCGCTGGCACTGTGCGGCGTGGAGTTGAGCAGCCCGAAGACCGCGTGCACCGCAGTACGCAGCGTGGCCTGGGCCGTCCCCGGCGACAGCTCGCTCAGCACGGTCGCCCACTCCTCCACATACAACCGCTGCAAGCGTCGTATCTGCCGCCGGGTCGGTTCGGGCACGTTGGCCAGTTCGCGGCTGTGCACGGTGATCAGGTCTGGTTCGGCCAGCGCGAAGTCGATGTGCCAGCGCAGCAGCGCGTCCAGGGCCGCGGCCGGGTCGGCGGCGGCCACCGCGCGGCGGCTGCCCTCGGCCAGCAGGCGCTGGCTGATGTCCAGCAGCATCTGCGCGAGCAGGGCCTCCTTGCCCGGGAAGTGCCGGTAGATCCCGGGCCCCGACATGCCGACCGCCGAGCCGATGTCCTCCAGCGAGGTGCCGCGGAAGCCGCGGCGGGCGAAGTGCGCGGCCGCGGCGGTGAGGATCTCCGCGCGGCGGGTCGCTGTCCGGGTGGTCTGCACGTGTCCATACTAGACGATGAGTGTTAATCGGGATTAACCTGAAGACGACCCTGAAGGGGGTAACAGCTAATGGCGGCTAACATCCTGCAGAGCAAGGCCGATCCCCGCAGCGAGGCGTTCCGGCGCAACGCCGAGGATCACGCCGCCCTGGCGGCCGAGCTGGGCGAACGGCTGGCCGTCGCGCGCGCAGGCGGGTCCGAGCGGGCCCGGCGGCGGCACACCGAGCGCGGCAAGCTGCTGCCGCGGGACCGGGTGGACGCGCTGCTGGACCCCGGCTCCCCGTTCCTCGAACTCTCCCCGCTGGCCGCGACCGGCCTGTACGACGACGAGGCCCCGTCCGCCGGGATCATCACCGGCGTCGGCCGGGTGGCCGGCCGCGAGTGCGTGGTGGTGGCCAACGACGCCACCGTCAAGGGCGGCACCTACTACCCGATGACGGTCAAGAAGCACCTGCGCGCCCAAGAGGTCGCGCTGCACAACAACCTGCCGTGCCTCTACCTGGTCGACTCCGGCGGCGCCTACCTGCCGCGGCAGGACGAGGTGTTCCCGGACCGCGAGCACTTCGGCCGGATCTTCTACAACCAGGCCACGATGTCCGCCCGGGGCATCGCGCAGATCGCGGCGGTGCTCGGCTCGTGCACGGCCGGCGGCGCGTACGTGCCCGCGATGAGCGACGAGGCCGTGATCGTGCGCAATCAGGGCACGATCTTCCTCGGCGGCCCACCGCTGGTCAAGGCCGCGACCGGCGAGGTGGTCACCGCCGAGGAGCTCGGCGGCGGCGACCTGCACGCCCGGGTCTCCGGGGTGGTCGACCACCTCGCCGAGGACGACGCCGACGCGCTGCGGATAGTCCGCGAGATCGTCGGCACGCTCCCGCCGCGCGGCCCGGCGCCCTGGCAGCAGGCCGCGCCGCAGCCGCCCGCGGTGGACCCCGAGGAGCTGTGCGGGGTGGTCCCGGCCGACTGGCGCACCCCGTACGACGTGCGCGAAGTCATCGCCCGGCTCACCGACGGCAGCCGGTTCACCGAGTTCAAAGCCGGTTACGGCAACACCCTGGTCACCGGGTTCGGGCACATCTGCGGGCACCCGGTCGGCATCGTGGCCAACAACGGCGTGCTGTTCGGCGAATCCGCGCTCAAGGGCGCGCACTTCATCCAGTTGTGCGACCAGCGGAGCATCCCGCTGCTGTTCCTGCAGAACATCACCGGATTCATGGTCGGCCGCGAGTACGAGGCGGCCGGCATCGCCAAGCACGGCGCGAAGATGGTCACCGCGGTTTCGTGCGCCCGGGTGCCGAAGCTGACCGTGGTGATCGGCGGCTCGTTCGGCGCCGGGAACTACGGGATGTGCGGCCGGGCGTTCTCGCCCCGCTTCCTGTGGATGTGGCCGAACGCCCGGATCTCCGTGATGGGCGGGGACCAGGCCGCGAGCGTGCTGGCCTCGGTCGGCGGCGGGCAGGACCAGGACGAGGTGCGTCGCCAGTACGAGACGCAGGGCAGCCCGTACTACTCGACCGCGCGCCTGTGGGACGACGGGGTGATCGACCCGCGCGACACCCGGCGGGTGCTCGGGCTGGCCCTGTCCGCGGCGGCCAACGCGCCGCTCGGCGAAATCCGCTACGGAACGTTCAGGATGTGATGACCGTGTTCGAGAAGGTGCTCGTCGCCAACCGCGGGGAGATCGCGGTCCGGGTGCTGCGCACGCTGCGCGAACTCGGCATCGCCGGCGTGGCCGTGTACAGCGACCCGGACGCCGCCGCGCGGCACGTGCGCGAGGCCGACGAGGCGGTCCGGATCGGCCCGGCCGCCGCCGCGCACAGCTACCTGGACATCGGCGCGATCGTCGACGCCGCCCGCCGCACCGGCGCTCAGGCCGTGCATCCCGGGTACGGCTTCCTGTCCGAGAACGCCGCGTTCGCCGCCGCCTGCCGGGACGCCGGCCTGGTCTTCATCGGCCCGCCGGCCGAGGCGATCGCGATGATGGGCGACAAGATCCGGGCCAAGGCGACGGTCGCCGCCGCCGGGGTGCCGGTCGTGCCCGGGATCGGCGAGCCCGGGATGAGTGACGCCGACCTGGCCGCGGCGATGGCCGGGATCGGATTCCCGGTGCTGATCAAGCCCTCGGCCGGCGGCGGCGGCAAGGGCATGCGGGTGGTGCGCCGGGCCGAGGACGCGGCCGAGGCAGTCGCCGGAGCCCGGCGCGAGGCCCGGGCCGCGTTCGGCGACGACACCCTGCTGGCCGAGCGGTACATCCAGAACCCCCGGCACATCGAGATCCAGGTGCTCGCCGACACCCACGGCACCGTGGTCCATCTGGGTGAACGCGAGTGCAGCCTGCAACGGCGGCACCAGAAGATCATCGAGGAGGCGCCCTCGCCGCTGCTCGCCGAGCAGACCCGGGCCGCGATGGGCGACGCCGCGGCCGAGGCGGCCCGCAGCGTCGGCTACACCGGCGCGGGCACGGTCGAGTTCATCGTCTCCGGCGACCGGCCGGAGGAGTTCCACTTCATGGAGATGAACACCCGGCTGCAAGTCGAGCACGCGGTGACCGAGCTGGTCACCGGCCTGGACCTGGTCGAGTGGCAAGTGCGGGTGGCGGCCGGAGAACGGTTGCCGTTCTACTCCGGCCCGGCCGCGAACGGGCACGCGATCGAGGCCCGGGTGTACGCGGAGGACCCGGGCCGCGGCTTCCTGCCGACCGGCGGCGCCGTCCTGGCGCTGCGCGAACCGCACGGCCGGCCGGGCGTCCGGGTGGATTCCGGGCTCGCTGAGGGCACGGTCGTCGGCAGCGACTACGACCCCATGCTCAGCAAGGTGGTCGCCTGGGGCCGGGACCGCGGCGAGGCGCTGCGCCGGCTGGACGCGGCCCTGGCCGACACGGTGATCCTCGGCGTCACGACGAACGTCGCCTACCTACGCGATCTACTCGCCGACGAGGACGTCCGGGCCGGGCGGCTGGACACCGGGCTGGTCGAACGTCGGCCCGTCCCGGCCGCGGACACGCCGGACGAGGTGTTCGCCGCGGCGGCCCTCGCGCAACTGCTCGCGCTGACCCCGGCGCCGGAGTCCACCGACCTGTGGGCGGCGGCGGACGGATGGCGGCCCGGCGGGCACGCGTGGACCAGGTTCTACTTCACGCCCGGGACCGGCGCCGGCGCTCCGGTCGAGGTCCGGGTCCAGGGCGGTGCGGACCGGGCGCTGGTCGCAGTCGGCGACGGCGAGCCGGTCGCGGCCGGCGCGACCCGGGACCGCGGCGGACTGACCGTGGACTACGGCGGCCGCCGCCTGCGCTTCGCCCACGCCGCGGACTCGCTCGGCCCGCTCTGGTTCGGCCGCGGCGGCCGGACCTGGGCGCTGACCCCGGCCCGGCCGCCGTCCACCCGGGCCGCGGCCGAGGGGCCCGGCGACGGCACGGTCCGCTCGCCGATGCCCGGCACGGTGACCGCCGTGCACGTCGCCGCAGGGGAATCGGTCCGGGCCGGGCAGACCGTCCTGGTGGTCGAGGCGATGAAGATGGAGCACGCCGTCGCGGCGCCGCTGGACGGCGTGGTGACCGACCTGACCGCGATCGTGGGGCGGCAGGTCCGCATGGACGAACCGCTGGCCGCCATCCGACCTGAGGAGCTGAAGACCGATGCCTGAATTCGGGATCGACGACGTGTACCAGGAGTTGCAGGCGTCGGTGCGCAAGTTCGCCCGCGACGTGGTCGCCCCGGTGATCGGGGGGTTCTACGAACGCGAGGAGTTCCCCTACGACCTGGTCGCCCGGATGGGCCGGATGGGCCTGTTCGGCCTGCCGGTGGCCGAGGAGTACGGCGGCATGGGCGGGGACTACTTCGCGCTGTGCCTGGCCCTGGAGGAGCTGGCCCGGGTCGACTCGTCGGTGGCGGTGACCCTGGAGGCCGGGGTGTCGCTCGGCGTGATGCCGTTGTACCGGTTCGGTACCGAGGAGCAGAAGCAGCAGTGGCTGCCCGCTTTGTGCGCCGGCGAGCAGCTCGGTGCCTTCGGACTGACCGAGCCGGGGGGCGGGTCGGACGTGGTCGGCGCGATGCGGACCCGGGCCCGGCTGGAGGACGGCGAGTGGGTGATCGACGGATCGAAGGTGTTCATCACCAACTCCGGGACGACGGTGACCGGGTTCGTCGCGGTGGCCGCGACCACCGGCACCCGGCCGGACGGCAAGCCGGAGATCTCCACGATCATCGTCCCGTCCGGCACCCCCGGGCTGACCGTCTCGCCGAAGTACTCCAAGGTCGGCTGGGCCGCGTCGGACACGCACGAGCTGTCGTTCAGCGGCTGCCGGGTGCCGGAGGCGAACCTGCTCGGCGAGCGCGGCCGCGGCTACGCCCAGTTCCTGCGGACCCTGGACGAGGGCCGGGTGGCGATCGCCGCGCTGGCCACCGGGCTGGCGCAGGGCTGCGTGGACGAGTCGGTGCGCTACCTGCACGAGCGCGACGCGTTCGGCGGGCCGATCGGGCGGTTCCAGGCGTTGCAGTTCAAGGTGGCCGACATGGAGGTCCGGGCGCACAACGCCCGGCTGGCGTACCACCATGCGGCCGCGTTGATGCTGGCCGGGCGGCCGTTCAAGAAGGAGGCGGCGATCGCGAAGCTGACCGCGTCCAACGCCGCGATGGACAACTCCCGGGACGCGACCCAGATCTTCGGCGGGTACGGGTTCATGAACGAGAGCCCGGTCGGCCGGTTCTACCGGGACGCGAAGGTGCTGGAGATCGGTGAGGGGACGTCGGAGGTGCAGCGGGTGCTGATCGCCCGGGAGCTCGGGCTGCCCGCGTGAGCCGGATCCGGGTTTGAGTCCCGGCCCGGGATGTTAACGACCATTAACCCGATGAGGCGGAGGAGCGGTTCATGCAGATCGTCCAGCAGCGCGGCCTGTGGTTCGAGGAGCTGGATCCGGAGGTGACCTACCGGCACTCGCCCGGCCGCACGATCAGCGAGGCCGACAACACGCTGTTCAGCACGATGACGATGAACCCGCAGGCGCTGCACCTGGACGCCGAGTTCGGCGCGCGCTCGGAGTTCGGCGAGCGGCTGGTCAACAGCCTGCTGACCATGTCGGTGCTGGTCGGCCTCTCGGTCGGGCAGCTGACTCAGGGCACGATGGTGGCGAACCTCGGCTTCGGCGAGGTCGCGTTCCCGGCCCCGGTCCGGATCGGCGACACGGTATTCGGCGAGACCACCGTGGCGGCCAAGCGGCTGTCCGCCTCGCGGCCGGGCCAGGGCGTGGTCACCTTCCGGCACGTCGCGCGCAACCAGCACGGCGAGGTGGTGGCGACCGTCGTGCGCACCACGCTGATGGCGTGCCGCCCGGAGCCGGCGTGAGCGCCCCGGGGCTGCCCGGCCCGGCCCTGCTGTTCTGCCCGGCCGACCGGCCCGACCGCTACGGCAAGGCGCTGGCCGCGGCCGACGTGGTCGTGCTCGATCTGGAGGATGCGGTGCCGGCCGGGCGAAAGGAGGAGGCGCGAGCGGCGCTGACCTCGGTGTCGCTCGATCCGGATCGGGTGATCGTCCGGGTCAACGCCGTCTCCTCCCCCGAGCACGCCGCCGACCTCGCGGCGCTGCGGGCGAGCGGCTACCGGATGGTCATGCTGCCCAAAGCCGAGCACGCGGAGCAGGTCGCGGCGCTGGATGGGTGGCGGGTCGTGGCGTTGTGCGAGACGCCGCTCGGGGTGCTGAACGCCGCGGCGCTCGCTGCGCAGCCGAATGTGGTGGCAATGATGTGGGGCGCCGAGGATCTGATCGCGGCGATGAACGGGCGGACCAGCCGGTTCCCGGACGGCCGCTACCGGCTCGTCGCCCAGCATGCGCGGTCCGCGGTGCTGTTGGCTGCCACGGCATACGGGCGGAGCGCCATCGACGCGGTCTGCACGGACATCGGCGATGTGGACGGCCTGGCCGCGGAGGCCGAGGATGCGGCCGCGTCGGGGTTCGCGCTCAAGGCGTGTATTCATCCGAGTCAGGTGTCGGTCGTGCGTGCGGCGTTCCGGCCTACGGAGACGCAGGTCGTGTGGGCCGCGCGGGTTGTCGCCGCGGCCCGGGACGGCGGCGTGGTCGCCGTCGACGGACAGATGATCGACAGTCCGCTGATCCGGCAGGCGGAGGCCGTTCTGGCTGCGGCGGACATCACCCTTCCGTCTGGCGGCCAGTAGGCGAAACTGTTGGACATCGGCTGCGGGTGCCGCGAGCATGTGGCTGGTAGAACCCGACGACACGAGGAGATAAGCCGCCGTGGCAGATCTGTCCGAGCCGGCCCCGGATGCGCCCGATCCGCGTACCTGCGCGCTGCTCACGATCGACGTGCGGAACGACTTCACGCGGGAGAGCTCGGCAGCGTGATTCCGGGGAGCGAGGGGTCCATCCCGGCGATTGCGGGCGTGCTGGCCGCGTTCCGAGCGCATGGGCGGCCGATCGTGCACGTGATCCGGCTCTACGACGCGGACGGCGGCAACGCGGAACTGCCCCGGCGAACTCTGGTCGCCATCGGTGGTCCGGTGGTACGGCCGGGCTGCGACGGGAGCCAGTTGCGCGCGGAGCTGCACCCGCCTGGCCGTGGGTTTCGGCTCGACGCCGAGCTGCTGGCCGGGGGCGGGCTTCAGGAGGTCGGGCCGAACGAGTGGGTGATGTACAAGCCGCGATGGGGCGCTTTCTACGAGACGCCGCTCGGTCCGCACCTGTGCGCCTGCGGGGTCGACAGCGTGGCGGTGTCGTGTTGAGTCGATGTCGAGGAGTCCGAGCAGGTGCGCTCGGACTCCTCGGCTGACGAACATCACGGGGCCGGTCAGGTGGTGATGTCCAGGTCGTGGTCTCCGACGTGAGTTCAGGCATCGGCTATCAAGCGGGCGGCGGTGTTCGTCCACTCGATGGTGTGCCAGAGCCGGCCATCCGGGGTGCGTGAACGGAATCGATGAACGTGAACCCTGCTCTTGCGGCAGGTGCGGGGTCGTCCGTCCCGCCATTGCCCGATGCGCCACGGCGAAAGGGCGTGGTGGTCCCTTATCAGTGGCCGCGACTAAAGGTGTCGACCGCGTTGGTGACAGCTTGGCTGTCGTAGCCGCCGGTCGGCATCGTCGCCGACAGGGCGTAGTGGATGGTTCCGTTTGAGTCGACCAGGATCGTGCCGGACTGTTGGATCGATCCGAACACTTTGCGGGTCAATCCGACCGTGTCATAAGCGCTGCCGACTGTGGCCACGACCACTGGGACGGTGATCTCGTGCTTCGCCTTCCAGCCGACGGCATCGTCGAGGCCTTCGGGGATGGCGATGTAGACCTGCACGCCCTTACCCTGGTATTCCGCTGCACGACGGTCGAGGTCCTTGGCATGACGGGTGCAGATCTGGCAGTTTTTGGACCGCATGAAGTACACTAGGGCGGCGTGGCCGGGTGTGCCGTCGTCGAGCGTGACGCGCTGTCCGGTCGTGTCATGCAGCGGCAGGCTGGGCAGTGGTGTTCCGATGTCGAGCATGGCTAGACTCCTTCTTTCTCGATGATGGCGATACCGAACGCTGCAAGCTCGGTACGGTTACCGGCTGGCCGTGAGGAGCGTGTTCATCTGTGTGCGGGCGCGGTGCAGGTGGGATTTCATGGCGGGCACGCTCAACCCGAGTGCGTCCGCGGTGGCTCGGCCGGACAGGCCCTGGATGTCGCGCATGATCAGCACGGAGCGTTGGACCGGCGGCAACTCGGCGACGGCCGCCGCGAGCCGTTCGGTTTCCAACTGCCGAAGGACCCGGTCCTCCGCCGACTCGGCCAGGTCGCCGTCGAGTTCCTGTGACCACGGGCTGGTAGATGAGGCGATCGCCTTACGGCTCAGGCGCAGACACTCGTGACGCACGATGCGGAACATCCAGGAGGCCAAGGCCGCGGTGGCGCGCAGAGTGCCGATCTTGCGGAACAAGATGATGACGGCCTCTTGCGCCGCGTCCTCGGCATCCTGCGGACTCGCACACAGCGTGTACGCGAAACGGGTCACGTGCGGGTGAGCATTGCACACCAGCGCGTTGATCGCCGCCTGGTCGCCTTGCTGAGCCAGCCGGACCAGTCGGCTGTCGTCCCATCCACCGTTCATGTGCCCATCGCCACACCTGTCGTCCCTTGCCACATCCGAGTCCGCCGACGTACCGTCCACGCAGCCGCCGCACCATGCCGTTCTATCCGTCACATATAGAAGAGCATCCTGGCCCGGAAAAGGATTCAGCACGCCTTACATCCGAGAACCTTCCAGACGATGGGCGAGCTTGTGCGACTGTACAAGGGAGTGAGCGCGACTTCCGGATCGTGGTCGTGCCCGACGCGATCTCGCGTGGCTACGGGCAGGGCTTCGCCGAGTGCGCCGGGATCGGCGCGCGGCTGCTGCCCGCGGCGGATGTCAGCGGATGGTTGGCCGCGGCCGGGGCCGGGCTTGCGGCAGTTACTGCGCGATAGGCGGAGGGTCGATGCGGTAGAGACCCAGGATGTCCGGCATGGGCGCAATGCCTGGGCCCCCGGTGCGTACCCAGGCGGTGATGTCGGCGTCAGCATCCTGATCGTTGACGAGACCGAACCAAACCGGTCGGCCGCCGGCGGCGCGTCCGTCGGCTGAGGGTTGGACGACGATCACGTTCGCCTGCTCGCATACGCCGAGACACTCCGAGATGCGCACGGGCACGTCCTGCTCGCGCAGCCTCGCGATCTGGGCGGCGTGATCGACTCCGACGATCTTCGCCGTCCCGCAGCAGCAGTCACGGCACACGGTGACGCGGCACGGCAGTCGGTCGGCAGTTGGTTCGACGGCTGAGTCAGCGGCTGGCTGGTCGCTCATGTGCTGGGCATTCCCTTGTCGCTCGAGGATATCTGGTTACCAGGTCGCTGATTCACATGTATCAGGTGCCTGTGAGAATGCAGTCGCCGCACAGTGGGCCGCGGCGATCGGGTGCGGCCCGGTAGATCAGACAACAGCCATGCCGCTGGAATCGGCCGTCGGGCCTCGTGCGCCACGCATCGGCGAACGTCGGCCGGGCCAGGATCCGGTCGAGCTCGGCCTGCGCGGCCGGGGCGAGCCCGGGATCCGCAGCGGCCAAAGCGATCCGCGCGCCGTGCAGTGCGGAGGCGATGTTGCTCCCTGCGACCGGGCCCGAGACGCCGAACGGGTTGGCGATGGCGAACAGTTCGCCGGACAGCTGCTCCAGGTCCCGCCGATCGTCCTCCGGCCGGTCGCCAGCCTGATCGCCCTGTTGCCCCTGGTCGAGTTGGCCGCCCTGCTCGCCCTGGCTACCCTGCCTATCTCGCACCGAACGGACCTGCCGCGCCTGATCGAGCCGCGGGATCGACAGCGCGAACATGCTGCCGAGGCTCGGCTGCCACCGCAGGTCGCGCAGGCTCAGCGGTCCCGCTCCCGGCGGCAGCCGGATGCCCAAAACGGCAAGGCCGAACACCGGCGAGAGCGTCCGCGCGGCCAGACCGAGGTGCATCACCGACGCCGCCACCCGCAGCTCGATCGACTCACTTGGCAGGCCTCCGGCGGCGGCGAGGTACCCGCGGACCGCGTGGACTCGTTGCGCCCGCGGATCCGAGTCGTCGAGCGGGTCCGGGCCGTCGAGCAGTTCGCCCGCCGAGCGCCACGGCTCCCGTGCGGGCCCGGCGTCCGGGTCGTGCGAGTCGGCGGCGAAGAACGGCCCCAGCGCGGCCAGTCGCGCGCTCACGGTGCTCACAGCGCAGGCTCCTCGGGGATCGTACGGCGGCGCTGTCGGTGAGATCACGCGCGTGATCAGCACAAGCGCAGGCGCGCTCTATTGTGCACCCTACGTTAGCGCCGTTAGAGTGATGATTTGTATGACGGTGCACGGAAACCGGTGTGAATCCGGTGCGGTGGCGCCACTGTGATCCGTCCCTCAGGGGCGGTAAGTCAGACACGTCGCCGTCATGACACTTCCACTACTAGCGAGGGACGCACTATCCCTCCAGGAGGTCACCTCATGACGTCATTGCCCCTACACGGCGCCAACCCGGTCCCCACGGTATCGCCCGAGGCCCTGTCCCGCGGCCGCGTCATCGCCACTCTGAGCATCACCGTCTTCCTCGCCTTGGCCGCGTACTACTTCATCGGCGTCGACGAGGGCATGACCAGCGTGTTCGGCAAGAGCATGGTCATCCACGAGTGGGTCCACGACTCGCGCCACTTCCTCGGCTTCCCCTGCCACTAGACCCGCTCTAGACCAGGGAATCCCACTGTGGAGATATGCACCATCCTGCGCGGAGCGTTGGCGGGCTGATCGGACTGCTGCCCTCGCTCGGCGACCTGTCGGCGAACGTGGCCTACTCCGGCCAGTTCGGCTACGGACGCGCCGCGACCGAGACGCCGCAACCGATCGTCAACATCCTGTCGACGCCGCTGACCGTCAACGGCCAGACCGTCGCCCCCGGACAGATCGTCTACCCCGGGTTCGATGCCGACGTGCTGTGGAAGTTCCGCTGGTACTCGCTGCTGAACCAGTTGCTCATCTGGACCACGATCGCCCTGGTCTTCGGCGCCCTGCTCGAACGGTTCCTGACCGGCCGCACCAAGCCCACCAAGGAAAACCCGGCCGAACAGCCCACCCCCGCACCGACCGAAGAACCGGTCCCCGCGGCCTGAGTAGGCACCACGACATACGTCTCCACAACTCCGGCGGGCCCGTCGCGACATCCGCGGCAGGCCTGCCGGACTTGTTCGAGCGACTATCCTGGCGTTCCAGACGCGACAATCGTGCGGCCGAGCAATGGCGGTGACCATCCATGAGTTTCACCTTTGAAGTGCCCACGGGCGACCGTGGCTACCGAACCCGTCGCCGCCTGTCCCGGTTGAGGCGCTGGCTGCCTCAGATCGCCTGCCTGGTCGTCGCGCTGGGTGTCTTCATCGCCATGATCGCGACCGACGCCGATGAGGATCCCGGCAACCTGTGGATGATCGCGACTGTGCCGCTGTGGATCTCGGTGTTCACCGGCCATGTGTGGCGACGGATCCCGCTGATGCCGGACGGCCTGGAAGCGCTGGTAGTCAGGCGGCGGGTGCGGCGGATCGTCTGGCGGGCGGCGCTGATCCTGATCTTCGCGGCCTTCGCGCTGCTGTGGGTGGCCAGCTTCTGGCACTGGCGCGCCTCGATCTCGGAGGACTACCCGACGGTCGACCAGGACGCGGGTCACTACGCGTTCTTCGCGGGACTGTGGTGGTGGCCGCTGGTGGGCGCCGCGGCCCTGGTCGTGGTCGAGCCGTTCCTCTTCCTGTTTGCCCCGGACCCGGTGCGGGACGCGCTGCGCCGGGCCAGGGCATTGCAGGCCACTGATCGCCGACTCGGGGCGAATCGGCTCCGCTGAGGACCGCCCGGATGCGGGTCCGGCGAAGATCCGCTGAGCCGGCAACGAAAACTCCGGCGTGCCAACGGATCACGCGCCTGCCCGGCTCACGCTCCGGTATCGAGGAAGTCCTGGATCGTGACGTCCAGGGCTTCCTGCCGGATGGAGGCGTGCCGGCCGACCACCGCGGCGAGCTGCGGGGCGAATTCGCGGGCGGCCGCGGTCAGCGGCGCGGCGAGCCGGCGCAGCGCGCTGTCCGGCAGTCGGTAATCGAGCCCTGCGATGGCGAGCGAGCCGAGCGGGAGGCCGTCGTCCGGGTCCAGCAGGGCCGCCGCGACTCCGGCGGCGCCGTTGTCGCCTACGCCGCAAAGAACACCTGCACCCCGGACGAGGCAACCGACTTCCCGCGCCATTTCCCGGCGAGGTCATCGTGCACCTGACCGACGGCCGCACCGTACGCCGCGCCGTTCCGGCCAGCCACGGAACCCCGGACGACCCGATGACCGACGCGGAGATCCACGCCAAGTACACGGCCAACGCCACCCGCGCCCCGCCTGCCGACCAGGCCCGTCACCTCGCCGAACTGGTCGACGGCCTCGATCGGGCCGGCGAGATCGGGACGCTGCTGCGCACGACCGCCGTCGACCCCGAGCACCTCAGCGCGACACCGCGACTGTCCTGACCGAAAAACCCGTTGGCGGATCGCGCGCGGCCACTGATAGCCTTCCGGTGACCGTGCGAGAGAATGAGGAGGTGGTACCCGTGAACATTTCGACCTGGGTGCTCCCCTCTGGGGTCATGGTCGGGCGATAGGTCGTCCGGGAGCGCCGTTCATGAGCGCATTCCCGAAAGGCACGACTATGCACTTCACTTCTGAACAGCGTCTCGACGACAACGTCCTCGAACGCGCATTCACCCTCGGCGAGATCCCCGGCTTCCTGTGGACGCCCGCGACCCCCGCCACGCCCGCGCCGCTGATCCTGGTCGGCCACCCCGGCGGGCTGGACAAGATGTACCCCCGGCTGGCGGCCCGGGCCCGGCACTACGTGGCGCAGTTCGGCTTCGCCGCAGTCACCATCGAACTGCCCGGCAGCGGCGACCGGCCGAAGTCGGCCGACACCGAGCAGGCGCGGGCCGACCTGCGCCAGGCGCTGGCGGCCGGGGAGCCGCTCGGCGACATCGTCGACCGTCTCGTCCTGCCGCTGGTCGGCCGGGCGGTCCCGGAATGGCAGACCGCCCTGGACGCCCTGCTGGAACTGCCGGAGATCGGCGGGCCGGCCGGGTACGAGGGCGGAGTGATCGCCATCGGCGTCCGGCTGGCCGCGGTCGAACCGCGGATCGCGGCCGCGAACCTGTTCGCCGGGAGCTTCGTGCCCGCCGCGATCCTCGAGGAGGCCCGGCAGGTCGCCGTTCCGCTCCAGGTCCTGCTGCAGTGGGACGACGAGAACAACGACCGGCAGGCGGCGCTGGACCTGTTCGACGCCTTCGGCAGCAAGGAGAAGACGCTGCACGCCAACACCGGCGGGCACACCGGCGTTCCGGCGTTCGAGATCGACGCCGGGGCCCGGTTCTTCGCCCGGCACCTGATCCGGCCGCAGCAGTAGTGCCGTAGCAGACACAACAGTGCCGCCGAGTACTCGCGTACTCGGCGGCACGTTGGCGATGAGATCACCGCGTGTGCATCACCTGATAGCTAGACCAGGATGAGTGGCTACTAGTGCCGTGGCCGGGAAAGGGCAAGCGTTCCCGGCCACGGCACTAGATACCCATGACCTGGAACTCGGAGGCCTGTGCGCCGTTCTGCACGTTGTTGGCCGTGAAGGAGAGCTCCACGTACTGGTCGGTGGTACCGGACGGCAGGTTGATGGACACCGTGTTGCCGGTGGCCGGGTTGAACGTGTAGGTCGCGGATCCGACCAGGGTCGTCCAGGTGCTGCCGTTGGTGCTGCCCAGGACCGAGAAGGTCTGGGTGCGGGTGCTCCAGGCGGTGGCCGGGGGCAGGTCGACGACGACCGAGCTCAGGGAGTGGCTGGCGGCGAGGTTGACCGACAGGGTGGTCGGCCAGGCGCCGTTGGTGCCCTCCCAGTAGGTGTTGGCGTTGCCGTCGACCGCGTTGGACGCCGTGTACGTCTGGGTGTAACTCGACGCGGTGGCGGTCTTGTTCAGCGCGAGGTTGGTCGGGCTGGTGCTGCCCGCGCCGGTGCCGGTCAGGGCCACGGTGGTCGGGTTGTTGGTGGCGTTGCCGGAGATGGTCAGGTTCCCGGTGCGGGTCCCCGAAGCGGTCGGCTTGAAGGTGACGTTCACCGCGCACGACGCGCCGGCGGCCAGCGAACTGCCGCAGGTGTTCGTCTGGGCGAAGTCACCGGAGGTGGCGACCGAGGAGATGGCCGCGGCCGCGGTGCCGGTGTTCGTCACCGTGACCGTCTGGGCGGCGCTGGTGCTGTTCAGGGTCTGGCTGGCGAAGGACAGCGAGGTCGGGGCCACCGACAGGGTCGCCGACGAGGTGCCGCCGCCGCCACTGCTCGGGAAGACCTCGAAGTCCGACAGCTGGCCGGCGGTCCATCCGCTGTTCGCGGTGATGTTAACCCGGACGTACCGCGCGGTGGCGGCGCTGAACGGGATGGTCACCGTGTTGTTGTCGGCGGTCGGGTCGAAGGTGTACCCGGCCGAACCGACGAGGGTGGTGAAGTTGGTCCCGTCCGTGGAGCCCTGCACCGAGAGGGTCTCGGTCCGGGCGGCCCACGCGGTGGCCGGCGGGAGCTTCAGCTCGATCTGGCCGACACTGTAGTTCTGGCCGAGGTCGACCTGGGCCCAGGCCGGGAAGGTGCCGTTGGCGCTCTCCCAGTAGGTGGACGGGTCGGCGTCGGTCAGGTTCGAGGCGACGTACGGGCTGTTGCTCGAGCTCGCGGTGGCCGGCTGGCCGGCCGCGATGTCGGTGGTGCTGCCGATGCCGCTGCCGCTGAGCGCGATGGTGGTCGGGCTGTTGTTGGCGTTGCTGGTCACGGTCAGGGTCCCGGTGCGGGATCCGGACGCGGTCGGCTTGAAGGTGACGGTCACCGCGCAGGAGGCGCCGACCGCGATCGAGGAGCAGTTGTTCGTCTGGCTGAAGTCACCGGTCGCCGAGACGCCCGAGACGGTGGCCGCGGAGGTGCCCGAGTCGGTCACCGTGACGGTCTGCGGGGCGGCCGAGTCGCCGACCACGGTGCCCGCGAAGGACAGGCTGGCCGGGCTGGGGTTGAGCACCGGTCCGGGCGCGATGCCGGTGCCGGACAGGGCGACGGTGTTGGTGACCCCGCCGGCGGTGACCGTGAGCGAGCCGGAGTTGGCCCCGCTGGCGGTCGGCTTGAAGGTGACGCTGACCGTGCAGGAGCCGTTCGCGGCGATCGAGCTGCCGCAGGTGTTGGTCTGCGCGAAGGCGCCGCTGACCGCGATCGAGGAGACCGCGGCGGCCGAACCGGTCGGGTTGGAGACCGTGACGGTCTGCGCCGCGCTGGTCGCGCCGGTGGCCACCGAACCGAAGTTCAGCGCGCTCGGGTTGGCCTGCACGCCGGTGACCGGGTACGGCGGGTAGTTCGGGGCCGGCCAGTTGCCGCAGAACGGGGTGCCGGAGATCCCGGAGTTGCCGCCGCCGTCGGTGACCGCGAAGCCGCCGCCCTCGCAGTTGTACACCGGCGAGTTGACGCTGCTGAGCGCGCCGACGCCGGTCGCGGTGACGTTGGTGAAGGTCGCGGCGCCGCCGGTCTGCTCCTGCAGGGCGAAGGTGCCGGTGCCGGCGATGGTCACGTTGTTGAGCGAGACCCCGCTGACGGTGCCCTCGACCCACTGGATCGCCTCGTACGGGCTCTGCTCGATCAGGGTGTTGCTGACGTTGATCGGGCCGGTCACCGCGCCCTGCGAACCGTCGAACCACATCGCGCCGACGCCGAACAGCCAGTTCGGGTCGAGGCTGCCGTCGCGGATCAGGGAGTTGTTGGACAGGGTGGTCAGGCCGACCGGGGTGGAGTTGAAGCGCTGCGCGACGGTGATGCCGCCGCCCTGCACGATGCCGGTGTCCTGGACCAGGTTGCCGGTGACGGTGTTGTTGTTGCCGCCGTAGATCGCGATGCCGTTGGCCAGCTGCTGCAGCTGCACGGTGTTGTTCGAGATCGTGTCGCCGGCGTCGGCGCCCTCGGTCGAGTCGGCCCAGGTCGCGATGCCGTCGTCACCGGTGTTGCGGATGTCGCTGTCGGTGACGGTGGAGTTGGTCACCCCGCCGTGGAAGTTGATGCCGTCCGCGGTGGTGTCCCGGATCCGCATGCCGCTGAAGGTCAGGCCGCTCATCGGCCCGTCCATCCAGGCGCCGACCTTCATGTGCTCGATCCAGATGTTGGACACGGTGGAGTTGCTGAGCGCTCCGCCGATGCCGTTGACCTGGGCGCTGTCGTCGCGCTCCTGGACGTTGCCGAAGATGGCGAAGTTCGACAGGTGCACGTTGGTGCTCGGCGACGGCGCGGAGTTGCCGTAGAAGCCGGGCGCGGTGCCGGTGACGGTCGAGTACCACATGCCGGCGCCCGCGATGGTCACGTTGTCGACGCTGATGTGGCCGGGGATGTTGTACGTGCCCGGCGGGATCCACACGGTGCCGCCGGAGCCGGCCGCGGAGATCGCGGAGTTGAACGCGGCGGTGGAGTCGGCCGCGCCGGTGGCGTCGGCGCCCTTGCTGGTGACCGAGACGGAACCGGCCGGCTGGGTCAGCGCGGCGCCCACGTTCTCGAAGTCGGCCAGGTCGAGGGTGTAGGAGGACGCGGTGTCCTCGGAGTCGACCTCGAACTTGAAGGTGGTGCCGGCCGGGTAGGTGGTGCTGAAGAGGCGGTGCACCTCGTCATAGAAGTGGTGCGGGTTGCCGCCGCTCGGGCTGTTGCTGAACGGGTAGCTGCTGTAGTACCAGCTGTATGCGTTCGTCAGCGTGAGGTCGGACTGCTTGGTGCCGTTGACGTACAGCGACAGCGGCGCGGTGTAGACCGAGCCGCTGGAGGTGTCGGGGATGCTGTACCGCAGGTCGACCGAGTTGGTGGCCACCGGCGTGGTGAAGGTGACGTACTGGCCGCTGCCGAGGGTGACGGCCTTGCGGCCGGACGCCTCGTCGGCCAGCTGGCCCTGGGTGTAGCTCGGGCCGATCACGGTCCCGTTGGTGGCGGAGCTCTCCGCCTGGACTTCGACATACGGCAGACTCGCGCCGCTGCCGCCGGTGGCGGCGGCCGAGGCCGGCGCCACCGCCAGGGCGAGCACGCCGCCGGTCAGCAGCGCGGCGCCGCCGACGAAGGCGACGCCCCGCTTCAGCTTGTGTGCGGACTGGAACACCTTGCTCCTTTTTTCACGGGGCGGCCGGACGGGCCCGGCGCCCCGAGGTCAGGTCGTTGAGAAGCGTTCGTTCACGTGGGCGGTACTGGTTTCCGGGCCGGGTGCAGCGGTCAGGGCACGGCGATGCCCGGCCGTCTCAGCGTGCGGATGAGCGGCAGGGCGGTTCGCGGGCCGGGTGGACGGTGGTAGCGAACGACGATGTAGGGGGACCGTAACGTTTCCGACATCGCCGCGCAATATCTGGACACACACATGACAAATCTTTACTTTCTCGCGAAAGATCCAAAGAGCTTGCCGATCCGGCGGCATTCGCCCGGGCTGCGGCCGACCGGCCGGTCCGCCCGCACTCCCCTACCTGGCCACGGCGCTGCGGCGCTGACGTGCGGTGACAGTAAGCTGCCTCGAACAGTTGCGCAGCACTACAATCGCGAGTCGGCGGTGATCCATCGAGGAATCCGCCGCCGAGAGTATCGCGCGCGGCACGGGAAGAGAAGGATCTTCACCGGATCGCCGCCGTGGCCATCGCGGCCGCGAAGTCCAGCCGAGCGGGCAGCAAGAAACTGCACGCAGGGAGCAAGAAACATCCCGCGACCTGCCGGACCTGGGTGAACAAGGGTCTGATGTCATGGCTCGATGACCGTTGTAGGCGCTGGGTTTCGGGCCGATCGGCCGTATCGGCGGGTCCGAACGCGTAGTGGGGCTCCGTCGGCACTCACGGGCCCGGATCGCACACCCCGGCAGGTTCCTCACTCGGTCGCCTCGCCGCCCGGCGGCTGCGTCCGTCAGTTCCCGGGCAAGGGCGAATATCGAAGCCGGCGAAGCGGAAATCCGCCGCGGGCTGAATCAGAGGGGACCCTGCATGCCACTACCCATACCCGTTCGGCTGCCCGGCCGCCGGCGGCACAGACGGTTGGTCGCCGTCGGTGTCGCGGTCGCGTTGGCCAGTACCGTCCTGTCGCCGACTGCCGAGGCCGCGGCGGCCGCACCGAAGGACCAGAGCCAGAACACGACGTTCTATTCGTGGGGCACCGACTACAACGGCCAGATCGGCAATGGAACGACCACCGACGAGTTCTCCCCGCAGGCGATCACCCTGCCCGGCGGGGTCGCGCCGGTCCAGTCCTCGGTCGGATACCAGTTCGATCTGATGCTCGGTTCGGACGGGCAGATCTATTCGTGGGGCGACGACGCCGACGAGGAACTCGGCGACAGCACGACCACCGCCCGGTACACCCCGAAGGCGATCTCGCTGCCCGGCGGCCTGGCCGCGACCGGCGTCTCCGCGGGCAACAACTACGCGCTCGCGCTCGGCGCGGACGGCCAGGTCTACTGGTGGGGAACCCAGCGCGGGGACGGCCAGGGGCGGCAGCAGCTGCCGACCCTGCTCCCGCTGCCCGGCGGGGACACGGCCCGCTCGGTCCAGGCGTTCGAGGACGTGGACACCGCGATCGGCGTGGACGGCAAGCTGTTCATCTGGGGGCAGAACTACTACGACAGCCTCGGCGACGGGACCGGGCAGAACCAGATCACGCCCGAGCAGCTGGTCCTGCCCGGCGACGACGCGGTGGCCTCGGTGGCCGTCGGCGAGGGCTTCGGCCTGGCCGTCGGGGTGGACGGCAAGCTGTTCTCCTGGGGCGCGATGTCCGCGGACGGCGAACTCGGCGACGGCGCCGCCGCCGCGGTCCAGACCCCGGCCCAGATCTTCCTGCCCGGCGACGTGCCGGCGACCGCCGTGGCCGACGGAGAGGGCTACGGGATCGCCCTGGGCGCCGACGGCCGGGTCTACACCTGGGGCCAGGACAACACCGGGGACCTCGGCAACGGCCAGTTCTACGGCGACGACGTGCTGACCCCGACGGCGATCACGCTGCCCGGCAACGCCCTGGCGTCCTCGATCGGCACCAGCTTCTTCGGCACCAGCTTCGCGATCGGCCAGGACGGCGCACTCTACGCCTGGGGGAACAACAGCCTCGGCCAGCTCGGCGACGGCACGACCGCCAGGAACACGACGCCGAAGGCCGTGGCCATCCCCGGCGGCACGCCCATCGGCAGCGTGGCCGCGGGCGCGTACGTGGTGCTGGCCATCCCCGGCTCCGCGGCCGCGCAGCTGCCGCCCGCCTTCCTGATCCAGTCGGCGCCGCCGCTGACCGGGATGACCGGCGCGGTCTACTCGGCCTTCCTGCCCGCGTCCGGCAACCCGGCCTACTCGCTGGCCGACGCCCCGGCCTGGCTGACCGTCACGCCCGACGGCGCGGTGATCGGCACCCCGCCGAGCGGCACGAGCTCGTTCAGCTACAGCGTGACGGCCGAGAACGCCGTCGGGAGCGCCACGGCCGGGCCGTTCACCGTCGCCGTCGCGGCCGCGGCGGCCGTGTCGGGCACCGTGGTCCGCGAGGGCTCCGGCGCTCTGGTGCCGGGCGCCGTCGTGCAGTCCTGCACCACCGGCGTGGTCCAGTGCCAGCAGACCGTCACCGGCACCGACGGAAGCTTCAGCATGCCCGCCCCGGTCGGCTCCTCGGTGGTGCTCTCCGCCTTCCCGCTGCCCGGCAGCGGCGGGACCACGACGTCCACGAACCCGATCACGGTGCCCGCGGGCGGGATCCAGAACGAGACCATCTCCGTCAACGGCACGGCCGCGCTGCCGACCGGCCTGGAGGTCAACGGCTCGGTGGGCACCCCGGCGCTCTACTGGGCGAGCCCGTCGACCGTGACGCTCACCGGCTGCGCCGACGGCATCGCCACGGTCTCGGTCACCGGTGAGAACACCGAGACCGGGTCGTACGACGGCAACATCATCGCGCTGACCGAGTCGCCGGCCGGGTCCGGGAACTACAGCGGCGTCATCCCGCCGCAGTACCCGGTGCACGGCCCGGTCGAGATCGACGACTCGGTGACCTGCCCGCCGTCCGGGCCGGTGCTCCCGCCGACCGGGCCGAACGGCGGCGGCACCCAGGTCTCGGTCTCCGGCTCCGGCTTCACCGGCGCGACCGGCGTGAGCTTCGGCAACGCGCCGGCCGCGAGTTTCGTCGTGGTCGACGACGGCGGCATCGAGGCCGTCGCGCCTGCGGGCACCGGCACCGTGGACGTGACCGTGCAGATCAACGGCACGACCGACGTCATCGGTCAATACACGTACATGCAGGTCGCCTCGGTCTCGCCCGCGAGCGGCCCGCAGGCCGGCGGCACCGCGGTGACGATCACCGGTACCGGACTGTCCGACGCGGTCGAGGTGGACTTCGGCCCGACGGCCGCCCAGTTCACTCAGGTCTCTGACACCCGGATCACCGCGGTCAGCCCGCCGGGCAGCGGAACCCAGGACATCACGGTCGAGAACCTCGAAGGCGACACCACCGCGACCGTCGCCGCCGACCAGTTCGGCTATGCGGGCGAGGGAGGGTCGGCCAGGCCGTCTTCGACGAAGGCCACGACCACAATCCCTGCCGCGATCCAGACCGTGACCGCGTCCCCGACCCGGATCCTGAGCGCGGGCAACGGAATCAGCACCGGCACGCCGACCCGTCCGGCCGGCTCCGGCGCCGGCACCCCGGCCGCCGTCAAGCCCCGGCTGTCGATCCCGTCGGTGACGACCCTGATCGACACCCTGGACCAGTACGTCCCCTCGATACCCGGCGTCCCGGCGTATCTCAAGGGACTGGTCGAGTCGGCGAAGTTCGCCATCAAGCCCAACTGCGCCACCGGCCAGGCCGCGTTCGCCCGGGACGCGGTGGCCTACTACCAGCCGGAGATCAACGTCGCCGCGGCCGGGCTGATGCTGACCATCAAGATCGGTCTGCCCGGCTTCCTGACCTCGATCGGGGTGGGGATCCCGGCCGCCGCGGCCATCCTGTCCTTCGTGGCCTCGCCCTGGGGCTACCGGATCCTGACCATCGCGACCAGGGTGATCGTCAATACCCTGGCCTTGGTGGCGGCCAAGGTCACCGCCGCGGCGCTGTTCGCGGCGTTCTGCCCGAGCGAGGCGCAGGGCGCCGACGCCTACATCGACCCGTCCGGCACCGTGCTGGACTCCAACGGCAACCCGGTCGACGGCGCCACCGTCACCCTCCTGCGCGCCGACACCGCGGCCGGTCCGTTCACCCCGCTGGACCCGACCGGGCCGGGGATCGAGCCGGGCGTCAACCCGCAGACCACCGGACCGGACGGGACGTTCCACTGGGACGTGTACTCCGGCTGGTACGAGGTCCAGGCCACGGCGCCCGGCTGCTCCGCGCCCGGTTCGCCGGGACAGGCCGCCGCCACGATCGGCCCGTATCCGGTGCCCCCGCCCCAGGTCGGCCTGATCGTCACCCTGGACTGCGCCGGCCAGAGCGCGCCGCCGACGCCGACCGTGACCAGCCTGGACACGGACACCGGCCCGGCCACCGGCGGAACCACCGTGTCCATCCTCGGCACCGGCTTCACCCCGGCCAGCACCGTGGACTTCGGGACCACTCCGGGCACCGCGGTGACATACCTCTCGCCGCAGGCCCTGACGGTCACCTCACCGCAGGGAACCGGCCTGGTCGATGTCACCGTGCACAACCCGGGCGCGGCCAGCGCCACCTCGGCAGCCGACCAGTTCACCTACGGCTCCCCGCCGACCGTCAGCGGGCTGAGCACCGCCAGCGGCCCGGTCAGCGGCGGCACGACGGTGACGATCAGCGGAACCGGGTTCACCGGCGCGCAGGGCGTCGCGTTCGGCGGTGTCACGGCCACGTCGTTCACGGTCGAATCCGACACCCAGATCCAGGCGACCACGCCGACCGCGCCGAGCGGGACTGTCGACGTCCAGGTGGAGAACCCGGCCGGGACCAGCACCACGAGTGCGGCCGACCAGTTCACCTTCACCGCGGTGCCCATCACGTTCTCGGCGGACACCCCGCCGGCGACGCTCACGGTCGGGAAGCCGTACACCTACACGTACGCGGCATCCGGTAGCCCGGCGCCGACCTACTCGCTCGCCTCCGGCTCGCTGCCGCCCGGCGTGACCCTGAACGCGACGACCGGCGTTCTGTCCGGCACGCCGACCGCGGCGGGCGCGTACACGTTCACCGTCACGGCCGCCAACGGAACCGGTACGCCCGCGGTCAGCCCGCCCGCGACCATCACGGCGAGCAACCCGGCCGGTCCGGCCATCGACAATCAGGCCACGATCACCGGCACGACCGCGGTGACCGCGAACCTGAGCACTGCGACGCCCGGCGACCTGATCGTCGCCTTCGTCTCCGGCGACGGCCCGACCGGTTCGAATCAGAAGGCGAAGGTCACCGGCGGCGGCCTGACCTGGACGCTGGCCAAGCGCGGGAACAACCAGAACGGCACCGCCGAGATCTGGACCGCACGCGCCACCGGCACCCTGACCGCAGCCGCGATCACCGCGACCCTGACCACGGCCAACTACGGCGAAGCACTCACCGTGGTGGCCTTCGGCAACGCTCCCGGGACCGGCCAGACCGCCAGCGCGGCCAAGGCCGAGGGCGCGCCCACCGCCAGCCTCACGACGACCACCGCCAACTCCTGGGTGTTCGCCGTCGGCAACGACTGGACCGCGTCCGTCCCACGCACCGTAGGCCCCAATCAGACCCTTCGGGCACAGTCGACCGACAGCCGCGGCGACACCTACTGGGTTCAGTCCACCACCGGCCCGACGCCCACAGTAGGCACCGCCGTCACGATCAACGACACGGCGCCGACGACTGACAACTGGAACCTCGCTCTCCTCGAGATCACCTGATTTCCTAGCCAGGGCAGGGAAAGCGCCGGTGTTGCCCGTCCCGATCGGACGGGCAGCACCGGCGCTGTTGTGCTCAGTTTCCACTGCTACTGCACGAGCTGGAAGGACTGCGCGCCGGTGCCGTTGCAGGTGTACTGCTCCAGCTGCACTCCGCTGGCGGTGGAGGCATTGGGAACATCGAGGCAGAGACCTGAGTTGTCGGCGGTGAAGGGGTGGTAGCCGCCCGATTGCGCATTGGCGGCGAACAGGGCATTGGTGTTGCCCGGGCCGCCGTGGTTCCAGGTCTGCAGCAGGGTGCCGCTGGCCGTGGCGCCGACGCCGCCGGTCGACGCGATGTTGACGTTCCCGCTCAGGTTCGCCCCGGAACTGCCGGCGCCGCGACCGCCCTGGCCCCGGCCGGGGCCGCGTACGCCGCCGGCCCGGCCACGACGAGCGCCCGGCCCGCGGCCGGCGCGGCCGTGGCGAGCACCAGCGGCTACTGGACCGGCACCTGGGGCGCCTCGCCGGAGAGCGGCGGCGCTTCCTTCTCCGGCCAGACGATCCGGCAGATCGTGCACACCAGCATCAGCGCGGGTTCATCGTCACCCTCGGCATGACGATCGTGCTGGCCGGCCTGCAGAACGGCATCGTCAAGGCGCAGAGCCTGTTCAACCTGCCCCGGGCGTTCGGCTACCTGGGCTCGGCCTACGCCGGGGACATCCCGGTCTCGCTGATCGTCACCGTGATCGTGTTCGCGGTGGTGGGGTTCTTCCTGCGCTACCACCGGACCGGCCGGGCGATCTGCGCGATCGGCGGCAACCCGCAGGCGGCCCGGGCCGCGGGCATCCGGGTGGACCGGGTCAAGATCGGGGTCTACGTGGCCGGCAGCGTGCTGGCCGCGCTCGGCGGGCTGATCGAGGCCGGCCGGGTCTCCGCGGTGACCGGGCAGCAGGGCTACGGCGAGGGCATCATCTTCCAGGTCTTCGCCGCGGCCGTGATCGGCGGAGTGAGCCTGAAGGGCGGCCGGGGCAATATGATCGGCGCCGCGACCGGCGTGGTCCTGCTCGGCCTGGTGCAGAACATCCTGGACCTGGCGAACGTGTCGAACTACTGGGTCGAGGCCATCGACGGAGCGGTGATCCCGTTCGCTCTGGTGACCGCCCGTATCATCGGGGGCGAGGCCTTGGCGGAGACGTGACGGCGGACCGGCGCCCGGACCCGGCGCAACGAATCGACCCGGTGGACCAGGAAGGCGGGGACGGACCATGTCACTGACCGAAGAGGCGATCAGCCGTATCAAGGCCATGATCGTCGAGGGCACGCTCCAGCCGGGCGTCCGGCTGCCGAAGGAGGACGACCTGGCCCGGGAGCTCGGCCTGTCCCGCAACTCGCTGCGCGAGGCGGTGCGCGCGCTGACCGCGATGAACATCCTGGTCGTCAAGCAGGGCGACGGGACGTACGTCTCCAGCCTGGAGCCGCACCTGTTGATGGAGACCCTGTCCTTCGCCTCGGACATCTCCCAGGGCGAGACCGCGCTGCAGCTGCTGCAGACCCGCCGGCTGCTCGAACCCTCGGCCACCGCGCTCGCGGCCCGGCTGGTGACCGCCGGGGACCTGGCCCGGCTGCGCGCGATCCTGGACGAGAGCGAGCGGACCGAGGCGATCGGCGAGTTCATCCGGCTGGACATGGAGTTCCACCGGCAGATCGTGGACGTGATCGGCAACCCGGTCCTGTCCGTGCTCTTACAGGTGCTCTCCACGCACACCCAGCGGGTGCGGATCCTGCGCGGCAACCGGGTCGGCCGGGCGATCGAGTCCGTGCACGCCGAGCACCGCACCATCCTGGCCGCGCTGGAGGCCGGGGACCCGGACCTGGCCGCGGCGGCGGCGACCCTGCACGTGGCCGCGGTCGAACGCTGGCTGGCGCAGAACCTGGGCGACCCGGCGATCGGGCGCGGCCCGGAGCCGGACCCGGAGCCGGTCGCCGGGCAGGACTCTGCCGACGATTCCGGGCAGGACTCCTAGCAGGACCCGGACTCCGCCCCCTCCCCTAGACATCGGATCACTCACCATCTCGATCGGCGAACTGCCGATCGATCCTCAGCCGACACTCTCCGCGAAGGCAATACATAGGATGTATATTCGGGTCGGTCGCCGGATCCGGACCCGGACCGCAATGAAGGCGTGCGGGACCCGATGACCGCGCCCCCGCTGTCCGGCGCGCGCATCGTCGCCCTGGACACCTACGACATCCGCTTCCCGACCTCGCGCGACCTGGACGGCTCGGACGCGATGAACCCGGACCCGGACTACTCGGCCGCCTACCTTGGTCCTGCGCACCGACGCGGGCGACGGGCTGGAGGGCCACGCCTTCGCGTTCACCATCGGCCGCGGCAACGACGTCCAGGTGGCCGCGCTCGGTGCGCTGCGCGGGCACGTGCTCGGCCGCGACCTGGCCGCCCTGTGCGCCGACCCCGGCTCGCTCAGCCGGGACCTGGTCGGCGACAGCCAGCTGCGCTGGCTCGGCCCGGAGAAGGGGGTGATGCACATGGCGATCGGCGCCGTGGTGAACGCGGCCTGGGACCTGGCCGCCAAGCACGCGGGCAAGCCGCTGTGGCAGTTCCTGGCCGACGCCGACCCGGCCTGGCTGGTCGGGCAGGTCGACTTCCGCTACATCGCCGACGCGCTCAGCCCCGAACAGGCCCTGGAGCTGCTGCTGGCCGGGCGCGCGGGCGCCGCGGACCGCGAACGGGACCTGCGCGCCCGCGGCTACCCGGCCTACACCATCTCCCCCGGCTGGCTGGGCTACTCGGATGAGAAGCTGACCCGGCTGGCCCGGGCCGCGGTCGCCGACGGCTTCACCCAGATCAAGCTGAAGGTCGGCGCGGACCTGGACGACGACGTGCGCCGGCTGAAGGCCGCCCGCACCGCGGTCGGCCCCGGGATCCGGATCGCGGTGGACGCGAACCAGCGCTGGGGCGTGCAGGAGGCGGTGGCCTGGACCCGGGCGCTGACCGAGTTCGACCCCTACTGGATCGAGGAGCCGACCAGCCCGGACGGCCTGCCGGATCCGCTGACCGGCTTCGTCGCGGACGTGTCCGACGACGCCTCGGTCCGGGCCGGCGTCGCGGCTGCCGCCGAGGCCGTGGGCGGCCTGGACATCCTGGTCAACAACGCCGGGATCGGCGCCACCGGTTCGGTCGCGGACAATCCGGACGAGCAGTGGCACCGGGTGCTGGACGTGAACGTGGTCGGCATGGTCCGGGTCACCCGGGCTGCGCTCGGGCATCTGCGCGCGTCGCAGCACGCGTCGATCGTCAACGTCTGCTCGATCGCGGCCACGGCCGGGCTGCCGCAGCGCGCGCTCTACTCCGCGAGCAAGGGCGCCGTGCTCTCGCTGACCCTGGCGATGGCCGCGGACCACGTGCGCGAAGGCATCCGGGTCAACTGCGTGAACCCGGGCACCGTGGACACGCCCTGGGTCGGCCGGCTGCTGGACGAGGCCGCGGACCCGGCCGCCGAACGCAGCGCGCTCGGCGCCCGGCAGCCGACCGGGCGGCTGGTCTCGGCCGAGGAGGTGGCCGGCGCGATCGCCTACCTGGCCGGCCCGGCGGCCGGGTCGACCACCGGCACGGCACTCGCCGTGGACGGCGGCATGGCCGGGCTGCGACTGCGGCCGGCCGCATGAGAATGGGAACCTCCGCGTGTGCGCGCGGACGCGAACAGGATCGGAGCCATCTCATGGACACGACGACGCTCGGGCACAGCGGCGTGCGGGTGACCGGTTTGTCGTTCGGCACCGCCAGCATCGGCAACCTGTACACGGCCGTGGCCGACGACACCGCCGACCTCGCGGTCGCCGCGGCCTGGGACGAGGGCATCCGCTCCTTCGACACCGCGCCGCACTACGGGCCCGGCCTGGCCGAGCGGCGCCTGGGCCGGGCCCTGCGCGGCCGGCCGCGCGAGTCGTACACGGTCTCGACCAAGGTCGGCCGGATCCTGGAGCCGGTGCCCGGCCGGCCCGAGGGCGACGACCTGGCCGCGGGCGGGTTCGCCGTGCCGGCCACGCACCGGCGGCGCTGGGACTTCTCGGCCGAGGGGGTGACCCGCTCGCTGGCCGAGAGCCTGGACCGGCTGGGCCTTGACCGGGTGGACACGGTCTACCTGCACGACCCGGACGACCACGCCGAGCAGGCGCTGCGCGAGGCCTACCCGGCGTTGGAGAAGCTGCGCGGGCAGGGCGTGATCGGCGCGATCGGGGTCGGGATGAACTAGGCCGCGCTGCCGGCCCGGTTCGTCCGGGAGACCGACCTGGACGCGGTGCTGCTGGCCGGGCGCTACACCCTGCTGGACCAGTCCGGGCTGGATGAGCTGCTGCCGGCCGCGGCCGAGCGCGGGGTGAGCATCGTGCTCGGCGGGGTGTTCAACTCCGGGGCGCTGGCCGAACCGCGCCGGGACTCAGCGTACGACTACGCCGCGGTTTCGCAGGAGATCCTGGTCAGGGCCCTGAGGATGCAGGTGGTGTGCGAGAACCACGGGATCTCGTTGCGCGCCGCGGCGCTGCACTTCCCGTTCGGGCACCCGGCGGTGCACAGCGTGCTGATCGGTTCGCGCAGCGCGGACGAGGTGCACGACGCGCTCCGGCACGCCCGCACCGGCGTTCCGGAGGTCGTGTGGGACCAGTTGCGCACGCTCGGCCTGCTGCCGGACCACGTGCCCGTGCCGGGCGGCGAACGTGTGACGCTATGAGGATCGCGCTTTTCATCACCTGCCTGGCCGACACGCTCTATCCCGAGACCGGCAAGGCCGTGACCATGCTGTTGGAGCGGCTCGGGCACGAGGTCGAGTTCCCGGCCGGGCAGGCGTGCTGCGGCCAGGCGCACTTCAACACCGGCTACCGGCCCGAGTCCATGCCGATGCTGCGCCAGCACGCGAGCGAATTCGCGTCCTGTGATGTTGTGGTCACGCCGTCCGCGTCCTGCGCGGGGATGATCCGGCATCAGTACCCGGTGTTGGCCGGGCAGTACGGCGACAGGGCGTTGCAGTCACGGATCGCGACGGTGGCCGCGCGCGTGTACGAGCTGTCGGAGCTTCTGGTGGACGTGCTGGGCGTAGAGGATGTCGGCGCGTAGCGTTTGAACGCGTGAGAGAAGGACCTTTCAGATGTGTACCAGCAGCCGGCTGATTCCGCCACCGCTGTCACGGGCCACGATCCGCATCCGTAAACGGCTGGCAATCCACCCGCCGTCCGGGCACGATCCATACCGTGCATCCTGCTCTACCCGGACTGGCCGAAAATCCCGCGCTGCCGCCTGATCTGGTCGACCGACTGATCACCGCGGCAGACGCAGACCTGGCCGAGGCCCTCGCCGACCGCCCGGACCTCACCCATGAGCAGATTCGAGCCCTGTCCCGCTACGAAGCGGCAGCGATTCGACTAGCCCACAACGGAAAACTCACCGCGGCCGACGTCGACCCGGACACCCGTCCGCGCGTCACACTGGCCTTACTAGAGGAACGCACCGGCAGGCCGGAATGGGCCGGTCGCCTAGCCGCCAACCCGAACATCGGGATTCGGCAAGCGCTAGCGGCCTGCCCCGATCTGTCCAACGACGTCATCCAGGCGCTGGCCGCAGACCCCGAAGTCAGCGTCGTCGCCGAACTGGCATTGTGGGCGCCGTCCGCCGTCGCCGCCCAACTCGCGATCCACCCCCACGCCGAGGTGCGACGAGCGGCAGCAACCAACCCCTCCACTCCGGCAGAAGCGGTCATCAACCTCGCCGCCCACCCGTCGATGCTGCTACGCCCCGAACTTGCAGCCCGCCCCGATCTGCCCTCGAGCACTTACACGCGCCTAGCAACAGACCCCATCCCATGGGTCCGCTCCACGCTTGCCCAGAACCCTGCGATCGACGAGGACTTGATCCGCGTCCTGGCCGCCGACCGAGGATACGACGTCCAGCGTTGCCTGGCCCACCACCCGCACATCCCACTCGACGTCCTAGAACAGCTCGCCCGCGTCACCAGGATCGGCACCACACTGCTGCCCCGCATCGCCACAGCCACCCCGCACGAGGTCGAAGAGTTGGCCACGTCGCCGAACGCCACCATGCGAATGCTCCTGGCCCAACGCCGCGACCTGCCCGCGCACATCCGCGACGCACTGGCCGCCGACCCCGACGCGAAGGTCCTGAAGTCCATCGCACCGCACCCCGGCCTCTCTGATGCCCAATTGCGCGCAATGCTCACGCGGCACGGTTCCCGCGTGGCCGCGCACGTAGCCGCCAATCCCGATGCCACGCCCGAACTCCTGGAGCATCTGTCCCAGCAAAACCCGCCGGCCGCAAAGGCACTACGCGAAATCGCCCGCCACCCCAACGCCACGCCCACAGCCCTACTTGCCTGCCTGACCAACCACAAAGTACGCCCCATAGCCGCCCGTCACAGCGCCCTGCCACCATCGGCCATCGTCGAGCTGATCAACGACGAATCCTGGCAAGTAGCCGCAGCCGCAGCCGCCAACCCCTTCCTGCCGCTGACCGTGATGGCAATACTCGTCCCCTGACTCACAGTGCCCTCGGACCACTGAACCACGTCAGATCAATGGGGAAAAACCCCAGTCCCAAGAAACATGACTACATAGGGTACCGCCACTGTATCTACCTGTGTAACACTCGTATCGCGATTATGGAGGGCCACGTGTCGTGCACTGGGAGGGGCGATGGCAGGAACTCAACGAATCGCACGGCTGCAGGAGAGTTCTCGGTCCATCGACCTGCTGCGGGCGATTGCGGTAGCCCACGGGCACACCCAGTTCGCGCAGATGACAAGCCTCCTGATCTCGGTTCTGGTGGCCGGCCTCAGCATCATGACCCAGCTGGTACCCGCCGCAGCCCTGGCCCTGGCCGGCGCGGTCTGGGCCTTCGCCTACGCGCTCCTGATCACGCCGTGGCGTAACAGGTATCTGCGAACGAGCGCGGCCCTGCAGGAGATGTTCGACATCGAACTGTTCAAACTGCCCTGGAACAGGGTGATGGTCGGTGACCCGGTACCCGAGCACGAGGTGAGCCGGCTGAGCCGACACTACCGAGGCAACCCGGACCGGTTGCGCGGCTACTATCTCGTGGCCGACGTGCCGGAACCGTACGACGTGTTGTTCTGCATCGAGCAGAATCTCGCCTGGGGGTCGCGCATCCGTCGGAGATTTGCCAACATCCTCATCACGATAGCCATCCTGTGGTTCGGAATCGGCATCGCCGTCGCCTTCGCGGACAGCGAGACGGTCGGTCGTCTGGTCAGTACGTGGTTCGTTCCGGCGCTGGGACTGTTGCTCCTGTGCCTGGACACCTTCCGCGCGCAGGTATCCGTCGCCCAGGAGCGCACCCGGGTGCTCAGCCTCGTCCACGCCGTCGGCGCCGATCCGGCGTCCCCGGTTCTCGCGTCCACCGACTCCTTCGCCGTTTTCGCCCGACACGTACAGGACGTGCTGTTCCAGACTCGCCTGCAACAGCCCCGGGTGCCGCAGTGGTTCTTCCTGCGATTCCACGACAACGACATGGCCGACTTCCGCTACAAGATGCAGACTCTCGAAGAACAGCTCGCCAATGCCGGACCGGTTGCTCCGGCGCACCCGGCGGTGCCGTGATAACCACGGACCGGCTTACTGACATCTTCGGCGACGCGGCGGCGACCGTCCTGGAGTACCTGGACTTGCAGGACCGCACTTTGGAGGTGGACGACTCTGTCCATCTGCAGATAGGACGCTCCGGCGCACGGCTCGCAGTGGTCGTGCTCTCGAACAGGACCGACCCGAAGATGCCGATCCGTTGTATCGCCAAGCTGTCCCAGCCCACCCAGAACCGTCCCAGCGACGAAGGCCGACGAAATCACGCGGCGTACAACAGTTCCCCGAAGGACTTCACCAAGAACCATCTGACCGAACTGGTCGTAGCCCCGATACCCTTACCCGGCGGCGCACAAGTCATCGTGCAGGCCATCGCCGGCGGCTCCTTGACTCGAGTCCGTCCGCTGTCCACCTTAGACTCCACCACACTCGCCCAGGCCTGCGACGAGATCCGCCTCGGCCTCCTGCAGGGCTGGGTCGACAACGACTACGAGCACCGCTCCCGCACCTTGGCCGAACTGCTGGATCTCGAACTACGCGACAGCATCCAGCCCGCCGGCTGGCTGCAGCAGTGGGCCGCCGACCGCGGGCTCCTCGATCCTGACCACGGCTGGCTCGAGACGGCGCCGAACGAGGTGCTGCCCAACCCGTTCCGGCTCCTGCGGCCGGACTACCCGCCCGCCCGCCGCAGCCTGACCTACCTCGTCGGCCGTTCCCACGGAGATCTGCACTCCGACAATATCCTGATACCACTCCTCGACGGCAGACCGGTCGCCGGCGGCTTCCGACTGATCGATCTGGCGGCGTTCGAGCCGCAGGCGCCGCTCAGCCGCGACATCGCCACCCTGGCCCTGTCTCTGATCGCCAAGCAGGCCGGCGAACTGGGCCAGGCCGATCAGGTAGAGCTGTTTCGGTGCATCGACAGCGACACGCCGACCACTACCGAGGCCTGCCGGAGGCTCTCCGAGATCATTCGAACGCTGTGCTCCCCGCAGGAGACGCCCATCGAACACGGAGCATGGCAAGACGCCTGGCAGGAACAGATGCGGGTCTCATTCCTGGCCCAGGCGCTCCTGCATGCCACCTATGACTCGGTCGGCGCGGACGGCCGCCGGTGGTGCTTCCGGCTGGCCGCTCGGCTCGCCCGCGCGCTGGCGGCGGACCACGCACCTGACGGCAGACGACCGTTCCGGCTCGATCCGGAGTCGTTCGCCAACGAGTCGACCGCGGGGCGCTTCAGCTCGCTCGCACTTTCGCCCCCCGACAGCAGGCGTGGCAATCCGCAGTTCGTCGACCGCGATGAGCAGCGGGTGCAGTTGCGTTCCATGCTCAAAGACAACACGACACGCATCATCACAGTCACCGGGCCGACTGGTGTGGGCAAAACCGAACTGGTCGAGAAGGTGCTCGCCGAACTGGGCTGGGACAACGGAGAAGGCGCCGGTCACAGGGTGTCCAGACACGACGCGACTGACGGCACCTGCCTGGATATGAAAGCCTTCCTCAGTGTCATCGAGGCCGACGGGCCAACCAACCCCTACGCGCCCGGACCGCTGTACCGGGCGCGCATGCAGTTGGCACTCACCGCGTACACAGGGGCTCCCCTTGTGATCATTATCGAATCCGCAGAGTACCTGCTGGACGATGCGCAGTCACTGCGCGATCCGGACTTGAACGAGACGCTGGAAATGCTGTCGGCCCATTCGCACGGCCAGGTGAAAGTCGTGCTGGTGAGCCAGCGGGCGCCGCAGGCGGGAGGGTCAGCCTCCTGGACCGGCTCTGTCCAGACGATCACTTTGGCGGGCCTGCCGGAACCGGACTTCGGCCACTTCCTGAAAAGTCTCGATCCGTCGGCGGAACGCAGCCTGGCCACTCTCAGGCCGAGCCAGTTCGCGCGGGTGTACAGCTGGCTGGACGGCAATCCACGGCTCGCCGAGTTGCTGCACGCACTGGTCAATCGGGCCGACCGGGGCCTCGACGCCCAGGCGGTCCCAGCGTGGCTGGCCCGGATGACACGGGAGGAGGTTCCGCAAGTTCTGATCCACGAACTCATCGGCAGTCTGGCCGCCGAACAACGACAGGTGGTTGAAGCATTGGCCGCGTTCGGCACTGCGGTCGACGAGCCCGCGGTCGCCGCGCTGCTCGCACCGAATCTCTCAACCGGGCAGGTCGGCGAGGCCCTGCGCGCTCTGGAACAGCGGCGGATCATCCGCTCGGCGCCGCAGCGGCGGTATCGCCTGCCCCGGTCGGACATCGAGGGTGCCCTGCGCCATCTGCCTCCCGGCGATCCGGACGCGCTGGCCGCGGCCGGGCCGACCCGGCGCCTCCTGCTCCACTTGGCCGCAAAAGTGCTGGACGCCGCCAAGAAGGACGAAGCCGAAGTCGCCAGAGCCAGCGACCTGTACCTGCATTTCGCCAAGCTCGACGTCCGGCTGCGGGCAGGCAGGTGTGACTTGGCACACGAAGCGATCATGGAGATCGATCAGTTTTTGCGCCGGTGGAATCAGGGTGTTCTGCTGCGCGGGCACCGCGAAGCAGTACGGGGAAAGCTCGAAGATCCCTACGCGGAGATGGAGAACAGCGCCGCACTCGGAAGCCTGTATTCATCGCTCGGGCTTTTCCAGGACGCCGATGATTCATATCAGGCGGCATTGTCGCTCGCGAAGGCACACAACGCCCGCGAGGACTTACGTCGGATATATATCAGAATGGGGCAGATGTATAAGAACCAAAACAACACCGGCAAGGCCCGAGAACATTTCGGGTACGGCCTGGCGATCGCCCAGGAAGAGGGTGACGATGCCGCCACTGACCGATCAGCCGCGCTGGAAGGCTACGCTGACTGTGCTCGGAATTCCGGGAGGTTCGCCGAAGCGTTCCGCCTCGGCGACGAGGCGCTGCGCATCGCAGAGTCCGTTGAAGCGCCGCGCGCCCTCGATGTCGCCCTCAAACTCTCCAGGTGGCTCGCTGACGTGGGCCGCATGAAAGAGGCCGTTCGGATGTCCGGGCGGGCCCGGTCGAACGCCGGAAACGACTCCTCGGCACGGGCCTCATGCCTGGAACTGGACGCCGAGCTGCTTTTCCGGAACGGCAGCGCACGCGGTCCGGCCGGCGCCGACGACATCGCCAGAGCCGCGGGCCTGGCCCGGGACGCCGTCGAAACGGCGCTGGCCCAACGTGATCCGTTGGTCCTGCGGCAGGCCCAGACGACGCTCTGCGCAATCTACCTGCACTGCGACGACCTCACCGCAGCCCACCGGGAGATCGAACAGGTCGCACGGCGGCGCGGGGAACAGCACTCCCTCTCCATGGTCGCGCTGCGGGGTCTGGTCGCATGGCGTCGCGAAAAGCTGGGCCAGGCAGCCGATCTCTTCGACCATCTGCGGCGGGAAGCGCACCGGCGGTTCACCGCCGATCCGCAGAACTTCGAGTCGGCCGACCTGCTCGGTCTCGCGCTGTGCGCCGAGGCGATGGCGGACGGCGGCTCGTTCGAACCGGCCGTCGAGGCGTTCCGGGCCGCCCGCGCGGCCAGCGAGCCGGCTCCCGGCCTCGCCCGGCAGTTGAAGTTCCTGGTCGGACAGTTGGGGCGCGGCCCCCAGCAGTCGGACCAGCTCGACCAGGTCCGCGACTCGATCACCTAGGGACCGCGCCGTCGCGCAGCCAGCCCAACTCCTGCGCCCGCAAGACGGCCTCGATCCGGTTGCGCGCCCCGAGCTTCCGGTAGAGCGTCTGGAGAAGCCGGAACATGGCCCGCTCCGAATATCCGGCCTCACCGGCCAGCCGCGCCACCGTCGAGCCTTCGGCCAACCGCCGCAACCAGGAGAGCTGCTCCGGGGACAGGGCCGGCCCGCCGGCCGGCTCCGAGCCCGGACGAACGCCGTCAGCGAGTACCTGGGCCACCGCGGCGGGCATCACGGCCTCGCCGTCGAGGGTGGCGGCGACCGCGCGCTCCAGCGAGCCGGTGGACACCGAACGGGGCAGCACCGAGTGCGCGCCGGTCCGCACAGCCCGCGCTCCGAGCAGCCCGGAGCCATCGTCGACGAGTGCGATGATCAGCCGGCCCGCTCCACCGGTGCACAGTTGCGCCAGCACTTCCCAGTCACGGCCGACGCACAAGCTGAGCAGCACCAGGCAGTTTTGGCGTTCATGAGCCCAGAGCGCTACATCGTCCGGTACATCCACGGTATAGCCGGCAGCTGACAGGACCGCTCGCATCCCGTGCCGGAAAACCGGCAGGGGATCGACGATCGCCAGGTGCAGGGCCACCGCTGGTTCGAGCTCCCATCCGGGTCCGCGCACGAAGCGCAGGCGGCGACCGTCCGGCCCGGCGATCTCGAGCGGGTCTCAGTCTAGACATCCCCCGTCTGCGATCAGCGAGGTTTGACGACGTTCGGCAGATTCCCGACTCGACTGGTCAGGGATCTGCCACACCTGTCATGGACCCGCACGACGGAATGTTCATAGCCTCGAAGTGCAACGCCCACTTGCGGAGGCCTTCTTGATCTACGGCGATTTCACCGGCAATCCCATAGACCCCCCTTTGCGCGGTCGCCGACCGGCACCTGAAGGGGTACCCGAGCCGACCGAAGCTGTGCGTGAGGTGATTATTCGAGCTGCAACCGAACACCCGAAATGGAGCCCTCGCGAGATCTACGAGGACCTGCGCTTCATCCGGCACGACATACCACTCGCAGTGGTGGAGAGCGTGCTGGCGGAACCGCAGCGTACCCAGCAGGGGCGGAAGCGCTAGTCAAAGCCTTGTGACCTGGAGCCGAATGGTCTCCGTAAGAGTCGTCAGTCATTTTGCGATCTGGACGCATATGTTCGCCGATCTCGGTTATCTGTAGGCCGCACAGAGGTCACGTGCCATACCACTGGTCACAGTGAGGACGCCGTGAGAGTGCTTGTCGACAGGACCGAAACGAGGCGGCGACGTGACGACTATGACTGTGAACTCCCTGGCCGGGCCGCTGCTGACGCGGGGCGTGGGGGCGGCTTCGAAGGCGGCGGCGCGGCCGGTCGCGAAGCCTGTGGTCGAGCCGGTGCGGTTGGAGGCCAGCCTGGCTGTTCAGGGCGGGTTGCCGACGGCTAGTTTGATCGGTGAGCTGAATGGGGAGACTGCCGCGTTCCTGGAGAGGTTGGTCGACGACCTGGCCGCTCAGGGGGAATCGCGGGTGGTGCTGGACCTCGGGCAGCTGTTCTCGGTGGATCTGGCAGGCGTGGCGGCGCTGCGTGACGCCGCCGCTTTGCTGCGCGAGTGCGGCGGGTGGCTTTCGCTGGCTGCGCTGCGGCCTCGGGTGCGGTACTTCTTGGCTCGTACCGGGGCGGCTGCGCACTTCGCTACGTACCGGTCCGTGGACGACGCCGTCCGCGACGCCGAGGCCTGCGTGGGCGCCGACGCTCCGGGTGGGACTGCGGACGAGCTGCGGCAGCCGGTCGGTTCGGCCACCCGGCCGGTGATGCCAGCCCTGGTCAGTACCCTGACCCGGCGGTAGTCGGCCCGTCGGCGCCGATGTCGTCGCCGAACGTCATCCCCGACGTCGACGCTGATTCGCGAAGGAGGAGGACATCATCATGGCGGACTCGAGCGCGGTGTTGTTCGACGTGGACGGCACGCTCATCGACAGCAACTACCTGCACACGGTGACGTGGTGGGAAGCCTTGCACCAGAACGGGCACACGGTCCCGATGGCGTTGGTGCACCGCTCGATCGGGATGGGCACAGACCAACTGCTCGATCACGTCCTCGGCGAAGACCGCGACAGGGACGAGACCGAGACTCTCGACGCCGCGCACCAAGCCCTCTACGGCCGCTATTGGCCCAGCCTCGTGCCCTTCGCCGGCGCCGCGCACCTGCTGCGGGCCTGCGCCGCGCGCGGGTGGACCGTGGTGCTGGCGAGTTCGGCGTCGCAGCGGGAGCTGGACGTGCTGCGCAAGGTGCTCGACGCGGACGACGCCATTGCCGCGGCGACCAATTCCGACGACGTGGACACGAGCAAGCCCGCCCCGGACCTGGTCTCGGAGGCGCTGAAGAAGGTCGGGGCCGATTCGGCCCGGTCGTTCCTGGTCGGCGACACCGTGTGGGACGTGCAGGCCGCCGCGCGCGCGGGTGTGCGGTGCCTGGCGGTCCAGTCCGGGGGCTTCAGCCGCGACGAACTCCTGACGGCGGGCGCGGCAGAGGTCTACGAGGACGTCGCCACCCTGCTGGCCCACCTCGACGACAGCTTGCTGGCCGAGGTAGAGGCAAAGGCCGGAGCCTAAGATCCGCGGGTATGCCGCCGCAGTCCCCCGAATGCAGCAATGCGCAGCTTGAGTTTTCGCTCCGCGGGTATTGCAGGAGTGCCCCAGGGCTCGCCGCGGCGAGCTCGCCCTCCGCCCGGCACGGGTACGGGCCCCGTTCGTGAGGAAGTGACACATGCCGACGCCGCCGACCTCGCAACCCGGACGACCCCGATGGCGGCGCGTCGGGCCGCTCGCATGCTGGTGCATGCTCGTGTGGGTACTACTGACCTGGACCCGCACCCTCGAACAACTCACCGTCGGCGCGGCGGTCTCACTCCTGATCGCAATCCTCATGGCGCCGCTCGGCGACGTCGTCGCACCCTGGTCCCTCCTCCGCCCACGACGCCTCGCCGCCCTGCTCGGGCTTTCCGCGACGGCCCTGGCCAAGATCGTGGTCGCGAACGTCTCCCTGGCCGCCCGGGTATGGCGGCCGAGCCGTCCGTTGCGCAGCGGCATGGTGATCGTGCCGACCGACCAGCGGTCCGCCGCCGGGCTGACGATCGTCGGCCTGGTCAGTTCCCTGATCGTGGACAACCAGCTCGTGGACGTGGACCGGGCCGGCGGCCGCCTGCAGTACCACGCGGTGGACGTGCCCGACCGCGATCCGGCCCGGGCCCGGGCCGCGGTCAACGGCGCGATCGAGCACTTCCTGCCGCCGGATCCCGCCCGAGAACGCCACGCGAGTAAGGACGCCACGTGAACAAGGACATTTACGCCGCCGTCGCCCTGGCCGAAGTGGCCGTGACCCTCCTGCTGTTCGTGCGCCTGGCCATCGGGCCGACCGTCTGCGACCGGATCGTGGCGCTCAACACCATGTCCACCCAGGCCACGCTCGCAGTGCTCTTCTTCGCTGCGTTCGCCGACCGGACGATCTATCTCGACGTCTCGTTGTGGCTGGCCTCGTTCAGCTACCTCGGCACGATCCTGTGGGCGCGCTACCTGGAACGGGGACTGCTGTGAAGACCGTCATCGTGATCGTGCTGGCTGTCGTAGGCCTCGGTTTCTCGCTGTCCGGGGCGCTCGGCGTCGTGCGTATGCCAGACCTCTACACCAGGATTCAGAGTTCTTCGAAGAACATCACCATGGGCGCCCTGCCGGTCCTGGTCGCGCTGGTGGTCGGCGAGGGGTTCGTCAGCAGTTACACGAGCCGGGCCCTGCTCGTCGCGGTCCTGCTGGCGATCGTCAATCCGGCCGCCTCGCACGCGCTGGCCCGCGCGGCGTACAAGTCGGGCATCGCGATGTGGCCGGGAGCCGTGCGGGACGAGGTGGCCGAGGAACGACGGGCCGCCGACGCTCCGGCGGTCGGGCGGGAGGAGTCGCAGTGACCCTGTTCTGGGCGCTGGACTATCTCGTCCTCGCGCTGATCCTGGCCTGCGCGCTGCTGGTCGTGCGGCTGCGCAACCTCAACGGCGCGGTGATGGCGCTGTCCGCGCTGGGCACGTTCCTGGCCCTGATCTTCGTGATCCTGGGCGCGCCGGACGACGCGCACTCCGAGGTCGTCGTCGGGGCGATCGCCCTGCCGGTGCTGTACCTGGTCGCGATCGGCAAGACCCGCACGGATGTCACCGACGAGGGCGACCTCGGCGAAGAAGGACCGCCGGACCATGACGACGACTGAGCACGAAGCGGCGGGCGAAGGCAAAGACGCAGGCGAATCGACCGGCCAGCGCGAGAACGAGAACGAGAACGAGAACGAATCAGAGCACGATAAGAAGCCCGACCCGACCATCCGCTCCCGCCCCGCAGCGCCGGCCGGCCCGGGCCGCGTCCCGCCGCACATCGACGCCACCGCGGACGAACCCCACCACCGCCGTTCCATCGGCGCGCTCCTAGTCGCCGGAACCGCCGCCGTCCTGGCCGTCGCGTTCCTCGGCCTGCCGCGCGAGCACGCCCCGCTGCCGGCCGTCGCCCGCTACGCGCTGGACGTCTCGCTGCCGGACTGGAAACTGACCGAGCCGGTGAACGAGGTCGTCTACGGCACCCGCGGCTTCGACACCTTCGGCGAGACGTTCCTGTTGCTGGCGGCCGTGATCAGCGTCGTCCTGCTGACCCGGTCGCGCGAGCCGCGCGGCGGCTACTTCGGCGAGGACACCGCGGGCCGACGCGAGCAGTCCGAGGTGGACCCGGCCGAACCGGTCGACCGCCGGGAGCAGGTGGCCCGCACCGCCGAGACCGCGGAATCAGAGGAGGTCCCCGACGAACGCCCGGCCACCCCCGACCACGTCCCGCTCGGCACCCCGGCCCCCGAATACGCCGAGGCGATGGGCGTGGTCGTGCGCACGGCCGTCCGGGTCGCGATCCCGATCCTGGCCGTGACCGGCTGCTACCTGGTCGCCTGGGGCTACTCGCCCGGCGGCGGCTTCCCCGGCGGCGCGGTCATGCTCGGCGTGATCCTGTTGGTGTACGCGGGTTTCGGCCACCGCCGGATCAGCAGGCTGGTACGCCCCGGCCTGTTGGAAGGCCTCGAACTCGCCGGGGCCGCGCTGATCATCCTCACCGAACTGCTCGGCCTGCTGCTCAGGGGTTCCTTCTCGGCCAACTGGCTTCCGCTGGCCCCGCCGGGCACGATCCGGTCCGGCGGCGTGGCCCAGCTGTTCTCCGCGGCCGAACTCGTCGAAGTGGGCACCGGCCTGACCATCGTCGTGTTCGCCCTGCTCGGGATGACCCACGACTGGTCCCCGGACAAGCAGAACCCCGGCAACACAGAGGACGAAGACGAAGGCGGATCCCGATGATCCTGGCCAACTACCTGGTCGCCGGAGCCCTGTTCTGCGCCGGGCTCTACACGATCCTGACCCGCCGCAACCTGATCAAGATGGTGATGGGCCTGTCCCTGATGGAGGGCTCCAGCTACCTGCTGTTCATCTCGCTCGGCTACCGTTCCGGATCCACCGCGCCGGTCCTGATCAATCCGCCCGCGGGCCAAAGCCCGGCCCAGCTGTCCCACGGCAACGTGGCCGACCCGGTGCTGCAGAACTTCTGCCTGACCGCGATCGTGATCGGCGTCGCGGTCACGGCCGTGTTCCTGGCCGTGGTCGTGCGGATCGCCCAGCACTACCGCACCCTCGACTCGGACAAGCTCAGGGAGTTGCGCGGGTGAGTACGGCCGCGCTCGGCTCGCTACTGCCGCTGCCCGTCGCGATCCCGCTGGCCGGGGCGGTCGCCGCGCCGCTGCTGGCCCGGCTCTCGGCCCGGCTCACCCTCGCCGTCGGCGCGGCGGCGCTGCTCGGTTCGCTCGGCGTCCTGCTGCTGATGGCGCCGACGGTCTTCGGCGGCCGGGTGCTCGTGCACTTCATGGGCGGCTGGACGCCGGTGCACGGCACGATCCTGGGCATCGCGTTCGCCGCCGACCCGTTCGGCCTGGTGTTCGCGCTCACCGCGGCCGCGATCGGCACCCTGCTGCTGGTCTACACCCTGTCCGAACTCGGCGGCCTGGGCGCGCGGGAGACCGGCGGCTACGCCTGCCTGTTCCTGCTGCTGATCGCCGGGCTGGTCGGCGCCGCGCTGACCGCCGACCTGTTCAACCTGTTCGTCTGGTTCGAGGTGGCCGCACTGGCCAGTTACGGCCTGACCGGGTTCTACCTGGAGCGGCCGATCGCCCTGGAAGCGGCCTTCAAGATCCTGATGCTGACCACGCTGGCCGGGTTCGCCGTGTTCATCGGCTCCGGGCTGCTCTACGCCGACCACGGCGCGCTCAGCTTCGCCCAGTTGCACGACGCCCTCGCGGCGCACCCGGCCACCACCGACCGGGTCGCGCTCGGACTGCTGGTGGCCGGGTTCGGCACCAAGGCGGGTTTGGTGCCGTTCCACGGCTGGCTCGCCGACGCGCACACCGCCGCGCCGGGACCGGTCTCCGCGCTGTTCTCCGGGCTGATGGTCAACCTCGGCGTGGTCGCGATCGGGCGGCTGGCATTCCAGGTCTTCCCGTCCGCGCACGTGCCGATCCTGGGCGCACTGATGGTGATCGGGCTGGTCTCGGCCCTGCTCGGCGCGGTCCTCGCGCTCGCCCAGGACGACCTCAAACGGCTCCTGGCCTACGACACCGTCTCCCAGATGGGCGTGCTCACGATCGGGCTGGCCACCGGCACACCGGCCGGGGTGGCCGGGGCGACCTACCACCTGGTGAACCACGCGCTGTTCAAATCCCTGCTCTTCCTGTGCGCCGGCGCGATCGTGCACCGGACCGGGGTGACCTCGCTGCGCGAGATGGGCGGCCTGTCCCGCTGGCCGGTGGTGACCGCGGCGTTCGTCCTGGGCAGCGCCTCGATCGCCGGAATCCCGCCGCTGAACGGCTACGTCTCGCTCAGCCTGATCCATCAGGGACTGCTCAGCAGCCACCAGTACGTCCCCTACGCCCTGATGCTGCTGGCCCAGCTGATCACCATCGCGGCGCTGGGCCGGGCGGCCTGGCTCGCGTTCTTCCGCCGCCGCGAGGACGAGTACGAGCAGCAGGAGAAGCTGCGGCCCGGCATGCTCACCGGGATGATCGGGCTCGGCGGGTTCTGCGTGCTGTTCGGCGTGCTGCCGCGGTACGTGCTGGACCACTTCATGGCGCCGGCCGCCGCCGGACTGCTCGACCCGACCGGCTACAGCCACATCGTCATGTCGGGTACCGGCACGCTGCCGTCGCTGTCGATTCCGTTCGCCTACACCGCTATCCAGGAACTCGTCGTGACCGCGGCGAGCCTCGTGCTGGCCGTGCTCGCCGCCCGCAGCTATCTACGACACCGCGAGCCCGCGCCGGTCCGGCTGCTGCGCGCCGCGCACAACGGCTCCGCGAACGACTACGTCGCGTACGCCGTGACCGGGCTGATCGCGCTGGTCGCGGCGCTCCAGCGGGGGTGACCGAAAAACACCCCGTTTGGAGTTCTCCAGGCGGGTACTAGCTGATCAGGCAAGCGGTGAACGAATCCGGGCCTTGCGACGGTGCTCTCGAACGAGCTCTCGCAGTACCCGGGACACCGCAGCCCAGAGGCGTATCAGGATGCGTCCTTACTCGGCGGGCGTTCGCGGACCGCGCGAGAGCCGGTCGGCGCGTACGACGCACGTCGTAGCGTCCCCCTCAGCCAGAATTGGAGATCATTATGTACATAGGCGTGGGTACTGTCGTGCTGGTCCTGCTCGTGGTCCTCGTTCTGATGATGCTGCGACGCACCTGATCCCCGTTCCCCACGAACACGACGTTCTACTGCGATAGAGCGTCCCACGGCCTGGGCGGACCCGTGCACGACGGGTCCGCCCAGGCCGTTTTCACCCGCTTGGCCGCACTATGGCCGGGTTTCAAGCCACCCGATCCGGTCACTTGAGCCGAGTGCTCCCGCTGGGGAACACAGGTAACACCCGACAGTTCTGAGGGGCGATGCGCATGGCGATGACCAAGTCCGCCGACGCCGCGGCCGCAGCCACGGCCGCGCGGTTCCCTCTGCACGTGCTGCGTGAATACGCTCTGCTGGCCGACGGCCGGCGCGGCGTCCTGATCGGACCGCGCGGAGAGTGCTCCTGGATGTGCGCGCCGCGCTGGGATTCGGACGCGGTCTTCTCCGACCTGGTCGGCGGCGGCGGCATGTACGCCGTCAGCCCGATGGAGCAGCCCTTCGTCTGGGGCGGCTATTACGAACCGGGCTCGCTGATCTGGCACAGCCGCTGGACCACCCGCTCGCAGATCATCGAGTCCCGCGAGGCGCTGGCCTATCCGGGTGACCCGCACACCGCGGTCATCCTGCGCCGCGTGCTGGGCGTCGACGGCGACACCCGGGTGCGGGCCGTGCTGGCCCCGCGGGCCGAGTTCGGCCGGTTCGGGATGACCCGGCTGCGCTGCCACGACGGCGTCTGGACCGCCCGGTCCGGACCGCTGCACATCCGCTGGTCCGGCGCCTCCGAGGCGACCGCGCGGCGCGACGGCGCACTGGAAGCCGTGGTCACGGTCGGCAGCGGCGCGTACCACGACCTGGTCCTGGAGATTTCCGACCAGGCCTTCGACGAGGACCCGGTCGACCCGTCCCGCGCCTGGGCGGCCACCGGCGAAGCCTGGCGCCGGGCCGTGCCCGAGGTCACCGGCACGATCGCCGACGCGGACGCCCGGCACTCCTACGCGGTGCTGCGCGGCCTGACCGGGCCGGGCGGCGGGACCGTGGCCGGCGCCACGATGTGCCTGCCCGAGCGGGCCGAAGAGGGACGCAACTACGACTACCGCTACGCCTGGATCCGCGACCAGTGCTACACCGGCCAGGCCGTGGCCGCCTGCGGGCCGTCCGCGCTGCTGGACGACTCCGTGTCGTTCGTGGCCGAGCGGCTGCTGGCCGACGGACCGCAGCTCAAGCCCGCCTACACCGTCGACGGCGGCCCGGTGCCGGAGGAACGCGAGCTGGACCTGCCCGGCTACCCCGGCGCGAGCACCAAGATCGGCAACTGGGTGACCAAGCAGTTCCAGCTGGACGCGTTCGGCGAGGCCCTGCAGCTGTTCGCCGCCGCGGTCGGGCACGACCGGCTCGACGCCGGGCACTGGCGCGCGGTGGAGGTCGCCGCGGCCGCGATCGAGCAGCGCGGCGCGGACCCGGACGCCGGGATCTGGGAGCTCGACGACCGGCGCTGGACCCATTCCCGGCTGACCTGCGTGGCCGGGCTGCGGGCGATCGCGCCGTTCGCCCCGGCCGCCCAGGGCGCCGAGTGGAGCGCCCTGGCCGACGCGATCCTGGCCGACGCGGACCAGGACTGCCTGCACCCCTCCGGCCGCTGGCAGCGCGCCCCGGGCGACGAACGGATCGACTCCGCGCTGCTGATCCCGGCCGTGCGCGGCGCCCTGCCCGCCTCCGACCCGCGCACCGTGGCCACCCTGGCCGCGGCGATGCAGGAGCTGGGCCGCGACGGTTACATGTACCGCTACCGGATCGACGAACGGCCGCTGGACCAAGCCGAAGGCGCGTTCCTGCTGTGCGGTTTCGCCACCAGCCTGGCCCTGCACCAGCAGGGCCGGGAGGTGGAGGCCAACCGCTGGTTCGAACGCAACCGCGCGGCCGGCGGCTCGCCGGGCCTTCTGTCCGAGGAGTACGACGTGGCCCAGCGCCAGATGCGCGGCAACCTGCCGCAGGCGTTCGTGCACGCGATGCTCCTGGAGACCGCGCACCGCCTGGCCGGGCCCTGGGCCGAGCCCGGCGCGCGTCCGGCCGCGCAGCAGGCACAACCCGGCCTGTCCGGCCCGCCGGATCCCGCCGACCCATCCCAAACCCCCACCCCAGCACCTCGGAGGACATCGTGAACGCACCCGGACCGGGCCAGGTCGTCGTGGTGACCGGCGCCAGCGGCGGCATCGGCCGCGCCACCGCGAAGGCCTTCGCCGCCCGCGGCGCCAAGGTCGCCCTGATCGCCCGCGGCGAGACCGGGCTGGCCGGCGCCGTGCGCGAGATCGAGAAGGCCGGCGGCCTGGCCCTGGCCATCCCCGCCGACGTCGCCGACCCGGACCAGGTCGAGGCCGCCGCCGCGCGGGTCGAGCAGGAACTCGGGCCGATCGACGTGTGGGTGAACGTCGCGTTCACCTCGGTCTTCGCGCCCTTCCACGAGATCACGCCCGCGGAGTTCAAGCGGGTGACCGAGGTGGATTACCTCGGCTACGTCTACGGCACCATGGCCGCGCTCCAGCGCATGCGCCCGCGCGACGCCGGGACGATCGTGCAGGTCGGATCGGCGCTGGCGTACCGGGGAATCCCGTTGCAGAGCGCGTACTGCGGCGCCAAGCACGCCATCCAGGGCTTCCACGAGTCCCTGCGCTGCGAGCTGCTGCACGACAAGAGCAACGTGCACGTGACCATGGTCCAGATGCCCGCGGTCAACACCCCGCAGTTCGACTGGGTCCTGTCCCGGCTGCCCAAGCCCGCGCAGCCGGTGCCCCCGATCTACCAGCCCGAGGTCGCCGCCCGCGCGGTCCTGCACGCGGCCGACCATCCGAAGCGGCGCGAGTACTGGGCCGGCGGCAGCACCATGGGCACCCTGATCGCCAACGCCGTCGCCCCCGGCCTGCTGGACCGCTACCTGGCCCGGACCGGGTTCTCCTCGCAGCAGGACGACCGGCCCGAACCGGCCGACCGGGCGGTCAACCTGTGGGAGCCGGCCGACGGGCCCAACGGCCACGACTACACCGCGCACGGCAGCTTCGACGACCGGGCCAAGAACCGCAGCGCCCAGCTCTGGGCCTCCCAGCACCACGGCCGGCTCGCCGCCGTCGCCGGGGTCCTGGCCGCGACGGCGGCCCTGGCCACCTCGCGGGGACGGCGATGAACGCCACGCGGGCCAAGCCCACGCCGGCCGAGCTGACCGGCACCCTGACCGCCGTGCGGGCCGGGTTCGGCCTGGCCCAGCTCAGCGGCCCGTGGCCGACCGCGCAGGAGTCCGCCGGCCGCCGGATCGCCCAGGTGCTCGGCGTGCGGCACCTGGTCCAGGCCGCCCTGTCCGGGCCCGCGCCGACGATCCCGGTGCTGGCCCTCGGCGTCGAAGTGGACCTGCTGCACGCGGCGACCATGGTCGGCCTCGCCCTGACCCGGCCCTCGGCCCGCCGCCCGGCGCTGGCCCAGGCCGTGGTCGCGCTCGGCTTCGCCGCGGTCGGCGCGGCCGCGGCCCGGCAGGCCGCGACGACGCCCGCCTGGGCCCGGACCCAGCACAGCCGGATCAGCCCCCTGCGAGCGCGCGACGAGTGGTCCCGGACCCTCGCCCAGCGCCTGGTCCCGGCCCGGTTCACCGCCGCCCTGACCGACCGGGCCACCGCCTGAGCCCCGCCCCACAAGCCCCGACCGAGCCCAGCAACCCCCGACCAGCATGGAGATCACAGCATGAAGACCCTGACCCGGTCGCCGGGCCCGACGCAGCAGACGCTGCACGGCGTGGACCGCATGGTGCGCAACGTCGAGACCGGCCGGTTCGAACGCTCCCTGTCCGCGCTGACCGCCGCCGGCGCCCTGGTCACCGCGGCCGAGATCTACTTCGAGCACGACTCGGCCAGCTTCGGCAACAAGATGATGTGGGTCCCGGTCGTGCTCGGCCCGGTCGGCGCCGCGGCCGGGGTGGCCGGGTTCTTCAGCCGCCGGATGGCCAAGACCGCGCTGCCGCTGGCCTCCGCGGCCATCGTGGCCAACGGGATCCAGGGCACCTACCTGCACGCCCGTGGCATCGCGCAGAAGCCCGGCGGCTGGGCCAACGCCCGGTAACAACCTCGAGATGGACCCGCCGCTGCTCGCGCCGCTGCTGGTCACCATGGGCCGCGCACGTGTGGAGCCTGTGGACCCGGTACGCGTGCACCGCCTTCTACTCGCACCCGGCGGCCTGGACCGAGATGGGTTTCCCCGGCCCGGCCTACCCGCGCGGCTACAAGAACCCGGGCGTCGACGGGCGCGAACCGTTCGAGGTCCGCGACGCGCGCCCGGCCGAGGACCCGGTGAGCGGGGCGACCGCCTGATGCGCCCGATTCCCTTCCTGGGCAGCGAGAACAGCGTGCGCGAACGCAACGAATCGGCCTGGCTGATCCCCAACGTCGGCACCCGCACCAACCACGCGCTGCGCCGCGACATGCGCCGCTTCCAGGACACCGACGAGGTCGACCTCGTGGTGGTCGGCTGCGGCGCTGGCGGCTCGACCATGCTGCAACGGCTGGCCCGGGCCGGGTGGAGCGTGGTGGGCCTGGACGCCGGGGCCGTTCTGGGACCCGGACACCGACTGGGTCAGCGACGAGGCAGGAGCTGCCGGTCGCCGGGGAGCCGTGGCCCTGGGGCGACCCGCACACCTACCCGCAGCGCCCGCACCCGGTCGGCGGCAACGGCGAGATCTTCCTGCGCGGCGCCCGCAAACTCGGCATCACCGCCAAGGTCGGGCCGGTCGCGATCGTCAACGGCCGCTTCGGCAACCGCCCGCACTGCATCTACCGCGGCTTCTGCCTCCAGGGCTGCAAGGTCAACGCGAAGGCCTCGCCGCTGATCACACACATCCCGGATGCGCTCGCGCACGGCGCCGAGGTACGCGCGGACTGCATGGTGACCCGGATCGAGACCGACCCGCGGACCGGGCGGGCCAGATCGGCCCGGACCAGCAGGGCTTCTTCGACTTCTACGCCGCCGAAGTCCTGCCGCAGCTGAAGAATCTGCACTGACCCGACGCAAGCTGAAGGGCAGCCGGCCGCTTGGTCGGCCGCCCTTACGGCTTGTCACATCACGACCCTGCATCACGGATCGTCAGTTCAGTGTTCTGAATCAGGCCTGTCAAAGGCTCCTGCTATCAGGGCCACCGTCGCGCGGACGGCTGGACCGGTTCGTTGTTGCGCCGGGCTGCCCGGTCGCCCAGCGTGGTGATCAGGCTCATCGCGCGCCCGCCCAACCGCCGGGCCGCCTCCACGCCGGGGATGTCGCGCGCGGTCTCGCCGTCCGCGTCCGGCAGCAGCCGGTCGGCCAGGGTCAGCAGCCGCACGGTCGTGGCCGGGGCCAGGCCGTGTGCCCGGACCGCGGCCTTGGCCGCGAAGGAGAGGACCACCTCGGGCCGGCCGCGCCCGGCGGCCCGCACGATGGTCCGGGCGGCCCGCTCGGCGTCCATGGACACCAGCGGCAGCGAGGCGGCGGCCGCGAACCAGGCGTACTCCTGGTCGGCCTTCCCGGAGTACCGGGCCGCGCCGTGCGAGCCGGTGCGCATCAGCCCGGGCACGACCGTGGTCACGCTCACGCCGTCGTCGGCCAATTCGGCCCGCAGTCCCTCGGACAGTCCGGTCGCGGCGAACTTCGCGGCCGCGTACGGCACCAGGTGCGGGGCCGCGATCCGGCCGCCGACCGAGGTCACGTCCACGATCGTCCCGCTGCGCCGCTCGCGCATCTGCGGCAGGACGGCCAGGACCAGGCGCAGCGGCGCGAAGAACATGATCTCCATCGCGGTCCGGAAGTCCTGCTCGGTCATCGACTCGACCGGCCCGACCTCGATCACCCCGGCGTTGTTGACCAGCACGTCGATGCCGCCGTAGTACTTCCGGGCGAGCTCGACCAGCTTCTCCGGGGTGCCCGGGTCGGCCAGGTCGCACACCAGCGTGTGCACTTCGGCGCCGCGGCAGCGCAGGCGCTCGGCTGCCCGGCGCAGTTCGTACTCGTCGCGCGCGCAGATCACCAGGCGGGCGCCCTGGTCCGCGAACTGGCCGGCGATCAGCAGGCCGAGCCCACGGGAACCGCCGGTCACCAGGACCGACTTCCCGCGGAACGGGGCGTCCGCCTGGCCGTTATCGGCCTGGTCGCGCTGTTGTGCCTTCGACTGCTGCGACGGCCCACGGTCCGCTGCTCTGGTCACGCTCATCCCGTCTCACTCCGCTCGGTCGGACCCGGTTCGCGGCCACTGTAGCGCCGCGCGCCGACCGGTCCGGGGGCGCGCGGCGGCAGCGGCCGCACAGTGACGCCGTCCCAGCCGCGACGTCTCAGCTGTCCGCGTTGCCGGTGCCGCGCACCGGCAAACTTCCGCGTCCCCCTTAGGCGGTGTTTGGGAATGTCTCAAGGCGCGAATCCGGTGATCGCCGTCGCCTGGCCGCACCGCACGCAACGGCACAGACGACCGAGTATGAGCCGTCCCGTGCGGCGCGCCCATGCTCGGCGCCGACCAGATTCGCCTCACCTACCAGCACAAACCGGCGGTCATGCCGTGGCCTTGACACAATCCCAAACACTGCCCAGCTCAGGCCTTGGCGCTGGCCACCTTCAGCGGGTCGCTCGGCGCCTTCGCCTTGGCCGCGGCCAGCCGCTCGCCGAGGTCCGCCAGCGCCTCGGCCGACATCGCCTTGCGCACCTGGGGGAACCACTCCTGCTCCTCTTCCTCCACGTGGTGCCGGACGTTCTCGATCAGCACGGTGACCTTGGCGTCGAACCGCTCGTCGGCGGGGTCGATCCCGGCCAGCTCGCTCAGCATCCAGACCACCAGGTGATGCTCCTCGATGCTCTCCAGCACGTGGTCCTTCGTCGCCGGCACGGCCTTGCGGGCCTCCGGGTAGAAGATCTCCTCTTCGATGTAGGTGTGCGTGGTCAGCTCTTCGGTGATCTTCTCGACCAGGTGCTGCTTCGTCTTGAACGCCCGCTCGCCCGCCTGCTCGAACTGTTCGAACAGTCCGTCGACGGTGTGGTGGTCCTCGATCAGCAACTCGATCGCGTCGTGCTTGGCCGCCTTCGCCATGGTCGCTCCTCCGATTGGTCCCGCACTCGCCGGGCGAATCCGCGGCGCCGTCGTGCGTGGCTCGGCTCCTGGTGCCCGGATCGGCTGGTTTCAGTACCGGTTCGGCGAGTGCGACGCCCATTCGGGTGATGACGTGCACTCACCCCGGCCAGAGCGAGCGTGACGAACGGCCATCAGGCACGATGCGGCGCATCCTCTCGCCGAAGGCGGGTACAGCGTCAGGATGGCTACCACGATGCGCGAAACGGAATGGAAGTACGAGGCGGCGCAGGGAGCCCTGCTCCCTGACCTGACGCGGGTGCCACACGTCGCCCAGGTCACCGAACCGGACAAGCAGGTCCTGAAGGCGACCTACCACGACACCGAGGATCTGCGGCTGATGCAGGCCGGGATCACGCTGCGCCGCCGCACCGGCGGGAACGACGAGGGCTGGCACCTGAAGCTGCCGGACGGGCACGGCGCACGCACCGAACTGCGCCTGCCGCTGGAACGCGACCTGCCCGCCGAACTGGCCGGCCTGGTGCGCGCCTGGACCCGGGGCGCGGCGGTCGGCCCGGTGGCGCGGATCACCACCAAGCGGCAGAGCCGGCTGCTGCGGGACGAGTCCGGCAGCACCCTGGCCGAGGTCGTGCTCGACGACATCACCGCGGAGTCCCTCGGCCGCACGACGGCGCTGACCCGCTGGAACGAGGTCGAAGTCGAGTTGGTCGAGGGTGACCTGCACCTGCTCAAGTCCGCGGACAAGCGGCTGCGGCACCACGGCATGGTCCGCTCCCAGCGCACCGCCAAACTCGAACACGCCCTGGCCGACCGGCTTCCGGCACAGACCAGAACCGGCGCCGCGAGCGCCGCGCACGGCGTCGCGGCCGCTTCGTCGGCGGGTGACGTCGTCCTCGCGTACCTGCGGGACCAGCGCGACAAGCTGGTGCGGTACGATCCGCGGGTCCGGCGGGACGAGCCGGACGCCGTACACAAGATGCGCGTGACCACGCGCCGGCTACGCAGCGCCCTGCAAGCCTTCCGCCGACTGTTCGACCAGGACCAGGACCGGGTCACCCGGCTCGGCGACGAACTGAAGTGGCTCGGCGAGACGCTCGGCCAGGCCCGCGACGCCGAAGTGCTCCGCGGCCGCCTGCTCACCCGGCTCGGGCAGCTGCCCCCGGAACTGGCCGCCGGACCGGTCCAGGCCCGGATCACCGGCCACTTCGCGCCCCGCGAGGCCGAAGCCCGGGCCGAGCTGATCAGGGCCCTGGACGGCGAACGCTACCTCGCCCTGCTGGACGCGCTCGACACCCTGCTCGACCAGCCGCCGCTGACCCCGGCCGCGAGCCGCCCGGCGGACAAGACGCTGCCGAAGCTGGTCCGCAAGGTGGTGCGCCGAGTGGACCGCCGGATGGGCGAAGCTGTCGCGACCACTCCCGGGCCGGACCGGGCCGTCGCCCTGCACCAGGCACGGAAGGCCGCCAAGCGGGCCCGCTACGCCGCCGAGGCCCTCGCCGAGGTCCCCGGCAAGCATGGCAAGAAGGCGAGCAGCACGGTAAAAAGCATGAAGAAGCTGCAGACTGTGCTCGGCGACCATCAGGACGCCGTGATCGCCAGCGCGACCGTCCGGGAAATGGGCATGATCGCCCACATGAGCGGCGAGAACGGGTTCACCTACGGCATCCTGCACGAACGCGAGGTCGGCGCGATGCCGCAGCTCCAGGCCGAGGCCGAACGCACCTGGGCGCGCAAGCGCCGCTGATCAGCGTCGGCGATCAGCGCCGCTGATCAACACCAGTCAGCACCGGCCGTGCACACCAAGACCGCCGCGCCTTCCCTGTTCGGAAGGCGCGGCGCTCTTGTACTGCTCCGCGAAGCGAACTACTTGTTCTTCACCGACGCGTAGGCGTCCTTGGCCTTGTCCAGCAGCGCGGCGAACGGGCCGAGCGCGTACTGCGCCGTCGTGGAACCGGCCGCCCCCGGGTGCGGGTGCGACGGCGCGATCTTCTGCGCGGTCTGCAGCAGCTTGCCCATCTCCTGCTGCTCTTCGACGCCGACCTTCGCCATCAGGTGCGGGAACTCCTCGTTATCCTCCCGTGAGGCGTGCTCGGAGACGGCCGCCTCGAACAGCTCGAACTTCGCCTCGAACGCGGGGCTGTTCACGTCCAGCTTCTCCAGCTCCGCCAAGGCGTGCGCGGCCTCGGACTCCTCCGCGTTGCGCGCGTCGGCGACCTGCGCGCCGGCCGCCTTCTTGGAGATCGGACGCACCACCATCTCCTCGGCGGCCTCGTGCTCCGCGAGCAGCTGGCGCAGCTGGTCGAACGCGACCTGCCGTGCGTCCCCGTGCGAGTCGTTGACCAGCTTGAACAGGTCCCGGATCTTGGCGTGCTGCTCGTACAGCACCGCCAGCACGCTGCCGGCCGGCAGCTCGGCCGCGACCTCGCGTTCCCTCTGTGCCATGTCCATAGCCATGGGTGTATCCCTCGCTTCCAGCGATCGAACGTGACCGCGCACGGTGCGCGACATAGAGCGAGTGTCCGGGCGATGTGATCCAAAACCGGAAGCGCCCGCATTCCCGGTGTGTTTAGCCCGAATGGCTTGGGGAACACGGTTGCGGACGATCCACCCCTGCCGCGCCCGCCGCGCGGCTTTTCGCACTGACCGCAGGAGGCCGCCATGGCAGGGTCGCACCCCGAGTTCCCGTCCGCCGAGTCCGCAGGCACGTCCGCGACCGGAGCCCAGCTGCTCACCGCGCGGCTGCCCCGCGAGGTGGACGCGGCCAACGAGGCGCGGGTACGCCTGGACCTGCTCGCCATGCTCGACGCGTACGCGCCGCAGATCGGCGGTCTGATCATCGACATGACGACCACGAAGTTCATCGACAGCTCGGGTCTGCGCGCGCTGCTGGCCATCCGCGACCGCGCCGCCGAGCTCTCGGCCCCGCTGTACATCGCCGCGCCGAGCAACGAGGTGCGCAGGTTCCTGAGCCTGGTCGACATCACCGGGCGGATCCCCGTGTTCGACACCGTGGACGCCGCGCTCGTCGCCTGCTCCGCCCGCCCCGAACTGACCACCGCCACCATCGCCCGGCCGTTCGCCGGCGTGTGACGAGCGCCAGAGCCACCGGACAGTGCGGGCAGTGACTCGCCGCCGGGCCGTGATTCAGAGCCCGGTCAGCGGGCCCACTTCACCACGGTGACCGTCGTCCCGGCCCCGGGCTCGGTGGCTATCTCGAACTCGTCGACCAGCCGCCGCGAGCCGGACAGGCCCAGGCCCAGGCCGGATCCGGAGGTCCAGCCGTCCGTCAGGGCGAGTTCCAGGTCTGCTATCCCGGGCCCCTGGTCGGCGAACTCGAGCCGCACGCCGCGGCGCCCGGCCCGGTCGACCAGCGCGGCGGACATCGTGCCGCCCCCGCCGTAGATCAGGGTGTTGCGCGCCAGTTCGCTCGCGGCGGTGATCAGCTTGGTCTGCTCGACCAGGGACAGGCGGCACTCCTGGGCCAGCGAGCGCACGACCTGCCGGGCCTGGACCAGGCTGTCGTTCGAGGTGATCGGGAACTCGCCGGGCCGGCCCGGACCGGTCACCGGATAGCCGCGCTCGACCGGGTGCTCTGCTTCGCCGACGTGTCGTCCTGGCCCTCCTGGTCGTCCTGTTCACTCCGGCCGCCTTCGAACTCTGCGTCCCGGGCGTCCCTGAGCCGGGCCAGGACCCGCAGGCCCTTCTCCAGGTCCAGCGCGGTCATCACCCCGCCCAGCGACAGCCCGAGCTCGACCAGGGTGATCGCCACGGCCGGGCGCATGCCCACGACCACGGTCTCGGCGTCCAGCGTGCGGGAGAGCGCGGCGACCGTGGCCAGCATCCGGCCGACGAACGAGTCGACGATCTCCACCGCGCTGATGTCGATGACCACGCCGTGCGCGCCGGTGGCGGTGATCCGCTCAGCCAGATCGTCCTGCAGGAAGAGCACCGTCTCGTCGTCCAGGTCGGTCTGGATGGAGACCAACAACACATCGCCGATCTTGAGGATCGGCAGCTGATTGCTCACAGCAGCCTGCCGTTGCCGCCGCTGCTCTTCGCCGTGGTCGAGAAGGTCATCCCGGAGCGCTTGAGCGCGTGCCGCAGGGCGTCGGCCATGGTCGCCTTCGTGGTGATGTCACCGAAGTCGATGCCCAGGGCCACGATGGTCTGCGCGATCTGCGGCCGGATGCCGGAGATGGTGCACTCGGCGCCCATCAGCCGGGCCGCGACCACGGTCTTGAGCAGGTGCTGGGCGACCTGCGTGTCCACGGCCGCGACGCCCGTGATGTCGATGATCGCCTGCTCCGAACCGGTCTCGACCAGGGCTTGGAGCAGGTTCTCCATCACGACCATGGTCCGGGCCGAGTCCAGCGTGCCGACCAGCGGGACGGCGATCACCCCGTCCCAGAGCTTGACCACCGGCGTGGACAGTTCGAGCAGTTGCTCGGCCTGCGCGCTGATCAGCTCCTCGCGCACCTTCGTGTAGACCTCCACGGTGTACAGCCCGAGGTCGTCGAGCAGCCGGGAGAACCCCAGGTACGCCGGGATGTCCGCGGCCTTGCCCTTGTCGGCCAGGGCCGGTTCCAGCACCGACTTGAGCGCGAACACGCTGATCGCGGTCTCGGTCGGGCTGAAGCCCTGCCGGGCCCGGTCCCGGGACAGCTCGCCGAGCAGGGCGCGGACCTCGGCGAAGGACTCGCCGTGGGCGTCCAAGCGGCCCTGCCCGAGTGCGGCCGCCAGGGCGGTGTACAGCTCGCGCAGCTGGCTGTCGACCTCGGCTTTGCTCACCCGCCCGCCGAGCGACCCGGACACCTTGGCCACCCAGTCGGCGGCCAGGCCGCCCTCGTCCGCCGACAACAACCCGGCCAAACGGCCGGCGACGTCCTGATCTGCCATGACGCACTTCCTCAGCTGGGCATCGTATGAGACTTCGAAAAGAAAACCGGACAGTGCGCGGTACGGGGAAGAGGGAGCTTCGCCAACGAGACCTGCGCGGCGGCTCCCGGCCGCCGGGATCAGTCGGCGAGCGCGGCCGGGACGTCGGCCCGGGCATCCAGGGTGTCGACCATACCGCTCAGCTCCAACACCCGGGACACCGCCGGCAGGGCCGCGGCCAGACGGAAGACGGCCCCCTCGGCCTTCGCCCGCGAAGCGGCGTACAACAGGGTGCGCAGTCCGGAGGAGTCCATGAACGTCATCGCCCCGGCGTCCAGGACGACCAGCGCGCCGGAGGTGAGCAGCGGCTCCAGCGTGCCCTTGAGCTGTTCGGCCTGCGCGAGGTCGAGCTCTCCGGTAACGGCCACCACGAAGCGCTCGGGCCCGTGCTCCTGCACGAGGGTGGAGAAGCGGTCCATGCCGGGGCACCTGTTCCTTCTGGGCGCACCTGTGGGGTCCGCGCTCGTACTGAGAGCATAACGGGTGCCGAGGACACGCATAGCGAGTACCGCGGACGGTATCAGGGGAGACGGCGGCAGACCTGTCGGGTTCGGCAGCCGGAGCGGACTTTCAGTGGAGATCGTTCGGGGCGGCGCCGGTGACCAGCGGAATTTCGAACCAGACGCACTTGCCGGTCCCCTGCTCGTAGTACCCCCAGTCCAGTGCCCCGCGTTCGAGCACGTGCAGGCCGAACCCGCCGTTCTGGTCGCCGTCGCGCATGACCGGCGGGGCTGACGTGGAGTCGGAGACCGAGACGCGGACCCGGTCGTTCCCGGCGTGCACCCGGACCTCGCCCGGCGGCGAGCCGTGCCGGACGGCGTTGGTCACCACCTCGCTGGCCAGCAGCGTGGCCACTTCGGTGCCCTCCGCGTCCGCGCCGAGTTCGGCCATGCACGCGGTCACGTACCGGCGGCCGACCGAGACGGCCCCGGGCCCGGGCGGCAGAGCCGCGGGCAGGAACGTGCGAACGAATCCCTCACCACTCTTCGTGTGCACCCGCGGCACCTTCCCTCAGGGACATCGCCCAGCGCCGCCACACGGCCCGACCGGGGTTCACCAGATTAATCCGGTACCCTACCGGCCTCCGGGCAAACAGGGGCGGGCAGCAGTCCGCCCGGAGTCCGCCGGCGGTGGCCCGCCACCGCCTGACGTGTGGGTGCGGACCGATATCCTGTACTGTGCACCGGCGGTAATCTCGCGACCGTCTGGTTACGCTGCGAGTAGTGTGAGTAGACGGAGGTATCTCGTGCCCGGATATGTGTCCCTTCCGGACTCCGGGCTGCGACGGAGCATGAACCGATGAGCACCTTGGACAGCAAGACCGAGCCGGATCCCGACTTCGAGCAGCTGGACATCCTGCTGGTCGAGGACGATGCCGGCGACGCGGTCCTGTTCCAGGAGCACCTGCACGACATACCCGTGGCCACGACGGTGCGCTGGGTCACGACCCTGGCCAAGGCGATGGCGATGCTCAAGGAGCGGGCGCCGATGTGCATCGTGCTCGACCTGCACCTGCCCGACGCGGCCGAGGGCGTCGGCGCGGTGACGTTGTTCCAGGAGGCCTGCCCGGTCGCCGCGGTGGTCGTGCTGACCGGCCTGTCCGACGAGGCCACCGGGATCGAGGCGGTCCGCGCCGGGGCCCAGGACTACCTGGTCAAGGACCAGGTCACCGGCTCCCTGTTGCACCGGGTGCTGCGCTACTCGGTGCAGCGCAAGCAGGCCGAGATCGCCGCGGCCGACGCCCGGCAGGTCCGGGTGCGCGCGGAGGAGAACTCCCGGCTGGAGCACGGCCTGCTGCCCACGCCGCTGCTGATGACCACCGACGCCTCGACCCCGACGATCACCACCCGTTACCGGCCGAGCCGGCTGCACGCCCTGCTCGGCGGGGACTTCCTGGACGTCGTGCAGACCCCGGACGGGATCGTGCACGCCCTGATCGGCGACGTGTGCGGGCACGGGCCAGCCGAGGCCGCGCTCGGGGTGTGCCTGCGGGTCGCCTGGCGCACCCTGATCCTGACCGGGATGCGCGGCGCGGACCTGTTCGGCCTGCTGGAGAACGTCCTGATCGCCGAGCGCGGCCCCGGCAACGTCTTCGCCACCTGCACGGCCCTGGACCTGGACCCGGTCCGGCACACCGTGCAGGTGATCTCGGCCGGGCATCCCGCGCCCCTGCTGATCACCTCCGGCGTCCACGCCGCCGAACTCGACACCCCGCACGGCATCGCGCTGGGCATCGCCCCGAACCACGCGACCTGGCCGGTGACCACGGTCGCCCTGCCCGAGGCCGGCGCGCTGATGCTCTACACCGACGGCCTGATCGAGGGCCACACCGGCCACGGCCACGAGCGGCTCGAAACCGAGGGCCTGATCGGGCTGATCGCCGACACTCCCCCGGCCATCGCCGCCCAGCCGGCCCTGATGCTCGACTACCTGATCCGCACCACCCACTTCCTGGACGCCGACCGGCACGCCGACGACCTCGCCGTCCTGCACCTGGACTGGACCCGGTCGGCGCGGTAGGCGCGGTAGGCACGAGGCGGCCGCGAGCCGAGAACGGTAGGCGTCGCCAAACACAGGTGTTGCTTACCGGAGCGCGGGTACGCGAACTTTCATGCCGCAACCAAGCTCGGCCCCGCTGAACCGCACTCGGCGAAAACTGCCCTTGAGTGTGCTTGCGGGCTCGTGCGCTCTACGCAGTGTTTGGGAATGTGTCAAGGCCACGGCATGACCGCCGGTTTGTGCTGGTAGGTGAGGCGAATCTGGTCAGCGCCGAGCATGGGCGCGCCGCGACGGCGATCACCGGATTCGCGCCTTGAGACATTCCCAAACACTGCCTAGGCTTAGCAGGCGGTCCCGGATCTCGGCTTCCCGGCGAAACGCCTGCCGCCGGCAGTTGCACCGACCAGAGCCGAATTCCGTCCGGAGGTGCCGAAGATGACGCTGGAAGCCCGTGTGATTCTGCTGGTCGACGACGACGAAGCGGACGCGTTGCTGATCGGTGAGGCCCTGGCCTCCGCTCAGGAGGCACGCACGGTGGCCCGGGCCCGGGACGGCGCCGAGGCGCTGGAGTACCTGCGCAACCCGGCCAACCCGCGCCCGGATCTGATCATCCTGGATCTGAACATGCCCAGGATGAGCGGGCGGGAGCTGCTGGCCGTGATCAAGGACGACCCGAACCTGCACCTGATCCCCACGGTGATCTTGACCACGTCCAACGCCAGCGAGGACGTGACCGGGTCCTACGGCAGCCACGCCAACGCGTTCGTCACCAAACCGGTCACGCTCGACTCCTTCAACCAGGCCGTGAGCAACATAGACCTGTTCTTCCTGCGTACGGCCACTCCGCTCCCGCAGGAGTGACCCCGGGCAGGGCCCGGTTCCGCGGGCGCGATCGCCGCGGGACCGCGGGCGGCCGCCGGTGACCGCGCGGCCGGACGGCCGCCGCCTGCGGGTTTTCCAAGCAGCATGAACACCTGATATTTTCGAACACATGTTCGAAGAAGTCGCCGCGCCGCCGTTGTCCGCCAACCAGGAACCGCCGCCGAACTGGCCGGTGCTGCTCGCCCGGCCGAGGCGCCGGGCCCGTCTGATCCGTACTCGACCTACAGCTGGGCCGTCCTGGTGGCGGTACGCGGCGGGCTCTGGCGGGCGGGCACCGCGTGGGCGTGGACCTGGTCGTGGAGCACCGCGGCCTGGCGCTGCCAGGTGGAGGTCCTCGGCGTGGTCCGGTGGTACCAGTACGACCACCGCCACCTGCGCAAAGTGGCCCGCCTCGCCCCGAACGACCTACCGCACCACACGCACTCGAGCTCCGCCCGGTAGCGACCCGCGCCCGTGCCCGACCCGGGGCGGCGGCCCACCGACCGGCCGCCGAATCGACCGCCGGACCGGCCGGCGGGTGGGCAGCCGGGAGCGCGGCCCGCGCTTCGTTACACTCAGCCCGTGGATGAGCTTCCAGGCCCGACATGGAGTGCCGGCGATATCAGTCGCCTCGCCGACAACTCCATCAAGAGCCTGGCCCAGCGCCTGGCCCTCTGGGAGACCGGCGACGAGGACGTCACCGCCGACGCCTACAAACGCGCCCTCGACCACCTGCGCCAAGCCATCGACCGCCAGGAGATCGAGCTCGACCCCAAGATGCGGTCCAGGGATCCCGAGGACTAGCCGACACCCCCGGGGCGGACAGGTCCGCCCCGGGTTCAACGTGTTCTCAGGAGCCTTATGCCGTGCTCTCGGGCGGCGGTACTAAACCTGCTCGCGGCCCGACGGCTGGAACAGTTTCCACTGCCCCTCCGACACGACCTCCACGACGCCGTCTACCACCTTGACGGCCGACTCGTCGTCGATCGCGTAGGTCGGCGCGGGAATCCGGGCGGCCCACTTCTCCGCGTTGGCGAAGGACGCGTCGGCGTGGTCCGGGTGCTCCAGATGCGGGATCACCGCGAAGTCGACCAGCCCCACCCCCCGGCCGGTGACCAGGAGCCGGTCGATGTCGCCCTCGGGCGTGGAGAACACGAACTCCTGCCACGTCAACGGCTCGTCGACCCCGTGCGGCGGCTCGGTGTAGGTCTCGACGAAGGCGGAGGTCGCCGCGATGCTCCCGGCGCTGACCCCCACGTACACCGCCTCGGGCCGCAGCGACGGCAACAACTCGGCCAGACCCGAGCGCCGCATCCAGTCGGCCAGGAACAGCGGGTCCCCGCCCCATACCAGCAGCGCGTCCGCCTCCTCGACCTGCGGCGCCCAGGCGGACTTCTCGATGCCGGGCAGCACGGACAGCTCCAGGATCCCCACCGACTTCCAGCCCAGTCCGTACAGCCACCGCGAAGCCGGGCCGCTGATCGCGTACGCCGCCATCCCGGCCCCGCCCGGGAAGGGGTAGACCGCGGTCGGGATGAACAGGGCCTTGGACTCGGAGATCGGCTTGCCCAGCAGATCGACCAGTGCGTCCCGGATACTGCCGTTCTTGATCCCCGACGATGTGAGCAGAGCCTTCACAGTCCTACCTTCCCGAATCGCGATCCCGTGATCGCCGACGGCCACGCAGCCACGCGCTCCCGCAGCCCCGCAACCAGCTGATAAACACCCGCTCCCCGACCCTACCGGCCGACTACGACAAATCGCCCATTGCCCTGAAACCGGTTTCGCCCCTACCGTTCGGCCCCTACTGACCGCGTGCAGACAGAGAGGGGCCGTGATGGAGAGCATCACCAAGAACCGCCAGCAGCTCGCGACGCTGCGGGCCATGGTGGCGCGTGCGTTCGGGCCGGAGCAGGTGCCGGACGGCGAGGGCTGGGCCGAGGAGTTGGGGCACGGCTGGTTCAACGTGGTCTACGCGATCGGCCTGCGCGGCGGGGAACGGGTCGCGCTGAAGATCGCGCCGCCGAAGGACGTCGAGGTGATGACCTACGAGCGCGGCATGCTCGGCACCGAGGTCGCGGCGCTGCGGCTGATCGCGCAGCGGACCACGGTCCCGGCGCCCGAGGTGCTCGCCCACGACGCCAGCCGGGAGCTGTGCGACGCAGAGTACTTCTTCATGTCGTACGTCGACGCGGCGAACCTCGGCGTGGTCTGGGACGAGCTGTCCGAAGCCGAGCGCGACCACTACGGGGCCGAACTCGGGGCGGCGACCCGGCAGATCAACGAGATCACCGGCGAGCACTTCGGCCTGCCCGGCAACGCCCGCGGCGGAGACTGGCGCGAGGTGTTCACCGGCATGATCCGCGACGTGCTCGAAGACGGGCGGCGGCGCGCGGTGGACCTCGGCTGGGACTACGACCTGATCCACGACCTGATCACCCGGCACGCCGGCTGCCTGGCCGAGGTGACCACGCCGCGGCTGGTCGAGTGGGACCTGTGGCAGAGCAACGTCCTGGTCGGCGACGGCCGGATCGTGAGCGTCATCGACCACGAGCGCGTCTTCTACGGCGACCCGCTGATCGAGGCCGGATTCGCCGCCGCGGCGCTGGACGGCCCGGAGTTCGCCGAGCAGTTCGCCCGCGGCTACGGCCTGGACCCGCGCGCCTTCACCGAGTCCGAACGCGCCCGCCGCCGCCTCTACGACCTGTACCTGATCCTGATCATGGTGATCGAGACGGTGTACCGCGGCCACACCGACCCGGCCCAGCAGTACGACCAGGCCCGCGTCCGCCTCGACCGCGTCATGGCCGCCTTCGGCCACACCCGCTGACCCGGCCCGGGAGACAGGGCGGCAGAGACGGCAGAGACGACAGCGGATGAACCAAGGCAGCCTGATCCGCGAACGGCCCGACGCACTGGGCACGGAACCGGTCGGCCGGCTGCTGCGCCGCGCCTGCACCCAGACCACGATGTCAGTGGGCGTCTATGGGATCTACGCGCTGACCAACGCCTGGTTCGTCTTCCTGAACTCGATCGGCGCCGGGGTCCTGGCGGCCGTGGCCAACCGCCTGCTGATCGCCGCCGCGGGACCGCTGGCCCTGGCCGCCTACGCCCTGTGCACCAGGATCGGCACGTTCGCGACCATGCCGCAGACCGGCATCGCGCAGGGTCTCCAAGTGGTTGCCGGGTACAACGCCGGCCTGGGCGCGACCGGCCGGGTGGATCGCGCGATCAGCCTGGCCCTGCGCACCACGCTCCTGTACGGCGCCGCGATCTGCCTGCTCCTGCTGGCCGTCGCCCATCCCCTGGTCGACGCCTTCACCACGGACCCGGCCCTGCGCGCCCATGCCGTCACCGCGCTGCACCTGCTCGCCCCGACCTACCTGCTGGTCGGCGTCGGCCCGCTGGTCGCCTCGTCCTTCCAGGCTCAGGGCCGACCCGGGCCGGCCTACGTGATCAGCGCCGGCGGGATCGCGTGCGTGCGGATCCCGGTGCTCCTGGTCTCCAGCCGGTTCGGCGCGGCCGGGGTGCCGGCCGGTTTTCCGGTCGCCGAGGCCATCGTCGCCGCGCTCGTGCTGCTGGTCCGCCATCGCCGGGCTTCCGTCGGCGGGCCGGTCGGCTTACCGTGTCGAGCACCGCCCGCGCCGCCGCGCGGCGGCCAGGAGGAGGAACCATGAGCCGCGCCCATCCGGGCCGCCCGGGCAAGCCGACGATCAACGACGTGGCCCGGGCGGCCGGCGTCTCGCGCGCGACCGTCTCCCGGCTGCTGCTGAACGGCGAGCTGGAATTCGGTTTCCGGCAACGCTATCCGCTGGAACTGGTCCTGCGGGAGAGCACTCTGGGCCGGTCGGCGCAGACGCCCTGAGCTGCCCGACCCTGCGCCTGAGCTGCCCCTGCCGCGCGGGCCACGTCACGCCCCGGCAGACGCCTTGCTGTTGCCGAGCACGCGCCCGAGGAAGCCCTGGATGTACCCGGCGACGGTGTCGAGCCGGCTTTCGAGCAGGAAGTGGCCGCCGTCGATGAGGTGGACCTCGGCGTCGGGCAGGTCGTGGGTGAAGGCGGTGGCGCCGTCGGGGCCGAAGTTCTCGTCGTTGCGGCCCCAGACCGCCAGCAGCGGGACGCGCGAGTCCCGGAAGTACTGGTGCACCTGCGGGTAGAGCTCGACGTTGGTCGGGTACTCGCGGAACATGTGCGAGCTGGCCGGGGCGCCGTGCAGGAGTACGACGGCCGGGGCGTCGGCGGGGCCGGCCTCGCGGTAGAAGACGGTGTGCCCGTCGATCTGGCGGTAGAGGTGCCGGGTGGACTGCATGATTCAACATCCTTACTGTGCGGAGGGCAGGTGGCTGGTCGCGGGGTCGGCCGGTCCGGTCAGCCGGCCAGGGCTTCGGCTTCGGTCTTGGCCGGGGCCGGGGCCGGGGCCGGTGCGGCCGGCTTGGGCAGCAGCTGCCCGCGTCCGACCGCGACCAGGGTGCGCAGCGCGATCCCGCCGATCAGCGCGGTGATCGCCGCCAGGACGAGGTACTCGTAGACTCGGTAGCCGGTGGGCCGGGTGATCTCCAGCCAGTGGATCGCGGCGGTGGCCACGGCGGCCCAGCTGAAGGTGAACGCCCAGGTGCTGGGCATGAACGGCAGCCGCAGGTACGCGGGCAGCATCCGCAGCTGGGCCAGCACCATCAGGATCCCGTAGCCGGCCAGGAAGGCGACGACCGGGTCGACGTGGTCGCCGTGCAGGGCGAAGTAGGCCAGGGTGGCGACCGCCGCGGGCGCGATCTCGATCGCGAGGGTGGGCAGCAGCGGCGGCGGGAGCAGCGGGCGCATCAGCAGCCGGCCGAGGATGATCGAGCCGAGCACCAGCCAGCAGACCATGCCGTAGCCGAACATCATCTCGGCCAGCAGCCGCTGGCCGACCTCGGCGGCGCAGGCCGAGGCGAGCAGCCCGCCGGCCACCGTGGGCAGGAAGTAGCCGGGGTGGAACTTGTCCAGTTCCACCGGCGCGTAGATCCACTGCCCGGTGAACCAGGCGCCGAGCAGCACGATCAGGCCGAGGAACACGTCGGTCACGATCCGCCCGGCGGTCGGGGCGTGCGGGTGCAGGCCCTCGGCGCCGAGCAGCATCGGCGCGATCAGGATCAGGGACGCGAACGGCGCGGCGATCGGGTCGAGCAGGTCGCGGGCGAAGTTGGACCGGTCGGCCAGGAGGTAGCGCAGGTAGCCGGCCACCAGGATCAGCCACACCAGCGCGGTCAGGATCAGGAGCACGTTGCCGACCGCCTTCGGGGCCGAGCCGTACTCGGCCATGGCCAGCCAGCTTCCGGCCAGGCCGACCAGGCCGAACGGCATGCCGAAGAAGTTCAGCGGGATTCGGGTGGCGCTCATGGTCGGGGCTCCTTCGCGGCGCAACTGTGTCACTGACCACCCTGCCTCGGATCGGCCGGGCGAAAAAGGAGCAATCGGGGATCACACTCTTCGGCTGGCCCGATCAATCAGGTCTCGGCAGGTCGGCGGGCTTGAGTGGCGCGGCCACCGGGTTGTCCGGCCACCTGGCCGCGTGCCCGTCTGGCAACAACCTTCGAACGTCAGCCTCGGGCGTTCCCCGGTAGCATGGCCGGATGGAGCTGCGCCAGCTGGAGGCCTTCGCCGCCGTGGCCGCGGAACTGCACTTCGGGCGCGCGGCGGAGAGACTCCACCTGGGCCAGTCCACGTTGAGCGACCTGATCCGCCGGCTGGAGCGGGAACTGGGGGCGCCGCTGTTCACCCGCACGACCCGCCGGGTCACGCTGACCAGCGCCGGCGCCGAGCTGCAGACCCGGGCGAAGGTCATCCTGGAGGAGGTCGCGGCGGCGACGGCCGCGGTCCGGCGGGTGGCCGGCGGCGAGGGCGGGACGGTGCGCGTGGGCATCAGCCCGCCGGTGGCCCCGATGCTCGCGCCATACCTGCGCGAGGTGTTCGCCGACCAGGTGCCGGGGGTCGAGGTGCAGCTGGAACGGATGTGGCTGCCGTCGCTGACCGGCGCGGTCGCCGACGGCACCGTCGACATGGCGATCACCTGCGGGATCATCCCCGAGCCGGCCGGAATCGTCGGCGAGGTGTTCGCCGCCGAGCCGCTGCTGGTCGGCCTGCGGCCCGGCCACCGGCTGGCCGGCCGGGACGGCGTGCGGCTGGCCGACCTGGCCGAGGACGTGTTCGGCCGCACCCGGCCGGGGTTGTTCCCGGCCTGGGCCCTGTGCCAGCGCCAGGCGCTGGAGACGGCCGGGGTGGAGCCGCGGGTCTCCATCGACCTGGAGGACACGGACCTGGCGGCCACCCGGTGGCACGAACAGCCCGAGATAGACTGGATCATGCTGATCGGCTCGCTGACCGCCGCGCACGCCGGGACCACGACCGTGATCAGGCCGGTCGAGCCGCTCCTGCCGGTGCCGTTCACGCTGCACTGGAGCCCGGAGCGGGCCCAGACGAACGCGGTGGCCCGCTTCGTGCACACCGCGCTGACCGCCGACCTGCCGCCCGGCTGGCTCACCCAGTCCGGGCACCTGCGGCACGATTCGGAGTGATCCGGCGTGATCCGGTCAGGAACCGAGAAGCCGGGCCGAGCCGCGGGACGTAGCCTGAAATCGACGCAACGCCCGGGGCACCGGGCCCACGAAGGTCATCATCAGGAGCGCGCATGTCATACGCAGTGGACTTCGAGAAGGTATCCACCGTCGGCCTGGAATCGTCCCCGGTCGCGGACGCGCTGGCCGGGCTGCGCGCCAACGAGGCGCGTTACTACAAGAACAAATTCGACCACACCTTCACCGTGACCTCCGCGGACGAGGCCCCGGACGTGCTCGCATGGGTGAACGGTGTCCTCTCCGAGGAGCGCGACATCACGATCGACTCCACTCCGCTCGAAGTGACCTCCTTCGAGGTCGACGGCACCCGGATGGCTTACGTGTTCTACGAATCCGGCCTGGCGATCAACGTGATGTACGGCCTCGAAGACGGCTCGAAGCGCGCGGTCGGCTTCAAGCTCTCCGAAGGCATGGAGGTCCCCGAGGAACTGGCCACCCGCTTCAAGTTCGCCCGGCAGAAGTCCAAGCTGGCCGGGGTCATCCGCGGGTCCTTCTTCGTCATCAAGGGCGAGCACTGAGCCGGATCGGTGACGCGCTAACGTTGCGGTAGGCGGCAGAAGAAGGCGGTGACGCAGGATGGCCGAGGGCGGCGGCAGCGGCCGGCGACCCGTCGGGCCGCCCGATCCTTCCCGCGCGCCCGATCCCGGCAAGCCGATCGGCCGCCGGGTCGTGCTGTCCCTCCTGGCGCTGGGCGCCGCGGGGGTCGTGACCGGCAGGTCCATCAGCGACACCCTGGCCGAGGTCGCCCAGCACGATCCGACCGGGCTGCTCAACATCCTCCCGTTCGGCGACAACTTCCGGTACTACTCCGTCACCGCGAGCGTTCCCGTGGCCGATCCCGCGACGTACCGGCTGGCCGTCACCGGGCTGGTCGAGACCGAGCAGCGCTACTCGCTGACCGATCTCGCCGCGCTGCCGCAGACGGACATCGTCGCGGACTTCCAGTGCGTCACCGGCTGGCGCGTGCCGCAGGTGCCCTGGAGCGGCATCCGGCTGAGCGCCATCCTGGCCGCGTCGGGGGTCAAGCCGCAGGCCAAGGCGCTGCGGTTCGTGTCGTTCGACGGCACCTACACCGAGTCCCTGACCCTGGACCAGGCCCGGAACCCGGACATGATCGTGGCGCTGCGGATGCTGGGCGGGCCGGTCACCCACGACCACGGCGGCCCGGTCCGGCTGTACGCGGCGCCGATGTACGGGTACAAGAGCATCAAGTGGCTCTCCGAGATCCAGCTGGTCGACCGGGTCGAACCCGGCTACTGGGAGGGCTTCGGCTACTCGGTCGACGGCTGGGTCGGCGAGTCGAACGGCAGGGACGATGCGCCCACCACCTGACGACGACCACATCCAGCGCTTCACCCGCGCGGAACGCTACGTCCACTGGGCGACGACCGTCCTGATGCTCACGCTCATCGCCACCGGCGCGGTCCTCTACAACGACCAGCTGGCCATCCACACCGGCCACCGCCAGTTCTTCGCGCTGGTGCATCTGTACTGCGGCTTCGCCCTGCCGGTGCCCATGGCCGCGGGTGTGTTCTCCAAGGCGTACCGCGCCGACGCCCGGCGGCTGAACCGGCACACCGCGCAGGACCGGCTCTGGCTCAGGCACCGGGCCTGGAAGCCGGGACGCGTCGCGGAGCACGGGCTGAAGGTCGGCAAGTTCAACGCCGGGCAGAAGCTGAACGCCGCGTTCCTGTGCGGCGCGATCCTGGTCATGGTCGGCACCGGGACCCTCATGTGGTTCCAGAACCTCGCCAGCGTCTCCACCCGCACCGGCGCGACGTTCGTGCACGACTGGCTCGCCCTGGCCATCGGCTTCGACCTGATCGGCCACATCTGGTTCGCCGTCGGCGACCGGCAGGCCCGGGCCGGCATGCGGCGGGGCAGCGTGCCGCGGTGGTGGGCCGAGCAGGAACACGAACTGTGGGCGCGGGAGATCGCCGAGGCGGAGGCAGGGGCGGATTCGGACTCTCCGTCAGATCCGCCTGCCGTCTAGCTGCACGGTCGATCCCGTCGATCTGGCCGGAATCCCGTTGCGGTGCATGACTGCCCTGCGCTCCGGCTTGAACTGGCGAAGTACCGCAAGAGCCCAACTCCGCTCCATCTCGTTCAAGATGACTGCGGCTCGGACGGACGGCATGCTTTCGAGCACGGCGGCCGCCTGGGTCGGGTCGACCAAGCACAGCAGCCCCGCGGCCTGGCCTGAGTCCATCGTCTTGAGCACCCCGACAGCACGCTGCGGATCCATCGTCTCCAGCAGACGGACTAGACTCAGAGGCGCCATCCGCCGCAGCAGGGCGTTGGCGCGCTCCGCGGTCATCAGGCTCAGCAGGTTGGCGACCAGGCGGGGATCCTCGAGGCTGAGCGCATTGATGATCCCTTCCGGATCCATCCGGCAGATGATGTCCGCGGTACGTTGCAGAGGCATCCCTCGCACCATCGATATCGTGTGCTCCGATACCGTCATTTTGCTCAACGACGCCGCAGCCCGCCTCGGATTCATCGCGCTCAGGACGGCGCCGGCCCGGTCCGGCTCGACCTCGACCAGCGTCATGGCGGCCCGGCCCGGATCGATCGTCTCCATCACGGCGGCCGCCCACCCGGGATCCACCCGGCTCAGCGCCACGGCGGCCCGCTCCGGATCTATCTCGCTGATCATGACCATCGCACGATGCGGGTCCATCCGGCTGAGCAGAGCGTCGGCGCTGACCGTGTCCATGCTTTTGAGCGACATGGCGGCGCGTAGCGGATCCATCCGCCCCACCATGTCCGCGGCCCGGGCGATGCCCAGTGTGCCCAGCACGGTCACGGCCGCCGCCGGCCTCATCCGCCCCAAGGCGACGGCGCCCGTGTCCCGGCCCACCACGCCCAGGACGACTCCGACCTCCTGCGGGCTCATCGTGTCCAGCGCGATGGCCAGCCGCCCGGGATCCACGTGGTCGAGCAGCCACGCGTGCCTGGCCAGGTCCATCCGGCAGAGCGCGAAGGCACTGCGCACAGGGTTCATGGTGTTGAGAAACGTCACGGCATGGCGCGGATCGATCCTGTCCAGGACCGCGGCGGCCCGCGCCGATTCCATCTCGTTGAGCACAGCAGAACCCTGCAGCCGGTCCATCGACGTCAGGATCAGGCATACCCGTTCCAGATCGAGTTCGCAGAGCGCTGCACAGACGACGGTCGGATTGGATCGGTCGAGCAGCGCGATGACTTCGTCCAGACCCATCTCGTCAGCCAGGATGAAGGACTGCGCCGCAGTGGCCGGGTCCGACCCGTCGGTCACCGCAGTTCCCGTCGGCTCGGTCGAACCAGGTGCCAGCGCGCTGAGCCGGTCTATCTGTGCCTGCAGGATGAGCAGCCGCGCGTCCGACTGGGCCCGTTCCAGGTCGAGCTGGCGCTCGTAGGAGGCACGCAATCTCTGCTCGGCCAACGCCTGCCGCTCCTCGACCGCCTCTGCCTGCGCGATCTCAGCCCGCTGCTCCGCCACCTCCAGTTGCGTCTCCAGGATCTTGCACCGGTCTTCGAAGTCGATCCGCCGCCGCCGCGCGGCTTCCAGGTCCTCTTTCAGCCCGCGGATCGTCAGCAGCAGCCGGTCCCGCTCCGCGCGCATGCAGGTGAGATCGTCCTCGTAGACAGCCAGCTCCGCCCGGTGCGCATCGCGTTCCTGGTCGTTGGCGACCTGGAGTTCCCGCTCCCGGACGGCCAGCTCGGCGACCTGGCGCTGCTTTTCCTGCAGCGCCTGTTCGAGCGCGTGCTCCCGGGCTTCGGCCCGGCTCACCTCCTGGTCGGCTACCGCCAGACGGTCCTGCAACAGCTGCACAGCATGGGAAGGAGAACCACCGGCCTCCAACGCCGCCTGATGGACCTGCTTCAGGTGCGCCACCACCGGCCCGGTCGGCGGTGCCCCGTCCCGTCGCAGCGTGGACTCCACCAACAGATTGTGCACGAACGCCCAGGGCGGTACCCGGCTCCCGCTCAGATACCTCGAGACCGCGCTCTTGTCCGTGTGGATGCTCGCCGCATAACGCGTCAGGGAGATCTTCCCCAGGCCTTCGAACAGGACCCGCAGGTCATGAGCCAGTTCGCCCGCCGGACCGGACAACCCCTTGTCCAGGTCCTTCAAGTCGGTCACTTCTGCTCCTGCTCCCTTGCCGAGGGCGGCCACCCGGAAGCCCGGCCGACGTCTGCGGGCGCGCTGTCGCGGCCACAGCCCATTGAACCGACGTCCGCCGAGATTCGCAGGACATTGAAGGAATTGGAACCGCACCGGCGCTGCGACGGGCGCTTTCCGGGCGCTCGCACGCGCCCGTACGCTCCCCTACGGCCGCGCCGGTCTCGGATCACCGCTGGAAGAAGATGTCGAAGACCATCTTCAGCAGCCACAGGACCATCTCTCGGATGTCGCGTTCCCGCTCGTAGCGCAGCTCTTCGCGGGAGTGGGAGCGTCCGCGGTCGGCCCGGCAGGCCCGGGAGGCCTGATCGTCTTGCGCCGCCGCGCCGCCGGCACGCCCGGAACCTTGCTCCGCGGTCTGACCGTCGCAGCCCGTCTCGCATTGTGGTGTGGACATCCTGAGCCTCCCAATACAGATCGTGATGACCGAGTCGCACTCGGTCGTCTCAGGATCCGGGTCGGCCGGATGTTGCGGGAGATGCAACACCGTTGCCGGTCAAGAGTCAACGGTTGACGGCGAGCTTCAGGCAGGCTCGACCTGGGCAGGCTCGTCCTCGTACTCGTCCCGGGCCGCGAAAAGCCAGGTCGCCGCGGACCCGGTGAGCAGGGCGATGACGGCGAGCAGGAGCAGGTACCCGGTCGCGTTGATCAGGGCTGATCCGGCGGCGATGCCGATCGCCTGCGGGGTCTTGGTCAGGAGGCTGGCGGCGCCGGCGGCCCGGCCCTGGGTGTGGGCGGGGGTTCGGCGTTGGAGCTGGGTCTGTTGGGCGACCGAGACCCAGGTCAGGCCCGCGCCGTAGACGGCGAAGCCGAGCAGGACGATCGGGAGCAGGGTGGCGGCCATGGCGGCGATGCCGGCCGAGGCGGCGGCCAGTCCCGCGGCGCCGGTGCGCACTTCGCCCCCGGCCCGGATGGCGCGGGCCGCATACCCGCCGCCGAGCAGGGCGCCGACGCCCTGGCAGCCGAACAGCAGGCCCATGAACGCCGGGGAGTGATGCAGGCCCTGGCTGTTGACGTCGAATTCCACCGGTTCCAGAAACCCCAGGCCGAGGATCGCCACCGAGACGGCCAGCACGACCCGGCGCAGCGGCGGCGTGCGCATGATGTGCCGCATGCCCGCGCTCAGCACCACCCACGCGCCGGGCCGCTCGGCCGAGGGGTCCACGGCCCGCGGGATCCGGGTGCGCACCAGTCCCATCGCCGCGGCCGCGACGAGGAAGGAGACGGCGTCGGCGACGATCACCGGGGTCGCGCCGACCACGGCGAACAGTCCGGCGCCGAGCAGCGGCGCGACCAGGTTCATGCTCTGTTTCGCGGTGGTCAGCGTCGCGTTCGCGCTGGCCAGCAGGTCGGCGCCGAACAGCGGGCGGACGACCGCGGAGGAGCCGGCGTTCAGCAGCGCGTAGGTGAATCCGTAGCCGAACATCACCGGGTAGGTCAGCCATGCGCTGCCGCCGGAGTGCACCAGCAGCAGCAGGAGCACGTCGACGGCGCTGACCAGGTTCGTCACGATCAGCACCGGGCGCAGCGGCAGCCGGTCGACCAGGACCGAGCTGAACGGCCCGGTCATCCCGCCGACGATGAACGCGCACCAGACCAGCGCGGCCTGCGAGCTGCTGCCGGTCAGGGCCTTGACCCAGATGCCGATCGCCAGCCAGAGCGAGGAATCGCCGACCATCGAGACGATCTGACCACTGATGTACAGGCGCGCGTCCCGGTCGGCGAGCAGCGGCCACCGGTGACGGCGAGCAGCGACGGAGACAGGTGTCTGCGACGTCACGCGGTCTTCGGCGGTGCGCCGGGGGAACGTCACGAGTCATCCTCCTGATAGTCCTCTGCTCACCGGACGACAGAGTCCGATGACACTCTTCGATGCTAGGCAGTGTTGGGGAATGTCTCAAGGCGCGAATCCGGTGATCGCCGTCGCCTGGCCGCACCGCACGCAACGGCACAGACGACCGAGTATGAGCCGTCCCGTGCGGCGCGCCCATGCTCGGCGCTGACCAGATTCGCC
>DASZBX010000005.1:0-15156 GCA_035943635.1 Actinocrinis sp. | reverse complement strand
ACCATCGAGCAAGTCCCCGCGTGTTGCCTTGCCCACGGCAGTCCTCGAACGCGGCAACGCGCGACGAGTGAAGTACAGGCCCCAAGTTCCGATCATGAAGCTGGAACCTAACACGGACTATTCGAACCCGCATAAGACATCACGCGGACCGTTGCGGTGGCCGGGTCGGCGACCTCGGGCGGCTGCTCGCCGGCCTCTTCGAGCGCTTCCTGGTTGAGGTCCAGGGGCGTGTGTCCGATGGGCAGGAGCGTGGTGTCCGGCGGCAGCGTCACGACGTGCTCGACCGTGACGTTCGCGTCCGCGTCGCCCAGGACTGCGGCCGCGATCAGCCGGGCGAGCGCTCGGTGGGCAAGGCGGCTGGCGGCCTGGGTCACGACGGTGGCCCGGGCTTGGCCGTCGGGCCGGTGGTGCCAGATCGCCACCGGCTGGCCCGGCGGTGCGGGCGGCTGGTCGGGGCCGGTCACGGCGCGTCCGGGGCGGTGAGGGCGTTGGTGAGTACGGCGATCCACTCCGGCAGGATCTCCACCAGCCGCCACCCGTACGTGTCCTTGCACTCTTCGTACTCGGGCTGGCACTCCTCGCGGACGTCCTGGCCGTCGGCGGTCCGGTAGCCGGAAAGGTCGTTCTCCCAGGCGTCGTTGTGCTCTCTCATGCCAGCCAGCAGCGCTCGCAGGGCAGCCAGGTCCGGGTGTGAAGAGTTCGGTCGCATGGCGGTGCTCGTTTCTTTCGTTGGTCGGGCGTCGTGCCGTCTCGGCGCGCTCCGTGTGGCGTGGGGTCGGGGTTTAGTCGAGGCGGGCGTGGGGGCAGTCCGGGGTGTGGCCGGGGTCGCCGCGGAACTCCGGTGCCGGGTCCCAGGTCTCCTGGGCCAGGGGGGCGCCGGTCAGCAGGTCGCCGAGGTCGGCCAGGGTCCGTAGGTGGGTCGTGGGGACCGGGGCCAGGCAGGCCGGGCACGGGTGGACGGCCAGCAACAGGTCAGGGTTGTTATAGGCGACCAGGAAGCGGTGGGTGGTGCCGTCGGGGTCCGTGGCGGTCAGCAGCGGCCAGATGAAGCCGCCGTAGGCGCGGGTGGGGTCAGGGGTGATCTCGATGCGGTCCCGGGGAATGCGCAGCAGCGCGCCCAGGGCGGTGGCGCTGGCTTCGGCGCGTTCGGCCCAGTGCGGATCGCGCCAGGTCGGCAGGTCGCCGGTGTCCGCGCGCCGCTGTTCGGCGGCCTGCAGGGCGCGGGCGGTGATGCTGCCCGGTGGCGGGGGCGGGGTGGTTTCCGGCATGGGGATATCGCCGTTTCTGTGCTGACGGGTGGACAGGAGGAAGGCGGGGCGCAGTGGCGAGGCGCGGATCAGGCGCCGGGGTCGTCGTGCAGGGTCATCGCGGTGACCAGGGCGGTGACGAGGTGGCGCGGGGTGGCCAGGTCAGCGTGCAGTTGCGCGCCGCCGGAGTCCTGGTGCGCCAGGTACCAGCCGCCGACCACGTCGGGGCGTGCGCCGCCGGGGACGAGCCATTCCACCTCGCCGAGGCGGTGGTGCGGGCCGGGGAAGTCCCACTGGATCCAGCGGTCGCTGACGTACTCCCCGCGCGGATAGCCGTAGCTCGTCTCGCGGAAGTAGTCACGGTCTGGCAGAAGGCTGATGGGATCGGTGGCCGGTGTGCCCGGCGGGAGGCAGGCGGCTGCGAGCAGGGTGGGCAGCAGGTCTGGTGGGCACTGGCCAGTCATCGCCCAGGGCCGGGCGCTGGTCTGGGCGCCGCACAGCGCGATGCCGGCGAAGGGCTCTGGGCCGTAGAAGTCTGATTCCGGCTCGATGGCAGCCAGGTACGCGCCATGGTCGGGCGAGCGCCAGGCGCCGAGCAGGCTGCTGCCTGGTGGTAGCCATGCCCTGGGCGGGGTCGGGTGCCATCCGGCGGCGTGTATCGCTGCGGTGAGCCGTGCGAGGAGATCAGGTGGGGTGTGGTCGGACACGGGTGATTCCTTGGGGTTACGCGGTCGGGTCGGTCAGGGCGAGTGCGGTGATCACCGGGCCGGGGGCGGTGGGGGTGGTGTGGGCGAAGGCGCGGGCGCCGCCGCGGGCGATCAGCCACGGTCCGCGTGCGGTGTACCCGGGTGCGCTCAGGTAGGTCGCGGTGGCGCTGCGCGCGGCGGCCGGGTCGCTGAGGACCGTCGCGTAGGAGCCAGGTCCGGTTCCCCGGGGTGGCTGTTTGGTCCATCCGGCCTCGCGCAGCAGCCGGAAGGGTCCGGAGCCGGGCAGGTGCGCGGTGGCGGCGTGGGCGGCGGCGATCAGGACATGGACGGGGAGGTTGTCGGCGTGGGCGCGCCACGGGGTCGCGTCGGGGTCGTGCGGGTCCAGGCTCTGGAGTTCGGTGCTCGCATGGGTGGCGCGCCAGTTCGCCGTCAACAGCGCCCGCCGGTCGGGGCTGATCATGAGCCGGAAGCCGATGCCGGTCAGCAGCTCGGGCATCTGGGGTCCGGCGAGTCCGAGGTCGAGCTGTTCCCAGCCGTCGTTGGTCAACAGGCCGGTCAGGTGGTCGAGGTCGTCGGCGAAGTCGCGGGGTCTCACAGGTCTCTTCCTTTGCGTGGTCGGTGAGCTGGGGGTGTTTCTAGTTGTCGTGGTGGGCGGCGAGGGTGAGAACTTCGTGCAGCCAGGCGGCCAGGCCGTCGGGGTTCTGCCCGGGGTCGGTCAGTTGGCTGGGGGCCAGGGTCCGGCCGAAGGCGCCGGTGGTGATCCGGGTTTCGCGCAGCACGGTCAGCCCGTCGGCGCGAACGGCGGTGGTCACGATCGCCTCGTAGCGGTCGGGCGATTCGGACGGGCGCGGGCGGTCGGCGGTCGGCAGGCGCGCGGCCTTCTCGGTGGGCAGGAACATGCCCCAGGCTTCGGCGGTCAGGATTAGGGCGACCGCGCCCATCTCGCGTGCGGTGCGAGCGGCGTCGTTGGTGGCTGGGGGTGTGCCGCCGAGCAGGACCTGGAGGGTGGGTTGGCCGTGTTCGGGCAGGTAGACCAGGGTGGAGTCGGCGTGGGCGGTCTGTCGCCATTGGGTTTGGGCGACGGTGTGGAAGGTGTCGGCGTGGGCGGTGAGGGCGGCGGCGTCCAGCATGGTGGAGGGTCTCGTTTCTCGTGGTCGTGATCGTGCGCTCGCCGGGGTAACCGGCCTGGTGGGCGGGTGGTCACAGGCTGTGGGTGCGGGTTCACAGGAGGGTCCCGGCGTCGCGGGCCTGGTGGTGGCCGTCGATGACGTGGACGAAGAAGACGTCGGTGGCGAACCAGGCGTTGATGGCGTCGTTGTCGGGTAGGTGTGCGAGGTGGTGGTGGCGGGCGCGGGTGTAGTCGGCCAGCGCGGCGCGGAATGTTGGCCCGGTGATGTGGGCGGATTCCGGTTCGTCGGGGTTGTCTTCGGGCCAGAACACCAGGGTCCAACCGTCGGGGTCGGGAGCCTCGGATGCGGGGGCGGGCTGGTTGTTGGTGAACATCCCGGGGTGGTGCAGGCGCAGAACGGCTGCCGCGGCGCGGGCTTCGGCATCGGTCATGTCCGGCGGGGCGGCCAGGCTCACCACGCGCCCGCGCGGCAGGTGGACCTGGGCCGGGATGCCGGGCTCCGGTATCGACTCGGGCTCTGGTAGGGCCGGGTCCTGCAGATAGGTGAGGTAGGTGGTGATCGCGTGGGTCAGGTGGGCGTGCCGGGCTTGGAGGTTGTTGTCGGTCAGGTCCGGGTGGTGGGTGGCGAAGGTTGCGATCATGGCGGCCGGGTCCAGGTCGGCGACAGGGCGGGCGCCCAGGTCCGGTTGGGTGGCCAGGATCCCGTGGGCGGTGGCGGCGTAGGCCTCGGCGGTGAGCGGCACGAGCAGTCCTCGCCGGCCGGCCACGGTCAGGAAGGCGGGCAGGGTGGCGAGCGTGCCGTCCAGGACGGCCGTCTGGGGCACGGCGGCCGGGGCGCTCCCCGGGGCACCGGGAAGTGTGGGTTCTGTTTCGCACGCCCGGTCCGGGGGCGGCGCAGTGAACGGGGTGGTGCTGGCCGGGGCGGGGTGAGGGCGGGCGTGGTAGCCGCTGAGGGCCGAGCGCAGGTTGTTGGTGTAGTTGGCCAGGGTGATCGGTTTGAGGTCGGGGTTGGCGGCGGCGAATTTCTCCCCGAGCGCTTCCAGGTCGAGGTCGGCCAGTCGGGTGTCGGCGGTGATGCCTTGGCGCTGGAGGATGCGGGCGATGGACCCGAGGTAGGTGGCGGCGGTGGCCGGGGCGAGCGGTCCGTGCTCGCGCACGCCGTTCCAGTGCTCGACCAGGTCGGCGACCGTGGCGTGGTGGGTGTCGTCGGGGTGGGGCGGGGTGTTCACGGTATGCGGGTCCTTAGAGTGCGGGGAAGATGTCGGGGGTGTTCACGGGGCGCGGCTCCTGCTGCGGCGATACCGGGCAGCCGGTCATGGCGCGTGGTGGGTGTCGGGGCTCAGCTGGTGCGCGGCGAGGGTGAGCAGCCGGACCTGGTCGCCGCGGTCGAGCTGGTGCAAGTGGCCCGGCAGGTGCGCGGGGTGAAGCCCTGCGGCCCGGGCGAGCGCTGCTTCAGGGGTGTGGGGGTCCGGGACGCGAAGGTACCGGCTGGCCCCGCCGAGTAGGTGCAGCACGAGGTCGTGGTGCGCGGGGATTGCCCTGAGCTGGCGGGCGGTGTCGGCCAGGATGTCGGCGGCCTTCTCGTTGGCCAGGTCGGCCGGGGTCCGTGCCCGGATCTTCTCGCAGGCCGCCTGGATCCGGCCGGGATCGGGCGCCCGGTTCCAGGGAATGGCGATGGCCGAGGCGAAGCGGCCGAAGTCGGGTTTGCCGCCGTCGCGGACCTTGACGGTCAGGCCGTTGCCGTCGAACACGTAGGCGTAGTCGATGCCGTCGGGCACCGCACCGCTGGTGATCTTCCAGGGGGTGCCGTCGCCCGGGGTTCCGCCCGGGGCCCACCGCCGGTTCTGGCCGTGGATCTCCACGTCCTGCAGGACTTCGAGCGCGGCGGCGACCAGTTGCGGGCGGGGTGTGCCGTCGGGGTGGTGGCAGTAGCACTCCCCGACCGGGGCGGGGGCCCGGCGCGGGCGGATCTCCTTGTCCCGGCTGGTTGCCGTGCCCAGCCGGATCCACCCGGAGGGATGCAGGGTGATCAGCTCTTTTGCTGCGTTGCGCACGCCGTCCCGGGATCGGTAGCGGGTGTGGAACAGCTCGCGCAGCAGCTCGACCGTGGGGCCGGGGCCGGGAGCGTGGTGTAGGTAGCGTCCGTGGAATCCGTTGTCCCGCAGGGTGGGGATCGCGATCACGGCGCCGCGCCCGGTGGCGGGGTCGGGTGCTGCGGTCGGCTCGGTGGTGTCTGTCATGATCCTGTCTTTCGAGTGGTGACGCGGGTGGTGGGTGGGCCGGGGTGAGTCGGCGGGTTTAGGCCGGGGGCGGCAGGGTGGCGGTCAGGGTGCGGCGCACGGTGCGCAGCAGGTCGAGCTGCTCGGCCCGGGTGAGGGCGGCCAGGTGGGCGGGAAGCCGGGTCTGGGTGGTGCCGGTGGCCTTGGCCAGGGCCCGGCGCACGGCGCGGGCGGAGGTCTTGTCCCGGATGGTGGTGGTAATCAGGTGCAGGACGAGGTCGTCGGTGCTCGCCACGGCGCGGAGGGAGGCGATGGTGGCGTTCAGGGCGAGGCCGGCGAGTTCGTCCTCGCGTGTGCGCGGGCTGCGGTGGCGCAGTGCCGCGCAGGCTTTGGCGATAGTGTCGGGGTGTACGGGCTGGTACCAGGCGAGGAACGCGGCCTGGCTCAGTGTCGTGCCGTACTCGCTGGCGTGTGCGCCGTCGACGGCGTAGACGTGCAGTCCGGCGTCCTCGATCCGGTAGGCGTACTCGACGCTGCGGCCCAGGCTCATGCTTGCCGGGCGGTAGCCGCCGTAGCCGGGAGGGTTCAGTCGGTGCTCGAGGCCGGTGATCAGGACCTGGTCGACGAACGCGGGGTTCCAGGTGCCGTCGGGCCGGTGGCAGAAGCAGGATCCGGGTGTCGCGTCGGGCGCGGTGATCTCCCGCCACCCGCCGGGGTGCTTGGTGGTCAGTGCTGCTGCGGCGTCGGCCGGGGTGGTGGTGCGCACGTACTGGACCAGCAGGCGGGCCGTTTCCCCGGGGTCGGTCAGGTGCTGGAGGTAGCGGGCGCAGTCCTGCTTGCCGGTGGCGTTGATGATCGCCGCGCGCGGCTGGTCCGGTACGACGATGGTGCCGGGTCCGGGCGGTGCGGGGGCGGCGGGGCGGGTCATGGTGGTTCAGGCTCCTGGTGGTTAGCGGCTGGTGATGAGGTAGGCGAGGATCGCGCGGGCAGTGCGGTCCCGGGTCTTGCGGGGTGCGGGGTGGTGGATGTGGGTGGTGTACGGGTGGGCGGCGATGTGGGGGGCGATCGCGCTGGTCCAGGCACGGGGGTCAAGGCCGTCGTAGCGGGCCAGGGGGATGAAGGCGCCGGGGTGCTGCTCGTGGTCGGCTAGGAGGCCGACCGACACCTGGCCGCCGGCCTCGGCCAGTACGAGCCACAGGGCGCAGGCCGGGTCCGCGGGCTGCTGGCCGCCGCGATGCCAGGTCCCGGTCAGGTATGGGGTGGCAGAGTCCGAGGTGTGTAGCGCACTGAGGCGAAACGCCCAGCCGGGCTCGGGAATCCGGCTCGCGGTGTCCAGACGGGTCACGGCGTGGTGCCGCTGTGCTCGCCGGGGTCCCCGGCGCCTGGGCCGGTGTCGGGGGCCGGGGCCGAGCGTTCGGCCAAGGCGGACAGTGCCTGGCGGCGTTCTGCGTCGGTGAGCGGGCCGGGGGTCGCTACGGTCACCCGCCGCCCCCCGACCAGGCCGATCGCGACGTGTGGTGCGTTGCCAGCGGCCAGCAGGTGTTGGTCGGCTGGTGTGGTGCCAGGACGGTCAGGGTGCGCCCGTCGCCCAGGGTGATCAGGGTCTTGGTGGAGCACGGGGTGGCGGTGGCGTGCTGGTTCAGGTAGATCTCCATCGCGCGGCGGAAGTGGGAGGAGAGTGCGGCCAGGGTGTTGGCCGACCGGGTGCCGGTGTGCGCGGCGGTGAACCGGCGCAGGGCGTCCGCCACGTCCAAGGCGCTCAGGTCGATGCCCGCCCCGCCCGGTTGGACTTCCAGGACCTGCCGGGCGGCGGCGTGGTAGCGCGGGGCGTGGGGTTGGTCGCTGGTCCCGGCGCGGTGGGCCCAGGCCCAGTGGGCCAGCAGGTCATGCCCGGTGGGACCGGGCCCCGGGTGGTCGGCGACGACCGGTTCGGGCCACATCGCCCCGGCCTCGGCCGCCGGGTAGGTCAGGGCGGTCTGGTAGCCGCGCAGGGCCCGGGGCGGGGCGACCGCGTAGCGCAGGTCCGGGACCCACACCTGGACGCGGCCACAGTCCAGGGCGCTGATCGCGCCGTGCAGCCGCTCGCCGTTGCTGCCTTCGCGCAGTCCCACTTCCAGGCCCACCCGCATCCGGTCGCGCCTGAGCCCGGTCATGTGGACACGTCCAGCAGCAGGAGGGAGGGAGCGGCGGTGATGTCGCTGCCCTGGCCCTGGGCCTGGGCGGCCAGGACGCGGCGCACGGCGCTGCGGTAGGTCGCCGCTGTGTGCGGGCTCAGTAGTTGCGCCCGGTCGGTGCTGGTCCAGTAGGCCAGCAGGTCGGCGCCGGTGGCGTGGGCCGGTGCGGGGGTCACTGTGCCGCTGCCGTCCGGTAGGCGCGCGCGAGCAGCTGCTCGTCCTCGCGTAGGTCGTTCCAGGCTCGGCCGGGCAGGTCGGCGGGCCAGGTGGGGGCGCCGGTGAAGGTTTCCCATGCGCCCTCGATCACCAGTGCGTCGGGGTCGCAGGTCCCGCCGGTCTCCCAGTCGTAGGTCAGTTCGTTCTGTTCGATGTGGTGGGCCAGGGCCAGGGCGCGGGCGGCGTCGAGGTCGGTGGCGTGCAGGCAGTAGGTGTACGGCTTCTCGCCGTCGTGGCGTTCGGGTCCTGCGACCGTGACGGTCTGGACGGTCAGGGTCGGCAGGCTGATGTCGGTGGTCTCGGTGATCTGCCGGGTGAACTCGATCAGGGCTCCGGGTTCGTCCTCGAAGTCGGCGAGCCAGCTGTCGTTCAAGGCGTCCAGCTCGTCGCTGATGTCCAGCGGAAGAGGGGCGGGGGTCAGCGGCTGCGAGCGCAGCGCCTCGCGCAGTTCGCCGAGCGTGAAAGTGTGCTGGTATTCCTCGGTCGTGGTGGTGGTCCAGGTCATGGTGACGGGGTGGTCGTCGGGCAGTGGGTTGGTGGTCATTGGCGGACTTCCTGGTGTTGAGGCGGGTGTCAGTCGGCGAAGGCGGGGGCGGGGATCACGGCGCGGTGGGGTGCGGGTGGTCACGAGTCAGGTAGGCGCAGGATCCGGCAGGCGCGTTGGCGAAGGTTGTTGGCCACGGCGAGCAGGTCGACCAGGTCTCGGGCGGTGGCGAACCAGCTGCCGGTCGGCTCGTGGCACAGCACGGTCCAGGTCAGCTCGGGTGTCAGGACACTGGCGACGGCGCAGGACTGCTGTTCGTAGGTGTCGCGGGCGACGTGCACCCGAAGGGTGTGCGGGCCGCAGTGGTGCACGGTGGTGATGTCCGGTCCGCCGTTGGTGGTGCGGCCGACCGTGGTTTCCAGCTCGGTGATCTCGTTCACGGGTGGGGCTACTTTCTGGTCTGCGGGTTCGGGGCGGGGGGTCAGTCGGTGAGGGCGAGGGCGGCGATCACGGCGCCCGGGGTTTGGGCGCTGGCGTCGAGTTGTGCTTTTGGTTCGCACTGGTCGGGTCGGATGATCAGCCAGCTGCCGGAGTCGAACGGCTCGTCGGCGGGGAAGAAGGCCGCGTTGCGGGCGGTGTCGGGGCTGGCCCAGCGCTGCTCGAGCAGGCGCTGGCCCTCGTACTCGCAGCCGGCCAGCTTCCAGCCGGCCTGCAGGAGCCTGGCCTCGGCCGAGGCGCCCGGTGGCTCGGTAGCGGCGCGGGCGGCCTGGATCAGCACGCTGGCGGGTAGGGCGCCGGTGCCCGCGTTCCAGGCGGGCGGGTGCCGGGCGCCGTGCGGGTCCCGGCCGTAGAGCGTGGTCTGCAGGCGCGTGTGGCGCCGGTAAGCGGTGGCGTGCACGTGGGCGGCGCCGTCGGGGCTGACCAGGAGCCGGTGGGTCGGGCCGTGGGCACCGGGCCCGGGTGCCGGGCCGGGCTGCCGGGCCCATCCGGCGCCGGTCAGCTCCTCGGTCCAGGTCTCGAGCAGGGTCAGGGGGTCGAAGGCGGTCACGGTGGGGCTCCTCGCGGGTTATCGGGGGCGGGGCCCGGCCGGTGCGGCCGGGCGGCGGGCGGGGTCAGCGGCTGGTGGCGATGGCCAGGGCGGCGGCGGTGGCGATCGCGTCGGGGGCGGTGGCGGGGTTGGTCAGTTCCAGGTAGGTCGCGCCGGGGATCTGCAGGGACATGGGCTCGAAGGCGATCTGCAGGACCGCGCAGCCCTGGGCCAGCAGGCGGGTGATGCGTTCGGTGGCGGCGATCTGCTCGTGTTCGTAGTAGTGGCCGTCGGAGGCGATCACCAGGAGGCGTCCGGTGCCCGGGCGGGTCAGTTCCAGTCCGCCGTCCAGGGCGTCGATGGCCCCGGCGAGGTTGTGGCCGCCCCAGGGCGCGGCGAACTCGGTGACCATGGCCGGGGTGCGGCCGGGCCGGGTGATCGCGGTCAGGGTCAGGTCGTAGGCGACGCAGGCGGTTTTGGACTCCGGGTCGGTGCTGGCGGCGGCTTTGGCCAGGATCCAGGCGGCCGAGGCGATCGGGCCGGTGGCCAGCTCCATCGAGCCGGAGATGTCCACCGCGATCCCGATGCGCAGGGGCGGGGTCGGGGCGTGGCGGCGGCTCGTGGCGACCCAGGGTTCTGCGGTCGGGGTGGCTCCGGCGGCGCGCTGGGCGTCGCGGGCCAGGGCTCCGCGCATCGAGAGGCGTCCGGGCGGGGCGGCCGAGGTGCGTACGGTTTCGATCCGTTCGCGGTACGCGGCGGCTCGCAGGGCCCGGGCGAGTTTCCCGGCGGCGGCGCGCTCGGCCGGGTACGGCGCCCGGGTGCCCAGGACTCGGCGCATCCCCCGGGGGAACGGCGCGGCGGCGGTTTTGGCGCCGAAGACCTGCTTGGCGGCCTGGGCCGAACGGCGGGCGGCAGCTGCCTCGCTGGCCTTGTCGGCGGCGTGGGCGGCGGCGGCCTTGCGGATCAGGGCCTGTTGTTCCTCGCGCTCGTCGTTCTGCGCGATCCGTTCGATGACCGCGCCGACCGCCTCGGCCAGCTCCTCGGCCGAGACCTCCTTGCCGCTGGCGGTGCCGATCGCCGCCAGCCACTGCTCGCCGAGTTTCATCATCACCGCGCCGTCTCGGTCGCCGGTCTTGTGGGCCTGCTTCCAGATCCGCCGCAGTTCGCCGAGGGTTTCCCGGCCCAGTACGGTCCGGGCCACCCGCTCGAGGGCGGCGGTCTCGTCGGGGGCGAGGATCCCGCCGTCGCGCCTAGCCAGGATCAGCCCGGCAGCGTGCGCGGCGCCCCACCGGTCGCCCGGCATATCCGCCGTGATCTCCTCGAGGATCAGGGTGCTGGCGCTCTTGCGCAGCCAGGGCCGGTCGTCTGGGCGCCGGTCGGCCTGGCGCTTCTCGGCACGGGACTCCTCCAGGAGGTTGGCTGCCTCGGCGATCGCAGGGTCCGAACCCTCGGGCGGGTCCCAGAGGCTGTGGGCAGCGTGCGCACCTTCGTGGGTGAACACGCCCCAGGCGGCGCCGTAGCCCTCCTCGTCGCCGACCTGGGCGGGGTGGACCTGGGTGGGGTCCGGGCCGAACAGGGCCTGGGTGATCTCCATCGCCGCGCGCCGGGGGTAGAAGCTGCCGGGGGCACCGGAGCGGGTGGCGGGCAGGGCGGTGACGATCACGTCCTCGCGCCCGGCGACCTCGGCGAACCGGATGGTCAGCTCGGCCGAGACCCTGGCCCACTCGGCCTCGCGCGCCTCGGCGGCCAGGCTCGGCGGGGTCTGGGAACCGCCGTCATCGGCCCACACGGCGGCGGCGAGCTCATCCTGGGTCACGGCGGGCGGGTGGTGGTGGACATGAAGGGGGCGGGTGGAGGCGGACATGGCGGATCGATTCCTCGCGGCGGGTGTCAGAAGGGTGAGAAAAGGGGCGCGGCCGGATGGGGCGGCGGGTGGGCGCTTAGAGTTGGCGGCCCAGGGCCAGGGCGGTGACCGGTTTACCGGTGACGGCGGTGACCACCTCAGCGACCGTGTCGCGGTCCTCCAGCGGCGCGATGCCGACCAGATTGGAGAACGCGGTGGGCACTCCGAGTACATCGGCGATCTTCTGGAACGCGATCAGCTCGCGCAACTGAGGTGCCCAGCCGATCTCGCCGTTGGCGGCCTTGGTGGCCAGGTTGCGGGCAATCCGAATCGCCTTGCCGTTGATGTTCAAGGTGGCGGCCAGGTCATAGTCCGAGCCGACCTGGATCTGCATACTGAACCTCGAGGCCAGGGCCTCGGTCAGAATCGCGCCGTGCACCCCGGGGTTGTGTCCGGCGATCACGTAGAACCCCTCGGCGGCGGTGATCGCCTCGCCTTTGTGCGCCTTGACGATGATCTGGCGCCGCCCGTCCATCGCCGGGTAGAGGGCGGCGAGGACCTTCGGGGATATCAAGGTGGCGTCGTCGATCAGGAGGGCGCGGCCTTCCTGCATGGCGGTGACCACCGGTCCGTAGATGAACTCGTAGCCGCCCGCCTCGTTCTGGGTGTACTCGCCGAGTAGGTCGCCGACCGTGGTGTCTCCGTCTCCGGCAACGGTGATCAGGTCGGGGAACGCCGCCTCGATCACACTGGTCTTTCCGGTGCCCGGGGGCCCGTAGAGCAGGGCGGGCACGTTCGCTTCACGCAGGCGCCGGAGTGCCTCGACATCGGGGATGTCCGCCAAGGCCCGGGGGTGATACGTCTGGCCGTTGGGTCGGGTGATCGGGACCGGTCTGGCGCGCCGGGCGGGGGTGGCGGGGGCGGGTGTCGCCGTTCCCTGCGAGGGCGGGGTGGCGGGGCGCGGGTGTGGTGGGATGATCACGGCTTTCTGCGCGGCGGCGGCGGTGGTTGCGGTGGCCCCGTAGGTGCGTGGCGTGGTGGCCAGCAGTTGGGCCTCACCCCGGGCAACCAGCGTCTGGCAGGCGTTACCGATCGCCCCGCCGCTGTTGCCGAGTAGGCCGACCAGGGTGGTGACGGTGAAGCCGGTGCCGGAGTTGGCCGCCAGGATCTGGGCGACTTGGGCGCGTAGTTCGCCGGGGCGGGCCTTGGTGCTGGCCGAGGCGGCGGGGGTTAGCGGGGGCGCGGCGGGCGGGGGCGCGGTCTGGGCGGGGGTGGGTGTGCTCATGGCGGTGCTCGTTCGTCTCTCGTCGGTGCGGCGGGTGGAGTGTCAGGGGGCTGGTGTCCAACCGAGGTCGGTCAGGACGTGGCGGGCGGTGGCGGCAGCGCCCTGCAGCAGGCGCAGTGCGTGCTCGGGGTCGCGCCGGGCGTAGTGGCGCTCAGCCTCGCGCAGGTGGTGGCGGGCCTGCAGGGCGCGCCAGGGCGCCGAGTCGTGGGGGTAGTGGGCGCTGGTCGGAGCGCTGTGGCTCAGGTCGATCGCGGTGATGTCGCGTTGCAGGGCGGCGAAGGCTTCCGCGCGCCGTTCCCGGTAACCGGTGGCCAAGGCCACCGCGTCGCAGACCTCGTCGGCGACTTTGTCGTGCCAGTCGAGGTAGAGCCGGTCAGATTGCGCGGGTGTCAGGGTGGCGATCTCCCGCGCGGCGGGTGGGGTGGCGGCGGTCACGAAGCGGTCCTTATCTACAGGCCGTAGCGGCGGTCGAGTTCGGCGTGCCACCGTTCCAGCTCGTCACTGTCGGTGCGCTCGGAGGCGAACCAGACGTCCATGCTGGCCGTCACGTGCCAGCCCTGCGGCAGTTCGCGGCACATCTTGAGCCAGTCGGCGGCGACCGCCGGTCGGGCGGTGCTCTGTCGGGTGCGTCCGCTCGGGTCGCGCAGGTCCCAGAACTTCTGGTGTCGCTGGGTCATCACATCGCAAGGGCCGGGCATGTCAGGCTCTTGCCGCGTTCGCGTGGCCGATCAGAAGGCGGTAGGCGTCCGGAAGGTAGGCTACGTCCTCCTCGTCGGGGCCGAAGTCCGCCGGATCCACCCCTCCGGCGTTTGCCCAGTCCGCGCCCTGGCAGTGGTCCCGGCCCAGGCGGGGTGCGGTCATGAGCACGGTGTTGGCTTCGGTGACCGGGTGGGCGTGGTCGAGGACCATCAGCCAGTGAACGTGCGCGCCTTCGAGCACTACCGGTTCTCCTGCGCGCGGCAGTCGGTCACTCGGAAGGAAATCCGGGCTTCCCGCCAGGTACTCGGCGGCTTCGGCGGCGGTCGGGGCCAGGCATTCGGGAAGCGGGGTGAGAAACAGACCCTCGACGTGTTCGTGGGGTGCGGGGGTGACGCAACAGCCGGGGGCACAGGGCTCGCCGGGGACCGCACCGCACACATCGCAGGCCACTGTCAGGAAGCCGGTGGGTTCGTGCGGGTCCGCGTGGTGGCGGTTGCGGAACGTCATTAGCCAGGATTTCATTCGCGTATTTCTTTCTTTACTCGGCGGGTTGTTTTTGCATGGCTCGCGCCGGGATTGTTTTCTTAAGGGGTTAGTTTCGGCCGGTTTCGTGGCGTCCATTTCCGGTTTCCCCGGGCCGTTGCTACGACTCTATCTCGATTTCCGATTTCCATCCAGTCGAATGTTCACCGGTTTGTTTAGCGTGTGTGGCCGGTTCGCGTTTCCCCTCGTGGGGCTTTCCCCCGGGCATATTCATAATCTATACCCGGGGTATATAAGAGTCCAGTCTTTGTCATTCCTCTATAAGCGTCGTCCTATTGCCACCCTAAGACGCTTTTCAAGACTCTTTAGGGGGCGCGGGTCTAAAAGCGTCGTGGACCGGGCCGGTCACCTCTGGATCGCGCACGGGTAGTGGGTCGATAACTTTAGGCAACATCCCGCGCGGTGACGGCGCGTTTCCGCCCGTCAGGCGTCCGCGCGGGCGCCTGACGGGCGGGTTTCCGAGGCGTGCCGGGGTTCGTCACGCATAAAACCTGCATCATGACATTCCGTGATGACGCGGCCCTGACAGGCCGTCACGGACGGCAGGGGTGGCACACGCGGGCGGACGAGCGAAGAGCCGGGAGAGAGACGGCCGGAACGGCCGGGGGAATGCCGGGAAGAGGGAGGAGAGAACTTGGACAAACGAATCAGAGAACGAGAGTACGGAAGGGAAGAGGAAGCATAGAAGGGAGGGAAACCAGGGATGACGCTAGGAGAAGATAGGTGGGGCCCGGGCGCCACATTGATCGGAAGGGGTTATTTCTGTAGATCAAGTCTGGTCGTCGAAGCCCCGTTACCCAGGCCATCTAGCTGCGTCGATACCCAGGACGGGGGGTCTCCGTTTGTAAGGACGGGGACAACCGGGGGACGGATCGGAGGACGAATCGGAGGACCCACTGGCACGGGGCTGTCGCTGGCGCCGTAGGCCGCTGGGGCTGCCGGCCTGGCCGGCGTCCTTGCTGCCCGGCAGCGGCGTCAGCGGAGCACTGCGGGGTCCTCTGGGGCCGTCACCGGCCCGCTCCAGCGGCCCACGGGTTACGGCAGGGCTGCGTGGTTCACGGGAGACCGGATGATCGCCCGGGCGCCATCGAGGGGCCGCAGCGCAGCATGACAACCGCCCAGCCGGTTGCCCGAACCCCGCGGGACGTCGCCGCGGAAACATGCGGCGCTACTATTTTACCGTCCTCCAGCCTTTCTTATTCAGTGTTGCATATGCCTATTCCATTGCCCAGGATGAGTACCACGAATCACTGTCCGCGCAGCGCTTATACTACGGTTTTCTGAAGGGCCATTCCGATGGCTTTTTGTCTAGCTACCGGTACTACAGCGACACTTTGAGTTGATCTTGTTGGTGTGACCTGGGTGTGCTGTCGCTCGTTGGCTTGTCGTGGATGAGTTGGCAGGTGACCTGGATGAGCTTGTCGCGGCGGATGCGGCGTTGGTGGACGAGTGGGCGGCGGAGTTGGATGTGCTCGGGGAGTTGATCGGTCCGCGGTTCTTCCGGCCGGAGCCGCGTACTCGCGCGCTGGCGTATGTGAAGGCCCTTTTGTCTGATGTCGCGACGCGCAACGGGTGGACCCTGG
>DASZBX010000004.1:0-16948 GCA_035943635.1 Actinocrinis sp. | reverse complement strand
CTGGCCATCAGCCTGCTCCGACTCGCAGGAGTCACCGAAATCAAGCGGGCGACCGAACGCATCGCCGCCAACCGAACCAGGATTCTGCCGATACTCGCCGCATCCCACACATGATCGCTATGACTTTGCCTTCGCCCTGGGACGGCAGCCCGCAGCGATGGCGCATTGATGGCCGAGGTTCTCGTGCTGCGGCACCAAAATACGGTGCTGCGCCGCCAGATCACCCGCGTCCGCTATGAACCGGCCGACCGGGCCTGGTTCGCCGCCCTGTCCGCACTGATCCCACAAGCTCGATGGGCCGACGTCTTTCCCGTCACCCCGGCGACACTCCTGGCCTGGCACCGCACACTCGTCAACTGGAAATACTCCTCAACCCGCCGACCCCGGGGACGACCGAAAACCACGGCCTCAGCCAGAGCCCTTATTCCACGGATGGCCCAAGAAAACCCCGCATGGGGCCACCGCCGGATCCAGGGTGAGCTCATGAAGCTCGGCTTCCAGATCGCCCACTCCACCGTCTGGGAAATCCTCACCAAGGCCCGCATCGACCCCGCTCCACGCAAGACCGGACCAACGTGGAAACAGTTCCCCGCCCTGCAGGCCGAGACCATGATCGCAACAGATTTCTTCCACGTCGACACTGTGCTTCTCACCAGGGTATACGTGCTGGTGTTCATCGAACACCACACCCGCCGCATCCACATCGCCGGCATCACCACCAACCCCGACGGACCGTGGACCACCCAGCAAGCTCGCAACCTCGCCATGACCCTGGGCACCACCCTGGACCAACTGCGATTCCTGATCCGCGACCGTGGCAGCCAGTTCACCACCGCATTCGACACCGTTTTCGAAGACTGCGGACTGAGGATCCTACGCAGCCCACCCCAAGCACCCCGAGCCAACGCCATCTGCGAACGCCTCGTCGGCACACTACGGCGCGAAGTACTCGACCACACCCTGATCCTTAACCAGAACCACCTGCAAACCGTCCTGACCGAATACGTCGCCCACTACAACGCAGCCAGACCCCACCAGGGCATCGCCCAACGCGTCCCCGACGACGACCCAGACCACCCCAGCGCCAAAATCATCGACCTCGACACTGCCCGCATCTGACGAAAATCCATCGTCGGCGGCATCATGGGCGAGTATCACATAGCTGCCTAGGTAATCCAGAAGTTACCAGGTCAAACACCCAAATCATATTTTCGAGCGGGACAGTCCTACAAACGTCGCCCAGATCGTTCTTTATCGCACCCGGTACTGGTCTGTATCGGCTCGACGCAGTGTCAATCCGTGGCCGGGGGCGGTGTCGTCGGGGTGGATGGTGCCGCCGGTCGGGTCGAGGGCGCCGTCGAAGAACATTGACTCGATGCGGACGTGGTCGTGGAACCATTCCAGGTGGCGCAGGTTCGCCGTGGCTGCGGCGACGTGGGCGTGCAGGTGGGGAGCGCAGTGGCCGGAGACGTCCAGGCCGTGTGAGGCGGCGACTGCGGCGGCTCGTTGCCACTCGGTGATGCCGCCGCAGCGCGAGACGTCCACCTGCAGGCAGTCCACAGCGTTCGCGGCGCACATGCGGTGGAAGTAGACCAGGTCGAAGCCGTACTCCCCCGCGGCCACGTCAGCGGACACTGAGTTGCGTACTTCGCGCAGGCCGTCGAGGTCGTCGGAGGAGACGGGTTCCTCGAACCAGCTTACGCCCAGCTCTGCTGCGGCCAGCATGATCCTGACGGCCTGCTTGCGCTGGTAGGCGCCGTTGGCGTCGACGTACAGTTCAGCTTGCCTGCCGATCACCGTGCGGGCCTGGAAGATGCGTTCGAGGTCGCGGGTCTCGTTCGTGCCCCACGCCTCACCGATCTTGATCTTAACGCGCGGAATGCCCTGCTTGTGCACCCAGCCGGTGAGCTGATCGCGCAGTTGCTCCTCGGTGTAGGTGGTGAATCCGCCGCTGCCATAAACCGGCACCTCCGAGCGGACCGCGCCAAGCAGCTTGTGCAGCGGGACGTCGAGCAGCCTGGCCTTCAGGTCCCACAGGGCGACGTCCACGGCGGAGATCGCGTATCCGACCAAGCCCGGCCGGCCGGCATTCCGCACGGCCTTGTCCATCGCGTCGTGGATTCCGCCGACGTCCATCGGGTTCCGGCCGGTGACGATCGGGGCGAGTAGGTCGGTGACCACGGCGGCGCAGGCGGCGGGGCCGTACGTCCAGCCGGTGCCGACCGTGTCGCCAGCGTGGATCTCGACGAGCACCATGGTGGTCGAGTCCCACGTCAGTGTGCCGTCTCCTTCGGGCGCGTCGGTCGGGACCGTGTAGGCGGAGACCTGAACGGAGTCGATCCGAGGGTCCATCAGTTCGCTCCTTTGACTGCCAGGTGGCTGGCCGCGCGGGCGGCGACGGCCATGATGGTCAGGGCCGGGTTGGCGCTGCCCTGCGTCGGTAGGACGCTTCCGTCGGTGATGTACAGGTTGCGTACGGCGAACGTGCGGCAGTCGGCGTCGACCACGCCGTCGTGTTCGTGGGCTGCCATGCGGGCGCCGCCGACCAGGTGGGCGAAGCGGTCGATGGTGATCACCTCGTCGGCTCCGGCGGCGTGCAGGATGTCCTCCATCACGCCGCGTGCAGCCTTCATCAGGGCTTTGTCGTTGTCGCAGCGCGAGTAGGCGAAGTGTGCGACCGGTAGGCCGTAGCGGTCTTTCTCCTCGTCCAGGGTCACCCGGTTCTCCGGCAGGGGCAGGAATTCGCACAGTGCGCCGAGGCAGGACCAGTGCACGTAGTCGCTCATGTACTCACGCAGCGCCGGTCCCCAATGTCCTTGCGCGGCAACGTGCTCGGCCCAGGTGATCGGCAACGGGGACACGGTCTGGATCGAGAAGCCGCGTTTGTAGGGCTTGTTCGGGTCGGTTTCGTAGAACTCTTCGGTGCTGACCTCGGGCGGCGGGGATTTGTACATCCGCACTTCCGCGTCGAACCGGCCGGCGGTCTGCGGTGCGCCCTGGACCATCAGGTAGCGGCCGACTTGGTCGAAGTCGTTGCACAGGCCGTCCGGGAAGCGCTTGGACGCGGAGTTCAACAGCAGGCGCGGGGTCTCGATGGAGTAGGCGGCGATGGCCACCGCGCGGGCACGCTGGAATCGAGACACGCCGTCGCGCACGTAGTGGACTCCGGTGGCTTTTCCCGTGCGCGGGTCGACTTCCACTCGGGTGACCATGCAGTCCGCGCGGATCTCGGCGCCGTGCGCCAAGGCGTCGGGGATGTGCGTGATCAGCGGTGAGGCCTTGGCGTTGACCTTGCACCCCTGGAGGCAGAATCCGCGGTAGATGCAGTGCGGGCGGTTGCCGAAGCGTCCGTTGGTGATCGCCACCGGGCCGACTTTCGCGGTGATGCCGAGTTTGCGTGCACCACGCAGGAAAATCTCGCCGTTGCCGCCGACCGGGTGCGGGCGGTGCGGGTAGAAATGCGGGTCGCCCCAGGGCCAGTGCTCGCCCGCGACCGGCAGCTCCTCCTCGATCGCCGCGTAGTACGGTTTGAGGTCTTCGTAGGCGATCGGCCAGTCGGCTCCGACGCCATCAAGAGTAAGGGTACTGAAATCGCTGGGGTGGAAGCGCGGGGTGTATCCGGCGTAGTGCACCATCGATCCGCCGACTCCGCGGCCGGAGTTGTTCGAGCCCAGCGGGATCGGGTCGTCCCCGGAGATCACCCGCGGTTCGGTCCAGAACAGGTGGTGTGAGCCGGCTTCATCGCTGACCCAGTCGGTGTCCGGGTCCCAGAACGGTCCGGCGTCCAGGCCGACCACGCTCCATCCGGCGCGGGCCAGGCGTTGGAGCATCGTCGAGCCGCCGGCGCCGCAGCCGACCACGACCAGGTCGACCTCATCGGTGTCCTTGAAGCGGCGCATATCGTGGCGCAGCCGGTGATTCGTGCGGGTGCCGTCGTTGGGCAGCAGCCATGCCGAGGCGTTGCGTTCGCGTACCGCGCTCATCAGTCGGCGCCTCCGCTCACCGGGTCCTCGGCCGGTCTGGCGTCGCGCACCTCGAACGGTTCGCGCCCGTCGACGCCGGGGTTCTTGTAGCCGCGCGGGTAGGCCGGGCCGGGGAAGCCGATCTCGTTCCATGCGGTGGGGTGCGCGTAGAAGGCGGTGCACGCGTACCGGGTCCACAGGCTCCACACGTGCGCGGCCTGCATGCCGTGCCAGAGGTCTGATCCGCGGTCCTGGACGAACTGGATCAGCGTGGCCTGATGTTCGCGGGAGCAGGAGGCGAAGTCACCGCCGAACCGCGCGTTCGCGTCCTCGTCCAGCGCGGCGAGCGAGTCGCGCCAGGCCGTGCCGTCCTCGGGCATGTCCTGGTAGCGCCAGCCGTCGGTCTCGTTCTCCGCGAGCCGTGCGTCGATCATGTTCACGACCGGCACGCGCGGCTCGTCGGGCCGGTCGGCGGCCTGGTCGAGCAGTTGGTCGCACAGGGCGATGGCGGCCGCCTGCTCGTCCGGGGTGAAGAAACGGATCTCCGGTTGCCGGCCGATCCGGGACAGGACCACTCCGGCAGTCGCCGGATCCCAGTGCCCAGCCTGGTCGAGCACGTCGAAGCCGGGGAACCGGCCCCGGCCGGCCGCGGGGTCGGCGGAGGCGGACGAGGTGACGGACTGTCCCATCACTGCTCCCGGCGCAGGACGGCCGCGAGCAGTCCCATCCCGCCGACCATGGTGACCAGCAGGGGTGCCAGCAGTGGCGGGCCCATCTCCAGGTTGTAGCGGGCGTTGGACCAGCCGCCGGGCTTCTGGGCGATGCCGCGAGCGTGCAGATAGGTGCCCTGGATTCCATTGGCGACGATGGCGGCGGAGGCGATCGGCAGCGCGGTCTTGGCCATCCGGCGGCTGAAGAATCCGGCGACGCCCGCCACAGCGCCGACCGGGCCGAGGACGACCGGCACCCACATCATCTTGTTGCCGAAGCTGGCCGAGTCGTGTTCGAAGTAGATCTCGGCGGCGGTGACCAGGGCGCCTGCCGCGGTCAGGGCGGACAGGGAGCGTTCGAAGTGGCCGGTTTCGACGTTGCGCACCATCCGGTCGACGCCGTGCAGGACGGGCTGGTTCGTGCCCGGCGGGTGGGTAAGGGTTCTCATCGGTTCTCTCCGATCCAGCGGGTGCGTGGGTCTAGTGGTTGGTCAGGGCTTCGGTCAGCCGGTCCGGGACCAGGTGCCGGGCGAGGGTCTGGGACCATTCGTCGCGCTTGCGCAGTGGGCTGATTCGGTTGCGCTGCGAGCCTTGGCCGGCCGGGAGTTTCGCCACGTGGCGGGTGGCGGCCGCTCCGGCGGCGGCGAAGCAGAGGGCGACCGCGGCCTGGGCGAGTGCGGGGCGGCGGGCAGAGCGTTGGGTCATCGCGATGCCGAGCATGGTCAGTGCGTGCAGCAGGTCCGCTTCGATGCCGAGGGCGAGGACCGCGGCGGTCGGCGGCGGCCCGGACACGGCCGCCTGGACCAGATGCCGCACGCCCAGGACTTGGGTGATCCGGCGACCGGACTGGCCGGCGGTGGGCCAGGGGCCGCTGAGCTGGGCCAGGCCGAATCCGGCGCGCACGGCCGTGAGGATGTCGGGCGTCTCGTTCGCCGGCCGGTTCATCGCCGCCCCCGCGATCCGACCAGGACGGCCGTGGCGGCCAGCACTCCGGCGACGGCTGCGACCCGGCCGTGGTGCTGGGAGGCCCAGAGTTGGGCGCTGCGGTCCTTGGAGCGGTCCTCGAAGCTGCCGTGCGCGGTGTAGTCGTGCCCGGCCGGGCCGTCGGCCGGATCCCAGAGGTTGGCGGCACGGTCGGCCGGTTCGGGCCGGTCGTCCTGCTGGGAGGAGAGTCCGGTCCTGGCCAGGTAGCAGTCGAGCAGTCCGGGGGCGACGGCGTTGGCGATCAGCGTGCCCATGGTGCTCCCGCCGGCCCAGTACTCGCGCCGCCTGGGGTGGTCGGCGGCGTGCAGGACTGCGCGGGCGGCGACTTCGGGCTGGTAGATCGGGGGTACGGGCTGGGCCGGCTTGGGCAGACGGGACAGCACCCAGTCGAACTGCGGCGTGTTGACCGCAGGCATCTGGACCATAGTCACGTGCACGTTGCTCTTCTCGTGCAGCAGTTCGCAGCGCAGTGACTCGTGGAATCCCTGGATGGCGTGTTTGGCGCCGCAGTACGCGCTCCGCAACGGGATTCCCCGGTAGGCCAGCGCCGAGCCGACGTGCACGATCGTTCCGCTGTCGCGCGCACGCATGCGGGAGAGGGCTGCCATGGTGCTGTAGACGTAGCCGAGGTAGTCGACTTCCGTCACCCGCTTGAACTCCGCCGGTGTGATCTCGTGGAAGGGTGCGAACACGGAGGTGAACGCGACGTTCACCCACACGTCGATCGGGCCGAGTTCCTGCTCGGTCTTCGCGGCGGCGGCTTCGACCTGCTCGGCGACGGCGACGTCGGTGGGGATCGCCAGGGCCTGACCGCCGGCCTGATCGACCCAGTCGTCGCCGGGGGCTCCCTGCCAGCGGCCGCAGGGGTGCAGACAGTCGGCCGCGGCGTCCGCCAGGATCGCGTCGGCCAGGGCGCTCCACTCCGCGCCCTGGGCGGCCGGAGCGTACCCGGCGATCGCCCGCAGCCCGCAGACGCAGGTCAGCCGGGAGTGCGTCCACCGCCCGTCCAGCTCCCAGATCCCGGAGTCCGGGTCGGCGCCGCGCTGCTCGATCGCGGCGGCGGCGCTCTCCACCGCGTGCCAGTCCCCGGAGTCCGGGCAGTCGAGCCGGGCCGCGGCGGCGAACAGGTGCAGCGCCTCACCGAAGTAGTCGAGTTGGAACTGCTTGTTGGCCCAGTTGCCGATCTTCGTGGTGGCGCCGGGGTAGCCGGGGACGTCCAGGTCCCGTTCGTCCGGCACCGGCCCGCCGGCGACGGTGTAGGCGGGCTTGAGCTGCGGTCCGTCGGCCAGCAGCCGCTCGGTGACGAAGGCGACGGGATCCTGGAGCAGTCCGTCCGGCCCGCAGGCGGCCGCGGCCTGCCCGGTGAAGCACTGGTCCCGGACCCAGGCGCGGCGGTAGTCGTAGTCGCGGCCCTCTTCGGCGCGTTCGGGCAGGCACATGGTGGCTCCGGCCACTGTGCCGCCGCCGGGCACGGTCAGGCCGCGCAGCACCGCGTAGGAGTGGCGGGCGTCGGTGTCGGCGACCGTCCCAGTGATCCGGGGAACCGCGCGGCGCCACGCTTCCGTGGTTTCCGCCCAAGCGCGCTCGCCGTCGACCGGGTCGGCGTCCTCCAGGGGCTGGTCGGAGATCTCCAGGACCAGATCGTGGTGGGAGCCGTCGGGGACGGTCAGTTCGGCCTCCGGCGAGCCGTTCCGTCGAGCGGTGGCTTCTGACGCGCCGGACCAGCGTACGTACAGCGGTCCGCAGCGTGCCGTCCAGACTCCGTCCCGGCAGCGCAGCCCGGTCATGCCGTGCCGCCCGAACTCGGCCCGCAGCAGCAGCACCGCCCGCACCCGGGTGTCTCCGTCACCGGCGAGGACACGACGGAGGATCACCGCGATGTGCGCGTCACCCGGAAAGGCCAGTGCTTCCCGGCACTCGATGATCTGCGCGCGGGTGGTCCACCGGCTGCGCCAGATCAGGCCGCCGGGTTCGTAATGGCCGCCCCAGACGAAGGACTGCCCCATCGGGCTGACGGCATACATGCCGCCGCCGCCGACCAGGTCGGAGAAGACCGCGTCCGAGTCCCACCGCGGCGCGCACATCCAGGCGCACTCGCCACGCGGGCCGATCAGCGCCCCAGGGTGGCCGTCGGCCAGGAGGGCGTAGTCGCGCAGCACGTGGAGCGGGAACCGGGCGTCGGTAGTCCCGGCGGCTGTGCTCGCGGCCATGCGGTCACCTCCCTCGGACCGGTCGGATGTCAGCGGACCTGCTGCGGTCGGCTACGCGCCGAGTACCCGCACAACACATCCCAAACGGGGTGCTCTTCACGCCCAGTGCAGGGCTGCGACCAGGGCGATCACGCCGGTGACCGCGTAGGCGACGTAGTCGTTGGCCGAGCCGTTGTGCGCGGCGCGCAGCAGTCGCACCGGGAGCGGCTCTTTGATGCGCAGATACGTATGGGTGAGCAGGACTGCCAGCGCGAGGCTGACGCCCGTGACCACGAGTTCCTGAAGGTTGGCGTAGTCGAACGGGATGGTCAGGGCGGGCAGCGTGCCCGAGCCGGTGCCGGCCATGATGATCCGGGTGTAGTCGGCGGCGTGAAGCAGACTCGCGGCCGCCGGCGCCATGAACCGGTCGAGAACGTACCGCGGCAGCACGCCGAAGACCACGCAGAAGACGCCGAGCCCGACCATCTCGACGAGCATGCCGGGCCGCGGTTTCTCCTCGTGCTCGTACTCCTCGCCGCGGCTGCGGAAGAACGCGAGCCATGCCACCCGGCCCAGCGCCGCGATCGTGATCAGCTGGGCGACGAGCATCAACGCGTACGGGACGTACTGGTGGCTGTCGAGCAGGCCTTGGTGGATGAGGCTGAGCGAGACGTACCCATTGAGCGGTGGGATGCCCGCGATCGAGGCGGCGCCGAGCACGAATGCGGCGGTCACCCCGGGCCAGCGCCTGACCAGGCCGCCCATCTCGCGCAGCGAGGTCACACCGGTGCGGTGCACGATCGCGCCTGCGCACAGGAACAGCAGCGACTTGAACAGGGCGTGGTTGACCAGGCGGTAGGTCGCGCCGGCCACGCCCGCCGGGGTGCCGGTCGCCAAACCGATCGCCAGCACGCCCATCTGGGAGACGGTGTCGTAGGCCAGTAGCCGTTTGAGGTCGTCCTGGGCGAGCGCCATCACGGCGCCGATCAGCGCGGAGGCGACACCGGGGACCATCAGCACGCCGAGCACCGGGACGCGGGAGGTCGGGAAGACCTGGAAGGCGAGCCAGCCGATCGCGACAACGCCGAGGTTGACCATCAGTCCGGAGAACAGGGCCGAGACCGGGCCGGGGGCGGCGGTGTGCGCGTCGGCGAGCCAGCCGTGGAACGACACCAGGCCGGCCTTGGTGGCGAACCAGCCGATCAGCAGGCCGAGCGCGACCTTGTCCGGCACGCCGGGGTGCGCGGCCAGGGCGGCAGCTGGGCGTAGTCCAGGGCGCCGTGGGTCGCGTAGAGCAGCCCGGACCCGATGAAGATCGCGAACCCGGCCAGGGTGGTCAGCATCAGGATCTTGAAGGCCGCCTCCAGGGCGATCGGGCGTTCCAGGAAGAAACCGGTCAGGCCGTAGCTGGCCAGCGCGGCCACTTCGAACCAGACGAACAGGTTGAACAGGTCCGAGGTCAGCGCGGCGCCGATCAGCCCGGCGATCAGGAGAAGGAACAGGCAGGCGTAACCGCCGGTCTCGCGCGCACCCAGCCCGCCGAGTTCAGAAAGGGTGTAGACGAGCAGCAGCATCCCGATGGCCGCGGCGGTGATCGCGAACACCAAGCCGAAAGGGTCCGCGGCGAACGCGATGCCCAGGATGGTGCCGTTCACCGGACCCCAGCCGCCCATGAAGTGCACCAAAACGCAGCCGTCGAACACGGTCGGGGCCATCAGCAGCAGGATCATAAGCGAGCCGAGCAGCGCCGCCACCCCGGCGACCAGGGTGAGCCGGGCGGACACGCGGGCGAGCAGGGGCGCTGCGACCGCGCCGGTCAGCGGAACGGCGACGGCAGCGGCAGCAGTGAGCCGAGCGGCGGTGCTCACCCGCGCAGTTCCCGCAGCTTGTCGGCGTCCAGGGTCCGGTAGTGCTGGGCGATGCGCACGACGACGGCCAGGAACACGGCCGAGCACCGGCAGCGCGATCGCGCCGACGACCACTTCGGAGTGCGCGTCGTCGGGCGCGCCGAGGACCACGAAGATCAGGGCGAGGAACGCGCCGAGCGCCGACAGGGCCATCAGGAAACGCTCGATCGGGCCGTTGATCACCGCGTGGGCTTTGGCCGGATCGCGGTCCGGCACGTCGACCGCGTGGTACTGCAGGCGGGCTCCTGCGCGGTCCACGTCGACGAGCTGGTTGTCGACGATCAGGCTGCTGAGCAGGCCGACGGCTGCCAGCCCGCCGTCAGACCGCTGATTGGTCGGCACGACGACCATGCCGCTGCGTACCGGCCGGCTCGGCGCCCAGATTCGGGCCGCCAGCCGCACATCGGCTACTACGATCTTCGCCAGCACAGTGCCGGCCAGGCCTAGCAGCGCGATCAGGCGCCGAGGGCGCAGTAGTTGCCAGGGCGCCACGACCTCCCCGAGCGACGCCAACGCGACCGCGACCAGGAGGGAAACCGCCGCACCGACCGTGAGCTGTTCGAGCGTGCGCGTCCACGTCAGCAGCACCCACACGAACATGCACCAACTGGCGAGCGACACCACGCACCGTCGAGAGGACCAGTTCATGCTTCTCTCTGCCCCGAGGACACGACCGCCGCCACATCGATTCAGCCGGCCTTGGCCAGCAGGCTTCCGCCGAGGTCGGCCAGGAGTGTCGCCGCGTCTTCATAGACCTCCACCGCGCCGGCCTGCAGGAGTTCGTCCCGGCTGAAGCCTCCGCTGAGCACCGCCACGCACCGGACCCCGGCACGCTCGGCCGCCTGCACGTCCCATACCGTGTCGCCGACCAGGACCGACCTGTCCGCAGCGGCCCCGACCTTCTTCAACGCCACCGAGACCAGGTCCGGCGCGGGTTTGCTGGTGTCCACGTCGTCAGAGTTCGTCGAGGCGGCGATCACGTCGTCCGCCTCCAACACCTTGCGCAACACCGTCAGCTCACGCTCGGACGCCGAACTGGCCAGCACCACGTCCCACCCCCGAGACGCGCACGCTCGCAGCAGGCGCGCGGCCCCGGCGAACGGAACCAGTGACGGCCAGTGCCTGGCGTAGAGGGCTTGGTGGGCTGTGTCGAGCGTGTCGGTCTCGTCCTTGTCGCGATCTTCGCCCAACACGTGGTCGAGCAACTGCTCGGTACCCATCCCGATCGAGCGGTGTATCAGCGTCATCGGGACAGTGTGGCCGTACTGCCGTAGTGCCTCCCACCAGGTCACCGTATGCAAATAGTTGCTGTCGATGAGAGTGCCGTCCATGTCGAACAACACCGCGTATCCGTCTGTCATGGGCTTCGCACTCCTTCACTTCGTCATATGACGTCCGGCATCAGCTCAGTGCCTGGACAGGGCGCTCACCAGAGCCGGGACCACGGGCCGGGCGGCCGGGTCGATCGGTCGGCGCAGTTCGGCGGCAGACTCGCCGCGGGCACTCGGGCACACCCCGCTGAGCGCACGCACGGCTTCGTCGACGGTCTTGTACACCACGAACTGGTCCGCAGTCCCCATGCGAGACATCGTGTATCGCATCCGCGGGCGGGGTGCTGCCAGGGCCAGTACTCCATCACACTCCGAGAGCAGCGCGGCGGCGTCCCGCAGCGCCGCCAGCCCGGCGAGGTCCGCCGAGAACAGGCGGCGCAGGTCCAGCACGAGCTTGACCGCCCCTTGGGCGGCGAACTCGTCGGCCAGCTTCTCGACGGCGGCGGCGCTGGCGCCGTCGAGCTCGCCGGGCAGGATCGCGGTCGGTATCGCGCCGTCGTAGTCGAACCGGATGCCCAGCGTGGCCACAGAGCCGGCCGGCCGCGTCCCTGTGCGGCTGAGTTTCGGTGCGGTGGGCAGCTCCAGAGTTGCCGCCGTCATAATGCCGCCTTTTCCCGAGTCGCGACGACACAGCCGGCGCCGCACTCGGCCGGCTGGAGCCAGCGAGGCCACTGGGCACAGGTGCGGCGGCTGCGCTCGATCCCGATAACCCCGACCGCCGGATTTATGCGCGCGAGATCCACCCGTTTCCGATCGTGGAAACGGGCTAGTCGGACAAAGCAGCCGCGGCCGACGCACGGATGCCTGCCGACCGCGGCCGCGTTCTTGTCCCATCATGTCGTTCCGCAGGAGGTCGAAAAAGTGTCCATGAAAGTTTCCGATAAGGTCCTTGATCGCCTGCGCGAGTGGGAGGTGGACCAGGTGTTCGCCTACGCGGGTGACGGGATCAACGGTTTGTTGGCCGCGTGGGGGCGGGCGGGCAACAAGCCGACGTTCATCCAGGCCCGACACGAGGAGATGGCCGCGTTCGAAGCGGTCGGGTACGCAAAGTTCTCCGGCAAGGTCGGCGTGTGCGCCGCGACCTCCGGCCCGGGCGCGATCCACTTGCTCAACGGCCTGTACGACGCGAAGTTGGACCACGTGCCGGTCGTGGCGATCGTCGGACAGACCAACCGCAGCGCTATGGGCGGGTCCTACCAGCAGGAAGTCGACCTGCTGTCCTTGTTCAAGGACGTGGCCTCGGAGTACTGCCAGATGGTCACCGTGCCCCAGCAACTGCCCAACGTGCTGGACCGGGCGATGCGCACCGCCTACGCCAAACGGACCGTCACCGCGATCATCATCCCGGCCGACGTGCAGGAACTGGAGTACGAGGAGCCGGAGCACGCGTTCAAGATGGTGCCCTCCAGCCTCGGCCTGACCCAATCCTCCTCCCTCCCGGCCCGATCGGAGATCGAGCGCGCAGCGGAGGTGCTCAACAGCGGGCAGAAGGTCGCGATCCTGGTCGGCCAAGGCGCCCGCCAAGCACGCCCGCAGGTCGAGCAGGTCGCCGAACTCCTCGGTGCCGGCGTGGCCAAGGCGTTGCTGGGCAAAGACGTGCTACCCGACACCCTGCCGTACGTGACCGGGTCGATCGGGCTGCTCGGCACGCGCGCCTCGTACGAGATGATGCGCGACTGCGACACGATGCTGACCATCGGCTCCAGCTTCCCGTACACCCAGTTCCTGCCCGACTTCGGCCAAGCGCGCGCCGTCCAGATCGACATCGACCCGTTCATGGTGGGCCTGCGTTACCCCTTCGAGGTGAATCTGGTCGGCGACGCGGCCGGCACCCTGGACGCCCTGATCCCGCTGCTGCACCGCAAGGACGACCGCAGCTGGCAGCACACCGTGGTGGAGAACACCTCGCGCTGGTGGGAGATCATGGAACGGCGCGCGGCCGTCAGCGCGGACCCGGTCAACCCCGAGCACGTCGTCCACGAACTCGACGCCCTCCTCCCGGACGACGTGATGCTCAGCGCCGACTCCGGCTCCTCGGCCAACTGGTACGCCCGCCACCTGCGGATGCGCGGAACCATGCGCGGTTCGCTCTCGGGCACGCTGGCCACCATGGGCCCTGGCGTCCCGTACGCGATCGGCGCGAAGTTCGCCCACCCCGACCGCCCCGCGATCGCGATCGTCGGCGACGGGGCGATGCAGATGAACGGCCTGGCCGAGCTGATCACCGCCGCGAAGTACTACCGGGAGTGGTCGGACCCGCGGTTGATCGTCGCGGTCCTGAACAACCGGGACTTGAACCAGGTGACCTGGGAGTTGCGGGCGATGGCCGACTCCCCGCAGTTCGTCCCCTCCCAGGAACTGCCGGACATCCCCTACGCCAAGTTCGCCGAGCTGATCGGACTGCGCGGGATCGAGGTGGACAAGCCCGAGCAGGTCCAGCAGGCCTGGGCCCAGGCTCTGGCCGCCGACCGGCCCTGCGTGATCGAGTTCCGCACCGACCCGGCCGTGCCCCCGATCCCGCCGCACGCCGACTTCGACCAGGTCAAGTCGACCGCCTCCGCGATCCTGCACGGCGACCCCGACCGCATCGGCATGGTCCGCCAGGGCGCCAAGGCCAAACTCCAGGACTTCCTGCCCGGCGGCCCGTCCAAGGACCCGAACACCCCGGAGGGCTGAGCGATGACCAGGATCGGATACTTCACCTCCAGCGAGGAGTTCACCCCGCGCGAGCAGGTCGACCAGGCCCTGATGGCCCGGGACGCCGGTTTCCAGGGCCTGTGGATCTCCGACCACTTCCACCCGTGGAACGAGGCGCAGGGCCAGAGCGGGTTCGTGTGGGCGACCATCGGCGCGATCGCGCAGGCGGTGGACCTCCCGATCACCACCGCCGTCACCTGCCCGACCACCCGCATCCATCCGGCGATCATCGCCCAGGCCGCGGCCACCGCCGCCCACCTGTCCCGCGGCGGGTTCCGGCTCGGTGTGGGAACCGGCGAGGCGCTGAACGAGCACATCCTGGGCGACCCCTGGCCGTCGGCGAGCGTGCGCCGGTCGATGCTGGAAGAGGCCGTGGACGTGATGCGGCAGCTGTGGACCGGCAAGCAGGTCACCCACCACGGCAAGCACTACACCGTCGACACCGCACGGCTCTACACGCTGCCGGACAAGGCCCCTGAGATCCTGGTCTCAGGCTTCGGTCCGGCCTCCGTCAAACTCGCCGGGAAGATCGGCGACGGGTACATCGGCATGCAGCCGCAGGCCGACCTCGTCCGCACCTTCCATGAGAACGGCGGGCAGGGCAAGACCACCGCCGCCGGCTACAAGATCTGTTGGGGCGCCGATCGGGACAAGGCGGTCGAGACGGCGTTCGCCCGCTGGCCCAACGAACTGTTGCCCGGCGAACTGGCCCAGGTCCTGCCCCAGCCGCGGCACTTCGAGCAGGCTTCGGAGTTGGTCGACCGGGACATGGTGGCCGACGCGATCGTGTGCGGCGACGACGTGGACGCCCACCTCAAGCAGCTCAAGGCCTTCATCGACGCCGGATACGACGAGATCTACGTCAACCAGATCGGGCCCGACCAGCGCGGCTTCTTCGACTTCTACGCCGCCGAGATCCTGCCCCAGATTCCGGAGCTCGGCTGAGGACCGGGAACCGAAAGAAAGGAAGCCAGACCATGACGTTGATGGATGACGCAGACAACGAGCGGGTGGCCGCGGCACAGAACCCGGCCGGCAGCGTGATCAGCGTGCTGCTCGACCAGCACGCCAGGATCCGGGACGCTTTCGCCGCGGTGCAGACCGCGACGGGCCCGCAGCGGCAGGCGGCGTTCGACCGGCTGCGCGAAATGCTGGCGGTTCACGAGAGCGGCGAGGAGATGGTGTTGCGGCCGATCTCCCGCAAGGACGCCGGGGCGGCGGTCGCCGACGCACGCAACAAGGAGGAGAGCGAAGCCGCACACGTGTTGGCCAAGCTGGAGAAGCTCGACGTGTCCGACGAGCGGTTCCTGGCCGACCTCGCCGAGTTCGAAAAGGCCGTGTCAGAACACGCCGAACACGAGGAGATCGAGGAGTTCCCGGCCGTCCGCGCCGCGCACACCGACGAGGAACTGCGAGAGCTGGGCGACAAGCTGCTCACGGCCGAGGCCAAGGCGCCGACCCACCCGCACCCGACCGCCGCCGGCTCACCCGCCGCCCAGCGTGTCGTCGGACCGTTCGCCGCCCTGCTGGACAAGGCACGCGACGCACACAAGAACTGATACTCTCGACCCCTCTGCTGCGTCGTGCGCATCTTGCGCACGACGCAGCAGCATGCGGGGTACCAGCAGCCAGCACACGCAGCACCATCCGAGCATCAAGGCGCTGAGCACCACCGCCAACAGCGGATCATTCGTCGCGGTGCGCCGTAACAACAGCAAGGCGGTGGAGATCGTGAGCGCCAGCAGGCCCAGGCCGAGGCCGATGAACCTTCCGGCCGCTTGGACGAGACGTGGCTTGACGTCGTGCCCGGCCAGCGCGCGATGCAGGCAGACCGGGGTGATCAGGGCGCCGGTCGAGCACGCCCCCAGAACCACGGTCACCACATAGACCCTTGTCGAACGCGCCCAGGGTCGCGAACCGCGGAGTGAACGCGACGCTGAGCAGGAACCCGAACAGGATCTGCGCCCCGGTCTGGGACACGCGGACCTCCTGGAGCATCTCGTCCCACATCCGGTCGGCCCGCTCTTCCGGGCTCTCCTCGCGCCCCGGCCCACCGCCGTCCGGCTCAACCACGGTCCGGGAACCGGTGGGCGGCCAGGGCTCCGGACAGCCGCAGGGCGAAAACCTCCGCCGGGTCGTCCGCTCCTTCGGGCAGCAGGATGCCGTCGTCGCTGTTCGGCGACGCGGACGGCCAAGTCCGGGTGGACCTGGGCGAGGTTCCCGACCATCCGGCGGCGCACCTCGGCGGAGCAGACGTGGCCGAGTTCGAAGGAGAAGGCAGCCACAATGTGGGCTTTCTCCCAACCGGCCATGCTGTTCCAGAACAAGGCGGCCTGGCTGTAGTGGTCGGCGAAGCTCGGGCTGCGCCGCCGGATCGTCTCGCCGTCCACCCGCTGCTGGTAGTGCCGGTACACGCCGTGCATCCCTGCGGGAGTGAGATCCGTGCCGCCGAGCGAGGACGGCGAGTAGCTCGGCCCGGCGTGGATCTGCTGCTGGCCGTATCCGTCACGCTGGTTGTGGTGCACGTCGGCGACCGGGCGGTTGACCGGCAGCTGGGCGAAGTTCGGCCCGCCCAGGCGGATCAGCTGGGTGTCGAGATAGGAGAAGTTGCGCCCCTGCAACAGCGGGTCGTTGCTGAAGTCGATGCCGGGGACCACGTTCGCCGTGTGGAACGCGACCTGTCCAAAACCCACTACAACAACCACAGGCCACACCGCGCCCTGACACAGGCAGCACCACTACGCCCGAATCCACAACCGATCACCGAAACCGCCCAGATCACCAACCTGAACGTGCGACGACGCGACCGCCTCGGCGGCACCCTGCACGAATACGAGCACGCCGCATGACCAGCATGGATGAATAATCGGCACCCACAACCCCCACCCACAGGCTATGGCTGTTGCAGCTGACCAGCCAGGTCGTCGGAAACCGGTGCCGACGTGGTGGCAAGCTCGGCCGATACCTTGATCAGTTCCTCCGGAAGCCCGGCTTGCTCCCCGTGCCAGCGAACCCATCGGGGAAAAAGTGGGCCGTCCCCCGGAGAGTAGACACCCCTTAACGTGGATCTCGCACGATTCACAGGAAGGGGCAGTTGATGCCACGCCCACCCAAACACTCTGAGGAGTTCCGGCGCGACGCGGTCGCGCTGGTGCGCTCGAGTCCGCA
>DASZBX010000003.1:0-21766 GCA_035943635.1 Actinocrinis sp. | reverse complement strand
GGTTTGTGCTGGTAGGTGCGGCGAATCCGGTCAGCGCCGAGCATGGGCGCGCCGCACGGGACGGCTCATACTCGCTCGTCTGCGCCGTTGCGTGCGGTGCGGCCAGGCGACGGCGATCACCGGATTCGCGCCTTGAGACATTCCCCAACACTGCCTAGTTCAGCGAGGGCTGCGCGTCCTGGGCCAGTTGGAGCGCCTGCTGCGGGAACCAGGCGCCGGCCGCGGGGTCGTTCAGGCCCCACAACGGGTCGAACAGGCTCTGGGCCGCCGCGGTGGTCGGCCAGCCGGGCTGGGTGTACGTGCCGTAGTCCCAGGCACGCACGCCGCCGGCCGCGTCGCACTGGCCGTCGGCCTGGCCGGGGGTCTTCACCCACAGGTACGCGTCGAGCAGCGGTGTGCCGGTGTTCGCGGTCGGCTTCAGGCCCAGGCCGACGTTCGTCGGGTTGCACCAGTTGCCGGACACCAGGGTCGAGATCACGCTCGCCGTCTGGTTGTACGGCGCGGCCGCGTAGGCGGTCATCTCGTTCGGGCCGACGCCGTTGCGGCTGGCGCCGACCACGAAGTGGGTCGTGGCCCGCACCGAACGGCGCGTCCCGGCCGCCCGAGCAGTGTTTCTTCCCCGCCAGGCGGATCCGGGCCGTGCGCGGACCGTGAAAGTTACCTGCCGCGGCCGCAATACTGGAGGTCGCGAACCCGGAAACGTTTACGCCCGGCCCGGTGCACGGAGCACCGGGCCGGGCGGCCGCGCCGCGGCGGTCGAAGGGCGATTCGAGACCGGCCGCGGATCGACCGGGGTCCGGCCGACGAACGACCGCGAGCTGACCGCCGGCCGGCCATCGACCGGACCCTGTCCGGACGATGACCGACTACTGATCGGCCCCCGGCCGGCCGGCCGTCAGAATCAGCTGTCGAACTCAGCCGTAGACTCGTACCTCTGCCGCCTGGGCGCCGTTCTGCACGTTGTTCGCCGTGAAGCTCAGCTCCAGGTACTGATCGGCCGTGCCCGAGGGCAGGCTGATGCTGACCGTGTCCCCGGTGCCCGGGTTCCAGGTGTACGTCGCCGAGGAGACCAGCGTCGTCCACGTGCTGCCGTTCGCGCTGCCCAGCACCGACAGGGTCTGCGTGCGCGTTCCCCAGCCCGAGGGCAGGTCGACCACGACGTTGCCCAGGGTCGCCGAGGCTCCGAGGTTCACCGACAGGGTGGTCGGCCACGAACCGTCCGTGCCCTCCCAGTACGTGCCGGTGTTCCCGTCGACCGCGTTCGTCGCCGGGAAACCGGAGGTGGCGCTGCTCGCCGTGACCGTCTTGGCCAGGGCGAGGTTGGGGTTGGCCGGGCCCATGACCTGCAATTCCGAGGCCTGGGCGCCGTTCTGCACGTTGTTCGCGGTGAAGCTCAGCTCGACATAACGCTGCGACGTCCCGCCGGGCAGCGAGATCGTCACCACGTTGCTGTTCGACGAGCTCCAGGTGTACGTCGCCGAGGAGACCAGCGTCGTCCACGTGCTGTCGTTCGTGCTGCCGAGCACCGACAGCGTCTGGGTCCGGGTCGGCCACGAGGACGGCAGGTCGACCACCACGGAACTGATCGAGTCCTTAGTCCCCAGGTCCACCGACAGGGCGGTCGGCCATGCGCCGTCCGTGCCCTCCCAGTACGTGCCGGTGTTCCCGTCGACCGCGTTCGTCGCCGGGAAACCGGAGGTGGCGCTGCTCGCCGTGACCGGCTGGTTCAGCGCCAGGTTGGTCGTGGCCGGCGTGCTGCTGGTGCCGGTGCCGGACAGGCCGACCGTCAGGGTGCTGTTGCTCGCGTTGCTGCTGACGGTCAGGTTCGCCGAGTCGGCGCCCGTCGCGGTCGGCTTGAACGTGACCTGCGCGGTGCAGGACGCTCCGGCCGCCAGCGAGGAGCCGCAGGTGTTGGTCTCGCTGTACCCGGACCCGACCGCGACCGAGGAGATCGCCGCGGCGGCGGTGCCGGTGTTGGCGATCGTGACCGACTGCGCGGCGCTGCTCGACCCGACGTTCACGCTACCGAACGCCAGCGAGGAGGGCGACGCGGTCAGGGTCGCGCTGCTCGGCGGGGTTCCGCCGCTGCCGGACCCCGGCAGGACCTCGAACTCTGAGACCTGGGCGCCGTTCTGCACGTTGTTCGCCGTGAAGCTCAGCTCCAGGTACTGCTCTTTCGTGTTCGCCGGCAGGCTGATCGACACGACGTCGCCGGTCGACGGGTTCCACGTGTACGTGGCCGAAGACACCAGCGTCGTGTAGCTGCTGCCGTTGGTGCTGCCGAGCACCGACAGCGTCTGGGTCCGGGTCGGCCAGGTCGGCGGGATCGCGATCTCGGTCGAGGCCAGGGCCTGGCTGGAACCCAGGTTCACCGACAGGGTGGTCGGCCAGGCGCCGTCCGTGCCCTCCCAGTACGTGCTGGGGTTCCCGTCGACCGCGTTCGTGGCCGGGAAGCCGGAGGTCGCGCTGCTCGCGGTCACCGGCTCGTCCAGGGCCAGGTCGGGCGCCGAGGTTCCGGTGCTGCCGACCAGCTGCACGGTCTCCGGACCGGGCTGGTTGCTGTTAATCGTCAACGTACCCTGCGTCACCCCGGACTTCGAGGCGGTGAAGGAGACGTCGACCATGCACCAGGACGCGGTGTTCGTCACGGCCGCGGCCGCCAGCGTGCTGCCGCAGGGGTACGTCGGGTCCTTGGTCACGGTGAACCCGCTGCTCGCGGTGATCGTGCCCAGCGTCGTGGCGACGCTCGCCGTGTTCATGATCCCGACCTGCTGGGTGGCCGTCGCGGTCCCGATCGGGGCGTTGTCGAACGTGGTCACGCCCGGGTACGCCCACAGTTTGCTGGACGAGGGCATCGAGCAGGTCGTGGAGGAGAAGCCCGAGTTTCCGCTGCCCTGGGTGAGGGTGAACCCTGATCCGCAGGTGAAGATCCCGGCGTCACCGACCCCGGTCGCGGTCGTGCCGGACACGGTGGCCGAGCCGGGCGCCTGGTCCTGGAAGACGAAGGTGCCGACGTTGGTGACCGTGTTGTTCGTGATGTTCACGCCGGTCACCGAGTTGCCGGTGCTCGGCGCGGTCAGCGTCGCAGAACCCGAGTAGGCGTTGGAGTTCTGGAACATGAACGCCTCGTACGGGCTGTTCAGGATCGTGTTGCCGGTGATGTTGATGGTCGAGCTCATGCTGCTCTGGGCCGGGTAGATCCAGATCGCGCCGGTGCCGTAGTCCCAGCCCGGGTCGAACTGGCCGGTCCGGACGAGTTCGTTGCCGCTGATGGTCAGCGTGCCGGAGAAGGGGATCGAGCCGTAGTTCTGCGCGATCTCCATGCCGCCGCCGAACTGCACGGTGTCCTGGAGCAGGTTGTTCGTGATCTGGTCACCGGAGCCGCCGCCGTAGATGCCCATGTTGTTGGCCAGTCCGGGTGAGTCCACGGTGTTCTGCGTGACGGTGTCGTTGGTGTCGCCGTAGCTCTCGGACCACAGGGCGATGCCGTCGTCACCGGTGTTGCGCACGAAGTTGTTCTGCACGGTCACGCTGGTGACCGCGCCGCCGCCCGCGTCGAGGTTGATGCCGTCGGCGGTGGTGTCCTGGATCCGGACGTTCTCGATGGTCAGGTTGGTGGCCGGGCCGTAGACCCAGATGCCGACCTTCTCGTTCTGGATCCACACGTTCTCGATGCTCGAGTTCGAGAACCCGCCGTTGAACCCGGCGTCCTCGGTGTTGCTGTTGTCCCGGACGCTCACGTCGCCGTACAGGGACAGGTTCGAGACGTGCACGTTCGTGCTGGCCGGGTTCTCGTTGCCGTTGAACTCGACGTTCGTCCCGGTCAGCTGGGTGTACCACTGGCCGGCGCCCTCGACGGTCACGTTGTTCACGTTCAGCGGGGCCGTGATCTTGAACGTGCCCTGCGGGATGTACACGCCCTCGCCGGCCGAGGAGGCGGCGTTGATGGCGTTCTGGATGGCGCTGGTCGCGTCGTTCGCACCGGTGGCATCGGCGTTGTACGGCGAGGCGGTCACGTTGACATAACCAGAGGGCTGCGAGATCGCGGAGCCCACGGTCTCGAAGTCGGCGGTGTTGATCGCGTACCAGGGTGCGTCGTCACCCGCGTCGATCTGCAGCTTGACGACCGTTCCGGCCGCCAGCGTGGAGCCGAACTTGTAGCGCACGTCGTTGTAGAAGTCGTGCGGCACCGCGGTGCCGCCGTTGCCGCCGCCGGGCTGGGCCACGCTCGGCGTGTTCGAGTACGGATACACGCCGTACAGCCAGTTGTAGTCCGAGGTCAGCGACAGGGCCGTGGTGAGCGTGCCGTTGACGTACAGGCTCAGCGGCTCGGTCAGGCCGCCGCCGGCGGCGGAGTCCGGGATCGCGTAGTGGAAGTCGACCGCGTTCGCCGCCGCGGTCAGCGTGAACGACACCGACTGGCCGAGGCCGGACAGCTCGTCCGCCTGGCGGCCGGTGGCCTCCGCCTGGAGCGATCCGTACTGGTAGTCCACCGGCAGGACGGTGCCGGTGGTGGAGGCCGACGAGCTGGTGGCGGCCTGGTACTCGGTGAACGGCGTGGTGGCGCCGGGGGTGCCCGCGGCCTGCGCGGACCCGGAGGTCATCGCGAGGGTGAGCACCGGTGCCGCGACGAGCGCGGCGGTGAGGGTGGCCAGCAGGCGCTTGGTGCGGCTGCCGGCGCGGATATCGAACATGGGGGCTTCCTTGCCTCTCGTGGACCGCCGGAGCGGGCCCGCGCCGTGCATACCGCGGACCGACACCGGCGGTGATCATCCTTGATCTAGCCGGCCCTGGGCGGCGGTGATGGGTTCACCGCCGCCGTGGGCCGGTCGTACCGGATCGCGCTGTTCTTCGGGGAGAACGGGCGGCGCCGGTGCAAGCGCCGCCCGGGAGGGTTTCGCGGTGCGTGCCCGGCCGGTCGGCGGTACGGCTCGCCTACCGACCGGCCGGGACGTATCAGAGGTGTTAGATCAGCCGAAGATCTCGAATTCCGAGAGCTGCGCGGCGATCCAGCCGGTGTTGTTGGTGATGTTCAGCTGTAGGTACCGCTCGTTCGTGCCGGCCGGCAGCGTGATGGTGACCTCGTTGCCGGTGCTCGGGTCGAGCGTGTAGTCCGCGGACGGGACCAGGGTGCCGTAGGTCGTCCCGTCGGTGGATCCGAGCACGGACAGCGTCTCGGTCCGGGCGCCCCAGTTCGACGGCAGGGTCAGCACGACCGAGCCCTCCGGCTGGGCCGCGCCGAGGTCGGCGGTCAGGGTCTGCGGGTACGCGTCGCCGTCCTGGCTCTCCCAGTACGAGCCGCTGTTGCCGTCGTTGGCCGCCGAGGCCGGGAACCCGGCCAGCGCGCTGCTCGCGCTGAGCGTGGCGGTCAGCGACAGGTTCTGCGGCGGGGCCACGCCGCCGTCCCCGCCGATCGGGTCGGTGTCGCCGACCAGCTGCACGGTGGTCGGCTTCGGCTGGCTGCTGTGCACCGTGAGCGAGCCGTCGGTGATCCCGGCCGCGGTCGGGGTGAAGGTGACGTCCACGACGCACCAGGACGCGGTGTCGGTGACCGAGGTCGCGGCCAGGCTCGCCGCGCAGGGGTGCTGCGGGTCAGCCGAGACGGTGAACCCGCTGCTCGCAGTGATCGCGCCGAGCGTGGTCGGGGCCGCCGAGGTGTTCACGATCGCCACCCGCTGCACCGGCGAGGCCTGGCCGACTGCGGCGGCCTCGAACGTGGTCACGCCCGGGTAGACCCAGAGCGGACTGGCCGTCGGCATCTGGCAGGTGCTCGAGCCCCAGCCGAGGTCACCCGGACCCTTGGACAGCGTGAACCCGGCGCCACAGGAGAAGACGCCGGCGCCGTGCACGCCGATGGCCGAGGTCGCGGCCACGTAGACCGAGCCGGGGGCCTGGTCCTGGAACACGAAGGTGCCGGGGTCGACGACCGCGTTGCCGACGATGTTCACGTTCGAGACGCTGTACCCGGTGGTCGGCGGGGTGGTGGTGGCCGCGCCGGAGTAGTTGTCGGAGTTCTGGAACTGGAACGCCTCGTACGGGCTGTCCACGATGGTGTTGCCCAGGACGTTCACGGTCGCGCTCATGTTCCCCTGCGAGGGGTAGAAGAGCACTGACCCGGCGCCGTAGTCGGTGCCCGGGTCGAACTGGCCGGTGCGCACGAGCGTGTTGCCCGCGATGGTCAGCGGACCGGACATCGGCACCGAGCCGAAGCGCTGCTCGACCCCGATGCCGGCGCCGAACTGGACCGTGTCCTGGAGCAGGTTGCCCGCGATCACGTCGTTCTGGCCCGCGCCGTAGACGCCGATGTTGTTGGCCAGGCCGGGGGTGTCGACCGTGTTCTGCACGATCGAGTCGCTGGTGTCGCCGTAGTTCTCGGACCACAGGGCGATGCCGTCGTCACCGGTGTTGCGCAGGAAGTTGTCCGAGATGGTCGTGCCGGTGATCGGGCCGTCGGCCGCGTTGAGGTTGATCCCGTCGGCGGTGGTGTCCTGGATCCGCAGGTTGCGCAGGGTCAGGTTCGTGCTCGGCCCGATGATCCACAGGCCGACCTTCTCGTTCTGGATCCACACGTCCTGGATGGTCGAGTCGCTGAATCCGCCGTTGAACGCGGTGACCTCGCTGTTGCTGTCCTCGCGGTCGTCGACGTTCCCGTACATGGACAGGTTGGACACGTCCACGTTGGTGCTCGACGGGTTCTGCCGGCCGTCGAACTCGACGTTGGACCCGGTCAGCACGGTGTACCACTCGCCGGCGCCGAGGACCTTGACGTTGTTCACGTTCAGCGGCTGGCTGATCTTGTACGTGCCCTGCGGCAGGTACACGCCCTCGCCGGCGGCCGAGGCCGCGGTGATCGCGCTCTGCAGGGCCGTGGTCACATCCGTCGCGCCGGTGTTGTCGACGCTGTACGGGGCCTGCGTCACGTTGACGTATCCGGTGGCCGGCTGGGCGATCGGCGCGGCGACGCGCTCGAAGTCGGCGGTGTTGACCGCGTACCAGGGTGCGTTGTCACCGGCGTCGACCTGGAGCTTGACGACCGTTCCGGCCGGCAGGGTGGAGGCGAACTGGTAGCGCACGTCGTTGTAGAAGTCGTGCGGGACCTCGCCGTCGGGCTGGCTGACGAACGGCGTGTTCGTATACGGATAGTTGCCGTACAGCCAGGAGAACTGCGAGGTCAGCGACAGGGCCGTGGTCAGCTTGCCGCCGACGTAGAGGTCGAGCGGCGCGGTGATTCCGCCGCCGGCCAGGGCGTCCGGGATCGCGTAGTGGAAGTCGACCGCGTTGGCGGGCGCGGTCAGGGTGAACGAGACGTACTTGCCCTGGCCGGTCAGCTCGACCGCCTGGCGGCCGGTGGCCTCGGCCTGCAGGCTGCCGTACTGGAAGTCCTCGGGCAGCACGGTGCCGTTCGTGTGCGCGTCACGGCTGGTGGCGGCGTTGTCCTCGATGAACGGGACCGCAGCGCCGGGCGCCTGGCCGGGATGGTACCCGGGTATCGCCGGTGTGGCCGCGGACGCCGGCAGCGCCGCCGCGAAGGGGATCACGAGCATCGCCGCGGCGAGGGCCGCGACGGCCCGCGCCTTCGGGCGGCCCGCGACTGTTCTCAGGAACACGATGTACTCCTTGACGTGAGTCGTTCGGAGGTCGGAGGTTCGGAGGTCCGACGAAGCAGAGTTCTGTCAGTGCGTGTACATGTGTGCGGAGGTACGTGTGCGTGGTTCACCCGGCCCGGCCCACCGGCCGCGCGCCCGGGTTCGGGCGCGCGGCCGAGAAATAGCTCGGTGCCGCGATGTCAGACCCGCAGCCAGACCGCGGTGTCGGCGGGCAGCCGGCCGTCCTCGGCGAGCGGTCCGCTAGCCAGCAGGATGCTGACGTACTCGGGCAGTTCGGCCGGCTGCTGGCCGAGGTTCACCACGCAGGCCACGTTCTGCCCGCGCCGGAACGCGAGCACGCCCTCGGCCGAGTCGATCCAGGCGAACGGCTCGCGCTCGGCGGCCAGGCCCGGCTCGGAGTGGCGCAGGGCCAGGGCGCTGCGGTACAGCTCCAGCATCGAGCCCGGCTTCCCGTGCTGCGCCTCGACCGTGAACTCGGACCATCCGGCCGGCTGCACCGGCAGCCAGGGGCCGGCCGCGGCGCCGGCCGGGCTGAAGCCGAACGGCGGCTCCTGCCCGGACCAGGGCAGCGGCACCCGGCAGCCGTCCCGGCCGGGGTTGACCCCTTCGGTGCGCAGCCAGATCGGGTCCTGGCGCAGTTCGTCCGGGATGCCCTCGACCTCCCACAGGCCGAGCTCCTCGCCCTGGTACAGGTACGCGCCGCCGGGCAGGGCCAGGTAGAGCAGGGCCGCGGCCCGGGCCCGGCGGGTGCCGAGCTCCAGGTCCAGCGGTTCGCCGTGCCCGCGGGCGTCGAAGTCGAACCGGGTGTCGGCCCGGCCGTACCGGGTCACGTGCCGGGTGACGTCGTGGTTGGACAGCACCCAGGTGGCCGGGGCGCCGACCGGGCGGTGGAACGCGATGGTGTCCTCGATCACCCGGCGAAGCGCGGCCGGGTCCCAGGCGCACTGCAGGAACGGGAAGTTGAACGCCCCGTGCATCTCCTGCGGGCGCAGGTAGAGCGCGAACCGGGCCGGGTCGTCGATCCAGACCTCGCCGAACAGGGCCCGGGGCTCGTCGTAGGAGTCCGCGACCTCGCGCCACTGCTGGTAGATCTCGTGGATCCCCTCGGCGTCGTTGTGCGGGTGCGGGGTGCCGGCCGGGGCGTCCGGGTCCAGGTCCGGCAGGTGCGGGTCCTTCATCGGCACGGCCGCCGAGTCGATCCGGAACCCGTCCACGCCGCGGTCGAACCAGAACCGCAGGGTGTGTAGGAAGTCCTCCCGCACGGCCGGGTTGTCCCAGTTGAAGTCCGGCTGCTCGGGGGCGAACAGGTGCAGGTACCACTGGCCGGGGGTGCCGTCCGGCTCGGTGATCCGGGTCCAGGCCGGGCCGCCGAAGTAGGAGGTCCAGTTGTTCGGCGGCAGGTCGCCGTCCGGGCCGCGGCCGGGCCGGAACCAGAACCAGTTGCGCGCGGGCGAGCGCGGGGCCGTGGCGAGCGCCTCCTGGAACTTCGGGTGCTGGTCCGAGCAGTGGTTGGGCACGATGTCCAGGATCACCCGGATGCCCAGGGCGTGCGCCTCCTCGATCAGCTGGTCGGCTTCTTCGAGGGTGCCGAAGGAGGGTTCTATGTCGCGGAAGTCGGCGATGTCGTAGCCGGCGTCGGCCATCGGGGTCGGGTACCAGGGGTTGAACCAGATGGCGTTGACGCCGAGGTCCTTGAGGTAGCCGAGCCGGTCCCGGATCCCGCGCAGGTCTCCGATCCCGTCGCCGTTGGCGTCGGCGAAGCTGCGGACGTAGACCTGGTAGGTGATCGCGTTGCGCCACCACGGCTCGGCGGGTGCGGCCGGCCGGGCCGGGTCGGTCTGCGGTCCGGGCGGCAGGACGGTGTGGGTGGGGGTCAAGGCGGAATTTCTCCTTGTCTCGGGCATGGTGCGCCAGATCATGGTGCGCCGGGCATGGGGGATGGACCGGGCGGCAGTGCGGTGCCGCCCGGCGGTCTGCGGGCAGAGGGAAGGTGAGTCCTGCGATAGGGCCGGGCGGACGGCGTCCGCCCGGCGCCGGCCGGTCAGCCCTTGAGGCTGCCGGCGGTCAGGCCCGCCATGATGTTGCGCTGGAAGATCAGGAAGAAGATGATGGTCGGCACGCTGCTGATCGCCAGCGCCGCGACCAGGACGTTCTCCGGCAGTCCGTCGGCGACCTGGTTCAGTCCGGTGTTGACGGTCAGCGAGGAGGTCTGGGTGAGCACGAGCAGCGGCCAGAGGAAGTCCTTCCACACGTTGACCACGGCGAAGATGGACACCACGCCCAGGATCGGCCGGGACATCGGCACGATCACCGACCACAGCGCGCGCAGCGGGCCGGCCCCGTCGATCGAGGCCGCGGCGAGCACCTCGGACGGGATCGAGTCGAAGAACCGTTTGAGCAGCAGGATGTTGAAGGCGTTGCTGGCGACCGAGGGCAGCCAGATCACCCAGGGGGTGTTGAGCAGGCTCCAGTGCAGCAGCGGGATGTTGTTGGCGGTCAGGTAGGCCGGCAGGGCCAGGATGCTGGTCGGGATCATCATCGTGGCCAGCATGCCGAACATGATCACGTTGCCGAACGCGGGCCGCAGCTTGGAGAAGGAGTACGCCGCCCCGACGTCGAAGACCAGCTGGAACAGCAGCGCGCCGGCGGCGTAGAGGGTGGTGTTCAGCAGCAGCCGGCCCAGGCCGGTGTCGTCGAAGCTGGTCCGGAAGTTCGACAGCTGCGGGTGGGTGGGCACGATCGAGGGCGGGACCTGGGCCAGGTCCTGGGGCGACTTCAGGCCGCTGCTGAACATCCAGTACAGCGGGAACAGGAAGGCCAGGGCGAACAGGACCATCAGGATCCAGAGGGTGGCCCAGTAGGTGATCCGGCCGGCCGGGCGGCTGAGCTGGGCCCGGGAGAGCAGGGTGCGGTTCTGACCGTAGACGATGGCCATGGTGTCAGTCCTCTTCCACGGAGCGGGACAGTCGGAGGTACATCGCCCCGAAGCCCATCAGGACCAGCAGCAGCATGATGCCGAGGGCCGCCGCGTTGCCGAAGTTGTTGAAGTTGAAGGCGTACTGGTAAATCAGGTAGACGACGCTCGTGGTCGTGTTCGCGCCGCCGGTGATCACGTAGGGTTCGACGAACACCTGCATGGTGGCGACGATCTGGAGCATGAGCATGAGCGAGAGGATCAGCTTGGTCTGCGGGATCGTCACGTGCCACAGCCGGCTGAGTACGCCCGCGCCGTCGATCTCGGCCGCCTCGTAGAGTTCCCCGGGCACGCCCTGCAACGAGGCCAGGTAGATCAGGACCGTGCCGCCCATGTTGGTCCAGCTGGAGAACACGACCAGGCAGATGATGGCCAGGTAGTGCGAGCTTTGCAGCCACTGCACGGTCGGCAGGTGCAGGACGTGCAGGATCTGGTTGAACAGGCCGGAGTCGTCGGAGCGGTAGAACCACTTCCACAGGAACGCCGCGGCCACCGTCGGCATCATGACGGGCAGGTAGACCAGGAGGCGGAAGTAGGACTTGGCGTGGCGCAGTTCGTTCAGGACCACCGCGACCAGGAACGGCACCGCGTAGCCCAGCACGACCGCGAACAGGGTGAACAGGCCGGTGACCCGCCAGGCGGCCCAGAAGTCGGGGTCGGCCAGGATGTGCCGGTAGTTCTGGAAGCCGACCCACTTGGTGTTCCCGGCGAAGTTGGTGTACTGGAAGCTCATGATCACTTCGCGGATCATGGGGTACCAGGAGAAGACCGCGAAGCAGACCACCGCGCCGAGCATGAACAGGTAGCCGGTCGCGTGGTGGCCCAGCCGGCGCCCGAGCGGGACGCGTTGGCGCCGCCGGGCACGGGCTGCGGCGCGCAGGTCGTGCGCCGTGGCCGAGGAAACGTTGATGGTCGTCGCCATGGTCGGGTCTCGGTTTTCCTTGTCTTCGGATCGGCGGTGCGGTCGGCCGGAGCGACGGGGCGGTCCGGCGGCGGGGCCGGCGCCGCCGGGCGTCCTGACACGTGCGGAGTATCGGGACGCCCGGCGGGCCGGGGCTCTTACTGTTGCGAGTTGGCCAGGATGGTGTTGACCTGGCTGCTGAAGGTGCTCAGCAGCTGCGGGATGTTCGCGTTGGCCTGGGTCAGCACGGCGTCCATGGCGGTGTCGCCCTTGGCGTAGATCGACTGGGCCTGCGGCGGCTCGACCAGGAGCTTCATGCTGGGCAGGGCGCTGACGTAGGAGGCGAAGTTGCCGACCGGGATGTTCGCGTACTTGGCCACGTTGGCGGCGTCGGCGGTCGCGGCCGCGCCCTGCCACAGGTCCGGCTCGGGCAGGCCGACCGGGGAGCCCTGGGAGGCGATCCGCTGGTAGTTGAACTGGCCGAGGCCCGAGGTCATGAACTCGTAGTTGATCCACTTGATGCCGGCCTGGATCTGCGCCGCGGTGTCGTTCTTGTTGAACATGTAGCCGGAGCCGCCGAGCAGGGTCGCGGTCTTGCCGGGCATCGGGCCGACGCCGAGGTTGGCGTAGGGGACCTTGTAGGTGTTGTGGATGCTGGTGACGTTGTCCGGGGCGCCGACGTACATGCCGAGCTTGCCGGAGGCCATCATCTGCAGCAGGTCGTTGTAGCTCAGGCCCTGGTTGGTGCCCATGACGTTGTCGACGAAGCGCAGCTGGTGCAGGTAGTTGAGCACGGCGGTGCCGTCGGCGTTGTTGACGTTGGCCGACTGGCCGTTGGAGCTGACCGCGGTGCCGCCGCGCGAGTACAGCTCGGCGACGAAGTGCCAGCCGCCGGTGTTCTGCGCGCTGTAGTCGCCGTAGCCGATGTCGCCGTTGCCGAGCTTGCTGATCGCGATCGCGTCGGTCTCGACCTGGGCCCAGGTGGTCGGCGGGGTGTTCGGGTCCAGACCGGCCTGCTGGAACAGGGTGCGGTTGTAGACCAGGCCGAGGCTGTAGTTGCCGGTCGGGATGCCGTACAGGTCGCCGGAGGGGGCGTTGCCCTGGCGGTAGACGTTCAGCAGCGAGGGCTGGATGTCGGACTCGTCGTTGATCTGGCTCGCGTACTTCTGGATGTCGATCGCCTCGCCGGAGGAGATGACGTTGTCCGCGTCGGTGAAGTAGGTGTAGAAGACGTTGTCCATCTTGCCGCTGGCGAGCTTGGCGTCGAAGGTGCTCGGGTCGTCGCAGGGGTTCGTGTCGTCGCTCTTGATCGTGATGTACGGGTAGAGCTTCTCGAAGGCCGCGACGTCGGCGATCCAGCCCGCCCGCTGGGGGCCGTTGGAGGTGGTCGGCTCGCAGTTGACCGAGATGGTGACGGGCGCGTCCGGGTTGGCCGAGGCCGAGCCGGATCCGCCGGAACTCGACGAGCTACAGGCCGTGGCCGTGCCGATGAGCGTGCAGGCGGCTATTGCCATGGCAAGGCCCTTGCTGCGCTGTGTTCTGTCCATGGGGTGAGTTCTCCTGTCGGCTGCGCCGGTGCGGCTGAGCCGTAGACCGCGGGCGCCTGGATTTCTTGCGGACACGTGCCGCCCGGGTTTCCGAATCGTTTCCGGCCGCCTGGGCGTAGGAGGAAGATACAATCAGGCCCAAGGGTTGTCCATACTCCAATGCAGAAACTCGACAAAACTTAGTTGCGATCTTGCACAGGATCACAATTTCGCGACTGCCTGCCCGGAGGCGTCGGTGCCGGGGAGCTTCGGCGCGAGCCGGGAACGGCCCGGCGGGCGGAACGGCGGTTCACCAGCGGCGTCACGGACGCAGCGCGGGGACGGCCCATCGACGCCGGAGGAGCGGTCGCGCAGGCCCGGTCGGGTGAACCGGAGCCCGGGTGGAGCATGGTCGAAGCGTGACCGAAACGTGACCTGCGACCGTCCGGGATCTGCCCGGAACCGACCCGGAAAGCGCTGCCCACCCGCGCGGAACCCGGCCGAGACCTGTTCGGCCAGACCCGTCCGCGGGCACGCCAAAGCCGGGCGGACGTCGCCGTCCCGCCCGACTCGACTGCCGCCGTCCGCTGCTCAGGCCGCCGCCGCCGGGCGGACCGACCGCGACCCGGTGGACCCGCGCACGATCAGCTCCGGCTCCAGCAACAGCTCGTCGGTCGGCACCGCATGGCCGTTGATCTGCGCGTCGAGCAGGGTGACGGCCGCCGCGCCCATCGCCCGGACCGGCTGGCGGACCGTGGTCAGCGGCGGTTCGACCGCGGCCATGTAGGCCGAGTCGTCGAAGCCGACCACCGACAGCTCGCCCGGCAGGGACAGCCCGCGCCGGCGGGCCGCCCGGATCGCGCCGAGCGCCAGCGCGTCGCTCGCGCAGACCAGGCCGGTCACCCCCTGGTCCATCAGCCGGGCGGCGCCGTAGCTGCCGCCCTCGATGGAGAAGGGCACGTGGGCGACCAGGTCGCGCCAGGACTGGTCGTTCGGCCCGGTCCGGGTGCGCTGGACGAAGGCGCCGAGCTTGCGGGCCGAGGGCACGTGGCCCTCCGGGCCGAGGATCAGGCCGATCCGCTCGTGCCCGAGCGATTCCAGGTGGGTCAGCGCCTGCTCGGCCGCGGCGGCGTCGTCCACGCTGATCCGGACCACCCCGTCGTTCTCGTCGGCGGCGTTCAGCAGCACCAGGGGTATGTTGCGTTCGCGCAGCTCACGGCCGTACTTCGGGCCGGCGTCGGCGTAGCTGGCGCCGATGAAGACTATCCCGGCGACCTCCCGGCGCAGCAGCAGCTCGATGTAGTTGGCCTCGGACACCCCGTCCGCGGTGCGGGTGCACAGGGCCGGCATCAGGCTGAGCTTGGCCAGCCCGATCAGCACCGCCTCGACCATGGCCGGGAAGATCGGATTCTGCAGGTCCGGCACGACCAGGCCGACCAGGCCGTCCTTCGCGGCCCGGAACCGCAGCGGCCGGTCCAGGCCGAACACGTCGAGCGCGGTGAGCACCGCGGCCCGGGTGGTCGGGGATATCCCCGGCCGGTCGTTGAGCACCCGCCGCACGGTGGCCACGCTCACTCCGGCGAACTCCGCCACATCCACGAGCCGCTTAGTCATGGGACCACCATACAGGGTGCTCTGCAAGAAATGCCATTCCCTTGCAAAGTCACGACGCGGCACCGGGGCACGTCGGGGCGGCCGGCGTCGGCCCAGTTCGCGGGCGTCAATCCCCGCGGCGGTCCGGCTTGCCGTTCCGGCAAGAGGCCTTGCCCCGATCGCCGCCGCGCGGCGAACCTGGGGACGAGCACGACGGCAGCCGTACCCCGGCGCACACGAGGGAGCCCGACCGATGACCCAACCCGGCACTGACACCGACACCGACACCGACACCGACACCGAGCCACAATCCGAGACCGCGCAGCAGCACGGCCATGGACGAGGACACCAGCACGCGCACGACTCCGAGCACGAGGCAGACACCACGGATGAGCAGTTCTGGGACGACCGCTACGCGTCGTCGCAACGGGTCTGGAGCGGCAACCCCAACACCGCGCTGGCCCGGGAACTCGCGGATCTGATCCCGGGCAGCGCCCTGGATCTCGGCTGCGGCGAGGGCGGGGACGCGATCTGGCTGGCCGGACAGGGCTGGCGGGTGACCGCCGTGGACATCTCCCAGGTCGCCCTGGACCGCGCCGCCGCGCACGCGGCCGAGGCCGGGGTCGGCGAGCGGATCGACTGGCAGCGCCACGACCTCGGCGTCTCGTTCCCGGCTGGGGCCTTCGACCTGGTCTCGGCCCAGTTCCTGTACTTCCGCGGCGAGGCCTCGCGCGAGCAGACCCTGCGTGCGGCCGCGGCGGCTGTCGCGCCCGGCGGGGTCCTGCTGATCGAGAGCCACTCGGGGTTCCCGGCCTGGGAGAACCACGGCCATGCGGGGATGGAGTTCCTCCCGCCCGAGCAGATCCTCAGCTCCCTGCATCTGCCGGACGGGGAATGGGAGACGCTGACCTGCCGGGAGCACGAGCGGATCCAGAACGCCCCGGACGGCAGGCCGACCACCCGCACCGACAGCACCGTGAAGCTGCGGCGCGCGGCCGGGTAGGCGCGGGCCCGCCCGACGGTTGGCATCTCACCCGGCGAGGGCGCACCTTCGGCTCACGGCCTGCCGACGCCGGGCGCGCCTTGGGTAACCTGATCCGGGCGAAGGCCCTGCACCCGGCCGCGCAGGAGTTCGATCGCGGCTTCGGAGCCCTCGGTCACCTCGCGGGCGATCTGCGCAACCGGCTGGTTGTGCGAGCGGGCGTGGCCGCGCATCAGTTCGTAGGCCTGGTCGATCCGGACCCGCAGTCGTTCGGCCAGCATGCCCTTGGCCTGCTCGATGATCACCCGGCTGGTCAGCGCGTTCTGCAGTTGGGCGGTGAGCACCTCGGCCCTGTGCAGGCCGCGCCGGGCGAGGATCCCGATGGTGGCGACGTCGGCGAAGCCTTGGGCCAGGCCCGCGTCGGCGGCGCTCAGGCCGCCGGGTTGTACGCACAGCAGGCTCAGCACGCCGATGACCGTGCCGCGCAACCGCAGCGGCAGGGCGTGCGACTCGGTGAAGCCGGTGGCCGTGGCGGCCAGAGCGAACTGCGGCCACGGAGTGTCGGCCGAGCTCAGGTCGAGGTCGGCGAGCGCGGCGGCGGTGGCGAAGGCGTGCGCGGACGGGCCGGACTCCGCGTCGAGTTCGAACAGCGCCGCGAGGTGGGTGGCGGCGAGAGTGGGCGCGGTGGTGTCGGATCCGGTGTCGGATTCGGTGACAGCCTCGGCCGTGGCCTCGGCGTGCAGCCGGTCCTGTCCGTCCGCGAGCAGCAGCCCGGCCGCGTCCACGGCCAGCAGGCGAACGCACCGCTCGGCGAGGTCGGCCAGGAACTGAGCTAGGTCGAAGTCGTCACCGAGCGTGTCAGCAGCCCCGACGAAGGCTGCGGCGAGCTGTTCCTCCCGGGTGGCGCTCATGGATCCATGCTAATGCTGCGGCGGACGAATTCATGGGATTCGGGAATCGGCGCCTCGGCCGACGTCAGCCATCGGCACCGGCCCACCGACCACACCTCCCGCCGCAGAACGCAGCAGTGCGGCCGAATGGGCGGCCACGGCCGTGGCCGCGCTCAGTGATCTGGCTCCAGCTGCGCCGCGCAGGCCACCAGCTCCTGCTCGATCACCGGCAGCAGCCGCTCGGCGGCCGCCCGGTTGCGCCGAACGGTCTGCGCCGCGTCGTCCACGGCCTGCCAGGCCGAGGCGATCGCCGACGAGCTGCCCTCCCGCAGCGCCGCCTTGAGGAAGCGCTGGGCAGCACTCTGATAGTCGTAGGCGCTCTGCACGGCCTCGCGCATGAGGTTCCGGCAGCGCAGCATCTCGTCCACCCAGGCCGAGCGCACGATCTGATCGGCTGCGCGGACCACGTCCTCGTCGTTCATCGTTCCTCGTCTCCACCGCTGCTCGGCCACGGCCGTCCATGCCCTCCGTGTGCCCCTCGTCACCATGACCAAACGACTCACATCGAGACACGTCACTCCCAAAGGAGTGAAAAGACTCCAGGACTTTCGCAGCAGACGATGATCAAGGATCACCGCGGCGCCGCGACGGAACGCCGCCGGCTCGGCCGACGCCACGCCCTCCGTGCTCCCCAGCGCCGCCGCCGAGACCCCGCTCAGCTCATCTACGGCTCAGCATATGCACCGCGATATGACAGAGCTCACCATCCATCGAACGCTGAGAAACGGCGCCCCGGCGCCGGACCGCGCGGCCGGGCGCCCGCTGAGAGCCCGCCCGGCCCCCAAGTCCACCGGAGCAGACCCGAGTCCGCCGTGCGCCCGCCGAGTGCACACTCCCGGGGGCTTCACCCTGGTGCGCGACCGGGCTAAGGTCGTAGTGCCGTCCCGGACTCCGGCGGTGCCCCGCCGACGCGATTCGCGCACCGGCCCTAGACGAGTAATTCCGAACTCTGGCGCGGCGAAACGCCTGATCGGCGGCGCCTGGCCGCACGCCGCGACCAGCCACAGACGACAGAGTATCCGGGCGGCCGCGGCGCACGCCCAGCCACCACCGCTGAGGTGTTTCGCCGTGCACACCCACCCACCAGATCACCGCACCACCCAGCACCTCACCTTAGGCGCCAGAGTTCGGAATTACTCGTCTAGATATGCCGGGAGCCTGTCTTGACATTTGTGTTCATCCTCGTGGCTCTGGCCGCTGTCGTGGCGCTGACCGCGTTGAGCAGCCGCAGGCGCGGCCGGCGGGAGGCCGACGGCGAGGTGTCCGGCCCGCGGTACGCCGCCGAGCCGACCGGCGCCGAGGCCGCCGCCGGCCCGCGCCCGGCCCCGCTCCGGCCGCCGGAGAATCAGAGCTCGCAGACCTTGCTCGCCTTCGCCGAGTTGCGCGCGTTCGGGCCGGGCGACGTCCGGCGGGCCCGGCTGCGCGAGCGCCTCGTCCTGGACCACACGCGGTACGCGCGGCATATCGCAGGCCTCTACAGTGCACCGGACAAGCCGGACGACGCCGCCTTCGCGGCCGCCCGGGCCGGCCTGGCCGCCGCGGTCGACGCATACGACCCCGAGTCAGGCCTCGATTTCCTCGCCTTCGCCACCCCGCTGATCCTGCGCGAGGTCCGGGCGCTGCGCCGGGCCGGATCCGCGGCCGGGCACCCGCCGCGCCGGTCCCGGCAGCTGGCCGACGCGCTGCCGGCCACCGCCGACCGGCTGGCCCGGCGGCTCGGCCGCAGCCCGACCATCTCCGAGCTGGCCGCGGCACTGGGCGTCGACGTCGAGCGGGTGGTCGAGTCGCTCGACACCGCGCTGGGCTACCCCGCCGCGCGGACCGGCCTCGCCCGCCGGGAGTCGGACCAGGCCGCCGAGCCGGGCGGCCGGACCGGCGCGACCGGCCGGACCGCCGAGGCCGACGCGGCCCCGAGCTTCGCGGACACGCTGAGCAGCGAGCAGATCAAAACCCTGCTCGCTCCCCTGTCGGAGCGCAACAAGCGGATCGTGATGATGCGGTACCTGCGCGGGATGACCGACGCGCAGATAGGGGCCGAGATGAACATCTCCCCGGTGCACGTCTGCCGTCTGCTCGCCCAGGCGGTGAACGTGCTGCACATCGCCGATCCGAGTGTCGCGACCGGGTCGATCTCCAGCCGAAGCACCGGCTCATATTCGAATCCGAGTCCGAGCCAGGGCCCCAGCCCGAGTCCGATTGCCCGCGATGCGCAGAATATTCAGAACGGCCAACCGGGCCCGCGCACGTCCTGCGCCGAGCCTGCGGCCCCGCAGCCACCGCCGATTCCCGGGCCGAGGCTGCTGACCGCGTGAGGTCGCAAGGTCGCAAAGCCCTGTGTCTCCCGCTACGACGACAGCTGCCCGGCCGGGTCGGGGCAGACGTCTGCGAGGGCGCGCCGAATCGTCCCGTCCTCGCCGAGCGCGGCCGCGACGACCGGGTCGGTGCCGGCCAGCCAGGCCAGGTGCCGGATCGCGTGCGCGGCGACGTTCTCGGGGCCGATCGCGGCCGGCGCGGGCCGGGTGTGATGGTGGCCGCGCGCTATCGCCAAGCCGGGCAGGGATTTCACCGGCGCCGTCGGGTCCGGGTCGGGCAGTACCGCGTAGGTCAGGACCACGTGCCCGGCCGGGTCGTAACGCCAACTGGTCGAGTGCAACACCGCTGTGGTCGATCCGTCCGCATCATCGAGCCCTGTCAGGTGTCGGGCAGCCCGCTCCGGATCGGTACGCATCGGCAGTTGCTCGGCGGCGCATCGGTAGTGCCAGCGGCCCGACTCGTCCACCCGCAGGTACATGATCTCGATCACCACGCCGGAGTGCCCGGTCGGGCCGGCCGGGCCTGGTATACATACGGACGACGTACCGGCGCTGGGACTGCCGTCGCCCTCTGCAACGCCCTGACCAGGCTTTCTCAGCGTATCAAGCACCTCGCGCACCACGCCGTCCTCCTCGGAAGTCCCCGGTTCGCCGCGGCCCGGCGCCTCCCCGCATCCTAATGCGAACTACTCGTACCAACGACTTATCTGCACCCAAGCCGGTGAGCGGCGCCGACAAAGCACGACGGCCGATGGTCCGCGCGGCGTAGGGCGCGGCCGTTCTGGGTAGAACTCCCAACGCGATCGCAGCACCCGGACGAGCCTTGGTGGTGACAGTGTCCGAAGCATCCGGCGGAGTGCTCGCGTTGATGGGTTCCGGCGAGACCAGTCCGACCATGGTCACGGCGCACCAGCGGCTGGCCGCCCGGCTCGGGCCCGCGCCGTCCGCGGTGATCCTGGAGACGCCGTACGGGTTCCAGGTCAACACCGTCGACATCTCCCGGCGGGCCCGCGAGTACTTCCAGCGCAGCGTCGGCCTCGCGACCGTGGTCGCCGCGGAGCCGGACCCCTCGGACGGGCCCGGCTGCCGTCGTGCCGCCGACCAGGTCCGGGCCGCGGACTGGGTGTTCACCGGCCCGGGCAGCCCGTCGTACGCCCTGGGCCGCTGGGCCGCGGTGCACCTGGGCGAGGCGCTGGCCGAGCGGCTGCGGCGCCGCGCCGGGGTGACGGTGCTGGCCTCGGCCGCCGCGTGCACGGCCGGATTCGCGGCCCTGCCGGTCTACGAGATCTACAAGGCCGGCCGTCCCCCGCACTGGCTGGACGGACTGGACCTGCTCGGCGGGCTCGGCCTGCCGGTCGCCGTGATCCCGCACTATGACAACGCCGAGGGCGGCACGTACGACACCCGGTTCTGCTACCTCGGCGAGACCCGCCTGTCGGCCCTGGCGAAGCGGCTTCCGCAGGGCAGCGCGGTCCTGGGGATCGACGAGCACACGTCGGTCATCATCGACCTGGCTCTGTCCGAGGTGCAGGTCTGGGGGCGCGGCGCGGTGACGGTCCGCCGCGGCGATGCGAGCACCGTCCTGCCGTCCGGTTCCGTGTTCCCGCTGGCGCACCTTCAGGATCTGGTGCACGGCACCGCAAAACAGGGTGCTCATTCGGCCGACGCGGCGACGGTGACTTCGGCAGCGACGATTCCGGGCCCGACCTCCCCCGCGGACCGGGCGACGGGCCCGGTCCCGCTCCAGCAAGCCGTCGCCGACGCCCGGCAGGCCTTCGCCGCGGCGGAACTGGCCGCCGACGCGGACGCCATGGTCGAGGCGGTGCTCGGCCTGGAGTCCACGATCGCGGCCTGGGCGATGGACACCGAGGAGGACCAGGGCACGGACTGGGCCCGCGACACCCTGCGCGAGCTGATCCAGCGGCTGGCCGAACCGGCCGCCCGTGGTCTGATCGAGCCCGAACGCACCCTGCAGACCCTGGCCGGCCCGCTGGTCGACCTGCGTGCGACGTTCCGCGAGCAGGGCGCGTACGACCTGGCCGACCGGGTGCGCGACCTGCTGTGCGCCGCCGGGGTCGTACTGCGCGACACCGGCCGCACCACGCTCTGGCAGCTCGCCGGTACTCAGGACCCTGACCTGTGGCGGCGCGCGTCGTCCCGCACGGGCTCCTAGAGCTTTAACTCAGGGCCCTACTTGACGATCAAAGTCCCCTGCATGTACTGGTGAATCGAGCAGATGTAAGCGTACGAACCGTCGGCGCTCGGGGCGGTGAAGGTGACGGTCTTGCCGCCGCCGATATCTCCGGTGTCGAAGGCTTTGGAGCCGGTCGCGGTGACGGTGTGGGCGACGGTGTCGTCGTTCGTGACGGTCACCTTGGCGCCCGGGGCCACGGTCAGGCTCGCCGGCGCGAACGCGAAGTTCTTGATCACGATCGTGTCCGCCGCGGCCGGGGCGACCGAGGCCGCCGACGCGGGCGCAGACGCCGCCGGGTTGCTGCTCGCGGGTGCGGCGGTGGAACTGGAGGAACAACCGGCCAGCAGCAGGGCGGTGCTGACCGATACGACAGTGCGGCGGCGCATGGTTACCGGCTCCGTTCAGAGGGGGTGGGGTCGGGTCGGGTCGAGCGGGATTTGGTGGGGAGCATGCGCAGTGGGCGGGCCGCAATTCGGCCCGCCCACTCCGGCAAGGTGTCTCCTAGGTGTGCGTCAGTCGTCGGTGTCAGACGGTGAGCAGGGTGGGGCTGGCGGCTTTGCCGGTGCCGAGGAAGGTGTCCGGGACCGGGTATTCGCCGAGGACGAACTGGAGGATGGCGGCGTGCATGGCTTCGACCGGGGCGATGCTGGCGGCGGTGGCGATGCCGCCGGCGCTGGTGACGTTGCCGGCGGCGAACAGGTAGGTCTGGGCGGCCTGGTTCTCCAGG
>DASZBX010000002.1:0-8088 GCA_035943635.1 Actinocrinis sp. | reverse complement strand
ACCCCGGCGCAGCCCCGGCACCATCCCCGGGACGCGCACCGGTACCGCCAACCGGGTACGCCCAACCGGGCGAACCCCCAGCACCCCACAAAAGAACAGGTCAACGGGCTAAGGCACCTCAAAAACCCTAGGGAAACTCATCCCGTCCAGCAGGCGCACCACGTCCTGGCTCAGCGGGCACTCGCGCGCCAGACGCACCAGTGCCAGGTGCATCGCCGGCGCCAGGGCTCGCACTCGTCGACCGTACTCGGACTGGGATAAAAGCCTGGGAAACAAGTGCCCGACGATCCGGTCGGCGCCGCGCAGCCACCGGGCGTCCTCGGTATACCCGGTCAACGCCTGGGCCACGGCCAGGCAGATCACCTCCGCATCGGCCACCTCGGGCGGCCGCCCAGGGCGGGTGGCGATTCGCAGCGAAGGCAGCACGTGATCATCCAAGACGACGTACAGTGCGATAAGAAGGGTGTCCAGATCGGGTTGCATGGCGAAAACTCCTGGTAAGAGAGCCGACTCCTCCGATCATGGACACCCTTCGTGATCAACTTGGCCCATCGGCAAGTTCGCCACCCCTACGCCACGAAACCGCATAACCGATCTAGATCCCGTCGGCCACCTGCGCGAAGTGCTCGATGGTACAGGCCACGCCCCGGCGGATCTCCCGCAGTTCGCGGCGCAGGTCCACCCGCGTGGTGGGACTCTCGGCCCGCGAGTAGCAGCGGAACGGGAAGCCTCGCCACGCCGATGAGTCGACCTTCCTGGTGTGACTTTCCATCCCAAAGTTCTTCGGCCACACGGTAGAAAAACGCCGCGGAAGCAGCACAATCGCGGGTGATCATTGCTCTGGCCTGGTCTTTTGGTGGCAGTTTGCGGCCGGATCGCCGCTGGTTCAAAAGATGGTCACAGATCTCGAATTCGCGGTGTGTCAGCATCCGCTGCACGCAACAATGCGCGGAAAGCCATAAACCCCGGGACGGGGAGCAAAGGAGGCACAGGCATGACGCAATTGGTGGAGATGATGGTCGAAGGTACGGACGGACCGCCCCAACTGGTCAGGGTCGAGATTAAGCAGGTCGGAGACGGTGTAGTGCAAGTCGCCCGGCCTGGCCGGGCCGTAGTACGCGCCGAGCAGGCGTTCGGCGAGATGCTGGCGGGGATCCGACCGGTGGCCGAGAGCCTGATCAAGGGTTTCCGCGGGATGGCCGACGCGCCCGACCAGATTGGCGCGGAGTTCGGACTGTCTTTCACCGCCCAAGCCGACCTGGTCATCTCCAGCGCGGCGGCTGCGGCCACCTTCAAGGTCACCCTCGCCTGGACCAGACCGCCGGTAGCAGCCCCGGATTCGGATCCGGCCCCTGATCCGGCGCAGGCGGTGGCATGACACACCCTCTCGCCACGCGGGGCAGCAGCGCCGGTCCGCTGGACGCGGCCATGCTGCGGATCTTCGACGAGTGTGATTGCCCGGTGGGCGTGGGCTTTCTCGTCGCCAGGGATATCGCCCTGACCTGCGCTCACATCGTGTCCGCTGCGCTGGACGTCAAGGATGGCGCGCAACCCGCGCCGGGCGCGACCGTCAGGGTCGACCTGCCGCTCCTCGGCTCGAGACACGGTGGCAAGGGCATCACGGCGAGCATCGAGCACTGGATCCCGGCCCAGGACTCGGGCGCCGGGGATGTGGCCGTGCTGCGCCTGGACGCGCCGGTGCCGGGCGCCTGGCCGGTACGCCTGGTCTATCAGTACAAAGACCTGTGGGGAGACTCGGTGCGAGCGTTCGGTGTGCCCGCCGGGCACCCGGGTGGGGTATGGCACAACGGAGTGCTGCGGGCGGGGCGGGCCGAAGGCTGGGTGGAAGTGGACCGAGCCGGGGGCGGCCACCGTATCGCTCCAGGCTTCAGCGGCAGCCCCGTGTGGGACGACGCGCTCGCGGGCGTGGTCGGCATGGTGGCCGTCGGGGAGTCCGGGCACACCCCGGCCGGCTACCTGATCCCCACTCACCGTCTAGTCGAGGCGTGGCCGGGGTTGGGCGAGCTGATCCTGCCGCCGCCCTCACCGTTCCGATCGCTCGAGCCGTATGAGGAGTCCGACAAGGACATTTTCCACGGCCGCCACGCCGACAGCGAACGCGTGGCCGGCGCGGTCGGGGCACAGCGCACCACCACGCTGGTCGGCCCGTCCGGCTGCGGCAAGTCCTCACTCGTGCGCGCCGGAGTCATCCCGCGCCGACGCGCAGCCGGCGACATTCCCCTGCTGATGCGGCCCACCCGCGGTAGCAGCCCGCTGCACGCCCTAGCCGCCGAACTTCTCCCCTTGCTCGATCCGGAAAAGTCCGCGCTAGAGAACCTGCAGGCAACCGACGGCCTCGCCAAGACCCTCGCCCTTGACGGGCTCCACGATGTCGTGCCCCTCATCCTCAACCGCTGGCACCGCAGGCGACTGCTCATCGTGATCGATCAATTCGAAGAGCTGCTCGACCTTCCCGACGACGCCGTCCGCGCGTTCGCCGCCGCCCTATCCGGCCAGCGCCCGCCGGCGGGCGTGGCAGTGCTCGCCACCCTGCGGGCCGACTTCGTCGAGCCGGTCCAAGCCGACGAGCGCCTTCGTACCCTGATCAGCCCCGCCTTCGACAGCCTGCCGCCGATGAGCGCCGAGCAGTTGCGCGAGGCGATCAGCAAGCCGGTCGCCCAGACCTCCGGCGCGCACTTCGAAAAAGACCTGGTCGAGCACATCCTGGCCGACACCGGCAACGCCCCGCGCGCCCTGCCGCTGCTGACCTTCACCCTCGACCAGCTGTGGCGCACACAACACGGTGCTGCGTTGACGTTCCAGGCCTACCACGCGCTCGGCGGCGTCCGCGGCGCGCTACGCGACTATGCCGACCGCGCCTGGACGGACATCGAGGACGAGGACAAGCCCGCCGCCCGACGTTTGCTGGCTCAGCTGGTCCGCCTGCCGATCGGCGCCGAGCACGCCGCCCGGCGCGTTGTGCCGCGCGCGGAACTTGGCGACGCGCAGTGGCGCGTGGCCCAACGCCTGGCCGCCGCCCGACTGATCACCTTGAACACCGCGCGCGACACGGACCCTGCCGACGCGCTCGCCCGGGCCGAATCGATCGAACTGGCCCACGAAGTACTGATCACCGCCTGGCGTGAGCTCGCACAACTGGTCACCACCGAGGAGCCGTTTCTCCGCTGGCGCGAGACGCTGCGCCATGACCTGGCACGCTGGCACAACACCGGCAGAACCCCGGACCGCCTGCCCACCCGGGACGCGCTCGACGAGGCCCGCGCGTGGCTGCCCGCCCGCGCCGAGGATCTCACCGGCGCCGAACGTGACTTCCTCCAGCGTGGCGAAGGCTACCGTCGCTCGCGCACTCGCCGCCGACGCGCCGTGGTCGGCGTGCTCAGCGCACTGCTCCTGGCCGCCGGCGGTCTCGGGATCGTCTCGGTGCACGCGCAGCAGGACGCGGCGCACAGAGCAGCCGTGGTGCGCTCCGGCACGCTCGCCGCCGACGCCCAGGCCCTGAGCGCCAGCGACCCCGGCCTGGCCGCGCAACTCGCGGTCGCCGCCAACCGCACTTCAGCCACCCCCGATGCCCTCGACGCGCTTTACGGCGCCCTGCAGTCTCCGCTGCTCGACAACATCCTGACTACCGGGAACGACGCGTTCACCCGCACCGCGACGCAGGCCGACGGCCCTCTCGGCGCAGCCGTCGACCAAGGCGGGACGGTACACGTGTGGAACCTCGGCACCCCTGCCACCCCGATCCCCCAGTCGACACTGCACACCGCCGGCGCCACCGGGCTCGCCATTGTCCCGCGCGCGCCACTGCTGGCGGCCGAATGCGGCACGCCGGGCCTGTGCCTGTGGAACCTCGCCGACCCCTCCCACCCCGCCGTCGAGGCCCACCTGCCCATCCCCATCCCGGGGCCCTGGCACATCAGCTCGATGGCTGTCAGCCCGGACGGCACTGTGCTCGCTGCCGCCTCGGAGTCGGGCTACACCCTGCTGTGGTCCATCACCGCGCCCACCAACCCCCGCTTCCTGGCCGAACTGCCCAACCCGAGCACCAACATCGGCATCCAACTCGCCTCGGTGGCCTTCGCTCCCGGCGGCAGCATACTGGCCGAAAGCATCGAGGGCGGCCAGACGCGCCTGTGGTCCCTGGCCGACCCGGCCACCCCGACCAGCCTCGCGACGATCAACTCCGGCTACCAGGACATCGCGATCGACTCCGCAGGCACCGACCTGGCCGGCGCCAGCGACGCCAGCCTGGACCTGTGGAACATCAGCCAGGCCACCGCCCCCACGCAGGTCCCCTTCATCAACACCGCCACCGCTTCCAACGTGGATCTCGAAGCCCTCTCCTTCAGCCCCGACGCCCGCACTCTCGCGTTCAGCGGCACTGACACGGAAACCGGCAATTCCGTCATGTGCCTGCTCGACATGGTCGCCCTCGTCCAGGACCCCGACACCACCGAACCAGTCTGCCTGAGCACGGGCTTCTCCACACCCACCATGGCCTACACCAGCAGCGGGGACCTGCTGACCGGCGGACTGGACAACGCCGTCCGGCTCTGGCGCCCTTCGCCCGCACTGATCGCCAACGCCAGTGCGTACAGCGCGGCAACGGCGCCGGCGGTCAGCGACGACGGGCGCCTCATGATCGCGGCGCTCGCACAAACGGACACGCCCGTCGCCGCCATGGGCATCTGGAACCTGGACGCGCCCGCCGGACCCGCCCTCGCGGCGACCCTCCCGCTAAGCTCGCCAGCGGCCCTCGCCGCCTTCCTCGACCCGAACGTCGTGCTCGCCGTCGCCCAAAGCGGACAGGTGCAGCTGTGGAACATCGCCAGCCTGAGTCACCCGCGGCAAACCGCCTCCCTGGGCACCGTGAACCGCGCCCTGCCTCCCGCCGACGGCGTCGGCTCCACCGCCGACGGCACGGTCGCCGTCCGGGGCGGCGGCGGCGTACTGAACCTGTGGCACGTCACCGACGCCGGAACCGCGACCCTGCTCGGACAGGTCAACGACCCCGCAGCCGGCAACGGCATGGGAGGCAACCTTGTCGACAACACCGTCTTCATGACGACGCCCACCGGCATCGACTGGTGGAACATCAGCGACCCCGCGCACCCCGTCGAGTCCGGTTTCTCGCCGCTGAGCCAGGCCAGCCAGGGCGAGGGCCTTAACAGCAGCACCACGGTATTCGCCGCGGCATCACCGCCTGACCCGGACTTCGGCGGCACCACGCTGAACCTCTACAGCGTCGAGAACGGCCAGGTGCGCTCCACGGCCACCGTCTCGCGCCACTCAGGAGTCGTACTCGGTATCAGCAACGACGGGCACCTTCTGGCTGCCAGCGGCCAGGCCGGCAACGGACTGTCCATCTGGGACACGACCGACGCGCACTCCCCGAAACTCGCTGCCTCGATCATCACAGCATTCGAGATCACGGGAGTCATGTTCAGCGCCGATGACGACTTCATGGCCGACTGGAGTCTTCAAACCGTGCAGTTGTGGGACACACGCAATCGCGCCGCGCCCGTGCTCCTGGGCGCCTTCAGCCCCGTCACCAATGTCGACTACACGACCGTGCACGAGGACGTGGCTGCCGCCGGCTTTGCGACGGACGGAAAACTACTGATCAGCGTGGCATCAGACGGTCCATCTGTCGTCTACCTCGTCGGCACGGGTCCACAGCAGGCCACCGACCAGCTGTGCTCGACCGTTTCGAGCCCGATCACCGTTGGGCAATGGGCGCAATATGCTCCAGGAGTTCCGTACCAGAACCCTTGCGCACGCTAGTCGGGGTGGCCGCGGTTACAGGACAGAGCCACACTCACTGATCTCCGGGAAAGCCGGGGAACCTGCGGAATGCCGCACAAACAGCCAAGCTGCGTCGCTCGGCACACGCACCGCCATGCGCTACGTCAAGCCCGGCGGCCAAGCCGTCGCCGAAGTCACCGACGTACAATTCGACACCGCCCCGACGCTGAGCCCGGGTCGAGTTCGGAGGAGGCCGCGATGGCTGGACCAGAAGCTTCACAGTCCGCCTAATGGGGCCGGCAGGTTCCCTTGGGCGAGCATCGTTCATCTCTGGTGCCCCTTCGCGATAGAATGGTCGATCGGCGTCGGACGTGGTCCGGCGCAGATGTCACGGACTCTCGCCCTTCAGGTTTGTGATTTCAGCACTGTCGGTTTCAGAACATCAAATGTTTGCCTCAATCGCCGATCGGCCGCCTGCGCGGCAACGGCCGACCGTGCAGAGGCCGCCGGGGTCACATCCTGGCAGGGCATGGAGATCCTTGGCCGTACCCGCGCCATTAGCCCACGACGCACCTGGTCGCGGCCGGAGATCTCGCGGGCCGGGCCGCACCGGGCCTGGCGCCAGGGCAGGCGCGTGGCCGGACTGCCGCCTGGGACCGCAGGGCTCAGAGGTCTGCGTGCGCATTGTTGTTCACTCCGTTCGGTTCGATGATCACATGCTCGTATTGTTGGTGGTGACGCGTGCCCGTGACTCGGGTCGGCCGCGGTGCACCGGCGGCCGTCCTGCCTTCAGGCTCGGCGACCATAGCTCGCTTACATTCAGACCTTCAAGTGCCTCCTAGCTTCCGCGTACCGCGCCGCAGAGTGCTGGCACCCTGGTGAGGATGCCTGGGGAACCGTCCGGCAGCGGGTCGAGCGGGCGGGCGTCCGGCTTCGTGGCAGCCGCAGGCCGCAGGATGCGCTCAGGCCCGGAAGGCCCCGGCCTCCGGGGAGGGCAGGTGCCGAATCCGGCCGTGCGCGTCATAGCCGAACACACACAGGTCCGTGAACGCGCCCGGCCGATAGCAGGCCACGCTGTCTTCGATGGCGACGCCGTAACTGTCGGTCATCCCCAGCACCTACAACTGCGGCTGCCCAAAGGCGAACCCGGCCGGGTCCTCCAACTCGCCGGCCTTCTGCACGCCCAGCCGGGCCTCGCCCAGTCGCCCGCGGACCGCCTCCATCAGGTCGGTGAACTGCATCGCCACCTGCCGGACCGGCAGGTGGTCCTGGTTGATCAGGCTGATCAGGTTGCGCCCGTAGCGGGAGTCGGGGTTGTGCAGGTTCAGGTGAACGCGCGCAGCAGGCCGACCAGGGCTGCGGTCAGCCGCCGGCTGAGCGCGGCGCGCAGCCTGCTCAGCCGCGGGTGTAGGGCGCTGCTTATGCCCTGCGGCGGACCGGCCGCGGCACCGGAGCTTGCCCGGTCACCGGGCAAGCCCGGTGACCACCAGCACCCCGGTGTAATCGGGCCGCAGCGGGGCCGGCCGGGTCTCCACCCAGTGCATGGCCACCTGGTCGGCCAGCGGGTCCAGGGCGTGGCGCACCTCGTCCTCGCCGACCGAGGGCCGGGAACGGCAGGTCGGCCACTGAGTAGCCGACCGAGCGCCCCATGAACGCGGCTGCGAACGGGTCGCCGGGCCGCACCGCCCGGACGAATCCGGCCACCGCAGCGGCAAACTCGGCCGGGTCCTGGGAGATGGACTCGGCGACGAAGAACATGGTGTCCAGGTCCCAGCCCGACCCGGCGCGCCCTCTCGATCGCCCAATCGAGAGGGCGCGCCGCCTTAGGGCGTAGCCGTAGTTTTGACGAAGGTTCCAACACATATGCAGCTCAGGACAGCCGTAGGTGCCTGCCCGAGCTCTTCGGGCAGTCGTCGTCTGTGGCCGGCGTATCCGTTGATTGCGCAGCCGTTTCTACGGCTAACCCGGGAAAAGAGTGTGCGGGCCCCGCCTGACGTCGTGGGCCCGCACATATGGCAAAAACGTGTTAGGTGCAAACACGCCTGCCGGGAGTAGCGCCTTAAGGGCTACTCTAGACACTGTCTACTTGCCCGCAAGGTGATAAGACAACGCTGCGACCACGGCTGCTACCGTGGTCAAGGCACAGAGGCGGACGGTTTCGGGCCAGCCTGCCAGGGCGGCCCGGTACTACAGCGACACTTTGAGTTGATCTTGTTGGTGTGACCTGGGTGTGCTGTCGCTCGTTGGCTTGTCGTGGATGAGTTGGCAGGTGACCTGGATGAGCTTGTCGCGGCGGATGCGGCGTTGTTGGACGAGTGGGCGGCG
>DASZBX010000001.1:0-5364 GCA_035943635.1 Actinocrinis sp. | reverse complement strand
TCGCCTGGCCGCACCGCACGCAACGGCACAGACGACCGAGTATGAGCCGTCCCGTGCGGCGCGCCCATGCTCGGCGCTGACCAGATTCGCCGCACCTACCAGCACAAACCGGCGGTCATGCCGTGGCCTTGACACATTCCCAACACTGCCTAGAGCAGCGCCGGCTCGGCCGGGCCGTATCGCAGGATATTGCCGTCCGGGTCGACCAGGGCGAAGCGGGTCTGCCCGTAGTCGGTCGATCCGGGCACCTCCAGGCAGGACACCCCGTCGCGCCGCCAGGTCCGGCGCAGGGCCTCGGGATCGGCCACCCGGAAGTAGCAGCCGGCCGGGTTGTGCACCGGGTCGAGCTCGTCGGCCAGGTACAGGTGCAGCTCGATCGCGCCGTGCGCCACCCGCAGGTAGTCCCGGGCGCGACCGAGCACTCGGAAGCCGAGGTACGTGTAGAACGCCTCGGAGCGCCCCAGATCGCAGCTCGGCAGGATCGGGACGGCGGACTCGGGCAGGGGAGGCATGACACCCAGTTGACTGCTTCCCCGCCCGGTCCGCGAGCCCCGTCAACGCCACCCATACGCTGCATACGGGTTTTTAACGGATTCCGGCTCTGCGAGACGGCCCGGCCGGACTAGTCTGTGGCTCTGGGCCGAAGCTCGTAGACCGGGTTGTAGATGGCCCGCCGGCCGCGCAGCGAGGTGATCCGCCCGCGCAGCTTGATCGTGCGGCCCGGGTCGATCCCCGGGATCTCCCGGCGGCCGAGCCAGATGACGGTGACCGACCCGGTCCCGTCCCACAGTTCGGCCTCGAGCGCGGGCACGCCGGCCCGCGGACGGAAGGTGACAGTGCGCAGGGTGCCGATGATGCAGGCCGGCTCGCGGTCGCGGCACTGCGCGATCGGGGTCGCGCCCTGGGCCGGTATGGCCGCCTCCAGCTCCTCGGCGTCCAGTTCCTCGGTCTCGGCCGACAAGCGGTCCAGCAGCCGCCGCAGCGGCCCCCGGCGGCCCTTCTCGGGCGGCTGGACGCCGATCTGGGCGGCCGGCTCCTCGGTGACGGTGGCGGTGTCCTCGGATGCTCGCTTCATCGCGGGCTCCCTCCTGCGGGCCCGTCTGGCCCGCCGGTCGGTGGTGAATGCGGATTCGTGGTCAACGGACGGAGTCGACCGGCGGCTTGGCCGGCGGCTGCTCGGTGGCCGCGAGCAGACGCTGTTTCCGGTCCAGAGCCGACTGGAGCTGGTAGGGGACGCTGGCGACCACGACCCGGCGCTGGAAGAGCAGGCGGCTCTTCAGGCGCAGTGCGGACTGGTTGTGCAGCAACTGTTCCCACCAGTGTCCCAGAACGTATTCCGGAATGTAGACGGTCACGATGTCGTTCGGGTTCTCGGTGCGCATCCGCTTGACGAAGTCCACCACCGGCCGGGTGATCTCCCGGTAGGGCGAGGCGACCACGGTCAGCGGGACCGAGATGCCGCGCTCCTGCCACTGTTTCTTCAGTGTCGCCACGTCGCCCTCGTCGATCTCCACGGTGACCGCCTGGATGCTGGTGGGCCGGGCCGCGCTGGCGTAGCCGATGGCGCGCAGGGTGGGCAGGTGCAGCTTGGACACCAGCACGATGGCGTGGTTGTTGGACGGGTGGATGATCTTCAGGTCCTCCGGCGGTTCGAGCTCGATCGCCACCTGCTCGTAGTGCCGCTGGATGGCGCGCATGGTCAGCCAGATGATCGGCATGGCGATGACCACGATCCAGGCGCCCTTGAGGAACTTCGTGGCCAGCACGATCACCAGGACCGCGCCGGTGAACCCGGCCCCGACCGAGTTGATCACCCGGGCGCGCATCATCCGGCGCCGGGCCGGCCCGTCGGTCTCCGATCTCAGCAGCCGGTTCCAGTGCCGGATCATGCCGGTCTGGCTGCACACGAACGAGACGAACACGCCGATGATGTACAGCTGGATCAGCCGGGTCGGGGAGGCCTGGAAGATCACCACGAGCAGGATGGCCAGGCCCGACAGCAGCAGGATGCCGTTGGAGTAGGCCAGCCGGTCCCCGCGGTTGCGCAGCTGGCCGGGCAGGTACTTGTCCCGGGACAGGATCGAGGCGAGCACCGGGAAGCCGTTGAACGCGGTGTTCGCGGCCAGCACCAGGATCAGCGCGGTGAAGAACTGCAGGATGTAGAACAGCGGCGAGGAGTCGCCGAAGACGGACCGGGCGACCTGGGCGATCACCGTGCGCGGGGTCTGGCCGGCGGGCAGGCCGATCAGGTCCGAGGGGGTCTCCGCGGCGTGCACGTGGCCGGCCAGGGCCAGGGCGGTGACGCCGGCGAACATGGTCACCGCGATCCCGCCGAGCAGGGCCAGGGTGGTCGCGGCGTTCTTGCTCTTGGGCACCTTGAACGCGGGCACGCCGTTGCTGATCGCCTCCACGCCGGTCAGCGCGGTGCACCCGGACGCGAACGCGCGCAGCAGCAGGAAGACCAGGGCCAGTCCGGTGTAGTTGCCGGTGGACTTGATCTGGTAGTGCGCGCTGTCGGCGGTCAGCGGGTGGCCGGCGGCGATCTTCACCACGCCCCAGATGATCATCAGGGCGATCGAGGCGATGAAGCAGTAGGTCGGGATCGCGAAGGCAGTCCCGGATTCGCGCACTCCGCGCAGGTTCAGCAGGGTGATCACCGCGATGACGACCACCGAGATCAGCACCACGTGCGCGTTGAGCGCGGGGATGGCCGAGGCCAGGTTCGCCACGCCGGCCGCGACGGACACCGCCACGGTCAGGGTGTAGTCGACCATGAGCGCGCTGGCCACGGTCAGGCCCGCCTTGGCGCCGAGGTTCGTGGTGGCCACCTCGTAGTCGCCGCCGCCGGATGGATAGGCGTGCACGTTCTGCCGGTAGGACGCCACGACCACCAGCATCAGCAGCCCGACCGCGGCCGCGATGTACCAGGTGTAGTGGAAGAACGCCAGTCCGCCCGCGGACAGGACCAGCAGGATCTCCTCGGTCGCGTAGGCCACCGAGGACAGCGCGTCCGAGGCGAACACGGGCAGCGCGATCTTCTTCGGCAGGGTCGCCTCGCCGAGCATCTCGCTGCGCACGGGGCGTCCGACGAGAACGCGTTTAGTCATCTCCATCAGTGAAGGCACGCAGGGCATGTTAGGCCCGAGGGCGGTCCCTCGGCGAGGCCGGGGCGGATAATTCCTATATCACCGGCTTTATCCGCATTTGTCCTGTTCCCGGCGGATCTGGCCGGGAGAACTGAGGAATCGGCGCTCCATCGCGGGGCGTTCGGCGAGGCACGCTGGACGGGGCCGGTTGGCGCCGGGTAGACAGGGGACGTACCCGAAGGGGCCAATCGCGTCGATCGACGGCGCGGTCCGGCCCCGGATTTCAGTCCGGTCGGCAGGAGCGTACGCCACGATGCGGGGGATCCCGTCCAGGACCCGGGGAACCGACCCCGGGCACCTGCGCCAGACCATCGGCGCGGCCAAGGCTCATGAGCTGCGTGAGCAGCAAAGACGCCGCCGGACCTTCGCCCGCTGGCGCGGCGCGGCCGCCGCCGCGGTGGTCCCGCCGGTGCTGACCGCCGTGCTCACCCGGGTGCCGCACGGGATGAACCTGACCAGCCGGGTGCTGTTGTTCCTGGTCGCCGTGGTGGCGATCGCCCGATTGGGTGGCATGCTCTCGGCCCTGGCCGCGGCGATCTGGGCGTCGCTGCTGCTGAACTACTACTTCATCTTTCCGCTGCACTCGGCCTCGATCGCGGATGCCAACGACGCGATCGCGCTGGTCGTGTTCGTGATCGTCGCCCTGACCGTGGCGTCGGTGGTCGACCTGGCCGCGAAACAGTCCCGCCGCGCCGCCCGGGCCAATGCCGAGGCGGAGACGCTCAACGTCCTGTCGGTGTCGGTGCTGCGCGGGGATGGCGCTTTGAGTGCGCTGTTGGACCAACTGAGGGACACGTTCGGCGCGGCGTCTGTGAGTCTTCTTCAGTTGAGCGGAGAGGGAAGCCGCTCGATCGGGTCAGATTCAGGAAATGGTGCTTTTCCTCACATCGCCGATGACACCGCCCTTTTGTCGGCAACCTCAGCCGCCCACTCCTCTACTCACCCCGCCGCCCACTCCTCGTCCGGACCCGCTGACCACCTAACACTCACCCCTGCCCGCCCACTCGCTCCGCTCACCGATCCAGCGCCGCCCACGCAGGCCGCCCCCGCCTACGCCGCCGACCCCCTCCCGCCCGCCGACTCCGACTCCGCCCCCCTGACCGTCGATTCCGTCTCCGTCTCACCCTGGATCGTGATCGCCGCCAGCGGCCCCGACCCGGCCGAGTCTCCCGACCAGGCCGACACGGTCGTGGCCGTAGGCTCCGGCGGCCAACTGGCCCTGCGCGGCCGGGTCCTGTCCCCAGCCGATCAGCACGTCCTGGCCGCGTTCACCGCCCAGGCCACCGCGGCCCTGGAACGCCGCGCGCTAGCCCAGGCCGCCGCACACACGGCGAACCTGGAAGCCGCGGACAAGATGCGCACCGCCGTGCTGACCGCCGTCTCCCACGACCTACGCGCACCCCTGTCCGCAGCCCGCGCCGCCGTCAACACCCTCGCCGACCCGGAACTGGAGGTCGGCGCCCAGGACCGGGTCGAACTGCTCGACATCGCCGACGACTCCCTGGCCCGCCTGACCCGCCTGGTCGAAGACCTGCTCGACATGTCCCGGCTCCAGGCCGGAGCCCTCAAGCCGCGCCTGGAGCCGTTCGCCGCCGAGGAGATCGTCCCGCCCGCCCTGGACAGCCTGTCCGACGCCACCGAGCGGGTCCGCTTCGACCAGCCCGCCCCCGACGTCCCGGCTATGCTCGCCGACGGCCCCCTGCTGGAACGCGTCGTGGCCAACCTGGTCGCCAACGCGATCAGGCACACCGACTCCCCGGTCCGGATCACCGCGGTCAGTCGCCACGGCCTGGTCGAGCTGCGGGTCACGGACCACGGCCCCGGCATCCCCGACTCGGCCCGCGACCTTCTGTTCCGCCCGTTCCAACGCCTGGGCGACCGGGACAACAGCACCGGAGTGGGCCTGGGCCTGGCCCTGGCCCGCGGCCTGACCGAGTCCATGGGCGGTACCCTGGTCCCCGAACACACCCCCGGCGGCGGCCTGACCATGGTGGTCAGCCTGCCCGCCGCCCCGGAGGCCGTTCCCGATCCGGCCGCGACGTCCGCCGAGCCCTGATGCTTCGCGCTCTCGGCCGGCTCAGAGGGCGTTCGATAAGTTCTGATTGGGGTTTTAGAGCTAATATGTGCCTCGCCAGGTTGGTGTGGTTTCGTCCGTTGCGCGTTTGGCGAGGTTGTCGATCATCCCGATTTGGATCATGCTTTTGGAGCTGGCGGGGTG